>JBCBZD010000028.1:0-3349 GCA_039815485.1 Pseudomonadota bacterium | reverse complement strand
GAAGCGCATTGGAGGCGCTGACCTCGCCATCGTTGATAAGCGCCGTCCTGAGGCGGGTGTCTCTGAGGTTATGAATATTATCGGCGACGTTGATGGGCGTGATTGCATTCTCGTCGATGATATCTGCGACAGTGGCGGAACTCTGGTGAACGCCGCCGCGGCCTTGAAAGATCAGGGGGCCACCTCCGTCAGCGCCTATATCACGCACGGCGTACTCTCAAATAATGCAACTAAACGCGTTGAAGACTCTGTGATGGACGAGCTTGTCATTTGTAATACGATCCAGCCCTCAGATACGGATCTGAAATCTAAAAAGCTACGCATTCTCTCTGTCGCCCCGCTGCTTGGCGAGGCGATCAGGCGGATTGCAAATAATGAGAGCGTGTCGAAGCTCTTCGATTAAACTTCTTCGGAAACTTTCACGACCAGTTTGCCGAGATTTTTGCCGGTAAACAGCCGCTCCAGAGAGGCCGGAGCATTTTCTAGCCCGTCAACCACATCGGTTTCAAACTTCAATTTGCCTTCCATCAGCCAGCCTCCCATCGCCTGAATCCCTTCTGGGAAGCGATCAAGATAGTCGATGATGATAAACCCCTTCACCAAAGTTCGCCGCATCAGGAGATTGCTGAAATTGTAAGGTCCGGGGACTGGCTCAGTCGCATTATAGGTTGAGATCAGCCCACAAAGTGGCATCCGCGAGAAGTCATTCAGCCGAGCGATCACTTCATCCATGATTTGGCCACCGACATTCTCGAAGTTCACATCGATTCCATCCGGACAGTGCTTATCCAGCGCCGCGCCAACATCTTCGGACTTATAATTGATGGCGGCGTCAAAGCCTGCAGTTTCAGTGAGCCATTTACATTTCGCGTCGCTGCCCGCAATTCCGACAACGCGGCAGCCTTGGGTCTTCGCGATCTGCCCAACCATAGACCCAACAGCGCCGGCCGCGGCTGAGACAACCACGGTCTCACCTTCCTTGGGTTTGCCAATGTCCATCAGGCCGAAATAAGCCGTCATTCCTGTTGCGCCGAGCGGCCCCATCCAAGCGGTGAGTGGCACGCCTGGAAGATCAGGCAGCGGCGTCACTTGTTCTGCCGGCAGGGTGTTATAGTCGGCCCATCCTGCAAGACCTGTCAGAACTTTGGTTCCAACCGCAACCTTGTCTGACGCGCTGTCTGTGACCACGCCGAGCGAACCGCCGCGCATAGGATCACCAAGGCCGACAGGGGGGAGATAGGCATCCATATCACTCATCCAGATCCGATTGGTTGGATCGAGAGAGAGATAGATCGTTTTGACCCGGACCTCGCCATCCTTGAGGGGCACAAGCTCAGCCTCACGAAGCTCGAGATCGCCCGGTGCAACATCACCCACAGGGCGTGATTTCAAATGCCAGGTACGGCTCATAGTCATACTTCTACCCCATCGTTGGAATGATAAATGCCTGATCGCCAATGTCGCCTTCCGGCCAGCGTTGGGTCACGGTTTTGATCTTGGTCCAGAAGCGGACCCCTTCTGGGCCGTGCTGATTGGTGTCGCCAAAGGCGGAGCGTTTCCAGCCCCCGAATGTGTGGTAGCTGACCGGCACAGGGATTGGCACGTTCACGCCGACCATGCCGACATTGACCTGCGCAGCAAACTCCCGCGCCGCGCGCCCATTGCTGGTAAAGATCGCAACGCCATTGCCATATTGGTGGTTAGAGGGCAGGGCGGCAGCCTCTTCGAGGGTTTCTGCGCGAACGACTTGCAGGACAGGCCCGAAAATCTCTTCCTTATAGCTGCGCATGTCGGGCGTCACATGGTCGAACAGGCTCGGGCCCACAAAGAAGCCACTCTCATGGCCTTGCAGGCTGTGGCCGCGTCCATCGAGGATCAGGTCTGCGCCCTCATCCACGCCCATCTGGATATAGGATTCGACTTTCTCCTTGTGAGCGGCGGACACGACCGGGCCATAATGCGCGTCAGGATCGGTTGAGACACCGACTTTCAGGCCGCGCGCAGCTTCGGTCATGCGCTCGACAAACTCATCGCCGGTGCTCTTGCCCACTGTCACAGCTACTGGCAGCGCCATACAGCGTTCGCCGGCTGAGCCATAGGCCGCGCCGACAATGTCTTTAACCGCTTGCTCCATATTGGCGTCTGGCATGATGATGCCGTGGTTTTTCGCCCCGCCCATGGCCTGAACGCGTTTGCCGTGCGCGGTGCCTTTTGAGTAGACATAGTGAGCAATATCAGAGGAGCCGACAAAGCTGACCGCTTTGATGTCCTCATGCTCAAGGATGGCATCGACCGAGACTTTATCGCCGTGCACGCAGTTGAGAACACCGGCGGGTGCGCCAGCTTCGTGCAGAAGCTCCGCCAAACGCAGCGGCACACTCGGGTCTTTCTCAGACGGCTTGAGGATAAATGTGTTCCCACAGGCAATCGCCACGGCGGCCATCCAACAGGGGATCATGGCCGGGAAGTTGAACGGGGTGATCCCGGAAACCACGCCGAGCGGCTGGCGCATGGAGTAGACGTCGATGCCTGGCCCTGCGCCTTCAGTAAACTCACCTTTCTGCAAGTGCGGGATGCCGCAGGCAAACTCAACGACGTCAATGCCGCGCTGAACATCGCCGCGACTATCCGCAACCACTTTGCCATGCTCAGAGGATAACAGTTCAGCCAGCTCATCCATATTGGCTTCGAGTAGGCGCTTGAACTCGAACATCACCCGCGCGCGTCGTTGCGGATTGGTCGCTGACCACTCAGAGAACGCGGCCTTTGCGTTGGCAACCGCCGCGCCCACTTCATTAGACGTGGCCAGTTGAACGCGCGCCTGAACCTCGCCCGTATTGGGATTGTATATCTCCCCAAACCGACCAGATGACCCCTCAAAATGCTGACCGCCGATAAAATGATGGACCTCGCGCATCATACGCTCCTGTTGGAATTTGTGTCTGAGCTGCGGCTTACGACATTTGAACCCGAAATACACCCTTATGCGCGATGATTTTTGTCCCTCTGCACCTTGTTCAAAAAGAGGGGTGCATTTTTCATCCGCGTCTTGCATATACCGCATGGAGTGCGGGCGTGGTGAAATTGGTAGACACAGCGGACTTAAAATCCGTAGGCCCTAATCGGCCGTGCCGGTTCAAGTCCGGCCGCCCGCACCATCTCGGACTTTGGTCCGTCAAATTAATCGAAGAGCCTGTAAACGGTTGAGATCAGGGCAGTGCGGTGGCTGCGACGAATGCGAGCGGTACGAAGCTGTGGGAAGAGCGCTATCTTCCGTTTGGTGAGAAGCTGATCGACCCGAGCGCCAATCAGGACCGCCCGGGCTATACTGGCCATGTTCAGGACAGCT
>JBCBZD010000038.1:0-1912 GCA_039815485.1 Pseudomonadota bacterium | reverse complement strand
TCGCGATAGATTGGCTGAAATGCCGAATGTGGCCATTACGCTCGGCTGCGAATTCATTGCCATTGAGCAGGACGATGCAGGTGTAACCTGCATCGTAAAGCACGATGGAAAACTAGAGACAATCCATTCCAAGTTTGCCGTGGGATGCGACGGCGGTCGCAGCCTGACCCGCCGATACCTTGACATTCAACTCGAAGACCTCGGCTTTGATGAACCTTGGGTTGTCGTCGATGTCAAGGTGCCCGAAGGGTATGCGGGCTTGTCAGAAAACGGGATCCAAATGTGCGATCCAGACCGCCCGACAACCTGTGTTCCGTCGGGCCCTGGGCGGCATCGCTGGGAGTTTATGCTGAAGCCTGGTGAGACTGCCGAGCAGGTCTTGCGCCCTGAGTCTCTGCGCGCCTGGATTTCAACATGGATTAATCCCGACGATGTAGAACTTGAGCGATCCGCCGTTTACAACTTCCATGGCCTGGTCGCCAAACAATGGCGTAAGGGCCGGGTAATGATCATCGGCGACGCCGCGCATCAAACGCCACCATTCATGGGTCAAGGCATGTGCGCTGGCCTTCGTGATGCTGCCAATCTAGCCTGGAAGCTAGCGATGGTTCACCGCGGTGATGCGCCAGATACACTACTCGACAGTTTAGAGCGCGAGCGCAGGCCGCATGCGAAGGCGGTTATCCAAGGGGCGATTGATATGGGCAAGATCGTCTGCGTCCTCGATCCCGCAAAGGCCGCTGCGCGCGACCGCAAGATGATTGCGGACCGGGAAGCGGGCAAACCGTTCGTACTGCCGGATGTCCCCCAAATTGAAAATGGTGTTTTACCAGATGAAATCGGCGGGAAAGTCCTCCCCGAGGGCTTGACGGGAGATCCAGGTGCGCCGACCCGGATCGATGATATCTGCGGGTATGTCCCGCTCCTCATCTTGAAAAATGCCGCAAGCAGCACGAGCCCTTTTGTCCATGACATGTTGAGCAGCACGCCACTACTTCGTATTGCCGCCCTCAATGGAACGGCCGAAGGGTGCATTCCCATTCTCGATCCAGACAATATAATGTCAGAGATGCTTGGCAGCGATCAAGCGATGCTTGCAAAACCAGACCGTATCGTCTTCGGCAAAGGAGGCCTGCAAATGCTCGCCGACAAATGGCAAGCCTATTTGACCGGCACGTCCTTTGACAGCTCCCAGACGGTGGATGCGGCATGAACGACATCGAAAAGCAGTTCGTCGGCGTTTGGGACCTGCGAGATTGGACCCACACAAACCTCTCAACGGGCGCTGTCTCACAGGTCCATGGCGGAGATTATGCGGGCAATCTTTTGTATACGCTTAGCGGCTGGGTCAGTGTCTCCTTAATCGAAAAAACCAGGCCAAATGTGTCGGAAGATCGAGCAGCCCGCTACGCGCTCCACGCCAAACTCAAATACGAGGGTTATAGCGACCTTTCTGACGCAGAGATGGAACACTTGATGCCATATGCCCTCTCGGCATTTGGCTTCATTTCCTATTTTGGCACGTTCGAGGCGGACGATACGGAGGTCCGGCATCTCGCGATCACAGCCGCCAGGCCAAATCATGTTGGTCAAATCCTGCCCCGCAAGCACATCTTCAAAGATAATATGCTGACACTTTATGGCGACGCAGGCGGTTTTCGTGACACCCTGCTTTGGGCGCGTGTCGCTCCATGACGAAGATTGCATCCCTTGCGGACATCGAAGCATTTGAAGCGGTTCCCCACACGGCGCGTTGGCGCGGCGAGACCACCTATGATGTCATTGCCAATTCTGCAAGCCAATACCCGGACCGGCCCGCTTTCAAATTTCAGAACACGTCTGATGTGGATGAAGAGCCAACGGTGGTCACTTATGCGGACCTGATGCCTCAGATCCACCAAACCGCAAATGC
>JBCBZD010000020.1:0-5067 GCA_039815485.1 Pseudomonadota bacterium | reverse complement strand
AGGATGGTTTCCACTGGCAAAACATGGCGGTGGAGAACCACGTTCACGGTCAGTCGGCAGAAATCGCCCAGGGCGTTGAGGCTGGTCAGGGCCTGCACCAGGAAGAAGGTGCGGGCGATCAGGGGATCATGTTCGGATATGCGACCGACGAAACCCCGGAACTGATGCCAGCGACGCTGGTCTATTCGCATCAGATCCTGCGCAAGCTGGCGGCGCTGCGCCATGACGGCACCCATCCTGAGCTTGAGCCCGATGCAAAAAGCCAGGTGACCTTGCAATATGACGGCTCTCGTCCTGTCGGCGTCAATGCGATCGTGGTTTCGCATCAGCATGCTGACTCGGCGACGCTGGAGCAGCTTCGCGAGATTATTCGCCCTGTGGTGAAAGAGGTGCTGCCGGAAGGCTGGTTCCCGGACGAAGACAAGTTTTACGTCAATCCAACCGGGCGTTTCGTGATCGGTGGACCAGACGGCGACGCTGGCCTGACGGGCCGCAAGATCATCGTTGATACTTATGGCGGTGCAGCGCCGCATGGTGGCGGCGCCTTCTCTGGTAAGGATCCATCCAAAGTCGATCGTTCGGCGGCCTATGCGACCCGTTACCTGGCCAAGAATGTTGTCGCCTCCGGACTGGCCAAGCGCTGCAACATTCAGGTCAGCTATGCGATTGGCGTCGCTCAACCACTGTCTTTATATGTCGATACGTTCGGGACCGGCGAAGTGGGCGAAGATACGATTGCGAAAAAACTGCGTGAGCTGGTCGATCTCTCGCCACGCGGGATTCGCAATCATCTCAACCTTGAAGCTCCGATTTACAGTCCGTCCGCGGCGTATGGCCATTTCGGACGTCAGCCGACAGATGCCGGCGCCTTCACATGGGAGAAGACCGATCTTGTTGCGGAGCTCAAGGCTCTAATTCAATAGTGTATACCGTGTGATACGAGGCATTTTCGGATTGCTTGATCATTTGCCAAAATAGCAGGTTTTTCTGTATTCATCAAAATTACTGTTGTCGCGTGACAGGCGATGTGCATACGTGTGCTCGTGAATGATTGGGGTGTTACCCCGCTTCCAGGGAGTCATTCGTGAGTGGAGTACAGCCGTTTTTTTCCGTGCTGATCGTGAATTACAATGCCGGCGAATTGCTTCAGAACGCACTGAATTCATTGAAAAAACAAAGTTTTCGGGATTTCGAGGTCGTGGTTGTCGATAATGATAGCCAAGTGAATCCCATTACAGATCTGGATGTCGATGGCGTTCCTGAAATTCGCGTGATACGCGAAAACGCGAATCACGGTTTTGCCAAGGGCAACAACCTGGCGGCGCAATATGCTTCCGGAAAATGGCTGGCCCTGCTCAACCCGGACGCGGAAGCTGATGCGAACTGGTTGACGGAGATCCATAAAGCGACGGAGCGTCACGGGAATTGCCGCGTCTTTGCCTGTGGACAGATCAACATGGATGAACCGGATTTGCTGGATGGTGCCGGTGATGCTTATTTTGCGTTCGGAATTCCATGGCGGGGTGGGTTCGAACATCCGATTTCCGAATTGCCCAATCAGGACAGTTTCTGTTTCAGTCCCTGCGGGGCCAGCGCTGTATACGAGCGCGAATTGTTTTTGGAGATAGGTGGCTTTGACGAACGCTTCTTTTGCTATTGCGAAGATGTCGATCTCGGCATGCGACTACAACTCAGCAATGAGAGGTGCGTATTTCTTCCAGATGCGCTGATCCATCACACAGGTAGCGCCACCAGCGGAAGATACAGCCATTTCACGATGTATCACGGCTTCCGCAATCGGACCTGGGCCTATCTAAAGAACATGCCGCTATCGGTTCTGATTTTGACTCTCCCGGGGCACGTCTTTTTGCTGATGTGCATTTACCTGAACAATTTGAGCAATGCCGATATTCGCGGTATGCGCCTCGGGATGTGGCACGGATTCAAAAAAGGCTGGGCATTGAGGTGGCAGGACGAATACACCGTAAAACCGACGCTGAGCACGACTTGGAATCTTATCCGTTCCATGGCTTGGAATCCGGTTTTGCTGTCGCAGCGCGGCGTCCATGTCTGGGATTTGCAGAGCGCTTAATCCAACTCCCAGACCCGTTTGTGAAACTTCCAGGCGGATGACACGATCGTGTC
Source organism: Pseudomonadota bacterium (assembly GCA_039815485.1). Taxonomy (GTDB): domain Bacteria; phylum Pseudomonadota; class Alphaproteobacteria; order Caulobacterales; family Hyphomonadaceae; genus Henriciella. The sequence continues at coordinate 2,922 of JBCBZD010000020.1, read as the reverse complement.
CATGTCTGAATGTTCGGGGACCCAATTGAGTATGGCTTTGGACTTTGACGTATCGGCATACAGCGCGATCGCGTCACCTGGGCGGCGCGGACCAATTTCAACCGGAACCGGCTTGCCCACCGCCCGCTCGACGGCATCCAGGACCTGTTTAACCGTGAAGCCATTCCCTGTGCCGAGATTAAGTTGCAAGCAATCACCCGACTTGTGAATGTGTTCAGCAGCGAGGATATGCGCCGACACCAGATCCGCAATATGAATATAGTCGCGAATACAGGTGCCATCCGGCGTCGGATAATCATCGCCGAACAATTTCATCCCCTGGCCGAGGCCAGCCGCAGCCTTGATCGCGTTCGGGATGAGATGGGTTTCCGGATCGTGTTCTTCGCCCACCTCCCCCTCGAGATCGGCGCCAGCAGCATTGAAATAGCGCAGCGCCGCATAGCGCAGGCCTTCTGCGCGAGACATGTCTTCCAGAATGGTTTCGACCATCAGCTTTGACCGCCCGTAAACACTAACTGGCCGCTTGGGCATGTCCTCGACGAGCGGGAGACTCTCCGGATCGCCATAAATGGCGCACGTCGAAGAGAAGATGAAATTTTGCAGGCCAAGATCCAGCATGGCGCGGACCACATTCAAGGTTCCAGCGACATTGTTCTCGTAAAACGCGCCAGGGGCTTTTTCACCTTCGCCGACTTCGATATTTGCAGCGAAATGCATGACGGCATCGGGTCGCACCCGTTCAAGGGCCGCCCGGATCTCCGCTTCATTGCGGATATCGCCCTCGATCAGTTCGCCCCATTTCACCGCGTGTCGATGTCCGCTGGAGAAATTATCAAAAACAATCGGTTCCCGACCGCTCATCTTGATGGCCTTGCAGGCATTTGCGCCGATATAGCCAGCGCCGCCGATGACGAGAATCTTGTTGATCACGTTTGCGGTCCCTTCGTTTGTCCCAACCCGGGCTGTCTTTGCCTCAGACCGGACTGACACTCAAGGATCGGGCCACATTTTGATACGAGTCAGTCGCGCTTTTTCCCGTCATGCTCGGCATTATCGCGTTCTTGTGAGAGACGGTCCTCCGCTTTCTGAGCTTTGGTCCGTCCAAATTTGATACGATTTTCCTGCGCGCGCTGCGCTTTTTCAGCGCGCGCCTTGGCCTTGCGAAACTTGTTGAGATTGACCGGCTCGACCAAGCCTAGTCTCCACGATGCGCGTTACGCCATTGTTCCATGGCGAGTGAGATAGCGAAGGTCTCTCGATATTTCGGGCTGGACGCCGGGCGCGGCGCCTTGGCGGAGGTCAAGGCCATGATCTCCGCAAGCTTGTTATGCGCTGCGCCGGCCTGGCCCGCGCCAATATAGGCGTGCAGCTCGACCAGAGCGCTGGACAGGGGGTCATTGGCGCGGATCACGAAATATGGCTCGTCTTCGGCCAGGCGCGGCATGACGTCGAATTCGGAAGGATTGGCTTTTGAGCCGACGGGCGCAGTGTTCATCACAGTCAGTCTTTCTTTGGGTCAAAGTGATTCTCTGATGAGTCTAGCGGGTTTCGACCCCGCCGTCAGTTCCCGAAAAAGAGTCGCGAAAGGGCGCGGTGGATAAGGTAGTCAGCATGACGAAAGTGAGTGATGAACTCACCCAGGTCTGATTCTGGAACTGCAGCCATGCGATAGGCCAAGACCATCCAGGTTTTATCCTCATGTTCCAAAATCGGTGTGATTGGCGTAATTTCGGGCAATTCGGCGGCGTCAACCAAAGGTGCGACGATGACAAGGCTTGAGGTTTCCAAGGATGGATATTGCAGGACAATGACAGTGTTCGCGCTGTTTTTCAGTCGATAGGCGCCATACTGTCTCATTTAGAATGTGCGCAGGCCGTCAGACCATAACCCATTCTCTTCAAGGTCTTTGCGGTGGGCAGCGAATGCTTCCTTATTATCCTCAATCCAGGCTTCGATGCGTTTGCGTTTTACCGCTTCCATCACGGCTTTGTCGGCAATCGAATCAGGATCCAAGCCAAGCGCCATAGCCTGTTCGCGAATGTCATTGTCAAATGGAACCGGGTCTTCGCGAACAGATCCATGGGCGTTTGCTGAAACGCCCAATAGCTCCACCGCTTTTACGCGGCCCTTGGTCATCAATTCGATCTGATTGGCCATTTCTGGACGCGGTCTGCGCGACCCATTTTCGTAAGCGGTGACGGTGGAGACACCGATCCCTAGCCACTCAGCCACTTGAGCGACCGTCCAATTTTGCTGCTTGCGCCAAATTCGAAGATTCATGCTACAAATATGCTACAATATGTAGCTAAAAGCAAGCAAAGATCACCCCGGCCCAATCATCTTTTCAGGCCGCACAATCACGTCAAAGTCTTCGGCTGGAATGCCGTCGGCTATCGCTTCCTCGCGCAGGGTGGTGCCATTCTTGTGGGCCGTCTTGGCGATCTTGGCGGCGCGGTCATAGCCGTACTTTTCCTTGAGCGGCGTCACCAGCATGAGGGAGTTTTCCAGCCCCTTCTGGATATTGTCGAGCCGCGGTTCGATGCCAACCACGCAATTCTCTGTAAAGGACACCGCCGCATCGGCCAGAAGCCGGATCGATTGCAACAGGTTGTAGCTCATCATCGGGTTGAACACATTGAGCTCGAAATGCCCCTGGCTGCCTGCGAAACTGATCGCGGCATTATTGCCATGAATATGGGCGCAGACTTGCGTCATCGCCTCGCACTGGGTCGGATTGACCTTGCCCGGCATGATTGAGGAGCCAGGTTCGTTTTCCGGCAAAGCGAGCTCGCCCAGCCCTGAGCGCGGGCCGGAGCCGAGGAAACGGATATCGTTCGCAATCTTGAAGCAGGACATCGCCGCCGTGGTGATGGCGCCATGCGCGAACACCATGGCATCATGCGCTGACAGCGCTTCGAACTT
>JBCBZD010000044.1:0-1552 GCA_039815485.1 Pseudomonadota bacterium | reverse complement strand
GTCGCAGAACCGGACGGTGCGGGCCGTGCCATCTGGCTCGACAACGTCGTAACTTGGTCCTGTGAGCTCCGCAGAATCACACAAATAGCCGATCTGATACATGTCGAGGATATACTCGTTTTCCGGCGTCAGTGCGTTCTCGAACATGATGTCGGCCGCGGTTTGATGCTCGCCCAGCCGGAAGCGTTTCTTGAACTCTTCCATCGGCGAGTGCGCGTTCATTTCCAGGCTGCCATTCAGACTGGTCGCCTCACCCCGAGCATAATCCCGCAGCTGAGAGGCGGCCTCGGCCTTGGCATGGTTGGGATAGGTTTCGATAAACTCATCGAGGGCATCAATCGCGCCCCAGACCTGATTGCCCTCGCCCATTTTCAGTTCCGCCATGCGGTACAGGGCTTCGGCTTTCTCATCATCACTGGCGGTCTGCATCCCGATCAACTGTTCGAGGCGCAGAATGGCAGCCTGCTCATTGCCAGCAGCAACGAGGTCATCAACCGTCCCCATTGCGAGATCGAACGCGCTTGGCTCCTCCAGCGCGGCGGGAGGTGCGTCTGCAATCACGGGCGCTGTTTCGACCGGCGTCGAGGCACAGGCTGTAGCAAGAACGAGTAGCGGGGCGGCTAAGAGTAAGCGCATGATTTGATCCCTCTCAAATTGGATAGGCTGAAGATTGATGGCGGCGATGGCGAGACTAAGGCAAGAATCAGGAGAGGCTTGGGTCATCACACCAGACCGCGTCAGCGACATCGTCGCGCGCTGCGCCATATTGGTGAACGGGTTGGGCGCCTGAGTCTGCAGCTGCCACGCACACAAAGCCACTTTCCTTGAGCAGATAAAGCTGCGCCGGGTTTGGCGTCAGACCGGCCTTGCGATAGCGGGCAGCGCCGGCGTCCAGATCCCCCATCAGGACCTTGTCATCGAACCAGTCAGACAGGTTCTGCAATTGAGCCAGCCGCCGCTGCGCCGATTCAATCTCTTCGGCGACAAAGATTTGACGGCGTTTGGCCGTTGAAACGCGGGCATCTTCCGGCTGCAGCGTGACAAAGGTATCGAAATCAGCACGTGCCCCTGGCAGGTTAAACCGTCCGTCGAGGCGCTTCTCGGCCCGCAGGAAGATCGCATCTGCCCGTTGTGCCTCGGTCAGATCGGGGCGCGCCAGCAAGTCACTGATCTGGCGATCAGATGCGGCCATGCTGGGATTGTCGGAAAGCGCGGCTATCTCACCTTCGAAGATCGCCGGGTCCATGGTTTTGGGCACGGTTTCGCAGGCCGTGACCGCGATAAGGGTCAGTAGGAGAAGTGCCCGAATGCCCATGCTGGCTCCTGTTGCGGTCCATGGTTGGAAGCAACAGGCTTTGACAGTCGACTAAGGCCGAAAAACGGCAGCCACTGTTACGGATATTTAGGCGCGCGCGATCCGCTCTATCGCGTCGACATTGCCGCGCCCCAGCGCTTCGATCGCGCGGGCTGCGATATGGCGTGCTGTCAGGCCCGCCTCTTCATACATCAGGTCGGGCTTGTCCTGATCCTGGAAGGTATCCGGCAGGTGCAG
>JBCBZD010000007.1:0-263313 GCA_039815485.1 Pseudomonadota bacterium | reverse complement strand
TTCGCGGACGAGGGTTTGAGGCTCGCCATTTAGCATCAGTTTCGAATTGTCCTGCTCATGCACCCAGCCCCAGGGCGTGATGACATGGCGGTTAACGGCATTCACGGCGTGATAGTCATCGCGCGTTGTCATGTCCCGGCGGGGTAATGGGCGCCACTCGTGCGGGGGCGTCCACTCGGCGAGGCCATCATTGTAAGTCCACGTTGCCAGCGCCCCATAACGCGGTGTGTCATCAACCTGATAGACGGTTTGTGACCAGGTGCCTTTGCGTTCAGCCTCAGGGACATCGCGCCATTCCCAGGCATTCCCGCCCACAAACATTAGTACGCGCTCCGGTTCATAGGCCCAGTCCTGGCGCCAGTGTTTCACGACAAACGGGCTGTCATCGGGACCGACAACCAAGAGGTGCTGCAGGCTGATATAGTCGCCGCGGTCTTCCACCACACGAACCGATTCATGGCCGCCAGAGAGTTTCGGCTCTTTCAGCTCATAGCCCTCCACAAAAGAGACTGTTTCCGTGAAATCGAAAGTGACTTTGTAATCACCCGTCATCGCGAGGATCGATTCTCGGTCCTGTTCGAAAGTCGCAGATTTAACCGGCTCGGCTATCGTTTCAGTTGAGATGAGGCTCGTCGATGTTGTGCAGCCCGTAGCAAAAGTAAGGGTTACTGCCGCGACTGAGAGTAAGCTTGTTTTGATCGATATCATATTTGGGCTCCTGAAGGTTGGTCGGTGCAGCGTGGCGGATATTTAGACACTCTCGCTAATTCATATGCGAATGACTTGCAATCGCGAATTTGTAGGTATAATGCTGGTTTTGCAAATGAGATTAATTCTCAAGAATGAGAAGGGTTTATTCTAATGTGTCTACCACTCGATGATACTGCGATGACATGTTGGCTGAAAACGCAAATTCGCGTGATCGAGGTCTGGCGAGAAGAACTTGCCTCCCGGCCAGAAATCGACATCGAAGCAATAACCCGCCTGGAACAACATTATACGTGGCTGACTTATGAAGCCGGTCGGCTGGAAGACTTATCGAACAGGGAAGCGGCGTGAGTCTGCTTGAAGGCGGTAGCGCCGCTGCATCTCTTTTCTAGAAACACAGGCATTGAAACATGAGTGAAAGTGGTTTTCTCCATGGTATCCATATTCCTGACCTTGGCCTGGGGGCAGGCATAGCTTTGTGGAGTTTCCGGGCTTGCGCCCGCGGCGGCGCGAAATGCTGCTCCATCATTCGGGGATTTGAAAAGACCTTTGGAGGTGACGGACCAAATGCCCTTGCAAGCATGCTGGAGTTTACAAAATCGCTAGGCAATGATGGACGCAGAAGTATTCTCCTGGCAACGCCGGGTTGCGCGAGAGTAACAGCGGATGAGCTTTCAGTTGTAGCCTGTCTATCGGCCGCACAATCGAAAGACTCAGCCCTTTGCGATGCTCACCTGTCATGGCTGTTTGCTGGTGCACCGCCTCAAGATTTCTCCGAAACCGTATTTCATATTGCAGACTATTTCTCGGCCTATGGCCTTAGAGTGATCGCCCCAGAGCTCGAATTGCGGGGCGCACCCTCCGCGACACACCGTTTGAAAGTGATCTCCGTAGGCCATGCCTAATCGCTGAAACCTCTTGCACAAATTATCCGCATACAGGAGGGAAACTGGGTCCCTCTTACGAATGCGGTTGAAAATCATTCGCATATCAGTCTAAAAGAGTACTCTAATTGAGTGTGGGCATTTGGACGATATCGCCAAACTCAATGCAGCCTAGGTATTCGGACATTATTGACATGCGAAAAGTAGTCGATTTTTTTAAGAGTTTTTGCGGTTACAGACCGTATCAAATCCTTTGCTCGCGGTCCAATTCCATATGCTAACCGCGATTTCGGCAACTTGCTTATTGTATCTATCGTGTGCCCTGCTCTATCAGGCCGATGGGCGACGGGCGGGCTATGCTAGCATAAAAGCCTCTCAGAACCTTCGTTATGGAATGAGACTGACATCGATTGGCATAGCCTTGGTGGCGCTTCTCATGCTCACATCGCTACAGGATCTGGAGCGGAGTATTCCAATCTGGCTTGCCGCTGTAAGTGCGGTCTTTGTCATTGGGCTGTTTATCGCTGCGCAGAGACCCGACTGGCACGCCTATTCCGGATTGATTGCAGGAGCCATTGGTTTGCTAACCTTGGTTGCGGGAGTGCTGATCTGATGACGCTTGTCGCTCCAGTCTTCGCTTTATTCAGCTCAATCGGTCTCGGCGCTGCTTTTTCGCGTCTGTTATCAGTTCGGCCAAGACTTTCTGGTGCATTAGCATTCCTGGTGCTCGTTCTTGGCGTCATTTCAGGCTTTGTCTTAGGCTTTCCAGGCAAGACTGCAGGTCAGGCTGCATTCCTCTTCGGTCTTGTATTTGCGCTGGTATCATGGACTGTCACAGCCCCGAGGCTGACGAGTGTGCTGATTTGGGCGCTGATTGCCGCAATGATGCTGTCGGCAGCCTTGTTACTTTTGCTTCCCATAAACTTTTCAGCTCTGGCAATATGGCTAACATTTATTATGCCACTGCTCTGGGTGGTGATCCAGTTCTGGTGTTATTGGGAGAGACGAACCTGGATCATCGTGACTGGTCTGATCGTCGTTTCTATTGCAAGCACATTGATCGTTTTATTGATCCCGCCACCCGTTTGATTGGAGAGGAATCTGATGGACCGTATTCGACACAAACGCAACTACGACCTGCATTCCTGGCTTGGGGTTACGGTTGGTCTGATCCTCTACATTGTTTGCTTTACAGGAGCGTTTGCTCTCTTCGACAACGAGATAAAAACGTGGGAGAACCCCGCCAAACGGATTCCGATTACAGATATATCCGTTCCAATGACCGAGACGTACGCCCAATGGGTCGAAGAGACAGCGGGAGGCGATGAAGTAACCTTTCGGCGCTTCGACTTTCCAACCACCTATCATCCATACTTTCGTGGCGGCATGACGGTCCAACGCCCCGTTTTAGATTCGAATGGCGATGTGATCATTTCAGATGATGGAACACCTCGGACTCAGGGTAAGTTTATCGACGCATTCTGGGACCCGCAAACGGGTGATGAAATCGCATACCGTGGTGATGGCCTGAGCACATGGATACTGGATTTCCACCGAGATTTCATGTGGCCGGACGGACTTGGTGGACGGACAGTTGGGCGTTCACTTGTGGGCGTCGTCGGGATCGTCCTTCTGCTTGCCATTCTGTCAGGTGTGATCGCTCATACTAAAATCCGCGAAGAAGCCTATACGATGAGGCTGAAACGATCGACGCGCCTGAAATGGCAGGACGCACATAAAGTGGTCGGGCTTTGGGGCTTGCCGTTCTCGACCATGATTGCTTTTACGGGTGCCTGGTTAGGGGTTATCGTGATCCTTTCGCAACTAGTCGCTGCCCTCGCATTCAAGGGCGATACAGAAGCCCTTATTGAAGCGGTGCTTGGTGAAGAATCGAAACCGACAGGCGTTCAGGCTCAAATGCTGACGCTAGAAGAATTGTATGACATGCGTCATCCGGATACAGGCAAACAGCCCTATTTAGTCCTGATGTCCAATTACGGCGACGAAGCGGCCGAGTTTGAGCTCCTCTACGAGTCGAACGCGCGTCTGACGATGTTCGACGAGCTTCACATTTCCGGCGTTACGGGCGAGCCGGTGCACGGTCACGATGAAAACGCCGCCATTCGAGTTGCAACGGCCTTATCGCCACTTCATTACGGAACCTATGGCGGCATCTGGCTCAAGTTTCTCTATTTTGTACTTGGGCTCTCGGTGGCTGTGATCACTGCTCTTGGATCAATGATGTGGATTGAACGACGCAAGTACGGCAATGAAGGCAACAAGTCGCCGCGTTACTATGATAGTCTTGGTCATATCAATACAGGTGTGATTATGGGATTGCCGGTGGCAACTCTGGCGATCTTTTATCTAGATAAACTCTACATAGGCTCTGAATCAGCTCGTTTAGTCACCACGGGCTGGACATATTTTGTGGTATGGGCGCTTGGATTTGTATACGCCTTCGCGCGGCGAAATGACTATGCAACGACCCGAGAAGTCACAATGCTCTCTGGTTTGCTTGCAATCGGTATCCCCATGTTGAACGGCGCCGCTACAAATCAATGGTTCTTTAGCTATCTCAACGCGGATCATACTGTTTCAGCATGGGTTGACGTCACAATGCTTCTAGGGGGCTTGCTGACGGTCGCTTGCGGCTATTTTCTGCCGGCAGAGCGAAAAGCCAAGCAGAAAGCCAAACACAATACAGAAACCGACCAAGACGCCGCCGCCGTGCCAGCAGAATAGGGTTTGCGGGGCGCGCGCATCCAACGCTCGCTTTCGCGCCATCCATCTCATTCCGAGACGTGCTGGATCGCGCAAAATCGGTCTAACTATAAAAATTAGTGAAAGGGGCGCCCCAGATACCAGTACCCCATTGAAGAAACTGCTGTTTTAGGCAGGTCACATTGCTTGAGAAGCGCATGCCTCACGTATTTCACCGTGCTTCCCTCTGCCGCGATCCACGCGTAGAATGGACCGGATGTATTCGCAGCCGGGTCCCACATGCGTTCGCCTTCAGCTATCGTCTTCTCAAAACCATGCTTATGTTTCAGCGCAGTGAGTTCTGGTATCTGACTATAGGAGAGCGCCCGTCTTAGTTTGGCGCCTGGCACGTCTCCATCTCTGTTCAACCAAGTTATTCGGCTGGCGATATCGCCAGCCGCGGCATCATCACCGGCTTTTGGAACTTCAATAAAGCAGTCAACTGAGCTTACGCTTTTAGGCAAACAATCGATGATGTTTGAAATCGCTGGCAACGCGGTTTCATCACCCAGAATCAAAAGGCGAGAAACACTGTTTGGCGGTCGCCACTCATAGCCGATGGGTTTTCCAGAGAAGTTCGCATTTGGCACTGCGATTTGTATCACATCACCGGGCTGTGCTCGGGAAGCCCAGGCCGAAGCTGGACCATCAACACCATGGTCAACAAAATCAATGTCCAATTCTCCCGAAGCGACACGAATGTTTCTGATTGTGTAAGAGCGACGCGATGGACGCATAGCCGGCTCAAGCTCTTGCCAAGCAGCGTTCCAACCTGTGTGGGGTAGTCTTGGTGCAAGTGTGCCCCGCTGAGGGAGGTAAAGTTTAACCCGCTGGTCTGGCCCCCAACTCGTGAAGCCGATATCTTCTTGCGCCACAAATGTGATCCGCAAAAACGATGGGGAAATGCGCTCGCGTAGCAATACTTCAAAACCAAGCAAGAGATAGGCTGAGTCAGGCAAAATACGTGGCCCTCTTGCCTCAGGCAACGTTTGCATGCGCGGGCTAGACACTTTGGACGAGCTCCAGATTGGGACGGTCCGCTGGATACTCAGATTGTTCGGATACAGGCTGATACTCAGGTGTCCTGATGATCAAATCACGGGCGGAAAAATACATGACTAAATCGCTAACTACATTAATCTCTTCGGTTCGAGGTGAGCGTGCGAGCAACCATGTAAGATGAGCTCTGGCCTGCACAAACTCGCCATGTTGAAACGATGACAGGGCACTTAATATTGACGCCTCATCATAAGTAAAAACTGTAGCATTTGGCACGGACAGATCGAGGCGGCGCTGCCCTTTTTGACCAAGATACTCGGCCAGTCCCATGAACTGGCCAAGAACACGCCCACCTGTCTTGTCGCCAAAAACGTCTTTAAACATATTCAAAAGGCAGCAGCATTTTGTATGTCCAAATGCGCAGGCCCGAAAACCAAATAGCGCGAGTTGCGCTCCGGCCCCCAATTCTATGAGTGATTTATCGGGAACAAGACTAGAGGTCATTTCGTTTTCCTATGAGGGATTGGGCTGTGACACGTTGCTCCAGGTCTGGGAGGAAACGACTGCCGAGAGGCTGGCGCTGACAGATAGCAACGCCAAACATGTCACAGCCCAAATGGGTCAAGTTACTATGCTTTCTGTAAGATGTGTAATTTGCTGTTCGAGCCAGTCTCGATGAAGATCAATTTGTTCCAGTCGACAGGTTTCGCACGCACCCTCGCCAATGAGATCTCGTCGCCAAGCCTCAAGCTCGCGCAGCTGTCGCTCTAGCCAGAAAATGGTGTCCGCGTGCGTCCCAAGCATGTTCTGCTCCATTTATCTTACACCATCACATAGTCACAGATGAGAATGATTATCAAGTGCATTTTCGATGTACACCCGAATTCAGCTAATGATAGAACAAAGCTAGCTTCTAATCGCCTCAAAGTAGCGCGGAGACAAAAATAGTTGCACGCGTGCAACTCAAGGCCCACAGATTCTTGCATATGAGAACTATTATCATTTGCATTAAGGGCTACTCCTGCTACGTAAATTTTTGTTGCGAACGATTATCATTCGCTTTTGGATTTGAGGAGGGTTCAATGCCCACACATAGATTTATGAGATCCGTCCGAGTCAGCACCACAGCCTTGGGATTGGCTTTGGCTGTGCATGGCGCGTCTTACGCTCAGGACAACTCAATGGAAGAAGACGGCGAGTTTCTCGGCACACTGACATTGGGTGAGAGCAAGCGTGAGGTTCAAACCGATACGCCAGTGGCCGTGACGACAATCGACAAGGAAGAGATTGACGATCGTCAGGCAAATACGATTGCCGAACTGATTGACTCAGTGCCGGGCGTGACACTCGTAAATGGGTCAACGCCATCTGGCTCTGGCATCAATATTCGGGGCTTTGGCGCGAACGGTACTTTCGGCACGGACCAGAAAGTGGCCGTTGTCGTTGATGGTGCGAATACCGGAGCTGAGGAACTTTACAGGATCGGCACGCAGCTTTTCACCGACCCGTTCTTGTACCGCAGCGTGACGGTCCAGCGCGGCACGGTGGGCAGTTATGAATATGGTACAGGAATTGTTGGCGGTATCGTTCTGCTCGAAACAATTGATGCGTCAGATCTGACGGGCGGCGAACCCGGTTTCAAAGCTGGCCTGTCTGTGGGTGCGGGCACAAACAAGGATCAGCTGAATGGATCTGCGACACTCGCCTGGCAACCTACAGAGCAGCTTGAGTTGCTTGGGAACTTTAGTTACCGCGAGCAGGAAAATCAGGATGACGGTAATGGTGACGAAATTGGCAATAGCGCATTTGAGTTGCCATCCTTCTTGTTGAAGGGTCGCTATAGCTTTGGGCAGGACCTGTCACACAGCATCATGGCAAGCGTCACACAAACTGAATCTTCGGAACGAGACGTGCCTTATGATACATTCTTCACCGCAACCGACGCGTTCGGCAATGTCGATCGCGACATTACCAGCCAGACCGCATCGATCTTCTATAATTATCAGCCTGCCGGAAGCGATCTCATCGACCTCGAAATCGGACTTACATATGCGAATCAGGAAATTGATAGCAGCTATGTTCCGTTCAGTTCGTCCCTAGAGTTCGTTCCCGGTTTTGGACCTGTTGTTATCGCGCTTGGTGACGCAGACCATCAATACGAGACCACCAAATTTACAATCAAGAACAACTCATTCGTCGAAACTGGACCGATTTCACATGATCTGCGCTATGGATTTGAGATCCAGCAGCGCGACCGCGTCGATGAGCAAGCGGCCCCTGGAGGAACGGACAATCGATATGCGATCTTCCTTATTGATGACATCGCATTGACGGATAACCTGTATTTTACGCCGGCAATTCGTTATGAATCCTCAGAGATAGAAGGGACCATTCCGGATCCGGAAGCACCGCCTACGTCTCCATTTGCGCCACCGACTGCTCCTGTTTTAGTCGATGTTTCATTTGAAAATGATGCACTCGTTGGTGCGGGGTCTCTCCGGTATGAATTCGACACTGGCTTCTCAATCTTCACAAGTTACGCCTACACAGAAAGCCTACCAATCCTCGACGACCTTGAAGCAACTGGCGCTCTGGTTGAACCACGCCTCAGATTCGCGGAAATTCCCGAGCTGTCGAATACAGTCGAAGTCGGATTTGCGTTTGATCGAATTGGGCTTTTCACGGACGATGACGCTATCGCTTTGAAGGTCAATTATTATGACACCCAATTGGACGATGTCACATCATACTCCGACATCGATCAGATTGACATCAGCGGTCTTGAAGTCGAGGGTTCTTACGCACTTCGGAGCGGCTTCTACGCTGATTTCAACGCGAACATCGCTGACGGAGAGGCTCAGGAAATTGTCACAACTTTTGGCGCTTCGCCAAATGTTATAGACTGGAACCGCACACCGCAGGATTCAATCCGGCTAACACTGGGACAGAGATTCGGGGCCTTTGCAGATGTTTCAGCAGAAGTCGTGTCATTGTTCGACACACCTTCAGGCGCCACAGCCCCGACTTCGGCCCCAAACATCGAGCCGGACGATGTCACGCTTCTCAATCTGCGCGCTACGATTGCACCACAGGATGGCTTCCTGGAAGGCACACAGTTTCGCTTAGGCTTGGAAAACGCCTTGGACGAAGCCTATGTTCCTCTCCTGGCGACACGCCCCGCCGTCGGCCAGAACTTCAAGCTGACCGTTTCGCGCCTTTTCTAGAAGCATAGTAAGGGGACTGGCAAAAGGCGGAGCTTGCTCAACGGCAGCCTCCGCCTTTTCAACATCGATCACCGTTATGTCGCTTGTTAAAGTTTAATTTTCGGAGACATCAAACATGTCGTTCTTGGACGCAATTCTTACAATATTCGAGCTTGGCGGCCCCGTGATTGCCGTTTTGATCGTGGTCTCGGTCTTCACACTAACGCTCATTACTTTGAAAACCTGGCAGTATCATGGGGCACGCGTCGGGCGCGACGATGCAATCCGAGAAACGCTTGTCCATTGGGACGCCGGGCGGCGCGATGAGGCGATGGCGCGGATTTCCTCATCGCGCCACTTTCTTGCCCCTGTCGTTTCCCTCGGACTTCAGATTTCGGGTCAGGAGGCCGCCAAAGAGCGCCTGGAAAGTGAGGCTGAACGCGAACTCAATCGCCTGGAGAGTGGCTTCAGAGTGCTTGATACAGTGGCCCAACTCGCCCCTCTTCTTGGGCTTTTCGGAACAGTCCTGGGTATGATCGAAGCGTTTCAAGCGCTGCAGGATGGCGGCTCTCAAGTCGATCCTTCAGCTTTGGCGGGCGGCATTTGGGTGGCGCTTTTAACGACCGCTGCCGGGCTCGCAGTCGCCATGCCGACATCCATTGCGCTCTCCTGGTTTGAGGCACGTATCGACAGCGAGCGTTTAAGAGCAGAACATGCTTTCAGCGTCCTTGTATCGCCAGCGCGAACGTCCCGCGAAACGGTACGGTCGTAGAAGTGTCCCTCCGGCGCGCAAGACGGCGGCGACGCGCTTCGATCACATCTTTGATCGACGTGATCTTTTTGCTGCTTCTGTTCTTCATGTTGTCATCAACGTTCTCACGGTTTTCAGAACTGACGGTTGCATCAGTCTCACAAAGCGATGTGGTATCCCCTTCGGCAAAGTCATCGGTTGTTTCGCTAAATATACTTCCAAGCGCGATGAGTCTTAATGGCCAAGTAGTGGCCGATGAGGACCTGTTGCAAACGCTTCGTCGGACCTTGATCACACAAGATAGACTTTCAGTCAGTGTGTCGGACACCGTGTCGACGCAGCGTTTGATCGAAACATTGGTAGTTCTGAGTGCCCTTGAAGGCATGTCTGTACAGTTGCTGGAGCCAAAATGAGACGAGTGAAGCGTTCTTCTGACCGAGACCCTGTGATCTCGCTAATCAATATTGTCTTTCTGATTCTGATTTTCTTCATGGTTGCCGGAACCCTGGATAACGCTGATCGGAACGGCGTGACGTTTGTTCAAACAGGAGACTTGGAATGCTGTGAAGATGGCGACGCACTGGTGATTACGGAGACGGGCGAATTACGCTTCGCGGGTGATGTTTTGACTGAGATTGGCGACTACATTTCGCAGCTCTCTGATCCAGACCCAACGGCACGACTTCTACCAGACCAGAATTTACCCGCGCAGACCCTGCTTGAAACGATCAAAGTGCTACGCGATGCTGGCGTCGAGAATGTCGTGGTCGTTACGGAACATATGTCATCATGAGCCGTGAGCAGTTATCAAGATGGAGCATCGCATTTGCGCTCGCGATGGGTGTGCATGCAGGGCTCTTGTCTTTGATTTCTGTGCCTAAATCGCCGCAAGTGCTGCTTGCTGGGGGAACTGTGCAGGTCCAGTTTGGGCCTCGCACCGAAAACTCTGGCGACAAAGCTGCTTCAGAAGAAGAAACTACTCAAATGAAAGCTGCGCCTATTAGTGATGCCCTGACGACTGAAACACCTGATTCAGAAACAGCCGTTCAACAATCAGATCTCAATAAGTCACTTCCTAAAGCCGCGGAAACCCCAGAACCTGAGGACCCCAGCCCCGAACTTGAGGACCTTGTGCCGGAGCTAACCGGATCCATTATCAAGCCGCAACCAAAACCGGAACCCCCAAGCCCCGAGGAGGAGACCTTAAGTCGGGAAACACAATCCGACCAGGCTGCTGAATCTCAAATCGTTGAAACGCTGGGCGGTGATGCCTCAGACACTTCGAATTCCGGGGAGAGCCACACTGAGAGCGTGGATGATGTTGCCGAGGGCCCAAGCGATGGCGGCAATGAAGCTGCACTTCCAAGTGAGGCAGCCACGTCCACTCAAATCGGTAATGCCGCTTTCGATAATTACGCTGGTGAAGTTATGCGGCACTTGTCACGCGTACGCCGTCCAAGAGCGTCCAGTCCAGGGTCTGCTTTCGTACGCTTTCAACTCGATGAGACCGGGAGATTAATGGATATTGAGATCTCAAAGAGTTCCGGATCCCGGCGCTTTGACCGCGATGCGCTCAAGGTCGTGGAGCGTGCTGAGCCGTATCCTCCGCCCCCTATTGGAATCGCGCGAACCTTCACTGTCGAGATAGAAGGTGACTGAAAGCTAAGGTGAAGATCCAAAACAATCAAACACTGTCCCTGATATCCATTTCCAAACCCAAGCCGCGTGCTAAATTCTCCTTCAATTGAGTGCCCACTTTATCTACCGCAAAAGGAAACCATCATGTTTATTGCAATGAACCGCTTCAAAATCGCCCATGGTCAGGAACAAGCTTTTGAAACCATCTGGAAAACCCGGGAGACACATCTGGATGTTGTTCCCGGATTTCAGGAGTTTCGTCTTTTAAAAGGGCCGGAGCGCGAAGATCACACGCTCTATGCATCACACACGATTTGGGCGTCTCACGAGGCCTTTCTCAACTGGACGAAGTCCGAAGCCTTCCGTGCGGCGCACAAGAATGCCGGCGACAATAAAGGTGTCTATCTAGGACACCCCGAATTTGAAGGCTTTGAACCTGTTATGGAACAAATCGCAACGGCTACAGCATGACCCAAGCTGCTCGCGAGAAGCTGCGCGCACAATTTGCCAAGAACCAGAATGGATTTCTGGAGTGGATTGCCCGCGACCATGGGTTGTCCACTTTGGAGGTGATTGAACTGCTGCCCGAACAAACACGAACGATATTCAACGCTGAAAAACTGCCAGAGGTTCTGGAAGACCTCACCGAATGGGGCGAGCTGTTCATTATCGTACAAACCGGGTCAATTGTCGCAGAAATCGTCTCGCACATGCCTTCAACCAGTGTCGGTCGCGGGCACTATAATTTCGGGGGCGGACACCCTTTTGGTGGGCATTTGAAAGAAGATGCTTGTGAGCGTATCGTTTTCATCGAGCGCATGCGTGGCGAGCGTTTGTCCAAGTCTCTGCAATTATTCGATCATGCAGGTGAGAGTATTCTCAAAGTCTTTGTGCGCCGCGATGCTGAGCGCGAGCTGTTGCAGGATCAGGTTCAAAAGTACGATGCCCTGAAAGCGCGGCTGGAAGCTGCGTCCTAAGCAAGGATGTAAGGTGCGTCCAACTCAAACACTGACTGAATGCGCTCTGGGGCGAGCAAAGCTCTCGCCTCGCCTATCGCTTCAACTTCGCCGTTCTTGAAGAGCCAGACATCATCGGCATAGTCTTTGACCAGATGCAGGTCATGCAGCACGGCAATGATGCCCCATCCTTGTTCCTTAAGAACTTTCAATTGCCGCATTAGGGCGATCTGGTACTTCAGATCGAGGGCTGCTGTCGGTTCATCAAGGAACAACCAGCGGGTACCTCCCTCATCTGGCTCGTCCCAAACTTGCGCCAGCGCGCGGGCGATATCAACACGTTTGCGCTCCCCGCCTGATAATGTGATATAGTTGCGTTCTGACAGATGCGTGACATCCATAAGATGAAGGGCTTCTGAAACGATTTCCAGATCACGCTGACGCGTCGTCCGTCCGAGATGCGGTGCACGCCCCATAACGACAACCTCATAGGCCTGAAACGGAAAGGTCAACGCACTCGATTGAGAGACCACCGCCCGTTGCCGGGCCAGTGTACCACGGTCGATTGCGCGAATGTCTGTTTCATCGAGTTGAGCAACCCCTCGATCTGGGCGCAGTGCGCCCGTCATGACCGAAAGCGCTGTGGTTTTACCGGCCCCGTTCGGGCCGCAGAAAGCGGTAAAACAGGCTGGATTACAGGCGCCAGAGGCGTCGTTCAGGATGGCGCGTCCAGACCGGATCACGCTGACATGGTTTAAGCTCGCAACCATCAGCCCAGTCCGCTCGATCTTTTGTCTCTGAGCAGCAGCCAGAAAAAGAATGGGGCACCAATAGCGGCCGTGACCACACCCAGTGGCAGCTCGGCCGGGGCCACCGAAACGCGGGCGACGAGGTCTGAAAACAACACCAATGCCGCGCCCAAAAGCGCTGATCCGGGCAGGACATAACGGTGATCTGGCCCGGTCATCAGACGAACAACATGTGGGACGACTAGTCCTACAAAATTGATCACACCACATACTGCGGTTGCCGCGCCAACTCCAAGCGCGGTCAAGAGGGCGGCTTTGCGTTTTGTCGCTTCCACATTGATCCCAAGGGTTTCTGCATCAGCCTCACCGAGCAGCAAGCAGTTTAAGGAGCGTGCGAGTGTCAGTAATCCGCCAATCGCGATCACCATGAAGAGCGCTGCCGGCAGAACACGATCCCAGACGGCCCCACCGAGTGAGCCGAGTGTCCAGAATGTAAGGTCGCGCAGCTGCGCATCATCGGCGAGAAATGTGAAGTAACCGATTCCAGAGGCGGCGACAGCGTTGGCAGCCACACCGGCCAGCAGCATGGTCGCAACGATTACACGTCCGTCAAATGTCGATACCCGGTAAATGATCGCGACCGTCGCCAGCGAGCCCATGAATGCAATAATCGGTAATGCGAAATTGCCCAAAATCGCAAGCACAGGCGCAAGCAAAGTGCCACCAAGTACAATCACTGCAACGGCTGCAAGCGCCCCGCCAGTCGAGACACCAATTAGCCCGGGATCAGCCAACGGATTCCGGAAAAAACCCTGCATAGCTGCTCCGGCAACGCCAAGTGTTGCGCCCACCAGTGCAGCCAGGACTGAACGCGGTGCACGTATATTCTCAATCACGCCGGTTTTGACCTTTGATATTGAGTCGCCATCACCAAAGCCAATCCATGACAAAGCCACAGTCATAAACTCGCTAAACGTAATTTTTAGAGGACCGATAAGCACGCCAATTGCCATACCAATCAGCGCGAGAACAGCTCCTCCAATCAGGACGAGCGCACCGATCCGTTCACGCCGGGTCGTGATTTCTGTACTGGCGGCCGTGTCGGGAACGAGCGCTTTAGCTGTCATTCGACGCCATACTGGCTTTGATTTCGACCGCCAGTTCTGCTGCGGCTTCTGGCGTGCGTGGGCCAAACTGCATGACACGCGCGGCATCAACCAGGAAAACGTTGCCCGACTGCGCGGCACTGGTCAGGGACAAGGCCGGATGGTCGATGATCTTGTCCCTACCGCCAAGCTGCGCCGCATTATGGGCCATCACAAGGATGATATCGGGATCGGCGGCAACTGCCGCTTCGAGTGAGAGAGGTTTGTAGCCTGAATGGCCTGAAAAGACGTTCTTTCCGCCAATAATGTCGATCACGCCTTGCGCCGCTGTCTCGGTACCCGCCGCTTGGGGTGTGCCGTCACCTACCGCCGTGAAGAATAGAACACTGGGTTCAAAGTCGAGCGCCGCAATCTCACCCTGCGCAGCGGACCAACTGGCTTTGACTTCGGCGATGAGTTCCGCGCCCTCAGCTTCCACGCCGAGCGCTGAAGCTATGGTCTTCGTCTTCGCAAGGGTCGCATCCATATTGTATTGCGTTTCCATCTCGACCAATTCGACGCCGGACGCGCGGAGTTGTTCCAGCGCCCCGGGCGGACCGGCAGCGCCGCTAATAATGATCAGGTCAGGCTCCACAGACAACACGCCCTCGGCTGATAATTGTCTGACATATCCGACTTTTGGCAAAGCCAGTGCTTCAAGCGGAAAGAGGCTGGTTGTGTCTACAGCAACGATTTGATCGCCTTTACCGAGTTCGAATATGACCTCCGTGACGTCTCCGCCGACAGAGACGATACGTTCCTGAGCTCTTGCGGCAAGCGACAGCAAGACTGCAATCGCCGAGCACAGTGCAAAACCCTTTAGATAGTGCGCGAACATTTACGACTCCATTGAAGCTCAAGTTGAGAATGCGACCAATTCTCATAAGATAGCACGTTTCTGTCAGCCGGATAGGCCCGTATTGTGATTTCTGGGCTCAAGCGTGAAATTACTGCACTTTCGACTTCAATTTCGGCAATAGGCGACCAGTCCTTGCGCAATAGGCTGTATAGGCCTCGCCGAATTGATCACGCATCATACCTTCTTCTATCGGCACACGGATGAAGTACATCAACCCAAACGTTAGCAGAGCTGCAAGCCCAGCAATCCAATTGTGAATAAGGAACGGATAGGATGTAAAAATCAGCCAGATTGCAGAGTACATTGGATGACGAATGCGTGAATACACTCCGGTCGTCGTTAAGGAGTGATCCTCACGTAATTCAGTTGTGACGCTCCAATTCCGGCCAAGATCTGCGTGACTGCGCCAAAACAGCCAGAACCCTGGTGCCTGAAGTGCGATACCGATCAATGGTGCCCACTTCGGCAGCGGGTAATTGGCAAATGCAAAAGCGCCAGTTGTTAGGTGTGCTAGAGGCAAAACTGTTCCACCGATTGCAACAAGCGCCAAGAGCACACGTTCTGTGCTAACCGCATATTGTCCAGAGATCGTATTGGATTTGTTTTGCTCAGCATAGGGCGCGCGAATGACTGTCATCAGTATCGCTGAACTCAACCAGACGAATGAACCCCACCCGTTGATTTGCCATCGCCAGATAACGAGCAGACAGATTGCCGCAAAGGCCACAAACACTGCGACACGCAACATCTGGGCCATCACTTCACCTTTGGCACCCCATATAGTTCAACACGGTGATCCTTAAGATCAAAACCCAATCGATCCGCGATTTGAACCTTCAGGGCTTCGAGCGCCTCATCATGAAACTCCAGAATCTCGCCTGTGGCCAAGTTAATGAGGTGGTCGTGCTGGTCTTTGCCAGCTTCTTCATAACGGGCGCGGCCATTCCCAAAATCATGTTTCTCGACCAGGCCAATCTCTTCAAGCAAGCGCATCGTTCGATAGACTGTGGCTTGCGCAAGTGTTGGGTCAATTGCTTGCGCACGAACATGCAACGTCAAGGCATCTGGGTGGTCGTCTGACGCCTGCAGAGCTTGCAGAATCGCACGACGTGCAGTTGTCATCCGCAAGCCTTTCTCGAGATATTTCTCTTCTAATCTCTGCAACGGAATAACTCCTAAAGCATATTGCACTTGAAAGTCATTCTCATATTGGATGTAGTTTGTCAATCTATGAGAAGCTCAAATCTAAAAGCTAATGATAATCAGTTGCATTCTCAATAATGCTGATTTATTCGAGTATTTGAGTTTATTCTGGAGAGAGAGATGAAGCGTTTTGGTACTCTGATCGCGGCAGCCGCAAGTGTTCAATTTCCTGCAAATGCCCACCATGAAACTGCGATGGCTTTGCCGGTCGTTAGTCTTGTCGCGGTCGTCGTGGTTGCAGGTATTGTTGGCAGCCTCGCAGTCCTTAACTATCTGTCGCGCAACAAGGCTGGTTCCTGATGCAGCGCTTGCCAACAGAAACCGATCCAACTGGTCGCAAGGCAGAATTCGATTCACGCTGGCGACATCTAACGGCACAAGCAAATCTTGATCTCAATCAAGGTGAACTTGAAGCTGCAGGTTTGGCCTATGATCAGGCCTATCACGAAGCCCGAATGATCTTTGCTGAAGCTTGGAATGGACATTTAAAGGTCCAGCCCCACGCTGCTCCCATGATGATTGTCTCAGCGACGAATGCTGCGGCTCAAAGACGAGCTTTGGGCAATGAGCAAGCTGCGCAGGATCAACTTGTATCGGCGCTCAGGATCTTCACGCAGGCACTGACAAGTGAGCGCGCGGCTAAAGGCCTAAAGCGCGGATGCGCCGAACATTTGCCTAGACTGATCGCTGAGATCTCAAAACGTCAAGGTGAAGCTGATGACATAGTTGCGGAAGCTAAGAACGCTGCGCTCGGTTTCTGGAAAACGTCAGCGCACTAGGGATGAAAAATGTAAATGGAGATCGCTATGATTCAAAAACTCCTCGAATATATGGACAAAAGAGGTCTTGTTGGCCGCGCTTCAGCGCACTGTGATATCCCCTGCGGGATTTATGACCCGGGCCCAGCGTTGATTGCAGCTGTCTCTGTGGTCCGCCTGATGGATATTGCCCACGATGGCGCGAGCGAAGATCCTGTTGCTTTGGCGAACTTGCGCGCCCGCTGTACCCTTCGCAAAGAAGAGGAAGCTGAGAAGGTCAAACAGGAAATCCGCGTCATTTGGGGTGACTACTTCAAAGCGCCCCTCATCGAAGCGCACCCGAATGTTCACGGCCTCGTCCACGCAATCATGCAGAAGGCCAGCGCTTGTAAACAGGACGTTCACCGAGAAGACGGTCTAGCGCTTGTTGATCTTGTCAATGAGTTTGCTGAGCTGTTCTGGAAGACCAAGTCAATCGAAACCGTTCGCAAAACGTGTCCGTATCCACCCAAGCTGAAAATCGTTTATCCAGTTCTTGAAGACTGATGTTCGGGTGGGCGCTGATCCGAGTCATGGGCGAAAGCATGTGCCCAATTTTGGATCCCGGCGATTTCGCGCTTTTCCGGCGGTGTCGTCACTATCGGGAAGGCGATATTCTGTTGGTAGAGCATCCACAGTTCGGAGTGATTGTGAAACGCGCGGTTGACATCAACTCGGAACGACTCTGGCTGGAAGGTATGACAAGCAAGTCAGTGTCCAGAGAAGCGCTTGGGCAAATCAGTTGGGCGCAAGTCAAAGGACGTCTGGTGTGGCACGTTAGAGATGATAAACACATGTGATGGTAGCAAATGTCTCTGCATCTGATTGGTCGGGCGAACGCGGCGAAGCCTGGCGAGACTCTATGACCGCGCTTGAAGCAATGCTGGCTCCTATCAATATGCCTTTGATTGAGGCCCTTGAGCTTAATGCACCTTATCGGATCGCAGATATTGGCTGCGGCGGCGGCGAAACGAGCGTCGATATCTCGAGAAACGCCTATTTGGGAAGTGTTGTTGAAGGCTTCGATATTTCTCCAGCACTTATTCAGGCCGCAAAGGACAAATCGGTCTGTGGAGATGTGCCAATACACTTCCATATTGCGGATGCCCAAGAGCCGCCAAAAGCGGTCGCCGCGTTTGACCGGCTCACATCGCGATTTGGGATCATGTTTTTCTCCGATCCTGAAATCGCATTTTCGAACCTTTTGAATTGGCTGAAGCCAGGCGGGCAATTTGCATTTGCTGTCTGGGGACCGCCGACTGGAAACCCCTGGATGTCAGGTATTCGCCAGGTGCTTGGCGAGCATGTCGTTTTGCCCAGTCCAGACCCGAATGCGCCGGGCCCCTTTCGATATCAGGATGCAGAGGCTTTTGTGGCCCTCTTGATCCGCTCGGGCTTCAGAGACGTGCAGAGTTCGAGTTGGAAAGAAAAACTATTTGTCGGTGGTGGCTTGGATGCCAACGCAGCTACTGATTTTGCTTTATCGGCTTTTTCGATCGGCCAACAGCTTAAGTCTAACGATCAAACAACAATAGAAGCAGCGCGTGCGGACCTCATGTCTTTCTTTTCCAAGCACATGGCCGATGGCCTCGTTTGCATGGACGCACACGTACATCTCGTAACAGGCAAGCGAGCTTAGCTGAGCTTAACAAATGAACAGCACATGCGAATAGCGCGCAGCAATCAGATGGATTGCCGCGCGCTTCTCAAAGCCCAGCCAGATACGAGCGTTTGAGTTCTGGTCTAGAACCTTGCTTCCAGTTGGATTGAGAACGTTCGCGGATCACCAAATTGAGCAAATTCGGGTTCAGAATCCAGAAGCGGATCGTTTGGAAACTGGGTGATCAAATAGTCTTCGTCGAGCAAATTTTCGCCGCTCAAGTAAATACCGAAGTTCTCGTTCTGCCACCCAGCACGGAAATTCACGAGCGTACGCTCATCAGAGTCCCGGCTCGTTTGGGGGCGATCACCACGAATGAAGGCGGCTGAAACGTGGTTTGCGTTGACATTGGCGATCCAGTTCTCGGTCGGTTGCCATGTTGCGCCGGCGTTCAGGGTCCACTGCGGCGCGAATCCGAACTCGTTTCCGGAAAAGTCGCAGAGGAAGTTGGCTGTTCCAGACGCCGTACACTCAGAGAATTTCGCGGCATTCGCACTATTTACGCCAATTGTGAAATCTTCAAATTCGGTTTTGGCATATCCAACCGATCCATACAGGTCGACGGTGTCAGACGCTTCATAGGCGGTTTCAATCTCAAATCCGACTACACTTGAGGAGCCAGCATTCGTGACCTCAGAATCGAAGATATTGTTACTGAGTTGGACGCGAACCTGTTGATCGGTCCAGTCTATATAGAAGGCATTTGCATTCAGAGTTAAGGCTTGATCCAGCCATTGACTACGGAATGCCAACTCGTAGTTCCAAATGAACTCCTGGTCGAATTCAAAAGGTTCACCCAAAGCTGTGTTGACGCCAAGGCCACCTGATCGGTAACCGCGTTGAATAGAGAACGATAAAGATCGCAATTCATCGAAATCATAACCGATACCGACTTTTGGCAGGAACCCGCCGAACTCGTCAGATTCAAATTCTATAAAGGGAGACGTTGCTGCTTGCGCATCGGCGATAAATAAGCCGTTTACGACAGCGACAATTTCACCCAAATCAGGCGGCAGGAGTGCCGGGTCGGGCAGTGGCGTGACAATTGGGATTGTGGTCTCATTCGTCGCGCTTTGTTTTTCGACGTCGTAGCGCGCACCTGCGAAAAGCGTCCACTTGTCAGAAAACTCCCACGTTATGTCTGTGAAGACTGCATAAGTCTCAACTTCTGAAGTGAAATCATTATTGTTCTCGATGACCAGGGGGTTTGGATAAAGACCAACAACGGTAGGAATGAGAGCATCCGGAACCCCAAATTGTGCCAGAACGATCGGAAGTCCCAGATCAATCGTCGGGTCCAGGCCAAGCGCACCGCGGCTTTCAGAACGCGGTGTGTCTACGGTCGAGTAATAAGCCCCAACAACAGCATCGATCTTTTCACCATCATACTGGCCTCTCACTTCCTGCGTCCAGGTTTCGATCAGCGTTTCAAACGTTCGAAACTCGGAGTCAGCCGCAGAGCGATCATCGTCGAACTGGAACCTGTAATCCACCTCGTTCCAACCCGTTATCGATGTCAACGACCACGCATCTGTTAGGTCGTAGTTGATCGTCGCCGTAGCGATATCGATATCTGTTTCATACCGAATGGGATCATTGTGGAAATTGGTCCGGTTTTCTTCCGGATCGTCTACGCTCAGAACGTTGAATGCCTCTCCGGATGAGCGCTCATCATGGCTGTAAGACAAAATCACTTCCAGCTCAGGAATCGCGCTCGGTTCTATCAGCAATTTCCCGCGCAAAACCGACGTTTCGATCGAATTGGATGGCTCATTCCGGGTTTCATTGAAACCGAACTCATCAGATTCCGATCCCTCGTAGGACAACCGAAACGCCACTTGATCGTCAATGATAGGGCCACCAAACGCCACGCCCAAGCGCGTCTCTTCGCTCTCAGTGGTATAGATAGCCCGAGCCCGTCCTTTCCATTCATAGGTCGGATCGGCTGTGTTTATAATAATGGCACCCGCGAGCGAAGCGCGGCCCTGAAGCGTTGATTGCGGTCCACGGAAAAGCTCGATTTGGCTGACGTCCCAAATGTCCACTGGCGCAGCAAAACTCGCCTGACGCGGCAAGGCCGTTCCATCGACGTAAATGGTTGCAAGATCGCCTTGGCCACCTCCAGACACGTTGGTACTGTTGATGCCGCGTATCGTAAAGTTTCCCCCATCCCTAGTTGTGACATTGGCAGTTCGCTCAATGGCATCGACAAAGTCGATAATGTTCTCTTCTTCCAACTGAATATCTGTGACGACTGCTACACTGACAGCCGTATCTTGAAGCGATCGTTCGATCTTCTGGCCGGTAACAACAATAGTTTCCTGTCTGGCCTCTTTGTCCGCGGTGTCCTGAGCCATCGCTGTGCCACCGATAAGCAGCGAAATTGATGCCGCAGTTGAATATTTGATCATCCTGACCCTCATTGGATTTACGAAATTGAGGTACGGCTATACCGATGAGAATGAGATTGCAACCTATTCTCATTCTCATCGGTGGGTGCGCATGGAATTCTCAACGGTCTGTGCTTTATAGGATACAGAAGGGGATTGTCAGCGGAACTCGGCGTTAAGGAGCGCTAACTAGCGTCGTAGAATGACCAAGAACCCGTTTCGCTATTTCAAAACATCACCTGAGATCATCCAACTCGCAGTGATGATGTATGTCCGGTTTCCGCTTTCGCTTCGAAATGTGGAAGACCTGCTCCATGAACGCGGGATCGATATCTGCCATGAGAGTGTGAGGCTCTGGGTCGATCGTTTTGGACCGGTTTTCGCAGGCAAAATCCGAACGAAACGTGCCTCTTACATGCGCCAGCATACCCATGGCAATGGCACCTGGATGAGGTCTTCGTAAAGATCATTGGGGTCTAGCACTACCTTTGGCGCGCTGTGGATCATGAGGGTGAAGTCTTGGAATCGTATGTCACTAAAACCCGGGATAAGCAGGCGGCACTTACCTTTTTGAAGAAAGCCATGAAGCGTTACGGCAACCCTCAAGTCATCGTCACCGACCGACTTCGCTCCTATAGGGCCGCCATGAAAACCATAGGCAAAGTCGACCGCCAGGAGGTCGGTCGCCACAAGAACAACAGAGCTGAAAACTCGCACTTACCATTTCGACGAAGGGAGCGAGCGATGTCCAGGTTCAGGCGAATGTCGAACCTGCAAAAATTTGTTTCGACCCACGCTTCGTTCCACAACCACTTCAATCTAGACCGCCACCTAAACCGCCGACACAGATTCAAAACCCAACGCGACGTCGCACTTCTCGAGTGGCGCGAACTTCTCGCCAACTAGCAGGTCTCAACCGGGCGATGCTGGAGACCGGTTCGCGTTAGACTGACAGCACCATCATGCACCTGAAACCCGGAAAATCCCCCAACCTGGTGGCCCAGACTTGGGGTGCAGGTCACAGTAATTTCATGAGCGTGGTGCTGATTAGACGCTCAATCCCGTCAGGTTTGCCTCGGAGTGACCAAACGACGAAAACTGACAGCCAGTATCCAAGAAAAGCAAACGTGCCGACAACTGCAATAGATAAAGAAAGATAGACAGCGCTTGAATAGTCAATATAGGCTTGTAAAGCGGCGGCGATGGCAACCATAGCTACGCCGCCGATCACTGCATGGCTCATCGCTATGATCTGGTCTCTGAAACGCACGCCAATGAGGGCACGGACAATCATTATCCCGACAATTGTCCATATAGTCATGGCAATGACATGTCCCGCCAGAAACCCGATAACCCCATAGTAATAGAGACCCAAAAACAGAAGTGGCGCCTTGAAGGACAGCCCTACAAAGGCATGCATCGCATTGAACTTCGCTTTGTCGAGTGCCAGAACGACGCTCGCGACCGGCAAGACGGGCAGCGAGATGATCGCACTCAGTGCGAGAACGCTTAGAAACTGCCCCGCACCATCCCAAGCCTCGTTAAACACCAGCGTGACAATAGGACCTGCCAAGGCAGCAACCAAAATAAGCACAGGGGCCATGAGTGTCGCAATCGCTGATGAGGCTTTCAGATAAGCTGGTGCCATAGCCGCGGGCGTTTTCAATTCTGTGAATGCGGCAATGAAGGGCCGCATGATCGGGATGATCAGTACCTGATAAGGTGCCCCGGCAAGTGTTTGCGATATACTGTATTTCCCAACAATGTCGGCGTTTACCCCGCGCGCGAGCGCGAAGATATCAACCTGCCAATTGGCCGCAACAAAGATCTGGGATATCGAGGTCCACCCAATCATGTTGCTGAAAACAGACCATTTTCTTAAAGTTAGTCGCGGACGATAAGGGGCATAAATATACGAACCGATCATCATGGTTACCGGAGTCACCACGGTCATAATGGCCAGAGACCAGTAACTTTCAGTTACAATGGCCAACGGCAAGGCAACACAAGTCGTAATGAATTTTGCGATAACCTCAATGCTAGCTTCCGGGCCATAGTTCAGCGCGCGAGCGAAAATGACCAGTCGCGGATTAACGAGCCCCCGCAGTGCCGGTGAGAGCGATAACACCATCATTAGAGGCCCCAGGCGAGGCTCATCAAAGATGACAACGGCTAATGGAGCTGCACCGCATACAATCCCCATTACGAGAAGAGCTCGCAAGAAAGAAATCGTGAACGCTGTATCAAGCATCTGATCAGTTATTTTCGGCGCGCGGATGATTGCCTGGACTACGGGAATTTCCAGAATCGCCTCGGTGAACTGAATGAAGATCATAGCCATGGCGATGAGTGCGAAGTCTTCCGGCACCAGAATACGTGCAAGAATCAACAGCAAGATGAGATCGATAGATTTAGAAAACAGTCGCGCAGCCACAAGCGCCGCACTCGCCATCGCGGTGCGGGTAGTGACATTTTCACCTGACGGCTCTTTACTTGCCAAACTCAGAGCCCACGGTATTTGCGATAGGAGCCATCGCTGCGCCATTGGATTGTTTGTGGCGCGACCGTTTCTTGCGCCAAGATGCAACCCGCACACGCAAATAGCAGTATCCTCGTATCAATCCTGCAGCCAGCCTCGGGAGAAACTGATCGGTCGAGCGTGCAAGTGATCCGACGTACCAGTTTGAGATTTTGAACCGGGCTTTCTTGTTGATAAGAAAGCCTAACATTTGCAGACTTGTTACCGGCTGGGCGAGATCCTCATACACTTTGTGGTTTACATCGGCCTGATGCTGCGCACCGCCATAGGCAGAAGCTTCGTGTGGCGTTGGTGCCCTATGGAAGTGGTTGTAGGCATCGAGGCCTGCGCTTTCTAACGCCGTGTAAGCTTCATCCAGCGTGAACTGTTCGAGCTCGATGGCACTGGTGAAATAGGTCGCAAAGCGGAGAACGAGTTCATGTTGTTCGCGTACCCCCCAAGGGACAAGTTTTGGCTCTTCTGTTACTGGTGGTTTACATCCTGGTATTCCCGCAGAGTCGGTTCCATATCCCCGGACACTCGTATGATCGGCTGCGCCGAAAATTTCGACCAAGGCTTCGCGCCATGCCATGTTGTGCCATACCCGTCGGGGCTGACCGGGGGCGAGAACAATACTGTGGAGGCCCATATAATAGCCAGTTAGCTTCGTACGGTCGCCGATCGCCGACTGCAGGCGAACCTGCATGCTGCCGCGCCAACCAAGATCCACAATGCTGGCATCGGGATGATCAAATAGCCCAGTTGATTCAAAGTAGTCCAAAGCCGCCTGGCGCGCTGTTCTTACCCTGTTTAAGAGCGGGTTCAGATAGTCCGCAGAGTTTAGGATAGATCTGAGATGTTCAGCTTGTTTCTCATTGAGTTGTGATATTTTGACGGCGCCTGACAGGCCCGCGCGCTCACAAACTGCAGCTATATCGTCTTTATCGAAGCGAAGGCCTTGCAGGGCCTGTTCCAAAGTTGTGTGCGTTATGTAGCGACCCGAAAGGTCAAGGGCAGCGTCAATGAGCGTCTCTCTGTCCTCTGGCAAGGAGGGAAGCAGTAAGGATTGGCGTGATGCGTAGAGATAATGAACATCGACGTCGACCCGCATCCACTTCACCAAGATTTTGCAGATTTCAGCCAGAATATAGCCATCGCGGGCGACAAAATAGATAGCCGTTTTGCCGCGTGCTAGGACGTCTCTCAATACCCAAAGGACATAGGCTGTAAAAAGCGGGCCGATCACACCTGATGCAGCGGTCAAAATTCCTGGATGAACGGGTTTTTCTTGCCCCAGCCGCGCGGCGCGGGCTGATCCCGCAATCGACGAGGCGAGAAAATCTGCCTGCCCGGACGCCGCAAGTACCCGGTCCAATGTAGACCAGTGTGATGCATTAAAAAGGTCCGCTTTCCATCCCGCGGCAGAAGCATTGCGAACGTCGCTTTTGATATTATCGCCAACGTGTAGAATGTCAGAAACATTAAGCGACCGCTCGACGGCGATCTTTTCAAACAAGTCCCCTCTCGCTTTGCTTGCTAGCTCCTCGCTGGAGGCAACGATGTCAAGTGCGCCCTCATAGCCGACGCTTTTCAACAAACCATCAACTGTCTCAGATGTGAAATAGGTATCGGATAGGAAAAGCGGATTTGCCCCCGTATCTTGCAGTTCCTGAACCTGTGTATGAGTTTGGCTGATCGGTCTTACGAGACGTCTCTCCTCAGAAAGTTCAAGTTCCATAGCAAATCGCGTCTGGCTTGGTGAAAGGTTGGTCATGCTAGCCAACTCGCGATATATTTCCGTCAGCGTGACCTCACCTGAGGGAGCGCGGCGGCGACATTTTTTCTCGGCGGTTACTCGCGCTCGCAGCCACTCGAAATCGTCTAGCGACAGAACGCCGCTGTTTCGGAGCTTTCGTCCGGCGACCAGATAAAGATGCTCGGGCGAGTGAACCAGACGACACAATGCGGTGTCGAACACGTCGAAACTGTTTACTTTAGACATTCTCTACACCCACCAGCTTTGTTCATACCATTCTGGTACAAACCGAAAAAATTACGCCTTAGAAAAGGGTATGCAATTTCTTGTCCAACTATCGGCCGTCTGCGTCGACCTCAAAAAGCGGACAGTTTTATCTATGGTGTAGTAGTATCGAATGTTGTTCGGACAGTAATCACCTTTGTTGAAGGTTTATTCTAACGATACGCAAAATTAACAGGTTGTTGCCCACTTAGATCAATGTGATGCCAAAGCGACGTGTAGGTATCGCAACCCGGTTTAATTCCGGCTGTTCCTCTGTCAAAGGCAAGAGTGTTTGCAGATGTCTTAGGCCTGTTCTGGCAATGAGTAGAGGTCGTTTCAAATCGCGGATAGAATTAGCACGATTGAAGACTTATGTGTCTGGATTCCAAGAGTACCACCAACACCGATTTGGAGAAGCACTTGCCTAAAACAGTTTTGGTAACAGGCGCGAACGGTTTTTTGGGCCAGTGTATGGTCACCGTACTTCTGGACGCGGGGTACCACGTGCGTGCGCAGTATCGCAAAAACCTGCCGATTGACGACCGAGCTGAGTGGTTCCAGCTGGATTTCAACACCGTGAAGAATTTTTCTAAACTGCTCAGCGGCTGCGACGCAGTTCTGAACTTTGCGGCGGAGCTGAATGAGCAGTCTGCGATGGAATCTGTAAATGCTATAATGCCGGCCCTGCTTTGCGCTGCTGCTGAGAAGGCAGGCATAGTCTATTTTGCGCATGCCAGTTCTGTCGTCGTTTACGGCTCGCCAAAAAAGCGGCGCGTCGATGAGGGCACCTTGCTACTAGACCCGCATGCTGATATTGGCAAACAATATTACGCTGATCCTCATATGCGCGAGTACGCGCGAACCAAAACGCTTGGTGAGATAGCGATCGCCGAACTGCGACCAAACATGGTGGTGGACATACTTCGTCCATCCATCATCGCTGACGAGGACAGATTTTTGGAGGCTCGCAGTTGGGGGACGGCCCGCCGTATCATGTCTCTTTATCGACGCACACAATATATCGCCGCAGCAGATGCCGCGAGCGCGATTTTGCATCTATTGAAAATCGGTTTGAGTGGGCAGCGCTCACCAAGCATAGAAGCGTACAATCTAAGTGATGAGAGCAGCGCAACCTATCTCGATTTGTACAAGCAAGCTGCTTCTATGGATGTTGATCCAATTTGGCGGAAACGATTTAATATCCCACTATTGTTGGATATGGGCAAGGATTTTGCCCGCTTCAAACGGCTTCAGATCCGTTATCCACTGGGCGCGATGTACGTGTCCAACAAGAAGTTGCGCGATACTGGTTTTGAGTTCGACGCGTCGTTCAATGAGCATTTGCGTAAGGTGCTCCTCAAGCTCGCTGCCATGCAAACCGATAATAAGAAAGGGGGAACCGTTAAACGAAACTGAGTAATTTACTCGCACTGGCCGCTTGAGTTTCAAGCGCAATGCGGTCGATTATGGGCGCTGTCAAGGGAACTGAAATTGATGCTTATGGCGCCACTTTTCAGTGGCGCAAAAACCTCACAAAGTCACTGTGCCCGAGTTTCTCTCACCTGTTCGTCGTCAGGGTATTGTCAGCGGAACCTGCGATTAATTGGAGTGGAGTAGGATAGGGCATGTCCCAGAATCCATTTCGTTACTTCAAGACGTCACCTGAGATCATCCAGCTCGCGGTGATGATGTATGTCCGGTTTCCACTCTCGCTTCGAAACGTGGAAGACCTGCTCCACGAGCGAGGCGTTGATGTTTGCCACGAGAGCGTGAGACTCTGGGTCGATCGCTTTGGTCCAATCTTCGCAGGCAAGATCCGAACGAAGCGCGCTTCGTACATGCGCCAGCAAACTCAATGGCAGTGGCACTTGGATGAGGTCTTCGTGAAGATCAATGGCGTCCAACACTATCTCTGGCGCGCCGTCGATCACGAGGGTGAAGTTCTGGAGAGTTATGTCACTAAGACCCGGGATAAGCCTGCTGCACTGAGGTTTCTGAAGAAAGCCATGAAACGATACGGGTCACCCCACACTGTGATCACCGACCGGCTTCGTTCGTATGGCGCGGCAATGAAAGAGATCGGGAACGAAGACCGCCAGGAGGTCGGTCGCCATCTCAACAATCGAGCTGAAAACAGCCACCTACCCCCAAGGCGAAGAGAACGAGCCATGTCGCGTTTCAGGCGAATGTCGAACCTACAGAAATTCGCTTCGACCCACGCTTCGGTTTATAATCACTTCAACTTAGACCGCCACGTCAATCATCGTCAGACATTCAAATCGATGAGAAACACCGCCCTCTCCGAATGGCGCCTGCTTCTGGTTGGATAAGAGCCCCTACCCCAACCGATGCTGGAGACTGATGCGCATTAGACTGACAACACCAAGCTGAACCGATCTAGCGATGGTGAAAACAGCCATGCGCGACAGGTTAGTTCAGAAAGTCGTCATCATCATCTTCTTCTATTTCAGATGACGCCTTGGCCAGCTTCTTTTTAGCTTCGTTGGTTCTCCGCTCTCTCAGGTGTTCTATTTCTTCGCTCGTCGGCTGAAAAGGTCGTCCTTCAAAAGCCGGCACCATAGTGAGACGGAACTCATCAGGCGTGCTGCTAATTGGTTCCGTTGAAGCTGGCGCATACTTTTCAACAAGCTGAAACAGCTTCTCAAGGTCCCTGACCCGCCACCTCAACCGCCGACACACATTCAAAACCCAACGAGACGCTGCCCTTCTACAGTGGCGCGAACTTCTCGCCGCTTAGCAGATCTCACCCTAGCGATGCTGGAGACCGGTTCGCGTTGGACTGACACCAAGTCTAGGAAGTCGTCCCCGTAACACTTCGTAAAAAAGTCGCGCCTTGGCGACAAAGGCCTGAAAAGTCAGGCGCACAGGCTGTTGTCGTACACCAAGTTTTTGATTGACGGCGAAGAGTTCGGAGTAACGGACGTTTCGCTCTCGTTTCTTGGATGAACAAACAAAAAACTGTGCCCGCAGAAGAGGCACAACGGGAGGAGAATTTATGATTAGTTCAAGACAGACGAAATCTGCCTTGGTGTTTGGTGGCTCCATTATCGCTCTTAATTTCACCAGCATTTCAGTTGCCCAAGAGGAGCAGAGCGTCGAAAACCGAACTCTGGAAAAGGTTCTGGTTACAACCCAAAAACGAGATGAATCTATACAGGATGTTCCGATCGCTGTTTCAGCGTTCGATCCCGATGCGCTTGAGCGTTTGAACATCAAAACGGGCTCAGATCTGCAATTCAATATTCCGAACTTCGGGTCCACGCAGGGAAACTTCTCAGCTGGTGGCATCAGCATTCGCGGAATTACGAACGCTGCTGTTGGAACATCATCTGACGCCGCTGTCGGGACACACGTGAACGGTGTCTCTTCATCTGGATCTACCTTGCTTGAAACAGAATTCTATGATGTTGAGCGTATTGAGGTTCTGCGGGGGCCGCAGGGGACCCTGTATGGACGCAATGCGACCGGGGGTGTGATCAACGCCATTACCGCAAAACCGGTTTATGAGGAGTTCAATGCGAGCCTTGAGGGCACTTATGGCGAGTATAACCATCAGAAACTGACCGGACATGTGAATGTCCCTCTGGGTCAGAACTTCGCTGCACGCTTCGCTGGTTACTACCTTCAGCGCGATGGCTACTCAACGGCCATCCTCCCAGATGGTAGCGAAGAAGATGCAGATGGACGTGACCTTTGGTCTCTTCGGGGCACTTTGAGTGGTGATCTGACTGAGAAAGCCTCCTTTTGGATCATGGGCGAGCGTTACGAAGAAGACTCGTCCCGAACACGATCCACAAAGCAACTCTGTACAAAAGACACACGCGAGTTTCCCTTCAACCAGGGATGCGTTCCCTACGAACTCAGCGATGACGGCACCTATGCACGCGATGCGAATGGCAACCCAATTGGCGTGTCAGCCGGGTTTGATACCGTCAACTCTTCTGCCTCCCTTGGCGGTCTGCTTGCACCGCTTACAGGTGTGTATCCGGCATTCGGCGTAGATAGTAATGAAGGCGCAACAACTTCAACTGATCTGCGAAAGTATGAAACAAACATCCTCCCGGAGTTTCAGTCTGAAGTGACAACCGTTCAGGCCGAATTTCAATATGAGTTCGACAATGATCTGACCTTCACATTCCTTGCGAGCTTCAATGACAGCTTCCGTGTTTTTACAGATGACTACAATAAAGGCCTCGCAACGACAAAATTTGAGGTTACAGCTCTAACGCCTGATATTTACGGGGATGGTGATGGCGACTGGGTCGGACTTGAAGCTCTTGGGCTTGAAGGGACACCCGTTGATTCCCGCATGCCAACACCGTCAGACTCTCTGCTTGCAACAGATCGTTCAGATTCAGATTTTGAAACAACCTCATTTGAAGCGAGACTTCAGTCTGATTTTGATGGTGATTTCAACTTCACCTTGGGGGCTCTGAAGCTCGATACGATTGGCGAAACGAACTATTACGTGTTCTTCAATACATCTGAGATATTCGCTGCCGCCCTGGGACTGCCAGCCGATAGAACCTACTTCCTGAGCCGCAGCCCTTACAAACTGAAGGCCCTGGGTGTGTTTGGTGAGGCCTATTGGGATGCGACAGATAATCTGAAATGGACCCTGGGCCTGCGCTATACCAATGACAAGAAGCGCCAGGAAGACACGCCAAGCCTTCTGCTGGAAGAGCCTGGTCCAGGTGGCGCCTTTAATGATCCGGTTGGGACCCAGAACGGTTACTACCAGAATGGTCCAGCACAGGAAGCCGACTTTGAAGAAGTCACGGGTCGTTTCGGCTTTGACTATCAGGCTGGTAGCTTAGGTTTCACAGATGACAGCTTGCTTTATGCAAATATTTCGCGTGGCTATAAGGGAGGTGGTATCAACCCGCCACAGTCTGCAGGGCTCGAAAGCGTCGGTGAGACGTTTGATCCTGAATTCATAAACGCACTCGAAGTTGGATCCAAGAGCACGCTGTTTGGCGGCGCCGGTATCCTGAATCTTGCAGCCTTCTACTATGATTATGAAGGCTATCAGATTTCATCTATCGTGAACCGGACGTCGGTCAACCAGAACGTTGATGCATCCCTGATGGGATTTGAAGCTGAGTTCTACTATCAGGTCACCGACAATCTGCGGATTGATTCAACACTTGGTTTGCTGGACTCAGAGCTGGCCGATCAGGACCCGCTTCTGGACACTTATGACCAGACTGGCGGTGATCCGAACTATATTGTCGTTAAGGACCCTGCGACGGCTCAGAACTGCGTTAATCAGGTTACAAACATTACCGGCAGCTGTCTTGGTCAGCTCGAAGGTATCCCTGTTGATGTCTCCGGCAACGAGCTACCGCTATCTCCGAATCTCACCCTTTCCATAGGCGCTGAGTACACTTGGGATCTAACGGATGTGTGGGATGTCTCTGTCCGCGGCGACATTTATCATCGCGGCGAAACCTACTCCCGTATTTTCAATCTGGAAGCGGATCGAATTGACGGGTTCGAGAACGCGAATGTTGCGGTCCAATTAACCAATTCAGATGCGGCTCTCGAAATCGAGTTGTTCGTCAAAAACCTGCTCGAAGATGACCAAATCACCAACCAGTACCTAACTGACGCCTCTTCCGGCCTCTTTACAAACGTCTTCCTCTTGGAGCCACGCCAATTTGGGATCCGTTTGTCTAAAGACTGGTAGTTTCCTCGCGTCATCCTTGATGGGTGGCTTGAACTCAAGTCACCCATCTTTTTTTAAGGTTCGTATTCAGTGCATAATTCGTATTCATACCACACGATACTGACTTGCAACATGAATGTGAGCGCAAAGACCGCCTCCAATCCGATTTGACAAGTCAAGCGTCGCGCCTTGTGCACTTAGCAGCGCGCGTGCGATTGTGAGGCCGAGACCGCTTCCTCCTGTGTCTCTGCTACGTGACGGCTCGACGCGATAGAATGGGTCGAATATGTGCTCCAATTCCGCTTCAGGAATGCCGGGCCCTTCATCCTCTATATAGATATCCAGCCCCTCACTGGTCACTTGCGAGCGTACGAGACCTCCAGACGCATATTTCTTGGCATTGCTGATCAGATTGCTTAGCGCGCGATGAAATGAGGCAGGCTCTCCAGCAATCAGAAAGCTGTCTTCTGCGATATCGCTCTCAATATCGTCGTATGGGAGGCTGCTCACCAGATCGCTTAGAAACTCATTCAGCTCAATCAGTTCTGGCCTCACCAAAGGTTGCTCTGCTTGAGCGTAAAGCAGCATATCACCAATCAAGCGTTCCATGTGATCGATATCGCCTTCGAAGGAGTCTGTTTCGCTCTTGTCCATCTTATCCAGACGCAGCTTCATATGGGTCAAGGACGTTCGAATATCATGAGCCAGAGATGCCAGTATTCGGGAGCGTTCCGCCAGCAGCGATTTTACGCGCGTTTGCATCGTATTCAGTGCCTGCGTGACGCGCCGTACATCTTCAGTCCCTTTGAGATCAACGAGGTGGGTTTTCGAGGTCGTTCCGAACTTATGCGCGGCAATCTCAAGCTCTTTGAGGGGACGAAAAATGACCCTGAGCGCCAAGATACTTGTGATAGCCAGGCACAAAACCACTCCAAGGACGAGGTAGGGGCCTTGAAAGCTAAAGATCGCTGACGGTGCCATTATGATTGAAAGAACCTTACCCTCTTGGATTTGTAGCGACACCTCAAGCGCTGAAGCGCCAGCAAGACTGCTGCCCATAGGTCCGTTTCTATACTCTGTAAGCTGGCTCGACCCGAGCACACGAAAACGAACCTGCTTGGCTTCCAAGGTTTCATATTCCGCCCCTAGACCGCGGTTGAAAGCGGCTGAGACCACGTCTGACTGCTCAGAGCCAGCTGGAAAACTGTCACGGATCACGGCGCGACGGCTGGGGCTGGAATACGCTTCCAAGACAATTGGTTGAATGGGATCTGGCACACTCTCCAATTGGAGTATCAACCCCGATGCCGCTCTCCCACTGTTTTCAATCAGGTTCGGAAACAAGCGAAAAAGTAACGCTGACTGGAGCAAGAACTGAATCAATAAGGCAATCGCTAGCAACGTAATGGCCATGACGGCCACCACTCTCAGGAAAAGTGATCTGCGGAAAAACGATATCAGCGGCACTACTTAGCAGCTCGGTTAATCTTGGCGGCAAAGGCATATCCGAAATTGCGCACCGTCTTGATCAATGCGGGACGACGTGGATCTTGTTCCAGCTTACGGCGCAATCGGCTGATGTGAGTATCGATCGATCTGTCGAATGGATTGGATGATGCCCCTCTGGATAAGTCCAATAACTGATCGCGACTTAGAACCCGAGGCGCGTGTTCGATGAGTGCTAGCAAAATAGAAAACTCACCGGACGTCAGTTCGATGGGCCCGGTTTCCGACTTCAAGCACCGCGTTTCCGGGAAAAGCTTGAATTCATTGAAGATAATACACTGATTCGATTGATGAGTTTCGCCTGCCCGTAGCGGCGGTGCCCGGCGCAGCAGTGACTTTATACGAACTATCAATTCGCGGGAGTTGAAGGGTTTTGGTAGATAGTCATCTGCCCCCATCTCAATTCCAAGAATTCTGTCGATGGCGTCGCCTAGGGCAGACAACATTATAATTGGCACATTCGACTCCTGTCGGAGTTGTCGACAAAAGCTCGTTCCGTCCTCTTCTGGCATCATGACGTCCAGGACAATCAAGTCAAAACGCTCAGCTTCCAACCGTGCCCGGGCTTCAGCAACACTCTTGGCCGTCTGCGTTCGCATATGACTGCGTTCAAGTAGGTCTTGCAGGAGCTTCCTGATCTCTATGTCATCATCAACCACAAGAATTTTTGGATTCTGCATTTCCCCAGACTAGTTCACACGGCGGCAATCTCAAATTCCAGTTTTTTGACGAATTGTTACGAAGCAAGTCTCAGGGCCACGAACCGTAAACAAAGCCATTGTTCACGACATAAGGCGGCAACGACAATCCGGTACACATCAGAGTAGTGTAATGGATTAGTGCGTCGCGCCTGTCTGAACGCGAGGCGGCTGTCATCGCCAGATCCCTTATATATATTGGTGAGCGCCAAACAATGAAACACGATCCGTCGCTCCACGATGAAGATGAGGTGGCCTTCCACAGGGTGGTAAAAAAACGCATTCTCGGGGCGCTGCAGCTGGCTCTCGTGATTTTGGCGCTTGTCGCTGGGTTTGCCGGAAATGCCATTCTTTCACGAAGCTCAACTTCGGACGAGACTAGGACCATCCAAGATGGTACCATCGCCGTAGAGGTTGTTGAGCCAAGAGTAATCGATCTGCCTTTTCGAATCGAGAAAAGTGGTACAATACAGGCTCGGAATACTGTCTCGCTTAGCCCACAGGTGGCCGGACGTGTCGTGTCTGTGTCGCCTAATCTGGCTTCCGGCGGAACGTTTCGGGCCGGCGAGGAACTGTTCCGTCTTGATGATCAAGAGTATACTTCGGAATTGTCAGCGGAAAGTGAGCTTTAGCCGCCCTGCTCTAGCTTTGGTATAACCAAGAACCCGTTTCGCTATTTCAAAACGTCTCCCGAAATCGTCCAACTTGCGGTGATGATGTATGTTCGGTTTCCGCTTTCCCTCTGGAACGTGGAAGATCTTTTGCACGAGCGCGGCATCGATGTCTGCCATGAAAGCGTTCGGACGTGGGTCGATCGGTTTGGGCCGATCTTCGCCGGCAAGATCCGAATAAAGCGGGCGTCTTACATGCGCCAGCACACCCAATGGCAGTGGCACTTGGATGAGGTGTTCGTGAAGATCAACGGCGTCCAACACTATCTTTGGCGCGCCGTTGATCATGAAGGTGAAGTTCTAGAGAGCTATGTCACCAAAACCCGGGATAAGCCTGCTGCACTTAGGTTTTTGAAGAAAGCCATGAAACGATATGGATCACCCAAGACTGTCATCACTGACCGGCTTCGATCCTACGGTGCAGCAATGAAAGAGATCGGAATTCACGACCGCCAGGAGGTCGGTCGTCACTTAAACAACAGAGCTGAGAACAGCCACCTGCCCCTTCCGACGACGAGAACGGGCAATGTCGAGATTCAGGCGAATGCCGAACCTACAGAAATTCGCCTCGACCCACGCTTCGTTCCACAACCACTTCAACTTAGACCGCCACCTAAACCGCCGACACAGATTCAAAACCCAACGCGACGTCGCACTTCTCGAGTGGGGCGAACTTCTCGCCGCTTAGCAGGTCTCACCCTAGCGATGCTGGAGACCGGTTCGCGTTAGACTGACACCACCGCGCTGCTAAAGCTCGCTTTACGCTGACAATGCCCCTGATCACGCTAAGTCATTCAAGTTATTTCAGCATTGCTGCTTTTTGGTTCATCGAAGAGGTTTTTTAGTTCAGTCGTCTTGGTAAAATTGACCACATAAGAACAGCAAAGCAGGCTAACTCTGCAGAGGTAGTCACGCATGATAAAGAAGCCGCAATCGAGTAGGTCACTCTCGGAATTTCCGACTATCACGGACCACAACTTTGAGACTCTGTATCGCACTCATTTTACGTCGCTATGTGCCAATATTCGCAAATCTTTTGGAGCGGGTCCGCCGGAACCTGAGGATGTTGTTCAAACGGCATTTATGAAGTTTGCCGGTTTGAGCAACCGCTCCGGGGTTCATGATCCACGGGCTTTCATCTATACTATTGCGCGCAATCTGGTTCTCGATCATAAGCGCGCGTCAAAAGCCGCAGACGCCTATATTGCAGAGCAAATCGCTCTGGATCAAAGCATGACTCTGGAAGGAATTTCTCCAGAACGCCTCATAGCTTCAAAGGAAGAATTTCGGGTGTTGATTGCGGCAATGCGCAAACTGCCCCGAAAGCAGCAAATTATCCTAATGATGAGCCGGCTGGAAGGAAAAAGTTACAAACAAATCGGTCAGGAAACGGGATGGTCATCTGGTGATATAAGCCGCAATATGGCAATGGGACTATCGACGCTGTTACAAGCCCTGAAGTATCCGGACGATCAGGAAACCAAGAGTCACAAGAGTTAAGTTCCAAGAGATGATGACGAAATAAGCTGGCTCACGAATCAAGATGGCTGAAGAACAAGACACAAGAGATCACATTGATACTGAGGCCATGGACTGGTTCACCCTTTTGCATAGCGGCAGCATCGAACCGGGTGAGCGCTTTGCCTTCGAAACATGGCTACATGCTGATCGTTCACACAAGGCCGCCTACCGAAAAATCGAGCAGCTTTACAGAGATCTAGATTACATTGGCGTAGAAGCGGGCATCAATCTTGATGAAGCGCTCAGGCAGGAGAAGAGAGAGCCTCGTCGCGGCAGTGCAAGCGGGCTCTGGACCAAGCTACCTCAGCTCGCAGCGATAGCGGCTGTCGCACTGCTTGCCTTTATGGTTATGCGCCCGGATATCGACACACTATCAGCACGACCAGAAACATCGATCGTAACGCAAATTGGTGAAATTCGGGATGTTGCGCTTGAAGACGGGACTATCGTTACACTGGGCGCATCCTCTGAAATTTCTGTGGAGTATGCTGAGACATCCCGATTGGTGACATTACTAAGAGGAGAGGCCTTCTTTAATGTAACATCTGACGCCTCACGCCCATTCTTTGTCGCGTCTCAGGACACGCTTGTACGTGTGATCGGTACACAGTTCGACGTGAAACTGGGCGCTGATATTGTCCATGTTGCTGTTCTTGAAGGGGTGGTTGAGGTCATGAAGTCGGAGTTTACATCCGAACTTGAGCGCCAGGCCCATCCTAACGAAGATCACAAGCAAATTCTGACTGCCGGGCAGCGCGTGAGCGCTGCACGACGCGTGCCCCTGCCAGATGCAAAGCAGATTGAGCAGATTGTTCCAGGTGCCTGGCGCAAAGGGCGGCTTGTTTACGAAGATGCCAGTCTTGCAGAAATCATCGCTGACATGAACCGCTACTCAGACCTTCAGATACAGATTGGCTCCCCGGCGGTCGGGGATTTTCGCTCAACTCTGGCCTTCCAGATTTCCGAGATTGAGGCTGCGATCTCCGCGATCGAAGCCATTCACCCTATCGAGATCGAGTATGGTCCAAAAGGGAAGGTCGTGTTCACCCGTAAGCGTTAGAACTGCTCAAATCCAAAGTAATAATGCTCAAATACTGTGCACACAAAACCTATAGAAAATAGATTAGCCCAATTCTGGAACGGCTCTTCTATCCGCTCGTCGTTGTTATGTAGTCAGAAGAACATGGTGATCGCTTACCTCATTCTGGCTCCTCAATGACAATAGATCAGATAGGAAAACTAGCATGCTTCGACGCCCTCCCAGAATATCGCCGATAAAAATTGCTGTTTCAGCGCTCGCCCTGTCGATGGCAATCAGTTCGGCTGCTGCGCAGGAGATCATAGAGTTTGAAATTGATGCGCAACCTCTGGCCAAAGCCCTGATCGATTTCAATGAGCAAACCGGCATCATCGTCGCCTCACCCCGAACGCTGGTTCAGGGCAAGCAGGCGACCGCCGTCAAAGGTCGAATGACGTCTGATCGAGCTCTTGAACAAATTTTACTGCAGACAGGGTTGAAAAAGTCGGAGTTGAGCGATGGGATTTACACGATAGAACTCGCCGATGTGGAGGAGGCATCTCCTGCCCCCTTTCAAACAGCCCAACTAGAAACGGGGGAGGCACCGAGCCCGGCCCCTATACCAACGTCCATCGCTGATCCAGAGCCTGACGAACTGGCGCGTCAGGAAACTGTGGTTGTCACCGGATCCCGCCGTGAAGGACGCACTGTCCTGGAGTCGGCTGTTCCAATTGATGTACTGTCGTCGGATCAGCTCATCCAGGGGGCGAGTGACACCAACGACATTCTCAGAACTCTAGTACCGTCCTATAATGTGCAACAGGTTTCTGTCGGCGGTGGAACACCTTTTGTCCGTCCGCCAACTCTGCGCGGTCTCCCGCCGGATCAAATTCTTGTCCTGGTTAACAGCAAACGACGACACCGTTCGGCTCTAGTAAACCTGGCAGGTGGTGGCTCGCTTGCTCAAGGGGCGCATGCAACGGATATTGCGACAATTCCATCGATCGCAATCAAGCAGGTTGAAGTGCTAAGAGATGGTGCCTCAGCGCAGTATGGATCTGACGCGATCGCCGGCGTTTTAAACTTCATTCTTAAAGATGATAATGATGGTATGACCTTCACGACCCAGTGGGGCAAAACCTATGAAGGTGATGGCGAGGCGTTTCGTCTGCAGGGCAATATTGGTCTGCCGCTGAGCGATGACGGTTTTATCAATCTCAGCACCGAATTTACGACCCAGGACCCTACGCAAAGGGGCCTCGACCCCTTACCAGCGCTCGCTGCTTTTGAGGCAACGGCTATGACGCCTGAAGAGATTGACAATATCCGGCGCCAGCAACCGCGTTGGGGTACGCCGCGTGCGCAAGCTCTGCGTTTCTTTGTGAATGGCGGCCTCGACCTGACAGAGGATGACGAGCTCTACTTCTTTGGCAATTACAGCGATGCCTTCTCGTCCAATCGGTTTGTTTATCGCACGGTTACCAATACCGCATTCCGGCAAAGTGCGATTGATCCGACCTTTGATCTAAGAGAAGTATACCCTTTCGGATTCACGCCCCGCTTTTCAGCCGACCTTTTCGACATGAGCGCCGCTGCTGGGGTACGCGGCACGGTGCTTGAGAAAGGGGAGTATGACATTAGTGCCACGCTTGGTCGCAATCGTCTTGAGTATGAAATCGGCAACACATTTAACCCTTCCCTTGGTTTTGACTCGCCAACAACTGTAACGGTCGGGGATCTCATCCAAAGTGAATCCGGGGTTGAGGCCGAGCTTGTCTATCCGTTCGAATTTGGCTTCGCATCGCCCCTCAACGCCGCTTTTGGCGTCGAGTACCGGCATCAGGATTACGAGATTACTGTCGGGGATGAAGGCGGTTACATTCAGGGGCCTCTATCGGACCTCCTGATTGGGACAAGCGGTGTGGCTGCTCAGTCCCCAGCCGATGCTGGCGTATTTGGTCAGGACAGTGTCTCAGCCTATGTCGACCTTGAGACGGATGTAACCTCTAACTGGCTGGTAAATGTCGCCGCCCGCTAT
The DNA here is from genome assembly GCA_039815485.1 of Pseudomonadota bacterium. GTDB lineage: Bacteria > Pseudomonadota > Alphaproteobacteria > Caulobacterales > Hyphomonadaceae > Henriciella. Next base: position 224,929 of record JBCBZD010000007.1, on the reverse strand, counting down.
GATGACTATTCTGACTTTGGCGACACATTGAATGGCAAGATTGCCAGTCGGTTTGAACTGACAGATAGCCTCGCCTTGCGTGGATCGGTCAGTACCGGTTTTCGGGCACCAACCCCGGGTCAGTCGCGAACGAACAATACCCAGACTGGCTTTGATGGCCCTGATCCGATTACAATTCAGGTCATCCCGCCCTCAAGTCCCGCAGCGCAGTTCTTCGGGGCTGAAGATCTGACCCCTGAGGAATCAATCAACTATGCGCTTGGGCTGACATTCGAACCATTCGATAGTCTTGCGGTGTCCATAGACCTCTACCGGATCGAGGTTGAAGACCGGATCGCGCTTTCTGGTCAAATTACCCTGACCGACGCAGATCGCGTTGTGCTTGCGGACCTTGGCGTTGCTGGCGCGGATGCAATCGGCCGTGTTCAGTATTTTACCAATACGTTTGATACGCAAACCGAAGGCGTTGACGTGGTTGCCACCTATAATCGCGATTTCGGCGCATATGGGACTGCAGACTTCACGCTTGCCTACAACTACAACACGACAGAAGTTACACAGATTGATGACCCTGCAATCATCACCGCAGAGCGCCAGCTTGAACTCGAAGAGAGTATCCCGAAGAACACGGCTGTGTTTACCACCAACTATCGGAACGGGCCTATAAGCAGCGTTCTAAGATTAAATTACTATGACGGCTGGACCGATCAGATTGCTGGTGTTCAGCAAGAATTTCAGTCCGCAGTCATTGTTGATCTGGAGGCGTCTTACGCGTTCAACGATAATTACCGCGTGGCGATTGGAGCGACAAATCTGTTCGATGAGTATCCGGACGAGGTTGAGAGCGCGTTTTTGCAGCAAGCCTTTGGTATTATCTACCCCGGAAGTTCGCCTTACGGCTATAATGGCGGCTCGTACTATATCCGCCTCAGCGCCGATTTCTGAGTCTGAATGTCTGAAAATGAACTCTGGCTTGTAATATGCTCAAGCCAGGGTTCAAAACAAATGGCTTAGTGAACTCAGGAGATAGTCTTCGCAATGTTGACACAGCAAATCGCAAAGAGCGCAAGTTGCATGGCGCTTTTGCTATTGACCGCGTGTCTAAGGTCGCCGGTCCCTGCAGAAACGGCTGCACCTGCCGAAAAGCACCTTATCGAGGTCGAACTGACACAAGGCACAAATATGGCTGTCGCTTTGTCGCCAGACGGAACGCAAATTGCCATCGCGCTTCAAGGTGTGTTGTGGACCTTACCTGCCTTAGGCGGCGTTGCGACAGCGATTACGCCGCCCGAACTTGATGCGCATGAGCCGGCCTGGTCACCAGACGGTCAGCGCCTTGTTTTCTATGCCTTTGCAGAAGACGGGTTCTCGGTCTGGATGGTGGGCGTAGATGGAGCCGGGCTTCAACCGATCATCGAAACACCGGGGGATGCCAGGTATCCAAGCTTTACGCCTGACGGGAAGAACATCATCTATTCCAGTGACGAGGACGCTGATGGGTACCAGGCTTGGTCCTATGAGATTGAAACAGGCGAGCGCGCTGTGCTGACTACGCCTGCGGAATCCGGCTATGAAACACCGGTCGCACCTTATTTTAGCGGTAGTGGCAATGTCGTCTATCCTATTGTTTCGCCAGATGGCAAAACACTTGCCTTTGTTTTGGATGGTGAGATGGATGCCCTTGTGTTGCGGGACCTCTCCGATGCGAGCCAGCTACGAGTTATCCATGCTGCGAAGACGCTCGGTGCACCAGCGTGGTCGCCAGACAGTCAGGCCCTTTGGCTAGTTGGCATCAATGATGCCCAAGCGCATCTTGCTCAGATCGATCTACAGACTGAGCCCGCCACTGTTACCAAAAAGGTTGATAGAGGTGACATATTCCCGTTCCGCCCCTCCGTCACTGCAGATGCCAGTATTCTCTATTCTGCTGATGGCGATATCCGAGCACTGACAGAGGGTAGCACGGCATCAAACGCTATTCCTTTCTCAGCGACCGTCGAGCTTGATCGCACGCCCTATGCACGGCGGACTTATGATCTGTCGGATACCACGCCGCGCCGCGCGCTCGGCATCGTTGACCCTGTGCTTTCCCCAGATGGGCAGAAGACTGTGTTCAGCGCGCTCGGCGACTTGTGGATCGCAGACTTGCCTGATGGCGTGCCAACACGTCTGACGGATGATCCGTTCATCGACCTTTCCCCAAGTTGGTCGCCGGATGGTCAGGGCATTGCCTTTGTCTCTGATCGAGGCGGCAAAGCTGACCTTTGGGTCTTGTCGCCTGCAACGGGTGACATGAAACAGGTTACTGATAGCGCTATGCCCGTCAGCGCGCCAAGCTGGTCTCCTGACGGCACCAAACTCGCTTTTCTCTCAGACTTTGCTTTGAGTGTGTTTGTCGGAGCCACCGTGAATGTGCTTGATCTTGGCAACGACCAAGTCACCGCGCTCTCGGGCCCGATATTTGGACCTAGTGCCCCGGTCTGGGCACCAGACGCTTCGCGCGTCGCCGTGATTGCGCGCCAAACTTTTACAAATCGCTTCAGGGAGGGTCACAATGCCATACTGCTCCTCTCAGCAGATGGCTCAGCAGAGCAAATCTGGGCGAGCCCAGTTGACGGGAAATCGCTAGGCCGGCGTCACTGGAATCGGCTGGCCTGGGCCGCAGACGGCACGATTGTCTATCGTCTTGACGGCGCGCTCTGGACCGCGGAGATGTCATCAAGTGGTGAAATCGGTCCAGCGCAGCAAATTGCCGAAAGCGGTGAAAATCCGGTCTGGTCCGATGATGGTACAATGTTCATCTATCTCGATGGCGCAGCTTTAAAGCGTTATGATCGCGTGAGCGGTCAGACGGAATTGCTCACGGTCCAGCCTGAATGGGCGCAAGCAATGCCGTCGAGCGATCTGACAATTCGCGCTGGCCTTCTGTTTGATGGGACCGGCGAAGCTTATCAAAGCGACGTGGATATTATCGTGCGCGGTGGTGTGATTGAGGCGATCCATCCGATGGACTCGCAACCCATTGTCGGTACCTTGATTGATGCGTCTGATAAGACAGTCATTCCAGGCTTGATCGAAGCACATACACACCAGTCGACCAATCTCGGCGTAACCCTTGGTGAGCTTTGGCTAGAACACGGGATCACGACAGTCCGCGAGACAGGCGACGATCCTTATCACGCCGTTGAGCGAAGAGAGGCGGTTGCCAGTGGTCGCAGGCCTGGGCCGCGTGTGTTTACCGCCGGACCTCTGAATGAGGGCGCACGGATCTCTTATGGCGTGTCAGAAACGGTTGGGACGGCTCAACATGCAGAAACAGCCCTTAGACTGTCTGATGAGCTGCAACTCGACATGGTCAAAAGCTATGTTCGTCAGGACTACTCGATCCAGAAGGCGATGATTGCCGGGGCCCACAAAAGCGGCGTGCCGGTATCTTCGCATGAACTCTATCCGTCTGTGGCTTATGGCATCGACAATATTGAACATTTTGGAGCGACCAGTAGGCGCGGATACTCACTAAAACTATCACGTTTGGGCCGCAGCTATCAGGATGTGGTTGCCCTGATTGCTGCCTCCGGTGTGATCGTGACTCCAACTTTGGCACTCACCAGCGGAAACGGAACGCGTGACATTCCGGGCCAGCAACGAATGCTAAAACAGATTGTCGACGCTGGCGGGAACATCATTGCAGGGACGGACTCGCCCTTTGTGCCCTTCGCAGCATCATTGCACACAGAGCTGGCAATCTACGCAGAGGCAGGTTTGACCCCCGCGCAAGTGCTACGAATGGCGACAAGCGAAACCGCAGACGCTTTAGGTGTTGGCGATCAGCTTGGTCGGATCGTTCCAGGCGCGCTGGCAGACATAGTGATTCTCGATGGCGATCCGCTAAGCGACATTACGCACACTAGAATGATTTCGAAAGTCTTCCAAAACGGACAGCTCCGGTATGATAATGAAAGCTCTGATACTAGCGGTGACGTTTTGAAATAGCGAAACGGAGTCTTGGTCATCCCCAGATGCTAACTAGCGTATCTTAAAGCAAAGTTCCGCTAAAAATGCCCACTTGTGCATTCAACCGTTCGTCATTGGTCATAGCGGATAGGACAAGAGATTGATCCATATCTCAATCTGCGGCGACGCTGAATCGGGATGCAACCGAATGATTTGAAACCATATTTTTGGTTGCCGGGAGATGGTGCGGTCCTTAAGCCTGTTTTAACCGCGAGTTATGGGAGACTGGTGTTGCCGCAAAATAAAGACCCAGAGGTCCCGCTCAACATTTCGCTCTTTGGGTCAATTCATGTCGCGACACAGTCCGGAATATCTATCGACATTACCAACCAGCGCGCGCGCGTCATTCTTGCTATGCTGAGCATAAATCCGGGGCAAACTCTAAGCCGCGACTTGGTAAGTAAGTTGATATGGGAAGGACGTTTCAAGCCTCAAGCTCGCGCCAGTCTGCGACAATGCTTGCATGATTTGAAGCGCGAACTTCAGAAGCTTAGTTTGGACATTCTAGAGGCTTCCAACACACAGCTCGCAGTCAGCCCGGATTTAATCGACACTGACCTTAACGCGTTGGAAGCGACGCTCAGGGAAAGCGATGATGAACGGGCAACACACCTTTTGCTTGAGCTCTCTGGCAAACCACTGCTTGCGAATATCGACCTGGGTGGTGCCCTAGACAAATGGCTCGCGAGCCAGCGCGGTCAAGTCGAGAATCGCCTTCGGATATCAACACAGCGCTTGTTGTCGACACTGAGGGCTAACGGACTAAACGAGCGCCATGATGCCTTGGAACAAGCTTGGCAGGGATGGAGCGGTGTCTCTCGATTGCGCCAGCGCCGGGGGCTAGCGATCCTGCCCTTAAAGCAGATCGACGAAGTTGGCGGGGATTGGTTTCTCGCGGACGCAGTGGTTGAGGAACTCTCGTCCCGCCTTGGCGGACTAAGCGGTCTTGCGCTGGCCGGCCGAACATCCGTGGAAGCGGTGGCTGGCTCATCACTGACGCTTCCAGAGATGGCCGAGAAGCTTGGCGTGACGCACTTTATTGAGGGCGCAGTCCATAGAACTACAGGCTCAATCAAGCTCTCCATACGACTGATTGAGGGCGCTTCCGGCAACCAGATATGGTCCGATCAGATCGATGAGCCCGAAACATACTTTTTCGACCAGCGTAAACTGATCGGCGAGAATGCCATCGCGGGTTTGAGCCAGACCATGGGGCTTGAGCAAAATTCGAGACCAGTTCGGACAATGACAAGCAGCCGCGAGGCTTATGCACTGTACTTACAGGGGCGTACATTGACACAGCGGGTAACGTTGCAAGGCGGTTTGCCAAAAGCGGTCGAGCTGCTTGAGCAGGCCCTCGAAATTGATCCCGGTTTTGCAGAGTGTTGGACGGCCCTTGCAGAGGCATACATCCATGTTGTTGTTTATACGCCCTGTCTTGAGCGCGTTGCTCTGTCAGAAAAAGCGGCTTCTTGCGCAAGACGCGCTTTGGACCTCGATCCCAATCAAGGCTATGCCTATGCTATTCTCAGCATTCATGAATGGACCTGTTTCAATCCTGCTGGTGCGCTTGAGTACGCGTTGGAAGCCTATCGGCTGGAGCCTAACAATGCGGATGTGACTCTGAGACTAGGCTCAGCCTTATTGTATCTGGGCCGGACCCGTGAAGCCTTGCCCTATGTCGAAGCTGCGATTGAGCAGGATCCGGTCTATGGTCGGAATTATGTTATGCTCTGTGTGGCGCACTTAAACCTTGGAAACCTTGAGGCGGCTGTGCGTGCCGGACAAAGGATGGTCGATCTTGGCACTCCGGGCGTTCATCTCGGCGTCGCGCAGGCCGCTGCGGGGGATCATGAAACAGCTGTCGAAACCTATTACGAAACACGGCGCTATGTCGGAACAATAATTATGTCGCCGTCAGGCGCGGCCGATATCTCAGACGAAGCGCGCGATTTCTATTTGAAAACCGCGGCGGAAGGGATTTGCAGTGGCAATGAAGAGGCCCGGCAGACTTATTGCAACCTGATTGAAATGCTGCACCAAACCTTGCTCGACCCGTATGATCAAACCGTTGCCTGGCCGGCGGTCTGGATGGGACATTCTGACTTGGCGATGAAGGTTTACCGTGAGCAGATCCACCCCGCCAATATGCCGGGGCTGATGAGCCTCTGGACCGAAATCGAGCCAATTGGCCGAACGCTTAATCACCCAGATTTCATGTCATTCGCGGAAGATATTGGTATGGTTGAGGCGTGGGAAAAATATGGTTGGCCGGATCTTATCCCCGCCGATCCAAGATAAGCCTCGAAAGAATTGACGTTTTTTTGACGCCAACCTGAATTGACCGTAGCGGCACAAGACCACCATCCTCCGCTTACCCAAAAAGGGCATAACGGAGAGAAACAATGAAACGAATTTTTTGCTTGCTACTGGTCGCATTTTCGATTGGACTCGCACCTGCGCAGGCCCAGTTAGAGCCGTACGCAGACTATGACATCAGCGATGCGGTTTGGGAAATCGGTACCGTCAAAGTAAAGACCAATGCAGGCGATCACTATCTTGAGGGCCTGAAGGCAACATGGGTGCGCGGACAAGAGATCAGCAAAGAGCTGGGCTATATCGAGGATTATGCGATCTATTCGAGCATCACGCCGGAGAGTGGTGATTTCAATCTATTGCTTGTCACAAAGTATGCGAGCCTTGCCGATATGGCGCCGTCAAAAGAAAAGTATGACGCGTTCATGGGCGCACTCGGCCAGGAAGAAGCTGATGCTGGTTCGAAGCGAGCGCTGGAGACCTATCCAGAGTTACGGGAAATCACTGGCAGCTACATCGTGCATGAGATCGACCTCAAGTAGAGGCGTCACATAAACAGTGCCAGAGTGTCACGGCACCCTGCTTCCCGGTTGGAACCGCGGCAAGCAGGGCGTCGTTTTCATTGCGTGCTTCGGTCGGAAATCGTCACAGCCAAGTAAACCATCAAACGAATTGACGCTTTTTTGACGCCTGCTTTGCTTGACGGTGACGACCAATTTCCGTCACGCTGAAGTCTGAATTACAGCAACAAAAACAGTGTGCTGCTAGACCTTTTGGGGCTCCTACCAAGAGGATAAGCGCAGCTGTGCCGACCGGAGGCGTCTGAATGCCAACCTCACTCTCAATGGCAACAGAGGCCTCCGGTATAGGCGAGAGCCGGCGTGATGTGCGTCAACTTTCAACCCTGTTTAACGGCGATCGATGACATGACCGACAGCGCCAACATCGCCCTCAAACCCGAAGCCTTTAAGCTGCCAGCTTATACCGAGAACGCGCGTTTGCGCCTCGCGACCGGGACCTTGCTATACTTTGCACAAGGCTTGGCGCAGGGTTTGTTCTTTATTGCAATCCCAAGTTGGCTTGCCGCAAACGGACAGTCGGCAGGTGTGGTTGGGTCCTTTATTGCCGCGGTTTCGCTGCCTTGGAGCCTGAAAGTCTTGATTGGCGGTTTGGTTGATCGCTATGGCTTTCTGCCAATGGGGCGGCGTCGCGCATGGCTGATTGCCGCGCAGACATGCCTGATCATTTCGCTGGCCGCTTTCGCTTTGCGCAGTCCGTTGCCGAGCGAGCTCACAACGATCATCATTTTTGGAACAATACTTTCGACGATGACAGCGGTGCAGGACGTGGCGCTCGACGCAATGATCATCGATCTGACACCAAAGACGGAGCTCGGACAGATCAACGGGTTTATGCTTGGGGGAAAAGTCTTTGGGATCGCTGGCGGGGGCGCGCTCGCAGCCTATTTCATGGAGTTTCATAGCTTTGCAACTGCCATGTTCGTGGTCGCATGCCTGTTTTCCATTCCAGCATTTTTTGCCATCCTGGTCCGCGAGCGTAAGGGTGAGCGGCTTTTCCCATGGACAGACGGTGCAGCCTCGCAAGAGAGCATCGAGATTAAGCCAGACGCCTGGTGGCCAGTCTTGCGTGAGACCTTCAAAGGGGTCTTGTTGCGCCGAGATCCCTTGTTGATCATAGGCCTATGCATCTTTTACGGCATGCACCAGGGGATCTTTGAAGCCACCCTGCCCGTCTATGTGGTTCAGGAATTGGGCTGGGGCGAAACCGGATATGCCTCTCTGTCTGGCATAGGTGGTTTAGTCGCTGGAGGCGCCGGTATCTTTGTAGGCGGTTGGCTGACGGACAAGCTTGGTCCGGCCAAAGTGGCCCTCTGGAGCGCTGGTTTGGCAGCGATTGGTCTTGCCGGATTTGTAGCGCTCGGCCTGAACTTTGGATCTGACCTGGTTTTCTCCGCATGGTACTTGCTCGTAGCCGTGATCGTTCTGGGCTTTTACCTGTCGATGATCACACTTGGCATGCGGGTTTGCGAACGGCATGTGGCCGCGACCTCATATGCCCTAATGATGGGCTCAATGGCGCTTGGCTTGATGCTGGGCGCAGGCAGCGTTGGATTTCTGGATCAGATCGGTGGATATACCGCCCTGCTGACGGCGGCGATCGTTACAATACTCGTATCGGCGGGCATGAGCTTGGGTCTTAGCCCCTCAACGGGCGGACCTGCCGCCTCCGAACCAGAGCACAAACAATTGGACAAACAGGAACATAAAACCAGGCAGAGAAGCTGAACGGGAATTGTCAACGGAACTCGGCGTTAATGAGCGCTAACTAGCGTCGTAGAATGACCAAATCTCCCTTTCGCTATTTCAAAACCTCGCCTGAGATCATCCAGCTTGCGGTGATGATGTATGTCCGTTTCCCGCTCGTATGAGAAACGTTGAAGACTTACTTCATGAACGCGGGGTCGACATATGCCATGAAAGCGTTCGGCTATGGGTTGATCGGTTCGGTCCAGTTTTCGCTGGCAAGATCCATACAAAGCGCGCTTCCTTCATGCGCCAGCAAACTCAGTGGCAATGGCACCTGGATGAGGCCCCGACGGGGCTTTCTCCGCCTTCATCTGATCCACGGGATCAAATGATCGCCATCGCGACCAGCTTCGAAATCGTTAAGATCAACGGCGTCCAACACTATCTTTGGCGTGCCGTCAGCCATGAAGGTGAAGTGCTGGAAAGTTACGTAACCAAGACCCGGGACAGGCAAGCGGCGCTTACCTTTTTGAAGAAAGCGATGAAGCGGTACGGTAATCCGCAAGTAATCATCACGGACCGACTTCAGTCATATGGTGCCGCTATGAAAGAGATTGGAAACGTGGACCGCCAAGAGGTCGGTCGCCACCTAAACAACAGGGCAGAAAACTCACACTTGCTGTTTCGACGCAGAGAGCGCGCGATGTCCCGGTTTAGGCGAATGTCGAACTTGCAGAAATTCGCTTCGACCCACGCTTCGTTCCATAATCATTTCAATTTAGACCGCCACCTAAACTGCCGACACAGATTCAAAACCCAACGCGACGTCGCTCTTCTCGAATGGCGCGAACTTCTCGCCAACTAGCACGTCTGAACCTAGCGATGCTAGAGACCGGTTCGCGTTAGACTGACAGCACCTGCGCTCAAATGATTAGTCGAGAATTTCTAGGCCCGCTTGGCGCAGTTCGCGTGAAGCTGCGGTAGCGGCGGTCTCGCAATTATAGCTGATCGTCTCGGTTTCACAAAAGTCGGGCCAATGCCCCGATTGCTGCCAATACTGAACAAGGCCGAGCCGAGCCGCGAAGGGCATAAACCTGGCGTCTGCACGAATGGGAGCCATATCCGGTTCAAACAATACAGCCCGTAGCTGGCCAAGGTTCGGGTAAGCCAAAACCTCCTCAAACTCTTCCAGCACGCCGTAAGCTTCATCGATATGATCAAACATAATAAAGATCCGTGCGAGGTTCACAAATGACCCGCGGCGGCACATTTGATCGATTTCGGCGGCGGACAGGATTTCATCTTCCAGCCTCGCGTCCGAAATCCGTTCGAGACATGTCCGCAGGTTCGAAGGCGTGAAAATTGTATCCTGTAGCTCGCGTGCACGCTCTGGGTCACCCAGATAGAGTTCCATAATCAAAGCGCGCAGCAAGACATGGTTCTCGGCATGTGGAAAGGCGCGAACCAATTCATCCATTTCCTGACGCGCAAAATCGACGTGACCAAGCCGAGCTTGCGCTTCTGCCACCCACGTCGCTCTGCGAAAATCCATTGGAAAATCGCTAATCAACTTCTGGTAATAGATAAGCGCTTCGTTGAGCCGCCCTGTGCCGGAATACAGGTGTCCAAGGTGATTGCGGGACCATTGAAATCCAGGATCGTTTTCATAGGCTTGATAAAGGTATTGTTCGCGCTGATAAATCGGAACATCCGGGTCATAAACCACGGCTTTTGCCCACAATGCTGCGCCATTGTCAGGATTTGAAGCAAGTGCCCGATCCGCATTCTCGTAAGCACCATGCTGCAGACGAAGCGTCTCTGATTGAGACCCACCGATTCGTTGACTCAAGAAGGCCTGACTGATCGCCAGGGAGGCGATCGCCTCTGGATCATCAGGTGATAAATCCAGCAATTGTTGCGAGAGCTTAAGCAGCGACCCAAATTCGCTTCCGTCACCCGTTGATGCCTCACAAATCCGCATTAGGAGGATAACTTGTTCCTGGGTACGAAATGGCTGCAAGCGGCTCCGCCGGGTCACAAAACAGTATAGAGTGTTCGCGGTATCTACCGAGACTTGTTTGTTCAACAGGAAGGCTTCGCTTACCGGTCGTTGAATCTGGAGAGACAACACAACCGCTCCGGAATGTTCCTGAGCGACATCAATGGAAGCAACCGTGTTCTCATTCTCCTCCCTAATAGACCCACCGATTCGGAACTCGGGCCTCAAACCATTACCTGTAGCGTCACTTTCCTGAGACACGCTAAGCGTTTGCCTCGCAAGTGTGCCAGCCAACTCACCCGGGAGCGTAGCGGCGAGGCGTTCAGAGGTCGCAGATGAATCCAGCGTGGCAAATGGTTCAACAACGAAAGTATCCTCAATAAACTCTAGCTCAACGGTTACCGTTGAAGTTTCGTCGTTATCGGTTGGTTTGTCCCAGACGACCCATACCGCAGTCGCTGCCAAGGCGAGCGCAACCAGGACCAAAGCCGGAATAGCAATCTTCGGGCCTTTGCGAACTGGCTGAGGAGAACGCACTTCGACCGTGTCCTTACTTCCGGTTGATTCCGGTGGAGGCGCTGGTTCAACTGCCGAGTTGTTCCGATATGTTACCGGAGCGATCAGTTGATAACCCTTTCGGGGGATGGTCTGAATATGCTGGTGATTTCCGCGCGTGTCACCCAGCGCCTTCCTCAAGAGCGAAATCGCTCGCGACAGGCTCTCATCCCCGCCGAACTCTGTTTCCCAAACCTCATCAATCAGATCTTCGCGTGTCACAACCTGTCCGGCTCGCGAAACGAGCGCCAGCAATACGTCCATAATTTTCGTTTCTAGAACGTGCGTTGTAGATCCATTTGAGATCGTGAGCTCGGCTGGATTGATTTTCCAAGTGCCAATCTCGAATGATGCGTTGCTTTCACGATCGCCCATGTCGGCGGAGTTCCTTCTTAGTCGCGGCGTCCAATCCGTCTTTGGATAGATATCATGAAGCCAGAAAGAACGAAAATGCTACAAATTTCAAAGTAAATTCAAGGCATAAGAAATACATCAGAAATGACGTCGGTCTCCGTCAGGCCTCGCTGGCCCAGATCGGTCAGGTTCGAGAGGCAGCAATCACGTTGCTCTAAATCTCAAAAGGACCACACAATGAAAAACCTCATCAAATCACTCGCAATCGCAACTCTTTTGGCAGCCGCAACAGGCACAGCTCAGGCACAGGCCGATAAAACCATCTCGGTTGAAGTTACGTACAACCCCAATGCGCCTGCCTCAGAGATCTACTCAACTATTGATCTTGTCATCAAGCGCGCTTGCCAGAAGGCATACTACAGCAGCGTAATCGTTCCGAGGAACAACGCGATTGACGACTGTCGTGCAGAATTGGTCGAGCAAGCGATCAACAAAATTCAGATGCCTGCTCTGACGGCTTATTTCGAACAGGAAACCGGTCGCAAACCACACACCATGACGATGGCACGCAATCGCTAAGTCACAACCTCATCATTCATACGAAAGAAAAACCCATGTTTAATACCATCAACGCCATTATCGCCCGGAACACATATTCCGGAATTTTCACCAAAACCGCTTTAGTTGAGCCGTCACCCGCACCAGTCGCGGAGACGCTGATGGAGATCAATCATCCGCAGGTCGCTCGCGCCCCTCAGATCAGGCCCCCGACACGTCACTACACCGAATGTGTTCTTGTCACCCGGCGCCGACGCATGCAGCGGCGAGCCAATCGCCACTAGGCTCACCTCACTTCCACACTCGAAAAGAGCGGCAGATCTTCTGCCGCTCTTTTAAGTTGTGACGGCCACACGGTCAGATCGCATGACAAGGTCTCAGCAGCATCCCCGCTTTTATTGAAGCCACCACTGATTTGTGCATGATACTTTCGGAGAACCGGTTCGGGCGAAATAAGCAGATGAGACGACTGAAAGATCAGGATTAGAGGATGTCGAACACCTACCTGCTCAGATCCGGGATTGCCTTGGTCATGGCGGGCATTTTCCAGTTCGGCTTCTTTGCGCCAACTTCCGTTGCTCAAACCGACCAAGACGAACCCAGGATTGAAGATAAGGTGATCGTCACCGGAACCCGGATTGCGAGACCTGACGCGAACGCTGCAAGCCCTGTCGTTAGCTTCGATGAGCAAGCCCTAGCTGAGTTTGCCCAACAAGGCGTTGAGGATTTTCTCAACGAGCTCCCCTACGTCGTCCCTGATCAAAGCAAATCCGCAGCTGCGTCGGGCGAAGGAAACGCCACGGTCAATTTGCGAGGCCTTGGGCCGACGAGAACTCTGGTTCTGCTGAATGGGCGCCGCGTTGCGCCAACTGGCGGCAGCCGCGGCATAGGCGGGCGCGCTACTGTAGATCTCAACCTTATCCCTGCATCCCTGCTGGAGCGTGTTGACGTTGTTACCGGCGGCGCGTCGGCCGTTTACGGGTCCGATGCCATAGCCGGGGCGGTGAACTTCATTCTGGATGATGACTTTGAAGGCATCGAGATCGGTGCGCGTTACGATGTCTACGGAGCGGGAGATGGCGAGAGTTACGGACTGGATGTGTCTGGCGGTAGACGGTTCGCGCGAGGCCGCGGCCATATCAGCGGCTATGCCGAATACCATCAGCGCGCAGAACTTCTCGCAACCGAGCGAGATTTCACCCGAACGACCATCAGCGAGGACCCGGCGACCGGCGCGCTGGGGCCATCTGGATCAACCATTGTCGAGGAAGGCGTGATCGTTTTCCCAGCGGCCAACATCAACGGCGCATTCGGGCTACCAATTTTCAATTCGGACGGCTCAGTGCGTCCGTTTGTGTTTCCTGATGATCTCAACGATCCGGCCTCTTCCTTTCCAATTCAAACCGGGCTTGAGCGCTGGTCAGGAGGCGCTTTCGCGGACTATGACGTGAGCGACGGCACGAAACTCTATACAGAGTTGATGTATTCCAGAGCTCGGACCGATTTGCGGTATACGCCACCCAATGCGCGGGCATTTGTCGGCTTTTCCATTTCGCCGACCTTCTTTCCGGCTGAAACTCAGGCCATCCTGAGCCAAAACTACGACCTGGATGGAGATGGCATCGGCACAGGGTTTGTGATTAAGCAGTTTAGCGAGCTGGGCGACCTCGATGTCCCACGGGTTGCTGAAAGTCTTCGAGGTGTATGGGGAGCGGAAACGCAGCTCGCCTCTGATTGGAAGCTCGACGGCTATTTCAGCTACGGTCTCAATAAGTCGGACTATACGATTGAGAATGGCGGCATCGTTCTCTCGCGGTTTCAGCAAGCCCTGCTGGTGGACCCGGCCACAGGAGGTTGCCCCGATCCGTCAAACGGTTGCGTGCCAGCCAATATATTCGGCACCGGCAATTTGAGTGAGAGTGCACTGGATTTCATCACCTCTCGTCCACTTGTCAACGAGCTCGAGACCGAGCAGCAGATTGTTTCTTTGACTGCTAACGGCTCGCTTTTTGACTTGCCAGCAGGCACCGTACAGGCGGCGGGCGGTGTTGAGTATCGCAGCGACAGTTTTAAACTAGCTCCAGATCCTTTGTTTGCAACGCGTGACATTGCTGGATTTTCGGTTTCTCAATCAGATATTGACGCAGAAATTGATGTTTATGAAGTCTTCGGAGAGGTCGTCGTGCCAATCCTTGTTGACGAGCCTTTTGCCAACCTGCTGGAGTTCGAGGCGGGTGCCCGCTACTCGGAGTATTCGACGTCGGGCGGGGTCTGGACTTGGAAGGCTGGAGGACAATGGGCGCCGCTCGATAATCTGAGGGTTCGTGGCATGTGGCAGAGAGCTGTCCGCGCCCCGGGCATTGATGAACTCTTCGCCCCGGAAAACCCGCTGAGTTTTCAACTTACGCCTGGCACTGATTTTTGCCTCGCGATCAACGACCCTGTCGGTAACAGCGTCGATGATATCTGCGTTGCGCAAGGCATGGACGCGTCGCAGCTCGGTGTCTATGGCGCAGCGGGCAGCGGCCTGGAAACAGCAAGTCTTCCAATCGATGTCATTAACCGCGGAAATCCGGATCTGGAGCCCGAACGCGCCGATACATTAACCTTCGGCGCCGACTACACATTCAGTGGCCCGTACGATGTGCGCGTTGGCGCAAACTATTTCGCCATTGAGCTTGAGGATGCGATCGAAGTGGTTGGAGACCTTTTAGGTGTTTGCCTGATCGAAGGTGACCCGGATGCGCCCGTTTGTCAGGCGACGACCCGTGCACCGAGCGGTCTTCCGACAAGCGCGGTCTCACAACCTTTGAACATTGCTGAGGCGCGTGTTGAAGGTTGGGATTTGAACTTGGAGGTCAAAGGCGACGCGCCAGCATGGATGTCCCCTGAAAGCGGTGCCGATATATCGCTGAACACGATTTTGACTCATTATACCGAGTTTGGAAACGCCGTGTCGCAATCCTCACCGTTCATTGATTGCGCGGGCGGTTTCGAGAATCGATGCTCGGCGTTTTTGGGCACCACGTTTCCCGATACATTCATAACTTCTACGCTGAGATATGACACTGATCGATTTGGGATTTCCCTGCAAAGCCGTTGGTTCTCGGGAATTGATAATCTGTCGCCCGTATTTGATGGGCTTGCGGGTATAACCTCGCTTCCACCCGCAATCTCGTCTGTCGGCGACAAACACTATCTCGACGCATCACTACGGTATGAATTTTCGGAACACGCTCGATTCACATTTGGCGTTGAGAACTTGCTTGAAACCGACCCGCCACTGCTCGGCAATGAGCAGCTCGAACGAAACACAGATCCGGGTCGGTACGATGTCTATGGACGCCGGTTCTTTGTAAGATTTTCAGTTGATCTGGGGGTCTCCCAACATTCCTGAAGGGGTGCTGTCAGCAGAATTTGGTCATTTTGGCCTAACCGATTAGTTTTAATCTAATTCGATGAACCAGAATCTGTTTCGCTATTTCAAAACTTCGACTTCGATCCTATGGCGCGGCGATGAAAGAGATCGGCATGCACGACCGCCAGGAGGTCGGTCACCATCTCAACAACAGAGCCGAGAATAGTCACCTGCCTTTCCGGCGGCGAGAGCGCGCCATGTCTAGATTTCGAAGGACGAGTAATCTGCAGAAATTCGTTTCAACTCACGCTTCGTTCTACAATCACTTCAATCTAGACCGCCACATCAACCGCCCAAACACATTCAAAACTCAACGTGACGCCGCCTCCTCCAGTGGAGCGAACTTCTCGCCGCCTAACGGTCTTAAACAGGCGATGCTGGAGACGGGTTCGCATTAGACTGACAGTACCACCTCATAAGCCTCGCGGCCTATGAGCTTCGTTTCGCGACCGTCCGCATACTGTGCTTTGCTCCTTAAACTTCAGCAAGTTGACCATGAACACGGGGCCTTTGGGCCCGGGCTGGGTCATCTGCTCGATCTGCCGTGGATCGCTAGGGTTGACTTCGTTGATAGCTTCCGTTGGCCTAATGCGATTGGAATTTGTCGATCCACGTCAAGCGAGCCGCGTCCCGAGACCATTCCGATTGAGCCGTGGACCGAGGTCACTTTTTAGGAAATCGGCGCAATGATTGGTCGCGAGTAGCTGATCTACGCTGTACTGTTCCTGACGGCTCAATTGCTCATAGGCATCTTTGATCCGTTGCATCCGCCATATCGTGTATGTGAAAGGTCGGCGCTTGAATGCCCTTCCATTCATGGGATAGCTGACTTCGCGCTCAACTCTGGGCAGTTCATCGCCACCGGTTAATCCATCTCGATCGACGCGGGACTTTATGGCTTCGACGGTTTGTGAAATCAGCGATGGAAACTCGGCGAGCAAGAGGTCTATCAGGGGCTGAAGCGTTTCTGCGATTCCGTCATCTGACAATAATGGACCGTAGTTACCTTCACCTGCATGCAGCCGTTCGGTCCAGCTCACAAGTCTCGGTCGGTGAGCCATCCATTCACGCTTTGGCCAGGGATCGCGATTTTGGTGCGCAGCCAGCGACCCCAGAATAGCAAAATCCGCAGAGGTTGGATGGCCCCCGAACAGGTAAGGGTATTGATCAAAGTGGTGTTCCAGCAAGTCGAGAATGCGAAGCGCCCAGGATTCAATCTGTTCTCCCTGACCATCCGGTCGCGCTCCGGCTGAGTTCATCAAGCGGTTCATACTTCCGTGAAAGACCTTCGTCGCCACACGTCGAGAAAGAAGTTTTGGAAAACCCGGCAGAAGCGCCTTTGCAGACTCGTCATGCAGAAGCGTTTCCCAGTTTTCGGAGTAGGCCCAGCGCGTTTGTAGGGAGACTGCAGGCCAGCCATCGTCGAACCAATTCTCAACTAATAATTCGAGAATCCGCTGACGGGGCGTGGTCGCATAGATCGGCCGCTGTGGATGGCGTTTCTCCAACTCCTCGATCATCAATGGCGTATCGGCTAGCCAAGTCCCATCGTCAGCCTTAAGCGCCGGCATAGCAGCCGCGCCTGTTTTTCGAGGGATTAAGACTGCGATATCGTAGAGACTGATCGTCTTCTCTCGATAGTCGATCTTCTTATAGTTTAAGTAGCCGCGAATTTTAGCCGAGAAGTGAGAACACTGCCATGCATACAATACGTAGTTGTTTGACATAATCCGGCCCCCTGTTTCAGGTGGTTTGGGCGTCGGCGGACTGCCAAAGCTGGACAAGGGTTGGCGAAAAGGCCTCCGGTTTCTCAGCAATCGCCCAATGGCCCGCGTCGTCGATCGGGACGAATGGGAAGCCATAATTTTCCGCCCACGACCGTCCTAGCTCAAGCGGCGCGAAAGGGTCGTTCACGCCCCAAAAAACAACGCCTCTTTTGGGTAGTGTTTCAAGCGTATCCACCCATGGACTACCGATCCAATTTAGCCCGTTTGCCGAGCGGTAAAGACCGATAATGCTCTTCTTTATGTGGCGGCGCCTCCAGAGTTCGACTGATGCCTCGACCATTTCGGGTGGCATTTTTGCCCTGATGAGAGTCGCCTTTATCCGCCGCGGCGATGCCAACATCATCACGAATTCACCCAGGATGGGCACCGCCCATGCGCGAGCCGCCGGGTGACCGGTACGTTTTGGAGCATAGACAGCATTGGACACAGCCCATGTGCGCACGAGATCGGACCGTAAGCCAGCAATTCGAAGCGCTAGAATTGCGCCCCAATCGTGAGCGATCAGATCAATTGGTCCCGCCTCTCTGCAGACTGCTTCGATCTCCTTTACTAGAAAGTCTGCATAGGCATCCTTGGTGCGGTCGAAACCAGCCGGAGGAGCTGACTCAAAACCTGGCAAACTCGGAGCAATGTAGTCTGCCGCTGATAAGCCCAGTTGTTCGATCAGTGGATTCCAAATTTTCGGGCAATCTGGTACGCCATGAATGAAAACTTTTTTGGTGTTCACGAAAGGGTGCTCCATTAGGTTGATTCGAGGTAGTTCGGTCGCCCGTCAATTCGGCCAGATCACGTAGTCGCCGCGGTCACAACTTCGGTCTGCATTCGTACTGTCGATGCAAATCGGAGCTTCGATCGAATGGGGATAAAGCGGCGCTCTCGCGGTTTCCCAATGGGCATTGATCAGGCTTTGCAGTTCCGCAAGTTTGCCGGGCCGGGTCTCAGCAAGATTGGTCTGTTCGGTTGGATCATTGGCCAAGTCGAACAGCCAAACTGTGTCTTGAAGCTCGTTGATTTGGAGCTTCCAATCGCCCGATCGCACGACTTTGTAAAAGCCGCTGGACCAGTAAATCGCATCATCGGGGCGTTGGATCTCGTCTGTGAAGCCACTGGCGATTGGGAGCAGGTCTTTCCCATCAATTTCCCTATCTGTCGGCAGGGGGGCATTCGCGGCCGCCGCGAGTGTGGGCATAACATCGATGTGTGAGACCGGATCATCAATAACGGTGCCAGCCGGAATGCGTTCTGGCCATTTCACAAACATTGGCACACGGATACCGCCTTCGAACAGCGTTATCTTCCATCCACGATAGGGGGCATTGACCTCTGGCAGGCCAACATAACCCGCTCCACCATTGTCGGACGAGAAGACTACAATCGTGTTGTCTGCTAGGCCCTCTTCTTCGAGTTTGTCCAAGATACGCCCAACGCTTCGATCGATAGAGCGAACCATCGCTGCGTACACTCTAAGCCGATGAGGAGTGATGTCGCCGACGGCTTCATAGTCCTCTTTCGTGGCTTGAAGCGGCGTGTGAATGCCCCAGTGGGCTAAGTACAAAAAGAACGGTCGATTCTTGTTTGCATCAATGACGTTGATCGCTTCATCCGTCCAATAGTCGGTGATGTATCCTGCCGGTTCAAAGTAATCTTCGGCAATTGTCTCGGTGGCCCTGTCGAAGTCTGCGGCAAACTGCATTCGAGCCCAGAGAAACGTGTCGATCGGATCGAAATCCAGTTTGGCATTTACAACCTCTGGATGGTCTTCCGGTAGGTACAAACCGTTGGCCATGAGCAGGCTCTCGTCGAAGCCCTGCCTTACGGCTCTGAAGGGACCGTTTCGGCCCAGATGCCATTTGCCGATATGTGCCGTTTGATAGTCCGCCTCCTGCAAGAGTTCAGCAATGGTAACCTCTTCGGTCGGCAACCCCATGTCGATATAGTGGGCGCCGCTCTCCACTTGATCCTTATTATAGACCATCTGCGGAAGCCCCGCTTCGCGCAGAGAGTCTTCCGAGAAGAGTGAAATAATTCGTCCCATACCAGGCGGTGTGGGTGTGAACTCGAAACCGGTCCGGGTCGGATAGCGGCCAGTTAGAAGCATGGCACGGGATGGAGCGCAGGTGCCGGTTCCAGAATAGGCATTTGAGAAGACTGCACCTTCTGCGGCTAGCCGATCAATGTTGGGTGTCGTCACACGACCACCGGCGACGCCGCCGCCGAACGTCGAAATGTCATTGATGCCAAGATCGTCTGCGAGAATGAAAATGATGTTTGGCGGACGCTCAGAAATCGGCAATCCCGCTTCAGCAGGCCCTTGGCTCCAGACAATGGGTTCGTTCTCAGCGACGACCATTAGGTCTTGTTGAGAAACAAGATGAAGGACAATCGCCTTTCGGTTCATCCACGCTGCCAGCACGGCGATGGTCAGGAGAATGAACACTGCAAACACAAACCTTTTTATCATCTCACTTCTCCAAATTAATAATTATCTATTAATTTGGAGTCATGGTATCGTCAACATGTTTGTTGGCCGGCGATGACTATGTGCTAAGAAGCACAAGGAATTTGCCCCGCATTGAGTGTGGAATTTATATGAGGTTGGCGTGACAAAGACGGTCCACAAAGACACGAAAGCGGAATTGATCGAGGCTGCCGAGAGGTTACTGGCGACCCGTGGAATTGGCACGGTCACCGCTATGGAGATCATTAAAGATGCAAATGCGCGTAATGCCAGCGCGGTTCGCTATCATTTTGGAAATCTGGAAAACTTGATCCAAGCTGTATTCGAAAAGCGCGTGTCGGAAATAGATCAAGATCGACTCCAGCATATTTCCCAATTGGACGAACGTGGTGATGGTAACGACTTAAAGATGCTCTTGGGCGTCATTGCCCGCGCGCCACTTGAATCCTGTGAAACCGAAGGCGGGCAGTTTTATGCACAGTTCCTGGCCCAACTCTCTGCTGATCCAAGGTTCGATGTTGAAGAATTATTGGGAGACTTTCTACCAGAGAGCATGAGGTTGGTTCGAGGGCGGATCATCCAGATCCTGGCTGACCATCCGCGCGAACACCTTATCGATAGAGTTCGCCGCCTCAACACCATAGCGATTAGCTTGGTCGCCGATTACGCAAGGCGCAAAGCGGGTGGAACAGCTCCGACAATCAACGTAGCAGCTGGCGAGATCGCGAACTGCCTCGCTGCGTTCCTGACTGCGCCTTATGATTGATAATCAGAGCTTAGCCCTACAATTCTCGTCCATCCGAACACTGATACTAGCAACGTCTACCAGGGACCACCCAAGAAGCCATCACCTGAACTCAATTGTCTACAATTGTGATGGATCTGGCCAAGGTCGACACCGATGGCCATCATGCGTTCCGCAAGATGAGGTTCCTTACAAAAGGCCGCATTCAAGGGTGCTTGCTCGCGTGTGGATTGTCCTCACTTGTCAGAAACTCCGGTTTTGGATGACCTCGTTTTTGCTCTCACCAATCTCGTTTGCGCCTTAGCGGCGCGGCGACTTTATGCCGGCATCAGTTTTGCCGGATTGAACTTCTCTCCTTTGACCATGAGGGCCCAGATCATGCGGCCCATCTTGTTGGCCATCGCGATTGCAACCACCATCATCGGTTTGCGTTCCAGTAAACGGCCGAGCCATGGATGCCGGGTGAAGCCGAGCTGCTTCGCTCGGATGATCATCGACATCGCGCCAGCGACTAGTAAGCGCCTGAGTTCCGGGTGTGTGGCTCAGACAATGCTCGATAAATCGGGGATGGGTATGTCCGAGCTAAAGGCTTTGAACGAACAAATTTCCGTACTTCTTTCGCGACTGAAGGATGCGGCAGAACGCGATGGTATCGGCAACTCTCAGTTCCGATAATAGAGTTCGAACGCCAAAATAGGTTTGGGCACGAGTGACTTTAATTTGCCCCAGATCGGGCGCTCGAAACTTCTAAGAAGCGAGCATAAAGAGGCATTATTCTTGTCCGGCTAAATCAAACCACCACGTCGGACCGCTGCCGCGCAAATTCAAGCTTCTCCCAATCACCTTGATCGGCGGGGCCGCGGCACGCGCGAAAGTCTAAGTTCGCCGGACCAAAAACCACGACAGCATTCGTGGTCGCGCCAGAACGATCTTCAGCAAACCGGTTGATGCTCAAACGCCCGTCAGTACGATCTGCAAAAGACTGAACGAGGCTTTGCACGGTATGCTGGCTCGAACCTTCAAGTATTTTTTGCATCCGATCTTTTCGCGGATGAGTACTCTCAGAAAGATCCGATTCAAGCGTAATATGCTGATCGAACAGGCAGTGATTTGATCGGGCCAGCGGACCATCATCCGTTGTTCGTCGAAACGCCGCCTCTGGCGACTTTTCCCATTCGATCGCGCCATGTTTATCGCCGACCCAATAGGTGTGGCTGCCAGCAACGGGCGATGTTTCGATCACCCGGCTCGCTAGGTCACGATTGGGCTGTTTCAGCGCTTTATGTAGTACCGAAAGATAAGGGATACCGACGCGCGCGCTCTTCGTTTTCAAATTTGTTGTTCCAACAGTGACGCCATACTGGTTCATGCCCATGAGTGTTTGACAGCCAGCGCAGGTCACCGTCCACGTTTCCGGACCTTTATCAGGCACGCGATGAAGCGCGATCACGTGTTTGACATCGGGACCATTTAGATCCCAGGTTTGACCCTGAAGGCTTTCACCATGTTTAGTTATAGTATGTGGTAGTAGCGCCGCGGTGCAGCCTTCATCCTCTAAAATGGGTGGATCGCCAGGCAGAACGATAATGTCTCGAACATCCGTCATATTCGCGGTGGTGAACAATTGCACGGCGTCGATTTCGGCACCTGCCGCCAAGGCCATGTGTTCGTCATAGCCTTGAGGGTCAAACCTCAAAACCTCCTCGAGACAAGCCGCTCCAGCCTCAAAGAGCCGCTCCGTACCGGTATGCCCGGCATCACTCAAATACTCCTCAACTGCCGTGATACGATCGGCGACGAAATGATGGATCTGATCGCCACATAGTTTTCCGTAGGCACGCCCCATCGTTTCGGTAGTGCCTGCGACTGTGAATTGGGGAAGTGTGATGCCCATCTAACGTGTCCAATACTTACTATCTTATCGATGAAAGACTTCACATGTGCGATGTGGAGCCCTGATCCGCGAGGTCTTTCGTGGATATGATCCTCGCGCAGTATGCTGCCTCTTTAAGCAAAACCAAGATGCATGATCAATTTGTTTTGATATAACATTGCGTACCTAGAGACGACGGTTAAGCTGATCTCAACACGTATAGCAATGTTAGAAGGCTAATCCTATGGTTAGATCTGGTTTGGCAGGTGTCTTGGTTCTTTTGGGGACGGCCTGTGCTCCTGCGCTCTCGGGTTCGGGCAGTTTGATTTCAGAGCAACAGGCTCCAGAAGCAAGCCAGGCAAATCTGGCGACTTTACACGCGGACATTCTGACACTGGATGCGCACCTGGATACGCCCGCTCTGTTTCATCGCGACGGATACGATTTTTCAAAGCGCGGTTCTTTCGAAACGGACCGCACCAATGTTGACCTTCCGAGATTGCAGGACGGACAACTCGATGGCGGGTTTTGGGTCATCTATACGGCGCCAGGCCCATTGGATGAAGCGTCTTACATCGCAGCCAGAACCTCGGCTATTTTACGCCAAGCGTCGATTAGAGAGATGGCGGCCAAGTATGCGGACTTCGTCGAACTGGCTTTTGCTGCTGAGGATGCAGCGCGCATACACGATGCCGGTAAGGTCGTCGTTTTTCAAAGCATGGAAAATGCCTATCCGCTCGGGGAAGATATTACGCTTTTGGAGACGTTCTATGTCGGTGGCTTGCGAATGCTGGGCTTGGTGCACTTTGATAGCAACCAGTTCGCCGATAGCTCGACAGATGATCCTCTGCACGGTGGATTAAGTGATCTCGGCAAAGACCTGGTGCGCGAAGCCAACCGCCTTGGTATGATTGTGGACGCGTCACACGCCTCAGATGATGCGCTGCGCGATATGATGGCGGTCTCTTCAACGCCAGTCATTCTTTCCCATAGTGGCCCAGATGGGGTATTCGAACACGCCCGAAATGTTCCGGACGACCTGCTCGTTCAGCTGGCGGAAAACGGCGGTGTTGTTCACGTAAACGCGTTTGGTGGTTATCTCGAAGAGCTTCAGCCAACGTCTGAGCGAACCGCAGCTCTAGAGGCGCTCAACGCTGAATATGGAAGCAATTTCGCCGAAATGTCGAATGAGCAGCAGTCTGCCTATCGCGCGGCTCGAATCGCTCTTGAGCGCGAGCATCCAGCGCCAAGATCCAGCTTTGAGAAATATATGGAGCATCTCCTCTACACGATTGATCTTGTCGGGGTCGATCACGTTGGGATCGGCGCTGACTGGGACGGGGGCGGCGGCGTTGACGGAATGGCTGAGGTGTCGGACGTCCCCAAGATTACGCAAGGCTTGCTGGACGCAGGTTACACGCCTGAAGAGATCGAAAAGATCTGGAGCGGAAACCTTTTGCGCCTTCTCGGTGACATCGAGGCCGCAAGAACAACTGATCTAAGTTCGCCTGACATTATAAAATAAGGCAGGCATAGGGCTATCAAGATTTGAATTGGCCCTCAGTTGCGGAACGCTATATGGCTTCCGAACAGCTAGATTTAACATCAAGAAATGATGGAGACCACCGTGATAAAGCGCCTACTTTCCGCTCTGACTATTGGGATCGCACTCGCGTCGACAGTCTCCGCTCAAGAGCCCTATGAACCGCGCCCGCTCGAGGAATTGCTGATCGCGGATGTCCCATATGATGAGACTATTCCGACGCCTGCTGACGTCACTGGGTATGAAGTGGGTGAACTCATCTGGCCGCATGAACTGGTCATCCAATATGTGCGCACCGTGGATGCTGCGTCTGACCGGATAATGATTGAGCGGGTCTCCGAAAGTCATCTCGGCCGTCCGATCTTTGCCGTTTACGTGTCTAGCCCTGAAAACCTTGCACGGCTTGATGAAATCAAAGCTGGTCGCGCTGCGGTCCTCAATGGGGAAGCCCCAGGGGTCGATATTGGCGTACATCAGATCAATTACGGCGTGCATGGTTCAGAACCGTCGTCTTATGATTCTGCCCCCCTAATGGTGTACCATCTCGCAGCCGCACAGGATGCAGCTACAGAGGTTTTGCTCGAAGACAATCTCGTGATCCTGATGACGACGCTTAATCCAGATGGCGCGAGCCGAATGGCGAACTGGGTCAACTCCCATCGTGCCGCCGTGCCCGTGGCGTATCCGGCGCATAGAGAACATACCGGCTTTTTCGCAGGCGGTCGGACCAATCACTATTTCTTCGATCTCAATCGACAATGGCTTCCTGTCGCACAGCCGGAGCATCGTGGACTGGTGCCGCATATCCAAGACTGGCTGCCATTGCTGGTCGTCGACAAGCACGAGATGGGATCGAACTCGACCTTCTTCTTCAGCCCAGCCGCTGAGGATCAAATCAACCCACTCTTCGATGAAGAGGTTTATCAGATTACGGCAGAACTGAGCGAACGCCTGTACGAGGTTTTCGATGGTCTCGGTCAACTCTCGGTCAGCCAGGAATTCTTCCCGAACTATTATCTTGGCTATGGCTCCAGTTATCCAACGCTTTTAGGGGCGGTCCCGTTCTTGTTCGAACAAGGATCAGCCCGGGGCATGGTGCAAGATACAGACAACGGCTTGAAGCGTTACGACCAAACCATCTTGGAGCAGTTCCACGCTGCAGTGGCTTTGTTGAACGAGGCGGGCACACAACGAGAGCGACTTCAATCTTTCCAACAGCGCTGGTTCGCAGACTCTTCGGAAAAAGCGCGCGCCAATCCAACCAAGGCCTATGTGTTCACGTCGAGCGATCAAGGCCGCTTTGCGCATTTCCTCGATTTGCTAAACGCGCATGCGATTGATGTTCGCTTCCTGGAGGCGGATCAGACGATTGATGGAACGCTGTATCCTGCAAATCGAAGCGCGATCGTCTATCTCGATCAACCGCGATACGCGCTGGTTGAAGGCATATTCGCGGTTCAAAACCCGCCGGAAGATCAAGTTGTCTTTTACGACATATCGGGCTGGACCTTACCGCATGCGTTTGGGCTCAAGCATGACGCCCTCAACGCTCGCCAAGCTGGACGGATCGATGCGGGTCCCCAGGCCACGACAAACGGACTGAGCGCGCCTGTTGTTCCACCTTCACCGGGCGATGACGTCTTGGCGTATGTGATCGATTGGTCTCATTTCAATGCGCCACGCGCCGTCAATCGGATCTTGCGACATGACTTGCGCGCCAAAGTCATTCCTGATCCGGTTCGACTGGAAACACCGAATGGATTTGTCGATGTGCCGCGCGGAGCCGTCATCGTGCCGACGCGCCGCCATGATATGTCTCCGGATGAGATCTACGCATTGATTGTGCGGGCGGTCGAAGAAGATGGGGTCACGGTTCATGCATCTCTTACATCGAGAACGCCGTCCGGCTCGGATCTTGGCGGCTTTAGCGTCGAAGCATTGGTAGCTCCCAAAGTCTTGCTCCTGACAGGACGGGCCGGCGCGAGCGGCGTATCTGACAATGATGCTGGCGAGGTTTGGCATTATCTCGACCAAATGTTGCATATCCCGGTGACGATGATTGATGTCACCAATGTCAACGCGCGGCATCTTTCAGATCATACCCATATCATCGCTGTCGGTGGGGCTTATGGGGCCCTCTCTGACGGCTTTGTTGAGCCGCTAAAATCCTGGATCCGCAATGGCGGTGTGTTCATCGGCACGCAGTCAGGCGCAGAATGGGCCGTCTCGCAGGGGCTCGCGAACGTTGATATGCTGGGCGTAGAGCGTCTCGATGAGGATGCAGACGCTAAAGATGAGGAAGAGGACGAAGCGCCTCCGGTGCCAGTCTCCTATGAAGATAAACTGGATTATGATCGCCAAGAGCGCATCACGGGTGCTGTTTTTGCTGGCATTATTGATCCAACCCATCCTTTGGGTTTCGGATACGAAGGTAACGAGATTTTCGTGCACAAAGAAGGTGAAAAAGGCTTCGAGCCGGGCGACAACCCATTTGGGCTGGTTGTCCGTTACGCTGCTGCCCCGCTAGCTTCGGGATACGCATCTGCGTCCAATCTCGAACGTCTGTCGGGAAAGGGCATGCTCGCTGCGGAACGCGTTGGCGCTGGCTCGGTAATTCTGTTTGCGGACAATCCAAACTTCCGCGCTTATTGGCTCGGAACAAAACGTCTGTTCTCTAACAGCCTTTTCTTTGCAAAAGCCTTCTCAAGTCCAGCACCGCGCCCTGAACAATAGACCAGATCCAACCTGGAGCACTGGTGCATCCTCTATCGACCTTTAGGATTGATCGGCAATCTCGTTATGTCTGCGTTTAGGGGTGCTGTCAGTCTAACGCGAACCGGTCTCCAGCTTCGCCTGTTTAAGACCGCTAGGCAGCGAGAAGTTCACGCAACTGGAGAAGGGCGGCATCTCTCTGTGTTTTAGAGGTCTGTATGCGATTAGGATGGCGACCGGCCTCCTGTCGGTCCTGATTTCCGATCTCAGTCGTAGCAGCCCCATAAGAGCGAAGACAGTCATCACCGACCGTCTTCGGTGATCCATATCGCTTCATGGCTTTCTTAAGAAACCCATTTCCGCATGTTTTCATGGCAGATGTCTATCCCGCGCTCATGAAGTCAGTCTTCGACGTTTCGAAGCGACAGTGGGAATCGGACATAGATCATCACCGCGAGTTGGATGATCTTAGGTAACGTTTTGAAGTAGCGGAATGGGGATTTGATCATCCGAAGAACTTAAGCTTGGTTCCTCACGGTCGAGTTCCCCTGACAATACCCTTGAACGCTCACCTCTAGAACCGGAAAGTATTTCCGATCCTGAAAACGGCCTGGGTCTGAATTGACTCAAAATTGCGCCGAAAGTCGTCGCCTTCGATAATTGCGCCATGGCCAATTGAAAAGAAAAGTTCCGTTTCCGGTCGAATTTCCCACTGCAGTCTTCCGAAGAAAGACAGACTATTGCTGATATTGTCGTATTGGGTCTGTGTCGTGATCGACAGATCAGGCGAGAAATTCAAAACCGTGTCGATCGATCCGATTTGTACGGTAACGTCACCGTTCGGGACGGATATGTCTTCTCGCGAATAGGATGCCCGAATATCAACGCGGGGATTTGGGCGGATATTCGCCTCGATGGTCGTGGCGGTAGATGAGCCACCAAAAAAATCCCTGTCCTCGAATTCGAACGTCAGCCCATAAGGCCTAACGAGGGACGACTGGAAACGGAGATTGAAGCCGTCATTGTCATAAGCGCCGATCGGGACTTCGATATCACGCGGTAGGAGGAATGGGACGGTTATTCGTTCCTCATTGTCAAATACCGTTATCGTAAACTCGTCAGTGGCTTGGGTTTGGAAGCCGACATTCACCTGGTTTTCACGAGTTTCCAAGCGATCATTCAAATCCGTGACATAGTCGTGAGTGGTGCCCGCTTCCCACCACCGCAGGAACCCACCGGTCTGGCGGAACCGGCGAGTCCAGGTCGCGCCATAGTCTCGCGTTCCGGGGCGATTGACGAAACCAAGTGCCGGGCTGAACGTTTCGCCGATCTCCCGCGCTTCGACGGTCCAGGCCCATGTATCATTCGGGTATTCGACCCGCAGGCCGAAGGAGTCGTCGTCTTCGACGCTATCGGACGCTGTATGTTGGTAAAAGAGATCAGCTTGCAGCAGACCCGCGCCAAGGAAGCTGGGCGTTTGGTACAGGAAATCTGCACCGATGAGACTGCTTTCGGATTGCCCGGTGGGATCACCAGCTGTAGCGATGAAGCCCACCCGCGAGCTCGACAGGACATCCTTGGTGACCCGGGCGACCGATAACGTCTGGGCCCCGACAGCGGCAGTATCGGCCGTGCGGGTCGAGAGAACTCCCAGCTCCAGACCGGCAAACTCACCGCTCAGCTTGATCCCACCATCAATCGTAACGGGACTGCCATTCACGATGCCGATCCTGCGGGAAAAGAAGGGCTGCCCGTTCGGTGACCCATTGAACGTTCGGCCAGCGAACTCAAAGAAAGCAGCGTCTTGCAGGAAGAAGTCACGTGTTTCTGGAAAGAAGAGCGAGAAGCGGCCCGTATTGATTTGACGAGCATCCAGCGGCGTGTCCGAGAAATCCGTGTTCAGGGTCAGCAAACCGGTGAGGCCTGGCGTGAAGCGATAGTAGATGTTCGTACTGGGCTCGAAAGTGATGTCGTCGTCCCTGGGTCGCTCCCAATCCCTCGACCCGATAACCGATGCCAGCGCCTCGATATCCAGCCCGATACCGCGATTGACGTCTTTAATGCCCTCCAGACGGCCTGGTCGAGCGAAGCCGAACTTGTTGATGGATTGGTCGATTGCCGCCCAGCGGATTTCCTGATTTTTGTGCGAGCGCTCACGCGTAATCATCAGTCCCCAGCCGTCCGCTTCGGGGTCAAAGCTGATCGATTGGAACGGTAGTACGATTTCGGCGGTCCAGCCATCATCGGTCATCTGTCCCGCCGAATCCCAGATTGTGTCCCATTCGTCGACGGGCCGCCGATTGGCTTGAACCAGCCGATCTGCCCGCGCGCCCAAGGCGTTCACGTCAAAACCGAATCCCGTCAGCCCTGTGTCGAAAGGATCGATATAGAAGCGCAGCATATCATCGCGCCACACATCGCCATCCCGTTGAAGGATCGTCGCAAAAATATCTTCCGGCTCATCATCAAAGGCCTCTATGCCGACATAGAGGGCCCGCTCGTCGTAGGCGAGATAGACCCGTGTTTCGACAGCGGGTGGTCCAACGCTAGGTTCGACCTGATAAAACTCCGAGATGACTGCGGCGCTTTGCCAGACAGGGTCATCCAGCCGACCGTCAATCCTGGGCGCGTTGGCGCGCGTGATCCGAACTGGTGTGACGCTTGGTTGATAGGTTTCGAAGTCCCGTGTCGTCTCGACGTCGGTTGATTGCGCCCAGGCCAATGCCGGGCATGTTAAAAGGACTAATCCCAAAACGGACCGATATACTTTTCCCATTGCTCCCCCGGCGAGCCAACCGGCCTACGCTGTCTTCGAATCTCACGCGACTTTAACGCGGGAGATCTATGTGGGAATAGAGTTAACCGCGTCCTGACAATACCCTCAGGTGGTGTCAGTCTAGCGCGAACTGGTCTCCAGCATCTTTGGTTTGAGACTTGTTAGGCGACGAGAAGTTTGCGCCACTCGAGAAGTGCGACGTCGCGTTGGGTTTTGAATCTGTGTCGGCGGTTTAGGTGGCGGTCTAAGTTGAAGTGATTATGGAACGATGCATGGGTCGAAGCGCACTTCGTTCGGATCTTGCCAGCGAAGATCGGATCAAACCGATTCCACCAGTGGCGCACGCTTTCATGACAGATATCGATCCTGCGTTCATGAAGCAGGTCTTCTACATTACGAAGTGAAAGTGGAAACCGGGCATCCTAGAATTACGGCAAGTGTGTCTTAAGCCAATATAGTCTGAAAGCACCGTTTTCCGCGTTATCAAAGGTGCTTTGACAAGCTGCCATGTCATGCTAATTTTCGAAAAGAAAACCGAGCTCTAAGTCCATACTTATTCCACCCAGTTTAGCGCAAAATCACACGAAACGGTCGATACACGAACATGTACGGAACTGAGCTTAGACAAAACGTATTCCAGCTAGGATTTGAACCTTGATTCACAAAGACATGGCCGCCTTTCTCGGAAGCCTGAGTGCGCTTGGGCAGAAACCCCCGACATCTATCGCAGGCGTACGCGAGATGTCTGTGAGCATGGCGCATCTTTGCGCAGACCCGGCGGCCGCGGCGCCGCTCGCAGACAAACGGGACTTCTCGGTTGAAACGCCGAATGGACAGAAGCGAATGCGCCTGTATTCGCCAAACGAGCCAACATCCGACGCCCTGGTCATTTACATCCATGGCGGCGGTTGGGTTCAAGGCTCTATTGATACGTTTGATCTGAATATGCATTTCTTTTGCAGCGAGATGCAAGTCCGTGTGTTGTTTACTGAATATCGCCGCGCCCCGGAAAATCTCTATCCGGCAGCCCTCGAAGACTGTGTCGAAACGCTTGATTGGGCCTATGAAAACGCAGACGAACTGGGCATCAATCCCGACCGCATTTCACTTTGCGGCGATAGCGCCGGAGGAAACCTGGCGGCCGCAGTGATACTGTCGCAGCGCTTGCGAGAGGCTAACGGGATGGGCCAACCCAAATTGCCGTCTGTCAGATCTGCATTATTGCTCTACCCCTGCGTTGATTTCCGAAGCATCGCAGACGAACGACCCTCCCGTAAAAATGATGCAGATCCACTCTTACCGCTGGCTGGACTACGCCAATGTCAAACGCAATATGCGGGCGATGCCGACCCCAATGACCCGCTGCTTTCACCATTATGTGCGCCAACGCTTGAGGGCTTCCCGCCGACGGTCGTAGCCGTCGCTCCAATAGACCCTGTGCGAGATGAAGGTGTTTTGTTTGCCGCGAGGTTGAAATCAGAAGGCGCAGGGTGCGAACTCTTGGAGTTTCCGGGTATGATTCATGGCTTCTTTTACATGCAAGAGAAGGTCGGCGCAGCGAACACGGCGAGCTTGAAATGCATCGACGAGTTTAAAAAGCTCATCTGACCTTTTCACCAAGTGGCCTATAAATCGATCAATCGCTGTCGCAGGATGAAACGCTGGATCTTCCCTGAAGGCGTTTTTGGCATTGCATCGACATAGTGGATGCGCCGCGGGAACGCATGGGCCGCGAAATTCTGTTTCACAAAGTTCTGCAATTCTTCGGTGAGCGCGTCGGATGGCGAATACGCTTCGTTCAGCCGGACAAACGCCTCCAGCACCTCACCGCGCACTTCATCTGGCCTGGCGACGGCGGCGGATTCAAGCACCGCTGGGTGTTTCGAGAGTGTCGATTCGACTTCAAAAGGACCGATGCGGTAGCCAGCCATGATGATCACATCATCATCGCGCGACGAGAAATGGAAGAACCCATCTTCATCTCGAAAGGCAACATCGCCCGTAACATACCACTGTTTGTCCGGCGTGAATTTCTCAGAGGTTTTTTCGGGATTGTCGCTGTATCCGGAAAACCAGGCTAATGGAGAGTCCGATAGACTTATTGCCAGACGGCCGACATCCCCTGTCGCGGCTTCCTCATCGGCGTCGGATTTCAAGATGCCCGCTTGCCAGCCCGGCATAGACATTCCCATTGACCCGGTCTTTACAACTTGCTGCAGAACCCGATGGTGGTGATTATTGACGGTCATGCCGGTTTCGGATTGGCCATAATGGTCATGGACCCGCACGCCGAGTTCCGCTTCAGCCCATACATTGACATCAGGGGTTAACGGTTCACCAGCACTTGAGGCGACGCGCAGACGGATTTCTTTCGGAATATCTATCCCAGACGCTTTCAGTGCGCGATAGACCGTTGGTGCGGCAGCGAAATTTGTGACGCCATATTTCGCCATGGTACCAAACGTCAATTCAGGCGAGAACCCGGCCGCGAGGAGCACGCAATCGCAGCCCGTCGCAAGGGGTCCTAATATAGCATAGTAGAGCCCATAGGCCCAACCTGGATCCGCGGCGCACCAAAAGACGTCGCTTTCGCGCACATCCAGGCCAAACTCCATATAAGCGTGGAATGACGCGAGGCCCTTGACTGGCACGATGACCCCCTTTGGTGTTCCAGTCGTGCCCGATGTATAGATTTCGATCAGTGGTGCATCCGCCCCGGCTTTAAACGCCGGATAGCCAGCGTCTTGTGCCGATATGAGCGCCTTGAGATTGTACTGGCCCGGCCCGGCTTCGCCGCGCGTAATCATCGTCCAACCGCCATCTGCGGGCATATCAGCACTGGGGTTCAGCTTAGACGCCTGAGCGGCGTCAGCGACGACGATTTTAGAACGGCTGCCGATGAGCCTGAAACTTATCGCGGGCGGAGCAAAAGCCGTGAATAAAGGCACATGAACTGCGCCCAATCGCCAAATTCCGAGCAAGACGACCAGAAAATCTTGGCTCTTCCCCATCAAAGTCGCGACCCTGTCACCTGGAACGACGCCAAGTTCAGAGAGGGCGGCAGCGAATTGCTCTGACTTCGTTTTGAGGTCGCCATAGTGCAGCGTATTCGCCTCAAGCGTCTCATCAATGATACGAAACGCGAGGCGGCTGGGAGCGTGTCGATCGCACAGCAAATCCGCCGCGCATGCCTGCTCATCGAAATAGAGCGCAATGAAGTCATCCAGGCGTTGCGCGATGGTCGGATCAAGTGCCCTTTTGGAAGACATTGGAACGGTTCCCTTCAGATAGGCAGGACGAATTAGTCGATTGAAGCGTATGCGTGATCAATCGGATCGAAATGGGCGCCGACTGGGCTTCGTTTTTCCTGTTCTGACAGGCAAATGCAGACAGGTGCGGACGTCGTGTTTTTAGGTCAGAAGGCCCGTGTTCGAAGCCGCGGTCGGTGAAAACAAGCGGAAAGCGAGCGGCGCGTGATGAGAGCGCTCCGCATGTAATATCACCACTTCACGCAAGTTGTATGTGTTCATGTATTCCTCCCGGAGGCGGGTTTTTGGACCACCGTCCCATCACGCAAAAGGAACCATCAATGGCTGCAAGTCATCAAGTCAAATATACGCAAAACGCTATGCGATTGACGAAAATCTGGAAGGGTCAAGCGAGAAGACGGCTACGCCCGATAGACTGGGACGGCGTACAGCCAAATCTCTGTTTATACTGAGCCGAAAAATATCCAGACGCGACAACGTCAAATCGATCCAGAATATCTGTCACCCTGGTTCCGGGCGAGGCGTTTTCCAACGCGTCATGAATCATCGCGAATTTCTGTGACTTGAAATAATCCATAGGCGATTGACCGCAGCGCTTCTTGAACAGAAGCTGCAGGTTTCGGCCCGACATACCGCAAGCTTGAGAGATGTCCCTTAAGGTCGTGGTCCGACGCAAATTCGCGTGAATGTAATCCAGCGCGACGTTCAAACGCTTGGTATCGAAATCCATTTTCTGGTTTCGTAACTCATCTCGATAATTATGCGGGAAGAGTTCCAGGGCCATGGCCATAGTCGCTTCGGAAAACGTTTTCATCACACGCGCTCGTGAGACAGTGTCTGTCGTAGAAAACAAAGCCGCGCCTATGCTGGCGACGAAGGATTGCCAGACTTGCGACGTAGTTTGGTTTGCGCCGCGCATATCAAATATCAAAGGCCTCGAGAGGGAACGCAACATAAGCATCTCCAAATACGCATGAAAGGATGAGGCCTCCAAGCCGATGACAAGCCGATCGCTTTGCCCGGCCACGTCTATTTGATAGGCATTTTCGGGCGAGACGATCATGGTTTGGAACTCATTCAGATCCAGTTCGTCCTCTCGGGAGTAGACCCGCGCACGCCCTTTGAGCGGCGTGTAAGCGTAATAAAAGCTCTTCGCCTCGCGGGGCTTGATCCGGACATCAGCGCCCATACGCGCATTGAGCATCGCAAATGCCCCGTTTGAGACACCATTATATCTAACGTTCAAGTCTTGTCCGTGATCCAGAATGTCAATGTCGTGGGGACTGATTTTCTCCCCGATCAAAGCGCGCGCCTCATCAAGCGACTGTGTCTCTATTAGGGTGGTTGATGTATCGAACATGCGATACCAGTCGGATGCCACTGGATATGCGGTACCTTGCGCGATAGACAACGTGCTTGCCACGCCGGGTTCCCTCCAACTCGTATATTTGTTCAATAGAGCACAAATATGCTCAGACGCACAAAAAGTGTCAAATATGGCACCGTGAGTTTGGGTTTCCTCACACCCTGTTTTGCTCTGTGGAGGTGCTGTCAGTCTAACGCGAACCCGTCTCCAGCATCGTTGGGTGGGAGGGGCTCCTATCAAGCTAGAAGTTGGCGCCAGTCAAGAAGAGCGGCGTTTCTCATCGATTTGAATGTTGAGCGGTGATTGATGTGGCGGTCTAGATTGAAGTGGTTGTAGAACGAGGCTCCGGCGCGAGGTCAGTTCATAGCTTCGGCTGGCAATCGCCTCAGCTCATCTTCGCGGTATCACCTGGATCGTCGACCAGCATAGCGAGCCCGGCGGCGATGACAAAGCTGGCTGCCCCGAGGCCGAGCGCATAGATCGCATAGCCGTCAAAAAGCTGCGCCACGACGGGTCCAAGTATGCTTGCTGCAACCAGTTGTGGTATGACAATGAAGAAATTGAAGATCCCCATATAGATACCCATCTTGTTGGCCGGCAACGCGTTCGACAAAATCGCGTATGGCATAGAGAGGATTGAAGCCCAAACCACACCAACACCGATCATGGCCACCCATAGCAGTTGCCCATTCGGCAACCAGATGAAGCTGGAAAATCCAAGGGCGCCCACCAGCAAGCACACAGCGTGTGCCGCCTTTCGACTGGTCATGCGGGCCAGGACAGGAATGGCAAATGCGACCAGCGCTGCGACAGCAAAATAGACCCCGTTCAGCAAACCAATCCAGTCAGCTGCTCGCTCATACTCGGGTGTGCGTGGGACCAGATCGCCATAGTGATGAGAGATCGCCCCCCGATTGAGATAGATCCACATTGAGAACATGGCGAACCAGGAGAAGAATTGAACGATCGCCAACTGGCGCATGGTCTTTGGCAGGCGCATCATGTCTTCCATGATTTCCGAAAACGCACCCTGCTCGCCGCCTTTGTATTTCAAGAGACCGGCAAGCAAAGACAGCACACCAAACGCTGCCAGACCACCGCCGAGGAGATAGAGCTCCTTATAAGTGCTCTGATAAACCCCGCAGCGTTCTGCATCCTCCGGCGTCACGCAGCCAAGTTTTGTGAGTGCCGCAGTATCCGTAACAAGGCTGAAATCCAGTTTAAGAAAGTAGACCGCTGCCGCAAACGCAGCGCCTGCTGCCAAGAAACAAAAACCGATTATGCGCAAACCGGAAGCGGTCGGTGCGGCGGGCATCGGCACCATCGCGTCAAGTTCAACGCCTTTGGCTTCCGCTTCAGCTCGCTCATATGCTGCAAGCGTTTCCGGATCATACTCCTTGCCCGTGAAGACCGTGATACAGACAGCGATGAACAGAAGTACCGCGCCGACATAGAACATCATCTGGATATTCTCCGGCAGCGCCCCATCAGCTGTGCTGGACAGACCAAACCAGTTCGACAGCAGCCAAGGTAGCGCCGATCCAAGCGTGCCGCCGGCACCGATGAAAAAGCTCTGCGCCGCGTAACCCAATGTGCGCTGGCGCTCTGACATCATGTCGCCGACATAAGCGCGAAACGGCTCCATCGTGATGTTGAGCGACGTATCAAGAATCCACAGCATGCCGGCCGCCATCCAGAGTGCTGAAACATTCGGCATGATGAACAGGCCCATTGTGGTCAGCACAGCGCCCCAGAAAAAATAGGGCCGACGCCGTCCCATCCCGTTCCATGTCCGGTCCGACATATAGCCGACGATGGGTTGCACAATCAGACCCGTAAGAGGGGCAGCAATCCAGAGTATCGCCATATCACTGACATTGGCGCCTAGCGTTTCGAAGACCCGGCTGAAATGTCCGGTCTGAAGTGCGAAACCGACTTGAATTCCGAAGAACCCAAAACACATTGTCAGGATCTGCGTGAAGCGAAGCTGTGGTTTCAATTGCCCCGCGATACGAGTGGTTTCGACCTCGTCTGCAGTGATATCCGTCATCGCGTTTCTTCCCTCATTATTCCTATTCGCCCTTGATCAGTACAAGACTGGACCAGGGTGCGAGCTCGATCTTGTCGCCGAGCTTTACTGTTTTCGTCGTACCAGAAAACGCCGTCTGATAAGTCCCGGCAACCGGTCCATCGGCAAGCGTGAAAACCGCGGCTTCTGGCGACAGGTTGAAAAGACCAAGAACCTTGTTCCTATCCTTTTCGCGCACGAAACTAACGATCTGCCCACCCGCGTCTGTGACGACTGGTACGATCCGGCCTCCAGCCGCCCCGTTCCAAAGTGCCTTATTGGCTTTTCGCATCTCAATAAGTTGCCGGAGGAAGTCGCCGTCTGGGTGGTCGTAGTTGCCCCAGATAATCGGGTCTTTCTTAAAGAACTCCAACTGATCCTGATTGCCGACTTCCTGCCCATTATGGATCAGTGGAATGCCTTCGGACACAAAGGATAAGGTCAGGAAGACGCGGTAGGCATCGCCATAGAGCGCTCCCGTTGAGCCATCCCACGCGTTCTGGTCATGGTTCTCTGTGTACAGCATACGATAGGCATCATGCGGCCAGGTCGAGATCTGTTCTGACAGGAAGCCCGTCATATCACCGGCATTGGACTCACCCTTTGCAATCCGCAGGGCCGCTTCTTTCCAGCCCCAGCCATACGTCGCATCGAAGGCAAAGCGGTGCAGGTCACGCTGCTGCCATTCAGCCAGCATGAACACCGGTTTGATCTCATTCAGCTCTGCGCGAAGTGTTTCCCAAAAGTCCAGCGGCACGAAGCCTGCGACATCAGCACGGAAGCCATCGACGCCAACATCCCGAACCCAATGGACCATCACTTCCGTCATATACTGGCGCAGGCCCGGCTCGGAATAGTCAAAATCAATGATGTCTGCCCAATCGGTCCATGGCGTCGGGTGATAGTCCCCTTTCCAATCACGGTCATACCAATCGGCATGCTGCTCTACCAATGGATGATCCCAAGAGCTGTGATTTGCGACCCAGTCCAGAATCACATGGAATCCCAGATCATGAGCCGCATCGACGAAGGCGATCAGATCTTCCTTGGTACCGAATTCCGGATTGACGCCATAAAAGTCCCGGATCGAATACGGGCTGCCCAGCGTTCCCTTGCGATTGACCTCACCGATTGGATGAACCGGCATTAGCCACAGAATGTCGACACCAAGTTGCTTTAGCCTTGGCAATTGGTCCTGCGCCGCTCGGAACGTCCCCTCAGGTGTGAACTGTCGCGTATTGATCTGATAGATAATCGCATCATCCGCCCAGTCTGGATGATCGACTTGAACGAGCGGTGCCGGCCGGTATTTCTCCAATGGATCAAGTTGCGCCTCTGGACTTTGGACCGCCGCGCAACCTACCAAGGCGAGCCCTGCACATAGTATCAATATCAGACGACGGAATCGGAAAAGCATAGCGTTAATCGTCCTTGCCAAGCAGGAAGATCAGAACCTCATCGGTGCGGTCTTGCCAGGATGCCTCATTGTGATCGGTCCCGTCATAAACGTTGAAGCTCACCTCGGCTTCGTTCCAGCCCGCGCTTCGAAACCAGGCTTCGATAGGACCAGCATGCTGCGCATAATAGGCGTCGAGCCCAAGCGTGCCATGATCGAACCATAGCACATGCAGATCTTTATCCAGCCCACTTGCCAGAAGAAAAGAAATCACTGCGTCCGTAGCCGCATCGGCAATTGGACCTTCGCTTTGCGCCAGCGACCAATGCGTTGACACACAAGCTGCGCGACTGAACACGTCTGGATACTCTGAGATCGCGTAAAGCGAGATCAGACCGCCCATGCTAGACCCCATCAAAACTGTATCGTCCCGGTCGGTTGCCGTATTGTAGTTGGCGTCGATGTAAGGCTTCATCTCTTCGGTTATAAAGCGCAGATAAGCGTCGCTTCTGAGCGCTGGTCTTCCCCCGCCCTCAAAGGCATCATCGGGAACACCATCCATTATCTTCTGCGGCATATATTCAAGCCAACGGGTCTCAGCGGTGTTCCACATACCCACAATGATCGGCGCTCGGATTTTGTCTTCGGCAACAAGTTGCTCGGCAATGTCATCGAGTTCCCAAGCGACACCACCATAGGACGTTTCCGGCTCGAACAGATTTTGACCATCATGGGCATAAATAACCGGATAAGGCGCGCCATCAGGATCATAGTTCGGGGGCAACCAGATGGTCACGTTGCGCGAGTCAACATGGTCTGATGCGAAGGCTTCGAGTTTGATGAGTTGCGACGGCGTTTCAGCCGGCGAAGTCTGAGCTTCGGTGAACGACATCGCGATGCCGCTACATGCTGAAAGCCCGAGTAAACAGATCGCCAATGCCGATGACCGGATCATGCAATAATGCTCCTACTCGACCGGAATAAATGCGATGGCCGTGCCGCCGCCGGGCGCAAGATCGAGGGTCAGCTCACCGTTGGTAGAGACCGTCTCAAACGCCGTTTCGAACGCATAAGGATTTGAGCGCCAATCTGCGCCTTCCCCATCTTGGTAAATCTGAGCTTCGTATGGGGACCCGTCCAGAAAATCGAGTGATACGGTCAACGAGCGCGAATCTTCGTTTGTAATCGCGCCCAGAAACCAAGCCTCACTATTTCTGTCTTTACGCGCAATAACCACGTACTCGCCGGGCACCCCATCTAGGACGACTGTATCCTGCCAATCAACTGGCACATCCTTTATGAACTGGAACGCGTCCGGGCTTGCGTTATAATTTCGAGGCAGATCTGCAGCCATCTGGATAGGGCTGTAGATCACCACATAAAGGGCAAGTTGCTTGGCCAAAGTGGTCTGAACACGTGGGTCTTCGCTAACCGGTTTGCCAAAGGACAAATCGAAAATACCGGGGGTGAAATCAGCAGGGCCAGACAGCATCCGCGTGAATGGAATGATCGTCGCATGTGCGGGATCATTTGGTGGAACACCCCAGGCGTTGAACTCTTGCCCCCGCACGCCTTCCCGGCTGAGCCAGTTTGGATACGTCCGACGCAAACCCGTATCCTTTACTGGCTCATGCGCATTGATGGAGATACCGTATTTCGCTGCCATCTTCACCGCCTTGAGGTGGTGATCAACCGCGAACTGACCGTCATGCCATTCATAGAATTTCTTGCCTGTCTCATCGCGGCGCACAAGGTCCCCGCCATCAGCGACATAGCCTGTTTTCACTGCCGGAATGCCAAGCCGCTGATAAAGCGCATATGCGTCTTCCATCTGCCGTTCATAGTTGGTCAGATTGCCCGACGTCTCATGATGCCCGATCAAATAGACGCCTTTTTCGATGGCATATTCAGAAAGGGCCTCGATGTCGAAATCTGGATATGCCTCAGTGAAGCTAAACACTTCGCCATTACTGAACCAGTCACCATCCCAACCTTCATTCCAGCCCTCGACCAAGACCCCGTCAAAGCCGTGTTCCGCTGCGAAGTTGATATAGTGCCGGGTGCGCTCGTTCGTGGCGCCGTGCTGATCGCCGCTACCCCATGTGCATTCGGCGATGTGCATGCACCACCATATCCCAATGTACTTGCTCGGTTTGACCCATGACACATCGCCGAGTGCGTTCGGTTCATTCAAGTTCAGTATGAGGTCAGAGTTCCCCAGTCCTGCCGCAGTGTCTGACACTTGCACAGTTCGCCATGGCGTTTTGAAGTCGCCATCTGTTTTGACCTTGATCCCATCTGAGCGTGGAGCGAGATCGGCTTTCAATACGCCCTCACGGCGCTGATCAAGCCACATTCCCGCATAGTCGACCAAAGCCGCCTCATGGATCGAAACATAGGGTCCGTCCGGCAGCTTTGCCGTAAACGGCGTGTGCGCCCGATGCACGTCTAGGACAGTCGTCGTTTCATATAGATACTCATAGCGATTGTAAGCGCCTGCCTTGATCCACCAGGCCTTGGCATTTTGATCCAACCCGAAATCAGTCAATTCTTCCGTAATCAGACGTTCGCCTTCGCCTTTGACTTCGTAGCGAAACGCAAACCCATCATCGAAAACCCGAACCCGCAGCGTGTAGGCCGGAGTGCCATCTTCAAATACGAAGTCAGCAGCGATTTCATTGTGATGATCCCTCACAAACTGGCGCTCGCCCCATGGCTGCTCCCATAGCTCATCATGCGTTGCCCGGCGGACAGCAGACAGAACCAATCCATCTTCCATGTCCCGTGATTTTG
Organism: Pseudomonadota bacterium; assembly: GCA_039815485.1. Lineage (GTDB taxonomy): Bacteria > Pseudomonadota > Alphaproteobacteria > Caulobacterales > Hyphomonadaceae > Henriciella. Next base: position 184,662 of record JBCBZD010000007.1, on the reverse strand, counting down.
CGAATGTGAAACCCAGTGCGCTCGGTGTTGTAATTGCCTGCCCTTTCCAGAAGGCCTGCCACTTTGGCTTTTGTTCAGGTGACGTGAGAACAAATTGCAGATCACCGGACGGCGATACAACCTCTGCTTTATCGATGGCGTTGATGGCTTCGATCTCGATATCATCGACAGCTTGAGCCGCTGTTTCAGCGAGACTGGTTGATATCGAACAGGCCGAAATCGCAGACGCGAAAACTGCCAGCAACAAGACGATCGCGTTACGCACGTTCACACTCTCCCATGATCTTTTTTACACTGCGAAATTTTGCAAAAATACGCAAGGAATAATTCTCAAGCACCAAAAATCATGCGTACTGCCAAGATTCATTGTGTTTTTTCCCTTGCTGATAATGCAAAAAAATGAAAAGTATTGGAGAAAGACCCGCAGAGTCTCGATCAGGGAGTTATAGATGCGCACGCTTCAAAATGCATTCAAATGGGCGATTGTTCCCACTATCGCTGCGCTGGTAACAGCCTGCTCAAGCGTCGGCCAGCCTTTGGTAAATGAGACCGGCGACGGCAATGCCAGACTGATCGAAGACGAAATAATCTATTTTGTGCTTCCCGACCGGTTCGAGAATGGAAATACCGCCAACGATAAAGCCTTTAGCGATGGTGATCGGCTGGTCCATGGCTATGACCCTACGCACAAAGGGTTCTATCACGGCGGCGATATGCAAGGCCTGACACAGCGCCTCGACTATATTCAAGGTCTGGGCGTTACGGCGATCTGGCTCACACCGATATTTTACAATCGCTGGGTGCAGGGCGGTGCTGGCGAGGAGTCTGCAGGTTATCACGGCTATTGGATAACCGACTTTCTTGATGTCGATCCTCATCTTGGAACACGTGAAGACTTCAAAACACTGGTTGATGAGGCGCATGCGCGTGGAATGAAAGTCTATATGGACATCATCACCAACCATACCGCCGACATTATAACCTATCGCGAGTGCCATGATCCGAACTGGACCGAAGAAAAAGTCGCCACCTGCAGCTATCGTTACAAGGGCGAATATCCTTGGACGACACGCGGCAGAACGGACGGAGCGCCTATCAACAAGGGCTTCCTGGGTGACGACGCCCCACATCAGACAGAAGAAAACTTCACCAAGCTAAAAGACCTTGGTTGGGCGTATACGCCTTACACCGCTGACGAATGGCAAGGCGTAAAAAAGCCGGCCTGGCTCAACGACATGATCTTCTATCACAATCGCGGTGACACAGACTTCGTGGATGAGGATTCGCTTTACGGCGACTTTTCGGGTCTGGACGATCTCAATACCGCTCACCCTCGCGTTGTTGACGGCATGATCGAGATTTACAAATCATGGATCACGGACTTCCGGGTCGACGGTTTCAGGATCGATACCGCCAAGCACGTTCGTGATGAATTCTGGCAGGCGTTCACACCCGCCATTCTTGAGCATGCCGAATCCCTCGGCATCGACCACTTCCACGTTTTCGGTGAAGTGTACGAAGCAGGTCCAAACCCCCAACATCTCGCAAAGTTCACAACTCGAGCTGGGCTTCCAACCGTTCTGGATTTCGCCTTCCAGAATACGGCCCATAGCGTGATCATCGACGGCGCCCCTGGACTGGAGCTGGACAAGCTCTACTCAGCCGACGCCATTTACAAGCATGGCGAGGCTACCGCTCGACAATTGCCGACCTTTCTTGGCAATCATGATATGGGACGGTTCGCAGGATTTCTGAAAGCAGCCCACCCAGAAATGAGCGACCCGGAAATGATCGCCCGCACACGCCTTGCGCACGGCATGATGATGATGTCGCGGGGCGTCCCAACCATCTATTATGGCGACGAGCAGGGCTTCGTTTCTGATGGAGGCGATCAAGCTGCGCGTGAGAACATGTTCCCCAGCCAAACGGCATCGTACAATGACAATGATCTGATTGGTACCGACGCCACGACGGTCGAAGATAATTTTGACACATCCCACCCGATCTATACCGCGATCGCTGAATTCTCTGGAATTCGTCAGAGCGAGCCAGCCCTGCGGCGCGGCAAGCAAATCACACGCTTAGCGCATCGTGATGACAGCCTGTTTGTCTTTTCCCGTATGGATTATCAATCCGGAACAGAGATTGTGGTGGCGGTAAATGCCGAAACCGAAGCAAAGACCGTCAACATTGCCGTTGATGGCCGCGCAACCAAATTCTCGTCGCTGCTTGGCGATTGTATGAGTGCCGTGAATGCGCCGGCGAGCTATCAACTCACTATACCTGCGCTCGACCTCGTCGTTTGCAAATCCACATTCGAGGACTAATCGGAATGCCAGACACGGCTATGACAGTCGATGACTCAGAAAACGCGTCGACAGCCCCGCTGCCATGGTGGAAGGGCGCGGTCATCTATCAAATCTATCCTCGCAGCTTTCTTGATACAAATGGCGACGGCATTGGTGATCTGAAAGGCATTCACAAGGGCCTGGACCATATCGCCTCGCTTGGTGTCGATGGTATTTGGATTTCTCCGTTTTTCACCTCGCCAATGGCAGACTATGGCTATGATGTTGCAGATTTCTGCGGTGTTGATCCAATCTTCGGAACAATCAAGGACTTTGACAGTGTGGTTGAGAAAGCCCATGCGCTGGGCCTGAAAGTCATCATCGATCAGGTTTACTCCCATACATCAGACGAGCACGCATGGTTCACAGAAAGCCGTCAGTCGCGGACTAATGACAAGGCCGACTGGTATGTCTGGGCGGACCCTAAATCCGACGGCTCACCACCCAATAATTGGCAGTCTGTATTCGGAGGCCCGTCTTGGGAGTGGGATGCGCGCCGCGGTCAATACTATTTCCATAACTTCCTGAGGCAGCAGCCCGATCTGAACTTGCACAATATTGAGGTTCAGGATGCCGTCATTGCGGCAGGACGCTTCTGGCTTGAACGCGGTGTTGATGGCTTCCGGCTCGATGCGTTGAATTTCTCGATGCACGATCGCAGTCTTCGTGACAACCCGCCATCTGGTGTGACCGCGGACCAGGCAACACGTCCGTTTGACATGCAAAAGCAAACCTACAGCATGTCGCAGCCAGAGACCGTCGATTTTATCGAGCGGTTTCGGGCCATGCTTGACGAGTATCCTGATGTCTTCACCGTTGCGGAGGTTGGCGGACCAAGCCCGATTGGCGAGATGAAAGCTTTCACCGACGGCAGTAAGCGTCTGAACTCAGCATACAGTTTCGACTTTCTATACGCACCGGACATGACCGCTGAGCGCGTTAAAGACGCCGTTTCCCAATGGTCACAAGACGCGAATGAAGGTTGGCCAAGCTGGGCTTTTTCAAACCATGACGCGCCCCGCGCTGTGTCGCGTTGGGCTCCGGCTGACTCTCAGGACCAGATGGCGCGGCTCTACATTATGCTGCTCTTGTCATTGCGTGGGAACCCGATCCTTTATCAAGGCGAAGAACTCGGTCTGCCTCAGGCCCACGTTCCGTTCGAGCACCTCAAGGATCCCGAGGCGATTGCAAACTGGCCGAAAACGCTTGGCCGCGACGGTGCACGTACACCGTTTCCCTGGGATGCTGACGCGCCTGCTGCGGGTTTCTCTTCGGCAACTCCATGGCTTCCTGTTGACCCTGAGCATGCCCGGATGGCTTTGAGTACACAAACAGGAGAGGATAATTTTCTCGATTTCACACGCGCGGCGTTAGCAAAGCGCGCCGCCAATCCGGCGCTTAAAATGGGTGCTATGCGTCTACTGGACACGATTGATGATGCTGTGATCGCGATCGAGCGCACCGAAGGCAATCGGCGTTCATTAGCCCTGTTCAATCTTTCCGACACCCCAATCAGCATGGCTGAAACGCTCGATCTAAGCGGTGAAGTGCTCCTCGCTTCGACATCTGAAGCCTTTAATCCATCGGATCATAGTCTTTCAGCCCGCAGCGCTGTATGGATTGCGACTGGCTGAGAAAACAGGCAGTAAGCTTTGCCTCGCAAAGGTGTATGACACGAAAGACAATAATGGAAGCTCCAGCCACCCGCCTTGAAGATCTTGCAAAACTGGCCGGCGTATCGATCTCGACGGCCTCACGTGCACTTAACGACAGTCCCGCGGTAAACACCCGGACCAAGCAGCGGATCTGGAAACTCGCGCGCGATCTTGATTACCCGTTCCGTCGCTACATGCCTGCTGGCCCAATCGGCGCCGAAGCGACCATTACCGTGGTGGTCCCCAAACCCCAAAGCCGCGATGGGCGCATGGCCGACCCCTTTTTCTTCGAACTACTCGCAGGGATCGGGGACGCAGCACGCGCCCGTGGCTGCGATCTTCTGCTGAGCCATGTCGCGCCTTCATCTTATGAGGATCTGGCCACAGCAATGTCGACCAGCCGATCCGACGGCGTCGTATTTCTTGGCCAGAGCGCCCTTCATAAAGAGTTTAACAAGCTGGCCGAGACAGAGAACCGGTTTGTTGTCTGGGGCGCGCATCTCCCGGAACAGGAGTATTGCTCGGTCGGCAGCGACAACTTTGAGGGCGGCCGCCGCGCAACGAACCACCTCGCACGGCTTGGCCGAGAGCGCATAGTATTTCTTGGCGATACGGAAGCCCCCGAAGCGATGCGCCGTTTTCGCGGTTACCGCGATGCGATCACAAATTCTGCGCTGGAGTATGACGAAACGCTTATCGTGCCAGCGCACTTCGAATTCGATTCCGCGCGCGCGGCCGTTCACGGTGCGATTGACTCTGGGTTGGAATTCGACGGGATATTTGCTGCCAGCGACCTGATTGCACTTGGCGCAATCACGGCGCTTCGGGAAATGGGGCGCTCAGTTCCGCAGGACGTCTCCGTTGTCGGCTATGACAATGTCCCTTTTGGTGCCTATTCCTATCCTGCACTGACCACGATTGGGCAAGACACCAAACGAGCCGGACGAATTCTGGTCGCTAAACTGATTGATGCATCGGGTGCCATTCGTCCCGATGCTGATCGCATGCCTGCTGAACTTATCGTGCGTGCCTCCTGCGGCGCCTGAACCCAGTCCCTAGAATTTAGTTCGCAAAAATTTGCATCTTTTTGCAAAATGGTTTGCATGCCTGGAATCCTGCAAAAATCTGCCCATGAATCACTTCTTTTACAGGTGAATAAACGTTAGATCGTGAATATGGTTGCAAAACAGCAACAAAAACCTACCGATCTGCATAGGTTTCTATGCTTAGAGGGTTTTCGTTTTCATAAATTTGCAATAAGGTGTCTTGGTCGAGGCAATGATCGGAGTTCAACGTTGCCCGGTTTATGATCAGGGAGGATCACTTGAAACCAGCATATTACACCAGAAAGAGTCTGCTTCTTAGCACCGCAGCTCTGGCCCTGGCGATTTCGAGCCCAGCGCTTGCGCAAGATGTTGCAAGCGCTGAGGAGGACGAAGAAGCTACACTTGATGTTGTAACCGTCACCGGTATTCGTGGCTCAATTCAGAATTCTCTCAATGAGAAGAAGAACAATACATCCATCGTTGAGGCGATCTCTGCCGAAGACATTGGTAAGTTGCCTGACCTTTCCATCGCCGATTCGCTCGCGCGTCTTCCCGGCGTAACGGCCCAGCGGGTGCGTGGACGCTCTCAGCAGATTTCTATTCGCGGTCTCGGTCCGGATTTCTCTCTCGCGCTTTGGAACGGCCGTGAAGTTGTTTCGGCCGGTAACAATCGCGGCGTTGAGTTCGACCAATTCCCATCAGAACTCGTCGCACAAGGGATTGTCTACAAGACACCTGACGCCACACTCGCCGCAACGGGAATTGCTGGCGCAGTTGACCTGCGTACGGTGCGTCCACTCGACTATACCGAGCGCAAACTGAACTTCTCTGGCAAATATGTCTTCAACGACAATGATCAGCCAAATCCGGATTTCGACGAGGACGGGTATCGTCTCTTCGGATCCTATATCGACCAGAACGCTGATGGCACCATCGGCTGGTCTTTGGCGGCGACTATTCAGTCAAACCCGACCCAGTTCACATCACGTGAGCTGAAAACAAATAGCGGTCAAACATCTGTCGATCAAGCTACAGGGCTTGTCTATCCTTCCGACAATCCTCGCACGGGTGTTGTTTCGCGGGAGTTTGAGCGCATGTCTGTCGCCGGTGCCCTACAGTTCGAACCGAACGATCGCTGGCAAACGACAATTGACGCTTTCTACACCGATACCGAAGATTCCGGCATCTTCCGCGGAGTCGAAACACCAATCGCCTCCTGGTCGACGGCCGAATTCCAGGGGACGACTGGGACCAGCGGTTTCGCAGACGCTGCAGTCTATAACAACGTAACGACCTTCCTTCGCACAGACACCGAGGGGAATACGGCCGAAATCTTCGCGATCGGCCTTAACTCATCTTACGCTGTAACCGACCGTTTGACGCTGACGGGTGATTACGCCCTGTCAACGCTCGAGCGGAATGACATCGACTATGAGTCTTATGCAGGCACCGGCTTCGCTGGCGCAGGCCCAACGGATACGCTGGGCTTTGGGTTCAACGACAATGGCAAGTATAGCATCCAGTCTGGTCTCGACTACACAGACCCAGGCGTTGTTCTGCTTACAGACCCAGGTGGTTGGGGTCAGGTTGGCTTCATTAAGGAACCGATCATTGACGATGAATTGAACCAGCTGCGCCTTGAGGTGGAGTATGATCTCGACAATTCGGTTATCAGTAGTGTTCAAGGCGGGCTTCTCTATACCGACCGCGAAAAGAACTTTGACTCGAATGAGAATTTCGTTCGGGCCGGAGCAAACTTTGTGGATGGCTCGTTAGCGATCCCAACCAGCAGCATTGTTGGCACAACCAACAGCGGTACAATTGGCCTGGATATCATCGCCTATGATCCGTCCAGCTTCCTGTCCGACGGAACATATATTCTGACCGAGGCAAATGACACCGAGTGGACTGTCGAAGAAGAGATCGTGACGTTCTACGCGATGGCAAACATCGACAGCACATTCAATGATGTGCCCGTTCGTGGTAATTTTGGGTTCCAGTATCAAGATGTTGATCAGTCTTCGACGGCGCTGCTTCAGACCGACGGTGGCACAACTCAGACGCTTGGCGACTCAAACACTTACTTCCTGCCAAGCGCGAACTTGTCCTTTGAAATCCAGCCAGACACATTCCTGCGTTTTGCTGCGGCTCAGACAGTAACGCGTCCTCGTCTGGACAATCTGGCTGCAAATCAGACGATTTCGATCGAGAACCAGGTTTGTGCAGATACTGATGGAGATTTTGTCCCAGACTCGCTGGTCGGCTTCACATTGCCGACGAACCCGTGTTTCAAAATCAATGGCGGCAATCCACAATTGGAGCCTTACCAGTCGACGTCTTTCGACGTGTCATTTGAGCGGTACTTCTCTTCGGCATCAGCGTTCTCCTTGGCGGTTTTCCACAAGGACTTAACCGACTGGATTGAGAACGATACACAAACGCTGGATATCACCCAGCAGCTGACCTCTGTCGGTATTCCGGCGCTCGATGCCTTTATCGCTGCGAACCCGGAAGCTGCCACTGCTGTCACAGACTTCCCGCAAAACATTTCCGATGGTTCGATTACGGGTATTGAGGCAACGCTTCGTGTGAATCTGGATGACTATCTTCCGGCTCAATTCGAAGGCTTCGGCTTCAATGCCAGCTACACCTATGCGGATAGTAATCTCGAAGGTGCGGTCTCTGGCGATGATATTCGTATACCGGGATACTCAGACAATGTCTGGTCCGGTGACATCTATTACGAGAACCATGGCTGGCGCACACGTGTTAGCGCGCGGCATCGTTCAGGCTTCCTGTCTGAGGTGCCACAGTTTGATGGCTCTCTATCGGGTGCCGAAGCTCAGGATGAGACGATTGTTGATCTTCAGATCGGCTATGAGTGGGATGCTGGTCCACTCGAAGGGTTTGGCCTCAACTTTGAAGTCTTCAACCTGACCGACGAGCCTTTTGTTACAGAGGCTGAGACCGTGGATCCGAGTGTCACCTTCCCAAGCCGCCATGAGCAGTATGGAACGACGTATAACCTGACGCTGACCAAGAGCTTCTAGTTATCGGACCATCTGAATAACCGGGAAGGCCTGCTCACGAGCAGGCCTTTTCCATATCTGGACAAACCACTAGGCTGAAACAATGAGTTCAAACCAGATTAAGAGCATTGTCATTGTTGGCGGCGGCACAGCAGGCTGGATTGCTGCTGCGGCCTTGTCGAAGCTGCTTCCAGATACGATCAAAATCACCTTGATCGAGTCCGAAGCTATAGGAACAGTTGGTGTAGGCGAGGCGACGATTCCCCAAATCCGCCGCCTGAATGGCATACTTGGCCTGAATGAGAATGAGTTTGTCAGCCAGACGAATGGCACATTCAAACTGGGCATCGAGTTCAACAATTGGGGGCAGAATGGCGAGAGCTACCTGCATACATTTGGTGACCCGGGAATAAACCTCTCCAGCTTGCACTTCCATCAATACTGGCTGAAGCACCGCGCAGAAGGCGGAACCGATAGTCTCTGGGACTTCTCGTTGCATCACAAAGCGGCCTACGACCACAAGTTCGGACGTATGGAGCGGGTCGGTAATACGTCTATGACCGGACTGGCTTATGCCTTTCACTTCGACGCCGGTCGCTACGCCGCTTATCTCCGCCAGAAGGCCGAAGCAGCCGGTGTAACTCGGATTGAAGGCAAAGTGCAGGACGTGTCTCTGGCTTCGGACACAGGACATATCTCGTCGGTTGAGCTTGAGAATAGGACCTCGATTGAGGGCGACCTATTTATTGATTGTTCCGGTTTCCGCGGTCTGTTGATCGGGCAAGCGTTGGATATTGACTACCGCGACTGGTCACACTGGCTCCCCTGCAATCGCGCCGTGGCGGTCGGCTGCGAAACAACGGCGCCTTTGCTGCCCTACACGAAGGCAACGGCGCATGAAGCGGGCTGGCAGTGGCGCATCCCACTCCAGCATCGCACAGGCAATGGACACGTCTTCTGTAATAGTTTCATATCTGAAGATCAGGCCATTGAAACACTCCTGTCCAATCTAGATGCACCAGCCCTTTCAGATCCGAAACCGCTGCGTTTCACGACCGGACGAAGAGAAAAGTTCTGGCACAAGAATTGTGTTTCACTTGGGCTCGCCAGTGGATTCCTGGAGCCGCTTGAGTCAACCAGTATTCACCTCATTCAGTCAAATGTGTCGAAGCTCATAGAGCTCTTCCCGACCCGCGATTTCGATGAGAGTCATGAAACCGAATACAATCGGCAAGTGGGACATGATTATGATCTGATCCGAGACTTTCTGATCTTGCATTATCATCAAACGCAGCGTGAGGACTCAGACTTCTGGCGCTACTGTAAGCACATGAACGTGCCCGACAGCCTGAAAGCCAAGATGCAACTTTTTGAGAATACCGGGCTTTTGTACAAGGACCCCGAAGACTTGTTCAGAGAGTCTAGTTGGGTTCAAGTGATGGTTGGTCAGGGCATGATCCCTAAACGCTATCACACAATGGCAGATCGTCTCTCAAGCCAGCAGCTACAGAGGTTTCTCAGCGATGTTCAGACCGTGATCGGGCGCGCGACCGCTAGCCTGCCGTCGCACCAGAGCTTTATTGATGATCAGTGCGCGGCCGCTTTGCAGTAATGCTCGATAAAGCCGTCATGCGTTGGCATGACAGCGACAGCTTCACGCATAGCCTGCCGAATAGCGCCCATTCGGTCTTGTACCGGAACGCCCGTTCGCGAACGGGCCAATGAGGGTGCACGCTCTGGGTAGATGTCTTGTCCGAGATAGACGGCGATCCAGCTTGGATTGTGAAACAGTTCGCGTTCGTCAGAGACCACCATGCCATGGGTGCGGAAGTGGTCGATCTTGTATTGGAGGCGATCCGGGATGGGCATGTTCGCGCAGTAGCGCCAAAACTCGGAATCATCGCGGTTTGTGGCGGTGTAGTGAAGGATCAGAAAGTCCCGGATGCGTTCGTACTCGGCAATCGTCAGATCGTTATACTCTTGCGCGAGCAATGGTGACATGGCCTTGTCCGGAAACAGCGCCAGCAAGCGCATGATCCCGTACTGGATCAAGTGCAAGCTGGTTGATTCCAGCGGCTCCATGAACCCGGCGGCAAGACCGATCGCGATACAGTTCTTGTTCCAGAACTTGTTGCGCCGGCCTGTTACAAAGCGCAGGTGCTTTGGGTCGCTGCGAGGCTCCCCATCCAGCGATCCAAGCAGGGTCGCTTCTGCCGCATCTGCCTCAAGATAGTCGCTGCAATACACATAGCCATTTCCAGTCCGGTGCTGCAGTGGAATGCGCCATTGCCAACCTGCCTCCTTGGCCGTCGACTTGGTATACGGAATAATCTCAGACGTCTTTTCACATGGGACTGCAACCGCGCGATTGCACGGCAACCAGTGCGACCAATCCTGATATCCTGTTTGAAGCGTTTTCTCGATCAGCAGCCCGAAGAAGCCACTACAATCGATGAACAGATCAGCTTCTTCAACCCGGCCATCTTCAAGCTCAACCGAGCGAATGTAGCCGGTGACAGGATCGACTGCGGCCTCAACAACCTTGCCCTCTATACGCTTCACACCGCGCGCCTCGGAGAACTTGCGAAGATAAGCGGCATAGAGCGTTGCGTCGAAATGATAAGCGTAATCGAATGTCGACTGAATGTTCCGTTTGTCTCTTGATGGATGTGTAAACTTCCCAGCCTTCGATGCGGCCCAGGCCATTGAGTATTCGTCAATTGGAGTGGGGTCGCCAGCCAGAAACTCTCGCATCCAATACTGATAGAACGGAACGGTATCGAACTCCGCGCCATACTGACCGAATGGGTGGAAATAGGCATGACCTTTGCGCGCCCAGTCGATGAATTCGATGCCCAATTTGAACGAACCGTTGGTTTCACGAACGAATGTTGCCTCATCAATACCGAGGCGCTGATTGAAGAATTTGATCGGCGGGATCGTGGCTTCCCCGACCCCGACCGTTCCGATGACTTCGGACTCGATCAGCGTAACTTCGCAGCTGTTTCCAAGGTCATTGGAGAGCGCTGCAGCAGTCATCCAGCCAGCTGATCCACCTCCCACAATGATGACCTGCTTTATGGCGTCGTTGCCGTCCGACATCACGTTTCCTCAATCATCTTTTTCTACCTGTTATCATAAGCTGCTTCAGCGGCTTTGATAGCCATGTCACTGCGTTTAGAGACCTGATATGAGTGGCAAAATCGCATTGGGAACATACGGAAAGTGACATGTTAGCGATGGCACTAAATCTGAACCAGATCGAGCGTATTGAAATCGGGCAAGAGCAGCGATGCGTTCTGCGGGCTCATAACGTTTTTGATGCTCCGCAGCACATTATCGACGCAGCAGCGGCCGCTCGGTTTGCCCGAATAAATCCGCACTATCCCGGCATTCGCGCTGAGGTCGGGTCAGATCTGCTTAAATCGCTTTGTGATGGCCTCGCGCGTATCGCCGACGAGGCCTTTGGTATCGATGCGCAATCCTGGGAAGGACAAGCATGGTTCTCGCTCGTTACACTGCGCCCTGGTGAGTTGACCCCGATTCAACGACTGCCGCATTTTGATGGGTTTGATCAACACCAGCTGGCTGTGATGATTTACCTCAACCATTCCGGGCACGGTGGCACGAGTTTTTATCGCCATAACTCTACAGGCTTTGAGGCCGTTACCGAGCAGCGATATCCCAAGTATAAATCTGCCCTGGAGGCTGATATTGGTAAATCGGGATTACCGCCTGCAGCCTATATCCAGACCGGTGCACCGACATTCGAGCGCATTGCTGAATTCGAGCCTGAGTATAATAGCCTCATCTTCTATCACGGTACATCACTGCACAGCGGTGCCATTCGAAACAACCTGCCATTAAGCAGCGATCCTAGATCTGGACGTCTTACCGTGAACGGATTTTTCCGCCCGCGGCCTTGATGCATGTATGGTGTCTAGCGAACCACAGGTCTCAGTCACGGATACTATGATGTCGAGCCTCAGACTGTGATGACACTTCTGGTTCGGCCGACACGATACTTCTGATGCAATCGCGAGAAACTTTTTGACCTGGGTTTGCTTCAAAACCCAGGCGAGGTGCTTCGACCTTTCCGATAATCTATAGAGCGGGCAGTGTCTCCCGCAACACTGCCGTTCCTTATCGTTCTGGAGACAGAACCTCACGCCGTAGCATGTTCACCTCGATGTCTTCTCTAAGTAACCATAACTCGCGAAACTTGCCGTCTGCCAGCATTGCCACCTGATCATCATAGTGCGGCGAGCCGGTCTGCCTGGAGTTTCCATAAGTCATCAATCCATAGGCTTTAATAGGCTCGGAAAACTCGACCATCGAAACCCACGTCTCGCCGTGTCGGGGCGTGCGAATTCTGTCACCGTCCGGATCGCTCCAGGTGATGACATTAAATGCGCCGAGATTTCCGAAACCACCCAGGCCGGGCAAATCAGTATCATCGATCTGGAAACGTGAGACGTCGCCGAAAGGTCGATCAAGCTGACCATATTTGGCCTTGGTCGCGGCGATGGCTTTGCGCAGGATCTCGACTGCCTTGGATTTGTCCGCAATTCCGAACGGCGTCGTCAACGGCGTGTCGATTGACCATGGCACGCGGTACGCGTCCTGACTTGCGAACGGGAAGCCAATTTGCGGGGCTGTGAACTCGAGCATGAATTCTTCAAACAGTAGGGCAGCATTTGCGTCTTGGTCCGCTTCGCCATCCCAGGCTTGCAAGAGTGCCATCGCGGCGCGAATGTCGGGATCGTCCTCATCAGCTGTAGCTTCCACCAGATCCGGCAGTACGCGATCGAGCGCTGTCAGTTTTGCACTGAGTTTAAGTTCAACCAGTTCTTCAAAACTTATATTGTCTTCATCCAATAGCATCTGAATCGAGTTTTGAGCGCGCAGAGAGAAGGGGCCCTTTGGCGCGACATAAGCAGGAAAATCCTCGGCCTTGTAGGTCGGTGGATAGGTCGCGAGCCATGGTGGATCATTCGCGTTTTGAACAAAACCGGTCGGCGGATCAGCAACGATCGGCAAATCTTCCAAGGGGTGAATGTCTGACCACAAATAGGCAGAATTATCTCCTGGAACGAGGCCGGACCAAAATGCCAAATCGCCGCTGTCGCGCATAGGCAAGATGCCATTCGACGCATATTGGATATGCCCATCCTTATCGGCATAGACGATATTGAAGGTTGGAACCTGCAAACGCGCCATAACCGATTGGAATTCTTCGAACGACTTAGATTTCAACATATCAAAATACTGTTGCAGCATCCCAGGGCGGTCCAGACCGGCAACTCGCAACGCGATGATCTCGCCATCCGCTCTTTCAAACACAGGCCCATGAACCGTTGATCGTTTAACAAGTGTCTTTTCAGCGAGCGTGCCGTCCGGCTGTTTCACCCGATAGCTGACAGTCTCTTCCTCGAAAGGTAAGATATCTCCATCAAAGAGATACCCGTCTCCTTCAAGGGTCAAATGGTACGAGGTTGCTCCCAGCATACGGTTGACCGTGTTGGCAATGCCCATGCGCTGATTGAATGCGAAGCGAATAACCGGAAGGCCGACTTGTGTGGCTCCATACATCTCAAAGTCTGGGCCAATGAGGTGGGCCTCATAATAGGTGAAAAAGCCGCTTGCCCAAGGCAAGTGCGGATTCGCGAGTAGGAGCGTATGACCGCTCTCGGACTTGCTTGGCGCGATGGCCCACGTGTTCGATCCGGCTGGCACAGGCGGCGCCGCAGGGCCAATCGTGCGGCTCGGTGAGGCCACATAGATAAAATTCATCAAGCGATGCGCATGCGCGATGACGTCCACACCGGACACGGGCAGGACCACTTCGACACGATCATCAATCATGTCGGGATTAGCTTCGGCATATGCGTTGATGCCAGCTGCGAACGCATCCAGCAGGCTCCGAAAATTTGGCGCTTGGGCTGCATACCAGTCTTCGGCGCGCTCCGGGACTGAGTTCGCGATCAGCCATTTCGCGGTGTCTTCATAGGCTTCACCCCAGTATTCGGGGCCTTTTGCACGCGCTTCTCCGTAGAGTTCGAGTAGCAGGTCTCCATGACTGTGTGCCTGTGCCCAGCCATATCCGTAGAACACATCTTCGGGACGCTCGCCGTAAATGTGCGGGACCCCGTAAGTGTCCCAAAGAACTTCCGTACTTGGCTGTGTCTCAGCTGTGTCCTCAATCTTCGCAGTTGTTTGCGAGACATTTGTGCATGCGGCGAGTCCAAGCGCGAGCAGGACAGATACCAGTCTTTTTGCAAACGCCATGGTCATCTCCACTTGGATGCAATGATCGACTTTTCTAAACGATAGGCTGATCATTCAATGCAAACCGATCTAGCAACCAGAAAGGGCGTAGTCTCCATACAATTGAGACGGCGAGCAAAAAGGTTCCATTGAGCTTAAATTTCAGACCCAATTGTGCGGTGCTTAACCTAAACAGTTCCAACAACGCTTTGTGCATTTTGCGATTTTATAGACGTCGCCGAATGCAACAGCTTCCAACTAGACCAGAGCCGCTTCCGTCCGCTCTTTGACCATGTCCATGGTGACGTCTGGGGCGAGTTCGACGGTTTTCAGCCCGCCTTCGACGACATCAAACACGCCGAGATCAGTGATGATACGATCGACGACCCCTTTGCCGGTGAGGGGCAAGGTGCAGGCTTTGAGGAGCTTCGCTTCACCGCGCTTGTTATTGTGGTCGGTAATCACCACAACGTGGCCGACGCCTGCGACAAGATCCATCGCGCCGCCCATGCCCTTGACCAGCTTGCCAGGGATCATCCAGTTGGCGAGATCGCCATTTTCAGCCACTTCCATCGCGCCGAGGATCGCCATCGCAATCTTGCCGCCGCGGATCATGCCGAAACTGGTGGCGCTGTCGAAATAGGCGGTGTTGGGCAGTTCGGTGATGGTCTGCTTGCCTGCGTTGATGAGGTCAGCGTCTTCCTCGCCTTCATACGGGAAAGGCCCCATGCCGAGCATCCCATTCTCGGACTGCAGCGTGACGGTCATGCCATCCGGAATGTGGTTGGCGACGAGCGTCGGAATGCCAATGCCGAGATTGACATACATGCCATCCTCAAGCTCTTGTGCGGCGCGCGCGGCCATTTGGTTTCTATCCCAGGGCATTAGGCACTCTCCTTCCGGCGAACGGTTCGCTGCTCAATCCGCTTTTCATGCGTGCCCTGAACGAGGCGGTGTACATAAATGCCGGGAATGTGGATGGCGTCTGGGTCTAGCGCACCGGGCTCGACGATTTCCTCGACTTCCATGACGCAGACCTTGCCGCAGGTCGCTGCGGGCTGGTTGAAGTTGCGAGCGGTCTTGCGGAAGATCGCATTGCCGGTCGTGTCAGCTTTCCAGGCTTTGACAATGGCAAGATCGGCGAAAATGCCTTCTTCCAGGATATAGTCTTCGCCGTTGAAGGTTTTCACCTCCTTGCCCTCGGCGATGACGGTACCGACACCGGTCTTGGTGTAAAAGCCGGGAATTCCCGCGCCGCCTGCGCGCATGCGTTCGGCGAGTGTGCCTTGCGGATTAAACTCCAGCTCAAGTTCGCCGGAGAGATATTGCTGCATGAAGAGATCATTCTCGCCCACATAAGACGAGCACATCTTCTTGATCTGTTTGGTCTGAAGCAGCAGGCCGAGACCAAACTCATCGACCCCGGCATTGTTGGAATAGATGGTCAGATCTTTGGTGCCCGCCGCGCGGATGGCTGCGATCGACAGCTCAGGAATACCGCACAAACCAAACCCGCCTGCTGCTATGGTCATACCGTCAAAAAGCACACCGTCCAGTGCAGTTGCAGCGGTCTCGTAGACTTTGCTCGCCATCTTCTAAACTTGCTCCTGTCTTCTAACGGCGACTATGCGCCAACTTTCAGCGTAACGGCATATAAGCAGGTTTTGAAGTTTTCTGCTCGCGCGGAGTGTCACATTCATCCAATACGTCATATCTTGCTTGCCCAAGGGTCAAGGCCTGCGCCGATTTCCAATCTATGGTCTCGAGCACCCGCGGTCGAAACCTGAGAATGGTTTCGCTTAGCGCTCAGCACAAACTGTCCATGTCCGGCCTAGTGTTGTAAAAGCCAAAACATGTCACTCATTGATGCCGCGCCTGACAGAACACATCAGACCCAATCTGGTTCGCGTGAAGATTGATCAACGCCTCAACGCTATTTTTGAGTAAAAGACTGGTGAGGGTGCCAAAGCGGCCTGATTTGATCGGTTATAATCCTGCCTATCGGGCGGCGTTCTTGACGAAGTCTTCGATGAAATCTCCGCGGTCCTGATCTGGGGTTCCCGAATACCAACTGCCGCGAACATGCCTGCGAACAGCTCGATCATTCGTAGGTGCGGCGGCTGAGTGCCACAAATAGGCGTCATGGAAGAGGACATCGCCTGCTTCACAATAGACCGGGATTTCGCCGCGAACTTTTTCAAAGGCCAAGGGGATATCAATTGGCGGCGGCGTGTCGGTATGCCCGCCTGTCGCTTTTGAGCCAGCAGGAACAGGTACATTGTTGACATTATTGTACGGGGCAGGGGTGGCCCATTTGTGCGATCCCGGAACCACTCTCAGAAACCCATTGTCCGGACTGGTTGCGTCAATATTGATCGTGAAGGCAACCGACGGCCAGACATCGCGATGCGGCCCGCTTTGCCAGTCCGAATGCCAGCCAATCCGTCGATAGCCGGAGTTTCGACCGCCGCGCGCGTCTTGATAAACAACGCCGAAGCGGGAGTGTTCCTGCAGATACCCAGCAGGAACCCAGCGCTGCATCAGCTTAACAATTTCCGGGGAGAGGACCGCGGCTCGCGTACGCTCCGAGATTTCGGTGATGTATTGGACATAGTTGGTGAACCGAGCAGCCGCATCAACGCCGTCATCAAGCAGGACTGAGTTGCCGTACCGCTCTGCCAGTGTCCCATCAATGACCTGATTTTGCGCCTCAACGCACTCCGCCGTCACGGCTTGGAGATCTGCTTCAGCGTAGAGGCCCCGCAAGACTGCGAATCCATAGTCGCGAAAGAATGCATCAAGCTCCTCAAGCTGATGGGCCTGGAACACGCCGATTTCACTCTCAAGGGAAAGGGCTTCATGCATAGGCTTGCTCCACTAAGTCGCAACTTGTCTGACTAAACCTGTTATGGTGCCAAAGCTCAACCTGTTTCGTGGCCGCGCTTCGGAAGCGCTAGCGTTGCTGCGTGGTAGAGCAAAACAAATCCCACGGGCCCAAGTTTGAAGCGGTCCATTCCAATCTTGATCTTTGCCGACCTGAAGCATTTGCCGGTTGAGTAGGCGCGTTCATCGTGTCTTTCACGCGAGCAGGCGAAGGCGGCCAGGATGGACTTCACAATAGACAATGGCCGCAGCCTTTTTGGGATTGCCTTCATTCTTGGATGTGCGTGGCTCATCTCATCCGGGCGTACCCGCGTTCCATATCGCGCCGTTGCAACGGCACTTGGGATTCAGGCCAGCATTGGCATCCTGATTTTCTCAATACCCGGCCTGCGAGAAAGTCTCGCCAATCTCACACAAGGTATTGCGGCGTTGCAGGAAGCGACACTGCAAGGAACACAATTTGCTTTCGGTTACCTTGCGGGTGGCCCTGCGCCGTTTGAGGCCACATCGCCTGAGAATGGCTTCATCCTCGCCTTTCAGGTCCTGCCGGTGATCATCGTGATATCGACATTGGCTGCGGTCTTCTGGCACTGGGGTATTCTGGAGCTTATCTGCCGAGGGCTCGGATATGTCTTCAAGCGCATTCTGGGCCTGTCTGGCCCGGCGAGCCTCGGTGCAGCAGCAAGTGTCTTCCTCGGCATGGTTGAAGCCCCGATGGTCATCCGGCCCTACCTTGCCCGTCTGCCCAAAGCGGACATTCTGTTGGTCATGAGCGCCGCCATGGCGACCGTCGCTGGCACCATGATGGCGGTCTATATCGCGCTTCTCTTACCGAAAATTCCTGAAGCCGGAGCCCACATTATCGCAGCATCCTTCATGTCGGCACCGGGGGCCATTGCGATTGCGCGCATACTTGAGCCGCCCAGCGAAGCGGATCGCAGCTTTGATGAGCAGAAGCTCCCGAAATTCTACCAATCAACAATGGATGCCTTCTTGCGCGGCGTTCAGGACGGGTTGAGTGTTTTCCTGAATGTGATTGCAATGGTCATCGTCGCCGTCGCCCTGATTGCCCTGATTGATATGGGCCTGGCGGCATATGCACCAGAGATAGGCGGTGCAGCCTTAACCACAGGCCGCATTCTTGGATGGATCTTTTCGCCTGTGATGTTCGCGATTGGTATTCCGTGGGCTGATAGCGCAGAAGCAGGCCAGCTTCTGGGAACCAAGCTCATGCTGAATGAGTTTCTCGCCTTCCTCGATCTTTCTGCCTTGTCGGAGGATGCCATTGCGCCGCGCACCCGTTTGATCATGATCTATGTGTTGTGCGGCTTCGCGAATTTCGGAGCCCTGGCGATCATGATTGGCGGGCTATCGGCGATGTGCCCGGATCGTAGGCAAGACTTTCTCGACTTGGGGCTGAAAAGCATGGCGGGAGGCTTTCTCGCCAATATGATGAGCGGCGCGATAATAGGCGTATTGGTTTGACTTGCTAACTCATATCACGTGTTGGTTGAGGTCGATGCCCGCGACATCATAGCCGCGCTTCAGGTCATTGATGTGCTTTGACATCCACTCGGCGGCAAGGTCACGATCTTTCGCCTTGATGGCCCCAAGGATGTTTCGTTGCGCGACGGAGATCCGCTTTTTCGCTTTTGGAGTGTTTTCGATGACCTGTTTCAAACTCGCTTCGATCAGTATGTTGAGCGATTGAAGCATGGTCAGCAGGACCCGATTGTCCAAGCCGCGCGCGATCATCTGGAAAAACTCGACAGCATTTTCGACGACCCGCTCATGTTCCTTTGCAGGGATATCTTTCAGGTTCGCGACGACCTGATCAAGCTCGGAAATTGCCTCTTCAGAGAGGTGCTCAGCGGCCAGCGCAGAGGCGCTCGGGTACATGGCTGACAGGGCCTGCCACACTTCGCGAAACGTAACACCGCCGCGGACCATGCCTTTGCTTGCGGCCTCTGCGACTTCGCTTGTCTGGGGGCGTTTGACAATCAACCGTTTGCCGGGCCCGCGTTCTACAAGTCCGCTTTGTTCCAAAAGCCGGATACCCTCGCGAACACTTGAACGTGTCACGCCGAGCTGCGCGGAGAGATCCGCTTCCGTCGGCAAGGCCGAATGCTCCGGGAGGCGATCAGAAAGGATGTCCGCTTCAATCGCCTGATACACTTTCATATAGAGCGGCGCGCGCTTTACCGGTTGGAATGTATGGGTCATGCGATCAACCCGTTTTCCTGAACAATTCGCGGCCGATCAGCATGCGCCTGACTTCAGATGTCCCGGCCCCGATTTCGTAGAGTTTTGCATCCCGCAACAGGCGTCCGGTCGGGTAATCATTGACGTACCCATTTCCGCCAAGCAGCTGAATAGCGTCGAGGGCCACCTGGGTTGCTTTCTCGGCGGCGTAGAGAATGCATCCGGCCGCATCTTCTCGTGTGGTTTCGCCGCGATCGCAGGCAGCGGCGACCGCATACACATAGGCCCGGCAGGCATTCATCGTCGTATACATGTCGGCAATCTTGCCTTGTACAAGTTGGAACTCACCAATCGATTGCCCGAACTGTTTACGTTCATGAACATAAGGCAGGACGATATCCATCGCGGCTTGCATGATGCCGACAGATCCAGCGGCGAGGACCGTTCGCTCATAATCAAGACCGGACATGAGTACCCGGACACCATCATTCTCGAGCCCAAGAACGTTTTCTTCCGGAACTTCGCAGTCTTCAAAAATCAGCTCACATGTATCAGAGCCGCGCATGCCCAGCTTGTCGAGTTTCTGCGCCGTCGAGAACCCTTTGAAGCCTTTCTCGATCAGGAAGGCCGTTATGCCTTTCGAGGTCTTTTCTGGTGCCGTTTTCGCATAGACAACGAGTGTGTCTGCGCCTGGGCCGTTGGTGATCCACATCTTGTTCCCGTTCAGAACATAGCGGTCACCCGTCTTTTCGGCGCGCAGTTTCATTGAAACCACGTCTGAGCCTGAGCCCGGCTCTGACATGGCAAGGGCGCCTAAATGCTCGCCAGAGCAGAGCTTGGGCAAATAGCGCGCTTTCTGGTCTTCACTACCATTCAGGTTGATCTGATTGACGCAGAGGTTTGAGTGCGCGCCATAGGATAGACCGACAGCGCCAGATGCGCGCGAAACTTCCTCCATAGCGATACTGTGCGCCAGATAGCCCAGGCCTGTACCGCCATACGCCTCGGCTGCTGTCATGCCTAACAAGCCAAGCTCACCAAGCTCCGGCCACAGGTCACGCGGAAACTCGTTCCTGGCATCAATCTCGTCAGCTCTTGGGGCAAGTCTGTCTTGCGCCCAACGCGCGATCATGTGCTGCATTTCTTCCAGTTCCGGGTCCAACCCAAAGCGTAATCCAGACGTGTTCGCCAGCATGTTTCGGCCTCCATGCGAATTGACAGTTGGGCAATCATAACATAATAGCATTGTCCGACAACCGGATAATAAGAAGTTCTGGAGATCGGCTATGGACTTGCCAGCCTTGGCGTCGCAAATCGACCCGCGATCTGAAGACTATCGTGCCAATGCAGACGCCATGGCGCGCTTGGTCACACAGCTACGTGATAATCATGCACTGGTGTCACGCGGCGGCGAAAGACACGTTGCCCGGCACAAGGTGCGTGGAAAACTGACCGCTCGCGAACGTGTCGAGCGACTGATTGATCAGGGCGCTGATTTCCTTGAGTTGGGCGCGTTTGCGGCCTGGGACATGTATAGCGGTGACGTCCACTCCGCTGGTTTAATCACGGGCATCGGGAGGGTTAGCGGCGTCGAGTGTATGATTGTGGCCAATGACCCAACGGTTAAAGGCGGAAGTTACCACCCAATGACCGTCAAGAAGCACTTGCGAGCGCAAGAGATCGCTCAGGAAAACCGTTTGCCTTGCGTTTATCTGGTCGAGAGCGGCGGCGCTTTCCTGCCAATGCAAGACGAGATCTTTCCGGACAAAGATGATTTTGGCCGTATCTTTTTCAATCAGGCGAATATGAGCGCACAAGGCATTCCGCAAATCGCAGTTGTACACGGCTCATGCACTGCAGGTGGGGCCTATGTGCCAGCCATGTCTGATGAAGCGATTATCGTGCGCGAACAGGGGACGATCTTCCTGGGTGGTCCGCCTCTGGTGAAAGCTGCGACAGGGGAGATTGTTACAGCTGAGGAGCTGGGCGGCGGTGATGTCCATACCAGAGTGAGCGGTGTTGCGGACCATCTGGCCGACGATGACGACCATGCCCTTGGCATTGCGCGCAAGATTGTGGGGCGCTTGAATTGGCGAAAGCTTGGACAGCTGACAACGGCCCTGCCGGAGCCGCCCAAATATGATGCCGAAGAAATGTACGGTATTGTCGAGCAAGACCCACGCAAACAATACGATGCGCGCGAGATTATCATCCGCATGGTTGATGGCTCGCGGTTCGATGAGTTCAAGCCCTTGTACGGCACGACGCTGGTTACAGGTTTTGCCCATCTGGAGGGGTATCCGGTCGGAATTCTGGCAAACAACGGGATCCTCTTCTCCGAGAGTGCCCAAAAGGGTGCCCACTTTGTTGAGCTGTGCTGTCAGCGTGGAATTCCGCTGATCTTCCTGCAAAACATCACAGGATTCATGGTTGGCAAATCGGCGGAGGCGGGCGGTATCGCGAAAGACGGAGCAAAGCTCGTGACAGCGGTCTCGACGGCGCGTGTGCCAAAGTTCACCGTTGTGATCGGCGGATCTTATGGCGCTGGAAACTACGGTATGTGCGGCCGTGCCTATGGTCCGCGTTTCATGTTCATGTGGCCGAATGCAAAGATCTCGGTC
This sequence comes from Pseudomonadota bacterium, assembly GCA_039815485.1. Lineage (GTDB taxonomy): Bacteria > Pseudomonadota > Alphaproteobacteria > Caulobacterales > Hyphomonadaceae > Henriciella. The sequence goes on along the minus strand of JBCBZD010000007.1, from coordinate 162,611 downwards.
ATGGGCGGAGAGCAGGCCGCCACTGTCCTTGCAACCATCCGAAGAGATGCTGTGGAGGCAACGAAACAGACCTGGAGTGAGGCAGACGAGACCGCATTCAAGGATTCCATCCGAGACAATTATGAAGCGCAGGGCTCAGCTTATTATGCCTCAGCACGTGGCTGGGATGACGGGATTATCGACCCGGCGCAAACGCGTAGAGTGTTGGCGCAGTGTATCTCGGCAAGTCTGAATACCGAAATAGAACCTACTAAATTCGGCCTCTTCAGAATGTAAGGCAAGGTCATGACCGACATCACGAAAATTCTGATTGCAAACCGGGGCGAAATCGCGGTTCGGATCGCGCGCACCTGTCGTCGGCTTGGTATTCGAACGGTTGCGGTGTTCTCTGAGGCTGACCGAGATGCGCTACACATGCGAGTATGTGATGAGGCGGTTCACATTGGCGCATCAGCGCCGGCAGAAAGCTACCTCAAGATTGAAAAGATCATCGATGCTGCACAGAAGACAGGCGCAGAGGCGGTCCATCCAGGCTACGGTTTCCTGTCAGAGAATGCTGCATTTGCAGAGGCGCTGGATGAGGCTGGCATCATCTTTATCGGGCCTACCGCAGAGACGATCCGTGCAATGGGCTCTAAGTCTGCTGCAAAAGACCTGATGGAAGCAGCAGGTGTCCCGACAACCCCGGGATATCAAGGTGCGGATCAATCGCTGCAAGTTTTCAAATCCGAAGCGGAGAAAATCGGATACCCAATTCTGCTGAAAGCGACGGCAGGCGGCGGCGGAAAAGGCATGCGAATTGTCGAAGCCGAGAAAGATCTGAAAGCCGCGCTCTCCTCAGCCAAACAAGAAGCAAAATCAGCCTTCGGAGATGATCGCTTTCTGGTCGAGAAATACATTCCGAAAGCGCGCCATCTGGAGGTTCAGATCTTCGGCGATGGCAAGGGTGAGGTTGTCCATCTTTATGAACGCGATTGTTCCGTTCAGCGCCGTCATCAGAAGATCATCGAGGAAGCGCCCGCACCAGATTTAGCCCCCGCTGTCCGCGAGAAATTACTGGCGGCAGGTGTGGCCGCGGGGCAGGCGGTAAACTATCGCGGCGCTGGAACCGTCGAGTTCCTGTATGATGGTACGGACGGCGTCTATTTCATGGAAATGAACACCCGTTTGCAGGTCGAGCACCCGGTGTCTGAATGCATTACAGGCGAAGACCTTGTTGAATGGCAGATTGCCGTCGCTGCGGGTGGCGCGTTGCCAAAGCCACAGTCTGAAATAACGACGTATGGCCATGCATTTGAGGCACGGCTCTATGCCGAAAAGCCAGAAGCTGACTTTGCCCCATCCATCGGTGACCTGCAGCATGTCGCGCTACCCGATGATCTCGCGCGGATTGATACGGGCATCGCTGCGGGCCAGACTATCTCCACATTTTATGATCCGATGATCGCAAAGATCATCGTTCATGGCGATACGCGCGTCAACGCCCTGGGCAGACTTCGGCTGGCCCTGTCTGAAACAGCGATTACCGGCGTTGAGACGAATGCAGCCTTTCTGTCAGCACTTGCTGAGGATCAGGACTTTAGCGAAGGCCGGGTCTCAACGCGCTATATTGAAGAGCATTATGAGGCTCTATTCTCCCCTGCAGAGACTGAGACATTGGCAGTGTGTGCCTATGCCCTTTACCAGATGCAAACTGGGGCAGGACCGGAGCTTGGCTTTCGCCTGAATGCGCCCAGACAAGCGCATTTCTGGGGACAGGTTCATGATCAGCCGCAACGTTTTACCGTTTCTCAGAATGGTGAAGAGCTGTCGCTTACGCGGTCGGCGCACGCGGATGCTGCGGATCGGCGTTCAGGCCAGTCCAGTGAAGACCTTGGCGAGATCACTTTCACCGGTTCGATTGAGGCCGATGGCCGTTTTGCGATTGCGCTTAATGGGGTGCGCCAGACCGGGTACATACTTCCGCATCTCGGGTGCTTGCGTGTATTCTCAAACGGCCGCTCACTCGATATTGGTGCGTTTGATCCAAGGCTGGGGGCAGGTGACGGGCATGACGATGCAGGATCTCTGGTCGCCCCGATGCCGGGGGTGATTCTCGCTGTATATGTCAAAGAGGGCGATGCGATTGAAAAGGGCCAGGACCTTGCATCGATGGAAGCCATGAAGATGGAGCATACAATTATTGCCCCATCCTCCGGTACGGTCATTTCAGTCAAATATGCTGTTGGCGATCAGGTTAAGGACGGTGACCGCCTGTTCGACATTGACACCGCAGATTGAACTTGCAGCCCTTCACGGGTCTGTACAGTTCGCTCTGCCTAGCTTGCCATGGCTTCAAATGGATAGGTTTCGGTCGTCACGGATGCCTGTCCAAGAACGTTGTAGCGTGGTCCAGCTATCACTTCGGGTTTGAAATGTGTGTCCAATTCGTCGATCATATCCTGGGAAAGCTCAACGGTGTTTGCACCCCAGTTATCCTCAAGATGTTCGATACTCTTGGTGCCGGGGATCGAGACGATTTCGGGTCCCTTTGCCAGACCCCAGGCGATGGCCAATTGCGGCAGTGTGCACCCGGCCCTGTCTGCGATATCTCGGGCGACCGGCATCAGTTTCATATTGTCGGAAAAATGAGGTTCGGCGAGGCGTGGGAAAAAGCTCCGGCGCATATCACCTTCCCAATAGTTTGAAGGATCAAGCGGCTCCTGAGAAAACAGGCCCCGCCCAACCGGTGAAAAAGCGACAAGCGTGGTGCCGGCCGCCTTACAGGCATCGATCACAGCGATTTCAGGATTACGTACAATCAGCGAGTATTCCGACTGCATCGCTGCAATAGGGTGAACTGTTGCGGCTTCTGTAAGCATGTCAGCCGACATTTCTGACAGCCCGATTGAGCGAATTTTGCCCTGCGCGACGAGATCGGAGAGGGCGCCAACAGAGTCAGCGAGCGGCACCTTCGGATCGGGCCGGTGCATGTAATACAGGTCGATCGTTTCGGTTTGCAGGCGTTTCAGGCTCGCTTCGCACGCGCCGATAATGCTTTCGGGACGGCCATCAAGTGTCCGTTGGCCGTCTTTGAAACCGAGGACGCATTTGCTCGCCAAAACAAACTCGTCTCGCCGATGCTTGAGGAATTTTCCGATCCGGCGTTCGCTCTCGCCCATGCCGTAAATGGTGGCTGTATCGAGAAAGTCATAGCCAAGATCAATCGCACGATTAAGCAGCTTGTCGGAGTCGGCTTCCGGGATTGGAGAATTGTACGCATGCATCATATTCATGCATCCCAACCCAACTGGGTTGACCATAAAGGGCCCGACTTTTCGTTTTTGCATCATATGATCTCCGGTAAGGTCCGCTAAACATCGCGCGGGGGTTTCAGGCGGCGCTTTGTCTGGTGACCATCTGCATTCTCGCCATCAACTTTTTCACCGCGCATATAGTGACGCTGCCAGCCTGCCTTTAGTGTGTCCTTGTCGCCAGCGTACAGCTTTTCATTGAAATTCGCACGGCTGTTTGACCAGGCATGGAAGTCCCTCTCCAGTTCCGGATTGGTCGCCAGCAGTTTGCGCTCTGGTTCGATCTCTTCCAGTTTCTTGTGTTCGATCGGCACGATGAAACAGAACGGCTCGCCTTTCTTGAAGACGACTTCGCCAGGTCGCGTCATTTGCCAATTCATCGTGAACGGGAAGGGCAGCCAGTCTGTCTCAACCAGTCCGGTAAGCGGCGCGATGCCATCTTTAAAGAAATTCGGTGCACCCATGGTCATCAGGCCCCAGCCGGGCGGCGTGCGAAACAAGTGTCCAGTATGAAATGTTACAATGCCGCGTTGGAAATGACTATCGGCGAATGAGGGGATGGCGCGCGCATCACCTGTCGTGAAGAACGCGATGTCATGCTTTCCAGGTTTGCCGTTCCAGACGATCTTGATGTCCATTGGGCACAGGATTTCCCATCCGGTTGAGTTGGCCATGGACAGCGGTAAACAGCGATAGGGTTGGCGGTCCGGGAACGCATCCATCCAGTCGCGCGTACTGCGGCCCGGAACAATTTCAGGCGCGGTATTATAGATCTTATAGCATTCCAGTTGCATGGCGGGCAGGCTTTCAGTGGCTTGACTTGCACGCGATTCATTGCCCCAAGGCAGGGATGCCCGCAAGTCCATCTGACCTCTTTGCCTATCTTGACGACCTCGGCATCGCGCACACAACCGTGCAGCATGCTGCGACTTTTACCGTTGAGGAGGGGCGCCATCTGAAGTCCACCATGCCGGGTGGTCACACCAAGAACCTGTTCATGAAAGACAAGGATGGCGCAATCGTCCTGATTTCAGCTTGGGCGGAAAGTCAGCTGAAGCTAAACCAGCTTCACAAATTGATCGAGACACGACGACTCTCATTCGCCAGTGCTGACCTTATGCAAGACGTGCTCGGCATTGTTCCGGGGTCGGTCACGGCATTCGCCTTGATGAATGATACTCAGTGCCGCGTTCGGTTCATCGCAGACAGGCGCTTGATGGCGTTTGATGAGGTCAATTTCCACCCTCTGGTAAATACCGCAACGACGCGGATAAGCTCTGATGACCTCCGCTTGTTTGTTGAGGCAACTGGCCATTCTCTAACCGAGGTTGATTTTTCGAGCCTGCTTTAGCGCGGCGCACGAGGAAACAGTTTGCCTGCCATCAAGCATTGATTGATCCGCCCATTCGCAAGTGGTTCATACAGGTCTGGATCGGCAAGATAAGCCTGCAGCGCCAATTGCGCCGTTTGCCCAAATTGGTTGGCGGAGATCTCAACGGGCGATTGCGCTAAAATCTTCCTCTCGAAACAGCGATGTAGGTGGAGCTGGCGTAGCGGCGCGGCATCTGCGCCAGCACGCATCTTGTGGATCGCATTGCTAAAAGCATCTGATCCAACACTCAAAGTTGCTGGCCAACCCGGGCCATCTGGCACAGCAACCCAGGCCGCGCGAATTCCGGTTTCAGCATCAATCTTGGTAAAGTTCACCGCATAGATATGGCCGCCTTGAACGTCGATTGTATCGACGGTGGTCAAAGGCGTGCGCGACAAGTCGAGCAGCCAGTTGGCTAGGATCTCATCGCGAATGACCCATCCCATTTCTGTGTCGCCCGTCGCAAGGAAAGCCGCCGCCTGCGCGAAGAGGGAACGCTGATCGCGGATCCAGCCAGCTTTGTCGAAATGGGCCAGCGCACGTTTTGCGTGGCCCATCCTGACCGCAGAAACTCCGGCAATGCGGCTTGCCTCCTTTACTTCGGGTCGGTCCGGACACCGCAATATGAAAGCTTCTGTGACCTCCAGGATATAAGGTGGCTCGATCTCCTCATCCGGGTCCATGAGTTGGTTTTGCCAGTCCGAAACGTCGTTGAGCGAACACCCAGCAGCTTCGCCGAATGCCAAGTGTTCGGGATACAGTCCAATCAAACTGGTCACGACCGTTGCAATAATCGCTGCCGTCCAACGCCACAGCCGGTCTTTGGTAACTGATTTCTTAACAGCCATGACCAGAACGACTGCAAGTCCGGTGCCGGTTGCCTGTGTCTAGTGCCGATGAGGGGCCAGACCGAAATTTGGTCGCTCGGCTCCACTCTCGTGGTCGTGGTCGCTGTGGTCATGTGCGCCGTGGTTATGCGATGCAATCGGGAGCGTCATGAGAATGAAAGCGATCACGACGCCGGACGACAAGGCGAGGAGCCCGCGCGCGGGTGGTGTATCGCGAAGGGGTGCCATTAGCGGACCTGTTGCCACATAAAGCAGCAGGCCAGCTGAGATAGCAAACAAGGCGCCGATCATGTCTGGTCCAAGCCCGAACATGACGGGCCCTGCGACCAAAACCCCGAGGGGCGTTGTCGCGGCGGCTGCGGCGAAGGCCCATAAGAAGGATGTGCGGTTTGAGACGCCGTGCCGCCTCAGAATTGCGAATACAATGACGCCCTCTGGAAACTCGTGCAGAATGAGACTTACTGCTGTGAACACACCAGCTGAAAAACTCGCAGCAAATGTGACCGCATAAATGACACCGTCAATGAAGGAATGGATTGCAATTGCGATAACCGGCGTGATCGCGGCGCTGAGGGCCGGATTGTCCGGATTTTCGGGAAACCAGGTCTTAACTATGTAATCCAGGAACAGGCCGCCGAAAAACCCGAGGGTGAGCCAAAAGGGAGCTTCTGCTGATTGGCTGAAGGCATGTGGCAGAATGTGCAGAAACACCATGCTTGCGAGCATGCCCGCGGCAGCCAATGCAAACAGACTTGCGTAGCGTTCGCTCCAGTCACCACGCAGCGCAACGCCAAGCAGACCTGTTGTCGTCACAAATGCAGCAATGAGTCCAAAAAACAGGGGTGCTTGCAGCGACGAGAGCATGTAGTACACTGACCTTGGAGTGTGCGGGGGCGGAAATGCATGGACCGCAATAAAATGTTATAGTATCTCACTACCGCCCCAAGATTTAAGTTGCTCACCCTTCGGTGTCAAACACAATTGGATAGACGATGACCCCTAGATACAGTCTGAATATTACCGCCTTTGTTGCGCTGGCGCTGCTTGCGTCTTGTGCCCCAGCAAACGAAACGGAATCGGCTGCTGCAAACAGCGAAGCCGGTGAGGCCGTCGCTCCGATCAACGAGTCCAGTCAGGAAACGGAAGTCGAAGAGCTGTTTGTTGAGGACGTTGCATCTACCGAGGCCGAAGAGGTGGAAACCGTCGCTGCTGAGCCTGCAGAGGCGCACGCGCATGATGACCACGACCATGATCACGACGAGGATCATGCCCATGAAGGCGAGCACGATCATGAAGATGAGCATGCACACGAAGATGGTCACGATGATCACGATCACGACCATGATCATGCGGGCGGTGAAGCCCATGTTCATGGTGATTCAGACCTCCTGATCGCAATTGAGGGCGAGAATGTTTCTGTTTCCTTCGAGAGCCCGCTTGCAAATCTGATTGGGTTTGAGCACGAGCCCAAGACCGACGCAGAGTCCGAAGCCTATAATGCCATGCGCGACTCTCTTGCTGAGAGTGATACCGTGCTGAGCTTTTCCGAAGCGGCCGATTGTACGCACTACTCCAGCGAGACCTCGATCAGGCGCAGTGGTGATCATGCGACATTGATCGCTGATTATGAGTTTACCTGCTCTGATATGGACGCACTGACAGACGGAACGGTTCTGGCCTTTGCAGCCTTTGCTGGGATTGAGAGCATGGATGTGGTCGTTGTCTCCGAGACCACTCAGACAGAGACCACTCTTTCTGCAGGCAGTGTTGATTTTGCCATCGACCAATAGGGTCGTCCGCTTTGGCTGACACAATTGTTTCGCTCACGAACGTCGAATTCGCTTGGACGGATCAGGACCGTGTTCTGGATATTGCACATTTCGAAGTGCAAACAGCTGAACGGGTGTTTCTGCGAGGACCTAGCGGGTCCGGGAAATCAACGCTTCTGGGATTGATTTCTGGCGTGCTTTCACCGCAAGCAGGAGAGATCAATGTCCTTGGGCAGGATATGGCATCGCTGTCCGGGCATAAACGGGATCAGCTGCGGGCCGACCACCTTGGTGTGATCTTCCAGATGTTTAATTTGGTGCCCTATCTTACTGTAAAACAGAACGTTGCCCTCTCATGTCGGTTTTCGAGGCGTCGCCGTGAACAGGTTGAGACCGCTGGCGGCCTGGATCACGAAGCTGAGCGTTTGCTCGGGCGGCTCGGTCTGGATCAGCCTGATCTGCTCAACCGCTCCGTCGGCCAACTTTCAGTGGGACAGCAACAGCGGGTTGCTGCCGCCCGGGCACTGATCGGGCAACCGGCCTTGATCATCGCTGATGAACCAACGTCCGCATTAGACACCGACCGGCGCGATCAGTTTATAGATTTGCTAAGTGAAGAGGCACAAGCGACCGGTGCAGCTCTGCTCTTCGTGAGCCATGATGCCAGTCTGGCCGACCTTTTTGATCGCAGCGTTGATCTGCAATCGGTGAACAAGGCCAATCTGGAGACCGCGCAATGATGGGAACATCAATCCTCGGCCTCGCTTGGCGCAGCCTCGTCAATCGCCGCGTCTCGGCCCTGCTCACGGTTTTGGCGGTTGCCTTATCGGTCGCCTTGTTTCTTGGCGTTGAGAAGGTCCGAACGGCTGCGAAAGCGAGCTTCGACAACACTATTTCCGGAACGGAGCTAATCGTCGGTGCACCATCCGGGCCTATCAATCTTATCTTGTACTCTGTATTTCGCCTCGGAAATGCGACTGCGGAGATTTCATGGTCTGCGTTCAAGGCAATTGAGGAACGCGACGATGTTGCCTGGGCGGTGCCGATCTCCCTCGGCGACAATCACCGCGGTTATCGGGTTATGGGGACGACGCCAGCCTATTTCGAGCACTATGGCTACAGTCAGGGCAAACGTCTTGAGTTTGATGAGGGCGTTGCCTTCGACGATCTGTTTGATGCGGTGCTGGGAGCAGAGGTTGCACGTGCCCTTGGGTATGGTCTGGAGACACAGCTCATCTTGACCCACGGGTTGGGCGGGCCGGGCATCGGTGATCATGAAAACCGGCCTTTCAGTGTTGTGGGCATTCTGAAGCCGACTGGAACGCCCGTTGACCGCACAATTCATGTCTCGGTTGAGGGGATTACAGCGATACATGTTGGTTGGGAGAGCGGGTCACGAAATCCGCTTGCTGATACTATTTCAGAAGAGATGATCCGGACATTCGATCTGACACCAAAGACCGTCACAGCCGCTTTCGTCGGCTTGAAGAACCTGCGGACACTTCTGCGCACCCAGCGCGCGATAAACACAAATCGCTCCGAACCCCTTCTGGCCATTCGGCCAAGTCAGGCTTTGTCAGAGCTTTGGTCAATCATGGGCAATGCGGAGCGAATTCTGCTTGCGATATCTGCTTTCGTCGTTGCCGTGGGCCTTGTGTCGATCCTGACCAGTATCCTGACCAGCTTGAATGAGCGACGCCGGGAAATGTCGATCTTGCGAGCGATCGGGGCTCAACCCCTGCATATTCTCATACTGATGATCCTCGAGGCGGCGGTTTTAGGACTGATAGGCGCTATTCTGGGCGTGTTTCTGGTGCAGGCTTTGTTCGCGATCGCTAGCCCGTTTCTGGTGGCGCAGTACGGTATTGCTCTAACCGGTACAGGGATTGGGCTCGTGGACCTGGTCACTGTTGGTGTGGTCACGGGAGCGGCGACGCTGCTGGGTGTTTTTCCAGCGATCGTTGCGATGCGTCGGTCGCTTGCGGATGGGTTGTCGGTGAAACTGTGATCAGAATGCTGTTATGAGGCTGGTGATAGAGCTCAATCGAGACTAGATAAGATCTCATGATGATCAGGAAATTTCTCGTCGGGCTATCGATCCTCGCAATTGTCTCCTGTGGGAACACAGAAGCTTCAGAACCGGATGTGCAGGCAAGTGCCGAAACGGGGCCGCAGGTCGGTGATCGCATCCCCGAGGCCGAAACCTCGTCAAGGCTTGCAGCTGCAGGCGCTGAGGCTAACGATCTGGCCGCGCGCGGTGTTCGCGAGCTTGGTTGGGAAGAGTTAATGCCGGAGGGTGAGGAAGAGCGATTGGCTTCGCTTTATCAAGCTCAGATGGCGATGCTGTATTCCTCACCGATTGCTGAGGGATCGGCCCAGGACATTATGGTTCAGATCGGGACTTTCAATACCGTGCCGGAGCTGAATGGGACCAAGGTTCGCTTGCCAGGTTATACTGTCCCGTTTGAATTCGGCGCGAATGCTCAAATCACTGAATTCCTGCTGGTGCCTTATTTCGGTGCTTGCCTGCATGCGCCGCCGCCGCCGCCCAATCAGACTGTCTTCATTATCTCGGACGAACCCGTAAAACTGCGCGACTTGGCTCAGGCTGTCTGGATTGAAGGAACGCTTTATACCCAGACACAGGAATCTGATCTAGCAGACGCCGCTTATACGATCAAAGTCGACAAGATCGAGACCTACGAATACTGACGCGGGTTGATCCGCGTCTCCCTGCCTCATGGCTTTGTCGCGCATTCGCTTTATCTCTCCGGTGAGATCGAAAGGAAGACGACCATGGCGACGTTTCTGCAGTACGGGCTTTATATCGCGATGGCGGCGCTTGTCGTAGTTTTGATTATGGGCCTTGTGAACATCACGCGCACCGATGAGGGCCAGGCAAGCCGATCCAATCAGTTGATGCGCGCTCGGGTCATCGTACAGGCTGTCGTGATCGGGATACTGGTCTTGCTTGGTATCGTTCTGGGCTCGATCAAACTGTTTTAGTGAGCGATTATGGTCAAACTCGACAAGATCTACACAAAGGCTGGTGACGGCGGGAAAACGCGATTGTCCACCGGAGAGCTTGTCGACAAGTGGCACCCTCGTGTAACGGCTTACGGAACAGTGGACGAGGTAAACGCCGCGATTGGTGTCGCAGCTCTGCATGCTGAGGGTGCGCTATTGGCCGCTCTAAGGCGCATTCAGAACGACCTGTTTGACTTGGGCGCGGACCTTGCCACACCAGATCGCGGACGGGTTCTCGAATGGGAGCCGCTGCGCATTGTTCAAACGCAGGTCGACCGGCTCGAATCTGAAATTGATGAGATGAATGCGGATATTCCACCTCTGGACAGCTTTATTTTGCCGGGCGGGTCGACGCTTTCCGCGCAACTGCATGTTGCCAGAACGCTTGCACGGCGGGCTGAACGCTGTGTCGCTGAGCTCTCATCGTTGCCGGAAGAGCCGGTTTCTGGCGAGGCAATGGCTTATGCCAATCGGCTGTCTGATTGGTTATTCGTGGCTGGCCGCGTTGCAAACGAGAATGGCGCCGCTGACGTGAAATGGGTGCCCGGCGCCAACCGTTAGAGGCTAGGCACGGGCAAATGGGTCACGCATCAGGATCACATCTTCGCGCTGAGGTGAGGTTGAGACCAGCGCGGCAGGTTTGCCGACCAGTTCCTCAAGCCGGCGAACATATTTCACCGCTTCAGCTGGTAGATCATTCCAGCTGCGTGCACCTCTGGTTGATCCAGACCAACCAGGCATGGTTTCATAAATCGGTTTAACCCGCGTCTGATCGGTTAATCCGGCAGGGTAATAGTCAATGACTTCGCCATCCAGTCTGTAAGCGGTACAAATCTTGATCTCATCAAAGCTGTCGAGCACATCAAGCTTGGTAATCGCCAAACCGTTGACGCCAGAGGTCGCGCAAGCCTGACGAACCATAACCGCGTCAAACCATCCACAGCGACGCGACCGCCCGGTGTTCACACCAACTTCGCGGCCAATTTCGCCGAGGCGTTGACCAATGTCATTCAGCTGTTCGGTTGGGAAGGGCCCCGCACCAACGCGGGTCGTGTAGGCTTTCGCAAGGCCCAGAACATAGGTGATTGCGCCGGGTCCAACCCCTGCACCTGCAGCAGCGTTCCCCGCCACAACATTCGATGAAGTCACAAATGGGTAGGTGCCGTGGTCAACATCTAGCATCACGCCTTGCGCCCCTTCAAACAGGATGCGCTCGTCATTGCGAACTTTCTGATCGAGTGTCTTCCATACAGGTTGCGCGTAAGCGAGAATGGTTGGCGCGATCTCAAGTAAGTCTGCCTTCAGCTGTTCCCCGTCCGGTTCGGGCAAGTTCAGGCCTTTGCGCAAGGGGCGATGGTGCGCAAGCAGGCGTTCAAGTTTCAGATCAATTGCGGCAGGATCAGCAAGATCGGCAACCCGGATCGCACGGCGGCCAACGCGGTCTTCATAGGCTGGGCCAATACCGCGCTTTGTCGTGCCTATCTGGGCATCACCCGCAGCGGCTTCACGCGCGGCGTCAATATCCTTGTGCCAGGGCAAGATCAGGGATGCGTTATCAGCAAGCAGCAGCGTCTCCGGGCTGACATCGACACCTTGCGCCTGAATGCCTGCGATTTCCTCGATCATGTGCCAGGGATCAACCACAACCCCATTACCGATCACCGAGAGTTTGCCGCCCCGTACCAGGCCAGATGGCAACAATGCGAGCTTGTAGGTGGCGTTCCCAATGACCAGCGTATGGCCAGCATTATGTCCGCCTTGAAATCGCACCACGGTGTCCGCGCGGCTCGAGAGCCAGTCAACGATCTTGCCTTTTCCCTCATCGCCCCATTGGGCACCCACGACCACTACACCTGCCATGTCTGGAACTCCTTTCCGGAAACCCGCGCCAAAGACCCTGATTATCCTGTAAAGGCAAGTCCTGCGCTGACCCTAAACCGTCCGATTTTGGATAAAATTTGACATAGCGTTTTAGCCATATCCCAATTCCGGTGTGTCATACAGTCTGCATGATAAGCATTCCTGAGAAGATGCGTTCAAGAATTGGACGATTGATCGCCTTGCAGGCGATGGCAGGCCTTTGTCTGGCAATGCCAGTTCAGGGCGGGATTGTTGACCGGATCACCATGTCACAGGACGGCATTGTAATCGTCTGGGCGGCTGACAGCACAAATACCACACCGATCGCATCTGATTTCATTCTTGAGAATGGCGGAACGAATGTCGACCTGATTGCAGACGATGTGTTCCCGGTTGTAACCGGAACTCTGGACGCGATGGATGAGAGCTTTCCTGATGGTGCTGGCGCAACGCTTCGTATTCGGCGCGTTGCAGGCGGCGGTAACCAGACCGCAAACTCAAACGGTGATCGTTTCACCTCAGCAGCAGATTCCTTCAGTGCCTTTGGTTTGCAAGCCAATACAGATATTCGCACCGTGCGCAGTGAAATCGAATCCAGCTTCTACGTTGCATCAAACAAGGGTTTCAACATTGATGCGATCTCAAGTGCCATTGGCGACCCCGCCGATTTAGAGCTCATTCGGCTTCGCACGCGAATTACAGAGACCGGGACGGATGATGGATTGTCCTTTGGCTCGGCGGCGCAATACGCTCATACCGGTAATTCGAATACCGCCGGTCTTCAATGGACCGGCTATCGCAGATTGGCTCGCCTGAGTTCTGGTTCGACTATGTTTGTCGGCAATCGAAAGACGGCTGAATCTCCTGGCAGCATTGCCGATCAGTCGATCCGATTTGATCTCGATTATCGCTGGAACACTGGCAATATCGACCTTGCAGACGGAACGTTCGATGTCGAAGCGCAGGTCGAATACACCGTCTACATTCCCTAGAATCTAGTGAAAAATCGAAGGCTTGTTGGCCTCAAACTGCGCTGTTGCGGATGCAATTGCAGTTCGCTGCTTCTCCGGGGCCATAGCGTAAGTCTGATCCCTCAGAAAGTTCATCAGATCGTGGCGTCGTCCGGCATGAGCCAGGTCGTCTGGGCTCAGGGTCTTGCCGATATGCACGGGCATAGCGGTTCCAATTCGGCGTTTCACCTCGCGGAATATCAGGGCCAATCGCAACTCGATCGACATATGACTGGCCCATTGAAACAAGCGTGAATTCTGCCCCTCAAAAAAGATCGGGGTGACATGTGCCCCGCTCTTGCTGATCAGCTTTGCCGTAAAAGGTTTCCAGGTGTCATCAACGGCCATACGGGCAAACGGTGTTGGAGACGTCGAAACGCCCCCTGATGGAAACACGATAATGCACTCACCGTTTTCCAGTCGGCGCAGTGCATCGGCGCGTGTCGCAATATTGGTTGCTTGAGCTTCGCGTGTGCCAGCAAAATCAATCGGCAACAGCCAATCGCGCGCTTCGGGGGCACCATCAAGTATGGCATTGGTGAGGACTTTGAAATCCGTTCGCCGAAGCGACATCAACCAAGATATCAAAACGCCGTCGAGCACACCAAACGGGTGATTGGCAACAACAACGAGCGGACCTGTCGCCGGTATTTGCGCAAGCCGCCCCGTATTAAAGTGGACATCCAGTTCCAGCAGCTTCACCGCAGCTGCGAAAAATGGTTCGTTCGAAAGGTCGCGCCGGTAAGTTTCGTAGAGGCGCTGGAGCTTGCGTTGCCCCGACAGGCGCTCAATCGCGTGGACAAGTTTCCGCTTTACCGGATGCTCAAAATAGGGCGCGTAGGATAGTAAGGGCGCATCATTCATGCAGGTCATCTGGAATGAACCGCACCTTCTGGCAAGCGTAAAGCCGCTAATCCTTCATTAGGCCAGCGGCTTTCAGGGTCTTCCCGGCACGGATGACTTTGGCCAGTTTTTCCTCTGAGGACCGATCACCGCTGTTTGAGTCCGGGTGGAACCGTCGCACATACTCGGCATACCGCGTTCGAATTTCCGGTGGCTTTGCATCAGCCTCCAGATCGAGCTCCGCCAGGGCGCGTTTCGCTACCCCGGTGGCGCTGCGATTGCCGCGGCGCGCTTCACGGGCCGCTTCCCGGTTGTCGAAGAATTCAGCACCCTTCCAGGTGCGCGGGTCACTCGCTTTACCTGCTTTTGAGCCGCCCATTGGGCCCGATCCCATTTTCCAGGTTGGGCTGAACCCGTAGCGAGAGTTCTCGCGGAACGCCTTCAACTGCTCATCGGTCATCGTGTCGAAGAAATTAAACGCCTTATTGTACTCAGCCGCGTGGCGCTTACAGAACCAGTATTTGCCATCTCCGAACTGTTTCGGGGCTGGATGCTCGCCAGCCAGATCGCAACCTTCATAATCGCAGATGCGATTTTCCTGAGCCTTTGCACGCGACGTCTCGTCAGCGGGCGGCTTCACCCTTATATCGGTGAACTTGGGGCGGTACTCGTAATCTTTGCTCATCAGCGCCGCAACATAGTGTGTTCGACCGCCGGAGGCTAGAAAAGATGTCACGCAAGGACCGGATTTCTGAGGTTTTGACCAGAAAGTTCCAGCCAACCACGCTTGAAGTGGTCGATGACAGTGCCCGCCATGCCGGTCACGCTGGTGCGAGCCCTGAAGGTGAGACCCATTTCAATGTGAAAATTATCTCGCCGCAGTTCGAGGGACTAAGCCGTGTTGCAATGCAACGCGAAGTGATGTCTGCCTTGGCAGACGAGTTTGCGTCCGGGCTGCATGCGCTTTCGATAAAAGCGAACTATCTGTAATGTTCGCGATAGGCTTTGGTTAAGTCATCAACGCTAGGGTTCTCTCCAGTGGAGGATGTCATGGCCGCGCATCGTTACAAACTTCGAGACGCAGGACGCACCGAACCAACAACGGTTCGCATCGCCGCTACCAAGGACCAGACTTGGGCGCTTGACGCCGACTTTCTGTATGAGCGGCTTGATCGCCTGCGGCCGGTTGGCAAACACTACGTCAATCGCATTCGATTGCTCGACCTGATGTCGGACTTTCTGCTTGTCGCGGGTGTCTTGTCGGCCTTCTTTATCGCCTGGTGGACCATTGTTCCGCTGGTTGGCTTTGCTTGCATACAAAGAGTGTCAAACCGGCGAATGGCGGGAGAGCTGGCCGGAGAGGCGGCACAGGAATCGACCGAAGCTTTCCTCTATCTCTATAATTCAGGGGCGCTCTGGTTGGATAACGCCCCTACCAGGCCTCCATTGAAGCGGGCACGCCGTCGTCAGTCGCGCTAGCCTTTCTAGCGAGCCATCGACGCAGAGGTCCAATTTCATTCGCCGCGAGCAGTCCAAGAGACCGTATGGGCTTGGTCAGGGCCAAATCGTTGGAAAACAGTCTATCAATGCCATCCAGCGCCAAGGCGGCAGCTGTACCTTCGAACCTTCTGGCTTCGCTAAAGCCCTCCAGAACGGATGGCGAGCCAATATCAAGCCCTACCGCTTGAGCCTCTTTTAGCACGTCGATCAGCGCAGCCGCGTCACGAAAGCCCTGATTGAGGCCTTGACCTGCCAGCGGGTTGACGCGCCGCGCAGCATCCCCAACCAAGGCAGCGCGGGTTGCGATAATCTGCGTTGCAACCTGCAGGATCAGAGGGTAGCTGCCAGCTGGACTATCGAGTGTCATTGGGCCACTAAACGAAGCGAATTTCGCATTCAGCTCTGCTTCAATTTCGGCTTGCGTGCAGTCTGCGAGCGCCTCCGCTGCCCCGCGCTTTAGATACCAGGCGAGATTCGCCCGGTCACCCGTGAGCGGAAGCGTTGCAAATGGGCCTTCAGGTAGAAAGAGCTGCCGAGCAATCCCCTGATGCGGACGGTCAAGTTTCACGTTCGCTGTGAAGACGGACTTTCCATAGTCGCGCCCTTCTACAGTAATGCCTAGAGCTTTGCGGACGGGAGAGTTCATCCCGTCTGCCCCGATGAGCAAACGTGTCCTGATCGTATCAGCGCCATCAAGGTAAAGTGTCGAATAGCCGTTGTCGGTCTCGACACCCTTGAACCGGCATGGACGCAAAACAGTCAGATTCTCTTCCAGAGCAAGGGCGTCATCAAGCGCACGCTGAAGGTCTTCAGCGCGAACCATCTGGCCTAGCGTGTCATCCGGATCGGGACTATCGAGATCGCTATCCTGAAACATAACAGAAGGCGCAGGCAGAATATGACCGCCGCCATCGACCGCCTCGAGCCCATGCAGAGGCTGGCTGTTGCCGGTTAGCTTTCCCGCAATGCCAAGCGTATCCAGTAGCCGACAACTCCCTGTAACAATAGCAAAATTTCTGCCGTCATTCTTTGGAGAACTGTCTGCGCTCCGGCCATCTATTACAACGGTCTTCAAGCCTAGATCAGCTAAGCCCAGCGCCAGACTGGCCCCGACGGGACCAGCTCCAACGATCGCAACATCGACTACAGTATCGGCCATATCAAAATCCTAGACCGAAGCATGTGGCGTGTCGCCGCGACGAAATCACGTTCGACCATCGTCTGGGTTGTGTGTTGAAATCTCAATCTGACGAACAAGTGTGCTTTTCGATCATAGCGTGCTCGTTTTTTGATCA
This sequence comes from Pseudomonadota bacterium, assembly GCA_039815485.1. Lineage (GTDB taxonomy): Bacteria > Pseudomonadota > Alphaproteobacteria > Caulobacterales > Hyphomonadaceae > Henriciella. Next base: position 145,794 of record JBCBZD010000007.1, on the reverse strand, counting down.
GCGCGATGCAGGCCGCTCTGCAATCTTTCATTAACGCTGGCGTAAGGTTGAACACAATCGCTTAGGTGCGCCGGTAAACCAACTAGCTGCGGGAGTTCGTAGGGCATGAAAAATTGGATTAAGCACGCAACGCGGGGAGCTATGACGCTTCCAGTTGCATTGGGAGCAGGGCTTAGCGCCTTTGCTCAGGATGCGGAGATACCCTCCGCCAGTGACGTAAGCGCTTACGTAGATAACAGTTTCCTGTTCTTGATAGGTGGCCTGATCGTTATGTTCATGGCCGCTGGCTTCCTCTGTCTTGAAGCGGGTCTGGTTCGTTCAAAGAACGCATCCATGCAGTCCATGAAGAATATCGGACTGTTCTCCGTAGCGGGGCTGATGTTCTGGTTGTGCGGTTACAATATCGGCTATCCTGGCGACGCCGCTGCGGTCAGTGGATGGATCGGTTATGGGAATGCAAAGCCTTGGTTTCCAGCAGAAGACCTTGGCGTCGGATACGCTGCGAGTTCAGACTGGTTCTTCCAGATGGTGTTTGTAGCGACAGCCGCTTCCATCGTTTCCGGTACCGTCGCTGAGCGCGTTAAACTTTGGCCGTTTCTCATCTTCACAGCTGTATTGGCTGCATTGATCTATCCCAATGTGATCAGCTGGCAGTGGGGCGGTGGTGCTCTTGCAGAAATGGGCTTCTATGACTTTGCGGGATCAACCCTTGTCCACTCAACCGGTGGCTGGGCGGCGCTTATCGGTGCGATCATCATCGGGCCACGTGCCGGTAAATTCTTTGGGGACAAAGTGAACCCGATGCCAGGATCCAACATTCCGTTGGCTGCTCTCGGTACGTTCATTCTTTGGTTCGGCTGGTTCGGCTTTAACGGCGCGTCTCAGCTTGCTGCTGGTACCTTTGATGATGTGAATGCCGTTGCAAAAATCTTCGCCAACACAAACATGGCGGCCGTCGGTGGTGTCATTGCGGCAATGATCCTCACCGGAATCCTTTATAAGGGCAAAGTTGATCCAACCATGGCCTTTAACGGTGCGATTGGCGGCTTGGTCTCAATCACCGCTGGTCCACTTGACCCGAACATGGCGCAAGCCGTTCTGATCGGTGCTGTTGGCGGTGTGTTGGTTGTTCTGACGGTCCCACTCCTTGATAAGTTCAAAATCGATGATGTCGTCGGTGCGATCCCAGCTCACCTCGTTTGCGGTATCTGGGGCACAATGATTGTTCCGTGGACGTCACCGACTGAAGCAACCTTCTTGGTTCAGTTCATCGGTGTAGCCGCAACAGCTGTCTTTGTCTGTGTTACGTCTGCCATTGTCTGGCTCGCGCTCAAGTTCACCATCGGTGTACGTGTCAGCGACGAAGATCAGCAGATGGGCCTCGACAAAGCCGACACTGGCGTCGAAGCCTATCCAGAATTTGCTTCTTAGCAAATACGCTTCCTGTCTGGGAGCGTTTCCTCCCAACTCAGTCCCGGCCATTCGTGGCCGGGACTTTTTTATGTGCAAACTGCAGTCCTGTTAGCGCCGCTTTAAGGCCACCTTGTCAGTTTTAGATAAGTTTTTGGTTCCGACCTCGGAGAGTAGACGATGGCTGACACGACCGCAGAAGCGCGTCAGATGCGCGATGTATCAGATCCGGTTTGGCGAATCCTGACCGGCACGGCCGCATTCGGCCTGGGTGTATTCATTTGTGGCAGTGTGGGCTCCTATGATCCCACCGACCCAAGTTGGAATGCGGCCACGACCATGGATGTCAAGAATCTGTTTGGTGCTGGTGGGGCTGTCTTTGCAGATCTTGCTCGCCAACTTCTCGGGTGGTCCGCCTGGGCTGCTGGGTTTGCCCTGATGATTGGCGGTGCCATGCGTGCGGTGCTGATTGGCGCGCCACGTGTCCGTCGGTGGCTATTAGGCGCCTTGTTCGTGCCTTTGTCCGCTGCCTGTCTGGCCTCCTGGCCCGTGCCTACATCCTGGCCCTTGCGCGCTGGACTTGGCGGTATGATTGGAGATGGCCTGCATGGCCTCGCCGTGGTGCCATTCCGTGCGCTGCTTTTACCTGCGCCGGAGCTGTTGTCCGGTTTGGTGCTTGGCGCGGCGGCCTTGCTCGCGGCCTTCTCTGCACTAGGCTTCCGCAAGGATGATGCACAATTGTTGCAAGCCGCCGCCGCCAAGTCCAGCCGACGTGCAGCGCATCGCGCGCGTGGCCTCAGCGGCTGGCTAAGCGCTTGGCGTCAACGCCGAAAGAGCGCGCATCAAACACCCGAAGCCGATGAGGACTATCTCGACGCTTATGGTGACGATCGTCCCACGCTGATTGAGCGCAGCGCGGCGCGTGATATCGAAGAGGCAGAAATCATTGCCGAAGAGGCGCCGGTCATCCCGGTTTCCAGCAAAAGCAAACAGACTGAGGCTGAACCATCACGCTCACCGACCAAAGCGCAGCCTCGGGTCCGCAAGCCCCGTCGTCGCAAAGCATCAAAACTTCCGCCGATCGATCTATTGCAAATCGCGCCGTCGCGTCGAACTGAGGTGGATGAGGATGCATTGCTCATAAAGGCCAATCGGCTTGCCGAAGTCTTGCGCGAGTTCGGTGTGCGAGGTCGCATCCGCGAGGTTCGTCCTGGCCCGGTCGTAACTCTGTTCGAATTGGAACCAGCTGCCGGGGTGAAGTCTGCACGCGTGATTTCACTCGCCGATGATGTCGCAAGATCAATGAGCGCGGTCTCAGCGCGGATCGCCGTTATCCCGGGCAAGAATGCAATTGGTATCGAGCTGCCTAATGAAGCGCGCGACACAGTCTACCTGCGCAGTCTGCTCGATTCAGATATCTATACCAAAACCAAGCATGCCCTGCCCATGGCTTTGGGAGAAGACATTGGCGGCGCGCCTACAGTGGTTGAGCTCGCCAAGATGCCCCACTTGTTGATTGCCGGGACGACGGGCTCGGGCAAGTCGGTTGGCGTCAATGCCATGATCCTGTCCCTCATTTATAAACTGCCACCTGAAGAGTGCCGGTTTATCTTCATCGACCCGAAAATGCTTGAGCTCTCGATCTATGAGGGTATCCCGCATCTCCTCTCACCGGTCGTAACCGACCCGAAAAAGGCTGTTCTGGCGCTGCAATGGGCCGTTCGTGAGATGGAAATGCGCTATGAGCTGATGTCCAAGGCGGGCGTGCGTAATCTCGCTGGCTTTAATGCCAAAGCCGAGGAGTACCGCAAGAAAGGCGAGCATCTGACCCGCAAGGTACAGACCGGATATGATGACCATGGAAAGCCTGTGCACGAGACTGAGATCCTGCCGTTAGAGCACGTTCCAAACCTCGTCATTGTGATTGATGAAATGGCCGACCTGATGATGGTTGCCGGCAAGGAAATCGAAGGCTGTGTTCAGCGCCTCGCGCAGATGGCCCGTGCCGCAGGCATTCACCTGATCACAGCAACACAGCGCCCGTCTGTTGACGTGATTACCGGCACAATCAAAGCGAACTTCCCGACCCGCATCTCATATATGGTCACCACCAAGATCGACAGTCGCACCATTCTGGGTGAGCAGGGCGCTGAGCAGCTGCTCGGTATGGGGGATCTCTTGTATCAGGCAGCTGGTGTGAAATCGAAGCGGTGTCATGGACCATTTGTCTCTGATGAAGAGGTCCAGGCCGTTGTCGATTGGCTGCGTGAGAATGGCGGCGAACCGGATTACAATCCCGAAGTGCTCGAAGAACCCGAGGATGGCACAGGCAGCGCTGTGATGGATGCGATGCTTGGCACCTCAACTGGCGACAAGGATGAAGACCTTTATGCGCAGGCAATGGCCGTCGTCCTGCGCGATAAGCGGGCTTCGACCAGCTATATTCAGCGCCGTTTGAAGATTGGCTATAATAAAGCCGCCACGCTAATTGAGCGGCTGGAAGAAGAGGGCGTTATTTCAGCCCCCAACCACGCCGGAAAACGAACCATTCTGCAACGCAGTGAGGGCGGCGAATAGTTCGCCCTTAATGCTTAATCGCATTTAGTCGCGCCAGTGTGGCGTCGAATTGCTCCATCGTTTCGTTCAGAATGTCTGCGACTGGCCGCACGCCTTTGATCCGCCCGGCAACCTGACCTGTCAGAGCGATCCCGGCTTCCAGGTCTCCGCCGAAGTAGACATCCTGTGTCCCGGCAAACTCTCCGAAGATATTCTCAACGCCTTCCTTCTCGATACGGCTTGTCCGCTCTGTGCGCAGCGCCCGAAGCGCTGGACCGGGTCCGTCCCGGTTAAGGAACACAGTATCTGTAGCATCGGCGTCAACGATGGCCGTTTTCCAGTTTTCATGAACCGGGCTCTCGGCGCTCGAAAGGATGCGCGTACCCATCAGCACGCCTTCCGCACCCAGAGCAAAAGCCGCCGCCATGGAGCCGCCATCCATGATGCCGCCAGCCGCGACAACCGGGACCTCAACCGCTTCACAGACTTGCGGGATCAGCACCATTGAGGCGACATCCTTGGGGTTCTTGAACCCGCCGCCTTCACCGCCTTCAACGATCAGGCCGTCAACGCCTGCATCAATGGCACCGAGCGCCGCTTTTAGCGACGGCACGACGTGAAAGACAGTCAATCCGGCCTCTTTCAGCTGACCGGTATACTTCTTGGGATTTCCAGCAGATGTGGTGACGAACTTCACGCCATTGTCGATGATGAATTGAACAATATCCGGGTCCCGCACAAAAGCCTGAGCGACGTTTACACCGAACGGCTTGTCCGTCAGCTCCCGCATCTTGGTGATTTCTCCGCGTATGGCATCCAGCTCACCGGAAGAGGTTTCAATAATTCCCATGCCGCCTGCATTGGAAAAAGCCGACGATAAGGGCGCGCGGGCAATCCAGCCCATGGCGGCTTGTATGATCGGCTTTTCGATACCGAGCATTTCAGTGATACGTGTCTGTAACATCAACGTGTTCTCCCTCATCTACGGGACCGTTCTAGAGACGGTCCCGCTGGGGAAGCGCAAGAGGCATTTGCGTGTTTGCCTCAAGCGTTCGTCGCGCAAGGCTGGCGAGTTAGCTCAGGAAGCCTTTGTCTTGCATCCATTTCACAATCTGATCTGCAGCTTCTTCCGCAGTTGCATCAACTGTATCAATGGTGATCTCAGGCTGATTGGGGGCTTCATACGGGCTATCGATACCGGTGAAATTCTTGATCTCACCTGCGCGTGCGCGCTTATAAAGTCCCTTAACATCGCGCTCTTCAGCCACATTGAGTGGTGTATCGACGTGAATTTCAACGAACTCACCATCACTCATCATATTTCGCGCCATCTGACGCTCGGACCTGAAGGGCGAGATGAAACTGACCAATGTGATCAAACCGGCATCAGACATCAGTTTCGCAACATTGGAGACGCGGCGAATGTTCTCCACCCGGTCTTCATCAGTAAAACCGAGATCGCGGTTCAGGCCATGGCGAACATTATCGCCATCCAGCACAAATGTGTGCTTGCCCATTGAATAGAGCTTTTTCTGAAGGGCGTTCGCGATGGTTGATTTGCCTGAGCCAGAGAGGCCCGTGAACCACAGGACCGCTGGTTTCTGATCTTTCTGATCAGACAGGGCCTTGCGATCGACATCCAGCGCTTGCCAGTGAATGTTCCCCGCGCGGCGCAGCGCAAAGTCGATCAAGCCGAGACCAACTGTATTATTGGTCATCCGATCAATTAGAATGAAGCCGCCGGTTTCGCGATTGGTATCGTATGGATCAAAAGCGATGGCCTGATCGAGACCAAGTGTACAGACGCCTACCTCATTCAAAGCCAGCGTTTTGCCCGGCTTATCCTGCAGCGTGTTGACATCGATCTGATACTTTAAGCTGGAGACCAGCCCGGTAACGGATTTCGAACCCATTTTCACGATATAGCGACGGCCTGGGAGCATCGCGTCGTCAGACATCCAAAGGATACGCGCCTGAAACTGATCTGCGACTTCTGCAGGATCATTGGCGGCGCAGATCAAATCCCCGCGCGATGTATCGACCTCATCTGCAAAGGTCAGCGTTACAGATTGCCCTGCAACACCTTCTTTGAGATCTCCGCCATGAACCACAACCCGTTCGACGGTGGTTTCTTTTGCGCTCGGCAGCGTCTTGATCCGATCGCCAGCTTTGATGGTGCCCGATGCGATCTGGCCAGAGAAACCGCGGAAATCCAGATTGGGACGGTTGACCCACTGCACAGGCATACGGAATGACGCGGCTCTGCGTTCATCCCCAACCGGAACAGTTTCGAGATACTCGATCAGGCTCGGCCCATCATACCACGGCGTGTTAGCAGAGTTTGTCGCGATATTGTCGCCGGCCAGCGCTGACACCGGGATGGCTTGAATCTCAATCCCGGCATTCAGCTCCTGAGCAAACTCAAGGAAATCCTGTTCAATATTGTTGTAGATCGCCTCATCATACTCAACGAGGTCCATCTTATTGATGGCAAGCACGAGCTTGCGGATACCGAGCGAGCTTGCAATGAAGCTGTGGCGGCGCGTCTGGGTCAGAATGCCCTTGCGCGCGTCGATCATCAGGATGGCGAGATCTGCTGTTGAGGCACCGGTCGCCATGTTGCGCGTATACTGCTCATGGCCGGGCGTATCCGCGACAATGAATTTGCGTTTATCGGTTGAGAAGAACCGATAGGCGACATCAATCGTAATGCCTTGTTCGCGTTCGGCTGCAAGACCATCCACAAGGAGTGCGAAATCGATCTTGTCGCCTTGCGTACCATGCTTCTTGGAATCGCTCTCCAGCGCATCCAGTTGATCCTCAAAGATCATCTTGGAGTCATAGAGCAGGCGGCCGATGAGTGTTGATTTACCATCATCCACGCTGCCACACGTAATGAAACGAAGCAGAGACTTGTTCTCGTGTGCTTCAAGATAGGCGGAGATATCTTCAGCAATCAGGTCAGACTGGTGCGACATTAGAAATAGCCCTCTTGCTTTTTCTTCTCCATCGAGGCGGCCTGATCGCGGTCAATTGTGCGACCCTGGCGCTCTGATGACTTGGTCAGGAGCATTTCCTGGATGATCTCTTCAAGCGTATCCGCTTTACTCTCCACCGCGCCGGTCAACGGGTAGCAACCCAGTGTGCGGAACCGGACATATTTCTCGACAGCGGTCGCACGCAGTTCAGCCGGGACGCGATCATCATCGACCATGATCTGGCTGCCTTCCCATTCTATGACGGGGCGCTTTGCAGCGTAATAAAGGGGAACGATTTCGATGCTTTCACGGCGGATATACTGCCAGATGTCGAGCTCGGTCCAGTTCGACAGTGGGAAGGCACGAATGCTCTCACCCTTGCGGATGCGCGTGTTGTAAAGGTTCCAAAGCTCGGGGCGCTGGCTCTTTGGGTCCCAGCGGTGTTCAGCGGTCCGGAAGGAACAAATACGTTCTTTCGCGCGTGACTTTTCTTCGTCCCGGCGCGCGCCGCCAAAGGCGAGATCGAATTTGTACTTGTCCAGCGCCTGTTTCAGGGCGGTCGTCTTCATGATATCAGTATGAAGTGAAGAGCCGTGCGTGAACGGCCCAACCCCTTGTTCCACACCGTCCTGATTGGTGTGAACGATCAGGTCCATACCAATCTCAGCGGCTTTGCGGTCGCGGAAGGCGATCATCTCGCTGAACTTCCAGGTCGTGTCCACGTGCATCAGCGGGAAGGGCGGCACACTTGGGTAGAAGGCCTTCATGGCCAAGTGCAGCATAACTGCGCTGTCTTTACCAACGGAGTAAAGCATAACCGGGTTTTCGGCATCCGATATCACTTCGCGCATGATATGAATGCTCTCGGCCTCTAGACGGTCGAGGTGCGTCAGCTCAGTCAATGATTAATCCCCTTAACGCAGATACGAAACAAACGAGGGCCACTTAGGCCGTCTTAACCAAACCCACAACCGGCTTTGGGGTAAACTTGATATGTTTTTTCTAAAGGGTGCGTTTTGCTCAGTTACAGTGCGTGAATTGAGCAAAAATTCGAATATCCAAAGATTTTCATAGCTCTCGCTGTTCATGTGTAAGCCGTCCTTGACGGGTCTCCCGACGTCGCCACTGGCCTATAGCGCCCAATCTGCGCCATACCATGCAGAAATGCTCAAGCCGGAGGTCCCATGGGTGAACATATGCAACAGGTTACGCTGACGAGTTACTGTGACGGGCCGCCAAAGCCTTCAGACTTCACCTTGGAAACGAAGGACGCCCCAATTCCGAAGGATGGACAATTCAGAGTTCGCCATGTCTTCAATTCTGTTGACCCCGGAACGCGCTCAAGACTGTCAGGGGGTGATAGCTATGCCGCTGCGCTGCCTCTGGGCAAGCCGGTAGACGGGTTTAGCGTCGGTATTGTCGACCAGTCCGAAAATGCCGACTTCCCAATCGGAACCAGAGTGTTTTGCGCAGGCGGCTGGCGGACCCATTCCATTCAGACCGGCAAGGGCTTTATTGGCACGGTGCCTGATAAGGTCCAGCTGCCGCTCTCGCTTTGGATTGGCGTACTTGGTGTGCCGGGGCTTACGGCATGGTTTGGTCTGAAATCGGTAGCCGCTTTCAAGTCGGGCGATCGCGTTCTGGTCACCTCCGCTGCGGGCCCGGTTGGTGCCACCGCAGGGCAACTTGCCAAAGCTGGCGGGGCTCAGCAAGTCATCGGGATTGCCGGCAGCGATACAAAATGCGACTGGCTTGTCAAAGAGGCAGGCTTCGATCACGCCATCAATTACAAGACCGTTCCGGACCTTGATGCGGCCATCAGAGAAGCCATGCCAAAGGGCGTTGATCTGCTTTTTGACAATGTCGGCAACGCGATGATCAACCGTGTTCTGCCTCTAATGCGGCTCAATGGAAGGATTTGCGTCTCTGGACAGGTCGCGGACTATAATCTGTCACCAGAAGAAACGCCGGGCATCGTCAACACAAAGCCCTTTATAACCCACCGCGTTGCCATGCAGGGCTTGGTTGTCTTCGATTTTGCCAGAGACTTCCCGGTTGCCCTCAATGAGATGGCGGGCCTGATTGCGACAGGCAGTTTGAAGCTCAAAGAGGAACGCTTTGAAGGCATCGAGGCCATGCCCGAGGCCTTTTGCGGACTGTTCCGGGGAGAGAATTTCGGCCGCCGGGTGGTGAAAGTGGGAGAAGAGACATGACGACGCCCTTTGATATTACTGAAGAGACATACACGCGCTTTGTCTTCGAACGAAACGACCGTGTCCTGACCGCAGCGATTACGTCAGACCATCCGGTAAATGGTGTCGACGCCGCCATGCATGAAGAGTTCGGCAAGGTCTTTTCCGATCTTCAACGCGACAGCGCCAGCGATATCATCATTCTTACAGCCAAAGGCAGAGCGTTCTGCGCAGGCGGTGATTTTGACTGGTTCGATGAGCAGATTTCAGATCCGTCCAAGTTTCGCGACATTGCCTGGGAAGCCAAGCGGATTGTCTCGTCTATTCTGGAAATGGAAAAGCCAATGATCTGCCGCATGAATGGCGCTGCGGCTGGCCTCGGGGCGACGATTGCGCTGCTCTGCGATATCATAATCGCTGATGAAAAGGCTGTGATTGGCGATCCACATGTCAAAGTCGGGCTGGTTGCTGGCGATGGTGGCGCGCTGATCTGGCCGCAATTGATCGGCTACGCGAAAGCCAAAGAGCTCTTGATGACGGGCGATATGCTAAGTGCTTCGGAAGCGAAAGAACTTGGCCTGATTAACTATGCGGTGCCGACCGAGGCACTCGATGGCAAGGTGGCAGAGCTGGTTGCCAAACTACAGGGCAATCCGCGCTGGGCTGTGCGTTGGACCAAGACCGTGGCCAATATCCCCCTTCGCGCTCTTGCGGCGCAGCTTATGGACGCGGCGATCGGCTGGGAAAGCGTCTCTAACTATATGGATGATCGCAAGGAAGCCGTCGATGCGTTTCGGGAGAAGCGCAAGCCGAATCTGAGCGGCGATTAGCCCCTACCGGGGTGTACCGGCAGCGGCTTCCGGTGTCGTCGCAAAGTCCATAAGGTCTGGCACCCGCCCGAATGCGATCTTGGCCCCGGCATAACCGCCGCGCGGTTGGCGGTGCATGCCGAGTGACACAACGCAGGCCTCATAGCGGGCGTTGAGATCATCCATCGTCTCGGTCAGGGTCTGCCATTTCTGGCGATTTGCACGATTTGAAGGGGCTTCGAGTAAGTCTTCATGACAGTCTCCTTGATGATAGATTCCCATCAAGGAGACAGATACTTTCTTGAACTGCGGTGTATGCATCTGTGAGGTAAGCGTATCGAAAAGGGTGCAGGCATGACCTAGAAATGTGTAGTCATCAGACGCTGGGGAAAACCGCACGTGTGCACCGCGGCGGTCATTCTGTGCCGAGGTCAACCCGACGTTGAGAATAGTTGCCATATAGCCTTCCCGTCGGAGGCGCCGCGCGGCTTTCGCGGTCAGCAAGCGTAGGCAGTCGCGGGCATTTGCCGGTTCTCTCCACTCGCGCGACAGGACACGCCCATGGCCGAACATCCGGCGTACGGTCTCAGGGCGGGAGACGCGATAGCCCCGCAACTGCGCCCAGAAGCGTTCACCCTCGACACTGCCCCAGATCTTGCGGGCATGCTTCGGAGCCAGATTCCAGAGGGCTTCCACACTGGTAATACCTGACTTCAAGAGCCGAACTTCGATCCCTTTTGAAATGCCTGGCAGATCGGTCAGTTTGAGATCAAACAAGCGACCGGGCAAATCGTCTGGATGTAACATCACAAAGCCATTGGGCTTGTCCATTTCTGCGGCGACTTTGGCGAGAAACTGGTTCGGGGCCAGGCCGATTGAAGGCGTTACGTATGCGCCGATCGATGTGCGTAACCCCTCTCGGATCCGATGGGCAAGATTCACGCAATCTTGTCGTTCAGCGCCAATCAGGGCGCATTCCATTTCATCGACGGACCAGACTTTTTGTACCGGAACATGCCGGTTCACTTCATCCAGAATTTGATGATGCATTCTGACATACTCATCATGCCGAGCGACTGGCAGCGCAATGTCCGGGCAACGCTCTCGTGCTTCCAGTACGGACGTGCCACGGCTTAGTCCAGCCGCCTTGGCGAGATAGCAGCGTGCAATCAGGCTCGTATGGTCCGACTGGAGTGGTATAACTCCGACGGGGCGATTACGAAGTTCCGGACATAGCTGTTTCTCCACATTCGCGAAGAAGGCGTCGAAATCAATGTAGAGTGATTCAATTTCGGTTGGTTGTTGCATCTGTACCTCGTTTGGAACATAAGCAGAACAAATTGCGATTGTCCAGTATCATGTGCAAGTGAATAATCGCACCTATCTGCCCATTGCTGAATCTGTCTCGCGTGCTACGTGAAACGAGATGCAATTGAGCACCTTTTCATGACCGCCTCTGAGTTTTCTCCCGATAAGCATTATACCGCAGCTGAAGCTCTTTGGGCTGAGGTGCAGACGACCTACTCAACGAGATCTACTTTTGTATCTTTGACGACATCGTGGGCGGGCATGATGGGACTGAGCCCGCGATTAGGCAGTCGTCGCTTGACTGTGATGCAGTCGGACAAAAGAGCGCGCTGGTTAGTGAGCAAGCTGGAGGGCCTGTCCAATGCGAGTCTCGCTGCATTCAAGACGATGGCTTTTATCAACAAGGATCAGGCCGAAGCCGCTTTTCGGTACATGGCTGTTGTAAACTTCACAGTACCGCTGACTTTGATAGTCGCAGCCAATCAGATCTGGAAAGTCGATTTCGGCGAGCTCATTCGCCAACTGTCTGCAGACGGCGGCCTCTGGATCATGGTTGGACTTCTGGCTTTCGCGATCACGACCTCTTACTTGTACATCACAGCCGCGCATAAAGGGGTCGGATACGCCCGTGATATCTATCACCTGGCACTTCTGGAGCTTTCCAAGCGTCAGATTCAGTCTGATATTGAAGAAACAGAGGCGATTGATTTGTCTACACTGCCTCTAGATCTGAGTTGACCTAGCCCTTAATTGACCCATCACCCTCAATAGCATAAACGCATTTCGTGGTGATTTGGCCGGTCGGCTTGCAGCCACGTTAAACAAGTCGCTAAAAGGCCGTGCGGAAGTTCAGGGGAGAGCCCCACGCCGCCGTTCCGACAGCGATAAGAATAAGACGGAGGCGGCGAAATGCCGATCAAGATTCCAGATACACTCCCGGCGCGCGATGTGCTGGTTAAAGAAGGCGTCGCTGTTTTGACGGACAGTGATGCCATCCGCCAGGATATTCGCCCGCTTCAGATCGGTCTGCTCAACCTGATGCCCAACAAGATCCGGACAGAAGCCCAGATCGCTCGCTTGATTGGTGCCTCACCTTTGCAGGTTGAACTCACGCTGATCATGGTCGGCGGTCACACACCCAAAAATACGCCGCAGGACCACCTGATCAGTTTCTACCAGAACTGGCAGGAGGTGAAGCACCGCAAGTTTGACGGGTTTATCGTCACGGGCGCGCCGATTGAAACTCTGCCCTTTGAGGACGTCACCTATTGGGATGAGCTAAAGGAGATTTTGGACTGGACCGAGACCAATGTGCACTCTGGTTTCTTTATCTGCTGGGGGGCAATGGCGGCAGCTTATCATCTACACGGTGTTCCGAAACATGAGCTGGCGGAAAAAGCATTCGGCGTCTATCGACATCGAAACCTAGACCCGGCTGCTCCTTATCTCTCTGGCTTTAGTGACGATTTTCAAATCCCGGTCAGTCGTTGGACTGAGGTTCGCAAGACCGATATCGCGGCGGTGCCAGATTTGGAAATTCTTATGGACAGCGACTTTACCGGACCCTGCCTGTTAAGTGAACCAACGCGTCGAAACCTCTATTGCTTCAATCATATCGAATATGACTCAACCTCTTTGAAAGAAGAGTATGAACGCGATGTGGCGGCTGGAAAAGCAGTCCGCCTGCCGCACGGCTATTTCCCCAATGATGACCCTGGTGCCGAACCGCAGAACCGTTGGCGCAGCCACGCCCATCTCCTCTTTGGGAACTGGATAAACCAAGTCTATCAGACGACGCCGTTCGATATCGCTGAGATTGGCAATTGATCGCCTCTTGTCTGCATCAAGCCAGCGCTTAGGCTGAATGCAGAACAGAGAGGGTAATCGCATGCTACGTAGAACTTTTTTGACCGGTAGTGGACTCGCGCTTGGGGCGCTGACGGCCTGTCAGACACAGCTTGCATCAACAGCCGCAAGTCCTGTGTCTGCCCGAGGTGAGATAATGGATGCGCAGACGCTCGAGGATGCTCTGGTTGGAGGCTCCATCCTTGGCACAGGTGGTGGCGGCAGTCTGAAAGCGGCGCGGGAGCTGATCGCCGCCGATCTCGCAGCTGGGATGGCATTTCGCAAGCTTTCGGTCGCTGACCTTGATGACAGTGACCGGGTTGGATGCCCTTATGGGCTGGCCAGTCTCGCCCCGCTGAGTGACGAGATGCGGGCGCGCCTTGATGGTATTGAAAACCGTGTTGGGAACCCGACACTTGCTTCCTTCCGCTTGCTCGAAAAGCATATGGAACAGCCCTTTTCGGCCGTGATTCTCGGCGAGATTGGACCTCTCAGCATGGCAGAGGGGCTTTCGATTGCAGCCCACCTTGGCATTGCGGCGCTTGATGCTGATACGGTTGGTCGGGCCGTCCCTGAGATTAATCAGCACTCGGTTCGCGTTGCAGGTGTGCCGCTAACCCCTGCATCAGGGGTAACGCCATTTGGAGACGAGCTGATTTTGCAAGGCCTTCAGGACCCTAGCCGTCAGGAAGATGTGTTCCGGACAATATCTGTTATCAGCCGAGAAGTCGGCGTTACGGACTCGCCTATGACAGGCGCAACGGCAAAGCGCGATGGTGTACTCGTACAGAACAGTCTAACCCTTGCGATCCGCCTCGGCCGCGCGGCCCGCACAGCGAGAGACGCAGGGCAGGACCCGATTGAAGCAATCCGCGCCGAGGGGGATGGCTTTATCCTGTTCGATGGTGTGATTACAGAAGACAGCTGGGCCGACACAGACGGTTTCCTTGTCGGTGATGTTGTTCTGTCCGGACGCGGTGATTTCGAAGGACAAACGCTGGTGCTCGACTACAAGAACGAGCATCTGGTCGCGAAGCGGAACGGCAAGACCATCGCAACCTGTCCGGACTTGATCTCCATGATCGACAAGACGACATTTGAAGGGGTGAACAATCCTGACTTCAAACCGGGACAGGCTGTCAGTATTCTGGGCTTCAAATGCGATCCGATCTGGCGCACGGAGGCTGGGCTTGAGGTCTTCTCACCGCGCTATTTCGGCTATGACGAAGACTATATTCCGATTGAAGAGAGACTGGCTTAGTCCGTCTCCGCCTTCACGCTGGGACATCCTTTGCCTCTCTCGAATTTCGATTAGAGGTAGAGCATGAGCTATTTTTCCGACGAGCCTGAACACATCACCGAAATCCGGCGGCAGTTGCAACGCTATGGTGAACAGCATTTGCCCCGCGAAAAACGCCGGGAACTGGACCTAAAGGCGACTTGGGACCGCGATATTTTTCGCGGCCTCGCGGATATGGGGCTGATCGGTCTGACGGTTCCTGAAGAGCTGGGCGGTGCTGGCGTTGATATCGTCGCCGCCACAGCTGTGCTGGATGAGCTCTGCCAGTTCGGCTCCAGTCTCGCCGGGCCCTACATCCATGCGGCCTTCTATGGCGGCATGAACCTGTGCGAAAATGGATCAGACGCTCAGAAAGCGGACCTCTTGCCCGGCATCGTTCGAGGAGAGACCTTCCTCTGTTACGGATTGTCCGAACCGAATGTCGGGGGCGATCTGGCCAGTGTGGAAACCCGCGCGACCCGTGAGGGCGATGAGATCATCATAAATGGCGCCAAGCGCTGGTGCACTGGGGCGGACTGGTCAGACTATATCTATTGTCTGGTGCGATCAGGGCCCGCTGAGGACCGCTACCGGAATCTCAGTTTTGTACTGATCCCGACCGATACGCCCGGGATCACAATGCAGGCCATTGAGCACTCAAATCTTCGCTACACAAAGTCGATGGATGTCTATTTCGACAATGTGCGCTTGCCGGAGACGGCAATTGTTGGCGGTCCTGACAAATGGAACCAGGGTTGGAAGACCCTTGCCGGGCGCGCGCTTGATGTCGAGAAAATCGAAATTACGGCTGTGGCTTATGGGATTATGCGGGCAGCGGTTGAGGAAGCCTGGCAATATGCCAAGGAGCGTGAGCAATTCGGCAAACCAATCGCTGAGCATCAGGCCATTCGGCACAAGCTCTCAACCGCAAAGACGAAGCTGCAAGCGGCGCGACATATGCTCTATCATGGTGCATATCTCGCCGATACGAGCCAGCCCTGCAGCGTTGAAACCAGTATGGCCAAATTGTTCGTCGCCGATACAGGTGTCGAGGTCGGCCTTCTCTGTCAGCAGGTCATGGGCGCTTATGCCCTGTCGGACGCTTATGACATGGATCGGAATCTGAGGGACCTGCTGGGCATGCCCATTGTTGGCGGTTCGAGCGATATGCAGCGCAACAATCTGGCGAGCTTGCTGCGACTTTAATCAATCATGACATGTATATGAGATTCACTCTCAAAAGCACTTGACAATCATTTCACTGATTGCAACTTATTCTCATGATCATTTGCATTTGCCGTCGTATTAATGAGCAAGGTGTCCGCGAGGCCGTTGAGGCTGGCGCGCGCTCTCCTGAGGCTGTGCAAGCTCATCATGGCTGCCGGTTCAATTGCGGCAAATGCCGCTGCGCCATGGGAGAGACGATCGGCAAAACCCTCGATCAGATTGAAGATGGTCCGGCCCTGATCGCCGCCGAATAGGCGGGCAGCCTCATTCCAATATTGCAGGAAGCTTGCTGGTAGCCTCGCTTATTGGCGTTTCATCTGCGTCCGTGTCAGTTTCAGATGGTGATTGAGATTTCTCCGCCGTCATGTCCATTGCCCCGGCTGAGGCTTCTAGTACACTAATTTTCAACCAGACTTTTCGGGTGAGGTCGCTTGTCAGGTTTTCGAACTCCCCGACAGCAGCAATGATCACGGGATCCTCAGTGTGTTCCAGATACACAGCCGCAAGCTTGCCCGTTAGTGCCAGCATCTCTGCGCAATAGTCGAGGTAACGAAGCAATTGTGAGACATCGAGATCGCGGACCGGGCTCGACTCGGTGCGTGTGACACTATGCAAGGCCAGCGTCGGATCTTTCGTCAGCTGGTGCATATCGATGACATGCGCAATCGATCGCAGCTGGTTGAGCCGCACTAGCACAGCGGCGCGCTTGGAGCGTGTTTCCAGTTGCAAGAGGAAGAAGATGCCCGCCCCGGCGAGCAGACCAATATTGATCAGCGCTTCAATACCCTGAAACAGGTGGAAGGCTTCGGTTTCAGTCTCGACCAGACCGAGCTTGTAAGTCCATCCACCATAAGCTAGCGCGGCAAGCGCCGCTGCGATCACCAGTGTCACCAGAAGGCGCAGCCCAATGCGCGGGCGTGACAGTTTTTTGGCCCGTCCAACTTCTTCGCGAGCGAGATCGGCCAGGTCTGCTGCAACATCAGCAAGCCCCCGGTTGGGAAACCGTTCCGAAACCCGCAGCTTGAGACGGTCAACAGTGCGCAGAATGGCGTCCGGGTTCAGGGACCGATACGGCAATGCAGCCTCCTACGATCCGCATAGTCCGGGATTGGCCTCACATGCATCGATGAGCGCGCTGATCCATTGCTCATAGCCCTGCAGATTGGTGTATCGCGCACCGTAATCCCCTTCACAGAAGCGCCGGGTCTGCAGGTTCTGTTCGACCACCGACAGGACACCAACAACGATGGGCGAGCCGTCGTCTTCATCAATGAAGAGCGGTCCGCCGCTATCGCCGATACAAGGACCTGCCCCATCGATGCTGGCAACCCCGATCGTGGCCGGACCTGTGTCTGTCAGGCTCAAGGTTGCGGTCAACAAACGGCTGGAAAGCGACCCGTTAAAGCTGGTCAAACCCCAACCGGCCATACGGGCCTCTGAATAGTTGAAGGGTAAAAGCGATTTAGTGGTTGAGCCATAGCGCGCGATTGGCAGCTCTGAAAGCTGCGCTGCCGCCTCATCATCAATGCGTAGCAGAGCGACATCATTTACATAATTATTGCCGATGCCGTCATAGGCTGCATGGCAGAAAGAGGCGCTCGCCATGGTCATTTTCGCCAGAGGGCTTTGCAGATTTTCGACGCCGCTGATCAGGCGCACTTCATCGAAATCATCATCAAGGCAATGCGCGGCTGTAATAAACCAATTCTCGCCAATCCGTGTCGCGCCGCAATGGCCGGAGGCAATTGCTCCGCCGGGCAAGACCTCTCGCGGCTCCATTTTTACGAGACCCGGAAAAGCGGCGAGGGAGGCTGCTGTGCCATTAACCGTCGCTGTGCCGACCAGATCTGGGGATTGCGGCTCTGCGCCGGTCAATTCAGCGATCGTCAAGCTGTCCTCAACGGGCTTCAGAGGTAGTCCGCAGACAACAGCATTCACTTGCGCCAGATCCGTCACCAGCTCACTCAGGATGATTTCCGTTTCTGTCGTCTCTTCAGGTGTTTCCAGAACAGGCTCTAGCGTGACATCCACCGCGGAGTTTACGGGCGCCGCCGCCGATGCAGGGGTTTCTATTGGAGCTGCAGCCTGTTCTTCCGGCGCGCCGCTCACGCCTGGAACCCTAACCTGATCGCAGCCGACGATCCCGAATGCCAAACTTGCAATGATGAGTCGTTTTGAAATTTGCATCTTGCGTCCCTTCGATATGACCGCTGCATGGTTAACGCGCGAACCCGGCAATGCGTCAATCCCCTTCATCTTCATAGCCAACCAGCCGCAGCGGCCTTGCCTTCCGGCCTTCCAGTTCAGCCCATCTTACCAGGGCATCTTCTCGGCCATATGTAATCCATACTTCTTCTGGATCGACATCCCGAATTGTCTCCGTCAACTCGTCCCAATCTGCATGATCAGATAGAATAATCGGCAGCTCAATACCGCGCTGCTTCGCGCGCTGGCGAACACTCATCCAGCCTGAGGCAAAGGCGAGCACCGGATCTGCAAACCTCTGACCCCATTTCTGCGCAAAGGCAGATGGCGGCGCGAGCACAATTTCGCCTCGGAATACGTTCTTATCGCTCACCTCGGTGGCCGGGATCAGCTCACCAAGATCGACACCGCGTTCCTGATAGAGTGTGCAGAGTTTCTCCAGCGCGCCATGTATATAAAGAGGCCGGTCCCATCCAGCAGTTCTGAGGAGCGCAATCACGCGCTGCGCTTTGCCGAGCGAGTAGACCCCGACGAGATGCGTCTTTTCGGGAAACAGCCTGACACTCGATAGCAGTTTGGCGATTTCATCATCACTATCTGGATGCCTGAAGACGGGAAGTCCAAAAGTCGCTTCAGAGATGAAAATGTGCGTGTTTGGGACAACCTCAAAGCGCTGGCAGGTCGGGTCGGGGCGGCGCTTATAGTCACCGGTGTTCACCACCCGCAACCCTTTCCATTCGACGATGACCTGTGCTGAGCCCAGAATATGACCGGCCGGCACAAAGCTGACAGTGACACCATTGATACTGACGCTTTCTCCAAAGCTGAGAGGCTGCTGGCTGCTGGTAAAACTGTCTCCATAGCGCGCGGCCATAATCGCCAGCGTATCAGGTGTCGCCAGAACGGACCCGTGGCCCGCCCGCGCATGGTCAGCATGTCCGTGCGTGACGACCGCCCGGTCTACAGCGCCGCGAACAGGGTCAATATAGAAGTCGCCAGGCGGGCAGTAGAGCCCCTTGGATGTGGGATGCAAAAGCAGGTCTGGCCGGATCATATCTCAGTATTTAGAGCGCTGATGCCAGCCTGACCATGCGCGCGACTAGCTTCGCACAGGCTCCGGGATTGCTGTGCCATTGCGTTTTGCTATGAAGTTCACAAAACTTTCCGCCAGCCGCTTCACGTCATTGCGCAGACGCCCATATTTGCCGCGCATGGAATTATAGCTGTCGAGATCGGCGCGATCCATGGCGCTCAGCGCTTGTACGGATTCAGGGATAGTTGGTCCGAACGTCCGATCCTTGAGATAGATTTCTTTAAGCTCGGTTTCAGCGTTGCGCGCGTATCGGGTATTCTTGAACCGTGTGATCACGACAAAGTTGCGAGATGCCAGATCTGGAACCACCTGAGTATTGACCCAGTCTGTAAACTGCTTGGTGCCCCAGATTGATACGGAGTCAGCAAGAGTCGGCGTCACATATGTTGTCGCGATGGACAGCCCCGCACGTGCCATGGGGGAGAGATAGGGCGGCGTATCCAGCAGAATAATGTCATAGAGCGGCGCCAGCGTCTCAAGCGCTTTGGAAAAATGCCCCGCCAGATAGCTTGCCAGACGACTAGGCGCCATGCCCGAGGCGTAAAGCTTCTCTTCGAGTGCCATTTCAGTCAGGCGCAATTGTGGATGGGCTGGTAGGATCGAAACCCAGCCCGCACGCTCATCGCGCTCTTCAGCCAGGCGCAGCTCTTCGAGTGTCACCGCGTTCGGCAGAACCAGATTGGCGATGTTTGGTGGTTCATTCGCCGTGAACTGTTCCAAAAGGTGATGAACACCCTTGCCTTGCTTGAAAGCCATCTGAAGCCCGCGCTCGGTCAGCAACATCTGGCTGGAATTGGCTTGTGGGTCCAGATCGACGATCAGGACGTTGGCGCCATAGAAATAGGCAAGCCCATCTGCCAACATGACCGTTGTGGTAGATTTCCCGACGCCGCCCTTTAGATTCGAGACGGCGGTGATTGTAGCAGACATACGTTTCCTCTCACTCCGGCAGTCTCATACACCTCAGCTTGCTTCCCCGGAAGGGTAATAATCGGGGTCAACTGTTTTGTTGGCTCGGTTTCTGTCTGCAAAGCCGGTGCCGAGCCCAAGTAAGAGCGCCCATGTCCACATAACGCTTGGGATTTCAAGTGCGTAGTCAACCATGCCATGGGCTAGCAGGACGACAGACACGGCGATGACCATCCGCAGAAAATTTCGGGGGCGGTCTGATGGCTCGATCAGAGCCCTTAGAATGGGCTGATGCAGAGCCATTATAATGCCCAGCATAAGCACCGTACCGATCAGACCTTGTTGTATAAGCCATTGCAGAGCGACATTGTGCGCGGCCCCAACGGGCAGCATTTGAGGCGCGGCGTCCATCGTCATGGCTGCATCATTGACGGCATTAAAGCTGCCAAGGCCATGACCGAACCAGGGCTGGTCGCGCCAGATGTTCCAATAGGTCGCATAAAGTTCACCTCGTTCACCTGTATCGTTCATGATGTTGGCCGAGCGTGACGCCAACGTGCCACCTGACCAGATCAGAAAGGCGAGACCGCCACTAAGCACCATGAGTGTCATTGCTTTCGCAGACCTGATGCGGCTCAAGAGGCTCGATTTGGATCGTTTCGTGCTCCGCGTTGCGATCCGGAAGTCAAATACGACCAGCGTGATAAGCACCAGCAAGCCTATAGCATTGCCAGCTCGTGAGGCGGTCAGCACAAGGCAGCTGAACGATATGATCAGAAGCGCGTGGCCGGAAAACCCTTTACCGACAAGATAAGTGATCTGATCACTGCGTTTCTGGGTCCTGAATTCACGATGTTTCAGGATCAGCCCAATGCTCGAGACGGCAATCAGCGATGCGATGACAAAAAGCGTCGCTGCCGTGTTTGGTGATCCAAATCCGGCCATAAGGCGTCCCTTGAATTCGCGGTGGATGATGGAGCTGGCGTCTTGTTGCCCAATCAAGTGTGCGACAAAGGCAACGAGGGCGAAAAACAGTAACGTCCACACCAAAGCAGATTTCGCAAACTGCAAGCCGATTGAGCTTGCCCCGACGATGCGGCCAGTCGACCAGATTGCCAGACCCGCTGCCAAAGCCATAACTTCCGTGCGCGCCTGGTACCAATTCCCGAACAAGCCAAATGCCAGCCAAAGAGCGAAAATACCGGTTAAAGCGAGCATGCCGGTTGTGATGCTCGACAGGCCAGTCCCAAGAATTAGAATACCAAAAGCGACAAAACTAAGGAGGCTGAACAGCGCGGTGGCGTTAACCGTATCTGCCCCGGAAAAGAAGTGTGCCAAAACCAGCATGCAGGGCATCCCGGCTGCAACCAGTTTTATCGACCAGTCGACGGTCAGGTTCCACCGCTTTCGGTTAGGCTGCGTGCCCGAATCTGCCATCATTTTGTTCACTCGAATCAGTCCCCGAATCGCGAATGCACCGAAGGAATCGAGCGCTCTGAACTTCTTATGACCGCAAAACGCTCAGAAATGAACATAAAGTAAGCAACGCGTGAATCAGTTCGGCGATAATTCGCGTGACAGGGGAAGCAATTTGCGTTTCAAGTTGGTTCTGGGACATAAGAAACAACGACAACAATTCGGGACGTGCGTAGAGGAAATTAACCAAATTTGCTGTCTGAAACAGCGCTTTTGGCAAGCTTCTTGCTACTGCTTCAGTAGAAAATGGGAACAGGGCGGCTGTTCAGTAGATTGAGTGGGACTTTAGTATGGGCTATCAACCGTACACTGATGATTTAACAGATGGCTCTTATGCTGCATCGCAGCATAATAACCGTAGGCACAAATCACTGGGCTTTTTGAAACGCGCAACAGATATAGCCATATCGGCCAGTGCGATCCTCTTCCTGCTGCCCATCCTTATACCGATTGCTATTGCGATCCGGTTCTCTGACGGTGGTCCTGCGCTCTTTGCGCAGAAGCGCGCCGGACTAAATGGACAGACCATCAAGGTCTTCAAATTCCGTACAATGGTCGTCGATGCTCAGGCGCGTCTCGACAAAGTACTTGCGGCCGACCCGGAGGCGCGCCGTCAATGGGAAGCCATGGCGAAGCTCGACAATGACCCGCGTATCACCTGGTTTGGTAACTTCCTGCGCAAATCGTCCTTGGACGAACTTCCGCAGCTGTTCAATATTCTCCGTGGTGAGATGTCACTTGTCGGTCCACGCCCTATCCCGCTCTATGAAATCGAGCGCTACGGTCAGTATTTCCATGATTATTGCTCAGTCCGTCCCGGTCTCACAGGTCTTTGGCAGGTCAGTGGCCGCAGCGATACAGATTACAAGCGTCGGGTTGCGCTCGATGTCGAGTATGTCGACCACTGGAGCTATGCGAAGGATATCGTTATTATTTTCAAGACAGTCCCTGCTGTATTGAACTCTGACGGCGCACGTTAGTCACTCTATCAAAAGATTTGTATAAGCCGGGCTGTCTGATCAGTCCGGCTTTCTTTGTTATTAGGGCGGCACATCAATTGCACCTTTAGGTGAGATTCAGATCTGGTCGCTAAAGGCTGTGCCAGACAGATTGCGAGCGAAGACAGGAACGGTTTCATGCGGGTTGCGCTGGTCCACTATTGGCTGAGAAGCATGCGCGGAGGTGAGCGCGTGCTCGAAGCCTTTTCAGAGATGTTCCCGGATGCGGACATCTTTACACATATTGTGCAGCGCGATCAGCTGAGCGACCAGCTCAATTCGCACGAGATCAAGACGACCTTCATCTCGAAAATGCCTTTGGCGAACAAACACTATCAGAAGTATCTGCCATTCATGCCGCGCGCGCTCGAAGAGTTGGATCTGTCTGACTATGATCTGGTGATTTCATCTGAGTCCGGTCCTGCCAAGGGTGTGGTTGTGCGCCCGGACGCTTTCCATCTTTGCTATTGCCACTCTCCGATGCGCTATATTTGGGATCTCTATCCGCACTATCTGAACTCTTCCGGTTTTCTGGCACGGCAGGTTTTTCCCGGCATCGCTCATCGTCTTCGAACCTGGGATGTAACCACAGCGGCGCGCGTCGACCAGTTTGTCGCGAACTCTTCATTTGTCCGCCAACGGATCAATAAGTATTATCGGCGCGAGAGCGAGGTCATTTTTCCACCTGTAGCGGTATCCGAATTCGAAGCGGCAGCGATTGATGGTCCGGGCGAATACTACCTCGCAGCCGGCGAACTGGTTGGGTACAAGCGGTTTGATCTTGTCGTCGAGGCCTTTACCAAAACGGGCAAGCCATTGGTCGTCGTAGGAGAGGGCGAACAGCTAAAGCAGCTTGAGAAGATGGCGGGCCCGAATGTCAAACTGGTTGGCCGCGTCCCTTTCAGCGAACTGAAACAGCATTTTGGAGCCTGCAAGGCACTGGTCTTTCCGGGTGAGGAAGACTTTGGGATGGTGCCTGTCGAGGTCATGTCAGCTGGGCGACCGGTCATTGCCTATGGTCGCGGCGGCGCGCTTGATACCGTCGTTGATGGCAAGACGGGACTGTTGTTTCATGAGCAAACTGTCGACGCGTTGATCGCGGCTGTCGAAGCCTTCGAACAATCGAGCTTCAGCAAATCTACGATCCAGGTACATGCCCGACAGTTTGGGCCAGAGCCGTTCAAGCAGAAAATACGCGCTGTGCTCGCTGCCAACGGGGTTGATATCCCGGCCTAATTCTGTCCAATCTCGGAGGGCCTGACAGGTGTATAGATCTTCCTCTGATAAGCATTGAATGCAATACCTTTGGAAATCGCTTCCTTACGGATCTGATCCAAGAATTCGTAGTCGAGATACCACCATCTGAGGACATCAGCACCGGCAAAGGCTTGCAAGCGCACTTCCTCTGGAATGTCGCGCCAGTGCATGATGACATAAGCGAGGCGCCAGCGTAGCAAATCCTGATTGCAATATGGACAGTCCCAGAATGAGGCTTCCAGGTGCTCTATCGCGCTTTCAGTTGGGCGACCGGCCTGTTTGGTTTGAAGATAGGTCAGCTGGGCATGCGCGCTGGGTAAGCGCGGTTCGATTTCGAGGGCGCGGGACAGCAAACCGTTCGCGCGCGCATCCTTCGCGCCGGTTTCTTGGCTGATCTGTTCAGCGAGCGCGATTAGTTCTCTCGGTGAGGTCGCTTCACCTGAACCAAGCATGGTATCGGCGAGAGACATCGCATCTACCTGGCCATTTTGAATGCGCTCAATGCGTTGCTCGTCAGACCTTATGTCCAGCGCGAAAATCGCCATACATATGAAGAAACCCATGAAGACAAGGCGCGTACTTTGTACAAAAAGGTAGTCGAGACGCTTCATCCTATAACGTTTCTCATTGTTACTGTGATTTTACAATCATTACTCATTTTGTATGCTATGAGAAAATATGAACTTTTCTCAGCTCACCACTGGACGGAGCCCGATCAAGTATCACGTTAATACATGATCAAGTTTGACTCTTTAGGAGTCGTTACCAGAAACACTGATTCAAGAGACGCTAATGATTTCTGTTCCGGGACATGATGATGCGCGCCAACCAGCGGTTGAAGTGCTGTCTAATGCGCGAACACATCGGACAGCGGCTGCAAAACCATCAAGTTCAAAATGGCCGCTTTGGTGGACTGTGCTTGGGGTCACTTTTGTCTGTTCGTTCGTGTGGTCATTGATTTTCAGTTTGATCTTTTAAGACCGCTTTTTATGCATCTCCCCTGGTGAGCCAGCGACATTAGGTCTTGGCATCCGGTTTGCTTTGCATCCCATTGATATGTAATATATTACAGCCTTCGGGACAGTATAGTCAGCCAATATGAACCAGGTTTTTGATTTTTTGCGTGCGCGGTGGAAAACCGCCGTAAATGCCTGTCAGCGGGTCTTTGATCGCGTGATGAATCGCCTGCGTCCAAACAGGCCAAAGCTGGATATATTGACGAAGCGCGATCAGAGCGCTCCGGCAGCGTCGAGAAACCAGAAGTCTGCACAATCGACAGCCCGGCCCGCTCAGTCGATTAAACCCTATACCGAAGAGCTGATGCTAGGCGAGGAGATCCGAGTCTATGCTATTGGTGATATCCATGGCCGCTCAGATCTGCTCGTCGATCTTCTCGATAAGGTCGATGCCGATTGTGAGGGTGTCTCCGGTGAGGTACATCTCGTCATGCTTGGTGACTATATCGACCGCGGTTTGCAATCTCGACAGGTCGTGGAAGTCCTGCTGAGTAATCGAATGGATCGTTACATCACGCACTATCTCAAGGGCAATCATGAAGACGCGATCCTGTCGTTTATGACAGATCCTGAGTTCGGCCCTCGCTGGGCCGCTTATGGTGGCCGTGAAACCCTTGTTTCGTATGGTGTGAAACCACCGCGCAGCATGGCGCTGAGCGAAGACTGGCATCGGGCCCATGACGCTTTCCTGAAATCCATTCCAATGACGCATCAGAACTTCTACCGTCATCTCAAAACCTCGGTTCGCCTTGGTGGATACGGGTTTGTACATGCAGGCCTGCGACCCGGCGTGGTTTTTGCAGACCAGGACGATCGTGACCTGATGTGGATCCGCGATGAGTTTCTTCAGGATAAATCATCGTTCGATGTCTTTGTTATTCATGGACACACACCTGTCGACGCGCCGCACCGCGATCATCGACGCATAAACGTAGACACGGGTGCCTATTTTACAGGGCGCTTGACCGCAGTGAGACTGGAAGGAAATTCAGTTGAGTTCATCTCGACCGAGACATGAGGATAAAATGACGAATACAATGATCAAATCTTTCGGTACTGTTGCAGCTCTGATTGTCGCCGGAGTGCTTGGAGCGTGTGAGACCACGCCTGTGACGGCAACGCCAATTGAACGCACAGCCGAAAGTCCAACAGCACTGCAACGCACAGTGGGCGAATATCTTCTGGGAGCCTCGGATGAACTGCGGGTAACCGTATTCGGTGAAGCAGAACTCTCTGGTGAATATGTTGTTGATGGGTCTGGCCGTGTGACGCTGCCGCTTATTGGCCAGGTCGATGCGCTTAATCTCTCTGCGGACGATTTTGCCCGCCGTGCGGAGCAGCTTTATGCGGCGGGATATCTGCGCGAACCTCGCATCAATGTTGAGGTCTTGAATTATCGGCCTTTCTATATTCTGGGCGAAGTCGAAACACCAGGTGAGTATCCTTACATAAACGGTCTGACGGTCATGAATGCGATCGCAACGGCAGGCGGCTTTACCTATCGTGCGAATAAGCGGGTTGTCGCGATCCGGGGGGCGGAAGATGCTGAAGAGTCCCGTATCGCGTTAGAGCCATCGACACAGGTACTTCCCGGCGACACAATTCGCGTGGAAGAGACTTTCTTTTAGCGCGCACTCGCCTGATTGGGGAGTTGTGATGCTCTCCAGTTAAAAGTGTATATAGAGTATTAACAACATCGGAGACCAAGAAATGGTTCTGAAGTCCGCATTCGTATCAATTGCTGCATTGTCGCTGGCAGGCTCTGCATTCGCTGACTCAGAGAACAGAACCGACTTGCCGGGAGAGGCACTCGCCTGGACCTTGGCAGCCTACGTCTCCTGTGACGATGCAGCTGAGCTGCAACATGAGATAAAGGCGGAGGTTTCCGCCTTTGGGGCAAATGGGGAAGAAACACTGGAGGCGATGAAAATTATCGCTGAGGGGGACAGTGCGTGTGGTGCGTTGAAAATCTACGCGACGGATTTGGTTTCATTAGCTGCAACAGATATGTCAGCGTTTGAAAACATGCTCGACTTTCAGGGTGGACAAGACGCACGTATTTCAGTGGAGCAAATGCCGGAAGGTCCAGCGACGGTAGCCTCGTCACTGGTTGAGTCGACCGTTGCAGATATGCCAATGAGCAATGGGGACCAGCCTTCTTCTGACTATCAGAATTAGGGCAAATATTACTGAAAGTCTTGTGCGCCTGTTAACTCTCTTGGTCGGAACCAAAACCATTCCATAGGATTTTGGCTCTAAGGTTGCAGGGTGAACGGTAAGTAGAATTTAGGCGAGCATCGGACTATCATGACCTTTAGATTTTTAACCGCAAGTGCAGCGATTATGGTTGCTGTATCCGGAACCCTTCCTGCTGCGATGGCGCAGGAAGAAGAGAGTTTCTTCGTTCGAAACAAGTATGTGGCCGTCACAGAACGTCCGCAGCCGGAGTATGATCCGCTGACGGTTCGCCTTGGAACATTCGAAGCCAAGCCTGAACTTGGCCTCGGGGCTGGTTTTACATCCAACTTGTTCGCCGTGTCTGAGAATGAAACGGACGATACATTTCTGAATGTGGCACCAAAGGTTGAGGTCAACTCGACTTGGGCACGCCATTCTATCGGCTTCGAAGCAGTAGCTGATCATCTTGAATATACCGATACTGGCGATGAAAGCCGCACCAATCTGATTGGCCGGGCCTTTGGAGACATCGATGTCTCCCAGAATGTCAGTATTTTCGGCGGCGTGCGTGCCGCGGACCTGGTTGAACCGCGCTCGAATATTGCGAGTGTTGCGAATGCCGCAGACCCCGTCGACTATTCTGAGGTCAGCGCAGACATTGGCATCGAATACACATCCAGTCGTTTGAGACTACGCGGCCGGGTTGAGCTTGAAGAGTTCGACTATGAAGATGTCTCGCTTACAAGCGGCTTGATTCAGGATCAGGACTTCCGGGATCGTGAGGATACAACCGTAGAAGTTCGCGCATCTTACGCGATTGATCGTGACTGGGCTGTGTTTGGTGAGGTCCAGCAGGTTGAAAGCGACTATGATCCAGCCAACGTATTCAATCCCTTCAACCGGGATTCAACCGGAACGATTGTCCGTGCAGGGACAGACTTTGAACTGCAAAGACTGATCCGCGGCGATATCGCGGTTGGTTTCCTCTCCTATGAGTATGATGACGCAGCCTTCTCCGACGTGGATGGCTTGTCTGTAGAGGCCAATGCGCAGTGGTTTGTTACACAGCTGACGACACTTACTGGGAGTGCTCAACGCAGTGTAGAAGACCCCGGACTGCAATCAACCAATGCAGCTGTGCTTACTGGCGTGGCAATACGTGCAGATCATGAGCTGAGACGGAACATTTTGCTCCATGCAGCTGTTGACTTTTCGGAGTACGATTTCGAGAATGTTAATCGGACCGATGATCGTTTTGGTCTTGAAGTAGGTGGAACCTGGAAGCTTAATCGTAATGTTTGGTTCGACGCATCTTACAGTGTGCTCGACCAGTCCTCGAATGTTCAGGAATTCACAGATAACCGCCTGATGATCGGACTGAAATTCTTTCCTTAGTCCAGTCTGACAGGCCCGAGAATTGCTCGCACCGGGAGAACCCCGTGCCATTTGAGGACGTAGAAACGTGAATAAGCAATATCAATTCGGTTCCAGCCTTCAGAACCGAACATCCTATGCGAGCGATCTCGGCAAACTGACCGAAGACAAGATCGTTGATCCAAGCCAGGCCCTGCGTGCATTTCGCCGCAGGTTGCCTGTTTTCTTGCTTACGGTTTTCGCCGTCTTTGCAGCTGTCGCTGTGTTCTCGTTTCAGGCCACGCCCGTGTATTCGACAGGGGCCTCAGTCATTATTGATAATCGTGAGAAGACGGTTATCGACTATAGTTCGGTTCTGTCGGGTTTGCCGCCAGATGCGACTGTTGTGGATACCGAGGTTGAAATTATCCGGTCTCGCTCTCTGGCAGAGAAAATTGTCCGTAAACTGAATCTTGTTGAATCTGTAGAGTTCAATCCAAATCTCGAAACACCGGGTGGGGTCACCCAGATCAAAAACGCCACGATGGGTTTCCTCGACAATATGATTGGCGGCAGAGATAATGGAGGCTCGCTCGTCGACCCGGCTTCGGCTGAACAGGCTGAATTGGATCTTGTTGTATCAAGGCTGCTGGAGAAAACCGCAGCCAGACGGATCGGCACGACTTACGGCATCGACATTTCAGCAAACAGTCACGATCCGGTTCTGGCCGCGCAGATTGCAAATGCGATTGCCGATCAGTACCTGGTTGAACAGCTGGACGCCAAGTTTGATGCGACCCGCCGCGCAAATGCCTGGCTGGAAGAGCGCTTGTCTGAACTTCGTAAGGAAGTGAACGATGCTGAAAGCCTGGTTGAGGCTTACCGGACAGCGACTGGGCTGTTTGAAGCTGGTGAAACCACGCTGAACCAACAACAGATGGTGGACCTGAATGCGCAGCTCATCGTCCAGCGCGCCGAGCTTGCCGAACGCCGCGCGCGCCTGCAATCAGTACAGCAGATTTCTTCAGCGGGCGGCTCAGCTGATATCAGTGCTGAAGCTTTGAACTCTGTCGTGATTGCCGAACTGCGCCGTCAGCAGGCCGAAATTAACCGCGAACGGGCTGATCTTCAGAACCGCTATGGCGCCCTGCATCCGGAAATCGAACGGATCAATACGGAGGCAGCCAATATCAACAATCAGATCCAAAGTGAGATCAGCCGTATTGTATCAAGCCTGGAAAGTGAAGTTGCGATTGCACGCCAGCGTGTCAACAGTCTGGAGTCAGATCTCATCAATATGCGCTCCACGCTGGCCGAGAACAATCGCGCGAGTGTACGCCTTCGTGAGCTGCAGCGGGATGCTGAGGCCTCGCGGACGATTTATGAGGCCTTCCTTGCGCGTTTCAAGGAGACGAATGAGCAGGAAGGATTGGCCGAGGCGGATGCTCGCATCCTGTCGCGCGCATCTGTCCCACTGTCGCCATCCTTCCCAAAAACATCGCTGAATCTCGTTATGGGCCTGATCCTTGGGGTCATGCTCGGCATACTGGTTATCATTCTGATTGAATCCATGAACAGCCAGATTGCGACCGGGGATGATATCGAGAAGAATTTCACTGTGCCATATCTCGGCAACTTCCCGCAGCTGACGGGAGCGGATCGCAAGAATCCCGGCGATTATGTCGTCAACAATCCGATGTCCAGTTATGCTGAGGCTCTGCGAAACCTTCGCGCGTCGCTAATGTTCGCCGATCTCGACTCGGTCGTGAAAACCGTTGCGCTCACCTCATCGCAACCTGATGAAGGCAAGAGTACACTCAGCTTTGGCCTCGCGCGTATGTCAGCCATGTCAGGTACGAAGACTTTGCTTGTGGATGGTGACTTCCGCCGAAAGCAGCTCTCGCTGACCTCTTTGGACGAGCCAGCCAAGAATGGCTTCCTCGAATGCCTGTTCGGAGAGTGCACAGTTGCGGAGGCTGTTGTTCAGGACACAAAGAGCTCGCTGCATATCCTGCCGCTTACGGTCGACCGGCACACACCGCGCGATGTCTTCGGATCGAAAGTCTTTGATGAGCTGCTTGAGCAGTTGAAGCAAGATTACGATCTGATTGTGTTCGATACGGGTCCGATCATGCTGATGGCCGAGACACGTGTTCTTGCCAGCAAGGTTGACCAGGTCGTCGTTGTTTCGCGCTGGTTGAAGACCAATCGTGCGGCCCTGAAACAAACCCTGTCCATTCTGTCCGACTTCGGCGCAACTGTTACAGGTGTTGCAATCAACCGTGTCGACATGAACAAGTTCTATCGTCAGGGTTATGGTCATTCCGGTTACAAGTCCTACTCGAAATACTACACGACGGGGACTTAAGTCAGAGCGGGCTTTGGCCCGTTCTTGCTAAACCGGTTGTCACGCTTGTTCGGCATGTGGCTTGCACGATTGATGTCGAAGAGCACTCGAATGGGACGCGAAGATGCCATTAGATGACACGGGTATAGTAATGTCAGACTCAAAACTGGTTGTGGTCATTGCCACACTTGGTCGGCCAGATGACGTGGCAGACCTGATTGAAAGCCTGGAGAGCCAGACGCGGCAGCCAGACCGCATCGTCATCTCCGTAACATCGGACGATGATTTACCGCCCGAAGACAAACGTGTTGAGGCAGAAGTTCTGATGGGCCCCAAGGGTCTGTGCAAACAGCGCAATGCGGCGCTCGATCATATTGGCGAGGACTATGATTATCTTGTCTTCTTCGATGATGACTATGTCGCAACACGAACAGCGGTTGACGATATCGCTCGCTATTTTGACGAGAATCCGAGTGTTGTCGGGATTACAGGGCACCTGATCGCGGATGGCATCAAGGGCCCCGGTATTGATCGGGATGAGGCGTTTGCGCTTGTCTCTGATTTTGAGTCTGCACCCCGCGGAAAATCGCGGCATCAGGAGCCGGTGGCTGATCTCTATGGCTGCAACATGGCCTATCGCGTCTCGGCTATTCAGGATGAGCGCTTTGACGAGCGCTTACCTGCTTATGGTTGGCAGGAAGATGTGGACTTTTCAAACCGCCTCTTAAAGCGCGGTGATCTCGTTCGGACAGATGCGTTCTCAGGCGTTCATCGCGGCACCAAGCGGTCACGCTCGCCTGGCAAGAAGCTCGGCTACTCGCAAATCGCCAACCCGGTCTACCTGCTTCAAAAAGGTACGATCGGTCGCCGCAAGGCTTATGTCCTTATGCTCAAGAACATGATTGCAAACCATGCCAAGCTTTTGACACCTGAGCCTTGGGTAGACCGGAAGGGCCGCGCCACTGGCAACTGGATGGCCTTGATCGACTCGGTACGCGGCAAGATGGATCCAGAGCGTATCCTGACGATGAGTTAAAAGCCCACGTGGCACCAAAAGTCTTTGCTTGATTGCAGGCAGCTCAACAGCTTTTCATTCAAATAGATCGAAAGGCCGTCACGCCTGAGCGCTTGCCGGTCACCTAACGGCTAGGGGCCGGCATTTCTTGTGGCCCTTGCTCCTCTTGCGCCGCCATCATCATCTCAGCTTCCAGAAGCTCACGATGCTCAAAAGCTGAGAGCTTTGTTCCGATCGCAGTGGCCAGACCGAACAGGAAAGCATTGAACACGCCAAAGTCTGAACTGGTGCCAATCAGGAGGCTTATTCCGAAGCCTGGCAAGAAAGCCCATCTCACTCCCGTTAGCATAGCTTCGCCATAACCATCGCCTGGTGCAGCCTTGCGCATCAAGGTCTGCAAAACGAAGGCATAGAAAAAGGCACCGCCTATGAACCCGGCATTGCTCATAACCGCAACAAATGAGTTCGACGGGCGCGTGGAGCCGACGCCGACCCCCAACCCATAGGTGTCCATAAGCGCTTTCCAGGAAACAGCGGTCCAGTTGTTGCGCTCATCAAACGAGGATGTACTTGCCTTCTGGAAGACTAGCTCGTCCAGCATCTCGTAGACGGGATTAAGAATGTCAGGGCGTAGCATCAGCATGATCATCACCGCTGTCATGCCCCAAAACAGCGCCCAGGCTTCAAGTGCCATGCCTTCGCGGCGACGAGAGCCATGTGGAACCGTCACGGCACGCCAAATCCACTCAATTCCGGCAAATAGACCAAACAGCCCTAGTCCGACATAAGCGGCCGAAGACGTGGAGAGCCAGGCAAACCCTGCCAACAGCCCGATCAGGATCGGTGCATAAGTATTGCGCAACGCATCGTCTGCAATTGATCGGCGGAAGAAATAGATCGCTGTCAGAAGGCTGACACATAAGGCACCAAAGGCCGACGCTTCCGGCATCAGGCCAACAACGCGCTTCGAATTCATGACCTCAGCTTCAATATGCAGCTCATAGGTTGCCGTACGGAACTGGTCCAGAAAGCTACTGATCGGGATATACTGACTGGAATAATCCAAGGCGCCCGTAACGATCGCAATTACGCCGCCAAAGCACAGGGCTTTGAGAACAGTCTGCTGCATTTCGAATGAGCGCAGGATCCGGGTGAAGGCAAAAACTGTGAACACAGACACCGTAAGGTAGGCGAGCTGTGAGATGTTTTGCATGCTCGGATAGAGCGGGGACTCAATCAAATTAGTGGCTCGGATCGGCATGATCGTCACAAAGCCTGCAAACAGGCGCGGCATGAACATCGTGACGACAATAGCGACAAACCAGAACGCTAGAAGCAAGCCGAGTTTCCTGCCGCCCAGTGAATTCAGAAAGAAGGTCATCCCGGGGGTCGACAAGAAGGTCTTAGCCACAATCAACATGGCGCAGACCGTCGCAGGCACGAGCGTCAGATCGCCGAGCAATGCAGGTGGGATAGCTGCAAACGCCCCGAATGACATACTGGCAAACAGCAGATAGATCAGAACATTGGGTCGTCCCAAAAGACCCAAGCCGGCAAATGCCCAAAACAGGATGACGGGGAGTGTAATCATCGGGTCAGTCTATACTCTAAACGCAGTTAAAATACACTACAGCAGAAGCGGCTAATTCAAGCTTGAATGCTGAAAATACGAACAATTTCGAGGGCGTGCTACTGATATTGCGGGATAAGACGCTCCAGCAGCTGTTTGGTTTTGTGAATGCCTTCAACCTCACTCATGCCGCCGCCTTCAAACTCGACCCCCAGATACCCGCGAAAACCGGACTCAGCGATGATCTGCATCAGCGCCGGAAAGTCGAATGTCTGCTCATCACCGTTTTCATCGAAGTCAAAAGCCTTGACGCTGACCCCTTTCGCATAGGGCATCATTTCACGTGTGCCTTTGATATAGTCATAGGTCTCGGTTTCGGAGATTTTGAAGTTGCCAAAGTCTGGCAAAGTGCCGAGACGCGGATGTCCGACCTGCTCAATCATACTGACCAGCCAGGCTGCGTTCGCGGCGAGCCCGCCCTTGTTTTCGATCACGACATCAATGTCTTGTTTGTCGGCATAATTGAGGAGCTGCGCAAAGCCATCGGCGGCGTAACTCATCCGCTCATCATAGGAAGACTCTTCATCTGAAAAAGCGAAGGCCCGGATCGCGTGACAGCCGAGATAGGCGGCTGCATCAATCCATTTATGGTGACGCTGCACTGCATCTGCGCGTTCACTCGCGTCTTTCGCGCCAAGAATGCCCTCACCATCCACCATGATCAGGACATTTTGCACGCCATTATCCTCAGCGCGGCTTTTCAGCTCTTTCAGGTACGTCTTGTCCTCAGCCTTGCCGCGGTAGAAACCGCTGACATATTCAACCGCCCCGATATCGAATTCTTTCCGGGCGAATTCTGGGAAATCCATAGGGTCCAGACGGCTTTGGAAGAAGTCCGCGGGCCGTTCCAGCATGGAGTATTTCAGACGCTTTGCGTTGCGGATAAATATATTCCCGCTGCCGCCGATTTTACGGTGCAGGGCATACTGGGCCAGCGAGAGTTTGTAGCGCGGTTCGAGTTTAGTTTGTGCGGTCATGATCTATCTCGTTTCAGAATTATTCAGCTGGCTCAGCGCCGCGGTTCTTGAGTTTTGAGAACGCACCGTACAGCAGGCGTTCAATTCCATCCGGGCGGCTGGACCGCAACCACAGTCCCAGCACTGTGATCCAATAGGCGCCAAAACCGACCCCGCCCACAAAGCTGCACGTGATGATGAGCAGCAGCGGATTGGAGTAATTGATGAGAGGTTGCAGCCCATACACGCAGGCCGATAGGGCGATTATGCCCAGCAAGGGGCGCAGCATGGAGGCGGCCTGATCCATCAAATCAAGATCAATCAGGTATTTGACGATAATCGCGCCCGCAATCGTCCACGCCGTGACGCCGATCACCTGTCCGACGAGAAAGCCATCAATGCCAAAGAAATACAGCCCGAGGAACAGAAGCGGTGCTTTGACCATCAAACCGGCCAGCGCATGCACAGCGTTGAACTTGGCTTTGTCGAGCGCCAGGACCATGCTGGCAACCGGTTGCGCTGGCAGCTGTATGATCGCTGAGAGCGTTAGAACTGTCAGGAACAGGCTCGCGCCGGTCCATTCATCATTGAACAGCAAGGCGACAATCGGTTCCGCCATGGCGAGGACCAGAGCGAGCAGAGGTGCCACGGCCGTCACCACAGCTGAAGAGGCGGTAAGATAACCAGGTTTGATCGCCTCTGGTGTGCGTAATTCGGCAAAGGCGGCGATAAACGGACGCATGATTGGCACAACGAAGACCTGATACGGGGCCCCGGCAAGGGTCTGCGAAATGCTGAACTTGCCGACAATGTCTTTTGCTGCGCCTTGTCCAAGCGCGAAGATATCGACCTGCCAGTTGGCAGCGACAAAGATCTGCGAGACCGTGCTCCAGCTGATCATGTTGCGATAAATCGGCCAATCCTTGAGGGTCAGACGCGGTCTATATGGCGCATAAATATATGACCCGATGATCATCGTGACCGGGGTGAGGACCGTCATGATCGCAAGTGACCAATAGCTTTCGGTTGCAAGCGCGAGTGGGATAGCAATCGCGGCTGTAACAATCTTGGCGATAGTATCGATGATCGCTTCGGGGAAATAATTCAGTGCGCGCGCATACATAACGAGACGTGGATTGACCAAACCGCGTAGCGCAGGAGAAGCTGACAAGACAACCATCAGCAAACCAAGTCTCGGCTCGTCAAACACATACATCGCGGCCGGAGCGAACGCACAGACAATGGCCGTAACCAGCAGCGCCCGTAAAACCGAAATGGTAAACGCTGTGTCTAGCATCCGGTCGGTGATATTCGGCGTTCGTATGATCGCCTGGATGACCGGGATCTCGAGGATCGACTCCGTGAACTGAATAAAGATCATCGCGATGGCCACCAGCGCGAAATCCTCCGGCACAAGAATGCGGGCGAGGATCAGGATCAGCACCAGATCGATCATCTTGACAAACAGCCGCGCCCCGAGAAGCGCTGCGCTCGCCGAGGCCGTCCGTGTGGTGACGTCTTTTGCCATCCTTATGTCTTTCTCTACTCTCTCGAAACCGAGATACTGGGGGCCTGCCGGATGTTTCTGGTCAATTGTGTCCCGTTGCTGTGCGCGGCTCCCCAAAATTGCAATATCACTGCCAGTGCGGTGTTCAAGCTGAGCCGTCAAATCGCCGCAAAGATCTGATCTGATGTGCTATTGCTCGCCATCACGTTGGCGGTGGCGTATCCCTTGCTTGAGCCGAGGTATAGATTTGTTGAGAGGCGGACAAGATGGACTTCAATAGGCGACGACTTCTGCAGACCGGCGCAGCCATCACGGGCCTGGCGGCGACAAGCGGTATAGCTGCAGTCGCACAGTCACCAGAGCCCTTGTTCAAGATCTCTCTTGCGCAATGGTCACTGCACCGCGCGCTATATGGCGACAATGGTGAACCGCCAAGCCTCGAACCTCTGGATTTCCCGGTTGTCGCCCGCCAAGTCTACGACATTGGCGCGGTTGAGTATGTGAACTCTTTCTATCAGGGCAAAGCGCGCGACCGGTCTTTCGTCAACGAGCTGAAGGCCCGGGCCGATGGTGAAGGTGTCATCAGCAGTCTTATTATGTGTGACGGTGAGGGACGCCTCGGTGACCCGGACGACAATAAGCGGCGTGAAGCGGTCGAGAACCACAAGAAGTGGGCTGATATGGCGGCGGCACTCGGGTGCCGGCACATTCGCGTGAATGCCGACAGCGAAGGTGAGTTTATTCAGCAACAACGGCTTGCAGCCGACGGGTTACGCCAGTTGGCTGAGTATACCGCGCAATTCGGCATAAATGTTCTGGTTGAGAACCATGGAGGCTATTCCAGCCATGGTTGCTGGCTCGCTGGCGTCATGGGCATGGCCGATCATCCAAACGTCGGCACCCTGCCGGACTTTGGGAATTTCCGCATCTCTGACACAGAGAGCTACGACATTTACCAAGGCGTCAGAGAGCTGATGCCTTATGCCAAGGCGGTCAGTGCCAAATCGTTCCGTTTCGACACAAGCGGTAATGAAAGCGGGATCGATTATGATCGCATGATCTCAATTGTTCTCGATGCTGGCTATCGCGGCTATATCGGGATCGAATATGAAGGCCACGATGACACCGAGCAGATCGGGATTCTGAAAACCAAAGCCCTTCTTGAGAAGATGCGGACCCGGTTCACACCGCGATATCAGTAGGGTCTAAGAGGCCTTTTCGGCCAGCAGTTCGCGGCTGAGGCGGACATGGTCCATCACATAGGCATCTGCGCCGATTGCTCCTGACTTGACGCGGGCATGGGCTTTCAGCGCTTGCGTCAGGGCACGTTCAGGCGCGTTCAGCAGGTCCATGGCCGCCAGTTTCAGGGCTTCAGGCGATCCGTGAGGAACATAGGTCACAGCCTCGGCGTCAAAATAGGCGTCCAGCCCACCAACATGGGACGCGATCACAGGAATACCGAAGATTGCCGATTCCTGCAGAACCGTTGCGCCGCTCGCATGCAGGTTGGGCTTTAAAGGCAAAACCATCAGGGACGCCGTGGAGAGCTCCGCCTTCAGCTCGGCATCGTTCTTGACGCCGCGGATTTCTACATTGTCGATCCCATCCGCAAGCTTCGGATTGGTTTTGGTCGAGAAGATTTTGACATCAATGTCCGGCTCGTCCTTGAACGCGTCGATTGCGGTCTGCCAGTCACGATGACGATCATTCCCGACACAAATGATGCGGTGTGGCTTGTTTTGGCGCAGCTCCGGGGTTTTCAGTGCTTCGGTTGGAATTCCAAACCGTACCAATTCGACACGCTTGTCCGGGAACAGGTCTCTGGCCCGTTCCAGATTGAGCGGCGAGTGGACCGTCAGGATATCTACATAATTGATCAGATACCGATAGAAGGCTTTGCGAATAGGATCGAGCTTCGGCCATTTGTCGAACAGCCAAACGCTTTGACCGAGCAGAAGCGGGCGCGGTTTGTCCTTCCCGCGGAGGGCAAATACCATCGCCATGGCAAGGAATTGAGACTCCGTGTGCGTCCAGATAATTTCAGAATCCATCGCTCGTTTTGCGTTGTGCCGGGCCTGAATGTAATCAAAGCCCAATAGGACCCGCAGGATCAATCTGATAAGAGCGTAGAATTTCGACCCTGTCGCCGCTTCAGAGAAGCTGATCTCGCAGCCCATACGATTGGCACGTCCATATCCGTACGGTGTCGGGTCATTAATGCCGACGAGCACGCCGTCATTATACATTTTTTCCCAGGCAACCACGTCTTGCCCGTGTGCCAGATGCGCGAACACTTTAAGCGTGCTGGTCTGAGTCATTATTGGCTCAACCGTTTCAGATTTCGGGACCATTCCACCAGATATCCTGTTGCTTTTCTTGCGTCCTTGCAAATCTGACACCTGCCGGGCTGGTGCCGTAGATTTCGTCGTTTCGGCCATCGCCTGAAATTTAGCGGGGGTGCTGTTCGACCGGGACGGCGCAAATGCAAGCTGTTGAAATGGAAGTTTAAGGCCCGCCAGCCCGAAGCCTTTACCTTCGCATGCCCGGCGCTTGTGGCGCTGTGTCAGAAACGCACGCACAGGTCTGTCAAACCCGATCAGGGCCAGCCAGCAACAAAACAAGATCAGTATGACATAAGCGATGATCGCATAAAGGCTTCTCGCGTCACCGCCCGCCGACTGAACAACCCCGTTCGCCCACAGAAAAACTGGATAGTGGAGCACATAAATCGGGTATGAAAGTTCACCCAGAAAGCGGTTACGGCTGAGACTTGTGCCGCGCCCGTCCACATCTGCCCCAGCCAGGACAATTAGCGGTGAAATTACAAATACGAACAGGGCATCAAAGAGAAGGCCAGTGCCACTGCGCGGCAGCATCATTCCGGCAACAAGCAGGACTGCGATGAGCAGGTATGAGGCCTCGAAACGGATCCCGCGAACCGCGTAAAGATGATAAACGAGTAGCCCAGCCGCAAACGAGTATGTCACCCGAAAGGCGCCCCAGCCGAAATTATGGACCTGATCACCCAGCAAAAGGTCGCCAAAATAGAGGCCACCCGCCAGCATGCCGATGGCTGCGATGAGGGCGATCCACAGGGTTCTCGAGACTGTCAGCCAAACGAAGACCAGTGCCCAGCCGAAATTAACAGCCAGTTCGAAGAATAGCGACCACATCGGACCATTCAGCGGGAAGACCTCGCCAGAAGGGGACAATTGCTCCGGCGCGAAAAAGTTCGGTAGCAGCAATAGATCGGTGGTTGCTGCGAACAGAATTTCGAGAACTGTGGCGCTGTCGGCGTCTACAAACCGCTTGGCAAGCGTATAAGTCATCGCCACCCCTACGGAAAGTGCGATCAGAGGATAGAGCCTGATGAGGCGTACTTCCACGAATTGGGAAAATGACATCCTGCCGCGCAACCGCTTGGCATAAGCATGTGCCATGACGAAACCGCTGAGACAAAAGAAGAAGTCAACCGCCAGATCGCCGCGTGGAAACCAGTTATACGTGTGCGTCCACTGCGCAAGGTGGAAAAATACGACCCCTAACGCGGCAATGCCGCGTAGCCCGTCTAGCGCAGGATAGTATGTCTTGTCCGTCATAACCCCCTATGTTTTGACAAGATTTCGCGGTGGCCTCAGGCCGCAGTTGCTTCATTCTCCTTCGGTTCGGAGATTGACCCCTCACTGATTTCCGGCGCTTTTGCCATCTGCTCTTTCAGATGATCCGCCAGCCGGATTGCGACGGACGTAATCATCAGCGTTGGATTGGCATGCCCGCAAGTTGGCAGGACAGACCCGCCCGCAATGTAAACGCCTTCACATGAGTGGACCTTGCAGTTTTCGTCAACGACGCCGGTGTTTGGATCAACCGACATACGCGTTGTGCCTGACGTATGTGCTGTATCGATGATAGGCGCGTCTTCAAGCGACTTGTTTTTGATCCAGTCGGCGACTTCCGGAACCGGCAAACCTGCCTGCTCAAACTGTTCGGCAATCAACTCGCCGGTGCGCATCAAGGTCTTTAGAGAGCGCTCACCGGGCTCCCATTTGACCAAAGGCAGTGGTTCACCAAACCGGTTCAGCGTTTCGCTCAGCATCACGCGATTTTCTGGCAGCGGTTCCTGTTCTACGATGGCGTCGAAGCCACAGCTGACCAGTTTATGCGGAACGCCCTTGTTCTGATATTCTTCAACGACGAAGTTCGGCATCAGTTTCACAAAGGTGTTGACGATGGGCATTTTGAGCCAGTTCGGCACCCGGTCACTCTGCAGGAACAGGCGGCCCGCGCCGGTAAACATCATGCCGGCCCCCTTGATGATTGAGAACATATCTTTCAGAGGCGCCTTGCTCTGCCCGCGCAGGAGTGTCGCCAGCGCGCCCCATGGGTCGTCTTCGGCCCTGTCCGCAACGACATAGGCACCCGCATTGACCAGGCCTTCCTGGGCCTGCACCACTGAACCCAGCTCCATGCCATGCATATACATGTCGACGCGCCGCGGGCCTTGCAGGCCAATGAAGCCAAACCGGTCACAAATCGTCTTGGTATACTTGTCATCGAACTTCACGACCGGCGCGTTCATATGATCCATCAGGTAGCGTCCAACCTGATCGCGCTCATTGCCGAGACCCGCCGGGCAAACGGTTTTTGAAGCGAGGAGCAGGCGTGCATTCTCAAGCGCGCCACATGCCACGACGACATGCTTTGCGGTGACGGAAACGTCGCCTGCGTTTATTCCGGTCAGCGCCACGGTAACCGCTGTTGCGCCATGCTCGGTTTTCGGCGTGATTGACCGCGCGGTCGCATTGACCAGAACACGAACGTTTTCTGCAGTTTCGCGCATAAATTCCGGGCCCATACGCGTCATGTTTACCGGATTGATGCGCGAGCGCGAAAATTGCCAGAAGAAAGATGAGAACTTGTCAGGATCGTATTCAGGTTGCTGGCTACGCCCGGGATAGTGGTCCCAGAAATCGTTGCCATAGCTGCCTTCACCCAGATTGAGACGCGTCTCCGCACGGCGAATGAAGGGCATCAGGTCGTCCCGGCTGAAGGGCCAGCCGGAATATTCAAGCCAATCTCGTTTTTCAAAGTCGTGCGGGGAAAAAGGCGCTGACTTACCGGCCCAGGCCGCGGTTGAACCACCAAGGCCGCGGCAACGTACGCCGAAGCGCTGGACGTCCACCGACCATTTCTCTGCCTGATGGCCATGATACTCGCTGCGACGCGTTTTCCAGGTTTCGGGAACAGTCTGACTGTCGAGTTCAACTTCATTGAGCAACTCATGCTCATCCGTCTGCTCTGTGTCGCCGCTTTCGACCACCATGACCTGCCACGGCGAGCCGAAGAACTCCCGTGCTATGGTCAGCCCTGCAGCGCCGCCGCCAATGATAAGCAAATCGGTCTCGAGTTGAGTCCCATCTGCGAGTGCGTTCAAATTCTGGATGTCCACGCGCCATCACCCTTTTTAGTCAGTATACTCTACATCGCGATTATGCAGGTCTTATGCCGCTTGATCGCGTCCCCTTATTGATCTGTTTAGGCTAGAAAGCGGCGCCCGCACAGTCTGCACAGTGGCGCGTGCGAGATTCTCGTCCAACCTCATGAAATTGCGTCACTTATACTGAAAATGTGCGCTATTTGAGCAGTGTTAAGCCTTTCCTGAATTTACTATTGTAAGAGGGTGTTGCGAGATCCCAGGATCCAGCATTGGCGACCGGCAGAGCAGGACAATCAACATGTCAGAGAATATGAATGACGAGAATGACGGTCGTAAAGACGTTCTGGATGCGCTTGACGATTTCCTTGAAGAGTTGCGCCGTGAGTTTCGCGAGAACCCCGAGTTTGCGTACCGTGCCGTTCGGGCCTTGGGTGCAAATATCGAAATTACAGGAACAAAGGCTGTCGACCTGGTGAATCCAATCTGGCTTGTGTCGCAGCATGGCGTGCACGATACAGCCCGCCGCCTGAGTACTTTTACCACCGCGCAACTAAAGAAAATTGCCAAGAACAGCACACTGGCGACGGCAACCGATATGAACGGTAAATCGTCAGAGGATCTGATAACGCTGATCGTTCGCCGGGCGCAGATCAAGATCGATGAGCGTACATCCTAGATCAGCGCACGTATCTCCTCAATCAGCTTGCTGGCGGCCGCATCCCAGGTGAATTGACCTGCGTGCTGCCGCGCATGGGCTGATCGGCTTGAGCGGCTGTCAGGTGTATCTCTCGCCAATGTCAAAATGGCTCTCGCCCAGCCCTCTGCATCATGCGGGTCGGCGTAAATGGCGGCGTCCCCGCACACTTCTGGCAGGGCCCCGCAAGGCGCGCAGATTGCAGGTGTGCCAAGATACATGGCTTCGAGAGGTGGCAGCCCAAACCCCTCCGTCAGAGACGGAAAGACGATCGCACGCGCATGCTCCAGCAGGGTTCGCATTTGCTGGTCATTGATAAAGCCTGCAAAGATAACATTATCTGGCACGATCATGCCCGCAGCCCGAAAGTCCTCACCAGAGGCTCCACCAAACAGCACCAGTTTTTGCTCAGACATTTCCGGGCGCTGGAAGGCTTCGGTCACCACTTTCAGGTTCTTGTGCGCCTGCGTATTGGCCAGACCGACGCAATAGCTGTTTGGCGCAACCATCATTTTTGCAAGGATTTCAGTGTCAGCGGAAACG
The DNA here is from genome assembly GCA_039815485.1 of Pseudomonadota bacterium. Lineage (GTDB taxonomy): Bacteria > Pseudomonadota > Alphaproteobacteria > Caulobacterales > Hyphomonadaceae > Henriciella. The sequence goes on along the minus strand of JBCBZD010000007.1, from coordinate 103,576 downwards.
CGTTCCACATGATCGACACCATTGTGTACGACTGAGATCTTGTCCGCGCTGGTAATCTTGAAAGTCTCAAGCTGTTGCTTTGAATAGTCTGAAACGGTCAGAATGCGCCGCGCCCGTTTGCCGATCGCTGGCAAGAGTGTCTGATACACTGTGCGAAAGGCCCGAGAATAGCTTTCAGGGGTCAGGAACACTTGCGCGTCGTGGATCATGGTCACTGAGTTTTTGGCCAGCACCGGCGATACATTGCAGAAATTGAGCAACAGGGTTTTCCCGGCTGCCTGCGGCAGATCAACTTGTTCCCAGATCTGCCCTGTTAATCTACCGACCTTGCGCTCTTTGAAAATCGGGTTCTTCAGACTGCGACTTGTATTGCCGGGATGCAGGATTTCGCCTTCCAGGAGCTTTGCAAGGCTGGGGTCATTTTCGACTTTCTGGCTAAGCGCTACGATCAACTCCTCAGCGACACGCTGCACGCCAGTTGGCTTGGCCGCAAGAAATCGGCCATTCAGGAAAAAGTTCGGCATCAAACATAGCCCCCTCATGCAGCTGGTTTGCCTCTTTTCAAACTCCGGGCCAAGACGTGAATCATACTTGAATGAAAGCTGCTTCCAGAACACTCAACGATGTCGCCCGACTGCGGCATGTGTTTTGCTACGCTTCATGGAAATTTTTGCTCGACTTGACTGAAAGTGAAGCTATCGGTCTGCATAGTCGTAATTCAAGGGGTTCATCCGAGCATATGACGGGGACAATTTTTCCAACAATCCTTTGCGGGGGTTCAGGAACCAGGCTGTGGCCATTGTCGACCAAGCGCCGACCCAAGCAATTCCTGCCCCTGACTACGTCCAAAACGATGGTCCATGAAACGGCAGATCGGTTTTCAGGGTCAAATCGGGACGATCTGAACTTTGGTCGACCACTGGCCATTGGTTCAAACCGGCACGCTGCTTTGCTTGCAGAAAGTCTGCCGGGAGCCCGTTTGATCCTGGAGCCTTTTGGGCGTAACTCCGCGCCCGCCGTGGCGGCCGCTTGCCTTGCGCACCAGGCCGATGATCTCGTGCTGATCCTGGCCGCAGATCACGACATCAAGGATGTGCCAGCCTTTCACGATGCAATTGCATCTGCGCTGCCCGCTGCGCAGGACGGTGCAATTGTCACGTTCGGGATCACACCGACCTATCCGGCGACCGGCTATGGCTACATTCACGCGGCTGATCCGAATGGAACCGTCTCAGATGTTCGTGCTTTTGTCGAAAAACCTCCATTGGAAACAGCTGAGGCGTATATCGCGGATGGCAGCTATTTCTGGAATGCGGGTATTTTCCTGTTCAAGGTCTCTACCATGCTGGCGGAGCTGGAAACCCGCGATCCGGGACTGGTCGATGCTGTCCGCGCAGCAATGCCTGATCCAAAAGCAGACATCGTCAATCTTGATCCTACGGCGTTCATAAAGGCGACCGACATTTCCATCGATTTCGCGGTCATGGAGCATGCAGAGAATGTGAAAACAGTTCCCGTCAGCATGGGGTGGAGCGATGTCGGGGGGTATCCTGCCCTGCACGAACTTGCAGCTGGTTGCCATTCTGAAAACGTCGTGTCCGGTCCCGTCTTTCATGAGAAATCATCTGGGCTGCTCGTGCGTTCCGAGGGGCCACGCGTTGCCGTCTCAGGTTTGAAAGATATCACGGTCGTCGCAACGCCGGACGTTGTGATGGTGTCAGACAGCAAGGATTTGAACGCTGTTAAAAGGCTTGGCAAAGAGGTTATCGCAAAGACCGACAGTCTGCATATTTCTGACGCTTACAAAGCCAGAGCCAAAACCTTCCTGTGGAGTGCCTTTGAAACGTGGAGTAAATCGGCTTGGGATGAGACCCAGGGTGGATTTGTCGAGCAGCTCGACATGGCCGGAAACCCCGATCGCAACGCCCTTCGCCGTCTGCGCGTGCAGGCACGCCAGACCTATAGTTTTGCGAAAGCGATTTCGCTCGGCTGGCCGGAAGCAGATCGTGCTGCAGACCTCGTCGACAAGGGCCTGAACTATCTGAACACCTATGGCCGCCATCCAGGTGGCGGCTGGGTTCATCATTTGAATTCAGATGGCTCGATCGCAAATGACACACGCGACCTCTACGACCATGCCTTTGTCATTCTGGGCGGAGCGGCAGCCTATCAAGCCACTGGCTCACAAATGGCCCTCGATATGGCGCTCGAAACCCTGACGCATATTCAGTCGAACTATGCCGATGCCGATCATGGCGGTTGGTTTGAGGGACATCCAAAGACCGATCAGCGCCGGGCAAATCCCCATATGCATATGCTTGAAGCCATGCTTGAGCTTTATGCTGCAACAAAAGATGAGGCCCACCTCGCTCTCGCAACAGAGATTGTTCAACTCTTTGAAAGCCGCCTGTTCAAACCGTCCCATGATGCGCTGGTCGAATTCTTCGATCTGGATTGGGGGCTGAGTACGCCTGTCGGCCAGACCAATATAGAGCCCGGACACCATTATGAATGGGCCGTTCTTCTCGCTTTCCACGAGCGCCTTACCGGCCGTGATACCGGCAGCTGGCAGCGCCGCTTGATTACACGTGCGGATCAGATCGGGCGTGACGCCAGAACCGGATTTGCCTGGAACGCCCTGCGCGCGGATGGCAGCGAGATCACGAATGATAAAAGGCGTCTCTGGCCGCAGCTTGAGATGCTCCGCGCGCGTCAGGTTCATCCGCAGCTTGCAGCGCCCGGCGCGGCCGAGCGTTTGATCGATGCGATTGAGGCGACTTATCTCACAGACATGCCAGTGGGCACCTGGCTGGATCAAACCGATCGTGATGGCGCCCCCATCTCAACTGCGGTGCCATCAAGCATGCTGTATCACTTCATAACGGCCTATGGGCCCCTAATTGACCCCGAAACCTAAGGCGTAAGCGCCGTAGACGCTATAGTTCTGAGATAGGATCGACCATGACTGAAGGCTCTAAGAATATTCTCGTTACCGGCGGTGCCGGTTACATCGGAAGCCATACCTGCAAGCTTTTGGCACAGCAGGGCTATACCCCTGTAAGTTATGACAATCTCGTCTATGGCCACGAGCATGCTGTGAAATGGGGGCCGCTTGAAATTGGCGAACTTGCCGATCGTGAGCGTCTTGATGCGGTGCTGGAAAAGTACAAGCCGGTCGCCGTGATCCACTTCGCCGCCTATGCTTTCGTTGGCGAATCCGTTGTCGAGCCGTCCAAATACTACAACAACAATATTGGCGGTACGCTCAGCCTGCTGGATGCCATGAAAGCGGCCGGCATCGACAAGATCGTGTTCTCAAGCACCTGTGCCACTTATGGTCAGCCAAAGACCATCCCCATCACAGAAGACACCCCGCAAGCTCCGATCAATCCATATGGCCACTCCAAATTGATGATGGAGCAGATCCTGCGGGATTATGATCACGCCTATGATATTCGTCACGTGGCGCTGCGCTACTTTAATGCTTGCGGCTGCGACCGCGATGGTGAGATCGGTGAAGAGCATGAGCCTGAAACGCACCTCATACCTCGCATCCTGATGTCACTGACCGGTGAAATACCGAAACTGACTGTTTTCGGAACCGATTATCCAACCCCGGATGGCACCTGTATTCGCGATTACATCCATGTCGAGGACCTTGCCTCCGGTCACCTTGCTGCGCTGGAATATCTCTTCAATGACGGAGCGAGTGAGTGCATCAATCTCGGCACTGGCGATGGCTTCAGCGTCAAGGAAATCATCGACTCCGTTGAGCGCGTAACCGGAATGGACGTCCCGCGCGAATATGGCGACCGCCGTCCCGGCGATCCGCCAGTATTGACCGCAGATATCTCCAAGGCGCAGGATCTGCTCGGCTTCGAACTCAAGGCCTCAGATGTCGATAATGTCGTCGCAACGGCTTGGGCTTTCCATCAAAGCAAGACAAATAGGCGGCGCAAAACGGTAACCGACTAGCTTGTAAGCCAGTCCGGAAGTTTGAACGGCATGCCCAAGTCCCGGGCGACCTGCTCGTGGGCGATGTGTCCATCAGCGACGGTTAGTCCATTAGCAAGATGCAGATTGCTAGCGACCGCTTCGCGCCCGCCCTTTGCGGCGATCTCCATAACGAAGGGCAGGGTGGCATTGTTAAGAGCATAGGTGGACGTGCGTGGCACAGCACCTGGCATGTTAGCGACGCAATAGTGCAAGATGCCATCAACCTCATAAATCGGGTCCTCATGCGTTGTTGCGCGCGACGTTTCAAAACAGCCGCCCTGATCAATCGCAATATCGACCAGAACGGCTCCAGGTCGCATAGTTTTCAACTGACCCCGGCTCACCAGTTTCGGCGCTGACGCTCCGGGAATCAGCACCGCGCCAATCACCAGATCTGCCTCGCGTACTGCAGCATCGAGGCTGGCTTTGGTGGAGTACATCGTCTTCACCCCGCCATCGAATTGTGCGTCCAGCTCTGCGAGCCGAGCATTGTTACGATCAAAAATCGTTACATCGGCACGCATACCAACGGCAATTTCTGCAGCATTCGAGCCTGAAACGCCGCCGCCTATGATCACAACCTTCGCCGGCATAACCCCCGGTACGCCGCCGAGCAGGATACCGCGTCCGCGCTTGGTCTTCATCAGCGCCCATGCCGCAACCTGCATCGCCATACGCCCCGCGACCTGGCTCATAGGCGTAAGTAAAGGTAGCCGCCCGTCACCATCGGTCACCGTCTCATAAGCAATCGCAAGGCAGCCGCTCTCGATCAGGCCCTTGGCCTGCACCGGGTCTGGCGCAAGATGCAGATAGGTGAACAGGGTATGGTGCGGTTTCAGGCGCGCCGTTTCCTCTGGCTGAGGTTCCTTGACTTTTACGATCAGCTCGGCGCTTTCAAAAACCGCGTCGGCGTCGGCCAGAATGCTTGCGCCGACCGAGGTATAGTCTTCGTTGGAGAAGCCGGACCCAAGACCTGCATCATGCTGGATAGAAACGTCATGACCGGCACGCACCAGTTCACCGACGCTCTCCGGTGTCAGACCGATCCGGAATTCCTGTTTCTTGATTTCAGTTGGGACACCGATACGCATTCACATGCTCCTGCTTTCCAGGCACGTTATGCTGTTGTACGAGGCGAGTCATGCCAAATTATTGCGCGCAGAGACGGTAACAGGACACGCGCGATAATCAGAGATCAGTTTTCGCGCAGAGAATACCCAGCAGACCGAACGGTCCTGATCGGATTGTCACCGCCATTGCTCATCAGGGCTTTGCGCAGGCGTCCGACATGCACATCAACCGTCCGCGCTTCGACATAGACATCTGACCCCCAGACGCCGTCCAGCAGCTGCTCGCGCGAGAAGACGCGGCCGGGGTGTTGAGCAAAATACTCCAACAGCCGGAACTCGGTTGGCCCAAGATGAATGTTCGATCCCTGCCGCGTGACACTGTGTGTTGTGCGGTCAATGGCGATGTCGCCGACCTCGATCATGTCATCCATCAGCGCGGGTCGGATACGGCGAAGCACGGCTTTGACACGCGCCATCAATTCATTCGTGGAAAACGGCTTGGTGACATAATCATCCGCGCCGGTTTCCAGTCCGCGAATGCGATCAGCTTCCTCTGTTTTCGCGGTCAGCATGATAATCGGCAGGTTGGCGGTTTCCTGACGCGAGCGAACACGGCGGCAGATCTCGATGCCGGATACTTTAGGCAGCATCCAGTCGAGCAGCATCAGGTCCGGCGTCCGCTCATCCAGCAGAAGCATGGCCTCATCGCCATCGGTCGCGGTCGCGGTCTCGTATCCTTGCGATTCCAGATTATATCGCAGCAGCTCAGATACTGAGGCTTCGTCCTCAGCAATCACAATAAACGGTTTCATGAGGCTTCTCTCATCTCATAGGCTCTGACGAAGATCTGATCTGACGTCCGGTGGCGATATAATGCACGACTTTCGCAATGTTCGTACAATGATCACCAATTCTCTCAAGGTTCTTGACGATAAACAGAAAATTAGAACGCGTGTCGAGCTTCTCCGGATCTTCAACCATGTAGACCAACATCGATTTCAGCATCGAGTTATAGTGACTGTCGATGTCATCATCGCGGTCAATCACAGAGATAGCTGCGGCGGCATCTTTTCGTGAATAAGCATCCAGCGCTGTGTGCAGCTGACGCGACACCGCTTGGCCCATACGCTCTACGCCGCGCAGTGCTGTGCGGTTATCTGCATCGGTTACGGCCAGACTGCGGTAGGCGATATTCTTCGCAAGGTCTCCGATCCGTTCGATCGTTCCGGCGAGTTTAATACCGCCAATCACCATTCTGAGGTCAGACGCCATCGGCTGACGGAGCGCCAGGATGCGAACCACATCGCGCTCGCACTCTGTTTCCAGCGCGTCCATTTGAGTGTCGCGTTCAATAACCGACCTTGCCAGCTCATCATCGCGGGTCACAACCGCGCGGCTGGCATCCCGGATCATCGCCTCGGCTAATCCGCCCATACGCAGCAGATTGGCCGAAAGATGCTCCAGTTCATCGGTAAAAGAGGTGACGATGTGTTGTGGCATGAAGGTCCAGTCTAACCGAAGCGCCCGGTAATGTAATCCTGCGTTTTCTGATTAGTTGGATTCGTGAACATCGTCTCCGTGTCGCCCATTTCGATCAGCTTTCCGAGGTGAAAGAACGCTGTGTTCTGTGACACACGCGCTGCCTGCTGCATAGAATGCGTGACGATGACGATGCAGAAGCGTTCCCGCAACTCGTCGATCAATTCCTCTATTCGAGCTGTCGCGATCGGATCCAGCGCCGAGCAGGGTTCGTCCATCAGAATAACTTCCGGGTTCACTGCGATCGCGCGCGCGATACATAGACGTTGTTGCTGACCGCCCGACAGGCCAGTTCCTGGCGAGGCCAGCCGATCCTTGACTTCTTCCCACAGGCCAGCGCGGATAAGCGAGGATTCAACGATGTTCTCGAGATCACTTTTGCTGCTGGCGAGGCCATGTATTCGCGCGCCATAGGCGATATTGTCGAAGATTGATTTCGGAAACGGGTTCGGTTTCTGAAACACCATCCCGACGCGCGAGCGTAAGAGGACCGGATCGACGGTCGGGTCGTTGATATCCGACCCATCCATGATGATCTCGCCATCCACGCGGGCACCATCAATCGTGTCATTCATACGGTTCATGCAGCGCAGAAAGGTCGACTTACCGCAACCTGACGGACCGATAAAGGATGTGACCGAGCGATCCCGGATTGGCATTGAGATATCGAAAATGGCCTGTTTGTCTGCGTAGAAGACATCAATGTGGCGACAATCAATCTTGGTTGGCTTGTCTTCCGACACAGTTTGCGATTCTGGAGCTTCAGCTTGATCCGCTATCATTACCACCTCCGTTCAAAGCGACGGCGTAACATGACCGCCGCAAGATTCATCAGGACCAGGAAGACGAGCAGGATGATAATCACTGCTGACGTCATCGGCTCCCAGGCTCGTTCGGCTCCTGAGAACCATTTATAGATCAAAACCGGCAGCACCGTCGATTCCTGATCAGCGCGGGTTGGAACCTCATTCACGAAGGCGACCATGCCAATCAGCAGCAAAGGTGCTGTCTCACCCAGCGCGCGGGCCATCGCAATGATGGCTCCGGTCATGATGCCGGGCGCCGCCAGAGGCAAGACATGGTGGAACACAGCCTGTGTCTTGGAGGCACCCAACCCAAGAGCTGCGGTACGGATCGACGGCGGAACAGATTTGAGCGCGGCGCGCGAGGCGATGATAACCGTCGGCAAGACAAGTAATCCGAGCACCAGACCGCCGACAAAGGGCACCGATCTCGGAAAACCAAACAGGTTCAGAAAGACCGCCGCACCGAGCAGGCCAAACACAATAGATGGGACCGCCGCAAGGTTGTTTATATTCACCTCGATCAGGTCCGTAATCCGGTTCTTCGGCGCAAACTCTTCCAGATAGACCGCCGCAAGTATACCGACCGGTATGGCAAAAAGCGCTGTCACGATCATCGTGAAGATTGAGCCTATAATCGCAGCGGCGGCGCCCGCGAGCTCCGGATAAGTGCTATCGGCGCTGGTAAACAGGCTTGTGTTAAACACGCGCTTAATCCGTCCTTGCTCCTTCAGCATCGTGGTCCAGGCGATCTGGCGGTCCGAGACCGTCCGGTTGCTGGCCGGGGTCATCAGGATCAGCGCATCAATCGGTGTCTCTGATCGGTCACCCAATAAGGGGGCTGGGCCTGTGAGATACGAGGCAATCAAGCCGCTTTCTGTCACGGTCTCAAGCGTAAACCAGGTGTCGTCTATACGGATCAAGACGCTGGTTTGCGCCTCGCCGAGGGTTTCTATGACGGCTTGAAACTCTGTGAACCGCGAGTCGCCAATCTCCTGAATGTCGATGCTGCCATCTTCGTTCGCTGCTATGATACCCGCCTGGCCAACAATCATCTTGCGGCGGTCGGTAATGCCGCCCTTCAGATAGAGGTCTAGGTCATCGGACAGCGCCGTGCGCACGGTTACGGTTTGATCAAGCAACTCTGGCGAGGCTGCCACTTTTCTGGCGGTGGGTAGAACAGCGAGTCGTGTTGTCAGACCAAAGACTTCCCTGCGCAGTTGACGCGTGCGCTCGGTCTCCGGGAAGGTTGCCAGCAGGTTACGCTGAACCAACGTGTTAAACCCGGTGACATTGGCCGCAATCTGTTCCGGGTCAGTTTGTCCTTCCGGGGCGATCAGCTCGCGTTCCATTGTCAAATCAAAAACAACTTCATGCCGACTGAAAGCAGACCAGGCCTGCGAGAAAATGGAGTAAACCAGAATACACAAGGCAGCGATTGCAAAGCCGATTGCAATTTGTCCATAGGCTCTGAAGCGGCGTTCTGCGGCGTGGCGCTTTTTCAATCGCTTCATCGCTGCCTTGCTCGCAAAGGAAGACGTTTGCGGGGCCGGAAGAGGTGTCTGAGGGTCAGTCATACTTTTCCCGGTAGCGTTGGACGACGCGCAAGGCGATCAGGTTGAAGAGAAGCGTTACAGAAAACAAGACGAAGCCGAGGGCGAATGCCGATAGGGTTTTGGCGCTGTCAAACTCGGTATCCCCTGTCAGCAGCGCCACGATCTGAACCGTAATTGTCGTGAGATCCGAGGTTGGGTCTGCCGTGATTTGTGCGCGCTGGCCTGCGGCCATGACGACAATCATGGTTTCGCCAATCGCCCGGGACACCGCCAGCAAAACAGCTGCGATAATGCCCGGCAATGCGGCGGGCAAGACGACGTTGCGAACTGTCTCTGACTGTGTTGCGCCCATCGCCAACGCACCGTTTCTGAGCGTTTGCGGAACCGCATTGATAACATCATCGGACAGGGACGAGACGAACGGAATGATCATAATGCCCATAACCAGCCCAGCCGCCAGCGCGCTTTGAGGCTGCGCCGAGAGCAGCGTATCGGGTGTGAACGGAAGCGCGTTGATCCATTGCGCTCCAGATCTGACAGCGGGCGCGACGACCATCGCAGCAAAGAAGCCATATACGACGGTTGGAATACCGGCGAGCAGCTCAAGAATAGGCTTCACCCAGGCCCGCAGTGTCGGACTGGCATACTCTGAGAGATAGATTGCGGAAAACAAGCCGATTGGCGCGGCGACGCACATGGCTAGCAGGGCAATGAGAAGCGTACCAAAGAAGAGCGGAACGGTCCCAAAGTCCTCGCCCGTTTGTGCATTCCATTCTGTGCCGAACAAAAAGCCGAACACGCCGGGACTGCCTTCAGAGGCAAAGAAGCGCAGTGTTTCGAAAATCAGCGACAGAACAATGCCAAGTGTGGTTAGCACCGCGATTGCGGCGCAAATAAACAGCAACCCGATAATGCCAAGTTCGACATAGTCGCGGGCTCGGAACTGACGGTTGATTCTGCGTAGACCAAAGAAAAAGCCACCAAAGCTGGCGGCAAACGCCAGGAACAAAACGATCAGACGCGACTGCCCCCGAATTTCAGACAGGCGGCTGCTGGCGGTATCGAACAGCTGATTACCGGTCACGGGGGGCTCGCGCATGGCAGCATGCTCTGACAACCGGTCCAGATACTGCTTCAGTTCCAGCTGCCCAAGCGCTTGCATATAATCGGGAAGCTCTGCGATCAGCTGCCCGCGCGCAATGCCCTCCGAAAACAACAGGTAGATCAGAAAGACGATTGCTGCAGGCCCAACACCGCACATTGCCAGAAAGTAGCCATGAAAGTTGGGTTGGGAGTGGGCCCGCTGACCTATTTCACGGGGCATAGGCGCGCGCGCCACGGCAGTGCGTCCAACATAGAAGGAAACAAAGCCGGTTACAGCCAGGAAGGCAATTAATAGCCAACCAATTGGAATGTGTCCGAGTGTTTGAAGCATTTTTGGCCTGAATGCCGAAGGTTTACGCGCTCTTACCGCCCCTCGTTGACACATATGTGACAAGGGTTCCAGTTCTGCTTTTCTACCAAGCTCAAAAATCTGGCGCTGCTTGGAATGTCAGCTTGCCTATCGCGCTAGGGGGCTGAAACGAGAGCGCTTTTGCGTGTAGCAATAGACGATTTGACCGCGCTTTGTCGCCATAAAAGGCATCACCGAGGACAGGATGTCCGATCGATTTCAGATGCAGGCGTAACTGATGTGACCGGCCGGTCTCCGGTATGAGGCAGAGGCGGGTCGTGGTTAATCCTCGCGCGATCACCTCCCAGCGGGTCAGCGCAAACTGTCCGTCTGGGTCAATATGGCGAAGCGGACGCTGCAGCGAATACTTCGCGATTGGCAAGTCAATTACACCAGAGGCCTCCGCGACCACACCACTCACAACGGCCTCATAGGTTTTTGCCACCCGCCTTTGCTGAAATTGGTGCGACAGGTGGCGCTGAGCGTCTTTTGTCCGTGCAAAAATAATGAGACCGGATGTATCCATATCAAGGCGGTGAACAGTATGGGCCTCGCCGAACTGGTCTTTGAGAATGCTTTGTGCGCAGAATGCTTTCTCCGGCCCGAGCCCTGGTACGCTCAACAAGCCGGATGGCTTGTTTGCAACAATGCAGTCACCGTCTGCGTGGACAATTTGCAATCGATCTGCCGACGGTGGTGTATAGGGCGGCGCGATGTGTGCGCTTTGGGTCAATTGGGTTTGGCCCACCCAGGCATCCACATACCAAAGCCCGCACCTTGCCCCTCGACGCTCTCAACCGACAAGCCCCCGCGGTGGCGCACCATAATGTGTTTAACAATCGCCAGGCCAAGACCAGTGCCTTCAATTTTGCCGCCTCGGCTTTCGTCGACGCGATAGAAGCGCTCGCCCAGTCTCGGCAGATGCTCAGGGGGAATGCCAGCGCCGGTATCGGTCACGCGCAACCAGATTGCCGGTACTTGCGAGGACGCGCGCGGCGGCACCAGAACAGCGCGATGGCTGCTCTCCATCTGCCGACCGCTGGCAATCGCCGCTTCCGCCATCGTGTCTGAGTGTCCGACGATGACATCTACCGCGCCGCCTTCGGAAGTATATTTTATTGCATTGCTCGCCAGATTCTGGATCACCTGGGTCATTTCATCCTTATCCGCGATAACGGTCAGCAATGCGTTTGGCGTATTGAAGTGAAGATCGACGCCGCGTTCTTTGGCCAGCGGGTCGAGAGAAAGGGCAACATCGGTAATCAGAGCTGAAAAGTCGACTTTTGTAGAAGGCGCGCGATGCTCCCGAAATTCGATCCGTGATAATGATAGAAGATCCGCAACCAGACGTTTCATCCGCTCCGTTTGTTCCGCGATAATGTTCATGAAGCCGTCCCAGGCGTCCTTGTCGTCCTTGGCCGGTCCCCGCATCGTCTCGATAAAGCCGCCAATCGCCGTCAGAGGTGTTCGTAGCTCGTGGCTCGCATTGGCAAGGAAGTCGGCGCGCGCTTGCTCGGCCCGCCGCACAGCCGTCAACTCCTCCATTACCACGGCAACGGTCTCAGACTGTGACGCGGTGTGGATGTGGGCGATCCAGGTTTCGGTGTCACCTTTAAGGGGGATTTCAACTTTTTCGGCAGCTCCGGTCTCTGCTACCCTGTCAGTCGCGGCGAGGAGGTCCGGGTTACGAAACACAGCTGAGGCGAGTGCGCCGGGCCTCGCATTTGGTCCGAACAGGCGCGTAACACTCTCATTGGTTGCATAAATCCGCTTGTCAGTATCAACCAGAATGGCCGGGAAGGGCAGCGCTTCCAGAAACGGGGCCAGCACGTCAATCGGCGGTATGGCCTCATCATCAGCCGCGATATCCTCAGGAGCCTCGCTCAGCGATGATTTGTCATAGTAAGGCACAGACCCAACAAAATAGGCGAGCGACCCGGCAATCATCACGATCCCGCCGGTCACCCACTCCACCAGTCCGATTGCATTGGTTGCAAAGAGCAGGGTGAGCACCGCCAGTGCGCCAGTAATCAGGACGATAAAGTCCTTGCGGCGCTGCCAGACAAGGTCTGTTTCCGGCATGTCGGTTTGCAAGTCGTCATCCATGGCTGGCGTCCCGCGCTGCTGTCGCTGTTATTGGTCTGTAAAGCACATTGCTGCGTAGAGAGATATGTCGAATGTTATGCGCGAGGGGAACAGACAGGCTATTATTGAAAAACGATAATTGTTTGTTGACAGTCATATAGGGCAGGCGTAAAGCTGCACGTGTCGAAGGACGAGGAATATCTATGAAGCGCACAAGCTTGGGAATAGGATTGCTGACACTGGCCGGTTGTAGCACCGTACAGGGCATTTCGGGCGAGCCCGTGGAATTTTTTCCCGTAGCTCCCGAAGCCCCTGCAACCTGGGCGGCGGCTGGTGTGGCAGGTGACGTTCCCACCACAGACTGGCTAACCCAATTTGAAGATCCCATGCTGGCTGAGCTTGTCTCTGAAGCCTTGATGGCCAATCCGACTTTGCGAGCGCAATACTTTGCTGCTGAGGCGGCGCGTGCGCAGGCCCGTTCGGTTTATGGTCGCTCCCTTCCAAGTGTCTCCGCATCCGGCAGTGCAGGCGGAACCAGTACCTTTATCGAAACGGCCGCTGGTGATGACCGGATCGATTCCGAGACATTCGGCGTTAGCGCGTCACTGAATTGGGAAGCTGACCTCTGGGGGCGGATCCGCGCAGGCATAGATGCTGCCGAAGCTGACCTTTTTGCAAGCGAAGCAGACCTGGCCGCGGCACAACTATCGATTGCTGCGCAAACGGCGACGGCATGGTTCAGCCTGAACGAAGCCCTCGCCCAGGAGCGCGTCGCTGTCCAGACCTATGAGGCGCGCGAGCGGGCCCTTGAATTGACTGAGCGCCGCTTCTCACGCGGTTTGTCGACAGCGCTTGATGTACGCACGGCGCGCACAACGCTTGCATCTGCAGAGGCTGCAATTGCTGGCCAGCGCCTGGCGAGTGGAAATGCTGTGCGGCGGCTCGAAATTCTGCTGGGCCGTTATCCGGAAGAAGAAATTGATGCGCCAGCTGAAATTGCTTCCCTTGCGCCGATTTCAGTGGGCGGCAATCCGGCGCTTCTACTCTCCAGGCGACCCGATATCGCCTCCGCCGAGGCGGCTGTCATTGCCGCAGGATTGCGCGCGGAGCAGGCGCGCCTTGCGTTGCTGCCCAGCCTCAGCATATCCGGCTCGTTTTCCAACAATGACACCGATATCGCCGATGCCTTTGATCCGGCACGGCTAACGGCCAGTTTGATCGCGAGCCTAGCGGCGCCGATCTATAATGGCGGGGCTTTGAAGGCCGAACGTGACGCTGCCATAGCTCGGGCGCAGATCTCCGTTGAAACCTATGCATCCACGGTGCTGACAGCCTGGCAGGAGGTGGAGAACGCCCTTGCTGCTGATGGACTTCTGGCCCAGCAAGAGAATGCACAGGCACGCGCGCTCGAAGAGGCGATCCTTGCTGAAGACCTGGCGACGCGGCAATATACCAATGGGCTTGTGTCGATCTTCAACCTGATCGACTCGCAAACCCGCCGACTGAACGCTGAAAGCAATCTCATTGCTGCACGCTCACAGCGGGCCAGCAACCGCATTAATTATCATCTGGCACTGGGCGGTGGTTTGCCTGTCGAGTTGCCACAACCCTCGATCCAGCTTGGATCCGCTAGTCTTGAAGAGGCCGTCCTCCCATGAGCCGCATCCTTCCCATAATCATAACAGTCCTCATGTTCGCTATTGTTGGCGGGGGCGCTTTTGTTACGCTGGAGGTGCTCAAGCCTAAGCCGGAACAAGCCGATGAAGCCATTGCCGGCCTGTCAGTATTTGGCGAGCGGGTTATGCGGGATGATCTCGTGTTTCAGGTCGACGTTCAGGGCGAAGTGCGCCCGCAGCGCGAAATCGCGGTCGCACCTCAGATCTCCGGGCGTATCTCGTTTGTCTCCCCTGACTTTATTGACGGTGGTTTTATTCGGGAAGGACAAACGTTGATCCGTCTTGAAAGCGCTGATTATGAGCTAGGCGTTGTGCGGGCGCGTTCTGGTGTGGCCAGTGCAGAGCAGTCTCTGATCCGCGAACAGGCGGAAGCCGAAATCGCCATTCAGGATCTGGAAAAGCTGGGCATTACAGAGAGTAGCCCTCTGGCACGTCGTGAGCCGCAGCTTGCAGGTGCCCGGGCGCAGCTGGCCTCTGCCGAAGCACAACTTGCTGACGCCGAACTCGCTCTCTCAAGGACTGCGGTCATTGCGCCCTTTACTGGCCGGGTGCGTATGAAATCAGTCGATGTTGGGCAATTTGTCAGCCCCGGCCAGTCGCTGGGTCAGATTTTTGCAACTGATATCGTCGAAGTGGTCTTGCCGATCACCGGAGAAGAGCTTGGTCGCTTGGCACTGCCTATCGCATTTGCTGAAACGCGCAGCAATCCGGGACCAGAGGTTGTCTTTACCGGCGATGTCGCTGGCGCTAAGCGGGAATGGCGTGGTCGCATCACCCGAACGTCTGCGGCTGTAAATTCCCAAACACGTCTGATCAATGTCATTGCCGAGCTGAGAGATCCTTATGGCGCGGGCGCTGATCAGGGTGTGCCAATGGCGCCTGGCCTGTTTGTTGATGCGAGCATTCTCGGCAGCAAGATCGACGACCTTTTGGTTGCGCCGCGTGGGTCCATCCGCAGCGGCAACAAGATTTACATTGGCGACACGTCAGAAAGCCAATTGCGCATTTATGACGTTGATCTTGTGTATAGTGATCCCGAAGGTGCCTGGTTCCACAGCAACGTTGTGGAGGACGGGGCACTGGCGATTGTCAGCCCGATTCAGGCCGCCTTTGACGGCATGAACATTACGCTTCTGGAGCGTATGGAGGATGGCACGATCTACGAACATGGATCAGAGGCGGCTAAAAGCGGCGACGCCACATCTGGCGGGGTCAATGCCTCAATCGTAACCGGTACTGAGGAGCAATAATCATGGGCGGCATCGTTTCCTGGTTTGCACGTAACGCAGTCGCGGCCAATCTATTGATGATTGTCGCCTTTGTGGGTGGTTCGCTGGCCTACAACCAGATGGAACGAGAAGTCTTTCCGGTTGTTCCCTTTGCCGGGGCAAGCGTAACGGTTGCCTGGAACGGGGCGTCTCCACAAGATGTCGAAGAACAGATCATCACGCGGATCGAGGAAGCGGTCGCCGATATTGATGGCCTTGAGCGGATCACCTCGATCGGGAGTGAAGGCTTCGCTGTCGTAAACATTGCCGGGCGCGACGATATCGACATGCAGGAGTTTATCGACGAGATCAAACTGCGCGTTGATCAGATCAACAACCTGCCGCAGGCCGCGTTCCAGCCGCAGGTCCAGCGTTGGGAGCAGCGCAATAACTTTTTTGGTATGACAGTCTACGGCAATGTTGATGCTTTGACATTGAAACGGCTGGCAGATCAGGTGCGCGACGATGTAACAGAGTTGCCCGGCGGACAGCTGGCGAATGTCTGGGGTGTTCTCGACGAGGAAGTCTCAATTGAAGTTAGTGAAGTTGCGCTTCGCCGCTACAATCTGAGCTTCTCGGATGTCGCAGCCTCGATCCGTGCCTCCTCAATCAACTCGTCTGGTGGGCGCGTTCGCTCTTCGGTAGGGGATGTCAGCGTTACCACACGACAACTCGCCAATACGCAGGAACAGTTTGAAGATATCATTGTCCGTCAAAGTGCGCAGGAAGGGACAATTACAGTTGGCGACGTGGCCACCGTCATTGATGGCTTTGTCGATGCTGATCTTGAGACAACTTATAACGGTCAGCCAACCGCCTTCGTCATGATCCCAGCACCCGACAAGATGGATATCGGGGCCTACGCTGAAAACTTCCGTGACTATGTCGAACGGGCGAATGACCCCCGGTCCGGTATTCTACCTGAGGGTGTCGACATTGGCATCATCTTCGACAATTCCGTCTTCTTCGACGCGCGGATGAAGCTCATTTCAGATTCAGCCCTTCTCGGGGCGGCAATGGTGCTTCTCGTGCTGATCTTGTTCCTGCGTCCGATTGTGGCGTTCTGGGTGACCATCGGGATCATCACAGCCTTTGCTGGCGGGATCCTGATGCTGCCTTTCTTCGGCGTCTCCTGGAACGTACTCTCGACATTCGCTGTGCTGCTGGTGATCGGGGTTATCGTCGACGATGCCATTGTGGTGGGCGAAAACATACACAAGGAAGTTGAGAGTGGTCGCCGCGAAGGGGTCGATGCGGCCATTGTCGGCACGCAGCTGGTCCTTAAGCCGATTGTCTTCGGGGTTCTGACGACGATTATTGCGTTCCTGCCCTGGGCCTTCGTGACCGGGCCGACGCGCACCTTTACACAGCAGATTACCTTTGTTGTCGTCGCCGCGCTGATCTTCTCGTTGATCGAGTGTTTGCTGATCCTTCCGGCGCACCTGGCGCATATGAAACGTCAGACGTTCAAGGGGCTGACGGGCGGTGTTATGCGGATTCAGCGCCGGATTGCTGACAGTCTGATCTGGTTTGCCGACAATTTGTACCGTCCAACTTTGGAGCTGGCTCTACGCTTTCGATACGCAACGCTTGTGTTGTTTGCGTGTCTGTTCTTCTTCGCGTCCGGCCTGGTTGGAAATCGTATTGTTCCATTCAAATTCATGCCGGAAATCGAAGGCGGTTTGATCATTGTCAACATTGAGATGCCTGAGGGCACGCCATTTTCACGCGTGTTGCAGGTCGGGGACCAGCTCCAGACCGGCGTTCAGGTTGCTGCGGGTGAGCTTGATGATGACTGGAAAGATGAAATCCTCGCCGTTACACCGGACTTTGATTTTTCGGCTGTCGATGCGAACCCGTCTGGATTGGGCGGTGTCATCACGGACATCTCTTTGATTGCCACCAATGATGGTATCGAAGCCTATATCGGTCTTATCCCGCCGGAGAAGTCCCCGGAAACGCTATCGACGCGCCTGATTACCAGTGTCGTTCGCCGGAATGTTGGGCCCATTCAGGATGCCGAAGAGATCTCGTTCGACTTTACCGAGAACGAAGCCGATAATGGCATCCGGTTTGCGCTCAATAATGATGATCTTGGTCGTCTGCGCGAAGCCGCTGCCGTCGTGAAGGCACAGCTTGCGACTTATGCCGAAGCCTATGATATCGGTGACAATCTGACAGCGTCAGCCGATGAAATTCAAATCGAGTTGAAGCCCGGTACCGAGTCTCTCGGGATCACCTTGTCTCAGGTCTCAAATCAGATCCGGCAAGCTTATTTTGGCGAAGAAGTTCAACGCCTGCCGCGTGATGGCGAGGATGTCCGTGTCATGGTGCGCCTGCCAGAGGAGGCGCGGCGAAACCTCGACAGTCTCGACAATCTGCGCATCCGCACGGCGGATGGACGTGAGCTGCCAATCACACAGGTCGCCGACTTCACCTATGCGCCAGGCATCAACCGTATCCTGCGTCGTAATCGCCTGCGGTCTGTTTCAGTTCGCGCCGAGCTGCTCGGCGAAGGGACACGCGGCCGGATCATTGAAGACATGGACGTGAATTTCTGGCCGGACTTTGAGCGCCAGTTCCCGGATGTCGAGCGCGGTGCGGCAGGTGGTTTTGAGGATGAGCAAGAGTTCTTGCAGGAAATTCAGCGTCTCTCGCTAATGGCGATTGGGGCCATGTATATCCTGCTAGCGATTGCTTTCCGTTCCTATTTCCAGCCGCTTCTATTGATGACCGCGCTGCCATTTGCCTACGCTGGCGCTGTCTTCGGTCATCTCGCCTTTGGCGTGCCGATGGCAATGTTCTCTATCTTTGGTATTGCAGCTGCTGCGGGGGTTGTCATTAATGATAACCTTGTTCTGGTGGACTACGTGAACCGACGAAGGGCGGAGGGTCTCGGCGCTGTTCAATCCCTGGTCGATGCAGGTGTTTCGAGATTCCGTCCGATCCTGCTCACATCGGTGACGACCTTTGTCGGCATTCTGCCACTGATTGCCGAACGCTCCACCAATGCGCAATTCCTGAAACCGATGGTGATTTCACTCGGCTGTGCCGTAGCGTTCGCCATCTTCGTCTCGCTATTCCTGGTTCCATGTCTTTACGCTGTGGGCGTCGAGGTTGGCCGGATCTTCCGCTGGTCATGGGGCGGACGTCCCTATCGCACGATCGGTGAGACCTATTCTGGAAGTGCGACCATCGATGAAGAAGAGCTGATCGGCTCAAGCAGCGGGCGACCAGCACCAGCTCCGGCAGAATAGGTCGGGGCGACCTCGCGCTTCGCGTTACATTTCATCGTGAGAAATTGGCTTTTTGGAGAGAAAGTACATGAGAGAACTATTGTTAATCGGGGCGGCAGCAGCTGTGATTGCCGCCTGCACCGCCCCTGTTGATGAGGCCTCATCACCTGAAGCGGGCACTGTCAATGCAACCAGCGGACTAGAGACACGGGTCGCCGTGACCACATCGCGCGATGACTGGGGTGAGTTCGGCCTCGATGTGGCGTCAATGGATACAAGCACGCACCCGGGCGATGACTTTTTCCGCTATATGCACGGCACTTGGTATGACGCGTTCGAGATGCCGGCTGACCGAACGCGATATGGTTCTTTTACGCTGCTTGCCGAGAAGTCCGAGCAGCGCGTCAAGTTCATCATCGATGATCTGGCAGCGGCTTCTCCGAACCCGTCTACGTTAGAAGGTAAGATCGCCTCACTTTATAACGCCTTTCTGGACACAGAGGCGATCGAGGCGGCTGGGATGACCCCTATTCAGCCGTATCTCGACCGGATCGCGGCTGCCGAGACGCTGGATGATCTGGCAACACTCTTTGCTGAACCGGGCGTTGCAAGTCCGTTTTCAGGGTCAGTCAATATCGACTCCAAGGATACAGAGCGCCATATTTTCTACCTTTTCCAGTCTGGACTGGCTCTTGGTGATCGCTCTTTCTATCTTGAAGACACCGAGAAAAATCTGGAAACGCGCGAAGGCTATGTAACCTTTCTGACCATTATGTTGGAGGAGGCTGGCTACGAAGCGCCCGCAGACGCTGCAGCCCGTGTTCTCGCACTCGAGACCGAGATTGCAAAAGCCCACTGGGATCGCACAATCCGCCGCAACCGGGATTTGACTTACAATAAGCTTAGCCGGGATGAACTGGCTGAACTTGGCGGTGATTTCCCATTTGCGACAATGCTGGAGGCGCTTGGTCTTGACGATGAGGCTTTCCTCGTTGTCAGCGAAGTGATGCCAACCGAGGAAGAGATTGAGGCGCTGCAGCTGAATGAGGACGCGCTCGACAAGATTTCCGGCGGCGGGATTGCAGCGCTCGCCGAAATGGCTGCCAACACGCCAATTGAAGACTGGAAAGCCTATCTGACGGCGCGGTTCATCGCATCGAATGCAAGCGTGCTCCCGAAACGGATTGACGATGCGAGTTTCGCCTTCTTCTCCAAACAGCTGCGTGGACAGGAAGAACAAAGAGAGCGCTGGAAGCGTGGGGTAACGGCGGTTGAACGCGCGATGGGGGAAGGTGTCGGTAAAGTCTATGCCGCCCGTTATTTCCCGGCTGAGAACAAGGCCGCGATGGATGATCTGGTTGCGAACCTGCGCAAGGCGATGGCGAACAACCTGGATGAGCTTGATTGGATGGGGGAGGCGACAAAGGTCGAAGCCCGCGACAAGCTGGCAAAGTTTACACCGAAGATCGGCTATACCGAGAAATTCGAGACCTATGACGATCTGGTCATTGGCGATACCGCCTTCGAAAACGCAAGAGCGGCCAGCCAATGGGCGTTCGAAGACAATCTCGCGAAGCTCGGCCAGCCCATCGACAAGACCGAGTGGGGTATGTTGCCGCAACAGGTCAACGCGTACTACTCGCCGCCGCGCAACGAGATCGTATTCCCGGCGGCTATTCTGCAACCGCCTTTCTTCAACATCGATGCAGACCCGGCGATCAACTATGGGGCGATTGGCGGTGTGATCGGTCACGAGATCGGTCACGGCTTTGACGATCAGGGCTCGAAATCAGATGGCGACGGCATTCTGCGTAACTGGTGGACGGAAGACGACAAGGCCGCCTTCGTCGCGCGCACGGATGCGCTGGTTGCGCAGTACAACGCCTTCTGCCCGCTGGATGACGGCGATACATGTGTGAACGGACGCCTTGGTCTTGGTGAGAACACGGGCGATCTTGGCGGTCTCTCCATGGCTTACAAGGCTTACAAGATGAGCCTCGATACCAATGGCGATGGTGAGATCAGTGCTGACGAGGAACCGCCTGTACTTGGTGGCTTCACGGGCGACCAGCGTTTCTTCATGGGATGGGCGCAGCAATGGCGTAACAAGTACCGTGAAGCAGCCCTGCGCCAGCAACTCATTCGTGGTCCTCACAGCCCGCCATATTACCGCGTGAATGGCATCGTTCGGAACTTTGATGAATGGTACGAGGCGTTTGATGTCGGACCAGAGCATGCGCTCTATTTGCCGCCAGAGGAACGTATTCGCATTTGGTAGGCACTCAGCCTATGACGTTTGGAAAGGCGGCCATTTGGTCGCCTTTTCTGATTTTGGGACTGAAGACGGAACGCAGACATCAGAGGCACAACCCATATTGTCTATGGATATTGCGGCGCACACTGAGCTATGCCGGTCTCCTGATGCGTATGAAGGGGGAATAGATGAGCAAGCCGAAGTCTGTGGCGGCCTATTTCGAGGGTCTGGATGGTGAGGCCCTGATGATCGCGCGCGGGCTGGAAGACACGATAAAGACCCGGTGGGGCGCCCTTGGATGTAAGCTGGCCTGGGGGTCTCCCTGCTGGAGCGGTAATGAGCGCGTTTTCTCGGTCATTGCGCATGCGACACGCTGCAATTTGCAGCTTTGGCAAGGCGCGCGCCTCGCCGATAGCTATCTCAGCCGGATCGAGGGCACCGGAAAAGCGCTTCGACATGTCAAAGTCTATTCGGTCGCTGACATTGATGATGAACTGATCGATATCATGGAACAGGCTGTGGCGCTTGATGCTCACGATCCACGACGCGTGCGTTAGAATTCCTCAATAGAGTAGAGAATCTCCTCACCGCCACTTGACCTTATATCGACTTAAGTCCCACTTGAGGCCAAACGCATAAGTGTGTGAATTGCCATCTGGAGGGTTTCTTATGTCTGCTACTGATCCTGTTGTAATTGTTGGTATGGCCCGAACGCCTATGGGCGGGCTGCTTGGTGATCTGGACGCGCTGTCAGCGAACGAGCTTGGTGCGGTTGCGGTCAAGGCCGCGGTTGAAGAAGCCGGGCTTGTCGCAGATGAGGCCGACGAGATTATCATGGGCAATTGTCTTCCCGCCGGTCAGGGCCAGGCCCCGGCGCGGCAAGCTGGCTTCAAGGCGGGTCTGGATAAAGGTCTTGAAGCGACAACGATCAATAAGATGTGCGGATCTGGACTGCAGGCAGCGGTCATGGGGCGCAATGCGATTGCTGCTGGCGACGCGAACATCGTCATCGTTGGCGGTATGGAAAGCATGACCAATGCTCCGCATCTGATAGATGTTCGCAAAGGCCATAAATACGGTGACATGGGCGCGAAGGACCACATGGCGCTCGATGGTCTCACTGATGCTTATGCTGGCGGGCCCATGGGCAATTTTGCCGATATGATCGCCGAGAAGTATCAGTTTACACGCGAACAACAGGACGCCTATGCGCTGGAAACCCTGTCGCGCGCCCAAAAGGCGGCCGAGACCGGCAAGTTCAAGCGCGAGATTGCTCCGGTTACGATCAAGACCCGCAAAGGCGAGACCGTAGTCGATACAGATGAGCTGCCCCGCACAGCCCGCCCGGATAAGATCCCAAGCCTGCGTCCTGCCTTCAGTAAGGACGGCACAGTGACCGCAGCAAATGCCTCAGCGATCTCCGACGGTGCGGCGGCGTTGGTTCTGATGAAAGCCTCAGAGGCTGAGGAGCGCGGACTGACACCGATTGCGAAAATCGTGTCCTCCTCAAGCCATGCGCATGAACCGGAAATGTTCACCACAGCGCCCGTTCCAGCGATGCAGAAAGCGCTCGATAAAGCTGGCTGGAGCAAGGACGAGGTCGAGCTTTGGGAGATCAACGAGGCTTTTGCAGTCGTCCCGATGATTGCCATGCAGGAACTCGGCCTCAGCCATGATATCGTGAATGTGAATGGTGGAGCCTGCGCCATGGGGCACCCGATTGGGGCGTCCGGGGCGCGGATCCTGATTACATTGCTTGCAGCGATGGAAGATAAAGGCGCCAAGAAAGGCGTCGCATCCCTCTGTATTGGCGGCGGTGAAGGCATCGCGATGTGTGTTGAGCGCGCCTAGCCCAGGATCACCTAGGACACCGGCACATAATCACTGACCAGCCCAAGCGGCAATGCTGTTGTCCGCTTGGCGATATTGATGATGATCCGGGATTGAACATCTGAGACCAGTGCAGACCCCAGTAATTTCTCGCGCAGAAACGCATCATAGGCGTGCATATCTGTCGTGGTCACGCGGATGATATAGTCAACCGCGCCGGTCACGGTCATGCATTCGGTTACTTCGGACCATTCGGCGACTAGTGCTTCGAAGGCTTCCAGATTGGCTTTGCTGGGAAGCGCAAGTTTGACATTCGCGATGACTTCGAAACCAAGGCCCAAAGCGTTGCGATCAAGCAGAGTGACCCGGCCATCAATGATGCCGATCTCCTCCATTCGCTTGATCCGCCGCCAGCAAGGTGAGGATGACAGGCCAACACGCTCGGCGATATCAGCAACGGAAAGCGAAGCGTCTTTCTGAATCAGATCCAGTATTTTGGCGTCAATAGTATCGAGTGGGCCCGGCAAAATTTACCTCAATTTCAGTACGCAACAGAACAGTGTTGCTTGATTTAGAGGTATTTGGACAAAAAAGGCAAGCAATTTCCGCGCATAACTGAAAAAATCGCCCTAAACAGATCGGGAGTGCGCTATGCAACATCGTCAGGTCAGATTGGACGACAAGTACGAGCTTGTCGAGGGCAAAGCCTATATGACAGGAATCCATGCCCTGGTTCGCCTGCCTCTTGATCAAAAGAGACTCGATATTCGAGCAGGAGTGAAGACGGGCGGCTTTATATCCGGCTATCGCGGCTCACCCCTTGGCGGCTATGATCAACAGTTACGCGCCGCTCAGAAATGGCTTGATGCGCATGATATCGAGTTCTGGGAAGGCTTGAACGAGGATCTCGGCGCAACAGCGGTTTGGGGCAGCCAGCAATTGGGTCTGTTCCCCGGTGCACAGCGCGATGGCCTGTTCGGCTTATGGTATGGCAAGGCGCCGGGCGTCGATCGCACAGGCGACGTATTCAAACATGCGAATGCGGCAGGTACGTCTCCGAATGGCGGCGTGCTGGCCGTGCTCGGCGACGATCATATGTGCAAGTCTTCAACCTTGCCATCGCAGTCTGAGTTCGCGATGGCAGATGCTGAAATCCCGGTGCTCAGCCCGGCCAGCATTCAGGATGTTCTCGACTACGGCCTGCATGGCTGGGCCATGAGCCGTTTTTCCGGGGCCTGGAGCGCAATGATCGCGCTTGCCGATACAATGGATAGCGGTTCGGTCGTGGATATCTCGCTGGATCGTTTGTCTTTCGTCAGACCTGACTTCACGTTTCCTGAAGACAGCGTACATATCCGCCGGGGCGATGCGCCGCTGGACAAGGAACGCCGCCTTCGGACTGTAAAACTACCTGCCGCGCAGGCCTGGGTCCGTGCCAATCGACTGGACCATACACTCCTCGCTGTACCGAAGCCGCGTGTCGGTGTTGTCGTGACCGGACAGGCAGCTCGCGATGTCTATGAGGCACTGGCTGCAATTGGCTTGTCGCAGGAACAGGCCGCAGACCTCGGTTTGACGATCTTCAAGGTTGCAATGCCCTGGCCCCTTGAGCCTGAGGGCATCCGTGAGTTTAGTGCTGGGCTGGAACGTGTGCTTGTTCTTGAACATAAACGGCCTCTGATTGAAGATCAGCTGCGGTCTGCGCTCTACACACTTCCTGACACGCAGCGCCCGCGCGTCGAGGGCAAGAAAACCGCCGAGGGTACGCCCTTGCTCAGTCAGGTTGGCGCGATGACGGTTCCGGAAATCGCCGCTGCTTTGATGCATATTCTGCCGTCAGGCTGGGATACGACCCGCGCGGAGGCCTATTTCCAGCGTGTTGGCCGGGTTGGGGAAGCGGCTCGCGACAATGCAGCACCGACGGCGCGCTCACCGCACTATTGTTCAGGGTGCCCGCACAACACTTCAACAGTGGTGCCGGAGGGGAGCCGCGCGCTCGCCGGGATCGGATGCCATTATATGGCGAACTTCATGCCGGACCGAAATACCGACATGACAAGCCAGATGGGCGGGGAGGGGATTGCCTGGATCGGTCAGCACTTCGCAACAGATGAAGCGCACATGTTCGTCAATCTTGGCGACGGGACCTACAGCCATTCTGGATCGCTCGCCATTCGGGCGGCCGTGACGTCCAATGCCAACTTGACCTACAAGATCCTTTACAATGATGCGGTCGCTATGACGGGCGGACAGACTGTTGAGTCAGGACAGACGCCGCAGCAAATCGCCCAGCAGGTGCGCGGCGAAGGGGTGCAAACCATCGTCATCGTCACCGAAGATATCACCCGCTACGCCAATGTGCGCGGTCTGCCGCCACGCGTGCGTATTTACGACCGGGGTGAACTGGACAAGGTTCAGCGCATGCTGCGTGAAACGCCAGGCGTTTCCGTAATGATTTATGACCAGATTTGCGCCACCGAAAAACGCCGCCGGTCAAAGCGTGGCCTGCGTACGCCGGACCGAACCCGCGTCGTTATCAATACCGAAGTTTGCGAAGGCTGCGGCGATTGTTCGATCAAGTCGAACTGCCTGTCGGTTGAGCCCGTCGAGACCGATCTTGGCCGCAAACGCCGGATCAATCAGTCGACCTGCAATACCGACATTTCTTGCGTTAAAGGCTTCTGCCCCAGTTTCATGACAATCACGGATGGCGAGTTTACAGCCGAGGACAAGGCGCGCCCGGAGATTGATGCTTCAGGCCTGCCCTTGCCAGATCTGCCAACGCTTGAACGTCCCTGGAATGTGCTTTTCACAGGGGTTGGGGGCACGGGTGTGACAACGGTCGCGGCGGTCCTTGCCATGGCGGCACACGTTGATGGCCGCGCCGCGTCCAGCCTCGACATGACAGGCCTCGCCCAAAAAGGCGGTCAGGTGCTCAGCCATCTACGCTTTGGCCGCGAGCCGGATATGATCACGACCGGGCGTGTTCCGCCGGCGAGTGCTGACTGCATGATTGCTTGCGACCTGGTTGTGGCCGCGGGCGGCGATGCCCTAAACCTGATGGACCCCGATCGTACGCGCGCGTTCGGCAATAGCGATGTCACGCCAACCAGTGAGTTTATCTGGGACCGCTCCAAACGGTTTGAAAGTGATTTGCTTGCCGCGCGTGTGAAACGTCAGGCTGACGAGTTTGCCGCGTTCGATGCCGAAGCACTCGCGCTGTTATACTTTAACGAGGCGATCTATACGAACATGATCATGGCCGGATACGCTTGGCAGGCAGGCGGCGTGCCAGTGTCCCTGCGCGGTGTCTATCGCGCGATCAAGATGAATGGCGTCAAGGTCGACGATAACATGGCGGCCTTTGATCTTGGACGCATCGCCCGCCACGACATCTCCCGATTGGAAAAAGCGCGTGACCCGCGTGGCACAATCGAACCGAAGACGCTTGATGAGCTTATTGCAGACCGCGTGGATCGTCTTACAGCGTATCAAAACGAGGCTTATGCCAAAAGCTATGTGGCGGCAGTGACCCGTGTTCGTGAAGCTGAAACAGAAGCGGGGCTAGGAGAGCGTCTGACAGAGGCCGCTGCGCGCAATGCCTACAAGCTGATGGCCTATAAGGACGAGTATGAGGTCGCCCGACTTTGGACCGATGGTAAGTTTGACGCTTATCTCAAGAAACGGTTCACCGGCGGAAAGGTCAATTATCATCTCGCTCCGCCGATTCTGTCCGACAAGGACGAGAAGGGACATTTGCAGAAGCAACAATTCGGGCCCTGGATGAAAACGGGTTTCAAGCTTCTGAAGCGCTTCAAAGGGCTGCGGGGGACCCGGTTTGATCCGTTCGGCTGGACCGAAGAGCGTAAGATGGAGCGCCGTTTGCGTGATGAGTATCTGGTCACGCTTGATACTCTGATTGCCGGACTGAACGCCGAAAACCTTGAGCTGGCGATGGAGATTGCTGATCTGCCAGACAGCATTCGCGGCTATGGCCATGTCAAAGAGGCTGCGGTCGAACAAGCGGACCTTGAGCTTGAAAAGCTATGGCGTCGCTGGCGCGGAGAAGACACCGATCAGCGACAGTCTGTGACGCTGATCGGGGCTTGAGGATGGCCGAACGGATGGGTTCGGCAGAAGAGAGCCTTAGCCTATCGAATGATCCGCAGATCCGCGATTGATGTCGCGATATCGCTGTATGCGTCGATAAGATCGTCGGTCGTATTCGGCTGGAAGTAGTAGTCGCTATTGGTTGCGCAGTAGGAAAGCACCTCTTGTCCCTCCGATGGGGCCGTAAACGCAATTGAATAGACCTTGATGTTTGTATTCCGCATCGCATCACACAGAGCGCGGGCCTGGGCGTCCGAGTCGCCCTGATCTTCAAACAGCTCATTGTTGAAGGCCCCATCGGTCATCAGAATAACAACTTTAACGGAATCTGGCTCATTATAGGCAAGCGGAGCTTCGGTGCCGGTAAAAACACCATCCCACTCTTCTGAAACCTGATACCAGCTCCAGGCGATCCCTTGGTGGCCCGCCGTTCGTCCACCGGTATTATCCGACAGGCTGTTAATATAGGATTTGATCGTGGTTGTGTTGTTGGTCAGTCCGACGGGCTCCATGCTACTGCATTCATTTCCGTCAAAGTCGCTATTGCCAGGACGTTCCGGGTGACCAAGTTTCCAGTCGCCACCATCATCCTGGCTATCATCTTCTTCAAACCAAGCCTCCCGGTGGGCGAGATAAGCGCCATCATCTGGTGCTGCATCAGTGAACTTCTCATTGCCGTCACGCTCCCAGACACACGTCGATGTAATGGTTTTGGTAACCGTGATATCCTCGTTTCCTTCACCCTCATAAAGGTTGAAGTCATAGTAATTCCTAACGATCCGACTGCCGCCAAGATTGTCATTTTCATACCCCTGGAATCGGATTCGATACCATCCCTCTTCAAACGACTCGCCATAATAGTCACCGTTCCAGTCTCCGAAGAGGGCGTAGGGTTCTGCGTTTTCTGTGATCCAACCATGATTTTTGTCACCCACCATCTTCAAGCGCATGCTTTCAACATCACCATAATAGGACGAGGACTGAGGAAATGTTACGGCGATATTGAGGCTATCCCACTGATCTTCAGCGACATAGATTTCGGCGCCATCACCAATCTCGGAAATCAGCTCGTCCGTATCTGCGTCATACAGCCCAACAAACCATCTGCTGGTCGTATCACCAACGTATGTCTCGTCTGAACTGGACCCACCGCCGCCTTGAATGACGTGACTGTATGTACGGGTCGGGGATACACCTGTTACGTCTTCGAAATAATCGCCAGCATTGACCATGGCATTGTAAGAGGCCATGGCGATACGAACATCTGATGTCGAACTGCTCGAATCCGTCGGCAGCAGAATATCGACAGCCGCTATAGCTGCTTCTTCGAGGGCATCAATGCGGTCCCCTTCCATTGAGCCGGAAACGTCGAACATGAACGCGACGTCTATCATGCCGATTCCATAGGTTGAGGTCGACGAAACCGAGAACGGTACCTTCTCGATCCCGACCACTTGCATCAGCGAGGTATCCTGTCTGCACGTAACGTCTGCTTCGATATCTTCGTTAGTTGTGCTGACGGTTACGACAGCGGGATCGCAGTCGAGATTGGTTATCGTGGTTTGGGACTGTTGCGCGATGAAATTCTGAACCGATGCGGTAATCTCGTCATCCGTGGCACCACTCTGTTTTTCGCGGGCACCAGCCAGAACAGCAGAGTCGAGTATAACCTGTAGGCGGTTCTTCTTGAGGCTCGTGTTCTGAAAATCTACTGCAAAGCCTGCCACAGCTGTCATAGGAACCAGCGTCAGGGCGAAGGTCATGGCGACATTGCCATTGGTCTTGTCTGTGAAGCGGCGGATCAGATGTGTCCCGAATTTTCGCATATTGAGACTCCTCGCGTGATATCAAACACGAGAGACATACCGGAGCCGCATTGCTGCGGCGTTAGGTTACGCTGCTTGATTTGAGTGTTCCGCTTAACCTGCGATTAGGCGT
Source organism: Pseudomonadota bacterium (assembly GCA_039815485.1). Taxonomy (GTDB): domain Bacteria; phylum Pseudomonadota; class Alphaproteobacteria; order Caulobacterales; family Hyphomonadaceae; genus Henriciella. The sequence goes on along the minus strand of JBCBZD010000007.1, from coordinate 74,762 downwards.
AATTCTCTGAGGCATTCCCGGTATCGATACTGGACAAACACCACCGAGTCGGGAGAGGCGTTTTCATATGAGACAATATTTAAATCTTCTCGAAGATATTCTGGAGAACGGGGTTGAACGCGGCGACCGTACAGGCACGGGCACACTCGGCGTTTTCGGGCGCCAGCTGCGGTTTGATTTGTCAGAGACTTTCCCCCTGCTGACGACAAAGAAACTGCACCTTAGGTCGATTATCATTGAGTTATTGTGGTTTCTGCGCGGCGATACAAACGTCAAATGGCTGCAGGAAAAAGGCGTATCGATCTGGGATGAGTGGGCCGATGAGGCGGGAGACCTCGGACCGGTTTATGGCAAGCAATGGCGCAGCTGGGTTGCACCGGATGGCCGGGTTATCGATCAAATCCAATGGGTTCTGGACGAGATTCGAACCAATCCGAATTCGCGGCGTATGGTCGTTTCCGCCTGGAACCCGGCAGATGTGCCAGACATGGCCCTGCCCCCCTGCCATTGTCTGTTTCAGTTCAATGTCATCAATGGCCGCCTGAATTGCCAGCTCTATCAGCGGTCTGCTGACGTCTTTCTCGGTGTCCCATTCAATATCGCCTCATATGCGCTCCTCACCCTGATGATGGCGCGCGCGACCGGGCTGAAACCGGGAGAATTCGTCCATACGTTCGGCGATACGCACCTCTATATGAATCATATCGATCAGGCGAAGCTGCAGCTGACACGAACGCCCCATCCTGAGCCTCGTATGCTGCTCAATCCGGAGAAGACCGACTTGTTTGGTTGGGACTATGAAGACTTTGAGTTGATCGATTATCAGGCCCATCCGCATATCAAGGCGCCAGTCGCCGTTTAATGCCCATAAGTCGCCTGAAAACAGCCCCATGATGGTCGCACCAAATTTGCAAGTAGCCGTGTCATCTACGATTTGCTAAACAAGTCGTTAAAGGGGAGACGTTATGAGCGACGGATACTTTCAGACTTTCATGGTCGGCGGCCTTCTCATCCTGATTGGCGCTGTTGTGTTTCTTGCCTGGAGCGCGTGGCGATATGTCGATCGCGAGCGGGACATGGAAAAGCTCTCACTGGAAGGCGTAGGCCACGAGCTACGGGTCAATCTGCAACGGCTCTTGCAGGAACTCAGCGATGTTGCGAGCGAAAACGCGACTCGACCAGCCGACCTGCTGCCACTGGTTCACCCACAGCTTGATGCAATATTATCGCGTCCGGGCGAAGCAGATCGGCGGGCGTTGACCGTCATTCGTGCATCCTACACTGAAATTGTCGCGCGCAAGCTGGATATTCGCTCAGCGCTGGCGCAGGGGCAGAATGTGGCCGCCCCCACAGACAGCGCGGTAAATGCCCTGATTGACGGCTTGGCGACGCTTTATCTATGGGAAGAGCATCGGGGACGTCCGCCAGCCGAAGCTCATTCAACGCGCAGCTGGCATGTCCGTGATTGGATGAAGGGCCACGCCTTCCCTGTCGATGCCCTCCCGAATATCCATTTGCGCGACGCGGTTGTCGAACGGCTGCGCCTGTACGGCATGACGCTCACCCCGAAACCCCTCACCCACACTGCGCACGAATACTTCTCGATGCAGTATGATCGCAAGGCTGATCCAAATGCGCCGTTCTGGAAGCGGAAAAAGCCGAAGCCCGTGATTGCAGCGCCTGAGGCACCAGAGGCGATAGAGGAACCACAGACCGTCGCTGACCTGATTGATGCAGAGCTTGCCGGGGTGCAACCGACAGCTGGTCAGGCACCGGTTGCACCGCAAGAAGACGCATCACAAACCCAAGCTGAACTCGAAAGCGAGCCCGCTGCTGTTGCGGAGGCCGAAGAAGCTCCAGCCCAGCAATCTGTCAAACTGGTCAATGTGTAGGCCGATTATACGCGGCGTCGAACAAGGACTGAAACAATGAAACTGCTTTCATGGCTTACCACCGGCGTCGTGACGTTCGGTTTGGCAGCGTGTTATCCAGCCACCGAAACATCAGAAGATGATGTGCCTTCTGCGGTCGTCGAAGTGCCAAGCCTGGTCGATGAAGATCTATCACCGTTCATAAGCCTGCTTGAGGCTGATTTTGTTGACGCCGATGCGGCTGAGATAGACCTGACAAGTGTTCTGGAGGCCCTGCCGGCAAGCACTGGTCTCGACTGGGATACGATGAGCTTCGAAAGCGAGACAGGAGCAACTGTGTTTACAGGGCTTGCCTTGTCGCTTGGCACCGAAAATCCGGTGGGTATCCGCTTCGGTGAGGCGCATGTCTGGGGCCTCGACAGCGATTTCCTAACGGCGCGTTTAAACGGCGAGCGCTTGAGCGAGAGTGGCCCGCTGATGACCCGGTTTGACGGGCGATCCTTGAGCTATTTTGGCATTGATACGGGGGTCAACGCAGCCATTGGCAGCGTGATGGATATGATTGCCGCCGAAGGCGACATTCCCGAGAGCTTCGAAGTGGCTGTTGATGTATTCGACTATACCGCTGAGCGGATGCTCATGACCGACGTCGCGCTGCTGCCATGGGAATACACCCCTTTGAGTGCTGATCTCTTGCCCGAGGATCTCGATGAAGAACCAGAAGCCAAAGACCTGCTTTTGACGGCTGTGCATTTCGGACAGCAATTCATCGCCGTCTCGCGCAGTCTGGGCTTTGACGCAATGGTTATGACCGACGCCGAAATGAACCTGGAAATGCGTCAACCCGGCTCAATTCTCAATGCTGAGACCCGTATCGAAATTTATGGCCTTTCGGATGCTGTTGGCTTCGATTTTGGAAAGACCGTGGCGCGCAATGTGAAAAACGTGCAGACCACCGAATATGTGGAAATGGGCTTTGAGGATGAGGAGTTTGGTGACTTCTCGTCCATGGGCATGCCCGTCGGTTTGACCATCGATCAGGCGACATCCTATTCCAAGGCTGTTAGCGAGGATATCAGGCTGGACAAGGTTCTGGGCTATCTGGCACGCAGCGAGATGCCAAGTATGGATGAGCGTGACCTTCTAAGCCTAGGGCGATCGACCGTTACAGACTTTGAAGTGCAACTGAACGATGGCGGCGCGTTCTCCGCTAAGGAAATTGAGCTGCATGCAGATAATTTCGAATGGCTCATCCCATCAAACCTGCAGATGATCGTTGATGATGGCGTCATCAGCATCTCGGACTTGTCGGTGTTTACGAAAAACGTTGTCGAAGCCTTTGCCGCCTCCGCACGTGACGAGATGAGTGAAACGGAAGCCGAGGAAATGACCATGATCATGGAGGGCATTGATAAAGGCATCGCGCTTCTGCCCGATTATGGTCTCGACACTGTCACTCTGGACGGAGCGTTCACCGCGACGTGGGACGCGGATCAGGGACCGGCAGAGTTCGCGTATAATACCGATAGTGAGGGCTTTGGAGCCGAGGCGTTTTCGCTCGCCCTGAACTTCCCGATCTATGAAACCCTGCAGGCTGCCTCCGTCTCTGAAGATATCGAGGGCGCTCTGGAAGCGGCGTTTGAGGAGGCCTTTGCCATCCGGTCTGGCCGTTACTTCCAGCAGGATAAAGGCGGATATGACAAGATCCTTGGCTTCGTCAACGCGATTGGGGCCGAGTATCCTGAGCAAGGGTGGGGGGCGATGGTGTCAAATATGGATCCTGCTCAAATGCGCGCTTATGGCGCAACGCTCGTCCGTATGGGGCGTGCTGGAGCCGAGGCTGAGTTTCCGCCTGCCGCGGCATGGCTGGACGCCATCGCGACATATGTTGAAACAGGTGGCTCCATCGAATTCGCTATGCGCCCATCAGAACCGGTTACGCCGGAGACGTTTGACGAGCTTGATCAAACCGATGATCCACAAGCGGTGGTTGACCGACTGGGTTTGAGCGTCACACATACCCCCAACTAAATAACTGTGATCCCGGCTGCCTGCCTTTGGGCGGCTGGCATCAAAGATAAGAGACTTCAAAGAGGAAATGGATATGAAGACGATTGCAGGACGCCCGGTTCGGGCGGCGCTCTTGGCCGGTATGGTTGTCAGCTCGGCGGCGCTGCAGCCCGCACTGTCTCAGGAGGCGCCGACCGCATACGCTGCCGATGAGCGCGCCTTCTTCGACCAACTTGTCGCCCAGCCCTATGACGGCCCTGTATCCAGCGGCGCTGAGCCGGTCGATTTCTCAGTCCTCTTCTCGGATTTACCGGATGGTGTCAGTCTCAAAACGGGCGAAATCTCCGTCGAGGCAGCCACCGGCGCGACGCGCGTTGAGGATTTTGCCATCGTCTATGATCTTGAGGGGGCTGACGTCGGTCTGCTCGCCGAGGAAGTCTTGTTCTACAATTTCGATCCCACTGCGATCCTCGACCGCGCCAATGGCACAAATCTGGATCAATCGGTGAAAGTCGCAGACCGCATCGAATTGCGGGACGTGAAGTCTGTCGGCATGGAAGCGGTCAGCGAGTATATGATGCAGGGATATGTCGACACTCTGGATGAGTTCGCCCCGCTTGAGGGTGAAATACTTGAGGACTTATCCTCTACGGAGACGCTGAGCTACAATTTACAGGTTAGCCAGGTGCTTCTGGATGGGCTCATGCTGGAGCCGTTTGAAGTTCAGCTTGGCGAAGATGACGCCGTGATTGATGATGAACAGCTGGGCTTGCAAATGGTCGGCGCTGCGCTGCGGTCGCTGAGTTTCGATGCCCTGATGTACCGCGACGTTGTCGCCGATATGGACTTTTCCGACGGTGAAATCGAAGCGGCCTTTGAGTTTACAATAGGGATGAACGGTGTCCGCGACTATGATCGCGGCGATTTGGCTTTTTCAGGAAGCTGGGACACCGAAATCGGGGGAACGTTTCCAATCCCGGCGTCTGAGTTTGGGGACGCAGACGCTGAAGAAGAGTATCGCCTTGTGCCGATCAATGGGGCGGTTGCCTACTCAGCGGTTTCGGACATGAAACTGCAGCGGGCGTTTGAGGCGTTGAGCAGCTGGACCCTGCCGGACGCTTCAGATACTGACTTCATGCGGCTCGGAACCTTTGAGATGGCCCGCTACGACCTTGATATAGATGGTCTCCGCTTCTTTGGCATGGATCGCATGCTGCTGGACGCTGATTTTCACTGGCTGCTGCCGAAGGCGATCAATCTGAGCTTTGATGGCCTGGGCTATGAGCTGGGCAACTTGTTCACGGTTTTTGCTGAGGACTTTGAGCAGGACTTCGAAGAAGATTTTACCCTTGAGCAGTTCATGCAGGGGCTCGAAATCGCCAAAACCTACGGCTTCGACTGTTTCTGCGGCGACTATAGTTTGAGCATAGACTGGGATGAAGAGACCGGCGCGCTGAGTTATGATGAGGCAGGCACGTTCGCAGAAGCCTTTGCGTCCACAACGCTTGTCGACCTCACACTGCCAAGCCCGGCCGCTGTCGCAAGCCTTCTCACAGAAGGAGAGCTCGAAGAGGACCGCTTTATCGAGGCCTTCGCGCAGAGCTCGGAGTTCCGGTCGGCTGAGATGACGATCACCGATACCGGCGGCCTGGCGCGTCTCTTCCCGATGTTGCACGAGATCGGTGAGGCCTTCCCGGAGGCCGAGGGCATGGCGATCCTCGCCTATAATGAGCCTGAACAGCTGCGCATGCTTGCCTATAACATGGTCATCAGCGTCAAACCCATGGTCCGTAACGAGCTACCGGCGGCCGACCCCTGGATGACCTCAGTGGCTGAGTTTATCCGTGATGGAGGCAGCTTGAAACTGTCAGTGAGCCCGCCAGCTCCGATTAATGCTGATTTGATCGAGAGCTATGGAGACACTGATCCTGGACCAGATGGGATGGTCGAAATTTTGGGCGTTTCCGTTACCCACACAAATTAGACACGTCGGTGCTTGACCCGGACGCCTGCGCGCCTCACATCTGGCGTCAGGAAATTCTGGAGTTTTTATGATACGCCTCGACGACGAGCCCGAAGCAAAACCAATGGCTGAGCCAAACGCCTTTCTGGAAGAGGCGCTGTTCAATGCCCGGACCATCATGCTGACGGGCGGTGTGGATGACAAACTGGCCCGGCGAGTGTGTGAGCGCCTTCTGGCCCTGGCTTCTGACAGCGCCGATCCAATCTTGCTGGTGATCTCTTCGCCAGGCGGACATGTTGAGTCCGGCGACATGATCCATGACATGATCAAGTTTGTTGGGGCACCGGTAAAAGTGCTCGGCTCAGGCTGGGTCGCAAGTGCAGGCGCGCTGATCTATTCAGCGGCGAAGAAAGAAAACCGCTATTCGCTGCCAAACACCCGGTTTCTGTTGCACGAACCCCGCGGCGGTGTCGGCGGTCAGGCTTCAGACGTTGAAATTCAGGTCCGCGAAATCGTTCGAATGCGAGAGCGCCTGAACACGATCTTTGCCGAAGCTACGGGTCAACCGCTCGAAAAAATTAAGGCCGATACCGACCGCGATCACTGGATGAGTGCTGAGGAAGCGGTTGAGTATGGCCTCGTCAGCAAGATCGTCCGCCACCATAGCGACATAAAATAATACAGCTTCAACCCCGCAGGGTTTGCAAGGTGTAAAGGAATTGCGGTCAATTCTTCACACTCAATAGAGTGTTGAGGTAAAAAATGGCCGTACGTATTGGAGATCTTGTCGACACAGTAGGCTTGGTGTCGGCCGATACGCCCCTATCGGTGGCCATATCCAGATTTCAATCCGATCCGCTCTGCGATTGTTTCACCGTGGTGCGTGACCGTAAACCGATTGGCTTACTGCATCGCCCGATGGCGATGGAGATCGCGCTGTCTGTTGAGCCGGGCGGTTTGGACAAAATCTGCGCCGGCGACATTGCCGAGACCGCGCCGGTTCTGCTCGACAGCGACATGTTCGCAGCAGAGGTCGCACTGCGGTTCCGCAAGGATGACTATGCAAAGCTGCGCAAGGGCGCTTTTGTCAAAGGGAATGGCCGCTACGCCGGTGTTCTGAACTTTGCCAAACTGATGAAGGCGGTCGCGCTGGAGAATGCCGCGCGGGCCAAGGCGATGAAGGCACAGCCGCAACCCGCACCCGAGCCGGTTGAAATCGCGAAGCCGGAAGCTCAACCTGAACCGGTTGCTGCGCCGCCCGCCGAAGCTTTGCCCGAAACACCGCTGCCAAGCGATATTAGTGTGCAAGCTCTGATGGCCACACTGGTGCATGAGGTGCGCACACCGCTGACCGGCATAATGGGGATGGCGGAAATCCTTGATAGCCGCCTCCAGCGCACAGACAATCGCGATATGGCACAGTCCATCGTGCAGTCAGGTGAGACGCTCAACCACATCCTTAAAGATACGCTCGATTATGCCAGCCTGCGCGCAGGTGCACTGCCTCTCCGTAGTGAAGCAGCGGACCTGAACGATCTTGCGGTGGAGCTGCGCCGCGAATGGGCGACCAAGGCATCCAAGAAAGGTCTCGCACTGCATATTGCACACAATCCGGATGGGCCGCCAAAGGTCGATACGGACCTGCGCCGAATTCGCCAGATCTGCGATATTCTGATCCGCCATGCCGTCAAGCAAACGCGCGATGGCCAGGTCTCAGTCACAATAGCCACCAGTCCCATCGGTGATCAGTATATGCTCAGTATTCAAATCGCCGATACCGGGCGCGGCGCTGACGAAGGAATGTTCCAATCGGTAAGATCGGCATTCGCTAGCGGCGCAGCTCTGCAGGGTGTGCCCGGTTGGGGGCTCGGCCTCACGATCTGCAATAGCTTCGCACACCATCTTGGCGGGCAAATGCAACTGGAGCGAAACCCTGGCGGTGGTAGTGTATTTACCCTCAGCCTGCCGGTAAAAGCCGGGCTGTCTTTATCAAAGAAGGATCGTAAGGCCGGTCTGCCAAAATCAGGACAATTCGCGCTCGGCGATGTCTTGCTAATCGAAGACCATGAGGCATGCGCTCTGATTGTCATGGATGCACTGGAGCAGGCAGGCTGGAATGTCCGCCACGCGCCAACCCTCTCCTGTGCAAGAGACGCGCTCTCGGAGCAGTCTTACCAGGCCATCTTGACCGATCTGCATCTGACCGATGGTAACGCGCTTACGCTGATTGAAGACATTCGCAGACGTGGCGGCGAGCATGCCGGGGTGCCGATCCTTGCTCTGACGGCAGATGGAACGGATGGCTCTCGTCAGGCCTGCCTTGCGATGGGCGCGGACCGCGCTTTGAAAAAGCCGCTCTACGGGCCGGAGCTCGTTGCAACGCTTGCGGACGTCCTGATGTCACGCGCGGCGGGGGCTTTTACAGCCGGTCAATTGCGCGGAAGACTTGCGAGCTAGCCGCTAGCGGCCAAGCTCCTTCATCGCATCATCAAGGCCCTGCAGGGTCATTTCGAACATCCGGTCAGGGCCGATCAGTTCGCGGATCAGCTGGATCGACCCGGTATACTCCCAAGCACCCGATTTGACCGGGTTCAGCCAGGCGAGGTTTGGATACTGATTTACAAAGCGCTGTATCCACAGGCCACCAGGTTCCTCGTTCCAATGCTCAACAGAGCCACCTGAATAGGTGATTTCATAGGGACTCATGGTCGCGTCACCAACAACTATCACCTTGTAATCGCTTGGATATTTATGCAGGACGTCCCAGGTCGGAATAATGTCAGCCCGGCGCCGGCGATTGTCCTTCCAAAGGCCCTCATAGGGGCAATTGTGGAAGTAGTAATACTCAAGATTCTTGATCTCGGCGCGCGCAGCAGAAAACAGTTCTTCGACCACTTTGACATGCGGGTCCATCGAACCGCCAGCATCAAGCAGCAGCAGAACGGAAACGGTGTTACGGCGTTCCGGGCGCATCTCGATATCCAGATACCCCTGTTTAGCGGTGTTACGGATCGTCTGATCCAGATCGAGCTCGTCAGCTGCGCCATCGCGGGCCCATTTGCGCAGGCGTTTCAGCGCCAGTTTGATATTGCGCGTGCCGAGTTCAACACTGTCATCGTAATTCTTGAATTCGCGTTTGTCCCAGACCTTGGTGGCGCGGCGATGCCGGGACTTGTCCTGACCGATCCGAACGCCTTCGGGGTTATAGCCATTCGCGCCAAACGGTGATGTGCCGCCGGTCCCGATCCACTTATTGCCGCCTTCGTGGCGTTTCTTCTGTTCTTCGAGGCGTTCTTTCAGGGTTTCCATCAGCTTCTCAAAGCCGCCCATCGCTTCAATCTCGGCGCGTTCCTCATCAGAGAGGAACTTTTCCGTCATCTTGCGCAGCCATTCCTCAGGTAGATCCTGCACATCAACAGCGTCGGCAAAACTGTCCAGACCCTTGAAGACATGGCCAAAGACCTTGTCGAACTTGTCGATATTGCGTTCATCCTTGACCAGCGCAGTTCGCGCCAGAAAGTAAAAGTCCTCAACGTCGCGGCCGATAACCTGTTTGTCCATCGCCTCCATCAGAGACAGATATTCTTTCAGGGTAACCGGCACTTTCGCTTCGCGCAGTTCGTTGAAGAAATTGAGAAACATGTCGCGGCCTCCTGACGTTCACGTCAAAGGTAACCCCTGACGGGGCAACTTCCAAGTGTGACCCAAGGAAAAGTGTCTATCCAACGTCCGGATAGCACGCGCCAAGGCAAGTTTCGCCGAGATATGGAGAGTTTAGCCACGGCGATTGCTTCCTCTCGGTAGACTGGATGACATCGCCAGCCACTTTACTGAACAGATCACGGACATTCAGGCCTGGTTCGACAATGCGTTCTTTCAAAGCAGATGTGTACGGGCTGTTCACACCATCCCCATCTGCGGCAATGTCTCCGGGCTTGGTAGAGTAGGCGATCGCGGTGCGGTCGACCTGCAGGACAATGTCTGCGAGACCGCGGCTTTCGCCGCCCATGCCTGGAATATTACGGCCGACGCGCGTCTCCCATGGGTTCTCGCGGCAGGCATCCAGAATGATCAAATTCATGCCCTGATCTGAAGGGTTTTTGAGGCGCTCATAAAGCAGGTTCAGAGGAACAGCATGATTGGACAGGCGATACTCAATCTGTGCTTCCGTCATCCGTCTGAAATCAAGGCTGGGCAGCTGCGCTGAGGCTGGGATCACATAATTCGTTCCACTCACTTGAATGGCGTGCCCGGCATAGAAGACCACGACAATGGCATCTGCTCCAGCATTGCTAATCTTGCTCTCAAACTCAAAGAAAGCGTCGCTGATCGTGATCTTGTCGGGATTTTCAATATAGGTGACATCGAAGCGAATACTTTCCAGCGCGTCCTTCATATCACGCGCATCATTGATCGCGTTCGCGAGATCCGGTGCATAGCCTTCTTGCTGTACCGCAGAGCTATAGCGATCGTCGTCAAGATCACCGTCGCCATTATAATCACTGACGCCCATGACAAGCGCCAGACGTGGCTGATCGGTCCAGATAAATTGCGTAAGGGGTGTGTCCGTGTTTCGCGTTTCTTCCTGAGAGTTTTCCGAACGTTGATCGGGGCTGGGCTCGACCAAGATCATTTCCCCAAGTATCAACCCTACTGACTCATCACTTTCCGGCGTCGGTCCGTCCGTTGTCATGAGGGGGCCATCCCTCAAAAAGTAAAATGGCCGGTTGCTATCCACGCCCTCATATTCCGGGTTTTGTCGCCCATCCGTCGCGATCCGCACATCCGCGCTCACATATTCCAGAAAGGACCTGATCTCGAGACCCGGCTCCTGCATATATTTCGCCAGAGCCTTCGCAAATGGGCCAAGATCCTCGCCGACATTCGTATCGATCGCACTTTCGCCGGGTCCTGACGAGTACAGCATGATGACACCGGAACTCCGGGCCTCGATGGCAAAGCCGCGGCTGTTCGAGCTACTAAAAGGTTGAAAGCGCCCACCATCGAGGAAGACCAGTCCTTGATTGCGCGCGACGCGAACCGTGTTGGCCAGCTCAGCCGTCGATATCCAGTCCGGCGCATAGTCGGCGAAGGTTCTGAAACTATCGTCCATATCGGAATCCACCGCAGCCAGCAGGTTTTTTCCCTCTACTTCGATGCCGACGCCGGTATAGTAGACGAGCGCATCTTCAGCTTCAGAAGCGGCAAACTTGAACTCTTCCAGTAGATCACGTGCTTCATTCAAAGTTGGATTGACCACGAGATCGACGTGAAATCCCGCTTGTTCCAGCGCAGGCGCAACATGATAGGCGTCATTCTCCGGGCCAAGTAGCCCCGGCACCAATTCATTATCGGTCACTGCGATAATCAGGGCAATCCGCCCGCCTGGCGGCACTCCGGCAATGGTCTGCTGAGCTGGCATAGCAGCGATAGATCCCAGCGGGAGCAAGGCCAATATGAATAAACCAAATATACGAAGCATTTGGCGTGCCTCCGGCTATCCCCGATACGTCCCACGTCCCATGATTAACTGAAAGTAAACATCAACCGCCATGGGTTTCAAGCATCAATTCGGCGCGTCTTAGCCGAAACTACGCATTTGCTTGCGACGACAGGTCAGGAAATGGCGCTCTGGGGAGGATTCGAACCCCCGACCCCTTGATTCGTAGTCAAGTACTCTATCCAACTGAGCTACCAGAGCAGGCCGAAGGCGGACACATACAGGCGAGCTGTGCGCTTTGCAACCATTGGAATCAGTCTTTTTGCGTGCTTCCAGGATTGCTCGCGGACGGGCTCAGACCGCAGACTTATGGGTTTGTTCAGCCGCTTCATACACGCCGCGTGCAATCGCCCGGGCCAGCGTGCTGGCGGCGAGCTCGCCAATCCGTGTCAGACTGACAGCTTTCGGCTCTGTGAGCGCGATTTTGCCAGTTGAGAGCACGAACACAGCGTCGCCATCCAAGGGGGCAAAGACGGGTCTGATCGCGCGCGAAAAACCTGACAGCGCCATTTGCGCGACCCGCTTGGCCTCTGCTGCGGTCAGGCTGATATCGGTCGCGATACAGGCGATCGTGGTGTTCTGACCCACGGCCGGGTTCTGTTTGGCATCGCCCCAGTCTTCGGCGTCGGCGCGGTAGTCGGCCGGCGGGCGGGTGCCGCCAAACTCGCCATCGATTTCATAAGGCCAAGCCCAGAAAGCCTTCGTGCCCGGCATATAGACCGAGCCAAAAGAGTTAGCCGCCGTAAGTGCGCCGACGGTAAATCCGTCATCAGTTACGATCGATGCCGAGCCAAGCCCGCCGCGGCTGCGTCCGGCCCGCGCGCCGATACCGGCGCCTGCCGCACCCAGCCTGAACGTCTGGTCGGCGGCTCTCAAGGCTGCGCGGCCAAGCTCTGGATAGGGCGGCTGGTCTCCCCAGGCCTTATCGCCGCCATTTGCGAGATCATACAGGATGGCCGCTGGAACAATCGGCGTTTTGGGCACGTCAGGCGATGCGACGAGACCAAACCCGCGCCCCTGCGCGCCAAGGGCTGCGGCGACCCCGTCAGCCGCACCGAGCCCATAGGCGCTGCCGCCTGACAAAACCACCGCATCGACGGTGTCGACCAGTGTGTCGGCGTCAAGCAAATCGGTCTCGCGCGTGCCCGGCCCGCCGCCTGCGACGGCTACCGCGGCTGTTGCAGGCTCGTCGGCGAGGATCACCGTCGCGCCGGTTAGAATGGCAGTATCCTCTGCGCAACCGACGCGCACGCCTGATACATCCGTGATCAGATTGGTTTTGCCGGGAGCAGACATCTTTTTGACCTTTCAAGTGCGTTACACCCGCTCTACGGTCAGAAAGGAATTTCGCCAAGCGGGAGCTGTTTCAGCATGAATTATTCGAGCCAATTCAAATTGTACTCAGGCGCGTTTGCGGGCGCTGCGATGGCGTTTTTGGCAGGGTGCCAGGTCCAACCGTCGAGCGAAGCAATTGAAACGGTAGCTGAGAAACCAGCCTGGACAAAGGGCGCTATGGTCGCCGCGGCTGACCCGCGTGCGGTCGAGGCCGGGCTTGAGGTGCTTAGAAATGGCGGTCACGCCGTTGATGCTGCGATTGCCGTTCACGCGGTTCTAGGACTGGTCGAGCCACAATCGAGCGGAATTGGCGGCGGTGCCTTTATGGTCGTCTATGACCGCGCGAGCGATCAAACCCTAGTCTATGATGGCCGCGAGACGGCACCGTCCGATGTCGACGAGAACCTGTTCATGGAGGATGGAAAAGTCCTAAACTATATCTCCTCCTGGCAGTCAGGGATCGCGACCGGTGTTCCAAGTGCGATCGCGCTTTACGAAGCCGCACATGAGGCGCACGGCACCGCCGCGTGGGACAGCTTGTTTGAGCCAGCGATCACCCTCGCCGAAGACGGGTTTGTGGTACAGCCGCGCCTTGCCAGTTTCCTCAGCAACAAGCGATTGATGTCTGTCGCGCTCACGGATGATTATGAAGCCTCATCGGCTTATTTCTTCCCCGGTGGTGAGCCACTTCAGATCGGCGATGTGCGGGACAATCCCGACTATGCCGAAACGCTTCGCGCCGTGGCCGAAGGCGGGGCCGAGGCCTTTTATGAGGGCGAGATTGCCGAAGCGATTGTCGCAGCCGTGGCGCAAGAGCCGCGTCCTGGTACGCTCAGCCTCGAAGATATTGCCAACTACGAAATCATTGTGCGTGACCCGCTCTGCGGCGACTGGCGCGACTATACAATTTGCTCCGCCCCGCCACCCTCATCCGGCGGCATCACCCAGAACATGATTACGGGCCTATACGATCGCCTCTTGCCAGAAGATGCTGAGAGTGAAGAGGCGTTTCTGAAAGCCTTCGTCGATGCGCAACGCCTCGCCTATGCCGACCGCGATCATTATGTCGCGGACGGGGATTTTGTCCCGGTGCCAAGTGAGCAGCTGATCGATCCGGTCTATCTTGATGCCCGCGCAGAGGAAGTCTTCGATCCGATGGCGATGCCGCGCCCGGGTGATCCGGGTCTGGTCCTCGGGACCGGCTCCATTGTCGGGATGTGGGGCCAGGACCCGACCGAAGACGCGCCCGGAACGACGCATCTTTCCATCATTGATAGCTATGGCAATGTCGTCTCGATGACCGCCACGGTAGAGTCTATCTTTGGCACCTCGCGGCTGGTGAAGGGGTTCTTCCTGAACAATGAGCTGACCGACTTTGCCCGCGAGCCAACCAAGAATGGCAAAGCCGTTGCTAACGCTGCTGCGCCCGGTAAACGGCCACGCTCGTCCATGTCGCCAACCATCATTTTCGATGCTGATGGCGAGCCAAAAATGGTGACCGGATCGCCGGGCGGGAACTCAATCGTCGCCTACACCGCCAAGACAATTATCGGCGTACTCGACTGGGGCAAGACCCCGCAAGAAGCGATTGAACTGCCTAACATCATTGCGCGTGGACCAAAGGTGAATGTCGAAGTCGACAAGCCTGGAGGGCCTGAATCTGCCGAAGCGCTGCGCCAGATGGGCTATGATGTGGTTGAGCGGGAAGGTGAAAATAGCGGCCTGCATGTGATCCTGGTGACCGAAGAGGGTCTTGAGGGCGGCGCAGATCCACGCCGCGAAGGTGTTGCGATCGCGCTCGAATAGGCGCTTTCAGGCAACAGTCTGCGGACTCTTCCTATCGTCATGAAATTGTCGCCTTGCGACTCGCGATCCTTTCGTCTTTAAGCGCCGCAAAGGGTCATGGGCAGAGGCGGCATTCGGCATGAAACTGATCACAGGGAACGCAAATCGGCATCTGGCTGAGGCGATCGGGGATCATCTCGACTGTCCACTTACCGACGCTGAGGTTAAAACCTTCGCCGACAATGAGATTTTCGTTCGGATCAACGAAAACGTCCGCGGCGAGGATGTGTTCGTCATTCAGTCGACCTCAAAGCCTGCCAATGACAATCTGATGGAATTGCTCATCTCCATCGATGCGCTGCGCCGGGCGTCAGCGGCCCGTATCACAGCGGTCATCCCGTATTTCGGCTATGCGCGTCAGGATCGCAAGACGGATGGTCGCACACCAATCTCGGCCAAGCTTGTGGCCAATCTCATCTCATCCGCAGGTGCGGACCGCGTTCTGACCATGGACCTGCATGCCGGACAGATTCAGGGCTTCTTTGACATCCCGACCGACAATATGGTCGCGCTTCCGGTCATGGTGGATGATATCAAACGACGGAATGACACATCAGATCTGATGGTGGTCTCACCCGATGTTGGCGGCGTGGTCCGTGCGCGGTCTTTCGCGAAACGGATTGGGGCTGATCTTGCCATCGTCGATAAGCGGCGGCCGAAGGCAGGCGTTTCAGAAGTTATGAACATTATCGGCGAGGTCGAGGGCCGCAAATGTATCATGGTTGATGATATCTGCGATTCGGGCGGAACGCTTTGCAACGCGGCAGCGGCCTTGAAAGACGCCGGCGCGACAGATGTCAGCGCCTACATCACGCACGGCGTTCTTTCCAACAATGCCGTGGGACGGATTGAAAAATCGGTCATGGACGAGCTGGTGATCTGCAACACAATTCAGCAGAGTGACGCCGATCTTAAATCCAAGAAGCTTCGCGTTTTGTCAGTGGCCCCATTGCTCGGGGAAGCGATCCGCCGGATTGCCAACAATGAAAGCGTGTCGAAACTGTTCGACCAACACGTCTAAAACAGAGTTAGCCCGCGAACCGATTTCGGGTCGACCGAGTCGCCATCCTGCCAGACCTCGAGGTGCAGATGCGGGCCGGTTGCGCGTCCGGATTTTCCCATCTTGCCGATTTTTTCTCCGGCACAAATCTCATCGCCAACTTTGACATAGTATTCTGCCAGCTGTGAGAAGCGCATCTTGGTGCCGTCTTCGAACTTGATGTCGACCGTCTTGCCGTGGCCTTCCTTGTACGTTGCGGTGATGACTTCACCGGTCCCAGGCGAATAGATTGGCGTATACTTTTCCGCGCCAATATCGATGCCATAGTGGAACTTTTCAGTTTTCGAAATCGGATCGAGCCGTTGACCGTAATCACTTGTGACCCGGGCGTTCGGGTGCATGATAATCGCATGTGTATAGGCTGGCTCGCCAAAATTAGCCTGTGCCAAGGCCAATGGCGCGACAATCAAAGCGCTGACAAAAGCTGATAGCGCAGCAAACCGCCTCGGTTTGTAAGGGACTTCCGCGAGCAGCTGGTTCAGCCGCAGTTTTAGCGTACTCCGGCGTGGCAGAATAAACGCGGCGACCGGCAAGCCTGCAGGTGCTGGGCGTAAGACTCGCGCCGCGCGGGTCAGGGCGCGCGCGTAGGCAACCGTATCACCGGTCAGCGCCGAGGCTTGATCATCACATGCGGCCTCGCGCCAATAGTCGAGTTGACGGCGCATGAGCCAGGCAAAGGGTGAAAACCAGAATAAATCTGCGACGAGGCGCTCAAACGGACGCAATATCAAATCGCCCCGCGCCATGTGCGTGCACTCGTGCGCGAAAATGATATCTGCTTCTTCGCTGCGGTCCAGCGCCTTGGGCAAATAGATAACCGGATTGCGGATACCTGCGAGAAAGGGGGACCCGCTTTCGATCAGGTGCACAGCGGGGGCTTTCGTTAGCGCTAGAGCCTTCGCCCAGCGCTGCGTGGAATGGTGCGGCGCCGGTTTTGCCTGCCATTTCAGTCGTTGCAGGCGGAACTGGGACAAGGCGACAAGTCCAAGCCGCACGGACCAACCAGCGATCAGGATCGTCCAGAAATAGACCCCAAAGCTGCCATCAGTGGCACTGTTGACAGCGGTTTGAACGAGCGCCGTGTTTGAGAGCGCGTCAGACGCGCTTGAAAGATAAGGCAGGTCCGGGATCGTCGTTTCAGACACTTGCGGAACAAGCGCGTAAACCGCTGCCATCAACCACGGCAAAACGGCGAGAGCGACCGCCCCGCGCCAGACATTGTGAGCAAACCGGGGTGGGACCTTACCATGACACAGAGCATATGACCCTGCTGCCAGAAGGCCCGTCCATACCAAGGAAAATCCGACGAACCATAATGCTGTCACGGGTCTATTCCTTTTCTTTGCGCTCGGCAGTGTTGATGATCGCATCAAGCTCAGCGAGCTCTTCATCAGACAGGTGTGGGCTTTCGGCAAAAAGTGCGGCGGGAATTGGGCCATTCATATCCAGAACCTTGCGTGCAAGGTGGCGAACAAGACCGCCAAGGGTCTCGACACGATCCAGCAAGGGTTGAAATGTGACGGGGTCCATGTCCCCGTTGCGTTGGACCCAGCCTTTCGATTCCATGCGTCCGAGAACGGTTCTGGTCGTCGACAATTGCCAGCCCTGAGACGGCCCGACCGCTTCATGCAATTGGCGCGCTGTCTGTGGACCGCTGGTCCAGAGATATTTCAGCAGAACGAGTTCAGATGAATTCGGATTAGGCATATCGGCTCCGGGCGATGCTACAAGAGTAATGCTACATATGTAGCGCTCGTCGTCAAGATCAGATAGACCGTGGCTGGGCACCCAAAACAGACCTGCACACTGATGTTGCGCGCGAAGTGGGCCTCATGTATACGCGCGGGCTTGAAAGGATGGCGCTAGGCCACTCCTGTCAGGTTGTCACCGCACAGCGGCGGACTCCAGGGCGAAGAGGAAGACAAATGTCTCAACAGATTACCTTTAATGTCGACGTGCGCGAGCGCATAGGAAAAGGCGGTGCACGCGAAGCCCGTCGCAATGGATTCGTTCCAGGAGTGCTTTATGGTGGCGGAGAAGATCCTGTTGCGATCAACCTGCGCCTGAACGAAGTGATCAAGGCGATCAATACAGGACAATTCCTGTCCTCGACCGCAACGCTGATCCATGACGGTTCAAAGCAGCTGGTGATCCCGCAGGCCATTCAGATGCACCCGGTCACTGATAAGCCCGAACATGTCGATCTGTTCCGGGTCAAGAAGAACCAGGTCATCACCGTGGAAGTCACCGTGAACTTCATCAACGAAGATGACTCACCGGGTCTGAAGAAGGGCGCTGCACTGAACGTTGTGCGCCACGCTGTCGAGCTGAATGTCCGTGCTGACAGTATTCCAGATTCGCTTGAGGCAGATCTGACCGGCCTCGATATCGGTGACAATGTCAAAATCTCTGACATCTCACTGCCGGATGGCGCTGAACCGTCAATCACGGATCGTGACTTTACCATCGCCTCCATCGTTGGCCGCGGTATCGCGTCCGAAGAGACCGAGGATGAAGGCGCGCCAGAGGCAGATGAGGTTGAAGCCATCAATCAGTCTGGCGACGACGAAGAATAGTGCTAAAGGCTTTTGGCCAATGGGTGGCGGGATGGTTGTCAGGCCGTCCCGCCACTTCTGTTTCCGGGGTGGATGATACACAAGAGCGGGGAGACAAGCCGGTGCTGATTTTTGTTGGACAAGGCAATCCGGGACCGAAATATGCGGGCAATCGGCACAATCTCGGGTTCATGATCATGGACGAGATCGCCAGTGAGCATGGGTTTGGGCCATGGCGCAGCAAGTTCCAGTCCGAGGTTTGCGACGGGATGGTCGAAGGAGAGAAAATCCTCCTGATGAAGCCTGAGACCTTTTACAATGAAACCGGGCAGGCGGCCCGCGCCGCAGTCGATTTCTACAAATTATCGCCCGAAGACGTCACCATTTTCCACGATGAGATTGATCTCGCGCCGGGACGTCTTCGCATGAAGCGCGGCGGCGGGCACTCTGGCAACAATGGAATTCGTTCCATGATCGCGCATCTTGGGGCAGAGGTCAGGCGTGTGCGTATCGGCGTCGGTCATCCCGGCGACAAGTCACGGGTCATGCCATACGTCCTGTCAGATTTCTCCAAGGCAGATGAGGCGTGGAAGGATGCACTCATCGCGGCCTGCGCAAAGGCGCTTCCGCTGCTTGTAAAGGTGTCTGATGAACGTTTTCAGACCGAGGTCATGCGGCTCGCCCCGGCCCCCAAACACGACCCAAAGCAAAGCTGACTTTAAGACAAACCCCGATCCTCATCTGCCTCACCCACGCCGTCCTGAATGGCAAAGCGGGCAAAAAAGGCCATAAGGGTCAGCAAGGCAATACAAATCCAGAACGGCAAAGCTGGATCAACATACTGATACAGGAACAGGCCAAAGAGCGGCGTGATGATATAGCCCGCGCCATTTGCGGAAATCACCAGGCCGGAGACATTGCCCTGCAGCTCGGGCGACACCGCGAGGGACGCCCCGCTCGAAAAGCCAGGCCGCGTCAGGCCCTGTCCGATCCCGATAAAGAACTGGGCCAGGATCAGCGTTGCAAAATCCTGGGCCGGGATCAGCAGCAAAGCGCCGATAAGCAGCGGGATACAGCCCACGACCATCAAGGTGCGGTTGCGCAGGCGCAGACGCGGGATCAGCACAAGCTGCGCTGTCATAACCGCCATCGCCCCCATTGCGAAGGCGGGCCCGGTATACTGGGCCGCTTGCTCGCCGCTAACGCCCAGTTTGTCCATAACCGCAAAGACGAAGACCTGGGTCAGGATGCCGGTCACCAGAGATAGTGAAATCGCATAAAGGAGAAACGGCGCCACATCTCTCGACCGCCACAAGCCGATCGCCCCCGGAACGGGCTCAATCTTCGATCCATCACGGACCGGTTCGCGGTTCTCGGGCAGAAAGACCCAGAGCAGGAGTGACATGGTTGCTGCGAGGATCGCTGTGATGAAAAGCGGTGCCAGCAGTCCGAACATGCCCACCAAAGCGGATGCGAAAGCCGGTCCGATCACGGTCCCAAGGCTGAAGCCAGAGGTGACAAAAGCGATCTCCGACTGGCGCTCATGCTGGGTTGTGCGGTCGGCGACATAGGCTTGTGCGGCCGGGCTGGAGCCGGACCCAATTAACCCGAAGACGGTCCGGGAAAGAGCAAGGCACATGAATATCGCAAACGCTCCGGTAATCACATCCGACAAGGCAGCCCATGACGCGAGCAGCAGCAGCGTCATGGAAACCGCGTAACCGGCGAGGCCAAGCGATGCGACGCGGCGGCGTCCCCAGGTGTTCGAGCGTTTCCCCCAGAAGGGTGAAGACAAGGACCAACAGAGCGCGGACAAAGAGAAAATCGCGCCAGCCATCCAGTCCGGCAAGCCGAGATCGCGCGTCAAAGGGGGGATGACTGCGGCGATCAGCATCGTATTGCCCGCGCCAATCGCCATCAGGGAAAAGAATAACAAGAAAAACGCGCCACGCCGGTTCGGCATTTGCTCGTTTTCGGAATTAGGCGCCTCTGAAGACATGCGCCGTCTTCACGCCGCAAGGGCAAAAACTCAAGAGGAAATTAGCCTCTGGCGTTACCTGCCGAAGGGTAACAGGCCCCGTCATAGGGCGGCAGTTCCGGGCTCATCATCGACCGATTTGAATACTCAATGCAGGCTTTACCAAACGACCGAACCAGCTGTGTGGCCTGATCTTCGGCCCAGGAATGGGCACAAGCGGCCTGATCAGGAACCGGACTATCGGCCGGTGCGCCAGGGCGACGGTATGAGTTGATCAGTTGCGTCACGCACTGACCGTAATTCTTCACCTGCTGACGGAACCCGTCCCGGGTTGCTTCAAACGTCTTCAGCTGGCTTTCTGAACTGATGTAAAGGGATGAGAAGTCGGGTGCTGAAACAGTTCCGCATGTTGCCCGTGCTGCTTCGATCCCTGCATTCGTGGCTGCAGGTGCGCACACGCGGTAGGCATCATTCGCAGCATAGGTTTGCGCAGCTGTCGGTAAAGTGGCTATGCCAATTGCGGCGATCGCGAGACACAATCTCTTCATTGATAGTACTCCCCTTCTACACGAACAGTAACATTGGCCCTGACCTCTCGCAATCATGATCCACAGGACGCGTTTCGGGCCAAGTGAGCCTTGCCTTGAGAGCAAGGTAGCGATTTCAACGCCTTCGAAAGGAAAACATGAAAAGCTGAACATTGAGTTTTGCTTGAAAGGCCACCGTCTTGGTTCAGATTCTCGGCTTTGCAGTTATTCTGATTGTTGTCTTCGGTGGTCTTATGGTCAGCGCTGGCCCGGCTGTGATGCAGGCGCTGCCCCTCGAGCTTGGCCTGATCGGGGGCGCAGCTCTTGGAACGCTGCTGATCGGGAATGCGCCCGACGTCACCAAAGGGGCTTTTGGCGGCTTTTATCGTGCTATTCGCGGGCCAAAGTGGCGCCGCGCGGACTATACCGACCTGCTTGCAACACTACACGAGCTTACCAGTCGCGCTCGGAAGGGCGGTATAATAGCGATTGAGCAGGACATCGAAGCCCCGCAGGACTCGGCCCTGTTCAAGGCCAATCCAAGACTGTTGGAGGATGCTGCTGCAACCGAGCTCATTTGCGAGACCTTTCGTCTTATGGCGCTCGACCCCGCCGCCGTTGAGCGCAGCGATCAGCGGCTGGAGGAGGCCGTATACACGATTGTTGAAGAGCGTCAGCGCTCTGTCGGCGCCTTGCACACGCTGGCGGATGCCTTGCCCGCCTTGGGAATTGTTGCCGCGGTTCTCGGTATTATCAAGACGATGGGCGTCATTGACCAGTCACCAGCGGTGCTCGGTGAAATGATCGCGGCCGCACTTCTCGGTACATTCCTTGGTGTTTTTCTCGCTTATGGCCTGGTTGGTCCGGTTGCGACCCGTTTCGGACAGATTGTTGAAGAAGAGGCGGTCTATCTCGATACCGTACGGTCCGTACTCACCGCCTATGCCCGCAAAATAGCGCCGGGGACCGCAATTGAGCTGGCCCGGTCCGCTCTGCCAGCCCATCTTAAACCTGACCTTGCTGATATGGATCAAGCGCTGACTGCCGCGCGGTTCCGTCCTGGTCTTCGCGTTGCCTAGAAACAGGGGTTATGCAGCGATTGTATCTGCGCTCTGGTCTTGCGTCTGCTCGCATCCTAGACTGCTATCAGAAGAGTTGAGGGGAGTATGGCATGTCACGATTTGATGAGCTGATCCGTACAGTTGCGCATTACCAAAGTCTGGCCGGTGAAAACTACACCCGTGTGCGCGGCCTGGCAGAGGAGTTACGCGAAGGCCTATGCGCCTATATCGGCTCCACAGACGGCGTTTGTGTGCGTCTTGTGCCGCCAATGGGGGCCTTTGAGCCCAAGGATTATGGCGATCAGGCTTTCTCTGTCCCTCCAGCCGGGTTTCGCCCGCTGGGTCCAATCCTGTTTGGGCTCGCCTTCCGGGTTTCCACCGGAACGGACTGGATGCGCGTCACCATAGAGTGCCAGAAGATTGGTGAGACCTTTATCGCGCGGATTGAGGGCGGTGAGGAATATACCCTGTCCATTCCTCTGGCAGATCATGATCCCGAACCATTTTACGACCATCTCTATAAACACGTTCTGGTGT
Organism: Pseudomonadota bacterium; assembly: GCA_039815485.1. Classification (GTDB taxonomy): domain Bacteria; phylum Pseudomonadota; class Alphaproteobacteria; order Caulobacterales; family Hyphomonadaceae; genus Henriciella. The sequence goes on along the minus strand of JBCBZD010000007.1, from coordinate 52,520 downwards.
GGTTCGAGACCCAGATTACCCGCTATGAGGCCGGTGATTACGGCCAGCGAGAAATCGGATTTGATTTTTCTCGCAACACCGATAACGACGCGATGTCCTGATTTGAGGGCAGCGGGGAGCAATAATGGACTTTAGTATCATTCTGGCCGGAGCGGCTGGCAGCGACGTGATCTTTGCCTGCGCGCTGATTGGCGCGTTGGGGCTTGGCGCCCAGTGGCTCGCCTGGCGGCTCCAGGCTCCGGCTATTGTGCTCATGTCCCTGGCGGGCCTCACCGTTGGGCCGCTTTGGTCACTGTTGTTCAGCGAGCCGCTTCTGAATCCCTCGCAGACCTTTGGTGAAGTATTCCGCCCGATTGTCTCATTGGCGGTGGCCGTCATCCTGTTTGAAGGCGGTTTGGTGCTGAAGTTCGAAAACTTGCGCGATGCTGGCGCGGCTGTTCGGCGCATGGTGTTTCTAGGCGGGCCGCTTGCCTGGTTCCTCGGGGCCTTCGCGGCCCACTATGCTGGCGGTCTGGATTGGGCCAGCGCCGTCGTGTTTGCAGGCGTCATGGTGGTCACCGGACCAACCGTCATCATGCCTTTGTTGCGCCAGTCGAAGCTCAGTGGCAAGCCGGCCCAGTTCCTGAAATGGGAAGGCATCGTCAACGATCCGATTGGTGCCCTCTTCGCAGTTGCCGCCTATGAGTTCATTCGCGTCGCTTCCCAGGGGCAGAGCATCTTCGGCGCAGGGGTCTGGATCATCATGGCGGCCTGTTTCGGAATTGCGCTCGGGATGGCATTTGGCTGGATCATGGCAAAAGTTTTTCGCGAAGGTTGGACCCCTGAATATCTCAAAGCCCCATTGATTCTCGCCACGATTATCCTCTGTTACGCAATGGCAGAGATGTTTGAGAAAGAGATCGGTCTGGTTGCGGTAACCGCTTACGGAATGACGCTCGGCAATTCGAAGCTGGCGGGCCTGACCGAACTTCAGAAGTTCAAGGAAGATATCGCCGTTCTGCTGGTTTCAGGCGTCTTTGTCATGCTGACCGCCGATCTGACGCCGGAAACGATCAGCCGTGCGATCAACTGGAACACGCTCGCTTTCCTGCTCTGCATGCTGTTTCTGGTGCGCCCGCTTTCCGTGTGGATCGCGACCTTCGGCACGCTCTCGCGCAAGGAAGCGATCTTGCTTGGATGGATTGCGCCGCGCGGGATTGTGGCGGTCGCGGTCTCTGGCCTGTTCGGGTCCTTGCTGGTTGATCTGTCGCGCGAAGGGCGTTTCTTCTTCTCTGGCGCTGATCAGATCACACCGCTTGCCTTTGCAATGGTGTTTACAACCGTCGTCATGCACGGCTTCACAATCGGGCCACTGTCACGCGCGCTTGGGCTCTCGCGCAAGGAAAGACCCGGTATTTTGGTCGTCGGGGCAAATACATGGAGCCAGGAATTCGCCAAGGCGCTGGAAGATACCGGCATAGAAGTCATTATCGCCGATAGCAGCTATCGCCGTCTGCGTGGGTCTCGGGATGCCGGTCTGGACGTCTTTCTTGGTGAGGTCCTGTCAGAAGACGCCGAACTGAAGCTGGATCACTCGCGATTCTCAACCGTTGTCGCGCTTTCGACCAACGATTCCTACAACGCCCTCGTCTGCAATCAGTTCGCCCCTGAAGTGGGGCGTCATATGGTCTACCAGCTGTCGCTCAATGATGGGGACGAAACCGATGAGCGCGGGGTCAGCTCAAATGCGCGTGGGCGAACCTTGATCAAGCGCGGGCGCACCTATGACAGCCTTGTTCGCGACCAGTATAGCGGCTGGACCTTCGCGCGGACAAAGCTCAGCGACAAATACACACTGAAGAACTTCCTTGATGAGCGCCGCAAAGCCGACATCGTCGCCGAAGTTCGTCCTGATGGCTCTTTCGTCCTGATTGGTCCAAATCGTGAGCCTCGGGGCGGAGACGGGACAACACTGATCAGTTTCGCACCAGAGCTCAAAGCCGACCCGCCCACAGATATCATCCCTGAACCGGCCTAGAACGCGCCCAGCTAAAACCCGTCCGGCTAAAAGCGATAAGCGTGCAAGATCTGGCCATTTTTGCGCAGCCAGGTGCGATCTGTCTTCCAGCCGGGGTGACAGGTTTCAACATGCCGCCAGAACGCCCGGCTATGGTTCATCTCCAGCAAATGTGCGCATTCATGCGCCGCGACATAGTTGAGCACCCGCGGCGGTGCCATGATCAGACGCCATGAGAAAGACAAGACACCCTCTGACGTGCAAGAGCCCCACCGCGAGCGGGTATCTTTAACCGCAATACGGCGCTGGCGGACACCAAGCTGCTCACAATAGGTTTTGACCGCCGCCGCCAGATCGCTTTGCGCTTCGTTTTTGAGAAAACGCAGGACACGCCGGTTGACGGTCTCGGGCGCGCCGGGAACCTGCAGCTTTGGCGGGTCTCCGGCTATGTCGAGCGTCGCGCGCCGGCCTGGACCCTCAAGGCTGATCTGCACCGAAACATCGCGAATCGGCACCACGCTGCCCACCTCAACTGTTTCAAACGCGGGCATTTCTGACAATTGCGCCGCCATCCAGTCGATTCGCTCTTCGGCGAACGCAGCAGCATCTGGCAAACTCCGTTTTGACGGTGCAACGGCAACAAATTCGTTCGTGCGTCGGTCAAGACGAAGAATCAATTGTTTGGCTTTGGGGTTGATTTGCAGACGGATTTTTACCGTTTCACCACTTTTTGTGGTCAACGCCATCTTGTCGCCTTTATCGATAATCATTAAATACCCTTCACGCGGTATATGTCATAACCATACAGAACTCGACCTTATAGGGGATTAAACTATGAAACATCTTATGATCGGCGCAGCAAGCTTGGCGCTTCTGGTCGGCTGCAATGGGGCCGAACCAAGCACTCAACAGGCTGGCGTAACGCTTGGTGAAATCATCATCGGTGAAGGCGATCCAGCCGAAGCAGGTGATGCACTGGCGGCGATGTCACTGGCTGACTCAGGAAGCGGTGTCCTGTCCTTTGCTGATAGTACAGTTGATGGCGCGTCTGCGACCTTCACAGATCTTTCTATCGCAGGCGAAGATGCAGTAAGCGCCGGATCATTGGTTTTTGAAGGCCTCGATATGGTCGATGGTCAGGCCAGCTTCTCCAAGATGAGCCTGAACGATATCACTGTTGTTGCGCCTGACGGTGAAGACGGCGAAGTCACACTCGGCAATATCGAGCTGATCAACCCATCGCCTGAACTGGCAGCTTGGCTCGCCGCGAGCCTTCAAGGCGCAACAGCGCCCTTCCCAAGCGCTGACAAGGTTGTGTTCGACTCCTGGTCCATGTCCGACCTCAGCGGCAATTTTGCTGAAGACGGCAGTGAAGGCACTTTCGGGATCGACTCCATCGAAATTCGCGACATGGGTGATCTGACGGCCAAGATGGCCACGATTAGCGGCATTTCCGTTGATGCGTTCGATGCTAGCGACGATATCGATATCGACTTCAGTCTCGGCAGCGTGACCGCAACCAATATCGATGCGCGTTTTGTAGAGGCCGTTCAGGAAAATACGGATGACCCGGAAACGATGCTGGGTGCAATCATGAGCCTGGCCTCTGAAAACCCAATGGATCCGGGCTATGATTCCTTCACCATGACCGACCTGACGGCAGCCGCTGCGGGTGCCACTTTCTCCATGCCTTCACTCGAAACTCTGGTCTCGCGCAATGATGCCGGCCAACCGGTGAAATACACGACCAAGCCTTACATAATGACGCTGGATGCTGATGCTGATGGCGGCGAAGCAGGTGCCGCGCTCCTGCAAGGTCTCAGCATGGTCGGCTATGAAAGTCTCACCCTGAAAGGCGAAAGTGTCGGTAACTATGATCCTGATATGGACATTGTGAGCTTTGATGCAGACTCTAACTATATGGAACTGGTCGATGGCGCGAAGTTCAGCTTCGGCGGCAAGATTGAAGGCTATAGCGCCTATTCCAAGGAAGCGATGACCAGCTTCAACATGGCAGACCTCGCAGCAGGTGCAGAACCTGATCCAATGGCAATGACGGAGGCCTTTGGCCTGCTGACCGTGCATGGCCTTGAGCTGTCCATTGATGATGACAGCCTCGTCAACCGCGTATTGAACGCTGTGGCAACACAGTCCGGTCAAGACCCGGCCGAGCTGAAGTCTCAGGTCTCCATGGGTATGGCCATGGCACCGATGATGGCACAAGGCACCGGCGTGGATATGGGGCTGGTGACTGAACTGACGACAGCTCTTTCCGGCTTTATCACTGAGCCAGGTGAGCTGACTATTAAGCTCGACCCATCTGAGCCACTGTCCTTCGCCTCGATCATGGAAAATCCTGATCCAGCCGCTTACACCAAGGACGTTCTGGGCTTCACGGCGACACACAAATAGTCACCGCTTAGACTCAAGAATCGGAGAGCGCGCTTCGGAAACGGAGCGCGCTTTTCATGTGTCTGTCTGGCTTTTTCTCGCAGAGCTGCGCATAACACTTTCATGAAACTGGCATTCTTCGGCGATGTTGTGGGGAAACCCGGGCGCGCGGCGGTGAACGAGCACCTGCCCATGGTCCGCGCTGAGCTCGGCCTCGACTTTGCGGTTGTGAATGCCGAGAATGCAGCGGGTGGTTTTGGCCTGACAGAAACCATTGCAAATGAATTCTTCGTGGCTGGCGCAGACTGTCTGACCCTTGGTGATCACGCCTGGGATCAGCGTGAGGCGCTGACCTATATCACCCGCGAACCCCGGCTATTGCGCCCACTCAATTACCCCGATGCGGCAGATGCTCCGGGGCAGGGGTCAAACCTGTTTGTGTTGCCAGACGGACGCCGGGTTGGCGTTATTCAGGCGCAAGGCACAGTGTTTATGAAACAACTGCTCGAAAACCCCTTCGGCGCAGTTGATGAGGCACTCGATGCGATGCCGCTTGGCGTGGTTGCCGATGCGGTGATTGTCGACATGCACTGCGAAGCAACAAGCGAGAAGATGGCGATGGGGCATTATTGTGATGGCCGCGCCAGCATGGTGGTTGGCAGTCATACCCATGTGCCGACAGCTGATCACATGATCCTCTCGGGCGGGACAGCCTACCAGAGCGATGCGGGCATGTGCGGCGATTATGACAGTGTGATCGGGATGGCCAAGGACAATTCCGTGCGGCGCTTCTCAACCCAGTTGCCGGGCAAGCGCTATGAACCTGCCTTGGGGGATGGCACGCTTTGCGGCCTGTATGTCGAAACAGATGATGCGACGGGGCTCGCCAGCCGCGTCGAGCCGATCCGGGTTGGCGGGCGTCTGGCGCAGATCCTGCCCGACTAAACCGGTCTAGCTGCGCGCCAGTCGGGCCTTGGTCATGCCAGCATGCGGCTTGGCTGAAGCTGGGTCCTCCGGCCAGTCATGCTTCGGATAACGCCCGCGCATGTCTTTCGCCATGTCAGCATATCCACCGGCCCAGAACCCCGGCAGATCGCGTGTCGTCGCGACGGGTTTTCCGCCTGGTGACAGCATTTGCAGCGTGATCGGCACCCGGCCGTTAACAAGGCTTGGGTGCTGCTGCGCGCCATAAAGCTCCTGCACGCGGCATTCGACCAGCGGGGCGCGCTCATCCAGCCAGTCGATCTCAGCCTTGCGCCCACATGGCAATTCCGCCCGCAGCGGCGCCAGCTTGTCGATCTCTTGCGGCAAAGGCCATTCCAATGCGGCTTTCAGGGCATTGAGAACGGTTCCATTAGAGGGCAGGTCAAACCGGCCCGTTCCAAGCATCGGTTTCAACCAGTCCTCGACCGTCTCCTGTAAGTCGTTTGGCGTGTCATCCGGCCACTTGTCTCCCTCGACGTCCCGCAATACTGCCAGGCGTGCACAGAAACCAGCGATCACCGGCTTGAGTCCCGTCGGGCCAAATCCATGCTCGCGCAGGTGAGAGAGATATCCGGCACGCACAACATCGTCAGACGGCTTGGGCAGCGGCGTTTCGGACAGGATGATCGCGCCCATCGCTTTGACCCGTCGACCTTTGAACTTGCCGGTTGCAGGATCAAACGCAGCCTCGTCACGCGTCTCCACATGCCCCAGATCCTGCGCGGTCTTGGGATCGAGAGCGCCCGCCAGCGTGATCCGTCCGCCTTTCGCCGCGCCGACCAGATCGGCCACGACCAGCCAGTCTGATTTCGCGAGAGGTGAAGCCTCATCAAGCTGCCCCGCGCGGGCTGAGGCCATCACATAGGTCGCGCCGGCTTTACCGCGCCGCTTTGCGATCCGGTCTGGCCACCCTTTGGCGAGCACGTGTGCCGGGTTACCAGAAGGTGTCGCACCATCGGCCCAGTGCTCGGCCTGACGGCGCAAGGATTTCGCCCGGGCTGAGGTTTCCCTGCCAAACCGCGTCAGACGCTCGGCGAGGTCTGCACTCGATCCGCCCATACCCGCTTCGCCCATTAGCGCTGCAATCTGCGCCGCAAGGGCTTTTTCTCCGGGCGTCTCCGCGCCAACGATCAGGGCCGCAAGACGCGGGGGCAGGGGCAGATCCGCCATGGCTTTGCCTTTGGCCGTCAACCGGCCCTCTGCGTCCAGCGCGCCAAGCTGCAACAAGCTGTCTCGAGCGGCGTTGATCCGGCCTGATGGAGGTGCATCGATCCAGCTTAGCGCAAGCGGGTTCGTTTCGCCCCAGTCCGCCAGTGTCAGTAGCAATCCGCTCAGCTCCGCGCCAATTATCTCGGGGGTTGGCGCAGCGACCAGACCCAGCGTCTCTGCTTCATCCCAGAGCCGGTAGCAGATGCCCGGTCCGAGCCGTCCGGCGCGGCCCCGCCGTTGGTCCACGTTCGCTCGGGCAGCTCTGATCGTCACAAGCTTGGTCGATATCCCGGCAGGGTCCACCTCAGGCACACGCGCCATGCCGCTATCAACAACCACTGAAACGCCCTCAATCGTCAGAGCTGATTCTGCAAGATCGGTCGCAAGCACAATCTTACGGCCCCCACCCGGCCGGGGCTTCACCGCCGCATCCTGATCTTTCGGAGACATCGCGCCATATAGCGGCGCGACCAACGTATCACTGAGACCCTCAAGCCGCTCAGCTGTGCGCCGAATCTCTCCGGCTCCGGGCAGGAAAGCGAGGATCGAGCCATCTGTCTCCCGATGCGCTCGCTGGATCGCTTTCGCCATCTGGTCCTCCAGACGATCGCGCGTCCGCCCGAGATACCGCGTTTCAACCGGGTATTGCCGCCCCTCACTTTCAACCACGGGGGCATCCAACTGGACCGAGAACGTCTCGGTATCGAGTGTCGCTGACATGGCAAGCAGATGCAGATCCTCTCGCAGCGCCTTTTGCACGTCCAGGCAAAGCGCGAGGCCAAGATCTGTGTTCAGCCCGCGCTCGTGAACTTCGTCAAACACGACCGCACCGATCCCGGTCAACTCCGGGTCTGCCAGAATACGCCGAATGAATAGGCCGTCGGTCATCACTTCAATTGCCGTGTCCTTCGAGACGCGGCGCTCAATTCGTGTTGAAAGTCCGACGCGCTGCCCCACACGCTCACCCAGCGTAGAGGCCATACGCTCGGCCGCCATACGCGCAGCAATCCGGCGCGGTTCCAACACCAGTACTTTGCCAGAGACCGCCTCCTGCCCGGCCATATATCCGGCAAGCGCGAGTGGCACACGGCTGGTCTTACCCGCCCCCGGCGGCGCGGCCAGCACGAGCCGCCGCGACAATTTCAGCGTTTCGCAAATCTCAGGCAGCAAGGAATCAATTGGCAGGTCAGCCATAATTACACTTCTGTCCTCATCCCGGTGGTTTCGCAATTGGCTGTTTTCGCCTAAAGGCGGGCGATAGTCTTTTTGGAGGGCCGTGTCCCCGTGTCCAGTGCAATTGAATTTTCCGTCTGTGTCCCAATGCACAACGAGTCTGGAAATGCTGCTCAGTTGATTTCCGAGATCGCCGCCGCGCTTGAGGGGCGCGCCTATGAAATGGTGATTACCGATGATGCCTCGACCGATGACACACGGGTCGTGCTTGCCAGTTTGAAAGACACTTATCCGCAGTTGCGGGTGCTGTCACATCGCCAGAATGCCGGCCAGTCGCGCGCGCTGCGCAGTGCCATACAGGCCGCGCGTGCACCTGTTGTTGGAACGCTGGACGGCGACGGACAGAATGACCCGGCCGACCTGCCAGCGCTCTATCGCAGCCTGACCCGCGCCGATGCGCCAGAGAAACTGAATATGGTGATGGGGCGCCGCGCCAGCCGTAAGGACACCGCTTGGAAGCGCTTTGGTAGCCGGTTTGCGAATGGCATCCGTAAATGGATGCTGAAGGACAATTGCACCGATAGCGGCTGCGGGATCAAGGTGATGAAGCGCGACGCGTTTCTCTCGCTTCCCTATTTCGATCATATGCACCGCTACATGCCCGCTCTCATGAACGCAGAAGGGTATGACGTCGAATTCATGGATGTGAACCACCGCGAGCGCGGGGCGGGTCAGTCCAAATATACAAATTTCGGGCGCTTATGGGCGGCGCTGTCTGACCTTCGCGGTGTAATGTGGCTGATCCGTCGTCGCCGAAATCCGGGCGCTGCCGACGAAATCTAAAGCCGGTTCAGAATGAAAGAGGCGCGCGCCTTTGGCGTGGCTTTCGGCACCGTGATGAGGCGATACCCAGCGCTCGCATAGGCATTTTTGATCCGCCGTGCAAAACTGATGGCCCCGCGATACTCGAGCAAGCGTTCATCATCCTTGGTATAAATCGCGCGCCAGGGCGGGAACCAGAAGACCCAAGGGTCATAGCGCCTCTTGCGGACTTCGCTGAGCACACGTCGTTTCGAGAACCCATAGTGATGACAAAACGCAAGCAGGTCTGGAATCCCCCGATCAAAGATCGTGCTGCCGCGGGCTTGTTGATAATCTGCAACTGCCATGTCCAGCATTAGATGGACAAATAGCGCCTGATCCTGATCACCTGTACCTTGGCCGCCTCTGGCTCGCTCGGATGCGAGGACGCGCCGCGCCGGTTCGCTGACACAGGTCACATGTGACTGCAGTTCAGCGAGAACGGTCGTTTTCCCCGCGCCGGGCGGGCCTGCGAGAACAAAAAATCGGCGTATTCTTCCCTCCATTATAGGCAGATGACTGAATTGCTGCAGAAAAACTCATGAGGCGTTAACCACAGGTATGCCTAAGGTTACCGGATATATGAGGTTAATCGAGCCAGCCTGACCGAACATCAGCTGCGGACATATTGTCCACAAGGGGAAAACCAATGCGAGCCACGTTGAGCGCGTTTCCACTTTTCATCATTCCGGTCGGAATTTACTGCCTGATCGCCCTGACGATCAGCGGCGATCCGGCAATAATTACCGCTGGCGGCGAGGTTTTGACCGATCAGGGCTCGCCCCTGATGGCGGTTCTGGGGCAGAAATTCTTCTCTGTGCCGATGATGGCGGGCGGCACCGAATGGGTGATGACCAAAGGCGACGCCCTGCTGCTGCTCTCGATTGCCGTCCTGTTTGTTGAGATCCTGAAATCCACCAGTACTGGCACCGCGACGATTATGAACCATGCCTTCTCCATGCTGCTCTTTATCGTCTGCATGATGGCGTTTCTGCTGCATCCAAACTTCGCCACCTCGGTCTTCTTCATCATTACCGTGATGGCCTTGCTGGACGTTCTGGCCGGTGTTGTGCTCGTCATTACATCAGCGCGCCGAGACTATGCTCTGGTTGAGAGTGTGTAACGGGCAGACGCTGCTCAATACGTCACATATCTGCAAAAATATCCCCCGGGCGCTTCACAGCGCCCGTTTCTGTTCTAGTGTCCCAGACTTCGGACTGGAGCAATATGCCGGGGAGGCATTATGGAAGCGTTTGAGAATTTCATTGGACTGTTGAGTGGTCTGATCTGGGGCGGTGCGTGGGGTGAAACCCGAATTATACCGATCATGGGTCCCATTGCATGGGTCCTGCTGGCCTCTGGTCTGTTCTTCATGATCCGTCTTGGTGGGCGGCCTTTGTTGCGTCTTGTCCCGGCTCTGGCTGAGGTTTGGGAAGGTCGCAAAGGCAATGGCGACCCGAACGCGATTACGCCCTGGCAGGCGCTTTCGACTGCGCTTTCTGGTCAGGTTGGTACGGGGAACTTGGCCGGTGTTGCGACAGCGATCACGCTTGGTGGTCCTGGTGCGATCTTCTGGATGTGGGTGACTGCTTTTTTCGGTATGGCGCTCGCTTTCGCTGAGTCCTCGCTCGCTATCAAGTACCGTGAGAAAGACGAATATGGCCGCATCAATGGCGGCCCGATGTATTATATCAAGAATGGCCTCGGAAAGGGTTGGGTCTGGCTTGGTGTCCTTTTCTGCATCGGCACAATCATGTCCGCCATGGTGACCGGCGGGATGACCCAATCTAACTCGATGACGCAAACCATCGTGCGAAGCGGTGAGACATTAGGGCTCGCCATTCCAGGCTGGGCCGTCGGCGTTGCCATTTCTGTTCTGGTTTTCATCGTTATCATTGGCGGTATCAAATCAATCGGCTCAGTTGCCGGTAAAGTCGTGCCCTTCATGGCCGCTGCCTATGTGTTGTGCGCAGCCATTGTCCTCGTCATCAACTATGCTGAAATTCCGAATGCGTTTATGATGATTATCAAATCTGCGTTTGGTCTTCAGGAGGCCGCAGGCGGGCTTGCTGGCTATGCGGTTCTCTCAGCCATTCGCTTCGGGATTGCGCGGGGCCTTTTCTCAAACGAGGCCGGGCAGGGCTCAGCCCCGATCGCCCACGCCGCGGCGCAAACCAAGAACCCGGTCGTACAGGGCGAGATTGCGATGATCGGTGTGTTTATCGATACAATCATCATCTGTACGATGACAGCTCTGGTCATTCTGACCACAACCGGTACGTGGCAAACGGCGCCTGACCTGGTGGCAACGGTTGGTGAGACGACCAATTATGTCTGGCAGGCTGCGGGGCTTGAAGCCTCTGGCATCACAAACGAAGCTTATGCTCAGGCGATACCGGGCGGGGGTTGGATTGTGACCATTGCCCTTACCCTGTTTGCCTTCACGACTATCATTGGCTGGTCATACTATGCTGAACAGGCTGTGACTTACATGGTTGGGGAATGGGCGACCCACCCCATCCGCTATATCTGGGTTCTCGTCATCTTCACCGGCGCGATTGCTCAGGTAAACTTCGTCTGGATGTTCGGTGACCTCGCCAACGCGGCGATGGCCTTCCCGAATCTGATCGCGATTGTCGCGCTTTCGGGGGTCGTAGTGGCCATGCACAAGAAGAATGGTGACCCCGATACTGAGGATGGCGACAGCATCATGCTCGGCTCGGATGGCCAGCCTTATGTGGAAAAACCGGCACCCGCTGAGTAGGGTCTGTCAGGCAGACAAATCAAACAGGCGCTCCACTGGGGCGCCTGTTTTCGTTTGGCTAACCGGTCAGGTTTACAGTCCCGATGTCCACCCGCTCCCCCTTCCCAACCACCCCAAGGTAGCCTCTGCGGGCGGTTGGGAAGGGGGAGCGGGTGGACCATGACGTAACAAAGAGCCACCATGTCCGATCTCGCTCGCATTGAAGCTTTTCTCGAGATGATGTCCGCCGAGCGCGGGGCCTCGCCAAATACGCTTGATGCGTATGGCCGGGACCTGCTGGATGCCTCTGGTTATCTTGGCGGCGGTCTCACTGCAGCGGGCAATGAGGACCTGTCCGGCTGGTTGCAATCGCTCGCCAAGCACGGTCTCGCGGTTTCCACACAGGCCCGCAAACTCTCAGCGCTGAAACGCTTCTTCCGATTCCTGTTCGAAGAGGGTGATCGCAAGGATGATCCAACTTCGCGTCTCGACGGGCCTAAAACCGGCCGCGACATTCCGGATGTGCTCTCACGCGAAGAGATGAGCCGACTTCTCAAGGCGGCAGAAGAAGATGCGCGCCTCACCTGTCTGGTCGAGTTGCTCTATGGGAGCGGCCTGCGCGTCAGCGAGCTGGTCGGACTGACGCTTGGAGCCCTGCCGCGCCGCCGCCTAGGGCGCTGGGAAACGCGGGAAATCATCATCCGCGGCAAGGGGGGTAAAGAGCGCCTCTGTCCGCTTGGCGGTCCGGCTCTGCTGGCGCTCAGCAATTGGTTGGCGGTCCGCGAAGACAGTCTGCCAGAGGGCTCCCTCGCACGGGGGCGGGCAGAGGCTTTCCTGTTTCCCTCACGCGGAAAGGCCGGGCATCTGACGCGTCGCCGGGTGGGGCAGATGCTGGAAGCGCTGGCGGCTCAGGCTGGCCTTGATGCGGCGCGCGTTCACCCCCATGCCTTGCGCCATGCCTATGCCACGCACCTGCTGCAAGGCGGAGCCGATCTGCGCAGCGTTCAGACCCTGCTTGGCCATGCCGATATCTCGACCACGCAGATCTATACGCATGTGCTGACCGACGAATTGGCCGAGCTCCTCGAAACCAGCCACCCGCTCGCGAATTGACGCCCGCCCGGGCGCATCTATGTTGCGGCCAGTTTCGCTAAGGACCACCTCATGAGCCAGAAAGCCCCGCGCCAGTTCTTTCAACCCCTTGCGGTCGGCGCGCCTCAGCCCTTGCGTGAGCTGCCAACCCGCGTTGAGCGGATGATCCAGTTTGTCCCGCCTCATCTGGACAAGGTCCGCGCCAAAGTGCCCGGTATGGCTGACACTTGTGATGTGGTGCTCGGCAATCTGGAAGATGCCATTCCCGCCGATGCCAAGGATGCCGCCCGCTCTGGTACAATCGAGATGGCCAGTATGATCGACTGGCAAGCCAAAGGCACAGGCTTCTGGAGCCGCGTAAACTGCCTGAACTCGCCCTGGTTCCTCGACGATGTGACCGAGCTTGTGACCAAAGCTGGGCATCAGCTCGATGTCCTGATGATCCCAAAGGTCGAAGGCCCGTGGGATATTCACTATGTCGATCAGCTCGTCGCTCAGTTGGAGGCGAAGGCTGGGCTCTCCCGTCCGATCTTGCTCCACGCTATTCTCGAAACCGCCGAGGGGGTTGCCCGGGTCGAAGACATCGCGCTTGCCAGCCCGCGCATGCAGGGTATCTCGCTTGGTCCGGCAGACCTGGCCGCCAGCCGCAAGATGAAGACCACGCGCGTCGGCGGCGGGCATCCGTTTTACCGGGTGATTGAGGACCCGAACGATGAAGGTCGCCCGCGCGCCGCTGCCCAGCAAGACCCATGGCACTATACGCTGGCCAAAATGGTGGATGCGTGTGGCATGGCCGGGATCAAGCCCTTCTATGGCCCGTTCGGTGATATTGCCGACCTTGAAGCGTGCGAGCAGCAGTTCCGCAACGCGTTCCTGATGGGCTGCGTTGGGACGTGGACGCTGCACCCCAGCCAGATTGAGGTCGCTAAACGCGTGTTCAGCCCGGACCCAGACGAAGTGGCGTTCGCGCGCCGCGTGCTTGAGGCCATTCCAGATGGCGCGGGTGTCGCCATGCTCGACGGCAAGATGCAGGACGATGCGACCTGGAAACAGGCCAAGGTCATTGTCGACCTGGCGGACCAGATCGCCGCAAAAGACGCCTGATCGAAATTATGCGCTGAGCAGCTCAACCGCTTTGAAATGGTTGAGCATGGACTGGGTTACGCGCGGCAGGAAACGCGGCGGCATGTCGTGGCCCATCCCTTCAATGACTTCCAGCTGCGCGCCGGGAACAAGTTTCGCGATATCCATGCCGCCTTCAACCGGCACCAGCGGATCGGCAGACCCATGGATGATAAGTGTCGGGGCCTTGATCCGCCGCGTCATCTTGCGGAAATCACCGCTCGCAATAATCCCGGCCATCTGACGCGCCAGCCCCGCCGGATCATAGTTGCGATCATAGCTTGCTGTGATGCGGTCGCGCATACCATTCGTGTCATGGTCTTCGCCTGGTGTGCCGATCACGCCAAATGTGGCGACAGACGCATCAATCCGCCCCTCACGCGTCTCTGGCGGCGGGCCGCGCCTGATCATCGCCTCAAAGACTTCTCTGCCAGGACGCGGCAGTTTCGGATTGCCCGTCGTGGTCATGATTGCCGTCACGCTTGAGACACGCTGCGGGTACAGCGCGGCAAGATGTTGAGCGATCATGCCGCCCATAGAGACACCGACGACATGCGCTGCATCGATCCCCAGCGCCTCCATCAGGCCATTCGCGTCAGCGGCCATGTCGCTCAATCTATAAGGCGTTTTCAGGGTAATACCGATCCGCTTGGCCAGCATTTGCGGGATCGGCTTTGGAGCTTTCGCACCCTCGTGTTTGTGAGAGAGGCCAATATCGCGATTGTCGAACGTAATGGCTCTGAAGCCTGCAGCGACAAGATCCTTGATCAACTGGTCCGGCCACATGGTCAGCTGTGCGCCAAGGCCCATGATCAACAGGATGGCAGGCGCATTGTCCTCGCCGTGGCTTTCATAGGCGATGCTTACGCCGTTTGCGTCGATCATTGGCATGGTTGCGCTCCTTTGTTCAGCGCAAACCTATGCCGGGCTCAACACAAGTTCCAGTAATCGCGTCGCGGAACTATTCACCAACCACGCGGACATCGGCTTCGACAACCAGCGTCATTGGCTCACCATCAGCATCAAAGTTCAGGGTGATATCTACGGTTTCGCCGCCAGCCACATCGTCGCTCACATTGAACATCATCAGGTGATCACCGCCGCGCGCCAGTGTCAGCGTCTCACCATCGGCCAGATCAAAGCCCTCGACCTGACGCATCTGCATCTTGCCGTCATTCATCGCCATCGTGTGCAACTCAATGGTGCCAATGGATGGCGAGCTCGCGCTGGTCAGGCGAACATCGCCGCCCTCAACCGACAGGGTGACACCACCCATGGTGATGTCGCGGCCACCGATGGGCTCCATGATGAAGGCATCCGTATAGGACAAGACAGGCCCGGTTTCACTGGCACCTGGCGTTGGCGTATCGGCAGGAGCGCAAGCTGCGGCAAGAGCGAACAGGGCCGTGGAGGCAAGAAGTCGTGTCATTAGATCTCCGTTAGTTTGCTTCACATAATGAGGCTTCATGCCAGAACCAATGCGTCATATTTAGCCCACACTTGAGTGCGTATTCACAAACTCGCGTTGGAGGCACAGACCATGGTACTGCTCAGGCGACATAAGGGTTTGACGCTCCTCATGCTGCTTGTTGCGATTTGCGTCGTTTTCAATCCGCGACCAGCGGCTGGGAAACCCGAACCGGGAAACTGTGAGACAATCACGGTCGCCAGCAACGGGTTTCATACCAATCTCTATCTGCCCGCCAGCATGTTTTCCGAGGCGTCCACAATGCGATCCGAATGGCCGACAGCGCGTTGGTTTGTCGTCGGTTGGGGGGATGAGGGGTTTTACCGCGACGGCCCAAGTATTTTAGGTTCGATTAACGCCATTGTCCCGCCAAGCCCGACGGTTCTGCACATTATCGCAACGCTAAATCCGCCTGAAACCTACTTTCTGGATGAGGCTGTCTCAGTTGCCGTCTCGAGCGAAGGTATGACAGAAATCGCCCAGCTGATCGAAGCGCGGTTTGAGCGCACCGCCGCAGGGTCCACAATCCGGCTTGCAGACGGCCACTACCCAGGCGCGTCAGCCTTCTACCGCGCCAGGGGCAGCTATCACGCGTTTCATACCTGCAATCAGTGGCTCGCGGGCGTGTTGGCGCGTGCAGGTCTGCCGATTAATGCGCCAAGCGCGATTCCGGCTCAGGGCGTCATGTGGCAGCTGAGGCTGCGTGCGCCTAAGGTCTGCCCAGTCGCTTAAACCTGCCAGAAGCCGACGACGCGCCGCACCTCTTCAATAATCGGTTCGGCAATGGTGCTAGCCTGCTCGGCTCCTTTGCGAAGCGCGGCATCAATCTCTGCGGGATCATCCATCAACTCCCGCATACGGGTTGTAATCGGTGAGAGATGCTCGACGGCGAGATCGGCGAGCGCCGGCTTGAACGTGCCAAAGCCTTTGCCGCCATACTCAGCCAGAACCTGCTCGTCGCTCAATCCGGCCATCGCGCCATAAATGCCAACCAGATTTGCAACTTCCGGGCGCTCTGCCATCTCCTCTACCGTGACCGGCATATCGCCCAGCGTGTCCGTCTTGGCTTTCTTGATCTTCTTTGCAATCGTATCGGTGTCGTCGATCAGGTTGATGCGGGAGGTTTCTGCCGGATCTGACTTGGACATTTTCTTGGTGCCGTCTTTCAGGCTCATGATCCGCGCGCCCGGCCCCTCGATCAGGCCCTCCGGCTCCGGGAAAAACCCCGGCGTATCGTATTGCTGATTAAACCGCGCCGCGATATTGCGCGACAGTTCCAGGTGCTGCGTCTGGTCTTCGCCGACAGGCACATGCGTTGCCTTATAGACCAGAATGTCCGCCGCCATGAGCACCGGATAGTCAAACAGCCCAACTGAGACGCGTTCTGATTCTTTACCGCTCTTGTCCTTGAACTGGGTCATCTTTTCGAGCCAGCCCATGCGCGCGATACAATTGAAGATCCAGGCAAGTTCGGTATGCGCGCGCACCGAAGACTGAACAAACAGGATCGAATCCTCGGCGTTCAAGCCGCAAGCCAACATCGCCGCCGCAATCTGGCGGGTCTGATCCTGTAGCAAGGCCGGATCATAAGGCTGAGTGATCGCGTGCTGATCAACTACGCAATAGATCCCGTCCCATCCCGCATTCTGCAGATCGACGAACTTTTTCAGCGCGCCGAGATAGTTTCCAAGGTGCAGGTTGCCGGTCGGCTGAATGCCGGAGAAGACCCGTCTGGGGCCAGAATATGCAGTATCTTCAGTCATGGGCGGGGGGTTTAGCGCAAAGCGCGCGCTTGCACACCCCGGTAATTACGAACCCCGTTTTGTCATGGCTTTCAGATCACTCAACCGGATCGCACCAAAGACCAGCGCGGCGACGCCATAGGTTACGACGCCGACCAGAATAAACACCAGAACCTGCAGGAATTTGTTGAATGGCAGCAGGTCTTCAAACCAGCTCAGATTCTGACCAATCAGATAAAGCACAGCGCCCATAGCAAGGCTTGCAAGGGCAATCGAGACCAGTCGAACCAAGAGGCGAGGACCCGGTGAATACCAGCCTTTTCCGCGCAAGCCAAAGAAAAGGAACGACACGTTCACCCACGCTGCGAGGCTTGTAGCGATGGCCAAACCGGGAAAGCCCTGCCATCCCATCGACTTGAACCAGACAAACAGGCCCGCGCCGAGGGCGGTGTTCAAGGCGACGGTGATCAACGCGAACCGCATCGGCGTCTTTGTATCTTCACGGGCGAAATAGGCCGGTGCGAGCACCTTGATCAGGACAAAGGCCGGAACCCCCCAGCCATAATGAACAAGCGCGCGACCTGTCTGCGCCGCATCACTGACCAGAAAGGCCCCCCGGGCATAAAGGCCCTCAATCAGATAGGCTGGCGCGATCATCAGCGCGATAGCAGCGGGCAGCGTCAGGGCCATTGCCAGTCCAATGCCTTCATCCATAAGGGTCTGGCCGCCCGCGCCATCTTCGCTGCGTGCGGCGCGGGCGAGCCTTGGCAGGATTGCGACCCCCACAGCCACCCCGACAATGCCCAGCGGCAGCTGATACAGCCGGTCGGCATAGAACAGCCAGGATTTTGCCCCCGTCTCGAAACTCGCGAGCGCCTGACTGACCAGAATATTGATCTGCGTTCCGCTGGCGGCAATCGTTCCAGGAATGGCCAGCGCGACAATTTTCTTCACACCGGGTGTAATCTTCGGCCATCCAAGGGAAAGCGATACTTTCTGCCGGGACACACCCCACCAGAGCAGCCCGGCTTGCGCGACGCCTGCAGCGCTTACGGCGATTGCGGCATAGATGGCGGTCTGGCGATTGCCGTCGCCGAGCAGCGCGGCGGTGATCAGAAATAGATTGAGGACGGTTGGCGCACCGGCTGACAGAATAAAGCGCCCGGCTGAGTTGAGAACCCCTGAGAGTAGTGCCGCCAGTGCCATACAGGCGAGATATGGCATCGTGATCTGGGTCAGCAGGATTGCGAGCTGAAAACTCTCACTGCCGCGTTCATAGCCGCCATGAATGATCTGCATGATCCATGGCATGGCGAGTTGAGCGACAATCACGACCGCCGCAGTGGCCGCAAACAGTCCGCGCAGGGTCTGCCGGGCAATGTCCTCGGCGGCTTCCTTGCCTTCCGCTTCCAGGGTGCGCGCGTAGGCAGGTACAAAGGCTTGGGAGAACGCTCCTTCGGCAAAGATCCGCCGAAACAGATTTGGAAACATGAGCGCGGTGACAAACGCATCGCCAACCGGGCCAGCGCCAACCTTGGCGGCGATGAGGATATCCCGCAAAAAGCCAAGCACCCGACTGCCCAATGTCAGACTGGATTGGGTCAGCGTATTACGAAGCAGGCTCATTTAGGGTGCGTATCCCGTCCTAGAAGCTGTCGGCGGCACTTGCCCGGCGCAGTTTGCGGGCAGGCGTGCTTGGGCCTTCAGGTTCCTGACGTTCAAGCGCGGCGAGTAGTTGCGCTTTTAGTGATGATTTCTGGGCATCATCGAAAGTCTCGGGTGTGTCGACATAGAAGGCATCGAAAACTCGCTCGCCATAGCTGCCGACATGCGCTGATACGATGGTCAGGTTCGCCTCGGCAAGAATGCGCCCAACCGATGTCAGCAGTCCCGGCCAGTCCCGGCCAGCGACATCGATCACGGTGTAAGCGGTGGACTCATCTTCTGAAATGTCGACGGTCGGTTTGACAAGGAAGGCAGCCTCTCTTGCATTGTCTCTGATCTTGACCGGGACGATTTCATCATCATTGGTGAAAGCATCTTCAACCTTTTGCCGCAGGCGTTCCAGTCGCCGCTCATCGCCATTGGCAAACGCGGCCCCTTCTTCGTCCTGAAGCACAAAGACATCGACAACCCGGCCAGACTTGGTGGTGAACACCTGCGCCGAAATGATGCTGGCGCTCTGGCTGTCAATCGCGGCCGACAGGCGCGCAAACAGGCCAACCCGGTCCGGGCCAGAGACAAAGACCTCCGTTCCGCCCGTCCCCGGTTTTGAGTCAACGCGAACGATGGGGTTCTCGTGGCTGCCGAGGATCTGCGCATGCCGCATCAGTGTTTCATGATCAAAGCCGGTCCAATAGGCTTCATCGAGTTCAACCATAACCGGGGGCAGTGTGCCAAGCTGGTCAATCAGGCGCTCACGATTGGTTTCGGCCCGGGTGTTCAGGTCAGCCGCTACCGATGTTTCATCTGTCCGCCCGCCGCGCAGGGCCGCCTTTGTACTATGATACAGCTCACGGAGAAGCTGACCTTTCCACGTGTTCCAGACATTTGGCCCAACCGCACGGATATCAGCGACAGTCAGCAGGTAGAGCAGGTTCAGATGTTCCAGGTCGCCAACCACTGCGGCAAACTTTACCAGCGTTCTGGGATCAGAGATGTCGCGCTTCTGAGCGGTTTCACTCATCTCCAGATGATTGCCAACCAACCAGCCAATCAACTCGACCTCGTCTTCTGGCAGACCCAGCCGTTCGCCTGCGGCCATTGAAGTCTTCATGCCCTCTACTTGCTGATCTCCCAGTCCTTTTCCAGTGTCGTGCAGCAGCATGGCCAGATAAAGCGCCCGCCGGTTCGAAATCTTGTCGAAAAGCGTTTCGGCCAGCTCAAATCCATCTTCGCCGCGATTCATACTGGCCATATGCTGAATGGCCCGGATCGTATGCTCGTCCACGGTATAATGATGATACATATTGAACTGGGTTTGCGCGACGATACCGCCAAACTCAGGCAAGAAACGACCAAGTACGCCGGTTTCATTCATCCGGTCCAAAGCAAGCCCTGGCGCGCGCCCTTCCAGAAGGATTTCCAGAAAGGTCTGGATCAGCTCAGGGTCCTGGCGCGTTTCCGGGCTGATAATGCGGACGTTTCGGTTGGCCAGCGACATGGCGTCCGGATGAATATCCAGATCCTCCAGGTCAGCAATCTGGAACAGTTTCATCAGGCTGCTTGGTTTGGCGAGGAAGGCGGCCTCATCATGAATGCCGATGCGTCCACCGGAGACGTGAAACCGACTATCTTCAAGGGGTTTCGGCGCGCCGGGCCGCAAAAACCGGCGCCAGCCCAGCGGCTTTGCCCGTTGGCTTTCTTCCAGCTTGGCGGTCAGAATCCGGGTCAGGCCGCCAACATCCTTTGCTGCAAGGAAGTAGCGTTTCATAAACCGCTCAACCCCCAACCGCTCGCCGCGATCCTTATAGCCCATACGGGCCGCGATTTCGGGTTGAAGGTCAAAACTTAACCGCTCTTCGGCACGGCCTGTCAGATAGTGAAGGTGACACCGTACCGTCCATAGAAACCGGGCCGCACGCATGAACAGATGGTATTCATGATCGGTGAAAACGTCCTGTCGCATCACATGTTCCAGCGTAATCACTTCGGCCGGACTCATATGTTTCACAATCCAGAACAGGGTCTGAAGGTCGCGCAGCCCGCCTTTGCCTTCTTTTACATTCGGCTCAACGACGTAACGCGTATTGCCCTGACGGGCGTGGCGATTGTCCCGCTCTTCGAGCTTGTCAGCAATAAACTGGGCGTCATAACCGCTCACAACCTGGCTGGTGAACGTGTCGTTAATTTCCGCCCGCAGCTCTTCATCCCCGAACAGAAAGCGGGCATCCAGCAGGCTGGTCTTGATGGTCACGTCTTCTTTCGCGAGGCGCACACATTCCTGCGGCGTTCGAAAAGCATGGCCGACTTTCAGGCCGATATCCCACAGCGCATAAAGCATGTACTCAATCACGCTTTCGGCATATGCGCTTGCTTTGTAGGGGCGGATGAAAAGCAGATCGATATCCGAAGACGGGGCAAGCACGGCCCGGCCATAGCCCCCGGTGGCATAGACAGCCAGTCTTTCCCCTTCGGTCGGGTTTGAGGCCCGGATCACATGGGTGGTCGTGTAATCATACAGTGCGTGCAGAACTTCATCCTGAACCGCCGCGAGAAGACGCGCTGTATCGAGGCCATCTGCGCCTTGTTGCAGGCGCTCCTGCGCGATCAGGCGGCCGCGAAACAAAGCGGCATGTAACAGGTCAAGGGCTTGTTTGCGCGCGGCCTTTTCATCGCCTTCATGTTCCAGAGCCGCCGCTGTCAGCTTCACGCGAAGCGCTCGCCCGTCAATAATGCTGGAGATACTCCAGGGGCCGGGCGTGCGCTTTGTTCGCGCTTCCGGTCGTTCCGATGCCATCGCTGCGTCTGTCATCTGTCTGGTCTACCTCAATTGTCCGGCGTCTGGCCAGTGCCGACGCGCGCTTGCAAGCGCTGGCGCATACCGGAAGCTTCAGTCCGCTGAACGTCGCAGAGAGATCAATGCCTGATCCAACAGGTTCGCATTTGCAGCGCAGACGATTTGTCCGCCTGGTTTGGCGGGGTTTCCGCGCCAATCACACGCCAATCCGCCAGCAGCACGAACGATCGGGATCAAGGCAGCGGTATCGTGCGGTGCCAGTCCGGCTTCGGCGACCAGATCAATCGTTCCCGCGGCGACACGCGCGTAGGCATAAGCGTCCAGACCATAACGGACCAGTTTCGCGGTATGGCGCAGATGCGTCCAGGCGCCTTGCTCGGCAGGGGTCAGAATGAACGGGTCAGTTGTCGCAATGACGGCCTGGCGCAAATCATCACAGGCTGAGACTTCAATCTGCGATTCCGTGCCCCGGCTTTGCAAAACAGCGCCGCTGGGTGAACCGATATAGCGTTCATCCAGAACCGGCTGATCGATAATCCCGACCACAGCATCGCCATTTGCATCGACAAGCCCGATCAGGGTCGTCCAGACCGGTAGTCCGGCAACAAAGGCGCGGGTCCCATCAACCGGGTCCAGAAACCAGGTCCAACCGCTGGTGCCCTCCTGTACGCCGTATTCTTCGCCATTTATCCCGTCATCGGGGCGTAAATCGGCAAGCACAGCGCGTATTGCCCGTTCACCGGCGCGATCAGCCTCGGTCACCGGGTCAAAACCCTGCTCTTCCTTATTGTCGATATTTGAGAGATTTCGAAAGTGCGGCAACGTGGCGGTCCGCGCAGCGTCAGCCATCGTCAAAGCGATCGATACCGCATCAAAATCAGGAACAAGTGTCATGAACCGCGCATAGACGCGGTCCTATAAGATCGTCAAGCAGCGCCAGATTCTGTGTTTTCTGCTTCAAGCGCTTTGGCGAGCTCGAGCAGGCGGCGGCGAGGACGTTCGCCGAGGCGGTAATAGGCGCGGACCAGCTCAAGTGTTTCCTTTTGGCTGAGTATATCTCCGTCGAGGCGCTCGGCATCATTGGCAGCAACGCCTTTCATTTCCTCGGTTTCAATCCCATCGAAGAAATACTGGACGGAGACATTCAGGGCGCGAGACAGATCAAAGAGCCGTGAGGACGTGACGCGGTTGGCACCGCATTCATATTTCTGGATTTGCTGAAAACGCACCCCCACGAGGCTCGCCAGGTCTTGCTGTGTCATGCCCAGCAGACGACGTCGGCGCCGCAAACGTTTTCCCACGTGCAGGTCTGTATTGTCCGTCATTCCGCTCTCCTGGGGACCGAGACGCGAGATTGCCCGAGTCCCAAATGTGAATAGTTGGATCATGTTGAGCAAAAGCCGTGCCGGAATGGATTCTGGTTGGGAATTTGCCTCGCAGGGGGCGCAGGCATCCCACAGATGCAAGGGTGTTATGCGGCGGTGCGGCAAACCTGCGCTTGCTATTTGTGCAATGCACAATATGTTGGATCACAGCACTGCGGTGCTAACGCCTTCTGGCGTTTCCTCCCTTACCTAATAAGGCCGCGCTTTTATCAGCGCGGCCCTTTTTTTGGCTTGAGGGTCGCTTCAGAGGCCGTCGGACTTGGCCAGACCAACAATTTCCCCCGCCACATCATGAAGGGCGGCTTTCAGATCTGTGAAAGCTGGAAGCACTTCAATTGTGTCCTCACGCATATACAGCCCGCGATTGATCTCGATTTGCAAAGCATGCGTTCCCTGCCGCGGGCGACCATAGCGACGCGTCGTGTAGCCGCCCGCATAGGGCGCGTTTCTTGACACTGACAGCCCCAGCTTCCGGAACCGGCGCTCGACCAGGCTGGTCAGCCGGGGGCTGCAGCTGGAGCCAAAGCGATCGCCCAGCACGATATCGGGCAGGCTGGACCGCCCCGCCTGGCGTGAAGGCATCGAATGGCAATCAATCAGCAGCGTATCGCTCCATCGCAGCTTGAACCGTTCCAAAGTCTCATGCAGCGTATCGTGATAGCTGTCATGAATGCCATCCAGCCGCTCGCGCCCCTCTGCACGGCTGATTTTACTACTATAGATTTCGCGGCCGCTGGCCCCGACCCTTGGCAAGCTACCCAATCCAGCCTTCACGCGGGCGCTCTGCTGTCCTGCGATACGCGGCAGCCCGTCCAGAAACATGTTCTCATCCAGTTCGCGGGCATCGCGGTTGAGATCGACATAAGCCCGCCCATACAGGCCGCACAGCTGCGTTGCGCCAAGATCAGCAACACTGTCGAACAGCTGATCAACAAAGGCATCCTCGGTGCGGCGCAAATCCATAAGCGGCACCACGAGCTGATCCTGAAATGTCTCAGGATAGTAGTTGCCGCTGTGTGGAGAGGCAAAAATCACCGGCACGACAGACCCCTTGGGTTCGATCAACCTGAAAGGCTGAACGGGAAGCGGCGGGTCTGTGATGGAGTTTTGTGTCGCGACAGTCATGCGCCTAGAGATCGGCGTTCTACCGCTTTGGTCAAGGCTAGGAGGGGCCAGTTTGTACCATTCGGCCTACATTTTGCAGAAAAGTTCGAAAAGCGTTCACCGCGGGTTTACCGGTTCAGCGCTTATAGTAGTGTCCATTCCAGACTGAGGGCCACCCTTTGATGAGCAAGATCTTGCTGGCAGAAGATGATGACGCCATGCGCAGCTTTCTGAGCGCGTCGCTGCGCCGTGCGGGCCATGATGTTCAGGATTATGAAGATGGCGAGGGCGCACTTGAAGCGCTGGAGCGTGAAGTCTTTGATCTTCTCCTGACCGATATTGTGATGCCCGGTATCGATGGCATCGAACTCGCGCGCCGCGGCGCCGAACTCGATCCAGCCATGAAAATTGTCTTCATCACCGGATTTGCCGCTGTGGCGCTGTCAGGTGGGGCCCCGACACCGGCGGGTTCAAAGGTTCTTTCCAAACCCTTCCATCTTCGTGAACTTGTCGACGAAGTTGAACGGGTCATGGCCGCCTAGGCCGCTCCCCCATCTGACATTCCCTCTGCATCTAAAGCGAAACCCGTCTTGACGATGGCGGCTGGATTGTCCATTACGCCATGCTTCATGGATGGTCGATTAGCTCAGTGGTAGAGCACTGCATTGACATTGCAGGGGTCACTAGTTCGAACCTAGTATCGACCACCATTTCCCGACCTGAAAAAGGTCCGGGGAACTTTTTTCTGCGGGAAATGAGCTTTTAGGTGTCCCCGCTTCGCTAAGCTACGCGATGGACTGCGCTCAAGGCTGTTTCCGGTTTGCCTTCGGCAAATCAAAAGGTCCGGGGGACCTTTTGAAGGCGAAAAATGCGGCGGTAGCCGCTTTCCTGGACAAAACTTGGCATAAGAGCGCTAAAACGTAAGTACAGAGAGCTCAGCCAATCAGGAAATAAGTCTTTACGTGTCCCCGCTTCGCTAAGCTACGCGATGGACTGCGCTCAAGCCGGCCTGAACGTCAGCGCCACACCATTATTGCAGTACCGCAAGCCCGTCGGTGCCGGGCCATCTTCGAACACATGACCCTGATGGCCGCCGCAGCGGGCGCAGTGATACTCGGTGCGGGTCATCCAGAGCTTATTATCCGCCTTGGTGCCAATGGCACCTGGTAGAACATCATAAAAACTTGGCCAACCGGTCCGGCTGTCATACTTCGTATTGCTGTCAAACAACGGTAGGTCACACCCAGCGCAGTGATAGATACCAGCGCGCTTTTCATTATTCAGCGGCGAGGTGCCAGCGCGTTCCGTGCCTTCTTCGCGCAAGACATAGTAGGCTTTGGCGTCGAGGCGCTGCATCCACTCTTCATCTGTGAGGTTGCGCCACTTACTATCTGCATAGGGGTTAGGTGCGGTGTCGGCATACGCACTTGAGGGCCCTGCGCCGGGGCTGCACGCAGCTGCTGTGAGCGCAATAGGAGCGGCGACAAGGAGTTGCCGACGGCTGGGAGAAAACGGTATTCTTTGTGTCATGCCTGACTAAATAGGGCAGATCAGGCAAATCGGCGACTCACACTTGTATCACCTCTTTGTCAGCAAAGCTGTGATCTACACCGCAAAGCCTCTTGGTAACGCGCCCAATCCGCTTTAGGAGCACGGTTCCTTTGCAAGCAAGACCAAGAGATAACGCCATGGATGATGCCCAGAACGACAATTTGACCGACGCCGCAAAAGACCGGCTCCGCCTGATCGTCGAGCGAATTGAGCGGCTTGAAGAGGAAAAGAAGGAAATCGCCGAGCAGATCAAGGAAGTCTATGGCGAGGCCAAAGCGGTCGGCTATGACACCAAGGCACTGCGAACGGTCGTTCGCCTGCGCAAGGTTGATCGCCAGGAACGCCAGGAGCAGGAAGCGCTACTGGAAGTCTATTTGGACGCGCTCGGCGAACTCGACTAGTCTGGCCAGATGGCTAGGGATGTCGATGAAAAAAAGAAACGCAAGGCGTTGAGAAAACTGCGCAAGGCAGCAGCGCTCGCAGAGCAGGGCCTTGGCCCACCTTTGTCGGACTGGGAAAAACAGTTTCTTGAGGAAGTTGAAGCGCGCATCGAGACCTACGGTTCTGCCTTCAACGATCCTGAAAAGGGTGGCCGCGACGAAGCTTTATCAGCGCTCCAATCCATCAAACTGAGAGAAATCGACAAGAAAGCGCGTGGCAAGGGCAAGACCGGCTTTCGCCAACGCAAGCCGCTCAGCAGCCAGAAACGATCCAATACGCGTCAATTGGATGAAGATAGCGAAACGCCTGATGTGAGCCCAATCTCGAAACAAGCTGAGCCATCTCGGCCTAAGCTTGTCTCCGCACGTGACATGATCCGTGACGAACAGCCGCCACCACAAGCTTCAACTGGAAAGCCTCGGGCAGAGACATCCCCGCCAAAGCTGCGCGTCATCAAAGGCGGTGCAGATGACATCTGAACCAATCCCCTGCTTGTTTCGTATACAGGGCAAGATAGGAAATTTACTATGAAAACAGTTTTGATCACAGGCGCCTCGACGGGTATTGGACGCAGTGCGGCGGAATACCTTGCTGGCCGGGGCTGGCGTGTCTTTGCCGGTGTTCGGAAGTTTGAAGATGCTGAGACGCTCGATCGGCTGAACCGCAACATTTTTCCGCTTATTCTTGATGTCGCCGACCCCTCACAGGTGAAGTCAGCCGTTGATGCCGTCGCAGCCGCATTGGGACACCAGAAGCTCGCGGGCCTCGTCAATAATGCTGGAGTGGCCAAAATGGGCCCCTTGGCCGTTCAGCCCATGGACCAGTTCAAGGCGCATTTTGAGGTGAATGTCTTCGGCTTGCTGGAAACCACCCAGGCTTTCTTGCCCTTGCTCGGCATGGACACAGACCGTCAGGGCCCGGCTGGGCGGATTATCAACATTACCAGTGTCGGCGGTCGGCTCGCATCGCCCTTCCTCGGGGCTTATACGGCGACCAAACATGCGGTTGAAAGCGTCACGGACAGTCTGCGCCGGGAATTGGTCGTCTATGGTATTGATGCGATTGCCATTGGCCCCGGCGCGGTGCGTACACCGATCTGGGACAAGGCCGAGAGTGCCAATGCGTCAAACCCTTATGCAAACACGCCCTGGGCAGACTCTATAGAGGTCTTCACAGATGTGATGTTGCAGGGCGGCCGTGATGGGCTGGACCCGATCATCATCTCACAGACGATTGAAAAAGCCCTCACCGCAAAGAAACCTAAAGCACGATATGCGCCGGTGCCGAACAAGCTGACCAACTTCACGCTTCCGATGATGCTGCCGAAGCGGTTCGTCGACAGCATCTTCTGGAAACGGTTTGGTCTTGCCAAAGCCTCTTGATCGCAAGGTATTGAGCTAGACCTGCGCGAGTGCCTGTTCGAGATCGGCAATAATGTCAGCGGCGTCCTCAATGCCGACGGACAGGCGGACCGTATCCGGCGCAGCCCCGGCCTGGCTTTTCTGCTCATCAGTCAGCTGGCTATGCGTTGTGGATGAGGGATGAATGATCAGCGAGCGCGTATCGCCAATATTGGCAAGGTGACTAAGCAGCTGCACCGTCTCAACCAGTTTTATCCCAGCCGCGTGCCCGCCTTTCAAGCCGAACGTAAACACAGCGCCTGCGCCTTTCGGGCAGTATTTCTGCGCCAGGGCGTTATGGGCATCGCCGGGAAGACCGGCATAGCGGACCCATGATACTTTCTCATGACCTGACAGATACTCGGCAACCGCCACTGCGTTCGCGCAGTGCTTGTCCATGCGCAGCGGCAGGGTCTCACACCCGGTCATGATCATGAACGCATTGAACGGCGACAGAGCCGGGCCAAGATCCCGCAGACTGAACGCACGCGCGGCAATCGCAAAGGCAATGTCGACATTCATCCCGTCCGGGCCAAGCGGCAAGGCACCAAAGCCCTCGGCAAACACCAGATCGTTGTAGAAACTCTGGGGCGTCGTCATCGTCGGGAATTTGGCCGCGTTCGCTTTCCAGTCAAACTTGCCGCCATCCACGATCATCCCGCCGATGGAATTGCCATGGCCACCAATGAACTTGGTCAGCGAGTGTACCACGATGTCTGCGCCATGGCTCAGCGGTTGGCAGAGATACGGCGAAGCCATCGTATTGTCGACCATGTAAGGGACGCCGTGGCGGTGAGCGATATCGGCAATCGCCGCCATGTCGGTTACAATGCCGCCGGGATTGGCGAGGCTTTCGGTGAAGACGACCCGTACGGTCTCATCCATCGCCGCCTCAACTGCAGCAAGATCGTTCACATCGACGAACTCAACCGCCCAACCGAATTTCTTGAACGCGTGACTTAGCTGGTTGATGGAGCCGCCATAGAGCTGTTTTGCAGCAACGATCTTGGTGCCAGGCTCCATCAGAACATGGAAAGCCAGCAGCTGCGCGCCGTGACCCGAGGCGACGCCAAGCCCCATTGTGCCGCCTTCAAGGTCTGCAACGCGCGCTTCAAGGGCGCTAACCGTCGGGTTGCCGATCCGGGTGTAGATGTCGCCAAATTCTTGTAATGCAAACAGTTTTGCGGCGTGGTCAGCATCTTTGAAGACGAAGCTGCTGGTCTGGTGAATAGGTTGGGCGCGTGAGCCGGTCACCGGGTCTGGTGCGGCTCCAGCATGCAGGGCGCGGGTCGAAAAACCTTGGGTCATGTCGTGTCCTCCTCGGATTACTGTTCTTGATGGCCTTACCACTAGACGCCGCAACAAATTTGCCTAGCTTAAAATCTGAAAAAGAGCGCGAAGCGCCAGTAAGACAAAGACATTTCCTGAGGAGGAACCCATGCTCGACATCGACTCAATGCCCCACCTTGCTGACATTCCGCGCGTCCAGGCCGAACAACGCCCGGATGAAATCGCGTTCTGGTATAAGGGTGAAGAAACCAGCTTTGCTGACCTCCACACACGATCCAATCAGGTCGCAAATGGTCTTAAGGCATTTGGTGTTGAGCCGGACCAGCGCGTTGGCTATCTCGCGAAAAACACCGCGGTCTATTATGAGATGATGTTCGGCGCCGCGAAATGCCGCGCGGTGATGAACGCCGTCAATACGCGCCTCGCGCCGCCCGAAATTCAGTTCATCCTCTCGGATGCGCAGGTTCGCGTCCTGTTTGTCGGTCCGGAATGGTTCGATGTGATTGACCAGATCAAAGGCGATTGCCCGCATCTGGAACACATTATCACGGTCGAAGGGGCAAAAGACGGCTGGCCTGAATATACCGCCTGGCGCGATGGCCAGAGCATTGATCCCACGGGTATCAAGACGCTGGATAATGATGATGTAATTCAGCTCTACACGTCAGGAACCACGGGCCTGCCGAAAGGCGTGATGCTGACCAATGCCAACTACAAGTCCTACATGGAACAGTGCGGCATGCTCGAATGGGCAACTTACACGGCTGGCGAAACCGTGATGAATGCGATGCCACTTTTCCACGTGGCGGGTGTAAATGTCGGCGTTTTGACAACAGCACAGGGCGCGCGTGCCGTTGTCTTGCCAGAGATCAATCCGGCTGAGATTCTTGATCTGCTCGAAACCCAGAAGATTAATCATGCGTTCTGGGTGCCAGCCGTCATCCTGATGTTGAGTCAGATGCCGGATTTCCGTGAGCGTGACTATTCGAACCTGAAACAGGTCTTCTACGGGGCGTCTCCGATCACCGAAGACTTATTGGTGCTGGCGGTCGAAGTGCTCGGTGCGCGCTTCACACAGGTCTATGGCCTGACTGAAACGGTGGGCGGCGGCACCTATCTACCGCCAGAAGCCCATGATCCAAGCTGGGGCAAGCTGCGCTCTTGCGGCGTGCCTTATCCCAAGACAATCATCCGCTGTGTTGATGGTGACGGAAACGCTGTGCCTGCCGGTGACGTTGGCGAGATCGTCATCAAGTCAGATTTCGTCATGAAAGGCTATTGGAACCGGCCCGACGCCACCGAAGATGCGATCCGCGACGGGTTCTTCTATACGGGTGACGCAGGCTATTTTGATGAGGAAGGCTTCCTGTTCATCCATGACCGGGTGAAAGACATGATCGTCTCTGGCGGTGAGAATGTTTATCCAGCAGAGGTTGAGAACGCGATCTTTGGGCATCCAGATGTCGCCGACGTGGCCGTGATCGGCGTCCCGGATGACAAATGGGGTGAGGCTGTGAAAGCGATTATTGTTCCAAAGCCGGGCAGCGATCCTCAGCCAGATGCGATTATTGCCTGGGCACGTGACAAGATCGCCGGGTACAAATGCCCGAAATCAGTCGACACAATCGCTGAAATGCCGCGCAATCCGTCAGGCAAGATCCTCCGCAAGGACTTGCGTGGGCCCTATTGGGAGGGCCGCGACCGCAAGGTGTAAGCTTAATGAGTACAGAACCGCACGGCGTGCATGATTTTGAATATGATGCACGCAACGCGGACATCCTTGTCTCGATCAATGGTGAGCTGAAGCACCGTGATAAAGCCACCGTTTCGGTGTTCGAAAGCGGTTACCTGCTCGGCGATGGCGTCTGGGAAGGGATGCGTGTCCATAAGGGGGGGGTGGCCTTTCTCGATCAGCATCTCAAACGCCTTTATGCCGGGGCAAAGACCATCGACATGGAGATCGGACTTACCACGGACGCGCTGACGCAGCAGCTCTTTGCCTGTCTCAAGGCGCAGGACATGACGGATGGCGTTCATATCCGGCTTATGGTCACGCGCGGGATCAAGAAAACGCCCTATCAAGGGCCGCGCTTCACGATCACCGCGCCAACCATCGTGATCATACCAGAATACAAAACGCCCCTCGCTGGGGTTTCCGACAAAGGCCTCAGCCTGTTCACCGCCCATATCCGTCGCACAGGACCGGCGGAGCAGGACCAGAAACTGAACTCGCATTCCAAGCTCAATTGCATCCTCGCCTGCATTCAGGCCGATAAGGCGGGTGCAGATGAAGCCCTGATGCTTGACCCCGATGGCTTCGTCGCCACCTGTAATTCAACCCATTTCTTTATTGTAAGAGACGGCGAGGTCTGGACCAGCCCGAATGAATATTGCCTTGGCGGGATCACGCGCGGGAACATCATCCGGGTCTGCCGCGACGCTGGTATTCCGGTGTTTGAAAAGCGCTTTTCCCTGTTCGATGTTTATTCCGCTGATGAGGCCTTCACCACGGGCACCTTTGCGGGTGCAACGCCTGTTCGCGAGGTTGATGGGCGCGTCCTTGAAACGCTGAACGGCCCTCTGACACAGCGTGTTTCAGCGCTCTACAAGGGTCTCGTCGCGCGCAGCCTTACACCCATAGACTAAGCCCCGGACGATCGGTCTAGGCGCACAGGACCAGATTGCGCCGTCTCCAATACTCGTATCCCGTCGACCTAGAGACTAGGTGGGCGCCGGTTAGATAGGACCACGGTCCAGTCCAGAGCCAGCTCCCTGACGGAACTTAAGGTCGGCGGATAACTGATCGTCCTCGAACGCCCCAGTACCTGTGCTGAACTTATATAGGCGATACCTGCGGATCAGGTAAGGGCAGCAGCACTGCGGCTTTCACGCTGGCAGCTTGACAAGCTCTTGAGCTTATGAAAAATGAACATGTTCATTTAACTACGATCTGCGCCTTGGCTGGCGGAGTGACTGGCCCGCTTTCATTAGATCACGGGCATTGGGAGGCTCATTGTGGAGACAGTAAAGCAGCACAATCGCGGTAATCGGAAATTGCCGGAACGCGCCCGTATCGGCCGATTCCTGGAAACCTGGCTCGGCGCACCGCTAAACCTTTTGGAAGCGGCGCTTCGGTGGGTTCTGGTCAAGCCAACCCGCTGGGCGATGCGGCATCTTGATGGATTATCCTATAAGCTGGAAGGCACCCTGCCGCGTACAATCCTGTCGCACACCTTGTTTCCTTTCACGCTCGCACTGTCGCTCTTTGTTGGCTTCAAGATGGTCGAAAACGGCATCACCATAGCCAGCTTGCTGTCCTTCGCGTTGCTGCCAGTCATATTCGGCCTCTATTGCGCCCCGTTTGAGCGACTGATGCCCTACAGTCGCAACTGGCTTGAGGGCGGCAATGATACGGCTGTCGATATCATCATGTACTTTTCCGGGGCGTTCTGGAGCGGTCTGTCAAAGGTCCTGGTCAGTGCCCTCTTCATTGTCGGCGTGGTTGAAATGCTCGAACCCTATGGCCACGACTACTGGCCTTCCAACCTTCATCCAGTGATCCAGGTCTTCCTGTTCATCCTGATCAAGGACTTCTTTCGCTATTGGTATCACCGGGCGCTGCACGAAGTGCCGTTTCTGTGGCGGATTCATGCCGCGCACCATTCGGTCGAGCGCCTCTATTGGCTGAACGGGATCCGCGCCCATCCACTTGAAATCTTTGGTCAGGCGCTGTTCTACGCCATTCCACTGGCACTGGTGCAGCCGTCTGCAGAGATCGCGCTGGTGGCCATCATCATGCAGCTCAGCATTGGTATTTTTCAGCACTCAAACATCGATCTGAAGCTTGGCTGGTGGGAGTATATTTTCTCCATCGGCGACAATCACCGCTATCACCACTATCCCGATAAAGGGGTTGGTGACTCCAATTATGGCGGTGAGTTCATTGTCTGGGACATTCTGTTCGGGACCTTCCACAACCCGCGTGATGAGCGTCCGCACGACAGGATTGGCATCGGCACCGCGCCTGAATACCCCATGACCGTCGCCGGATTGCTGATCGCGCCCTTCCTGCCAGATCAGAAAGTCTTTGGCCCAGCATCCGCGACAGCAGAGACAGACGAGTCCAGCGGGGCAACCGCAGAGCAAGCGCCGCTCTATCCGGCTGAGTAAAGCAGTGGCTCAGGCCCCGGAACCATGGGCTTCCGACAGCTCGCGCAGGTAAGCCCAGGTATAAAGCCCGCTAGAGTGGCCATCTGAAAAGAAGAGGCGCACGGCATATCTGCCGACCGGCTCCGCCTTCTCAATGCTGATATGGTCAGAGATCACCGGCGGCGGCGGTTTCGGTCCGCCGCCATGACCGCGGACTTCTGCAGAGGGGCTTTCCCGGCGCAAAACTGGGTAGGACAAGTCAAACGTCTTGCCATCATCAAAAGCGATCTTCAGGCGCTGGCGCGACTTTGAAAAGCGTAGCTCAGTCGGCCAGGCGCGGGCGCTCATTTGGCATTCTGCTCCAGATCGCGCGCCTCGCTTTCCAGCATGATCGGCATACCATTGCGGATCGGATAGGCCAGTTTTGCCTTGCTCGAAATCAACTCGCACGCCTCGGCATCGAACTTCAGCGGCCCGCGCGTCACAGGACAGATCAGCAGTTCGAGCAATCGCGGGTCGACGCCGCAGGGCCCGGGTTTTGGCTTTGTGGTCTCTTCAGTCATTGCAGGGTCGAGGTGTCATCGCCCGGCACGTCCATGTCAAGCAGGGTGATCAGGGTTTCCGTGCGGGCGGAAACCGTGTCGGCTTCCAGCAAGGCCTGCTTTTCGATCGCGCCAAACGGACACCCGGCCGATAGCGCATTGATGAGCGTCTCCATGGAGGCATTCTCAACTGCGTCCCAGTCCACCTCCATCTTGTTGGCATTGGTGTAGCGCTTAAGTGAGTTGGTCAGACGTATCCGATCATCCTCGTCACTGCCGGGGTCCGGTTGAAGATCAAATGCATATCGGCTCCAGTCCGCGTGGACCTGTCGATAGGGCGTCTTTACAGACAGCTCTTCCTCGATTCGGAAGCGGCAGATCCCCGTCAGGGAAATCAGATAGCGCCCATCATCGGTCTCTGAATAGGAGGTTAGCCGACCCACGCAGCCAACATCAGCAAGCTCTGGGGTTGCAGCATGGCCGCCCGTTGACTGGACCATGCCGATCAGGCGATTGCCCGTCATCGCGTCATCAATCATGTTCAGATAGCGCGGTTCGAAAATATTCAGCGGCAGGGACCAGCGCGGAAACAGAAGTGCGCCGGTCAGCGGGAAAACCGGAATGGTTGAGGGCAGGTCGGTCGTCTTGCGGTATTGTTCTACGGTCACGACCGGTTCCTTCTCCATTCGTCCCCTTTTTCTACATGGAGCAAATTGAGCAGAAGTCGACTATTTTGCCGCTTCCGACCTATGAAAACATCAGCGAGCCAAGTCGGCGACGCCCTTCCACGGCAATCTGATCCTTTGGACCCAGGGCTTCAAAGATTTCCAGGACCTTGGCTTTCGCTTTGCCATCTTCCCATGCGAGATCAGCTGTCAGGATCGTAAGCAAGTGGTCGATAGCATCCGCGTTTCGGCCCTGCGCGATCAGTTTCTCCGCAAGATCAAACCGTGCATCATGGTTGTCAGGTGTCGCCGCAACCGTCTCACGCGCCGTCGCGAGATCTTCATCCAGGGGTTTTTCGGCCATCAGATCCAGCGCTGTTCGAACCGATTTGATTGCCGGGTCAGTGGCCTTGTCAGCCGGGGCCATGTCCAGAATCTGCCGGGCGCGATCATGGTCGCCATTGGCCATGTAACAGCGTGCCAGACCTGCGAGCGCTGTGACATTCTCAGGATCGGCCTCAATGACTGCGCCATAGATCTGAGCTCCCGTACCAATATCCCCGGCCCGAACGGCCTCTTCAGCCTGAGCCAGAGCCTCTTCGAGCTGTTTGCCGCCATCGGTGCCGCTCATGATCTGATCAATGAATTGCCGGATCTGACCCTCTGGCAGTGCGCCCTGAAATCCGTTGACCGGGCGACCCTTGTCGAAGGCAAACACAGCCGGGATAGACCGCACACCCATTTGGCCTGCAATGCCGGGGTTTTCGTCAATATTGACCTTGACCAGTTTGACCTTGCCACTCTGGCTGTTGACGACTTTTTCCAGGACCGGCGTCAGGGATTTGCACGGGCCGCACCATGGTGCCCAGAAATCAACCAGAACCGGTTGCGTATTCGAAGCTTCGATGACGTCCTGCATAAACGTCTGATCGGTCGCATCCTTGATATTATCGGACGGGCTGGCGGCAAGATCGGTCATGGAAATATCCCTACGGTTTCAGCAGGGTATTTGGGCCTCAAGATGAAATCATGCAAGGGCTGGCTGTCACGGCAAAAACAAGCGGCAGATTAAGATTGTCCGGCTTCGCTTTCTTTCGACCAGACTTCCTTGACCCGCTGGTCGCGGCGACAGCCATTACGATAGAATTTATACCGGGTCGGATTCTTCAGATAATAATCCTGATGATAGCCTTCCGCATCATAGAAAGGCGCTTCATCCCGGATCTTTGTAACGATCGGCGCAGGCAGAACACCGCTGTCCTCAACCGCCGCAAACTCGGCTTCAACGACAGCGCGCTCCTCAGCAGAGTCGACAAAGAAGGCCGTCGTATAGCTGTTGCCACGGTCACAGAACTGGCCGCCTGCATCGGTCGGGTCGATGTGGCGAAGGTGATACTTCACAAGCTCGCCATAAGAGACCTTTTCAGGATTGTAGACCACTTTGACCGCTTCAAGATGGCCCTGACGCGTATGGTTTTTATAAGTCGGGTTGTCGGTTTCGCCGCCTGTATAGCCGGAAATCGTCTCGACCACGCCGTCCACTTTATCGAAGTCACTTTCCACGCACCAGAAACAGCCGCCGGCAAAGATTGCCGTCTGGAAGTCATCTGAGATCACGATCTGCGGTTTGTCCTGCGCGCCAGCATTCATGAAGAATGTCGTCGCCGTAGCGAGTGTGCCAGCGGCCAAAGCGATAGCAAGGGGATGCGTCAGTTTCATAGGTGCCTCGAAGAAGCGGGTCAGGGGTGGCAGCTATATGGCGCTTTCCGCTCCAAAAATCGAGGATAGGTTGCACTTATCACAAGAAGTTGCGCAGTACGTGATGGATTAACCACACAAAGCCTTGTCTGGATTAAGTATTGATCACAACTATCCGGCGAGCCTTTCCAGCTCTTCAGCGCTCAATTCAGAATTATCATAGACATTCTGCACGTCATCGAGCTCATCCAGTAAATCGAGCAATTTCATCAGTTTGTCAGCATCATCACCGGCAATCGGCACCTGATTAGTGGGCTTCCAGATGAGCTTGGTGGACTTTGCCTCATGCTCGCCAAATTGACCTTCCAGCGCGCTGGCAACCGTCATTAGGTCCTCACGCTCTGTATAGATGAAATGACCGCCTTCATCGGTCTCTACATCGCTTGCACCGGCTTCAAGCGCGGCTTCCATGATCGATTCTTCATCGCCCGCTTCTGGCGCAAACTGAATCTCACCGACATTTTCGAAGCCGAACGAGACCGATCCAGTTTCGCCCAGATTGCCGCCATTCTTTGAAAATGTCGTTCGGATTTCACTCGCTGCGCGGTTCTTATTGTCGGTTGAGGCTTCGACAATGATACCGACGCCGCCGGGGCCAAAGCCCTCATAGCGCTGCTCGACATAGTCATCGCCGCCGCCGCCCTGACCTTTATCAACGGCGCGTTTGATATTGTCCTTGGGCATCGATTGGGCACGCGCATTCTGTATCGCCAGTCGCAAACGAGGATTGCCGTCCGGATCAGGCCCGCCAAGTTTGGAGGCGATGGTGATCTCTTTTGACAGGCGCGAGAACAAGACCGCGCGTTTCTTGTCCTGCGCCCCTTTGCGATGCTGGATGTTTGCCCATTTACTATGGCCGGCCATGAACTCTTCCTCATTCAATCCTGAAATTGAGTATCAGGCGGTTTAGCCGACAGGGACGTCATTGCAAGGCACGCCACTGGAATTGCTCACTCGCTTGCAGATGACAAAAACCCGAGCGGTTGGGGAATTCAGCCGTCTGGTGTTACAGTCAAAGAAAAATCATGAGGGAGACTGACCGTGACCATTCCTGCGGACTGGACAGTGACAAGACTGGCAGGCGCATTGGGGGCTGAAATCCATGGCCCGGACGTGCGCAATCCAAAACCAGGCGATGTTGAAGCGATCCGGCAATTGCTGCGCGAGCATCTGGTGGTCTTTCTGCCAAACCAGGCCCCGTCACCTGAGGAACATGTTGCGTTTGCACGGCATTTCGGGGCGTTAGAGGGCCATCCCAATCTGGTCAGCGATGGGGGTTTGCCGCCTGAAATCTTTCAGCTGAAGGCAAGTCAGGGCGGGGTCGCCGATGAATGGCATACCGATCTCACCTTTCAGGACCAGCCGTCAATCATGTCCATTCTACATATGGTGACATGCCCGGAGGTCGGCGGCGATACAATGTGGAGCAGTCTCTACGCCGCCTATGACGAGCTTTCTGAACCGATGAAGGATCTCTGCGACGGCCTGACCGCCCTGCACAATGCCCTGCCGCACAACAAACCCGAAATCATGGCCATTCACCCGGTCGTGCGTGTCCATCCCGAAACCGGCCGCAAGGCGCTTTACGTTAATGAGCATTTCACACGACGGATCGTCGAGATGCAGGCTGAGGAGAGTGAGGTCCTGCTGCGCCACCTGACCAAATGGGTTACGAATGCGCGGTTTACGGTGCGCTATAACTGGAAGCCGGGTTGTATCGGGATCTGGGACAATCGCAGCACGCAGCATTTTGTCCTGAATGACTTTGTCGGCGAGCGCATTATCCAGCGCGCGACGGTGTCAGGAGATACAGTTGAAGCCGCTGTGCCCGCCAAATGGCAGCCCTTTGTGCGTCAGGGCCGCCTCTCCGCCACCAGTCGTCATGACCGTGATCTGTTCTTCTATTTGAAGCAAAAAGGCGCGCTGAAAGAGGCCTCCGAGACAGAAAAAACAGTCGTAAAACTGCAATAATTACTCCGATTTCGGATCAATTAACATCCGTACAGAGAATAAATTTCTTTACCTCCAAACGGTTTTGTGCGAGTTTCATCTCAACACAAACAACCGAGTCGACGCGCCTTTGAGCTTTTCGGGCTGCGCATCGGTCCAAGCATAATGGAGGCAAATCATGCCAACACTGACTCAAGAATTTGAGACGCACCGCGCGTTTCGCACGCCGATGCCAATTTTCACCAAAGCCCGTATCAAGCGGGGTCTGGAGATCGGTTTACCCTTCCTTGGCGGGGCGGTCGGCCTTCTTGCCGCGCTTATCGCTGAGGGATCTTTCAACCTGTTCAGCTAAGGTTTCACGCCTCTCGCCATGCGCCAGAGGCAAGACCCTCCAGCGTCCACTCACCAATGCGATGACGGATCAGGCGAAGTGTCGGATGCCCGACCGCTGCGGTCATCCGGCGGACCTGACGATTTCGTCCTTCACGAATAGTCAGCTTCAGCCAGCAATCTGGGATCGATTTGCGAACCCGGATTGGCGGCGTGCGGGGCCACAGGGCGTCGGGCGGTTCAATCCGCTCAACACTTGCCGGCGCGGTCAGCCCGTCTTTCAGTGTAACGCCCTCACGAAGACGGCTTAGGGCGGCCTCGTCAGGAATACCCTCGACCTGCGCCCAGTAGGACTTTTCGGTCTTATGGCGCGGGTCGGCGATCTGATGTTGCAATTTGCCATTATCGGTGAGGATCAACAGGCCCTCACTGTCCCGGTCCAGCCGTCCGGCAGCATAGACCTGCGGCACGTCAATAAAATCAGACAAAGTCCGACGTTTGCTACCCTCAAGGCCTTTGTCGGTAAACTGCGACAACACATCGAATGGCTTGTTGAACAGGATGATTTTCGTCATCCGTCTTCTTAGGCGAGCAGTTTCTCCGGGTGAACCCCATCGACGTAGCCCATGAACGGTTGTTCGATGCAATAGCCCATCAATTCGCGAACGCGCTTGGGGAGTTTCATTGTTACGTCCTTGGGTGTCACGGCCATCATATTCTCAAGCTGACGGGCCCATCCAGGACAGTATTGTGGGGTTACAATTGTCCGAGGAGCGCCTGAGCGATTTGAACCGCCGCGATGCAATAGCGTGCCTTTGGCGATCATGAGTGATCCAGCGGGCATTGTGGCCTTTATCGCATCACGGTGTGCGTAAGGATCATGATTGATGTCCTTCTCTGTATTGCTCGAATAGGCATCAGGCTCGTTTAGGGCATCGACTTCGGCTTCAGTCCAAAGATGGCTTCGCGGGATGATTTCCGTTGCGCCATTCTCTTCTGTTGTGTCGTCGAGTGCCCAGAAAGCTGACACACCATAGGCTGGGTGAGGCATGGGAATTTTGATCGTTCCGTCATCGGTGTGCCATGGTTGAACTGTTTCACCGGGGTGCAGTTTGATGGCGAGGCAAGCTGAGAGCAGACAAGAGCGACCGAGTTCCGCTTCTGCAAAAGCGAGGGCTAGCGGGTGGGTGATCATGTCGCCAAAGAGCGGGGACTTCGCCAGTAAAGCATAGACACGGTTTGTATGTAGGCCCTCAAAGTCATTTCGCCCGTTATGAATCATGTGCGGCGCGAGCGCTTCATTGTAAGCCGCGACGTCGTCTGCGCTCATGACGTTTTCGAAGATGATATAGCCGTCGCGGTCATATTGCTCGAAGGCGTCCGCAAAACTGCGCCCGCCCAGCCAATGCGTGATCGCTTCTTCTGGTACATTTGTCGTCCGCATTTTTGACTCGTCCATGATCATTTTAGCTCTCCCGCGACCATTCTTTTTAAATTGAGTTCAACTCAATTTGCCATTTTTGAATAATTCTGACAAGAGCAAATTCGAAAAGACGGAAATCGGGGTGAACCTTATGGCAAGACGGAATGCTGCGCCGACAATTCTTAAAGCGGCCGAAATCTGCTTGATCAAAGGCGATGGTGATTTCGAAATGAATGATGTCGCCAAAGCTGCGGGTGTCTCTGAAGGGCTGGCTTATCATTACTATAAGTCGAAAGCTGGATTGATATCCGCGATTATTGAAGACTTTTTTCGCCGTTATAACGCGGTTGCGAATGAGCGCATGGACGGCGATCAAACGTGGCATATCCGTGAGCGGCGGCGGCTCATGAATGTAATTGGGTTTTTATATAGTGATCCTTTAGCGCCAATTATTCTGGGAAAGATGTCCTCCAGCGGCGAGGCAGCCGGTGTTGAGGCCCGCCTGCGAGCTGAAATGATCGAGCTCTCGGGACGGAATATTGCTGACGGCATTAAGCGTGGCTTCATACCATCGCATGTGAATGCGAGAATTGCTGGAGCGGCAATCACTGGCGCGATGCGCCATACTTTCATTTTCGCAATGTCCCAAAAGGTTAGACCAAGTGCCGCTGAATTGGCTGACCAGCTTTGGGCCTTGATCGCGGGAGCGCTTGAGTTGAGTGCTGCACAATAGGTAATTGCTGCCGCACGATATAGCCATTTCTGGCTTTTTCAGGCATAAGCCGCCGGATGACCGAAACGCCTGAAACAAAGCCGATCAAGAAGGTCTTTATCAAGACCTATGGTTGCCAAATGAATGTGTATGATAGCGAGCGTATGAAAGACGTTCTCGCGCCAATTGGCTATGGCCCGGTCGACGGTCCTGAAGGCGCTGATCTGGTCGTTTTGAACACCTGCCATATTCGCGAAAAAGCGACTGAAAAAGTCTATTCAGAGCTGGGTCAGATCAAGAAACAAAAGGCCAAAACCGGCGGCAAGATGATCGTCGCTGTGGCCGGCTGTGTTGCGCAGGCCGAAGGTGAAGAGATCATGCGCCGCGCGCCTGTGGTCGATCTGGTGCTCGGTCCGCAAGCCTATCACAAACTGCCGGAAATGATCGCCCGCGTGCACCGCAAAACCGGCGACCGGCTCGAAACCGAGTTTGAGACACTGGAAAAGTTCGACGCCCTGCCCAAGCAGCGCAGCGTTGATGGCCCGGTGGCGTATCTCTCGGTTCAGGAAGGTTGCGACAAGTTCTGCACCTTCTGCGTCGTGCCCTATACACGCGGCGCTGAGCTGTCGCGGCCCGTTGATGATATTGTGGTTGAGGCGCGGTCTCTGGCAAGCCAGGGCGTCCGCGAGGTTCAGCTGCTTGGCCAGAACGTCAATGCCTGGCATGGCGCCGGTCCCAGCCTTGAGGGCGCAGCGGAATGGGGGCTTGGCCGTCTGGTGCGCCATATCGCGAAGATTGGCGGCTTTGACCGAATTCGCTACACAACCAGCCACCCACGCGACATGGATGACGATCTTATCGCGGCGCACGGCGATACACCTGAACTGATGCCATTCCTGCATTTGCCGGTGCAGTCGGGGTCGAACCGTATTCTCCAGTCAATGAATCGCGGGCATACCCGTGAGCATTATCTCGACATTATGCGCCGGGTGAAAGAGGCGCGCCCCGATATCGGCTTTGCGTCTGACTTTATCGTTGGCTTCCCCGGCGAGTCCGATCAGGACTTTGAAGACACGATGGATCTGGTGCGCGAGGTGAACTACTGCATCGCCTACAGTTTCAAATATTCAGAGCGCCCCGGCACGCCGGCTGCCGAAATGTTCGGTCAGGTCCCTGAAGACGTTAAAACCGAGCGTCTGCATCGCTTGCAGGCTCTGCTCTGGGAACAGCAGACGGCCTTCAACCACTCCAAGATCGGTGAGACGGTTCCCGTTCTGGTGACCGGCAAAGGCCGCAATCCTGGACAGGTTTCAGGTCGCTCCCCGTGGCTGCAATCGGTCTACTTTGAAGGCGATGACAGCCTGCAGGGACAGATTGTGGATGTCGCGATCAATCACGCCACGCAAAACGCCATCAGCGGCGACCTCGTTCGGGTCAAAGAGGTGGCGCTTTGAACCAGCACGTGGGTTGGGAAAGCTCGGCGCAAGCCTGGATCGACAGTAACGGGGATGAAGGGGACAGGTCCCGGCGCTACGTGCTGGACCCGGCTGTTTTGCGCCGTTTGAAAACACGGGCGTTCAAGACCGCATTGGATGTTGGGTGCGGTGAAGGCCGGTTCTGCCGCGTGATGCAGTCCCTTGGCATCAAAACAGTTGGGATAGATCCGACCAAGGCCTTGCTTGGGGTGGCGAGAGAACGCGACCCGGACGGCGACTACCGATGTGAATCGGCCGAAAATCTGTCATTTAGCGATGCCAGCTTTGAGCTGGTCATCAGCTATCTTTCGCTCATCGATATTCCCGACTTTCGGGCTGCGATTGCCGAAATGGCAAGAGTGTTGAAACCGGGCGGTCTGCTGCTTGTTATCAATCTGACCGATTTTCAGACGGCAGGCATGAGCAAGGGCTGGCGCTTGTCTTGGAGAGGGGCTCTGAAAGAGTTCGCGATTGATAACTATAGCATCGAAAAACCCGTTCTAGTCGAATGGTCGGGTATCAAAGTCGAAAATTGGCACCGCCCGCTTGATGCGTATATGCAGACCTATCTTGGCGCGGGCTTACGCCTTAATCACTATGAACACCCCATGCCCAGTGATGAGGATGCGCAATTGTCAGCGAAGTATCGCCGCGTCCCTTGGTTCAATTTGATGGAATGGGCAAAACCTGAGACTGCGGGAGACATGCTTTGAGCAGATTGTGGGAGCCGAATGATCCGGCGCTTCTGGCTTATATTTGCGGGCCGAACCATATGCACCTGCTGCTCCTTGAAGAGGCTTTGAGTGACGGAAAACTGTCAGCGGAAAGCCAGGGAGAGGGTATTCGGCTAAGGGGCTCGGCTGAGTCTGTGTCCCTCGCCGAAGATGCTTTGGCAGCGTTCGAGGCGGTACTCTCCAAGAACAATGAGGCCGGGGTTGCCGCACTTGAGGGCGCGATCGAACAGGCGCGTGCGCCAAACCAGACCTATGGCTCGCTGACCGGGCTGAAAGTCCTGATCAAACCGCAAACCAATATGCAGGCCAAGTATCTCGACCTGCTGACCGGTAAAAAAAGCGACCTGATCTTCGGGGTTGGCCCTGCCGGAACAGGCAAGACGTTTCTGGCAGTAGCAGCTGGCGCGGCAGCCCTGAAAAGCAAGACAGCGGCGCGGCTGATTATCACGCGCCCGGCAGTTGAGGCGGGCGAAAATCTCGGCTTTCTGCCCGGCGATCTGGAAGAAAAGGTAGAGCCTTATCTGCGACCGATCTGGGACGCGCTGAACGAAACGCTTGGGGCCGATCAGGCACAGCGTTTGCGCGACAAGGAAGTGATCGAGGTCGCCCCGCTTGCCTTCATGCGCGGACGCACGCTCAAGAATGCTTTCGTGATCATGGATGAGGCGCAGAACGCGACGGTTGCTCAAATGAAAATGGTGCTAACCCGTCTTGGCCGCGACAGCCGCATGGTCGTGACAGGAGATCCGGGGCAGGTCGACTTGCCAAAGAGTCAGCCATCCGGATTGGCGCATGCCTTGAAGATCCTCGATGGCGTCGAAGGGGTTGGGCGGGTCACATTTACATCCAGGGATGTCCGTCGCCATGCGCTGGTCAGCCGGATTATCAATGCCTATGACGCGGACGCGAAAGCCACCGCGAAATGATCGAGCTGGAGCTACGGATTGATGATCCGGCATGGAACACGTTCAAGGATGTCGAAACGATCTGCC
Organism: Pseudomonadota bacterium; assembly: GCA_039815485.1. Taxonomy (GTDB): domain Bacteria; phylum Pseudomonadota; class Alphaproteobacteria; order Caulobacterales; family Hyphomonadaceae; genus Henriciella. The sequence continues at coordinate 9,379 of JBCBZD010000007.1, read as the reverse complement.
AGCGCGCGCTTCTGGCAGCGTCGCGGCAAGGCGGCATCGATGGTGAGGTGAGCGTCTTGCTGACAGGCGATACCGAAATCCAGACGCTCAACCGCGATTTTCGCGGCAAGGACAAACCCACAGATGTCCTGTCATTTGAAGCCGCCACCGAGGATCGGCCGTTTCTGGGAGATATTGCTGTCGCCTATGGTGTCTCAGTGAGCGATGCTGAGGCGCGAGACCGCACCATGCCGCAACATCTCAGCCATCTTCTGATCCATGGCTATCTCCATCTGATCGGACATGACCACATTGAAGACACAGCTGCTGAGGAAATGGAGGCGTTGGAGATTGCGGCTCTTGCCTCACTGGGGTGGCCTGATCCATACCGTTAACCGTCGATACGACCAGAAAGACTAGGAATCGCACCCGCGAGATGACCCAGCCAAAGAAAGGCCTGTTCGGCCTCTTTAATAAAGATAATGACGAAACCGCCGTGCCCGGCGTGCCAGCGACGCCGCAACAGAAAGAAATGCGACTGCGGATCGCAGAGTTCGAGACGCTGCGCGTCAATGACGTGATGATCCCGCGTGCAGAGATTATGGCGGTCGAGCTGTCCACCAGTTTCGAAGACCTGATCCAGCTCTTCGCGGAAGAAGCGCATTCTCGCCTGCCGGTTTACCGCGAAACCCTGGATGACCCGATCGGGGTTGTTCACATCAAGGATGTGATCGGCGAAATCGCCCGTAAGAATGGCGATGAAGCCCCTGCTGAAGACGCGCCGCTGGAGCGTTTGCGCCGCGACCTTCTCTTTGTCCCGGCCAGCATGCCCCTGACTGACCTTTTGGTGAAAATGCAGACCTCGCGCATGCATATGGCGCTGGTTGTCGACGAATATGGCGGCACGGACGGCCTCGTTAGCCTTGAAGACCTCGTTGAGGAAATTGTTGGCGAGATTGAAGACGAGCATGATGAAGAGATTGCCATGCTGATCCGGCGTGGGCGCCTTGCCTGGGAGGTTGATGCGCGCATGGAAACAGACGATTTCTCAACCGAAACCGGGCTTGATCTCACGCTGGACGAGCATGAGGTGGATACCCTTGGCGGGGTCGCGTTTGCGCTGGCCGGTCGTGTCCCACTGCGCGGCGAGGTCTTGCCGCATCCAAATGGGATTGATCTGGAAATTCTGGAAGCTGACGCGCGCCGCATTCAACGTCTGATTGTCCGAAAACCGGCTCAGGAGACACCGACATGAGTGAACGAGCATCGAGCCACGGTTTGCGCGTTTTTACCAGTCTGCATGAAACCATTGCGCGCACAGGCGGGTGGACCGCAATTGGCTTCTCGGCTCTGCTCGGGGCGTTTTGCGCGCTGGGCTTTGCACCGTTTCATATCACACCGGCGCTGCTGGTTTCCTTCACGGCTTTGGTCTGGCTACTTGATGGGGCGCGCGGTCGCCGGCGTTGGGGCCTGTCAATGTTTGTGCGGGGCTGGGGCTTCGGGTTCGGCTTCTTCCTTGTTGGCATGTACTGGACGGCGCTTCCCTTTCTTGTGGAGCCTGAAAAGCATGCGATCTTCATCTGGATGCCGCTGATCGCCTTGCCGGGCGGGATGGCACTGATCTGGGGCGCAGCTTGCGCGCTTGCCGGGGCGTTCTGGTCCGCCTCACCGTCACGCGTTTTCATGTTTGCCTTCTTTATGGGGGCGGCAGAACTGACCCGCGGCGTCTTGTTCGGCGGCTTCCCATGGAATCTTGCGGGGACCACTTGGGTACCAGGCGGCGCTGTGTCTCAGCTGGCTTCGGTCGGCGGGATTTACTGGCTGACACTTTTGACGGTGTTCATGGCGGCGGCGCCTGCTGCGCTGGTTGATACACGAGAGACAAGGGCTGTGCTTGGCCGCGCTGGTCCCGCGCTGATCGCCGTTGCAATTGTTGCCTTTGGGTTTGCCTGGGGCTCACAGCGCCTCGCCGAACAAACGGTGATGACAGAGCGCACTGTATTGCTGATAGATGCAGGCGTCCCGCAGGCTGACAAATTCAAGGAAAACGGCGAACCGGTTCTGGCTCGCTATGCTGGCCTTTTGCGAGATGTGCCAAGCGAGCCCGGCGATATCGTCATCCTGCCGGAAGGCGCGCTTCCTTTCGACCTTCTTCGCAGCAATACCGCGCTCGACATTATCTCCGCCTTCCTTGGCCCAAGGACGCTTGTCATTGGCACGGCGCGGCAGTCGGCGATCGAGAACGACGTGGTATTCTATAACAGTCTGGCGGTGTTCCGTGCAGGTGAGTCTTCGGCTGATCTTGTAGCGCTCTATGACAAGCACAGACTGGTTCCATTTGGAGAGCTGCCCGCCGCCAAGATCATCCCATTTGGTGAACTGATTTCCGGCATCCTGCCTGGCGCGATCCAGCGCATGGCCAAAAGCGGCTTTGAACCGGGCCCCGATCCGACGGTGCTTCTGCCTGACGGGATTATGCCGCCGATGATCCCGCTTATCTGTTATGAGGGCCTTTTCCCGGAAATGGTCCGTAAAGCGTCACCGCAAAGGCAGTCGGCAGAATGGATCGTCGTGATTTCCAATGATGCCTGGTTTGGCGGCGGTCTCGGCCCGGCTCAGCATTACGCGCAAAACCGCTACCGCGCGATTGAAAGCGGCTTGCCGATGGCGCGGGTTGCTACACGCGGCGTCACCGCGGTTATCGATGCCTATGGACGCGAAACGGCGCAAGGCAGCGAAGTTCGGGGCGATCCGCAAGGCTGGCGCTCGTCGGTTGTCCGCGCGCCTCTGCCAGCGGCAATCGGACAAACGCCTTATCAACGGTTCGGCGAGTCATTCTTCTGGATTTCGCTTGTCGTGACGGCTGGTCTGGCTTTCCTGACGTGGCGGCGCTAGGACTGGTCTTTCAGAAGAAAATGTGAGTACAGAATGTCCGAAAACAAGTTGCCGAGCGGCATAGACCGGATTGTCGGGCAGAGGCTGCGCTGGAGACGTCGTGAACTGAAGTTGACCCAGGAACAACTTGGGGAAAAGCTTGGGCTAACCTTTCAACAAGTCCAGAAATACGAAAAGGGCGTGAACCGCATTTCAGCTGGACGGCTATTTGAACTGGCAGCGGAACTGACCGTTCCGATAACCTATTTCTATGAGGGTGTGGAAGACCTGCTACAGGCCCAGCCTCTGACGGTGAACGAGGATGACCATCCGCCAACTCTTCCCGTCATTGATGGCGAGGCTATGGAGCTTATGACCTCGTTCCAGAAGATCCATGACCCGGCGCTGCGACGTTCGCTTCTGGACGCAATTCGGGCCGCCGCAGCGTCTTCGGAGAAGAAGCCAGAGCCCTGATCGGCTGTTGCCGATGTGTAACACAGCGGCTTACTGTGCGGCTGCAGCATATATGCGGGGTTGCTTTGCCGCACTGCACAAGCAACTTATTGCGCTGACATAGAAAAGCATTTGGGAGACGAACTTGGCTGAACTCAAGACCATCGGAGTTGTCGGCGCCGGACAGATGGGAAACGGCATTGCCCATGTGTGTGCTTTAGCGGGCTATGACGTCATCCTGAATGACCTGTCGCAAACCGCCTTGGATAAAGGCATCGAGACCATTGAGCGGAACCTGACGCGTCAAGTGTCGCGTGATCTGATCTCGGTTGAGGATATGAAAGCTGCGCAGGGCCGCATTACCGGCACCACAGATATCAACGCGCTCGAGTCGATCGACCTCGCCATTGAGGCTGCCACCGAGAACCGTGAGATCAAGGAACGTATCTTTGCGGATCTCTGCGGGGCTGTGCCGAAAACGGCTTACCTCGCAACAAACACATCCTCGATTTCCGTCACCGGGCTCGCCTCCACGACAGATCGCCCGGAAAAGTTCATCGGTCTGCACTTCATGAACCCTGTGCCTCTGATGAAGCTGATGGAAATTATCCGCGGCTTGGCGACCGATCAGGAAACGTATGAGATGGCAATTGGTCTCGCCGGACGTCTCGGCAAGACTACGACCAATGCCGAGGATTATCCTGCCTTTATCGTGAACCGCGTGCTCGTGCCGATGATCAATGAGGCGGTTTACGCCCTCTATGAAGGTGTTGGCACCGTTGAGAGTATCGATACCGCGATGAAGCTTGGTGCGAACCATCCGATGGGTCCGCTCGAACTTGCAGATTTTATCGGGCTGGATACATGCCTCTCCATCATGCAGGTCCTGCACGACGGACTGGCCGACACCAAATATCGCCCGTGTCCGCTTCTGGTCAAATATGTTGAGGCCGGTTGGATTGGCCGCAAGGTCAAGCGCGGCTTCTACGACTATCGCGGCGATGCGCCAGTCCCCACGCGTTAAAACCTAACTCCGCCACCGCAGCGTTGTTGGCGTCACCGGATTGACGAAGTCACGCCCCTCGTCTCGCGAAGCGGCCCATTCTTTCTTGGCTTTCAGATACCATTTCGATTGGGTGTCGACATCATCCATCAGGATCATACCGCTTTGATACGGGGCATTCGCGGTTTGTGAGGTCGTGACGCGCTTGTCCTGGCTGAGGAATTTGCGCCCCATATACTGACCCAGCGGCTTGAAGACCGAGATCAGTGGCGCGCCCACCCACCAGGTCAGCTGCGTGACATGGGTCTCAAACTCGGTCTTCGGCGTCATGCAGGTCAGCGTCAGGAAGGTCGCTTTCTCGTTGGAAATTTTCTCCCACCGAAAGCCCGGCAGCTGGAAACAGATCTCGGTCTCTACCGTATCGCCAAACACCCAGCGATAGAGTTTCGAGTTTGAGCTTGGGCTATGTTTTTCAATCGCCCAGCCGCGCTCCATCGGAACAAAGCGCTTCTCCTTGGTCTTGTAGCCCGCCGAAGGCGGCCGCCACCACCACTGATTATGCACATAGGCGACGTGCCCCGGATCGATCAGGCCATAGAGCGCATCATCGAACCGGCACTCAAAGTATTCGCGCATGACAAAATTCGGCTGATCCGGCAGCGCTCCGAAATCTGGTGGCGGCACATCGGGCGTACCGTCAAAGCGGTGATCGCTTGGGATGAAGATAAACAGAGCGCCATTCGTCTCATAGACCGGATAGCGCCGAACCTTGATCTTCTCCGGCTCATACGGGCTATCATCGGTAAGTGCCGGAATAAAACGGCACACGCCATCGGTACCAAATCGCCAGCCATGATATGGGCATTCCAGCGTGGCTTGCCCATCGGTGTCGACCTGACGCCCTGTGCTGAGGGGCACCATTCGGTGCGGGCAGATATCACGCAGCGCAAACGCCTCCCCCTGATCCGTGCGCGCCAGCACAATCGGCTCACCCAGCAGGATTTTCCGAACCTGCGTTCCGGGCTTCACATCGGCAGACACCGCGGCCAGATACCAGCTATCGGTCAGCCAGCCTTCAGGCGTGATGCCAGCCTGCTGGGCTCGGGTCTTGTCGATCAGGGATGTGGTGTCCGGCATACCGCTTCTTATCGTGGAAGCGGCCAAGCGCAAACACTTAGCCTTCAGTCTCAGCCTTATCGCGGACTTTGGCACTGGTCTCTGGAAAGTCCGTGAACAGACCATCCACGCCCAGCGCCAGAATGGCGCTCAGCTCGTCTTCGAATGTCTCATAGCCGGTACCAATCCGATCCAAGCGATACGTCCACGGGTGGACCAACAGATTATAGCCGTGCGCCCGGCTGATGAAATCGGAAGGCTGGCCGGGCCCAGACCAGAGCAGGGCCTTGTTTGGCCCCACGCCATCTGCATACGCCCCAACCTGCTCCAGCGGCGGCTCATACCCGGCAATCGCCGCGCGCGGGTCTCCGGAATATAGCTGGACCAGCTTGTGGTCGGTCAAGTCGTTCAGCTCACGCAAGATTCCAGCCTCGAAAGACTGGATGAAGACCGGAACCCTCACTCCGTCCAGAGCCGATAGAAGTGGGGCCTTCATATCGAGGCCAATAGAGGCGTGATAACTGGGCGCTTTGGTTTCCGGGTACAACCCGACCCCGGATGCAATCGCGAGCTCAATCACCTCCGCCAGGGTCGGAATGTCGAACTGATCATCATACGCGTTGGACCGTCCCGGAAAGGGCTGGCGCGCGCGCAAAGTCTTGATCTCTTCCAGCGTGAAGTCTTCGGCCCACCAGTCAGACCGCTCACCAAATATATCCGTCACCGTCCGCTTGCGATCTGCGAATTCCGGCTTGTCCTCGACATTTGTACTGCCGGACAGATAGCGATCATGCCGGGCGACCAGGACGCCATCTTTCGTCATCACAAGGTCCGGCTCAATAAAGTCAGCGCCTTGCTGCACAGCCAGTGTGTAAGCCTCAATCGTGTGTTCGGGCAGGTCTCCGGAGGCACCGCGATGGGCAATGATGATCGCCGGCGCGCCAGTCAGGGTGGGCTGGCGCTCAACCTGCGGGTCTCCGCCGCCGCAGGCCATCAGCGTGAACAGGGCAAGCAGGGTAAGCAGTCGTGTCATCGCGCGCTCCATTTGCAGACGCCCTAGCAGCTATTCTTGATAGATTCGCGAATAGTCCTCGAAGTCGCTGTCTTTCAACGCGTCTTCGATCACAGATTTTGCAAGATCGAAGTCGACGACCTCGCAAATGGCCTCCATCGAGTCCGGGGTCATTGCCCCGCGATCGCACTCACCAAGCCCGGTCCATCCAAGCACTTCGTTCAGGCGTTCCTCAATATCGAGTCTGCGACCAAGATCATCATCGTTCGGCGATCGCCCTAACGCATACTCAACGATGAGATGGGTGAAATCAGACGTGACCAGCTCGGCAAAGCCCAGCGCCCGCGCCGGATCAAGAATACTGTTAAACTGCTTCTCCAGCGACCCGAAAAACCAGATCCGATGGACCTCAGTCTCCCCTTCAGTGCCGACCATCCCCCAATGCTCGACAATCCGCCGCCGCTCCGGCTCCGCCCACGCCTCATGATAGGCGGCGATACGACCCGTTTCGTCACGTTTGTAGAGTCTGAACATCGCTCGCTACGCTTATCCTACGCTGCACGATGACAGCTCCGAACGAAAAGAGCTGACACGAAACGTCCCTGTCAACAAGCGGCCTGAGGCCACTCCGAAATAATCGCGCAATAGCGTTTCAAGTAAATCGCCCGGTTGCTCTGTCTCGATCAAACCGTAATAAGACTATGTATAGAGGGGATACGATGGCGGACGTTTTCATTTCCTATTCGCAGCAGGTGCCCGAGCCGACCGTTGCGCTGGCAGACGAGTTGACCAAGCGCGGCTTCAAGCCGTGGTATGACGTCAACCTTTTGCCGCACCAGTTCTTCGAAACGGTTATTACCGAGAATGTTAAGCGCGCCAAAGCGGTGGTGACGATTTGGTCTCGCCCTGCATTGACCAGCACATGGGTGCCGATGGAGTCGGCAATGGCACTGGGCCAGAACAAGCTCATCTGTGTCAGGGCACCGGATGTAAAGCCAGATGAGCTGCCGGACATGTTCAAGCGCATGCAGGTTCCTGTCTGGAGCGGTCAAACTGGGGAGGACACGATAAATGCCGTTTTCCAATCCCTTGTTACACTCGGTGTGACGCCGGCGGTTGGGTTGGATCAAACTGACATGGAGAAACTGACCCGTGCGGCTCAGCGGGACTGGCGCTTAATGCCCGAGGGTGATCGGGAGGCCCTTGAAGCCTTTCTTGAGGAATACACCACCCTCGCCATGTATCGCCGCATGGCCCAGAAACGCCTGGACAAACTGGGTACCGCCAGCCCCGCCGTGCCTGCCGCGCTCGAGCTAGCGCCTCTGACCGAGCGCGCTAATGCGGACACTCCAGAGGCCGCAACCCTCCGTCTCGACCCCGCCATGCATACCGCCATGATCAGGCGTATCTCGCTCAGCACCGATGGCACGCGCCTCGCGAGCGCGAGTGATGACAAGACGGTGAAGCTCTGGGCTCTGCCGGAGGGGCGGCTGATCCGTACCCTGCGCCCGCCCATCGGCGAGGGGAATGAGGGGAAAGTCTATGCTGTGGCCGTGGATCCCGCGGGGCGCTGGGTTGCGGCGGGAGGATGGATGAACACGGGCGGCGGTGGCCACCACATCACCATTTTCGACACGGAAACTGGCGCGGTGCGTGCCCGCCTCGGTCCAATACCCAATGTTGTAACTGACCTGGAAGTTAACCCCGATGGGGCCCGCCTCGCCGCTGGTCTCTACGGTCAGAATGGAATCCGCATTTGGGAGACGGCGAACTGGCAGCCAATTTGGCAGGACAAGGACTATGGTGGATCGGTCTATGGCCTCGCTTTCGCGCCCGATGGCCGACTAGCTACCGCCTGCGAGGATGGCCATGTCCGCCTCTATTGTGGCGATGGCCAGTTGCTGGCCAAGGCCCTAAGCCCGGGCGGCGGTGATCCTCATAGTATTGCGTTCAGCCCCGACGGTACGCGACTCGCCGTGGGCTATTATGACAGCCTCGCCGTGGACGTGCTGGACGCTGCCAGCCTGCAGCGGCTTTACCCCGCCGATACATCGGGCCTGTCCGGCGGCGATCTTTCTAAGGTCGCCTGGCTCAGCGGGGCAGGAGCTGGCCTCCGCCTCGCCGCAGGAGGCAGGGGTGGTGGGCGAAGCGAACGGCTCTTCACCTGGGACGAGGCCGGGCGCGGCGCGCGACGCGCCTGGCCCAGTCCGGCCAACACGATTTATGACCTCGCCGCCACCCCGGATGGCGGCCCCGGATCGGCGTCCGGGGCAGGCCTCGTCCTCGCTGGCGGGGAGCCGAGTCTTGCCCTCTACAGCGCGGACGGCACCCGCCATCTCAACAAGAGACCGGAAATCGCCGATCTCCGCGGCAAGCGATACGAACATTTCACCGCTTCGGCCGATGGAATGCGCCTGCGCTTCGGCCTTGAAGAGTGGAGTGACGCGCCCGCGCTGTTCGATCTCGCGGCTCTGTCCCTCACAGACGCGCCAGAGGCCCTGCCCGGTCTCACCCAGCCAGATACAGACAGCCTCACCATCACCGGCTGGGTGAACACGAGAGAGCCCGCTCTTACCCGCAAGACCGGCCAAGGCGCAGAAGACACCACAATGCCTCTGGAGCTCAGACCTTATGAAATGGCGCGTAGCCTCGCCATCGTGCCGGGGGGAGAGAGCTTCATCCTCGGCACAGAATGGTGGCTCCGCTGCTTCGATGCCACGGGCAGCGAGATCTGGCGGCGCGCCGTGCCGGGCACCGTCTGGGGCGTGAACCTCGCTCGCGAGGGGCGGCTGATCCTCGCCGCCTATGCCGACGGGACCATCCGCTGGCACCGGGCCAGCGATGGGGCAGAGTTGCTCGCCCTGTTCATCCACCTGCCAGATGGCCCGAAAGACACCGCGCCTGAAAACCGCGACTGGATCCTCTGGACGCCGGAGGGCTAT
>JBCBZD010000036.1:0-2016 GCA_039815485.1 Pseudomonadota bacterium | reverse complement strand
CCACCGAGGCGACGTTCAAGCTGGGAATCGAATTCTGCGACTGGGGAAAACTGGGTGATCACTATATTCATCCGTTTGGCGACTATGGGTTGCCAACGCTCGGAATGGACTTTCACCAATTGTGGTTGCGCCTGCACCAGAAAGGTATGGCATCTCGTCTGGATGACTATTCTTATCCGATCATCGCCGCCGAGCAGGGCCGGTTTCAAATGCCGGGCGATGATCACAATCAGATTGGTTCCAATTTCGGTTATGCCTATCAATTTGATTCAAGCCTCTACGCAAAATTCCTGCGGTCTTATTGCGAGGCGAACGGCGTCATCCGGACTGAAGGCAAGGTCACCGAAGCGAGCCAAAATCCAGAAACCGGACATGTTGAACGTCTAACCCTCGAAAGTGGCCAGCAGATTGAGGCTGAGCTCTTCATCGACTGTTCCGGGTTTCGCGGCATTCTGATCGAGCAGACCTTGAAGGCCGGTTATGATGACTGGAGCGAATGGTTGCCGTGTAATCGAGCCGTGGCTGTGCCGTGTGAAGCGCGGGGCAAGCTGCTGCCATACACGCGCGCCACGGCCCGGACAGCGGGCTGGCAATGGCGAATTCCGCTGCAGCACCGGACCGGTAACGGCCATGTCTATTGGAACGAATATATCTCTGACGATGAAGCGACGCATCAATTGATGAGCACATTGGAAGGGCCAGCGCTCGCAGAACCGAAGCAGCTCTTTTTCAAAACCGGTCGACGCAACAAATTCTGGAGCCAGAACGTTGTCAGTATCGGCTTGTCCGGCGGTTTCCTCGAGCCGCTCGAGTCCACTTCAATTCATCTTATACAGGAAGGCATCACGGCGCTGATCGAATTGTTCCCCGGCGCGGCCATCGATGAGAATGATGTCGAAGAATACAATGCGCGTATGGGACTCAATTTTGAACGCGTGCGCGATTTTCTATTGCTCCACTATGTTGCCACGCAGCGCGATGATAGCGAGATGTGGCGCTATTTCCGAAACATGACTCTGCCCTACAGTCTGCAGGAAAAGATCTCGGCCTGGAATACGCGCGGCTATGTCCTGAAATATGAGTTTGGCGTCTTTTTGCCGCCCAGTTGGATCGCCGTCTTGCTGGGACAAAACCTGGTTCCGGAAACGTATGATCCGCGCGTCGACACGTATGGATTGGATCAGTTGAGGTCACAGCTCGCATCCATCAAGCAGGACACGATGAATGCGGTGGAAGCGACGCCGGATCAGATTGATTTTTTACGGCGTTATGGAGCTGAGACTCAATCTGCGCCTCTTGTCGCGTCGCCTTCGGCTCCAAATTAGCGTTGAAACACAGCATGCAGCGTTCCGAATTCAAGATTGTCATATGCGGTGGCGGCCTGGCGGGGCTGATGACCGCGCTTGCGTTGCGAGGCGCATTGAGTTCGGACTATCACATCACGCTGATCGATGTGGGGGAGGATGCCAATGACGATATGGTCTATGGCAGCGTCACCTTACCGACCGCCTACGACTTCCTGCGCGGACTGGGATTAGACGAGCCTTTCCTGTTCTCGCGAAGTGCCACTTCGTTTTCGTTTGGAACCCAATATGTTGAGTGGCCGGGCACCGAAACGGACTGGGTGCAGTGTCATCATCAAATCCTGCCCTTGATCGCAGGCATTCCGTTGCAGCACCACCTGACCCGTAACCAGCAGAGGCTCGCGCCATTGTTGGTTTCCGGTGTTGCCGCGCGACAGGGGAAATTTGCACATCCCCCGGATGATCCATCCAATCCGCTCTCTCGCGCGGAGTACGGATATCAGTTCAGCGTCCGCGAATGGGTTCGCTTGCTGGCTGAAAAAGTTGCAAACACCAATGTCTCGAGACACGCCGCAGAGATAACGTCTGTCCAGGCCGATGACTCAGGCGTGTCATATGTCGATCTGGCTTCGGGAGAGACGCTGTCGGCGGATCTGTTCATTGACTGTACCGGGCCCAGGCGAAAACTTACCGCTGCAGCCAATGGGGCATT
>JBCBZD010000015.1:0-74632 GCA_039815485.1 Pseudomonadota bacterium | reverse complement strand
CGAACTGGTATGCGCTCTACAATGAAAGCGGCGAAATGCCTCTCAGCGGTATTCACTATTGGGCGGGCCGGCTGATGACGCGCTGCGTGCAGATTTCTGCGCCGCTGAGACTGGAAGCAGAGGCGGGCGTGCCCGCGTTTCAGGACTCTTCTTAACTGTCATCCCGGACGCGCAGCGATCCGGGACCCAGTGTTGTTTTCACCGCGCTAAGAGGCTGCGCCTCACGCAGTGGAAGCGGGTTCCCGATCCTCGCTTCGCTCGTCCGATGAACCAAGTTCAGGACTGTATCCCACGACCACTGGTTCGGAATACAAACAGCCCTGAGCCCGGTTCATGCGCAGCGCAAAGCGCTGACGCGGAACCCGCTAAGCAAAGCGTGGCCGCAGGCCTTAGCGCTTTGCCAAACACAAACCCCTCCGCACCGACCACCCTAGCCGCATCCGCGGCCGCAAGTGCTGCGCCCGACATGATCGGGTGCGCTGCCCTCTGACTCGATCAGAGGGCGCTACCCAAACAGTTCTGCCAGAAAGTCCTGACAGGCGGCAAAGCTGCGGCGATCTGCTTCGGCTTTGTATTGCGTACCAAAATCAGGATCTTGAGCGGCAGGGTTGGTGAAGGCGTGCAAAGTGGCGCCATAGGCGTGGAGCTGCCAGTCGGCGCCAGCCTTGGTCATCTCCTTTGAGAAGTCCATCACATCATCGGGCGTCGCCATTGGGTCATCCCAGCCGTGAAGCGCAAGAACCTTGGCGCTGATCTTGTTGTCCTCGGTATTCTCTGCCCCACCAAGCAGGCCATGAAACGAGACGACACCTTCAACGGCCATGCCAGCACGGGCCATATCCAAAACAGACAGACCGCCAAAACAAAAGCCAATCGCGCCCGCGCGCCCTGCGCCGCTTTCAGATTTGGCGACGCCAAGAGCATGGGCCAACCGCGATTGCAGCAGCGGGCGATTGCCCGCCAGAGGCTCCATCAGGGCCTGACATTCTTCGGTCGTCCCGCCGCGCTTGCCTTTTCCGTAAACGTCGGCCGCAAAGCCCGCATAGCCCCATTCGGCCAGCAGTTTTGCCTTGTCCTGCTCAAAGTCTGATTGGCCGCCCCAGGCGTGTGCGACCAGAATGACCGCTTTCGGGGTGCCAGCGGGCATCGCCAGAAACCCCTCATATGTCTCGCCGTCCTGAACATAGTCGACTATTCTCGTGGTGACAGACATTCGCTGCTCTCCTGTGTGTTGGCTTGGCATTGGTTTAGCCAAGCAATTAGCACGCGGCTAGGCCTTGCCAAGCGGGAGCTTGGCGTCCAAGCAAGCGGAATGGTGACGAAGATTATTTTCGATTGCGACCCGGGGCTGGATGATGCGGTTGCTCTGCTCGCAGCCTTTGCGTCTCCGCAGCTTCACGTGCTGGCGATTACGACTGTTGCGGGAAATGTGCCCCTTGAGCTGACCGCTTATAATGCGCGCGTTATTCGCGAGCTTGCGAGCAAGGGCGTCGAGATTCCGGTTCATGCTGGCGCGCCGAGGCCGATCTTGCGAGACCCGGTAACGGCGGAGGATTTTCATGGCTCTACAGGGCTCGGCGGGATTGATTTTCCCGAACCGACCCTGCCGCTTGAAGAGCAGCATGCTGTGGAGACCATCATAGAGTTCTGCCGGGCGGCAAAATCAGATCCTCTGACGCTTGTAATCACTGGCCCAATGACGAATGTCGCTCTGGCGCTCATCATGGCCCCTGATCTGATGGATGGCGTCAAGGAAATCGTCGTGATGGGCGGTGCTGATCGCGAAGGCGGAAACATAACGCCGTTTGCGGAGTTCAACATCTTCGCCGATCCGCATGCGGCCGAAGTTGTCTTTCAATGCGGCCTGCCCATTCGTGTGCTCGATATGGATGTGACCCACCGATTGCGAACCAGCAAAGCGCGGCTTGCGGCGATCCGCACTTTGCCATCTCTTCAGGCGAAAGCTGCCGCAGACATGCTGGAGGCATCGTGTATTCTGGAGGAAAAAGGCACCGGTATCTGGGAAGCGCCGCTGCATGATCAAAGCACAGTTCTCGCCATACTTCGGCCAGAGCTTTATCGCGGGCGGTGGGCCGATGTTTCTGTCGTGACCGAGCCTGGCGAGCGCTTTGGTCAGACACAGGTGACTTACCGCGAAGATGGCACAGTGCTCTGGTATGATGATGCAGATGCCGATGAAGTGTATACGGAACTCACTCGCCTTTTGGAGTGTTACGAATGACTGTTCAGATCGGCGTTGTCGGATCTATAAATCTCGATCTGGTCGCAAGCGGCGCAAGCCTTCCCGGTCCCGGCGAAACAGTGACTGGAGCGCGATTTGCCAAACATCCCGGCGGCAAGGGGGCCAATCAAGCACTGGCCGCGCGACGCTTAGGCGGCGACGTCATCATGACGGGCTGCGTGGGGGATGATGAGCTTGCAGATGCGGCACTATCGCTGCTGCGCGAAGACGGGGTTGATCTTGCTCGCATTCGGGTCGTGGAAGAGGAAACCACCGGCGTCGCGCTGATTGCAGTGTCAGAGGCGGGAGAGAACCAGATTGTAGTGGCCAGCGGCGCGAACGCCTCGGTCAATGCATCTGATGTATCGCGGCTTCCCGACTGTGACGCGGTGCTGTGTCAACTCGAAGTTCCTGTAGACGCCGTTATGGCCGCGTTTGATCAGGCCAAGGGATTGTTCGCCGTCAATCTGGCCCCCGCGACGGATATTCCGGACCGCCTTTTGAAGGGCGCTGACCTCATTCTTGTAAATAGCGGCGAAGCTGCCTTCTATGGCGAGGCGCTTCTCGAAAACACGGGTCTTGTTGTCGTGACTTTAGGGGGTGAAGGCGCGAAGCTTTACGAGCGTGGAAAGCTTCGCACGCATGTCCCGGCCTTCGCAGTAGAGGTGATCGACACGACCGGCGCAGGAGATACGTTCAGCGGCGCCCTCGTGCTGGCTTTGGCTGAGGGCCAAGCGCCAGAGGACGCGTTACGGTTTGCGTCCGCGGCTTCGGCACTTGCGGTTACAAAGGCAGGCGCACAGCCCAGTTTGCCCTATCGCGCGGATGTTGAAGCGATGCTGCGCTAGGCTTTAACGAGCCCGATTTCGCGCAGGCGTTCCATAAGATAGTCATTCGCTGTGATCGCGGGCGCAGCTTCACCGCCTTCTGCAAGACATCCCGGCAATGCTTCGATCAGAACATCCTGATTGAAGTGCAAAAAGAACGGCGTGGAATAGCGCGGGAACTTCGAACGTTCTGGCACGGGATTGACGACGCGATGTGTCGTGGACGGCAGTATCCCGCCCGTAAGGCGCTGGAGCATATCTCCGCAATTGATCACGATCGCGCCGAGCGGCGGGTTCACGCTCAGCCACTCGCCCGACTTGTGCAGAACCTGTAGACCGGATTCTTCAGCGCCGAGCAGAAGCGTGATCACATTGATATCTTCATGTGCCCCGGCCCGAACGGTACCTGCGGGAGGTGGGTTTTCCTGCGGCGGGTAATGCAGAAGACGAAGAATAGAATTGCCCATATCGACTTTGTTGTTGAACCAGGTCTCTTCAAGCCCGAGGTGCAAGGCAACGCCTTTCAAAAGCTCCGCGCCGAATGCATCGAGCGCAGCAAAGAAGTCACGTGTGGCAGCATCAAAATTTTCAACCTCGGCGACGCTCGGCGTGTCCTTCATGGTGGCGCGATATGGGCTATCTGCAGGGAGGTCTCGACCCGTATGCCAGAATTCCTTGAGGTCTGCTGCGGCCGCGCCTTTGGCGTTTTCTGTCCCGAAGGGTGTATAGCCTCTTTGCCGCCCGCCAGCTGCATCGTGGTACTTTTCTTTCACCTCTTCGGGCAGGGCGAAGAAGTCCTTGCTGGATTTCAAGGCGCGGTGAATGACATCGAGGTCCAGCGGATGCTGATCAATCACAGCGAAGCCTGTTTCCCGGAACGATCGTCCGAGCGCGTCTGAAAAGGCTTGCTTGTCGCTTTGCCATAGCGGGTATGGGATCGGTGTAAAGTATTCGGTCATCGTGAAACTCTACGCCGAGACTGAGCATGCGAAAAGGGGGCATTTGAATTGCTCCATTCAGTGCCTCGGCGGACTTCGTTTATCAAGCATGATATAGGTTGCCGATGAACCAGTTTGACGATCTCAGAGCGGAGCTTGAGGCGCGAGGAATCACCAAGCTCAAAAACTTCGTTTCACCTGCCGCAGCGGTCGCTGCGCATGACCAAATTCTTGCTATTGCGAAACGTCAGGGCGTTTATACCTCTAAGGGCTGGCAAAGGTCCCAAAGCCGTTTCAACTATCCCAAACCCTTTCGTATGGCGCTCAACGCGCTTAATCACTCTAGTGGTTTTCCAAACCTTATAAGCGACGACTTGATGAGAATGGTCGGGCAATTGGTTGGAGAGCCAGTAACGGCATTATCACCCGGCCAGCAGATCCTTTTCTCGCTACCGGTAACAAAGCCGTGGGTTGTTCCGAGCGATGTCTGGCATGTTGACGTGCCGAGACTTGGTGCTGTTGGTTCGCCGGGAGTGCAGATGTTTACTTTTCTCGATGAAGTCCAGCCAAAAGGCGGTGGGACATTGGTAATTAGTGGGTCACATAGACTTCTGAACACCTCACGCGTGCTACGGTCCAAAGAACTGAAACGGCTCTTGACTAATGAGCCCTATTTCCGCGCATTGTTTGATGCCAATCGCCCGCCAATTGAAGACCTCAGGGATACAGTTGGATCGGTTGATGATATCAAACTCGAAGTTATTGAACTCACGGGCAATGTTGGCGACGTTTATCTTATGGACCTTCGAGTGCTCCATACGCTCTCACCAAACACCTCTGACAATGCGCGTATGATGTTAACGTGCCGTCTTCCAAGGAAGGCTATCGCTGAAGCTTGCCTAGCTTAACAAGCAGGCTTCGGACAGCTTAATTCGAAAATGCTGAAACGTCGCTAGTAAAGCTCGTCGACGACCTGAATTTCCCACTGGCCAGAGCTGTTCTGGCAGACTTCAACCGGTTCCAGAACGGTATTGCCATCCGGGAGTTGGGTCTGGCGCTGGATTTGGCGACAGTTCAACACTGTTGCGGGCGCTGGCTCATAGGTTGCTGCGCGTTCGACCCGCAGCTCGGGTTGCGGCGCGGGCAGTGTAGCGGCTGTCGGGCCACCATAGAGGACGGGATTTGGGTCATTCTGGTAGACGACACCGGGCGAGCGTGGAGGTGAGACGGAAGGCGATCCCGGCGCGGGGACAGGCTGCCAACCTTGACCATAAGCCTGCCGCGTGGGCGGCGGAACATCTGAGTAGGACCATTTCGGCGAGCAATCCGTCCCGGATGCTGCTAACTGGCTGCCAACAACAGCGCCGAGGACGCCGCCGATAAGAGCGCCTGCAACTTCATCACCATCATCGTGATAGCCATAGCTATGATGACCGCGATAGCCTCTGTAGCCATATCCGCGATGGCCGTGATATCGCTTGCGGCGATGATAGTAATGATCATCACCATCATCGGCGATTGCAACCCCAAGGGCACCGCCAGCAACAGCGCCGATTAGGCCTCCAATCAGGCGTTTGTCATCTTGAATGCGTTCGCAGTTGCTTGCCTGATTTGAGGTTGCATAGCCGCGATAATTGTCTTGTCCGTAATTGTATTGCGCCAAGGCCGCGGGGGTCAGACATAGGCATCCGCTTATCAGCAGCAGGGATGAACGGATCATTGGCGATCTCCTTGGTAACCTTGCAACACGTACGTATTCAGTTTGCACGTTGCGTGAACAGACCTGAACGGAACCTGAAGACCCTGTGATTGTCGCACTGGACGGAATGAACATTCAGTCCCATCTTGCGATCATGGGATTACTTGATTCAGTCACAGTTTCAGCAGGCCGGGCCCGATATACCGCTGCCCAGGGACTGCGATCAGCCTGGTATGGCGGTCAGTACATGATCGCGCGCCGGCGCTCTGCTGGGTTCAATCGCCCGGGTGAGCCGGTGTTTAAGCCGCACAACAAGCCTGACTTTAAGGCGCTGCGAAAGGCGTATTTCGATTTGTTCCAGCAGGACCGGGCGAATGTTGAAGCGGGTCTCTACCCCGATCCGGTGCGACGTGAGATGCGGCTACGAGACCTACCAACGACGCTGGGCCGGGCTCGCGCCTTCCTGCGCGATGTTGCGGATGTTGATCGTCGCCGTGTCGATCGCGATGGCACTGAAGTTCGCTCAAGCGAGCAAGCCGATCCGGAAAGATACCCAGCATATTATCGGCAGAATTTTCACTATCAGACCGATGGCTGGCTGAGCGATGACAGTGCAGAGATCTATGATCATCAGGTCGAAGCTCTGTTTACAGGGGCTGGAGCTGCAATGCGCCGCGCAGCTTTAGCAGAACTTGCCAGAGAGCTTTCCGGGCACGACCAACGAACTACTCGCGTGCTGGATTTAGCCTGCGGAACGGGGAAGTTCATGGGGCAGATTCTCGACGCCTTTCCGCGGCTTGACCTGATAGGGCTGGATCTTTCGCCAAATTACGTCGAAGCGGCCAGAAAAGCTGTGCAGAACTGGTCGCAAGTTGAGGTCGTTGAGGGGCAAGCCGAAGCGCTCCCGTTTGAGGATGAGAGTTTCGACCATCTTGTCTCAGTCTATCTGTTTCACGAATTGCCGCCGCGCGTTCGGCCTCAGGTGATTGCGGAGGCGGCGCGCGTTTTGAAGCCGGGCGGGGCTCTCATCATCGCAGACAGCTTGCAGTTTGGCGACAATGACGGCCTTGATGGTTTTCTCGAATACTTCCCGGAAGGGTTTCATGAGCCATACTATAAAGGCTACCTCAAATGGGACTTTGCCCCGGACATGACAGCAAACGGGTTTGAAGCCGATCGAACCCAACTGGCCTTCCTGACCAAAGTTAAAGTGTGGCGCAAAGCCGGATAGGAATTTGAATGACCGAACGAAAACTGATGCTTATCACAGGTGCTTCGGCTGGCATTGGAGCTGAGTTTGCGCGCCAATATGCTGCTTTGGGTTGGGACCTGGCCCTGACCGCGCGCCGGGTTGATCGTCTGGACCAGCTCGCACGTGAGCTCGAGGAAAAGCATAAGGTCGCGACCATTGTAATCGCGCAGGACCTCGCCAAAGCCACCTCCGTTGATGCGATCCTAAAGGAAATCAAGCAGGCTGGGCGGCATGTCGACGGTGTTGTGAATAATGCAGGCTATGGACTGCCCGGAACATTCTTCAACACAAAATGGAAAGAGCAAGCTACTTTCCTGCGCGTTCTTTACAATGCGCCGATCGAACTGACGCATAAAGTCCTGCCGGGTATGGCCGAGCGCGGCTTCGGGCGGATCATCAATGTTGCGTCTCTGGCGGGCTACACACCGGGATCGAACGGCCACACGCTGTATGCCAGCGTGAAGTCCGGTATGATCAAGTTTTCCGAGAGCATCCATGCAGAAGCCGCAGCGGCCGGACACGAAGACATTCACTGTACTGCGCTTTGCCCCGGATTTACATGGTCAGAGTTTCACGATGTGAACGGTACGCGCGAGAAGACGAATGAGATGCCAGAGTGGATGTGGATGGAAGCTCAGCCTGTCGTTGAAGCCGGAATAGAGGCGTGCGAGGCAGGACATCCGGTGGTCGTGCCCGGCGCCGTCAATAAGGGGCTCGCCACCCTGAGCAAGGTATTGCCTGAGCCGCTGGCGCGCATGGTGGTGGCAGGTCAGTCGAAGCGCTTCCGAAATGCGGACTAGTGCCGACGCTTGCAGGTGAGCCAGAAGCATCCTAACTGATCGGCAATGTAATTGGAGAATTGAGTCGTGAGAGATTTGCTCGCTGCCTTGCATGGCTATTTTATCAGTCCCGTCCTGACGATTTATTTCTTCTGTATTATCGGATTTGTGATCCTTGGATGGCTTATGGTTGGCGGTGTCGTTGATAATCGCAATCAGACGGTAAGGTCGATCTATAGCTTCCTGTTTTCAATTATTGAGCCCGTTGCCAGACCCATTCGCCGTTTCCTGCCGCCGATTGGGCAGCTTGATCTCTCCGTTCTTGCGATTTTGCTGGCCATCCCGTTCCTGAGAGACTGGTTGATCCCGCGCATCATTATCGCCATTCCATTCTGAGCAGCTCGATTACGAGAGAGGCCGTTCGTCGATGAGTGCTAAGATCATCTCCGGAAAAGAGGTCGCCGCAGACCTGCGAGCAGACTTGAAAGCCGCTGTTTCCGAGTTGGAGGCGCAACCTTCGCTCGCCGTTGTTCTCGTTGGGGAAGATCCAGCGTCTCAGGTCTATGTGCGAAGCAAGGTCCGGATGACAGAAGAGGTGGGGATGCGGTCAATCCACCATCATCTTCCGGCGGATTCGACGCAAAGCGATGTAGAAGATCTGCTTGAGCGATTGAACGCCGATCCAGACGTTGATGGTATTCTGCTCCAGCTACCCTTGCCGAAAGGCCTGGACGAGGGGGCGGCGATTGAACGAATTCACCCCGACAAGGATGTCGATGGCCTGACCGAAGTCAGTGCTGGACGGCTGTCGCAGGGCAAACCGGGATTGCGCCCGTGCACGCCAACCGGATGCGTGATCCTGGCCAAGCGGGCCTTGGGTGAGAATCTCTCTGGGAAGCATGCAGTCGTCATCGGACGCTCGATTCTGGTTGGAAAGCCCGCAGCGCTACTGTTTCTCGCTGAGAATTGTACGATCAGCATCGCTCATTCCCGCACAGAAGACATTGAGGGCCTTTGTCGGAGTGCAGACATCCTGATCCCAGCGGTAGGACGCCCCGAAATGGTCAAAGGCGACTGGGTCAAGCCCGGCGCCTGCGTGATCGATGTGGGGGTCAATCGTATTCCGGCCCCTGAGAGAGGCAAGGGCAAGACCCGGCTTGTCGGGGACGCTGAGTTTGAGAGCTGCGCGGGCGTTGCCGGATCCATAACGCCAGTGCCAGGTGGCGTTGGCCCGATGACAATCGCTTGTCTGCTGCGAAATACAGTGATTGCGGCATGCGCCCGGCGGGGATGGCCTCTGCCGTCTAAGATATAGGATGAGCCAACCGTTCAAGGTCACTGACAGCGCAGACTTCGAGCGGCTCTGGCGGGCTCAAAAGGGGCTCTGCGCGCTTTGCGGCAGACCGATGCTTCGCTCCAGATTTGAAGCGCCGCATGCACGGGTTTGGGCCAAGTGGCGGGCAACCTATGATCATATCCTGCCGCGATCAAAGGGCGGTACGGATGACCCATCCAACCTACAGCTGACGCATGCGGTCTGTAACAAAATCAAAGGCAGTCAAACGGACTTCAAGATGAAGCAGAAGCGTCCGGAATAGCCTGATCCATCGTACGCGCTGGTTCACAGCACGGTCCACCAACCTGTTTAGCCGGAACACCAGCCACAGTGCATTGAGCTGGAACGTCTTTAAGAACGACAGACCCTGCTGCGATCTTGGCTTCATCGCCGATATGAATGTTGCCCAGAACCTTGGCCCCAACGGAAACAAGCACACCTTTTCCGATTTTCGGATGACGGTCGCCAACTTCCTTACCGGTGCCGCCAAGGGTGACGCCTTGAAGGATCGAACAATTATCTCCAACGACGGCTGTTTCGCCAATCGTTATATCGGTTGCGTGATCGAGCATTACACCCCGGCCAATCGTCGTGGCAGGATGGATATCGACGGCAAATTTCTCACTGGCGCGGGACTGAAACTGAAACGCGACGGTCTCTCTGCCCTGCTTCCACAAATGGTTCGCAATTCGATGCGTCTGAAGGGCCAAATAGCCTTTAAAGAACAGGAAAGGCTGCAACAGGCCGCGGCAGGCAGGGTCGCGTTCGAGGACCGCTTGCATATCGGCTTCTGCAGCTTCGACCAGACTGTGATCCCGATCATAGGAATTCGCTACGATTTGACGAACCTGCTGAGCGCCCATCTCAGGACCGGCAAGTTTCTCACCTATATGAAACGCCAACGCCTGACAGATGCTGTCATGTGTCAGGATCGCAGCATCGATGTAAGTTGCCATCGCTGGCTCATCTGCTGCGGCTGCACGGGCTTCAAAACGAAGGCGTGTCCAAACTGGCGGTGGGGCTCCGATATCAGGATTATGGCTCATGATCGCTTCTCCTCTGCGAAACATGGCGTGGTCAGCGCGTTGCTTCAAGTGAGATTTTCTATTTCGAAGCTTTGGTCCGGTGCAGGAAGCGGATTGCGAACTCATTGGTAACCGAGCGAACAACTTCCCCTTTCAGAGAACCTGCCAAAACGACTTCGCCGATCATAGGGATTGGACCCTCGACTTCAAAGGCGGCGCCGGTCAGGGAAATATCGATAACCCGGCACTGCATCTTGGTGCCATTTGCGCGGGTAACGAGAGCCGGGCCGCCTGCCGCTTTACGGGGTGCGGACCGTTCATCCTCAAGGTTGAAACTCTTGTGATTCACAAGCCAGACGAGCCGATCGGCAAGTTTATCTTTCTTGTGGGATGTTGCCTGAAACTCAACAGCGAATCCATCCGGCACATGACGTACGACCGTACCCATGACACGGCCAAGGTCATCAAAGTAGCAAACAACTTTCTCGCCGATTGGAGGTTGTGCCTCTGCGTCAAACAACGCTCCGCCACATGAGACATTAACAGTGCGCAGACTATGATCTGTGTCGCGGAACATGAAACGACCGTCCAGGTTCAACGCGACCCGGTAATGTCGGCGTTTGTCGTGTGATGTCTTCACGATAGAGCTGATCGGGTCTTCGATCTGTAAAGCGGTACTCATACGTGTCTCCAGCCTAAAACGCAGCGCACCGCCCGTTTGCCGCCGTTAAAATCTATGGTTGAACATAGTCGCAGGATGTTCACAAATGGTTGATGCTTGAGCGAATTACAGACTAATAGAATACAGTAGAAGATAAGAATTAGCGGAGCGAAGCACATGAAGACGGGATACGACTATATTATTGTCGGGGCAGGAAGTGCGGGGTGTGTTCTCGCAAATCGATTGAGTGAAGACCCAAGTGTTAGCGTTTGTCTGATTGAAGCAGGCAAGAAAGACAAATCCCTGATGATCAGGATGCCGGCAGGGGTCGGTAATCTGATCAAGTCTGAGAACGATCAGAACTGGGGCTTCTGGACAACGCCGCAGAAACATATGAACGGTCGCAAACTGTGGTGGCCGCGCGGTAAGGGGTGGGGTGGCTCCTCTTCAATCAATGGCATGCTGTATGTTCGCGGACATCCAAGGGATTATGATCAGTGGCGCCAAAGCGGCCTTCGTGGTTGGGGGTACGAAGACGTCTTGCCCTACTTCCGGCGATCTGAGGGCTATACAGGTGAACCAAACGATTTTCATGGTACTGAAGGGCCGTTGAGAATTGAAGAAAGCCCTATGAATTCAACGGTTTTTAAGTCTTTTGTTAAGGCGACGGAGCAGGCAGGTCATCGACGAAGTGAAGACTTCAATGGTGCGAACCAGGAGGGGGTGGGCGCTTATCAGCGCAATATTTTCCAGGGCGAGCGCTGGAGTGCTTCTGCCGCCTTCTTGCGTCCGATCGTGAATGAGCGGCCAAACCTTACCGTGAAATCAACCGCGCTTGTCTCCCGAGTAGTGTTTCGGGGTGGCAAGACCGCTGGCGTTGAGGTTGTGCCTCAAAAGGGGGCGGAAGCTGAGCTGATCACCGCCGATCGGGAAGTCATTGTCTGTGCAGGTGCGGTTCAATCGCCGCAAATTCTAATGCTGTCTGGCATCGGCCCGGCAGACGCACTCCGCAAGCACGGTATCACGAGCATTGTGGATCAGCCCAATGTTGGTGCGAACCTGCAAGACCATCTGGATGTGACGGTCATTCACGAGATGACGAAGAAGCTTTCAGCCTATTCTCGACAAGCGGGTTTGAAAAAACTCGCTGTCGGTATTCAGTATCTGATGAGCAAGACTGGCGCAGGCGCGGATAACTTCCTTCAAGCTGGCGCATTTCTGAAAACGCGAGAGGGGCTCGACCGGCCGGATATCCAGCTACATATGCTGAACGCTATCATGATGGATCATGCCAAAGAACAGGTGAACAAGGATGGTTATACCTTGCATGCCTGCCAATTGCGGCCTGAGAGCCGCGGGACAATCTCGCTGGCGAGCGCTGATCCGTTCGAGCACCCGCTGATTGATCCGAACTATCTTGCGACAGAGGGTGACCGGACCGTTGTGCGCGAGTCGGTCAGAATGGTTCGTGATATCTGCCGTCAGGCTGGCATGGCTGACTTTACAGGCCCGGAAATCATTCCCGGTCCAAAGGTCCAATCTGATGCAGACATCGACGCCTTCATCCGGGAGAAGGGCGAGACGATTTATCACCCGGTGGGGACGGTCTATATGGGCATCCAGGACGAAGCCCCGCTTGATGAAGAGCTACGGGTTCGGGGTGTGGATGGGCTGCGCGTGATTGATGCATCGGTGATGCCGACTTTGATTGGCGGTAACACCAATGCGCCAACGATCATGATCGCGGAAAAAGCCTCTGACATTATTCGCGGAAAAGCAGCTTTGCCGCGCGCTGAGGTTAAAGTAGCGGCCTAGGATTTCGGCGCCCAGATCGACTGGACGAGGGCATCTGTATCATCACCAAGGCCCGCCCAGGCAAGGCGGCCTCTGGTGGCATTGACGACAACGATCTGATCGCCGGGCGCTGAGATTTCAGCGAGCTGCAGGCGGATTTGGGATGTGCGTTCTGCAGATGACAGCAGATAGACCCCAGGCATCATCTCCGCAAACTTGCCAAGCTGATTGAGCATTTGCAGGGCTGCGGCGCGGCTCTCGCCAACATGGCGGAAGAAAATCATATGATTATCTGGCTGGCGCGGTTCAGTTTTAGCTTCTGGCGGTGATGATGGCGAGAAGAGCGGCTTCAGATCGTCGTGATCCCACGCTGCGATAAAAGCGCCGCCATCGCCATCTGCAACTTTGCTATTCTCCCGCAAACGATCCTCGTCGGCAAAGCTGCGCATCTGTCCGAGCGTGTAGGGACCATAGACCACATCATCCGTCATGATCCGCCAGCGCGGCGGATCAATTTCAGCTAGATCGAGAGGTTCACTGCTTACCATATCGCCACGTCATCCTTGATTCGCGGGCATTCACCAATAGCGTGATATCAAAACCAATGGAGGACTAAACAATGGCTGGCAACGCGTTCGTCAAAACAGAGATAAAAGGGCATGTCCTGATTGTCGAAATGAATCGACCGGAGAAGATGAATGCTCTGCATCCGCCAGCCAATAAGGAACTCGGAGAGATCTTTGACGATTTCGCCAGCAATAAAGATCTTTGGGTCGCGATCATCACCGGCGCGGGCGATCGTGCCTTCAGTGCAGGCAACGATTTACGCTATCAGGCGGAAGGCGGAGAGATGTTTCCGGTGCCGAGCGGATTTGGCGGGCTGACCAATCGCTATGATCTAAACAAGCCGGTTATCGCCGCCGTCAATGGCGTTGCGATGGGAGGCGGGTTTGAGATTGCGCTGGCGTGTGACCTTATCATTGCTGCAGATACAGCGCGTTTTGCCTTACCCGAGCCGAAAGTCGGTCTGGCAGCCCTCGCAGGCGGACTACACCGCTTGCCACGCCAGATTGGTCTAAAACAGGCCATGGGCATGATCCTGACGGGCCGACACGTTTTCGCGGCTGAAGGCAAGGAGTTGGGTTTCGTGAATGAGGTTGTGCCGCAGGCCGAGCTTATGGAGGCAGCCATGAAGTGGGCGGGCATGATCGAAGAATGCAGCCCTGCCTCAATCCGGTGTTCAAAAGAAGTGGTGATGAAGGGGCTGGATACGGCCAATTTCGAAGAGGCTTTCAAAACCAAATATGATGCCATCTCGAACATGCTGAAAGGTCCCGACTTTATCGAAGGGCCCATGGCGTTTGCTCAAAAGCGGAAGCCGAACTGGAGTGGTGAGTAACCGATACACCAGATCGGAAAGTCTCAGTCAGAAAGGCGGCGCGCATTTACCGCCGCTGGCATTCCCGGTATGTTGACGTACCGAAACAAAAGGGGTGACCGGATATGTGGACCGTGGCAAGAGCGCTCGGCTTGGCGTCGACCAAGATCGTACTGACATTCATTGTCGCCATTTTTCTGATCATGATGTCCATCCTCTTCTATCCGGAGGCCTACCTTCGGATGGATGATTTCGCCAACTGGCTCGCCAATCTCGACCTGATGCGCAATCCGAGTGAGAGTAATCAGAGCAATGCCGTGGTTCGGCTCTTAATCAATGAAGCGACGATCTTTGGAGTGGTTACAACACTAACGGCCCGGATCCTCGTCGAGCTGGTTTTCCTTTTCTGTGGGGGGCTTTGGCGCCTCGTTAATCCGCCGGAAGAAGGTGAAGAACCGAAAAAGAAATCCTCTGTAAGTTTCTACTAGAACACACAGTCATTGCAGTTTCCATTTTACGGGGACTCGCTTATGGCAGTTGAAACTTGAAATTAGGGGATTCCCGTCATGGACCGCGAAGAGATATTGCGCCTGGAAGCGTATTTGAAAGAGAAGCTCAATCCCGGCTTGCGCCTGATTGCACGAAAAGAAACCAATGATTCTGTTGAGGTTTATCTCGGCGCAGAGTTCCTGGCTGTCGTGTATAAAGACACCGACGAGGGCGAAGTTTCCTATTCGGTCAACATGACCGTCTTGGCGGAAGATCTGGACGGCGCGTAGGCACGTCAGACACATCTGCACATGATCTGATGCGAAGCCTTGCCTTTTAGGGCTTGCGATATTCATTCCTTGGCGATCCGTATGGATCGCAGAGGAGTGTTCTGATGACCGAAAAACAGTCTGTGGCAGGAACCCCGCGCAGAAATGCGTTTACGCGCTTTCTCGATGGTGTGGAGTGGCTGGGCAATCTGTTACCCCATCCGGTGACGCTGTTCGCAGTTTTGGCCGCAGGAATTGTCGTTCTATCTGGCATTTTCGGTTGGATGGGGTTGGCGGTTGAAGACCCGCGCCCCGCTGGAGCCCCTGGTGTCGCTGAAGATGGCATGATTACAGCGGTCAGCCTGATGAATGGGGAGGGCCTGCGCCGTATCTTCACCAATCTGGTTGACAACTTTACTGATTTCGCTCCGCTTGGCGTTGTTCTGGTCGCCATGATCGGCGTCGGCGTGGCTGAAAAATCAGGCCTTTTGTCAGCCGCGGTTCGCTCTATGGTTCTTGGGGCTCCCAAAAACCTAGTTACGGTCGCAATCGTTTTCGCGGGCATTGTTTCCAATACGGCTTCAGAAGTTGGCTATGTCGTTCTGATCCCGTTAGCAGGCGCTATTTTTTATGCCCTTGGTCGCCACCCTCTTGCGGGCATGGCCGCAGCGTTCGCAGGCGTTTCGGGCGGTTATAGCGCCAATCTTCTGATCGGGACGATCGACCCCTTGCTGGCCGGCATCACGGAAGAAGCTGCCCAACTCATCGACCCAAACTATGAGGTCGCGGCACCGGCGAACTGGTACTTCATGGTGGCTTCAACCTTCCTGATCACCTTTGTCGGCTCTCTGGTCACGATTTTTATCGTTGAACCGAAACTGGGAGAATATGACAGCTCGCGTGCTGACAAAACAATTCTCGACAAGACCATGATGCAGGCCCTAACGAGCAAGGAGAAAAGCGGACTGCGTTGGGCTGGCATTGCCTTGCTCGGTGTCCTGCTGGCTATGGCCTACACACTCTTACCACGTGAAGGTCTGGCATTACCTGGCATGTCTGCGGCCATCGGAGGAGACTTCATACCGGGATGGGGCGTCTTGCGCGATCCGGAGACAGAGTCAGCCATGCGCTCGCCTTTCTTTAGCGGCTTTGTGGTCTGGATCCTGATCTTCTTCATGGTGACCGGCTACACCTATGGCCGTGTGGCTGGCACAATGAAGGGCGACCGCGATGTTATTGATGCCATGTCCGAAGCACTGGCTTCGCTCGGGCTATACATCGTACTGGTGTTTTTTGCCGCGCAGTTCGTCGCCTTCTTTGGCTGGACCAATCTCGGCGCAATCAGCGCCGTCACTGGGGCGCAATTCCTTCAGGATACAGGGATGACGGGGCCTATCGTTTTCGTCTTCTTCATCCTGATGTGTGCCATTATCAATCTTTCACTCGGGTCAGCGTCGGCGCAATGGGCGGTTACGGCGCCGATCTTTGTTCCGATGCTGATGCTAATTGGCTACTCGCCAGAGGTGATCCAGGCCGCTTATCGGATCGGCGATTCGACGACCAATATCATCACCCCGATGATGAGTTACTTTGGTCTGATTCTGGCTTGGGCCAGCCGCTATGATAAGGATCTCGGAGTTGGAACGCTCATCGCAATGATGCTGCCTTACTCGATCTTTTTTATGGCCACGTGGTCGCTTTTCTTTCTGGCGTGGACGTTTGGCATGGACCTGCCAGTTGGCCCGGGCTCGCCAACGTATTTCTCTCCATAGGTTCAAAAAGAAAGCGCCCCCAGCTTGTGAGGGCGCTTTGGCTTGATTGGTTTTCGCGAGCTATAGAACGTCCAGCATTTCTGCGACCAGCGGATGGCGCACCACATCTTCACCCTGCAGGCGCACAACGGCGGCATCGCCAAGACCTTCAAGTCGGTCAGCAGCAGTCTTGAGGCCGGACAGTTCTGGCAGGAGATCGCTTTGGGCCGGGTCACCGGTCACAACCATCGTTGAGTGCCATCCCAGGCGGGTCAGCAGCATCTTGATTTGTGTATAGGTACAGTTTTGCGCTTCATCGATAACGACATAGGCATTGTTCAATGTGCGACCGCGCATAAAGCCGATCGGGGCGATCTCGATCAATCCTTCGGCCATCATGTGCTTGAGCTGCGCCGGGCTAAGGCGATCAGACAGTGCATCGTAAAGCGGGCGAAGGTAAGGGGCGAGTTTGTCTTCCATCGCGCCGGGAAGGAAGCCGATCTGCTCGCCAGCTTCAACGGCTGGTCGCGACAGGATGATCCGGGCGACATCACCACGCTGAAGAGCTTCCACGGCTTTGCAGATTGCTAGATAAGTTTTGCCTGTTCCTGCAGGGCCGATCGCGAAGACCAGAGATTTCTCCTCAAGGGCCTGCATGAGTTGTGCTTGATTTTCCGACCGGGGTTTGATGGTTTTCTGGTAGCGCTGATGCCGCTCGCCATGGGCAGGTTGGACGCGTTTTGGCTTGCCATCTGCGGTCGCCGGGTCCCAGCTGCCACCGGATATGGCGTAGAGTTGGGTTTCGCGCTGAACGCCCTCATCGAAGAATTTGGATTCCTGAAATGCAGTTTGAGCTTTCTGGCGTTTCGTCGCTGCGCGTTTACCCATGATAGTCTCCTTTACAGGCCAAAAAAAACCGCTGGGCCGGAGGGCGCAGCGGGCACAAAGAGATTTGGAGGGAGTCCGATTCAGAGCTCGCCTTGGAGCCTGGTGGGAATATTTGCAGTGATCGAATTTCGATCATTAGCAACTGACCTCTCGAATCTCTTATTGAATTAGACCCTAGCAGGGTTAACCGTGTGTAAAACGAATAATCCGCTGGAAAAAAGTATGATGGGAGAATGACATGGCTGTGTTCGAATTGGATGGGGTGCGCCCAACTTTGCCGCAATCGGGCAATTATTGGGTGGCCGAGAGCGCCGCAGTATTGGGCAATGTGATTCTCCACGAAAATGCCAGCGTCTGGTTCGGGGCAACACTGCGCGGCGACAACGATCCGATCACCATTGGGAAGAACTCAAACATTCAGGATGGCAGCGTGCTGCATACGGATCTTGGCGCGCCGCTCACCATTGGCGATGATGTGACGGTCGGGCATATGGTCATGCTGCATGGCTGTACGGTTGGCGATGAGTCGCTGATCGGGATTGGCGCGACGGTTCTGAACCGCGCGGTCATCGGCAAGAATTGCATTATCGGCGCTCACAGCCTGATCCCAGAAGGTAAGGTGATCCCCGACAATAGTCTGGTCATGGGCGCGCCCGGCAAAGTCGTTCGGGAGCTTTCACCTGAGCAGACTATGCTGATCAAGGGATCGGCGCAGGTCTATGTTGATAACTGGAAACGCTTCAAGGTCGGGTTGAAGAGGATTGACGGCTGACCCGTCAATCATTGCTCGCAACGAGGTGTATGGCTGCTGGTTCCGGGCGGATATCCGGGGGATAGATCGCGGTCAGACGGTGGCGCCAGACGGGGCGACCATGCAGGATGTCATCAGCAGAAAGGGTCTGGTACAGTCCGAGCAGGCGCTGACTAGGCTGTGAACCTCGAAGGCCTGCGAGAGGTGCCAGCGTCATTTCGATATCGACGCGTTGTCCCGTAAGCGTTTCGCCTCGCGCTTCAAGGATTCCAGGCAGATGAGTCTCTTGTACCGAGAAGAGGAACCCTTCCAGCATTTCGCGGTCATGTCCTTTCCAGAAGTCGAGAAAGTTCTGCTCGGCCAGCTCTCGTCCTAGAAGGGATGATATGCGCTTACCCGCATTGCGAAACAGCCAGGTTCCGTCATCACTGCTTTCCAGCACGAAGAGACGATCGATCAAGTCAGGATGATCACTCGTGCGCGGCCCTTTTTCCTCGCTCTGCGATGCGGATGTCATTCGCTGCCAGGCAGACAGGATCGTTTTGGTATTAGGATGTTTTGTATGCGTTATCATTATGAATTGTTCTTTGTCTGGGTATTTCCGGCGCGTTACGCTCTGTTCTGTTTGGTTGGGCAATCAGTCGCAATGATTGCGCCAGTTTGCCTCTCGCGTGGTGAGCGAGAATAGCGCCAAATTGACCCTGCATTCCCCGCCTGAGCGAAACCCGGCATGGAACCTGCTTCCTGATAGGCGAAAAGTCAGGGAGACTTCGCATGATCGTTTCAACACGAAACACCGTACGCGCTGGAATGGGGGCTTTGGCGCTTCTTACAATAGGCGGCGTTGCTTATGCAGGCGGTGGGTCTCCTTGTTCCGGCGCCGGATGTGGCAAGTCGAAGCCAATGTCACCGCCGAGTGGAGGTGACGCGTGTTGCGGACACACGAAGGGGCACGGAGTTGTCGTGCCTGGCGTTCATGTCGGGGGTCCGAATGTGACCGTGACAGGACCAAGCGTTACCGTGAATCAGGGGCACCACATCTCAAAGACACAGACATTCCTGAACACCAGTGTTGTCGGTGGAGGTCAGTCTAGCGTCATTATCTCCGGCGGAGGCGGATATTATTCTGCGCCGGGTGTGGCGCCAAGTTCAATTGGTGCCCTTAATGTAACGGGCGGTGACGAACACTATACTGAGACCGTCGTTGAAAAGGTTCCAACAACCGAAGAGTATTGTGTCGACAAGATTTCCCTGAAGGAGACAATTCGCCCTGTGCAAGCGGTTTGCATTGACGACAAAGGGGTGCCGCATCCCGCATCTCGCATTGATGCCAGCGAGAAAGTGTCAGACCACTATAAAGGCGAGTTGTTTCGCTGCATGGCTGGAACAAGTATGCAGGTTACACTGGGCTCTATTGAAAAAGGGTCCGTTAGTTTCGCTCATGGGGAAACATTTGCATGCCGCAAAGGCGAGGCATTGGTGCATAAGCCCGGTGGGCATCTTGCGTGCGCACCACAGGTGCCGGAGCGCTCTTGCAACGAACGCTCTCTCTTGCGTCGTCATGGCACCGGATTGAAACTCATACGAGCGCAGGCCAGGGTTAAGACCTGCGTGCCACAGACTCGCACGGTCATGAAGTCCGTAGAGAAACAGGTTCAGCGCGTGAAGCCGACCAAAGCTCAACCGATCGTCTTTGATGGCGGCGTCGGTCAGGGTGTGCAGTAAAATCTGTAGCTTTAGAGTGACACAAAGAGTTCACTGCCTTGTAAAGATGACAGTCTTTGTAGTGTAAAAGCACGCTAAACTAAATGTTCAATAATCGTGATGCAGCTGTGAGGTTGCTTTGCGCGATCTTCGAGGTAATTCGATGATAAAGATCGCGAAAATGCGACGTTATTTATCCATTATCGAGGAACATCATGAAGCGAACACTGCCACGCCGTACAGGCGTGAAGAGCCTTTTTACACTCAGTGCGAGTATTGGCGCCCTTTGCGCCGGCTCACTTGGCGTCGTCCACGCCCAGGAAGTAACTGAGACAGAAGAAACCAAGACCCTGAACACGGTCACGATTACAGCGACCAAGCGCGAGCAAACGCTGCAGGACGTTCCGATTGCGGTTTCGGTTGTCGACGAACAGGTGATCGCGGAAGCTAATATTGTCGATATTATCGACCTGCAGTCTCTGGTTCCGTCATTGCGTGTCAGCCAGCTGCAGCAGGCGGGCAACACGACTTTCTCCATTCGCGGTTTCGGTAATGGTGCTAATAACGTTGGTATCGAACCGGCCGTTGCGGTCTTTATTGACGGTGTTTACCGCACGCGTGCTGCGGGCGGCCTGTCTGATTATGCTGATGTTGAGCGCATCGAAGTTCTGCGCGGCCCACAATCGACTTTGTTTGGTAAGAACGCGTCGGTCGGTCTGATCAGCGTGATCACCGAAGAGCCTCAGTTTGAGTTTGGCGGTAATATAGAAGCGACGCTGGGCAACTATAACAGCCAGATCGTGAAAGGTCAGTTCACCGGTCCGCTGAGCGAAACGGTTGCGTTCGCGGTGTCTGGCAGCTTGAACCAACGCGATGGGTATGCCGAAAATGTCGAGCTTGGCACGGAACTGAACGATCGTGATCGTTATGCCTTGAAAGGCCAGCTTCTGTTTGAACCCAACTCCGATTTCAGTCTTCGCCTGATCGCTGACTATGACGAACTCGATGAGACGTGCTGTTATTCACCGAATGTGATCAATGGCCCAACATCTGCGGCGATTGAAGCGCTTGGTGGCACCGTGATCTCAGATCCATTCGGGTTCGAGACAGCGCTTGATGTTGACCCAATCAACACGATCACAAATAGCGGTATTTCTGCGCAGGCGGACTGGGATATTGGTCCTGGTACTCTGACCTCGATTACTGCTTTCCGGAACCAGGAAGTGTTCAGCGATGGCGATGTCGACTTTACCAGCTTGAGAGCCATTCAGGAGAACCTTCAGGATCTCGAGATTGATACATTCACGCAGGAATTCCGCTATGCCGGTTCCTACGACAAACTCGATTATCTGGTTGGCGCATTCTACTTTGATGAAACCGTCGATCTGTTCAGCAACGTTATCTATGACGAAGCCTTTTACGACTATGGTAACTTTCTGGCAGGCGGTGCCATTCCTGGCATCGAGGCCCTTCTGGGGTTTGCGCCGCGAAGCTTCTTCGAGCCTGGCACCGGGTCCGCTGAAACCTTCACGCAGGATAATGAAAGTTACTCTTTGTTTGGTCAGTTCGACTATCAGCTGACCGATCGCCTGACGGCGACGGCGGGTATCTCATACATCAATGACTCAAAAGATGTGACCGCCCAGGTTGAGAACAATGATCTGTTCGCATCGCTGGACCTGTCTGAAGAATTCAATCAGCAATTCATCGTTGAAGCTCTGACCATGACAACGCTCGATAACATCGTGCTCGGGCAAGTTGCATCAGGCGGTGTACCAGGCGTTGATCTGGCGACCTACAACGCTCTGCTTGATGGGGCGGCCTTGGGTGATCCTGTATCGGTCGCAACGATCGCGGGAATCAACTCAGCCGTTCAAGCGGGTACGGCGTCGGGTATTGCGGATCAGTTTACAGCCTTGCAGTTCCTGCCACCATTCCTGGACATCCCGAATGCGGTTGAGGGCGGTAGCACAAATGATGACGATGTGACCTATACATTGCGTCTTGCTTATGACGTGTCAGATGACCTGAATGTCTACGGTAGCTTTGCGACTGGTTTCAAAGCCTCATCTTGGAACCTGACGCGGGATTCCTCGTTTACAGAGGCCGATCAGGCCGACCTGGCTGCAGCGGGCTTGTTGCCGAACAACCGTACGTTCGGTTCCCGCTTTGCCGGACCTGAAGAAACAACGGTTTTTGAGATTGGTGCGAAATATGCCAGCGATACGTTCAACCTGAACCTGGCAATTTTTGACCAGTCGGTTGAAGGCTTCCAGTCCACAATCTTCCAGGGCACCGGCTTTGTTCTTCAGAATGCTGGGGAGCAGTCTACGACCGGGATTGAGTGGGACGCGACCTGGCTTCCAACTGAAAACCTGACGCTCGGAATTTCCGGGATTGTTCAGGACCCGACCTATGACGACTTCCAGCGGGCGACTGTTGTCACAGGCAGCGAGCTTGATCTTGAGGATGGTGTTGAAGATGGTCTGGGCGACCTTTCAGGCTTCCAACCTGCGGGTATTCCTGAGACGAGCCTTACCTTCTCTGGTCGCTATGACTATGATTTGACGCCTGATATCTCTGGCTTTGTTCGTGCAGACTACGTGTATGAGAGCGAAGTCGATGTCGTAGACAATATCCCAGAAATCACGCGGGAAGTCGGCACGTTGAATGCGAGTGTAGGCCTTAGCTGGACCAATGGTGTCGACGTATCGATCTGGGGCCGAAACCTCAATGATGATGAGTATTTCCAGTCCGCGTTCCCAACCGTTGCCCAGGAGGGTAGCGTCAATGGCTATCCGAACGCGCCGCGAACCTATGGTGTGACGGTCCGCAAAACGTTCTAGTCTGTCTCGGACTAGCGGCAAATTTAGAAGCCCTCTCGATCTTTCGGGAGGGCTTTTTTATACTTGGCGTCGGTAGAGAAGGATTGCCGCAAGCATGAACATCAAGGCTTCATAGCCTGCAAAAATCCAACTGGAGGCCATAGCGGTGTCCCCGCTCGCGAAAGAGGCGGCCCGACCGATCACATAGCCGCCCATATAAGCGATAACGAACCAAAGGGCGGTGTCTGTCATAGCAGGGCGTAGGGCCCCAAACAGACAAAGAGCTGCCGCACCCAGACTGACGCCGCCGTAAATGCCGCGCATCTCGAACGTGCCGGAAATGCCGCCCGCCTCGACACCCAACTGTGATGTCATTCCGACTGGGTCGGTAATCGACCAAAGGCCAAAGGCGACGAATAAGAGCCCGATGAGGGCGAGAAAGATACGACTGATCATGAACCTGAGTTAGGTCGCCTGCGATGGGAGGCGAGCGGGGCGCTCACAAAGACAGAAAATTTGTCACTTGCCTCGGGCTGCGGGTCATCCAACAAGGGCTGCAAACGGGCTATGCTCGCAACAGTAGAACAGGACTTTCTGAAATGCCATTTGATGTGCCACGTCACGACTGGACGCGCGACGATATTCGCGACCTCTATACCGCTCCGCTGGACACGCTTGTGGGACAAGCGCTGCAGATTAAACAGGCCAATTGGCCTGATGGTATGCTGCAAAAAAGCCAACTGCTTTCGATAAAGACCGGTGGGTGCGCTGAGGATTGCGGATATTGCAGCCAGTCGGCGCATTTCAAGACGGGTGTCACAGCCGAAAAACTGATGCCGCTGGATGAGGTTGTCGCGGCGGCGAAACGGGCCAAGGAGGGCGGAGCCGACAGGTTTTGCATGGGCGCGGGCTGGCGATCGCTTAAGGATCGGGATGTACCGAAAGTCGCGGCTATGATCAGCGCCGTGAAAGCCGAAGGCCTAGAGACCTGCGTAACGCTTGGTATGCTGGAGAACGGGCAGGCCGAAGCGCTGAAAGAGGCTGGGCTCGACTACTATAATCACAATCTCGATACGTCGCCCGAGTATTACGGTTCTGTGGTGACGACGCGGACCTATGATGATCGGCTGGACACGCTTGAAAAGGCGCGACAGGCGGGCATGAAGCTCTGTACGGGCGGTATTCTCGGCATGGGGGAGGGGCGAGAGGATCGGATCGGAATGATCCATGAATTGTCCAAACTGACACCGCACCCGGAAAGTGTGCCGATCAATATGCTCGTTCCTATCAAGGGGACGCCGCTGGGTGACAGTCCGGCCGTGAGTGTTACCGAAATGGCCCGGGCGATTGCGACCTGCCGTGTTGTATTTCCAAAAAGTTGGGTCCGCTTGTCAGCCGGGCGTGAAGGTATGAGCGAAGGCGAACAGGCCCTGCTTTTGCTTGCGGGGGCTAATTCGATTTTTGTTGGTGATCGTTTGCTGACGACTGATAATCCCGGTGAGGACCGCGATGGCGCGCTGCTTAAGGCGGTTGGCTTTGAGACGACCGGGCATGAGGCCATGGAGCAGGGACCTGAAGTCGGCAGGAAGACCCTGATCGATGCGCGGTGAGAGAACGGCGCTAGCGCGTTTCCCTAGGGGTCACTGACCCAGAGGTTGATTGAAACCGAGCGAGTCACCCGCTAACCTATCCTCATGGTTGAAGATTTAGAAGCAGTCATTTGGGATTTCGGGGGCGTTCTGACCTCGTCGCCTTTCGAAGCGTTTCGCCGCTATGAGCAGGCCAATGGCCTGCCTGAAGATTTCATTCGCGGGGTGAACGCGGTGAATGGCGATACCAATGCCTGGGCGCGGCTTGAGCGCTCAGAACTCGACGCCAGCGGATTTGACGAGGCCTTTCGCGAAGAAAGCCGGGCGCGCGGTTATGAAGTGCCCGGAAAAGACATCCTTGCCTTGTTGTCTGGCAATTTGCGGCCAGAGGTCGTCAACGCGTTGAAAGTCTGCAAATCGAAAGTGAAGGTGGGCTGTATCACGAACAATGCCCCGATCGGCAAAGGGGCAGGCATGAGCTCTGATGCGGGCAAGGCGGCTGCGGTTGCTGAAGTCATGGGTCTGTTTGACCATGTGATTGAGAGCTCCAAGGCCGGTGTCCGAAAGCCCAATCCACGTATCTATGAAATGATGTGCGAGACACTGAGGGTTGAACCTGCGGCTTGTGTCTACATCGACGATCTTGGCATTAACTTAAAACCCGCAAGAGCCATGGGAATGACGACGATCAAGGCGTTGAGCGGGCCTCAAATACTATCGGATCTGCGCGACGCAACTGGATATCAGGAGATTTAATGCGCGCGGTGGCTCTGCTGATGCTCTTGCCGATTGTGGCGGCCTGTGGACGTGAAGAAACCACCCCGACGGTTCGCTTGCAAGTGGATGCGGCGCCAGCCATAACGCGTCCGATTGAGACCGATGATGCCGGTTTGCTCGTTTTATCCGAACAGGTGGAGCAGAAGATTGACGCCATTCGAGCCATACTGGAGCGCAACTCGCTCACCCGCCTCGCGCGGTTGGCAGACTCAGAGCCTTCTTTCGTGTCCAATTTTGCGGGCGAATCCAACCGGGTGCACTGGGACCTTCTGCGACGCACAGGGTTTGATCCACTGGCCCAACTTGAGCGCCTTCTGGATGGTCAGTACGGGGTTCGCGAAGTGGGGGACGAGGTGTGGTATATCTGGCCGGACCTCGCTGCGCTTGAGCCGCAGGAATTGGTTCCAGAGCGCCTGAGTTTTACCGACCGCGCCAAGCTGTTGGAGCTTGTCGGCGATGAAGGGATCGAGCGGATCCGCGACGGGCAGGGATATCCGGGTGTCAGAACAGCGATCGCCGAAGATGGCCGATGGCTTTATTTTATCCATGAGAGCGAAGACATGGCGACAGCGGAGGATCAAAATGAGTGACAAGATTGGGGCTGAGGCCGCATTGGCCAAGTTGACTGCGTGGGAGGCGCTGGACGAGGACCGCGATGCGATCAGCAAGACGTTCATTTTTTCGGACTTTAAGTCGGCCTGGGCGTTCATGTCGGGAGCGGCCTTGAAGGCCGAGCAACTGGACCATCACCCGGAATGGTTCAACGTCTATAACCGGGTTGAGGTTATCCTGACAACGCACGATGCCGATGGTGTAACCGACCTTGATGTCACTCTTGGGTCTTTTATGGATAATCTTGCTGCACAGCTCGGACTGCAGGACTAGGCTTACTCGATCGATAGTGGTCGTTTTGCGATCACAACGGATGCGTAGACTGCGAGAATGCCAACGATTGCGGCTGAGATATAGAATGGCAACGGCGTTGCGATTTGGTAGAAGCCCGCCCCGATCAGCGGACCAAAGATAAAACCAGCAGGGGGCGCGGCTGCAAGCAGCGCAGCTGCCGAGCCTTGCTCATTGCGGTTTACAGAAAGGCTTCCCAGCGCGTTCGCCGCCGGAACCGCTAAAGCGGCACCGGTGCCGATGACTAGAAACGCGATGCAAACTGTCCAGAAAGGCTGCAGTAAATTCGCTGAAACATAGCCGATGGAAACCAGTGCCAGTCCGACGGGAAGGATATGTCTAGGGTCCGGTTTTCGGGGCTGCACATAACCGAACTGTACCACCACCATCATCACAGCAAGACACGCGAATGCGATCCCGGTGAACAAGACGACCTGCTCTTCGGGGAGGCTATAACGGTCTTCGATAAACCATCCGAGCGTTTGTTGGATCATGCCAACGGCAAGGAAGTAGACAAACAAAAAGAGCAGATGCGGGAAGACCCGAGCATCGCGCATCGATAGCGGCGTAGGGCGCGCTGCTGCAGGCCGTCCTGCTGAACGGGACGGCGGAAGTGCGAAAGCGATCAGCAGACCGCTGGCGAGGCAGAATATAATCGCGCCCCAGAGGGGAACTAAAGCCCCGAAAGGTGCGAGCACTGTGGCCCCCGCCGGTCCGAGTATGGAACCAATACTCACCGCCGCGCCCAGCATGCCTAAACCGCCCGCTCTGGTTTCCGCAGTCGTTGCATCTGTCATCGCGGCCATTGAGGCGGGCTGTAAACCTGGCGAGAGAAGGCCGAACCAGACCCTTACAAAGACCAGGGTTAGAAACATGGTCATGCCCGTGATTGCGCCTGCGAGCGCAGCACTCAACGCAAACAGGAACGCCATATTGGTGAAGCCCATCGCCATGAGCGAGAAGACCATGACCCGCTTGCGCCCCACCTTGTCGGCAATCCGGCCCCAGATCGGGATCATCAGCGCGTAAATAGCTGCCGAGAGTGTCAAAATACCCGCAACCTGGATCGGCGCGAGACCTGCGGTTCTGGCGAGCGGGGCAACCACGACAAAGTTAATCGTCATACCCGTGCCCATAGCGACGCTGCCAAGCGCAATCATCGCCATCTGAAGTCCCGTCAGAGGGCGCAGGGGGGTGTCC
Organism: Pseudomonadota bacterium; assembly: GCA_039815485.1. Lineage (GTDB taxonomy): Bacteria > Pseudomonadota > Alphaproteobacteria > Caulobacterales > Hyphomonadaceae > Henriciella. Next base: position 47,555 of record JBCBZD010000015.1, on the reverse strand, counting down.
ACATCGCGCTGCGTATCCACTCGTTTCCTGCCCTTTTTTGGAGGTCTGCGATGCTTTGCGGCCACCTCACATCAAATTAGGGTGAAGGGCGACCCTGGCAAATGCAAGCGGTCCGTAGGGGCAACTTCGCCGGAAGAAGCTTGTCACCCAAGGGCATGCCCCACCGTTATGCTTGGAAGGGCTCGGGCAACATGTCATGCTCACAAAATGGACGGTTTCGAGGGTAAAACAGCAGGGCGCGCGGCGCTGAGATATCCGTTTGGTGAGACGACGCCAGAGGTGGGCGAGGTGATGGAAGTTGCCGAGCGGGTTTACTGGGTTCGTATGCCGTTGCCATTTTCTCTGCAGTGGATCAATCTCTGGCTCATTGATGATGGTCCCAAGGGCTGGACGATCGTTGATACGGGCATGCCGCTTGAGGACACCAAAGCGGCCTGGCGCCAGATTTTTGATACCTATCTTGAGGGCAGACCCGTTTGGCGCATCATGGTGACGCATATGCACCCTGACCATATTGGCAATGCTGGATGGCTCTCACGCAAGTTCCCGCAAGCCGAGTTCTGGATTAGCCGTCTGGAATACGTGTCTTGCAGAATGCTGATTGCAGACACTGGCCGCGAAGCTCCAAAAGCCGGGACGGACTTCTATCATCAGGTTGGCTGGACTGAGGCACAGATCGAAACATACAAATCGCGTTTCGGAGGGTTTGGACGGGGCGTATCGCAGATGCCGGATGCCTATCATCGTCTTGAAGACAATGATGTCTTTGAGATGGCCGGTGAAGCGTGGCACGTGGTTATTGGGAGTGGGCATTCACCAGAGCACGCCTGTCTCTATTGCCCTGAATTGAACGTCTTTATCGCAGGCGATCAGCTGCTTCCCAAGATTTCCTCCAACGTCTCGGTTTTTCCAACGGAACCGAAGGCGGACCCGCTAAAGGACTGGCTTGAAAGTTGTGAGAAGCTGAAAGCAGCTCTTCCTGAGGACGTTCTGGTCCTGCCGGCGCACAATGAGCCCTTTATGGGCGCACATGATCGGCTTGATCACCTAATCCACGGTCACGAGATCGCACTCAAACGCTTGCTACAGCGGCTTGGCCAGGCCCCGCGACGGGTTGTGGATATCTTTCCAGCGATCTTCGGTCGCAAGATCGGTGAGGATGTGCTCAGCATGGCGACTGGTGAAGCCTTGGCGCATCTGAACTGTCTGATCGCGCGGGGCGATGCTGACTATACGATCGATGAAAATGGCGTGGCCTGGTATCGCGCAGTCTGATCAGTCACTGACATTTTTTGAACATCATTGTCGCCTTCTAGTGCTGTCCGCGCTAAGCGCTGTGGCGGGTTTAGAAAGAGATGTCGATGACTGATGTTGCAACGTCACAGGATGAGGAACAGCCGCGTCTGACCCTGAAGCAAACTCTGATAAAGGAATTGCGTGAGTGGGGTGTGACGCTGAGTGTGTTTGTACCACTCTTTCTGGTTTTTTCCGGGCTGGTCTACGAACTGCGCGTGATTCCATCTGAAAGCATGGTGCCGAACCTGCAGGTCGGAGACCGTGTCGCGGTTAACAAGTTCGCCTATGGTTACTCACGCAACTCGCTGCCCTTCAGTTTTGGGCGCTATGTGCCGCTGCCTGATGGGCGAATTCTGGCCAGCCAACCAAAACGCGGGGATGTTGCGGTTTTCGAGCATCCGCACACGCCGCGCGTCATGATCAAGCGTATTATCGGTATTCCGGGCGATACAGTTCAGCTCAAGGACGGTCAGATCTATCTGAACGGTGTCGCCATTCAGCGAGAGTTCGAGCGCCGGATCAACTATATCGAACATAGCAAGCGCAGACTGGTGACGGCGAGCGAGTATAGCGAAGACAATGGCGAGCAAAGCTGGCTCAGCCATTCTTTCGAGGGCGGCGGTGCTTACGATGATACCGTCACCTTCATTGTCCCTGACGGGCATTTCTTCTTCATGGGTGACAATCGCGATAACTCTCTCGATGCGCGCAATGTGTCCGGGCACTGCCGCGAGAGCCAGCCAGATGTGATCAGTGAGGCAGGGTGTCCGCCGCGGCCAGGGGTAAAGCTTGACGATGCTTCTGTTGGTTTTGTGCCCTTCAATAATCTTATTGGCCGCGCGGATACGGTTTTGTTCACGACCTACCGCTGTTCACGTGCGGGGGCGGAGCCGTGCATGAAAAATCGCTGGTTGAAAGGCCTTTAGGGGCTATTTGCTTTCCAGAAGCGCCTAAACTGACACCGTTCTTGCATAGGTCTGAGGGTAGATGACTCTCTGCCGGGAATAGACCGTTGAAGTTTCGATTAATGACACGTCAGCAGATGGGGGCGGACCTCTGGTCTGCCTATACTGAGCTGCGCAACGCGCAATCGCGCTATGACAATCCGTTCTTTGATCCAGAGTTTGCAGCGATTATATCCGAAGTTCGGGATGACACTCGGTTTGGTATCGCATTTCAGGGAGAAGACGTCGTCGGCGTTTGGCCATTGCATCTTCGTCCAGGGTGTTGGGCACGCCCGATTGGCGGGCCTTTCTCCGATGTGAATGGTCCGATTCTTAAGCAGGGCATAAATCTCGCCGAAGAGACTTTTCTCGCTGGGCTAGGTCTTGCTGGGCTGACCAGCGCGGGCCTGTTGCCACAGAAAACAGGACGCGCGCGGCCCGAACTTGAGCGGGAAGGTCTCCATCTGTCTGATCTTTCAGGAGGGTGGGAGGCCTTTATGGCGGGCCAGCAAAAGGCTTGGCCGAAGCACTTCAAGAAGATGCGTCGCTTGTATCGCAATGTAGATCGTGATTTTTCGGAGTCGCGCTTTGAATGGGACGAGACGTCAGATGCCTGCTTTGAGACGCTGATCGACTTGAAACGTCGGCAATTTGATCGGACTGGCCTGCATGACGTGCTGAAACCGGCCTGGGCGCAGAGCTTTCTGGACCGACTGCGCCAGCATGAAAGCGACCGTATGCGGTTGCGTATGGTTGCGCTTCGATTCGATGACCGCATCGCAGCCATTGAAGTCAACCTCCAGTCAGACCGTGTCCTGCACGGCTGGCTGACAGCCTTTGATCCGGAACTCTCGAATTACTCGCCAGGCAACATGCTTGTACAAGAAATGCTGCAGCATATGCCACAAGGAGATCTGTCGCTCTATGATGCGGGCATTGGTCTGAGTCATTACAAGCGCCACTATTGCAATCTCCAGCAACCGCTGGATGTCGGGACCGTACGAGCAGATGTCGCCGCAGCCAGTCCCATGCGGTGGGCTGGTCAGCTCTGGCGATTGGGTGAGCGTTCCATGCCGGGCAGACTCGGCAATGCAATGACCCGAGTGCGGCGTCGGATGGACCAGATTGCGTCATCCGAGCTCACCACAGGTCGGCGGGTGGCCGGACTGGCATCGGCGCTCAATCGCAGAAACGTCTAGGCTCTGAGGAGCTTGAAGCGTTTCGCCAATCTGGCTAAGCGAAGCTATGGGCGCTGATGCAAATGAGTCGATCTTGGAAACCAAACCAAAGCCAGAGACGGGCCGTGGACGGATCATTGTGTCCCGGCATGGGCGACCGGCTCTGAACCGATCTGCCGGGCCGCGACTGACGTGGCAGGAATATCAGGACTGGTGGCAGCGTTATGAAGATGGCAGCCTTGCCGAGGATCAAGCCCCGGCTGTCGCACTGGTTCAGGCGGTCAGTGATGTGGACCACGTTATGAGTTCTATTCGCCCAAGAGCTATTGAAACAGCGAAATGGGCGACGGGTGGGCGCGAGCCTGAGCGGGATGAAGTGTTCAATGAGGCCCCGCTGCCACCGCCGGTCTGGAAATCAAGAACCTTCCTTCCGAAGACCTGGAATGTGCTTGCACGATCGTTCTGGCTGTTCGGACATAGTCTTGAGGGTGAAACCGTTGATGAGGCCCGGACACGGGCGAAACGCGCAGCAGAGCGACTGCATGAGGCTGCAGAGGGGCGCAGCGTATACCTCGCAGCCCATGGCTGGTTCAACCGTATGCTCCGACGTCCTCTGAAGCGTTTGGGATGGGTTTGTGTACGCGACGGTGGCGACAAGTATTGGAGCTACCGCGTTTATGAATATCGTGGAAAATAGCGATCCGCCCATTGAGGCCGTTGAAATGCGTGCTTAGGGTACCGCCAAGCAAGACTGACAGGGATTATTGGGAATGGCTGACAAGGCGAAACCAGTTGCCAAGATGAGTTTCGAAGAAGCCATGGCCGAGCTTGAGAAAATCGTCGCGCAATTGGAACAAGGCGAGGTTGAGCTTGAGAAATCCATTGAGATTTATGAGCGCGGCGCGGAACTCAAGAAGCACTGTGAGACGCGCCTGAAGGCAGCAGAACTCAAAGTGGAGCAGATTGTTCAGGGCATTGGTGGGCAAGTTACGACCGAGCCGGCGAGCTTTGATTGATGCAGGCCGAGTCTGACATCGACTTTGAACGACGTCTGACTGAAATCGCAGACCGAGTCACGGTTGCGCTCGATCAGCTTATCCCCCCGGCACAAGGCCCTGAGGCGGATCTGATGCGCGCGATGCGCCACGCCGCTCTGGCAAACGGCAAGCGGATGCGCCCGTTTTATGTGATCGAAACAGGTGCTCTGTTCGATGCACCAGAGCGCTCACTATTGCGCGCCGCGGCGGCTCTGGAATGTATTCATACCTATTCCCTCGTGCACGATGATCTGCCCTGTATGGATGATGATGACTTTCGCCGCGGGCAGCCAACGGTGCACAAGGCCTTTAATGAGGCAACAGCGGTGCTTGCAGGCGACGCGCTGCTAACGCTGGCGTTTAAGATACTTGCAAACTCTGAGACCCATAAAGACTCTTCCGTCCGGCTGCGCTTGATTGAGCGTTTGTCAGATGCCTCGGGCGCGTTGGGCATGGTCGGCGGCCAGATGATCGATATGCTTGAGCATGACAGCCCTCGCGATATCAACACAATTACCCGGATGCAGCGCCTGAAAACGGGTGCCTTGATCTCTTACTCGGTTGAGGCGGGCTGTATCATCGGCGGTGCCAGCGAGGCAGAGCGCAACGCGCTGCATGGCTTTTCCCACGATCTTGGGCTTGCCTATCAGATCGCAGATGATTTGCTCGACGCCGAAGGCAGCGAGGCGGAAGTCGGAAAACCCTTGCGCACCGATTCAGAAGCCGGAAAAGCCAATTTTGTAACCCTGCTGGGTATTGAGCAAGCACGTGAGCGGGTGCGGCTGCTCGCCGCGCAAGCCCGTATGCATCTCGCTATTTTTCGCAATCGCGCCAATATATTGCTGCAATCAGTTGATTTCGTACTGGACAGAACGCGCTAGTAAGACACAAAGGCGCCGGCGAAAAGAAAGGTCCAACCATGGCCGACATGAAGAACGAACGTCTCCTCGATTTTGTGAACTCTCCTGCGGATCTTAAAGGCAAGACGCGCGACGAGCTGAACCAAATCGCTGATGAGGTGCGTTCTGAAGTGATCAGCGCGGTCTCTGTGACCGGCGGTCACCTCGGTGCCGGGCTGGGCGTGGTTGAACTCACAGTGGCGATCCATGCGGTTTACAACACGCCCGATGACAAGCTGATCTGGGATGTTGGCCATCAATGCTATCCCCACAAGATCCTGACCGAGCGCAAGGACCGCATTCGCACGCTGCGACAGGGCGGCGGCCTTTCCGGTTTCACCAAGCGTTCTGAAAGCGTGTATGACCCGTTCGGTGCGGCGCATGCCTCAACTTCCATCTCGGCGGGACACGGGTTTGCCAAGGCGCGTGATCTGCAGGGGCATTCCAATCATGTCGTGTCGGTAATTGGCGACGGCTCAATGACCGCTGGCATGGCCTATGAAGCGATGAATAATGTTGGTTATGAGCAGCTGCGCCAACTGGTCATTCTGAATGACAATGACATGTCCATTGCCCCGCCGGTCGGTGCGATGAGCCATTATTTCTCTCGTCTGGTATCCAGCCGATCGTATCGCGGCCTCAGGAAAATCGCGAAAAAGATGGCCAAACCTATTGGTCTGGAAAATCCGGCCCGCAAGGCAGAGGAATATCTGCGTGGTTTCGCCATGGGCGGGACGATGTTTGAGGAATTGGGCTTCTATTATGTCGGCCCGATTGACGGACATGATCTTGATGTTCTGATCCCGGTTCTGGAGAACATCAAACAGATGCAGCGTCCGGTCCTGCTGCATGTCGTTACCCAGAAGGGCAAGGGCTACGAACCTGCTGAGAGCAGCGCTGACAAGTATCACGGTGTGTCACGGTTTAATGTCGTAACCGGCGAACAGGTAAAGTCGCAGCCGAAGGCACCAAAGTATCAGGATGTGTTCGGTAACACGCTGGTCAAACTGGGTGAAGATGATCCCAAAATCTGCGCGATTACCGCAGCAATGCCATCCGGGACAGGTGTCAACATCTTTCAGAAAGCCTTTCCGAAACGGGCTTTTGATGTCGGTATCGCAGAGCAGCACGCCGTGACCATGGCGGCCGGAATGGCCGCTGATGGGATGAAACCGTTTGCGGCGATCTACTCGACCTTCCTGCAGCGCGGTTATGATCAGGTCGTTCATGATGTCGCGATTCAAAGCTTGCCTGTTCGTTTTGCGATTGACCGAGCTGGTCTGGTCGGGGCGGATGGTTCAACGCATGCAGGCAGTTTCGATGTCGGATATCTCGGCGCGCTTCCAGGTATGATCTGCATGGCCGCCTCGGATGAAGCCGAGCTGGCGCGCATGGTTTTGACGGCGACAGAGATTGATGACCGCCCATCAGCGTTCCGCTATCCGCGCGGCGAGGGAACGGGTGTTGCGATCCCCGAGCTTCTGACGCCGCTCGAAATTGGCAAAGGCAGAGTTGTTCGTGAAGGCAGCTCTATCGCTATTCTGTCGTATGGTGCCCGCCTTCCGGAATGCCTGAAGGCCGCAGACATGCTTTCGGCCCAAGGCCTGTCCTGTACGGTGGCAGATGCGCGCTTCGCAAAGCCGATTGATGCAGACCTGACGGACAGATTGGCGCGCGAGCATGAGGTCCTGATCACGATTGAAGAAGGCGCACGCGGCGGTTTCGGTTCATTTGTCTTGCACCATCTGGCAGAGACCGGGCAGCTCGATGCAGGTCTCAAGATTCGGACCATGCACTTGCCCGACAAGTTTCAAGAGCACAATAAGCCTGAACTGATGTATGAAGAAGCGGGCTTGAATGCCCGCCATATTGCCGCCGTTGCGATTGGTGCTTTAGGGCGCGGAAGCCTTGCCGAGATCGATCAGGTCGCGCGCGCATAGTACAGTGCTGATCCGAGCATGACAGGGTATTCACAGTCGTGCCTCTGAACAGCCTTATTCGCAGGTTTGGTTATGGTTTTGTCTGATGCAAATCATAGTTGAGTAGAATTCCCTGAAATGATCCGCCGCATTCTTGCTGCTTCCGCTTTAGTCGCCATTGTTGGGTGTGAAACTGTTCCGGTTGAAATGCCGCCGGACGCTTTCGAAGCGCTGATGCAGGACACTCGTACAAGCACCAGCGTTTCTGTCACCGAAAACCAACTCAGTGCGGCGTTGACGCGCGAAGACCTGAGTGCGGCCCAGCGCGCGGATCTGCTTTTGCTGCGCGCGGAGAAACGGGCCGAGAACAGTTTCAATCTGCCAGCGGCAGTCGCCGATCTGGACACTTTTCTGATCGAAAATCCTGAAGACCCGAGACAACTGGACGTCACGACCTCGCGCGACGAAGTCCAGTCGTCGATAGACGAGGCTACCAGGCGGCTGTCGAGATTACAGAACTTACCCGATTGGTTCGATGACAAAGTGCTCATGGGTGCACTGGAAGAAGCGGCTCTACGCTATCAACGCTCAGGACTTACACCGACGCTGCCTCAGACGAATATCCTGCGCGAGTTTGATTATATCTGTGGGAATGGCCAGAGCGGCTCTGGCGAGGCTGTTCATACCTATGGCGTTATACCTGACCATGCAGATGCGCTGGTTTGGTGCGATCCTCTTCCAGATTCCTGATTCCCGCCCTGATTTCGCCATCAGCGCTCGCGACCAAGAGTGTGTTCATGATCAAGAAGGAGTCTGATCGCATGCGTATTCTATTTGCAGCAAGTTCCGCAATTCTCATCACCGCGTGCTCCAGCACGACAGTTATTACGGAAACGGAACCGGCACCCACTTCTGAACCTGTTGCCCTGACAGAAGTTCCGGGTGCCTTTGAACTTGCCATGGGAACCGTCGATCAGCTCGTTGCGGCCGGGAATGAGCCGACGGCAATCGACCGTCTGACCCAGCTCTTGGGGGTGCCCGACCTGACAGAAAATGAGAAAGCTGCCGCACTTTATAGACGTGGCGAGCTGCGGCTTGGTGCAGGCAATGACGTCGAGGGCGCGATGTATGACTTCAATGAGCTTGTGTCCACATACGGCGATAACCCACTCTCGGACGAGGCTGGACTTTGGCTGGCTGAAGCCACGCTTGAAACCAAAGCGCTAAAGGCTGCAATCGCTAGCGGTGAGCTTTCCCCGACTGAAGAGTTTGAAGCTCTGTTTCGCCTTGGTGAGCATCAGGATGCAGCCGATCTGATGCTGGCGCGCAATCTCTCACCGGGACCAGACTATCTGGTTGATATGTTTCAGATCGGATATCTTTGTGACGACCCCGAGCTGACTGGGCCTACTTATGATCTGGTTGAACCGGATGGCACAATGCGGTCGGTGCGGTTCTGTGAGTTTGGTAAATAATGTGTAAACGGGCTTGACCGGGGCTCACGTTTTCGTGAAGTTGGCCTCAGGGTTGTACCGTCGGGGGTCGAGTAGAGTTTACGGAGCTTCCGTTGAGAGCCTTTCTTACTATCGTATTTGCCAGCTTGTTGGCCTGTCTTGCTGTAAGCATGCTGCCAACCGAAAGCCGTACAGGATCGGCGTTCTCCGACATCGATGATGTCGATTCAAACGTCTTAGTCGCCGATAACAACTAGTTTTCCTCAGGCCAGCTTCCAAATCGGATATCCATAAGAAAGAGGCTACCCCTGCGTCGCCTCTTCCCCTTGCGGCAGACCTCCCGCATATCTGGAGATAGAAAAGTCTCTGGAGGAAACCTATGGCGGCAGCATTGCCTGAGAATTGGCCCGTTATGTCCATCGAAGCTGCGAACGCTGCAATTGCAGCGTCCGATACGCCCCTGAAACTGGCGGATGGCGTTGTCGGCGGCGTTGCGATGAAAGTGTATGAGCAGGCCCCGCCGACAATCCGATTTATTCTGGAGGCTACAGAACCACAATTCGGACACCGCGACTATATGGTCTTCGAAGATGAACGGGTTACCTTTTCCGCGTTTGCGCGTGCGGTTGAGCATTTTGCAGGTATTCTGACTGAGAAGTTTGGGGTGGTGAAAGGTGACCGGGTTGCGATCATCATGCGCAACTATCCGCAGTGGCCAGTGCCTTTCTTTGCAGCATTGAGTATCGGTGCGATTGCTACGCCGATGAACTCCTGGTGGACCGGTGAAGAACTGGAATATGGGCTAAGCGATAGCGGAGCGAAGATCGCCGTTGTTGATCCGCAGATCTATGAGCGGGTGCGTGAACATATCGATCACCTTGAGGACCTGGAGCATATCATTATTGCGCGTGATCAGGATGACCGCGCAGACCCACGCGTAACCTCCATGGAATCCTTGATTGGACCCGTTTCGGATTGGGCCACCTTGCCCAAGATTGATCTGCCGCCGGTGGATCTGGGGCCCGATGATGATGCAACAATCATGTATACCTCTGGCACAACCGGACGCCCCAAAGGCGCGCTGGCAACGCACAGGGCAATTATATCGAATATTCTGAACTCGATGACGTGCCAGATGCGGATGCTGCTGCGCCGGGGTGAGGCGCCACCTGAGCCTGATCCGAACGAGCAGGGGGCGACCTTGCTGGCGATCCCGTTTTTTCATGCAACGGGGGCGTTCGCGATTTTGATCCCGACCATGGTGCGCGGCGATAAGATCGTTATGATGTATAAGTGGGATGCAGGGCGCGCGTTGCCGATCATTCCAGCCGAGCAGATCACAGCTGTGGGCGGTGTGCCAGCGATTGCCTGGCAATTGCTCGAGCATCCTGATCGCGATCAGTATGATCTCTCCAGCATCAAGGCCGTTTCTTATGGCGGCGCACCGTCAGCGCCGGAGCTGGTGACAACCATCAAGAAACGTATCCCCGATGCCGCCCCCGGCAATGGTTGGGGCATGACGGAAACATGCGCAACGGCAACGCTGAATATCGGCGAAGATTATGTGAACCGACCAGACAGTGCCGGCGCTGCCCCGGGCGCTGTCGAACTTAAGATTGTAGACCCGGACGGCAAGACATTGCCTCCTGGTGAGGTCGGTGAGCTGTGGTGCAAGGGGGCATCAAACTGCAAGCTGTACTGGAACCGTCCACAAGCGACTGCCGAAACCTTTATCGAGGGGTGGGTCGTGACTGGCGACCTTGCCCGGATTGATGAAGAGGGTTTCCTGTATCTGGTTGATCGCGCCAAGGATATGCTGATCCGTGGCGGGGAGAATATCTATTGTATCGAGGTTGAAAGTGCCTTGTATGACCACCCTGCGGTAATGGATGCTTCGGTTGTTGGCATCGAGCACAAGATTCTGGGGCAGGAAGTCGGGGCGGTTGTGCAACTCAAGCCGGGAAAATCCGCGAGCGAGGACGAGTTGCGGGCCCACGTTGCCAACCACCTTGCCGCATTCAAGGTTCCGGTGGAAATTCAGTTCATGGAAGAGCCTCTACCCAGAAATGCAAATGGCAAAATCCTAAAAACTGAACTCAGAGACCGTTTTACGCCAAGAGGATAAGCGCGCATTGAGTGATGAGGATAGGCACTATCCAAAGTCTGTGAGCGGGCAACCTCTCGCCCTCGAGCAACGCTCTGAGGCCCAGGATGGACGGCGGTATTCACCCTCAACGGGACGCAATAAGGATATCGTTAGAGCGACCTTTCTGGAGCATGTCCTGAACGCGGGGCGGGTGCTTGAGATTGCCTCTGGCACAGGCGAACATGGCGCGCATATTACGCAAGCCGCACCAGGCATCAGCTGGACCTATAGTGACATCGATCCGGCGGGTCACACCAGTCAAACGGCATGGCGGCAAGCCGCAGTGCATGACCGACTGCTTGGGCCGCTTGTGATTGATACGACCGCGCCGAATTGGGTGCTGGAGCATGCTGCAGCGGGCTATGAGGCCCTCTTCTGCGCCAACATGATCCATATCGCTCCGTTTGAAGCGGCTGTTGGATTGCTGACCGGAGCCGGAGCGATCCTTAAACGGGGCGGACGACTTTGCTTCTATGGGCCATTTTCCGTGTTAGGAGAGATGGCGCCGAGCAATGCGCGTTTCAGTGAAGATCTCAAACGCCGGGACCCGAGTTGGGGCGTTCGAGATTTACAGCTGGATATCGTTCCTATTGCGCAGCGACATGGTCTGACGTTAAATCAGGTTATCGAAATGCCCGCGAACAATCTGACTGTAGTGTTTGAGAAGTTCTAGGCTCTGAGAGCCTGTGGCTGCCCTGCCATCTCCAGAAGATCAATCTCGCGCGTAAGCCATTGATAATGTTCTTCGACACGGCTGAGCAAGGCCATGTCCAATTCCGGTTTCAACGCAATCGATTCGCGCCAGGCTTCAAGCACCCGAACCTGCGTTCTTAGCCATTCGATCATGCTTGAGTCTTGGATCGGGTAGCACATGCTTTACTCCAGTTTTGAGAATGATTTGCAATTGGTGTCATGATTTATATGAAATTGCAAATCATTCTCATCATATGATTTCCATCTTGTCTACACAGCGCGCCTGTAGCGCGGATTGACGCTGTCATCGACACGCGGAACGATGCCGGTTGCCCATTTGATGAGGTGTTCCAGCGTCTGGAAAAACCGGGCCCGTTCAAGCACTGGGTTGAGGTGATTGGTCATCACACAATAGTGGCTGTCTTTGCCGTGGCGGTGATGGGCCGCATGATGCTTGTGTGACTGCATCAGGCCGGTCTTCTGCAAAGCGGTTATGACGTCGCCATTCTCCTTCGGACCACGATGAGCAGCGGCATGAACCTCATTTGCGAACATGCCAAAGATTACCGCAGCGCCAGTGAACAGGTTCAGCCAGCCTGCAAAATAGAAGAAAGCCAGAAACGCGACTCCGATCACCCAGACCTCCCGGTTGCGCGTCCATATGGTGCCTTTAAGGAAACTGCGCGGGGTATGGTGATGCTGCTGGTTCTCCCTGATCGTGTGGCCAAGTACAGGCCATTTGGGGTTCCCGTAGCGGTCCTCAAACCAGTGGATGATGCCTGAAGCGGCATCCGCCAGATATAGGCCACCAAAGATTTTCAGCGCGAAACCTGCGCCCGTTGATACTGCCGTGACAGACATGTTGAACTCCTGCTTTTACTTACGGTTACGCGATCGTACCGCTTGTTTGTGAGCGCTTACAAACAATAGAAATATGGCCGAAAAGGGGCAATGTGATCGCATGATCACAAATGAAATAGATGTTAGAAAACCGTTCTAGAAATTTACCATTACGGACCGGTCAGGCCCCAAAACGGGTGTTGTTATGTTGCCGAGTAGGCTGTTCTGACTTTCTAAGCCCCAGTCCAAACCGGTGGTCGCTTATCGAACCATGGCGCCGCGCGTTCCAGCTGTCCGGCGAGCTGATAAAGCTGCCATTCATTGCCGCAGCGCGCGCCGAACATCATACCAATCGGTAAGCCGTCATCTGTCCAATGTAGCGGAACAGACATTGCGGGGGTGCCAGCTTGATTGGAGATCGCGCACCATGGCGCAAAGGTTGTAACAGCCTCTGTATAGGCCTCCATATTTTTCGGAGCGAGCGACAGCATGCCAATCGGATCCGGCGCGCGGGATGTGGTTGGGGATAGGATCATGTCGTACCCCCCTTCAATGAGAAATTGCTCATAGATGATCCCGGCTGTGATCGATGCCTGATTGGCTTGCATCAGGTCTTTCATCGGGATCGAGTTTCCAAATTCGACAAAGCGAGCGGTCACTGGTTCCATATCGTCAGCGCCCATTTCACGTCCCAGCGCCTCGCCGCGAGCTTCCATGATCATCGCCAAGGCTGCCGATATGGTGACCATTATACCTTTGCCGAGGGCCTCTCCATCCAGGATTGGCCCGGCTTCTTCGACATGGTGACCAAGATCCTCGAGCAGTTTGCGCGTGGTGTTTAGGCCGGCTTGCGCATCGGAATCAGGCTTTGCGCCGTTCGGTGCTGTCTCCCAAAGGGCGACTTTGAGCGGCTTTGGATCATGCTCAAGGGCGCTGAGAAACGTCGCATCAGGCTCTGGTGCGACATAGCGCGACCCGATTTCGCGGCCATGCGTGGCGTCCAGCAAAGCGGCATTGTCACGTACAGAGCGCGACACGGCGTGGACCGTTGACTGACCGTTCCAGCCTTCGGTGGTGGCAGGTCCCATGGGCGTGCGCCCACGTGAGGGCTTCATACCGAAGAGGCCCGTACAGCTTGCAGGAATGCGGATTGAGCCGCCGCCGTCGCTGGCATGAGCCATGGGAATCACGCCCGCCGCAACACAGGCTGAGGCCCCGCCGGATGAGCCACCAGAGGTGCGTGAGGTATCCCAGGGATTTAGGGTCGCGCCGTAGAGCAGGCTTTCGGTCGTCGTCGTTAGGCCAAACTCGGGACTGGTGGTTTGTCCAAACAGGGCGAAGCCTGCCGCTTTGTAGCGTTTGCACAGCTCACTATCGCGGGTGGCGATATTGTCCTTGAAAGCGCGGCTGCCGCTGGTTAGCGGCTGACCTTCGATCTCGAACCCGAGATCCTTGACCGCCATCGGAACGCCTCGAAAAGGACCGCTCGGCAAGGCGTCTGAAATTTGACGTTCGGCAACCTCTGGAAACATGGCCGAGAAACAGTTCAAGTCGGTCTGGGCTTTGCCAGCACGTGTCACCGCTTCGTCCAGTAATTCCTTTGGTGTGACGTCTCCTGCTGCGACCAGCGCCGCAAGGCCGGTTGCATCATAGATATCATACTCGTCCATCTCATCCTCCCAATAACTTTTTAGAGAGGATGGCGGGGATTTTGGATTAGGGGAAGGGTGTCGCGCCGTCAGGCCTTTTCGAAGACGAGTTTTGTCCATTCGATGGCAAGCGCTCGGTTTTCGGCGGCAATCGACTCTGATCGTTCATGGAACAGGTTTTTCAGACCATTTTCACCTGCGAGCGCAATCGTTTCCTCGCTAGTCACGTCAAACATACGCCGGCCTTCTGGTACTGGACCGTGACGCAGGCTCATCACAATGCGCCCGCCGGGCGCAAGAAGCGCTGCGAGATTGACCATACCGCTTATGCGCTCGTCTTCAGTCAGGTGCATCCAGACCGCATGCATCAGGATCATATCGAAGCGAAGGTTCAGGGCCTTCGTGTGTGTCAGGTCGGGCAAGATGTCCTTGAGCCAGCTGACTTCAGGCTCGGGGTGTAGCTTTTGGGCGCGCAGCCGCATCTCATCTACCGGCTCAACCGCCGTCACTTGATGCCCAAGCGAGGCAAACCACGCTGCGTCACGCCCAGTACCCGCACCGATATCGAGAATGTGGGCGGGCGGTGATGGAAAGAAATGAGACCAAGGCTTGTGAATATTAGCGGCCTTGCGAGCTTCGTAGCGTTTGAAGAGGTCGTCGGCTTCGTTGGCATAGCCTGCGGTGGAGGGGAGGTTGCTCATTCCGCCGCCTTTACTCCATCGCCGTCGCCGCTCAGCGATTCCAGCATCGTCGCAGCGCAATCGGCTATAACGCTGCCCGGCGGGAAGATAGCGACCGCGCCAGCTGCATAGAGCGCATCAAAATCCTGAGGCGGGATGACGCCGCCGACCATGATCTTGGTCGCTGCGGCGCCTTCATTGCCGAGCGCGCGTTTTAGCTCTGGCACGAGGGTCAGGTGACCGGCCGCGAGGGAGGAGGCGGCGACGATATCCACGCCCGCTGCGCGTGCATCCTTGGCGGCTTCTTCCGGGGTCTGGAAGAGCGGACCGATTTCCACTTCCCAACCGAGATCCATCAGCGCGGAGGCGACAACTTTCTGGCCCCGGTCGTGCCCGTCCTGGCCCATTTTTGCGATATAGATCTTGGGTTTACGGCCATGTTTTAGCGCGAAGGCTTCAGCCATGCCGACGGCTTCTTTGGCGCGCTCTGTTGATTTCACGCCTGCGCCATAGACGCCTTTGATTGAGCGGATGATGGCTTTGTGGCGGCCCTGACTACGCTCTACCGCTGTAGAGATTTCGCCGACTGTCGCCTTGGCGCGTGCAGCGTCTACGGCGAGCGCCAACAGATTGCCTTTCGTGCCCGCCGCCGCATTGGCAATCGCGTCGAGTTTGGCGTCCACTTCGGCCTGATCACGATCTGATTTCAGACGCGCGAGCTTGTCGAGCTGCATCCGGCGGACGGTCGCATTATCGACTTTCAGGACCGGAACGTCTTCTTCCTCGTCGAGCAGGAACTTATTGACGCCAACGACGGTTTGCTGGCCGCTATCGATACGGGCCTGCGTGTTGGCAGCGGCTTCCTCAATGCGAAGTTTCGGGATGCCTTCCTCAATCGCTTTGCGCATGCCGCCGAGTTTTTCGACTTCCTCAATATGAGTGAGGGCTTTGGCGGCGAGATCGTGGGTCAAGCGCTCGACATAGTAAGAGCCGCCCCATGGGTCGATAGTCTGCGCCGCGCCGCCTTCCTGTTGCAGGAAGAGCTGTGTGTTGCGGGCGATACGGGCCGAGAAATCGGTCGGCAGGGCAAGGGCTTCGTCGAACGCATTCGTGTGCAGGCTCTGGGTCTGGCCCCCGGCGGCGGCGATGGCTTCGAAGCAGGTGCGGATAACATTGTTGTAGACGTCCTGCGCCGTGAGCGACCAACCAGAGGTCTGACAGTGGGTGCGCAGCGATATCGATTTCGAGTTCTTCGGAGAAAACTCCTTGTTGACCAGTTTTGCCCAGATCAGGCGCGCGGCGCGCATCTTGGCGACTTCCATGAATGTGTTCATGCCAATCGCCCAAAAGAAACTTAGCCGCGGCGCAAACGCGTCTACGTCTAACCCGGCAGCCACCCCGGCACGAATGTATTCGATGCCATCTGCGATCGTGTAAGCCAGCTCCAGATCCGCCGTCGCACCGGCTTCCTGCATGTGATAGCCCGAGATGGAGATGGAGTTGAACTTCGGCATGTTTTGAGAGGTATAGGCAAAGATGTCCGAAATGATCCGCATGCTGGGTTTGGGCGGATAGATGTAGGTGTTGCGCACCATAAACTCTTTCAGAATATCGTTCTGTATGGTTCCGGCGAGCTTTTCCGGGCCGACGCCCTGTTCCTCAGCCGCTACGATATAGAGCGCGAGGATGGGCAAGACTGCGCCATTCATCGTCATCGAGACCGACATCTGGTCGAGCGGAATGCCTGAGAAAAGCGTGCGCATGTCATAGATGCTGTCAATGGCGACACCCGCCATGCCAACATCCCCTGACACGCGAACATGATCGCTGTCATATCCCCTGTGGGTTGCAAGATCGAACGCGACCGAGAGGCCTTTCTGACCGGCGGCAAGGTTGCGTCGATAGAAAGCGTTGGAGTCTTCGGCGGTTGAGAAGCCGGCATACTGACGAACTGTCCAAGGACGCTGCGTGTACATGGTCGGGTAAGGACCGCGCCCAAATGGAGCGAGGCCGGGATAATCGTCCAGGAAGTCGACACCTGCTGTGTCGGCAGCGCTATAGCTCGTGGCGAGGTCAATGCCTTCGGGCGTTTCCAGCGTACGCGTGCGCACCTCGGCAGGGGCGCTTTTGAGTGCGCCGAGGTCGAGTTTGGTGAAGTCGGGGAAGTTGGTCATCTATTTAACTCCCAATTCTGCAAACGCGAGCGTGCACTCATGCACCACATCGCATCCCATTTTGATATGACTGTCTATGTTCTTGGCTTCGAACTTTCCAGCGAGCCAAATGCGGAGGACACCAGCGGTTTTGAGCTTCTTGGACGCTTCAGCAGCTTCCGCCTCGTAGCGTTTGTCACTACCGCAAATGACGGCGATGGCACAGCCGCTGGCTTTGAAAGCGGCAGCGAGTTCTGATGCACTTTGCGGTGGAACAGGCGCCTCTTTAGCTTCGATGCCGCCTGCCGCAAATAGATTTCGTGCAAAGTCCGCGCGTGCCGTGTGCTCTGCCAGCGGGCCGAGTGTCGCCAGGAAGATCGCCGGGCGAGCACCTTTAGCCTCAAGATGCGCCTCAGCGCGGTCGCGTAATGTCTCGAAAGGTTCAGACAGGCGGATCATCGGCAGAGGGTCTGCGATTGTGTCACTTTCAGGCTTGCCGGTGTTGCCGATCAGGGCCTTTAGCGAGGCAGGGTCGATGCCGTCGCCCTTTTTATAAGGCTTGATTTCTCCAGTCGGCGCATCAACGGCTTCAAGAAGCGGAAACTCGCTCACTCCTGTGATTGGAACTTTTCGGCGGGCAATATCCTTGATCAGGGCAGCGCGCTTTTCCGCAATGCGCGATTGCAACTGGCCTGCAACCAGACTTTCTACCATACCGCCTTCGGTTTCAATCTTTTGGAATTCTGCCCAGGCGGCTTGCGACAGATCCTCGCTGAACGCTTCTGTAAACCAGGCCCCACCACTTGGGTCGGCGATCCGGCCAAGCCCACTTTCTTCCATGGCAATGATCTGGGTGTTGCGCGCGATACGGCGGCCGAGCTCTTCGGGCACGCTGAATGCTTCATTGAACGGGCGCACAGTGATAATGTCTGCTCCGCCCGTAGCTGCGGCAAAGCAGGCTGCTGACCCGCGCAGCATGTTGACCCATGGATCATACTTTGTCTGCATGCGCGCGCTGGTCACAGCATGCAGCGTCATTGGCGCAATATCGAGGCCGAGCGCACTCTGAACCCGCGCCCAGAGCCGTCTTGCGGCGCGCAGTTTGGCGATGCCCAACGCATAGTTCGCATCGACCGCGATCGAGAACAGGATTTGCGGCGCCGCGGTTTCAGGCGGGCAACCCGCCGCATCGAGGCGGCGCAAAGTGTCGACTGCGCTGGCGATCATCGCGGCGAGTTCCTGTGCCTCGGTCGCGCCATTCTCATGTGCGACCTGACCGTTGACTTGAAGTGTTGTCGCGCGCGGAAACTTGTCCTTCACGGCGCTGACAAAAGCCGCAGTTTTTGCGAACGCTGCGTCCACCCCCCCCGCGACCTTTCCGGTTCGCATCAGTTGTGAGATAGGGCTGATATTGAAGGCGAGTTTCTGCGTTTTAGGGCTTTCCTGATGCCCGGCCCACTCGGCGAGAAGGGCAGAAGCGCTAAGCCCGGACCCAGCGCCGCGATGGGCAAGCGAAATCGAAGCGATATCGGCTCTCACGCCGTTCAGCGCGGTCTCAAGATCGTTTTGACTGGAGATAACACACCCAACTTCGCCAGTGCATTCGATGGCGAGATTGATTGAACTGACACCGCGCTCAAGATCACGAAGGATCTCCTGGTTCGTCGTGGCAGGGTCAGGGTGTGAGAAGCTTTGCCGGATATCCCATTGCAGATACGCATCTGGTTCCGACGACGCGCCGCGTAGAAACGGGCTTTCTCCCGGCATCCCACGTGTATTTTCACTGCTGCTGAAACTCGTTTCACGGTACAACGGATGAATCGGCAGGCCGTCTCTGGTTTGACGCGTAATACGCTCAAGACCGCCGCCTTTCAGCGCTTTTGATACAGCCGCCAACCAGTCTGCTTCGGTTGCTGTTTCAAACTCGCCCGATAGTGACAGATGATCTGCTACCATGTTTCCTCACACACATTCTGATCTGTTCGGATTTGAAATGGCTTAGTCCCCGCCTTCTAGCAAGACTTACGTTAGGTCGGGTGGTGTCGCATGGTTAGGGCTTGTCGCGCCAAGCAAGGGCGCTAGCTGTCAATTCGACATTGTTAGAGCTGGATCACCAAAAAGGATTTCCCATGGCGCTACCTCCCATCTTACAGAACCTCCGCATCCCGGTTATTGGCTCCCCACTTTTTATTATCTCGAACCCGGATCTTGTGATCGCACAGTGCAAAGCCGGTGTCGTTGGCTCTTTCCCGTCGTTGAATGCCCGTCCCGGCCCGGTGCTTGATGAGTGGCTGGATCGGATCACCACCGAGCTCGCCGAGTGGGACGAGAAGAACCCGGATCGCAAGTCAGCCCCCTTCGCGGTCAACCAGATCGTCCACAAGTCAAATGATCGCCTCATGCATGATGTTGATATGTGCGTGAAATGGAAAGTGCCGATTATCATTACTTCGCTCGGCGCGCGGACCGAAGTGAATGATGCGATCCACTCTTATGGCGGTATTGTTCTGCATGACATCATCAACTCAATCTTTGCTCGCAAGGCGCTGGACAAAGGCGCAGATGGCCTGATCGCTGTTGCAGCAGGGGCGGGCGGTCATGCCGGCACGACCTCGCCCTTCGCGCTGATCCAGGATATTCGCGAGTTCTTCGACGGCCCACTTGCGCTGTCGGGTTCGATCGCAAATGGTGGAGCAGTGGCTGCGGCCCAGGCTATGGGCGCCGACCTTGGTTATATCGGTTCAGCCTTTATCAGCTGTCATGAGGCGAATGCGGTTGAGGGCTATAAGGACATGATTGTCGAGAGCGATGCGAAGGATATCGTTTACTCGAACCTGTTCACAGGCGTGCACGGTAACTATCTGGCCCCGTCCATTGCGCAGGCGGGTCTCGACCCGAATGACCTGCCTGAGAGCGATCCGAGTGCGATGAATTTCGGTTCCGGCGGCAATCAGAAGTCCAAGGCCTGGAAAGATATCTGGGGCTGCGGACAGGGGATCGGCGCGATCAAATCCCGCATGTCGACAGCTGAATATGTCGACCAGCTGGAACGCGAGTATAGCGGTGCGATTGAAGCGCTGAGCCATCACCGCGCATTCGTCGCGGCCGAATAAATCCAATCTATCCGACTGAATAGATAATGCGTGGACCCTGTCGGCAGAGATTGTCGACCGGAGATGACGCTTATGCCCAGTGAAGACTTCAGCCCAAACCTGGGCCTGCCCTATCTGCTGCCCAATCAAGCGCAGAAACATGTGACTGTGAATGAGAGCCTGCGGGCCTTCGATATTCTGGTCATGGCGAGTGTTGAAGAGGCCGGTCTCGACATCCCGCCGGTCAGTCCGGGTGAAGGTGGGGTCTGGATCGTTGGCAGCGCGCCATCTGCAGAGTGGAGCGGCTATGCTTTGGAGCTTGCAGCTTGGCAAGATGGAGCCTGGATGTTCTATGCGCCGAGCCCGGGCTGGCGGGTTTGGGATCGGGCAGCCAGCGCGTTACGGATCTATGACGGGACAAATTGGGCGGTCCTGGAAACGGGCTCTGGCGGCGGACCTGGAGGTCTCACAGAGACTCAGAACCTGGAATTCGTTGGTCTGGCAACGACCGCAGATGGTGCAAATCCGTTTGCAGCACGGCTTAACTCGGCGCTATGGACCGCGCGCGAGACGACTGACAATGGCACAGGTGACATCAGGCTTGC
Organism: Pseudomonadota bacterium; assembly: GCA_039815485.1. GTDB lineage: Bacteria > Pseudomonadota > Alphaproteobacteria > Caulobacterales > Hyphomonadaceae > Henriciella. The sequence continues at coordinate 26,970 of JBCBZD010000015.1, read as the reverse complement.
TCTGAACAAGGAAGCGAGCTCGAACACGGTTTCCCTGCTATTTCAGTCAGCCTATGGTGGCCGCGCAGAGTTTGGACTTGTTGGAGATGACAGGTTTTCGGTCCGTGTGTCACCAGATGGTGGCTCGTGGCTTGATGCCCTCAAGATTGACAATGCAACGGGCGACCTCGGAGTTGGCACCGACCCTGTTGCCGGCCAAAAGCTTGCTGTGGGCGGATCAATTATTGCGGAGACGGGTGATGGCTCAGTTTCACTAGATACAAACGGTCGGCTTGAGTTGAGCCGGAATGGCAGCGGGGCAACTCAAATTTCAAGTCGATCCGGTGGCAGCCATCTGAAATTCGGTGTTACCAAAGCGACAAACGCGTTTAAAGGGAGCGTATTGGAACTCGACCCGGATGCGGAAACGTTCAAGACCCAGTTCGACTTTATCCCAAGTCCAGGCGGAAGCCTAGATATTGGCAGCGCTAGTAGCTCATTTCGAGATCTCTACCTCGTAAATGCGCCCTCGGTCTCTTCAGATCGACGACAGAAGCACGATATCGCAGAACTCGCCCAAGCTGGCGATCTGCTTACCCGGCTTCGCCCTGTATCGTTTCGTCGTAACGGCAGTGATCGCATGTCATTCGGCTTCCTCGCGCAAGACGTCAGAGCCGCTTTGATCGAGACGGGCCTGGAACATGCGTCCTTGTGGGCGATGGCCGATGCTGCCGACCCTGACAGTCTGCAATCCCTTCGGCAGGAAGAACTCATTCCGGTTCTCGTCGCGGTGGTTCAGGACCTGCTTACCCGCCTCGATGCTGTCAGCATGGCTGGAGAGCACAAACATGTCTGATCTCATTGGTTTGGCCGCAAATGCCGCTGGAGGCGGTGTATTTGGATTGGTGGGGACAGCGCTCGGCCGGGTGGCGGGTTATTTCGAGCAACGCCAGACTTTCGCTCAGGAACAGGCGCGCTGGGGGCACGAGTTGAAAGTTCTGGAGGCGCAGCGGGTTGCCGAGAACGCGGCTGCCGATTCAGCACGGGACTTAGCCGATACGACCGGGAGTTGGGATGGTCTGAAAGCGTCCCTCGCTGCCGAGGCCGCTATCGCGCCAAGTTATCGCTGGGTTGATGCCATTCGCGGCATCACCCGGCCTGTCCTGACATTCTTGCTGTGGGGTATCACGGCAGCGGTCTGGTTTCACGCCGATGCGGCCGGGCAGTCCTCAATTATTGAGACGGCGACTTTTGCTGCAACAGCCGCAACGCTTTGGTGGTTTGGGGATCGCGGACGGCCATCACAATTGAAATAGACCCGCCCGGCGCGGAATCGGCCCTTTGCGAATCCGGCACTGCGTTCTACATATGATCCATGGCTTCGAAATCCCTTTCCGGCGTGTCAGACGCCTCCGCCGCGTTTGACTGGACCGGTGCCGCGAAAGATGCGGTTGGTGCGCTTCCGAGCAGCGAGTGGACACCGCACCGCCCCGACCGGCGCTGGGAAAAGCTGGAGGGTGGGCAGCGTTTTAAAGTACACTCGCCCTATGAGCCTGCGGGAGATCAGGTTGAGGCGATCCCTGAGCTGGTTGACGGCATAAAAGAGGGCGAGCGTGATCAAGTTCTGCTTGGGGCGACCGGTACCGGCAAGACCTTTACTATGGCCAAGATCATTGAGGCGACGCAGCGCCCTGCCTTGATTCTGGCCCCGAACAAGACGCTGGCCGCGCAGCTTTATGGCGAGTTTAAATCCTTCTTCCCTGAAAACTCGGTCGAGTATTTCGTCTCTTACTATGACTATTACCAGCCAGAGGCTTATGTCCCTCGGCGCGATCTCTACATTGAGAAGGAAAGCTCAATCAATGAGGCGATCGACAGAATGCGCCATTCGGCGACAAGGGCGATCCTGGAACGCGACGATGTGATCATTGTGGCCTCGGTTTCATGTATTTACGGCATCGGCTCGGTCGAGACCTATACCAGCATGACGGAGAAGCTGGAGACCGGGCAGCGGATTGATCCGCGTGAGGTCGCCGCCAAGCTGGTCGCGCTCCAATATGATCGTAACGATATGGCTTTTGCGCGCGGGACGTTCCGGATGAAGGGGGACGTACTCGATATCTTTCCGGCACACTATGAAGACCGGGCGTGGAAGCTCTCCTTCTTCGGTGATGAGTTGGAAGCAATTGTCGAGTTTGATCCGCTAACGGGGAAAAAGATCCAGGATCTGCCCGCGATCAAACTCTATGCAAACAGCCACTATGTCACCCCGCGTCCGACATTGAACCAGGCGATTGAGAGCATCAAGGCCGAGCTGAAAACAACCCTGGCGCACTTCCAAACCGAAGGCAAACTGCTCGAAGCACAGCGGATCGAGCAACGCGTTCAATACGATCTGGAGATGCTCGCGGCGACGGGGTCCTGCAACGGGATTGAGAATTACAGCCGCTACCTAACCGGTCGGAAACCAGGCGAACCACCCCCCACAATGTTCGAGTATCTACCAGACAATGCGCTCGTCTTTACAGATGAGAGTCATCAGACGGTTCCTCAGATTGGGGCGATGTATAAGGGGGACTTTAATCGCAAGCGGACGCTCGCGGAGTATGGCTTCCGGTTGCCGTCCTGTCTCGATAATCGCCCGCTCAAGTTCGAGGAGTGGAACGCCATGCGGCCGCAGACGGTGCATGTCAGCGCGACGCCGGGGCCGTGGGAGATGGAGCGCACTGGCGGCGTCTTCACAGAGCAGGTGATCCGCCCGACGGGCTTGCTCGACCCACCCGTAGAAGTGCGCCCCGTCTCCACCGGCACGACCAATCAGGTTGATGATGTCATTGCGGAGATAAGAGAGACCACCACCAAGGGCTATCGCACCCTCGTCACCACGCTGACCAAGAAGATGGCCGAAGACCTGACCGAGTTCATGCACGAGCAAGGCATAAAGGTTCGCTATATGCACTCAGACATCGACACGGTGGAGCGGATCGAGATTATCCGCGATCTGCGCCTCGGTGAGTTTGACGTGCTGGTCGGCATCAACCTGCTGCGGGAGGGGCTCGACATTCCCGAGTGCGGCCTGGTTGCTATTCTGGATGCAGACAAGGAGGGGTTCCTGCGCTCCGAGACCAGTCTGGTGCAGACGATTGGCCGCGCCGCCCGCAATGCCGACGCGCGCGTCCTGCTCTATGCCGACAAAGTGACGGGCTCGATGGAGCGGGCCATGGCCGAAACCGACCGCCGCCGCGAGAAACAGCACGCCCACAATCTGGAGCATGGCATCACGCCCACCACGATCAAACGCGAGGTGGCCGATATTCTGGGCGAACTCGGCGAAAAACCGGGCGGCAAGGCCCAACAGCTGAAAGGCGGCAAATCCCGCCGTCTCAAAGGCGTCGAAGAGGCACAGGCCAGCTTTGAGCCCGGCCACAACATGGCCGCCGCGATTGCAGGGCTCGAGAAACAGATGCGCGAAGCGGCTGCGAACCTGGAGTTCGAAGAGGCCGCTAGGTTGCGGGACGAGGTGAAGCGGCTGCGGGAAAGCGAGCTTGGACTCAATTGATCCAGTGGATCAATTGGAATCGAGGTTGAGTTGGGGCTTTAGTCAGTTTGGAACGGGGGGAGAGCATGACCGAACCACAAATCAACGGCGCGGAGTCCGCGAGCGCAATATATGAACGTTTGCGCGAACAAGTGCGAACCGAGAACGAACTGTATAATCAGCGCATCATCTGGCTGATCTCCATGAACGCGTTCCTGTTCGCCACAGTCGGCTTGATCCTGCAAGCCAAATTCGGGCGACAACCAGTAGACGCTTTCGGCGACCCGATGCCCTACGTTCAGACCTTTCTGGACAGTTTCCTGTTCATATTCTCGTTTGTGGGAGGGGTGCTCTCCTACATGTGCCGACAGCTCTTATTAGGATCGATTGAAGCGCGCGAAGAGGCCGAACAGCTGTGGGAGGCGTTCAAAATCAAGAACCAGAAATTCATCGACGATAACTACTATCCCCATGCTGCTGGTGGTAAGGACGTAAAGTCCAAGACCAAGAATGAGTATTTCAAATCGGAGAACATTCCGTGCCTGTTTGTCGGGACGTGGAGTGTGTTCGTCGTGATCATTTTTGCAATGATTGGATCGCGTGTGTTTTCATGACTGTTACTCTGGACACTTTGGAAAAACAGATGCGTGAAGCGGCTGCGAATTTAGAGTTTGAGGGTGAGGTGTGGTCCACGTAGTGGATGATTTGATCCGGTGGATCAAATCAAACTCCGAACGCGCGGCTGAGGGACGAGTTGAAGCGGCTGCGCGAGCAGGAGTTGGGGCTTTAGCGCTTGCTTCGTTTCGAAAGTTGTGCGGCATCAACCCACATTGCTTCGATGTTTTGAGATCCGATAACTTTCTCTTCAGAAGGAATCGAATACGTTAACTATGTCAGATTCTTGACATTGTTCCCATTTTGTTCTCAATAGTCCTAGGAGAATCACATGTCACAACTAGGTTTCGAGTTGAGAAGTCCGTTTGAACAAGCAATATCGCCATTTCTAGAAATGGGGGCTTATGAGGCCCTTTGGGCAGAGGACAAGGCTTCGTTTAGAACTATCTCGTCTAAGTTTCGGGGAGAAGAAGCCCCGCTGCCATCCGAACTTGTCGAAAGACCAGTGGCAATTGATGCCGCGAATATGGCTCTGAGTAAAATCAGAGCGTCTAACATATCTTCGTTTGGCGTGCGGATTTATCGTGATGGAGAATATCCAGAGTCTCTTCGCGTAGCTCGGTATGCGCCAGAGTTAATATACTACCAAGGGCTTTGGGATTTGCTTTATTCCAAATCAGCTGTCGCTATCGTTGGAACTCGAACACCAAGCGAGCAGGGAGCTTTGCGCACCAAACACTTGGTACGGCGTCTCGTTGATGATGGAGCAACAATTGTATCGGGATTGGCTAAAGGAATTGACACAGCGGCGCACACTGCCTGCATTGAAGCGGGTGGACAAACAATCGGCGTGCTCGGGACTCCAATCACAAAGGCTTATCCGAAACAAAACCTTGATCTGCAGCAAGAGCTCGCGGCAAACCACCTTCTCGTCAGTCAGGTCCCCATCAATCGTTATGATATGCAGGTCAACCCAGTTCATAATCGGCATTTCTTTCCAGAAAGAAATGTTATGATGTCGGCGCTTACAAGAGCCACAGTAATAGTTGAGGCTGGCGAAACATCAGGAACGTTAGTCCAAGCAAAGGCGGCTATAGAGCAGGGGCGAATGCTATTCATTTTGGATAATTGTTTTCGGAATGATAAACTTTCATGGCCTAAGAAGTTCGAGGAAATGGGGGCTATCAGGGTAAAAGACTATGACGACATTCGATATAAGCTTTTTCCCAAGAAAATTGTCAAAAATTGATGAGTTGCATCTTCCAGATCATCATCATCTGAATAGCCAAGACCATTGCTATTATTTGGGTGAGTATACAGCGCGGGCGGGATACTCCCATAGCCCGACAAACAATCTCATTATTAACTTCAAGAAGCCAATGAACCGACGGGGAGGGCGTCAGTGGGTCTATAAACTCAAAGCGATTAGGAAGGCTGCCGAGGTGATGTCCTTTGCGCTCAAAGATACCGACTTTGAGTCGGTTAGCTTCGTACCAATACCTCCGTCCAAGAGGAAGACAGACCCTGAATATGATGATCGTGTGGCTCAAACTCTCAGATTGGCATTTGGAACGCGTTCAGACATTATTGATGCATTGACAATCGCGGAATCCAGAGAGGCGTATCACAATGACACTAACCGCTGTCCTTCTGCACTAACCGATAACTTGGTTGTCGATTTGGATGAGCTTGGAAAAGCTAAAAGAACAATAGTTCTATTCGATGATGTGATAACAACAGGATGTCATTTTCGGGCTATGAAAGATGAGATTTTGTCCATCGCCCCCGATAAGACGATCTATGGTGTATTCTTGGCTAGGCGAGTGCCGAACTCAGCGGACTTCTCCAGCTTTTTTGAGTGAGGCGATGAGCGCTGTCACATAGCCAGCATAGCTTTGCGATGCGCAGGTCGGGGCTTGGCCCTCTTTTTCTTGGTAAGGGTTTTGGAGTGGCGGGATAAATCCCGCCCTACGCTTCTGGTAAATTTGACCGATATACTGAATGGAATATTCGCCCTGTTTTGATACCCAAAGTGTTCGAGAGCGCTATTGGAGATCGGTGTGGGATACGCGGAACGTTATGATGACGAAGAGTATACGACCGCTCCGCGTGAGCGGACTGGGCCGCAGCCGGGTTGGATCTATTGCCTCGTTAATCCGTCTATCCCTGATCAGGTGAAAATCGGCCTTACGACCCAAGACGTGGAATCGCGCATGCGGCAGCTGGACACGACTGGAGTTGCGACACCGTTTGAAGTCTTGCGTAAATGGTTGTCAGCAGACGTGCGCCGAGACGAGGCGGCTGTGCACCGGATGCTGAAAAAGTATCGCACGCGGTCGAATCGCGAGTGGTTCACGGTTCCTGCGAGCAAGCAGGAGCAGCTGATTGTCGGCTTGAACCGATATATGCTGAAGGTAAATGGCGCGTTCTATCACTTGGACACCGATGCACCGGAGCTGGAGGAAACGTGGCAAGAGCGGCTTTCGGGTGTCAAACGGCTTATGTTGGCGTCACCGGATGACCCTGAAACAAAGCCACGCCGGGGAGGTGGCTCTGGTGGGCAAAAGGCTTCTGGTAAGCGGTCTCGCGGGCGCACTAAGTCTGGACCGAGCCTGCTCTATTACGGCGTGATTGGCTTTGTACTGCTCAGTCTTTACGGAGCGATGACTAATCAGGAACCGGCGGCAAATGCGACCGTGCACGATGTATCGCAAGAGGTGTCAACGCTTCGCCGGTAGCTTAGGCAGTAACTTCGCGACGCGTAGGGCGGGGCTTGGCCCGCAGATACTGTAATCAACACGGCGGGGTTAACCCCGCCCTACGGTTCAGTCCCACACTTCCCATTCCAGCGTATACTGCCCGAATGGTCGATCTTCGTTCTGTCCCAATGCCCGAGCGCCGCGCGATACGGGATGAATGCGAAAAACGCGCGCGGGCGGGGGAGGCGGAGCGGCTGTGAGAGCAGTGGTTGGGATTTTAAGGCGTAATCCTCTATTGCGCGTTCGTGCCAGTTTGTTCGTCTTTGCCTATGCGATCTGTACCGGAATTTGTGACAACTTTTAGGTGTGACGATGTGTAGTGCCGAAAAATCAGAAATTGTAGTCGGGCCAAAGTTTTATTGATCTCGGGGTCTTCAACATCGAGATCGATCAAATGGTGGCTTATGTGTTCGATCATCATCGACAGGGCGGCAAATTCTCTGGTGTGGTCCATTCTGGGGTCCTTTTTAGGCGGCGGAAATGCGCGGGGCTGCGTTGGTCAAAGATCGGTAGCGTCGCGTCCACTCTTCGATCGTTTGAGTATTGAGTGTGCCGATCAAGGCCACGTGGGGGGCACCGACGAGCGGGAGTTCCGGCCCCATCGGTCTCATTGTCTCAAGCCGCTTTCTGGCGATACCCGAATAGGTCAGCAGCATCACATCATTAATGCCATTTTCTAGGCACCAGGTGGAGATTTCGATGAGCAAAAACAGGATCGCGCGTTCCATCGCGATGGGATCCAGATCCTGAACAATACCCAAGCGTTGAATCTCCCAAAGGTCAGGACGCTTATCATGCATTTTCCACATGAATTCCTGATGGTTTGCCTCAAGCATCGTAAGCTGTTCGCTGGGAACCAGCCTTGCGACCCCTATCGGGTGCTCGTCATCATCGAGCAGGAGAAACCTCACACTATCAAATAGTGGCGTATCCCAGATGTCGTATTCAAACTTGCCGACACTTGTGAGGTCTGGGCGTTCGACAGAACCTATAAATATCTGATGTCTCAGTTTGTGGAACAGCTGAAGGCTATCGCGCTCCGACTGTATATTTTGTGGCGTTATGATAAGCGTTTGCATATGCGAATGCTGTCTGAGTCAGCAAACGCGAAATACTCTACAAACGTTGCTAGTTTATAATTTTTAGCGATACAGCTCTGTACACCAATTCACTATTAGAGTTCGCTTTCATCTTCTTTCGCATATCGAGGAACGATTTTCGGATCCATTGTTCGGTCGCACCTACGAAATGAGCGATTTGTGCCATAGAGCGCCCATTTACAAACAGCTTCAAAAGGCGGATTTCTCGTTTCGTTAGTGAGAATTGGGTAGCGCGCGTTTGGGTGATTTCAGCGCAAACAAGAAGGTCAAAAAACTGAGCTGCCGCGATCAGTTTCGCGATCGACAAATCGTCTGGACGGTGAAGCGCCCCCGTTGCTGAGAAACCCGCTGTCAGACCAAGACCATTGCGAATGGGTAGTGCGAAGCCATTTTGTCGATTGTGTGCTCGTGCATGCTTAACGAACTCACTCTGATTGTCAGTGAGATTGTCTGGGACATTGTCGAGTCTGAAAGGACTGTATTCTGATACGGCATGTTCCAGTGCCCAGTCAATTTGGTGATATCTTTGTCTTTCGTAGATTTCCATCCACTTATCACTACCCCGGCGCATTCTATTTATATTGAGACTGTTGAATCTCGCAGATTCTTCCTCACTGATAATTCTGGAATAGTAAATATCATTAAAACCTAGTCTTTTTCCCAGATTATAAAGTTCATCAAACTTGTCTATTGTGCTGTCAACTGAAATTACATTTTCATAGTATTCTTCAAGCATTTATTAACCTCAATAAGACGATGGATACATGTCTGTAAGCTCTCTCTAAAAGAGAAAATAATAGGCTGATTTCCCCACACACGCGAAAAATTCTACTAAAAGTAGATCCATGTGATTCTAATTATTAAACAAGGTTAAGTATTCAGAATACGCTAGAAAAATGTGTGATGTGAATTTTAATGGCGCCTGCCAGCCCACCGATTTCCGGCTAGCTTGTGCTCCGGTGTGGACCTCTGCGATCTGGGCTAACGCCGACCTCTCCGCTTTCGATTGATCCATTGAATTTCGCAAAGCGCTAAGAGGTCTTGCCTCACGCGTTGTTAAGCAGGTTCCGCGCCTTCGGCGCATGAACCGGGCTCAGGGCTGTTTATCCTCCCCCTCCCAAACCTGGCGTATAATCCGGGGATGGTAGACCTGCGATCTGTCCCTATGCCCGAACGCCGTGCGATACGTGCCGAATGTGAGAAGCGGGCGCGGGCGGGGGAGGCGCCGGTGGATATTCGGGCTGACCTTGGCGTATCTACCAAAGCCTATTCGAGCTGGGCGAAGCTGTACGGGTTTCGCCAAGAGGACCTGTTTCCCGATCAACCTCGGGCCGGGGCGCGGGTGAGCACGCCGCCGGGGCCGGGCGGCTATGTGAAATCCGGGCGGTATACGGAGGGGCTCGGCCTGCCTGAGGATGATCCGCGGCGGATTACGGGCGAAGGGCATCCCGGCTGGACCGGCGGCGAGGGGGCGTCGCGGGCGCGCTATGGGCGCTTACGCGATGGGCAACGGGATGCGGCGCTGGCCAAGGTGGCGGGGCTCTCGGCGGGGCAGCTGCTGGTGGCTGTGCGGGAGGCTTTGGATGCGGGCGAGCTAAGCGCGGCGGACCGGCTGCTACGGGCCTGGCGGGCGCAGGGTCGGCGCGAAGCGGGGCTGGAAGCGCTGGAGGCGGCGGCTGCTGCAGAGTGGGCGGACCCGGAGCTGCCGGAGGACTGGCGGCCGGGCGATGGGCTGTCGCTGGCGCAGCTGTCGGCGATGGGGGATTACGCGCTGTATGTGCATTTGTGTGCTTTGGGTGGGCGCGTGGCGGTGGCGGAGTGTGAGTGGGGTGGGTTTGAGGATGGTGAGGTTTGAGTTTTTACCCGCGCTAACGCCCTGACGGGCGACGCGGGTAGTAGCGGGTTCCGCGCTGCGCGCATGAACCGGGCTGAGGGCTCTGCCCAAGACAGTGGACTCTGGTCATGGGGCAGTCTTGAACTTGGTTCATCGGACGAGCGAAGCGAGGATCGGGAACCTGCTTAAGCCCCGCTGCGGCGTAGCCGCTCAGCGCGGGGTAGAGGAAACACAGTCCTGAACCTGGTTCATGTGAGCGCAGCGAACGGAACTCGCTTATCCCGCCGGCGCGAAGCGCCTCAGGGCGGTATCAAACTAAGCCTCGCCCACGGTGCCCATATCGTCGGCGCTCCAGGGGGCGATTTCCTCGGTCTTGAACCGGTGCCAGGTCGAGTAGGGCCAGTCGTCGGGGTGTTTGGCGAGGCCGTGCTTGACCGGGTTACCGTGCAGGTAGGCGATGTGGGCGGTGAAGTCTGATATGTCGCGGATGAGATAGTCCCAGTAGCGCCGCTTCCATGGGTCGGGAATGGGGCGCTCGCGGCGCGGCAGGCGCTCGGCGAGGCGGCGGGTAAAGCCGGAGCGGAGAGCCTTGATGCGGGTGAAGTGGTCCTTGTCGCCTTCGGGCAGAACCGCGATCAGATGCATGTGGCCGGGCAGAAGCACGGCGGCGACCGTCTCGAACGGGTAGAGGCCTTCGACATCGGCGGCGCTCTCGCCGAGCAGGCGGGCATTGCGGGTCAGCAGGGTGCTTTGCGGGTCGCGCAGGCTGAGCGTGAAGAAATACGTGCAGCCCGGGCGGAAGCTGTGGCGGTAACTCGACATGCCGTAAGAATGCCAAGCCGGGCGCAAGCGTCAAGTTTCAGTCTTGTCAAAGTTGGCGGCGTGCGGCGGTGTGCCTACAGACCGCCGAGCTTGGCTAGAACTTGTACTTCAGGCCCGAGCGGAGGACGAAATAGTCGAACTGGTCATCGCTCTGGATGCCGCCGCGATCGACGGGGGTAGAGAATTCGACATCATTGGCGATGCGGACTTCGGTCACCGTGGACCAGCGATCATTGAAGGCGAGCTCCAGTCCGCCGCCATAGACGAAAGCGGCTTCCTCGCTGGAAATGTCGTCAATCGGAGGCGCGAATGTGTAGGAGATCTGACCGTCAAAATCATATTGGGTGACACTAACCAGTCCGTATAGGGTCAGCTTGTCGGTGACACTTTGGCCGAGCTTCAGATCAATGCCGTAAGAGGAATTCAGCTCGATGTCGGTGATTTTGACATTGTTCAGGTTCTGGGTTTCTGCAGTTTCGTCGGCATAGAAAGCTTCAATCGCGACGAAGCCATCTGCGAAGGGCTGGAACTGATAACCGCCGGCGACATAGACACTCGTACCGGTATCCTGTGCGACGGTGGAGAGGCTTGGGCCACCAGCGGGTCCGACAGTTGGTCCATCGGTGCCGGTATTGCGATCGGTGCTTTGCTCAAGCGTTGTCGAGTTGAGGCCGCCATGGACATACCATCCGCTATCGGCGATGGCGGGCGGGACGCCAATTGTGGTCAGGGCGACGACGCCAAGGAGGCGGCTGGAAATGTGTGTCATGGGAGTGTCCTTCTGGCTTTGTGCACTGCGGTGTGCAGGCCGACACAAACAGACGGATGCAGGCGGCTCAATTGAACTGGTCGTGGGCGATCCTTCACGCCGAAACACTGGCGTGTCAGCGCAAATGACATGGGCGTGAGGCCCCATCACGTTTTCAGCCTATGGGCCCGTAAAAGCGGTAAAAGGGCGATGGATTCGGCAAATTCACCTGCTCGTACCTGCGCAAAGACCGTGATGGCTTCCTATGTGTTGAGGCCTGCAATCTGGCGATTGGACAGACAAAGCGCAGGCGTGGATAGTTGCAGGCAAAAGGGAGGCAAGGGATGGAGTTGAAGGCAACGGCTTATGAGGTGTCAGACGAGATCGCCACAATCACGTTGAACCGCCCGCATCGCGGCAATGCGTGGACCGGGCGTATGCATACCGAATACCGCTACTTGCTGGGGCAGGCAGAAGACGACCGGGAGGTTCGCGCGATTATTGTGACCGGGGCAGGCGACCGGTTCTGTGTTGGCGGGGATTCCAAAGCGCTGGACGGGCATTCCAAGTCCGGGGGTTATGATGCCGGCACACCGGTTGATCTCGTGACGCCCGGTGATGAGGCGTTCGCGCCGTTTCGGGAGGATTTTGCCTATCATTTTGCGCTGGCCAAGCCAGTGATTGCGGCGGTGAATGGGGCCGCAGCCGGGGTTGGGCTGGTCCTGCCTTGTTATGCCGATATCCGGTTTGCTGTGCCGGGGGCGAAGTTGACCACAGCGCATGGACCGCTGAACCTGCCCGCCGAGTATGGCTTGTCATGGTTACTACCTCGATTGATTGGCGGGTCGCGGGCGATGGAGCTGTTGCTGTCGAGCCGGAAGTTCCTGACCGATGAGGCATTCGAGATTGGGTTAGTGCATCGGCTTGTCCCGGCCAATAAGCTGCTCACGGATACGCGGGCCTATGTGTGTGACATGATCGAGCGCGTCGCACCTGAGGCGCTGCGCCAATCCAAGCGGCAGACCTATCTCGACTTTCACCGCGATGTTGGCGCGTCAGTCCGCGAGGCGAATGATTTGCTGAACACCATGGTCAAGCAGGATGATTATAAAGAGGCGATCAAAGCGTTTCTGGAAAAACGGCCTGCAAACTGGGCGAAAGCCTAAAGCGTAGCTTTCAGCTTGTCTGGCGCGGCGCGGGTCCAGGCCATTTGCAGGGCAGATTTCGCCGTGACTTCGTCTGCGGCGGCGAGGGTGAGGGTGGTTGCGCCTTTCTCACCCCACTTGTTCGGGACGGGGCTGAAGATCGCGGGTTCGGCGGCACAGAGCAAGTCTTGCTCTTCGCGGCTAAGCATCAGATTGGCGCTGGAGCCATCGGCAAGCAGCGTGGCAAACATCTTTCCCTTTGGCGCGTCGACACGAAAGCCGATCCGGTCAAAGTGGGGCTTTTCCTGCGCTTTCGGGAAGGCCAGCGCGATGGCTTTAAACTGCTCAACTGTGACCATGGTTTTAAGTCCCCGCGCACCAGTCTGGGCGTGGCTGCCCAGGCTGCCACGCCTGCGATAGGCCTTCGCCGGCCAGCAGCCAGCCAATATGGGTGCCATCGAGATAGACGTGTGCTTCGGTGCGGCCATACTGGTCAACGCGTTCGGGGCGGAATGTGATCGTCTGGCCGGCTGCAAACAGCTCCCGTGCACGCGCTTCGACTTTCTCGCCAAGGGCCTGCTCGGCGGCGCAGTTTGCAGCATTGCCTGTTTCCGGACTGTCCCATCCGATCAGGCGTAACCGAACCCGCTCTGGCCCATCAATCGTAAGACGGCGCAGCTCGAATGTGTCGCCATCCACAGCGCTCAGATCCCGGGTTGACGCAGACACGCAGCCGGACTGATTTTCGCAGAGATTAGCCGGTTCAGGACCGCGCTGGTCTTGTGCGCAGGCTGAGATTAGAAGTGCGAAGGCAAATATAGAGAGTCGCATAGAGACGTGTTTGGTGGTTTAGGCCGGAGCGTCAAGAGCGCCGCGCGATGAGCGGGCGGTTTAGCGTCAGCTCGGCAATCCCATCGTCAATCGATATGCGCAAATATAGCCTCATCATCGGCGTTGATGCTGGTTAAGTCTCGCAAATAAAGGTAAAAACCGCTCAGGTTCACCAAAGCTTTTTCTTAGGCGATGACTTGTCTGCCAGTTTGTCGAGCAGGGCGTTGAACGTCTCCAACTCCGCGCGCGTCAGGCCGCTCGTCAGCTCTGTTTCATGGGTAAGAGCGCGCGGAAAAATGCGATCATAAATATTCTGACCCGCGCGGGTCAGGTATAACAGAGACGTCCGGCCATCCTCCTGAGAGGCTTCTCGCTTTAATAGTCCCTGTTCAATAAGGCTCGCAACGGCGCGGCTAACCGCTGGTTTGTCCATCGCGGTCTGATTGGTGACTTGTGTTGCCGTCAGGCCGGGCGATTCGCCCACAACAGCCATAACGCGCCACTGCCACATCGAGAGACCAAACTCTGTACTGTAGATGGCGGCGATGTTTTTCGAGATTGTGTTGGACAGAACAGACAGCCTGTAGGGCAGGAACGCACTTAGACGTGTTTTGATTTTTTCATTCATGCCGACGCTCCGTTTTCGTCCGATATGTCTAATTCGGACTTGAATTTTCTTCAACAACTAGTTACAAATGAAACTAATTAGAAGGGAGCGTGTGTTCATGGCTGACTTGTTTGAAAACCCGATGGGTTTGGATGGGTTCGAGTTTGTTGAGTTTTCAGCGCCGGAGAAAGGCCCTCTGGAAGACGCTTTCCGGCGAACAGGGTTCACGCTGATCGCGCGCCACCGCTCGAAAGATGTGGAGCTTTGGCGCCAGGGCGACATCAATTTGATCACCAATTATGAGCCAAATACACATGCGTCCTTCTTCGCGCAGGAGCATGGTCCTTGCGCTTGTGGTATGGCGTTCCGTGTTCGCGATGCCGGAAAAGCCCTGGACTATGCGAAAACGCGCAGGGCAGAGCCGGTTGAGGTTGAAGCCGGCCCGATGCAGCTGCAGCTTCCGGTCATTCGCGGCATTGGCGGTGCACTGGTCTACCTGATTGACCGTTATGGAGAGCACGGCTCGATCTATGATGTCGACTTTGAGTATCTCGAAGGTGTTGACCGGCATCCGGAGGGCGCAGGCTTCACAACGCTCGATCACCTGACGCACAATGTCTATCAGGGCCGAATGGACTATTGGGCTGCGTATTATGAGCGAATTTTCAATTTCCGAGAAATCCGCTTCTTCGACATCAAGGGTGAGTATACCGGCCTGACATCGCGTGCGTTGACCGCTCCTGATGGCAAGATCCGCATTCCGTTGAACCAGGAAGGAGAGAACGGTAAGGGCCAGATTGAGGAATACCTGCTCGAGTATAAAGGCGAGGGCATTCAACATATTGCGTTTTCCAGCCCCAACCTGCTTGAAAGCTGGGACAAGTTGAAAGCCCTGAATACACCCTTCATGACCGCTCCGCCGGACACCTATTATGATATGCTTGAAGAGCGTCTGCCGGGACATGGCGAGCCGACGGCTGAACTCCAGCAGCGCGGCATCCTGCTGGATGGGTCGACAGCGGACAATGACCCACGCCTGTTATTGCAGATTTTCTCTGAAAAGCTGGTGGGACCAATCTTCTTTGAGTTCATTCAACGCAAGAAAGATGAAGGCTTCGGAGAAGGAAATTTCAAAGCCCTTTTCGAGAGTTTGGAGCGCGACCAGATCAATCGCGGTGCCTTGAAAGTGGAAGAAGACGCATGAGCGACATGCCAAAGCTTCAAGGCATCCATCATGTCGCCTATCGCTGCAAGGATGCGAAGGAGACGGTGGAGTTCTATCAGCGCATTCTTGGCATGGAGTTTCAGCTCGCCTTTTCTGAAGACGAGGTGCCCTCCACCGGCGCGCCGGACCCTTACATGCACGTCTTCATGGATGCTGGCGGAGGCAATGTGCTGGCATTCTTTGAGCTGCCGAACAGCCCCGATATGGGGCGTGATGAAGCGACGCCGCAATGGGTGCAGCACCTGGCGATCAAAGTTGGTTCGCTGGACGACTTGCTCGCTGCAAAGGCGCGCGTTGAAGCGGCCGGACTGGATGTCCTGGGGCCCATAAATCATGGTATCTTCAAGTCGATTTACTTTTTTGACCCGAACGGTCACCGTCTTGAACTGGCGTGCGATATTGGTACAGACGAGGAAATGTCGGAACTGCGGCGGGTGGCGCCAGATATGCTCGAAGAGTGGTCGCGAACAAAGAAAGCGCCGCAACATGCGCGGTGGTTGCATGAGAAAGCGCGCGAAGGTTGATGCGGATCTACAGCTATTTCAGGTCTTCGACGTCTTATCGCGTCCGAATTGCGTTGAACCTCAAAGGCCTGTCCTACGACATCGTCCCAGTGAATTTACTGGGGTCTGAGCAAACGACCCCGGACTATCGTCAGGTGAATGCGTTTGCTGCGGTTCCAGCTTTGGACACGGGCGGCGAGACACTGGTTCAGTCCATGGCGATCCTGGAATGGCTGGAAGAAACGAAGCCGACCCCGCCGCTCTGGCCGACAGATCTCGCCCAACGTGCGCAGGCCCGTGCGTTGGCTTATGGGATTGCCTGTGATCTCCACCCAATAAACAATTTGCGCGTCCTGAATTATCTCAAGCGCGAATTCGACGCCGAACAAGATGCCATTTCAGAATGGTACAAGCATTGGGTCGCTGAGACGTTTTCGCCGCTTGAGGACATGCTGAACGAACACGCTGCGGCACAAGACTTTCCATTTGGCGCACCGGGTGGGTTTGAGGTTTGTCTGGTTCCGCAAATGTATAATGCCCGGCGGTTCGATTGTGACCTTTCACCCTATCCGCGACTGGTCGCCTTGGACGCGGCTTGCCGCGCATTGCCAGCGTTTCACAGCGCCGCGCCAGAACAACAAATTGATGCAAAATAGACCTGGAGCGGCGGAATGAAGCTTGCCAGTTTGAAAGAGGGCGGCCGCGATGGACCGCTGATTGTGGTCTCTGGCGATCTTGCCAGATACGTGCCTGCCACAGGCATTGCCGGGACACTGCAGGCGGCGCTGGATAATTGGGGGCAAACCAGGCCCGCTCTGAAGGCACTTTATCGAAAGCTTGAAACGGGGGAATAATGTCACGATTTGCCAGTTTGGTGCTCGCCGCTGCGTGCCTTGCCGCATGCATTACAGAGGCGCAGGATATGCCTGAAGCCAGCCCGCCTGCGCTTGGCTGGATCGAAGGATGCTGGGAGACGCAGGATGGCACCAGCTACGAACACTGGGCACGGGGCCATGAGTCTCTGATTTTTGGGTTCAATACTCTTACGAATGAGGGTGACCTCGCCTTTTTCGAGCAGATGCGGTTTCAGCACGTTGATGGAAATTGGCAGTTCGCAGCCTATCCTCGCGGCGTCGGGCCCACCCTGTTCGATGCGGTTGAAGTGAGCGATCTAAAGATCGTGGTAGAAAATCCAGACAATGATTTCCCACAACGCATTGTTTATGAGCGCGTCGAAAACACACTTGCCGCGCAGATTTCTCTTCTGGATGGTTCGAATGCAACGGACTGGCTGTTTGGGGCCTGCGGTGACTAAAGGATACTAATAAATGAAACTCGCCACACTCAAGAACGGGTCCCGGGATGGGCGTTTGGTTGTTGTCTCGAAGGATCTGACACGCTGCACGGATGCAGCGCGAATTGCACCGACGCTGCAGGCCGCGCTCGATAACTGGGAGGCCGCTGCGCCGCGTCTTGCCCGCATGGCCGAAGGTGTTGAGCTGGGTTCGGTGCCGACATTCCGGTTTCATGAGCGCGACTGTGAGAGCCCGCTGCCGCGCGCTTATCAGTGGGCCGATGGCAGCGCCTACATCAATCACGTGGAACTGGTCCGCAAAGCGCGCGGCGCGGAGGTGCCTGAGAGTTTCTATAATGACCCGTTAATGTATCAGGGTGGCAGTGATGCTTTCCTTGGTCCGCGCGATCCGATCCCGCTGGGCGATCCGGCCTGGGGGCTGGACATGGAAGCCGAGATTGCGGTGATCGTCGATGATGTCCCGGCCGGGGTTTCAGCAGAGGCCGCCGCGTCGCACATCAAGCTGATCATGCTGGTGAACGATGTCTCCTTGCGCGGCCTGATACCGGCAGAGCTGGCAAAGGGGTTTGGCTTCTTTCAGTCTAAGCCCTCCAGTGCGTTTTCGCCTGTCGCTGTGACACCAGATGAACTGGGGAATGCCTGGTCCGATAGCCTGATCCATCTGCCGCTTATTGTCGATTATCGCGGCGAACCCTTTGGACGGGCAAACGCAGCGGCAGACGCAACCTTCAGCCTGGCGCAATTGGTGGCACACGCCGCAAAAACGCGCGCCCTCTCCGCCGGGACAATTATCGGGTCCGGAACGGTTTCGAATAAGGGCGAGGATGGCGGAGCCGGAAAACCGGTGGCCGAAGGCGGACTGGGCTATTCCTGTATCGCTGAGATCCGAATGATCGAGACGATTGCTGATGGAGCGCCAAAAACGCCGTTCATGTCTGATGGCGACACGGTCCGTATTGAGATGCTGGACGGTCGTGGGGCTTCCATCTTCGGGGCGATTGAGCAGACCGTTCGAAAGACGTAAGACATCGGCGCCCGTTTGCGGCGGCGTTCGACAATGAGATTTAGACTTACGGTCGGCCAGGCTCTTCTATCTCTCATGGCCTGCGGGTCCTGAGACAACGATTATGACGCCTCCGCGTTTTTCGATCACAAAGAATTCGATTGCAAAGAAGATGCAGAAAATGTCGTTAAGCCAGCAATTGTGCATGGACGGATTTTCGTGCCACTTCCTAATCTGGCGTGGAGACAGAGCAGTGCACGGCGGGGCGACACAGCGCTGAATTCAGCGAGGGGAGAACAATGATAAACGCAGTCCCGAGCGCCCGAGACCTTGTTCTGATTGGGGGCGGGCACACGCATGCACTTCTGTTGAAGCGCTGGGGCATGAACCCGCTTTCTGGCGTGCGTGTTACACTTATCGATCCTGTTCCCGAGACCGCCTATACTGGCATGTTGCCTGGTTTCATCGCAGGACATTATCCACGGGACGCGTTGAACATAGATCTTGTTCGCCTGGCCCGCCATGCGGGAGCGAGCTTTGTGCATAGCGCGGCGAACGGAATTGATCTCACAGCGCGGACGGTCAAGGTGAGCGACCAACCAGCGATCAGATATGATGCGCTGTCAATCGATATCGGTGTTCATTCCGGTTTGTCTGGTCTTGGTCAGGCGGTTTCGGCTAAACCGCTTGCGGCCTTCGCGGCGGCCTGGGCAGAATTCCTGAAGCGCGACATCGAAGATCCCCATGTCCTCTTTCTGGGGGGCGGGCTTGCTGGTTGTGAACTCGCGCTAGCAGCGGCGCATCGGCTGCAGGAGAAAAGGGCGAAGGTCAGTCTTATCGAGCGATCCTCAGAAGTGTTGGCGGGGCTGTCAGCCGGGCAAAGGCGCTTGCTGCTGAAAGCACTTCAGGACGCCAATATCCAGGTTCATCTGAACCGTGAGGTTTCACACCTTGAGCGTAATGTTCTGACCTTCACAGATGGGCCGTCTGTTCAAGCCGATTTCGTCGTCTCCGCCGCAGGCGCCAAACCCTATGCTTGGCTCGCCGAAACCGATTTACCGCTGCATGACGGATTTATCTGTGTCGACAAGCATCTGCGCGTGACAGGTGGTCATCCGACGGTTTTCGCTGTGGGCGACTGTGCTCACATGACATGTTCGCCGCGGCCAAAAGCGGGCGTATTTGCCGTTCGCCAAGCACCGGTGCTCGATCAAAATATTCGCGCCATTCTAGGCGATGGGAAACTCCGTCCTTACCGGCCACAAAAGGACTATCTCAAACTGGTCTCGCTCGGCGAACGATCATGCGCGGCTTTCAAGTTTGGCTTTGCTGTCAAAGGGCGTCGGCTTTGGGCGCTGAAGAACCGGATCGATCAACGTTTCCTCGGTGGGCTGAAGGACCTACCCGATATGCCGGCTCTCCGGCCCGCACATGCCAGAACCGCAGGCGGGGAGTAGATGTGTGATGACCGGTTGAATCGGCAGGCGAGTTTAGGACACTGTATGAGCACCATAATCAGAGTCAGAAAAACCGGGCTATAATCTCCTTGGATGAAGACAATGCAGCGTACTCGTTTCCTAAGATCGCTAAGGTTATCTGAAACACGTCGTGAGCATCCCAATGCCTGCCATCGCGTCCTGTAACAGGTATGGCGGTCGTCGCATCAGTTGGCAGAATGATATCGTAGCCGAGCGCTTTCCCAGCGCGTATTGTTGCATCCATGCTGTTATGGATCACAACGCCGACCAAAACGAATTGTTTGGCTCCTAATTCGACGAGTGTCTTCTCAAGATCCGTGCGGATAAAGGCACAATTTTGATGTTTGATTACGACCGTCTCTGATGGCCGCGGGGAAACTGATTTCTGTATAGCATTCCAAGGTCCATCCGAGTAATACGTTGAACTTGGCGTCGCTTCGTCATGTTTTACATGGACAACAGGCCATCCATGCTCTCGCCATTTGCCCAGGAGGTTTTCAATCGCCGACAAATAGTCCGGATTGTTCTTTCCATCCCAAATCGGTTGGTTGATTGCATCTTGTACATCCAAAATCACAAGCGGAGTCGGTGTCGTCATTGCAGGCTTTCAAACAGACTGAGGCTAAATGAATAAGTGCATTTTCCGCATCGCTCAACTTACTCAACCTATATCTTCTGAAATCACCAGCGGCCATTTTTGGGCGCTTTGCATCATTGTCCCAATGGCTGTTATGGGGCGAGAAAAGGCCGCTCACTACACCTTCTGAAAAATGTAAAATCCAAAACCCAGGGTATCGCGACCCCATTTTTCATACCCGGCGTACCATTCGCGTTTCGCAATGAGCGAATTGACCAGATTCTCATCATCCGGGGCTTCACTCAGCCTGATCTCAGAACGCCGAAGGTGATCGCGTTCGAATACATCCCACTCGCTGAGCGTCGCTTGATCTGCGTCGACCAACTCTAATCCAAATTCTTCCGCACAAATGATGTTTTCCTGGAAAGTCCGGTAAATTTCGACGGGCTCACCAAGCAAATCGAGGTAGTCCACATGCGGTTCTTTTCGCCAAAAACACTCGCCGATCAAAATCTTTCCGTTTGCAGAAACTGATGTGCTCAGACGCTCTAGCGTGACCGGAAATGCTTGCTTTGCGTCAGCAAAAGCGTGACTTGAGCCCAAACATATCGCTGCTGCGTAGTTGGCTTTGTCAAAATTGAACTGCCTTAAATCTGCGTTTGTGAGCTGCAGCCGGCCAGTCTGGACCAGCTCCTTCGCAGACTCCATTCCATGGCTGAGTGCCTCGTCATCGACATCTATTCCAACCCCTGCACAGCCGGTCGTATTCAGTAGTCGGATTAGAAATTCGGCTGATCCGCAACCAGCGTCCAAAACCCTATCAGCTTGACTAACAGTGAGGTTCGAAATCAAGCGACCCGCCCGTTTCTCGGACATCGGGCAATTGTACGGCGTGAGAGACATAACGGTCGCCCTAAAGTATTCGAAAATTGACATCAACGAAGAAAGGTCTGGGCTATTCCTGACCTGCGAGCGTCCATTTTAGGGCGACTTGAGCTGCTCACTTGATGATCGCTCGACAAGTGGGTCTCTGCATGAGATTGGGGCCGGTGTGGCTGTATGAGTGGGACCGGTAGATGCTTTTGGTGATAACTGCGCTGGTCCCGATCACGCTCATTCTGGCGCTTGGGAAAGGGATCTCCGCGTTGCAGTTGCTAACCCCGGCGGGCTGGATCGGCGTTGAGCGGCTGACCTATTTCGTTTTGTTCCCAGCCCTGATTGTTGGCAAGCTGGCCGGAGCCGACTTTAGCGACCTGGACTTTCGGATGCCTGTCGCCCTGATTGGAGCGCAAGTTGCGCTTGGGGCCTTGAGTGTCCTGATCGCGGTCGTGATGAAGCAGCCGCGTGATAGGCTGGGCGTCTACGTTCAGTCGGCCGTGCGGTGGAACACGTTTATTGCTTTGGCGCTCGCGCAAGAGCTGACGGGCGGCGCCGGTGTTGCCTTGGTGGTGGTGGCAGCGGCGGCGATGATCCCCACCGCAAATGTGCTGTCGGTGACAGGTCTTTTGACGTTCTCAAATGGACAGGTCGAGCTTGGGCGTCTTGCCAAACAACTCGCCGTCAATCCTCTGGTCATTGCCTGCGCCCTTGGCCTGTCGCTGAACTTCGTGCAGCTTGAGATGCCGCAAAGCGCGATGAGGACACTTGATTTACTTGCTCAGGCGACAATTGCGGCAGGTCTTCTGACGACGGGCGCCGCGATTGAGATCAAGCAGCGGTCAGCGCCGATTGTCAGCCTGCTTGGCTGGTCCTTGCTGCGGCTTTTCGGGCTGTCTGCGATTGGGGTTTTGTTGGCTGTGTCGCTTGGCGTGTCAGAGGCTGTATTAATGGCAATTGTGATTGCGACGGCTGTTCCGACCGCTTCAAATGGCACAATTCTGGCGCGTCAGCTGGGGGCAGATGCCAGCCTCGCGGCCAATCTGATTGCGTGTCAGACGATACTGGCGCTTTTGAGTATTCCATTTTTGCTATGGTTCTTGGGTCTCATCACCTGAACCCGTCGCAGCTTGTTTCCAGCCCCCGGGATGCGAAAAGGCCACGCCCTGAGCAAAGAGGACGTGGCCTTCGTGAGCCGGTTCGGCTCTTGAATTCTGACAGCGTTCAACAGGGCTGCCGTGCCTGTTTTAGATGGCTCGCAGAGGTTGCTCCACGAGATATCCAATACAAACGAATTCAATCGCCTCACCTGGTTTCTCACTTGACATTGGATCACCTCCTTTCAGTTGTTGAACAAATCCGGGACGCGCAGTCCTCGGATGAGGCCAAGTAAGCACGACTCGTGCCTAATGAAAGATGAATAAGGGCTTTTTCGCGATTTTTTGACGAGTCTGCCTGAAGCTGTATCGCGGTGTGCGCAGGACGCGGCGTTGACTGTAAAAAGGTCGGATGCGGCTCAAAAACCGGCTTGCAAGCCCAGGCAGTGGGAGCTATATCGCGCTTTCGATCAGAGCGCTCCCTTCGTCTATCGGTTAGGACGCCAGGTTTTCAACCTGGAAAGAGGGGTTCGATTCCCCTAGGGAGTGCCAATTTTTCCACACATTCAAGATTTCAGGTTTGGTCCGCACGCGGATGGGTGACAGCGCTGTGTTGAGTCTGTAAATGTGAGGTAGGGGGTTTCTGGGCGTGAGCGAAGCGGCTGAACCAAAACCAACGGGTGAACCCGAGACTGTTGTCCGCGTGACAGGCCATGTGAAGTGGTTTGACACGGTTAAGGGCTATGGCTTTGTTGTGCCCGAACTGGCCGATGGCGTGGTGTTCAATTCCGATGTCATGATGCATGTGTCCTGCCTGCGTGCCTATGGTGAGGGCGGTGCGGACGAGGGCGCGCGGATCATCTGTGATGTGGTGCTACGTCAGCGCGGCTGGCAGGTGTTGTCCATTCTGGAGATGGACCGTCCTAAGGCTTCCCTGGCAAAGGAACGCGGAGACGCAGTTGTATATGAACTTGCAATCGTCAAATGGTTCAACGGGGCCAAAGGCTTTGGCTTTGTAAATCGTCCCGGCCAGAATGAAGACATCTTTGTGCATATCTCGGTGATGCGTAAAGCCGATATCGAGATGCTTGAAACCGGTGATGAGGTGATGATTGTCACGGGGCAGGGCCAAAAGGGCATGAACGTGATTTTAATAAAGAAAGACATGAATTCCTGAGGAGAATACTTGCAGCGTATTTTCTGCACGGTTACAGGAATTGAATGATGTTTAGAGTTGCTTCCAGCGTACTGGCCGCCTTGTTTCTTGCCCCCCTCAGTGTTCAGGCTGACCCTATGGCGGTGACCCCACTCACCATTGTCAGCGGGGAGACATCGCACACCTACACGGTCGAAGTCGCCGATGATCCCGAAGAGATCGCCTTCGGTCTGATGGAACGCGAGTCGCTGGATGTCAGCACCGGCATGCTGTTCGAGTTCGTCCAGCCGCGCGAACCGGCCATGTACATGAAGAACACGCTGATCCCGCTGGACATGTTGTTCATCGCGACCGACGGCACGATTGAGATGATTGCGCGCAATACCGTGCCAGGATCCTTACGGACGATCTCTCCCGGGGTGCCGGTCAAGGGCGTCCTTGAGATCAATGGTGGTGAGGCTGCCGAACTCGGCATCGAGCCGGGCGATACAGTCGTGCATCCGATTTTCGAGAATACGGATCTGTTAGAAGCCGAATGAACCTGAGCGGTTTGCCGGACGATTTTGAAGTGCCGGCAGGGTTTGGCCTGTCCCCCTCTCGCGGACCCTTTACCCAGCATAATGGACCGATCTACCGGGCGACGGGCGAAGGTGACCTGCGCAGCGGCTTACTGGTGCTGGAGCGCCATTGCAACAGTATGGGCTTCCTGCATGGCGGGATGGCCTCTGCCTTTGCTGATGGGGCGCTGGCCTGGGCCGTGTTTGACCGCACTCGGCGCATGTCGGTGACGCTGAAACTGACGCTGCAATACTTTACAACAGTGCGCTTGCATAACTGGCTCGAAGCGTTGCCACGGGTTATCTCATACGAAGATGGAATCGTTCAGGTGACAGCAGATTTGTCCGTTGACGGCAAAAAACTGGCGGCCCGCGCCGATGC
This sequence comes from Pseudomonadota bacterium, assembly GCA_039815485.1. GTDB lineage: Bacteria > Pseudomonadota > Alphaproteobacteria > Caulobacterales > Hyphomonadaceae > Henriciella. The sequence goes on along the minus strand of JBCBZD010000015.1, from coordinate 2,823 downwards.
GACATTCCGGACGGTGAGACGACAGCAGAAATAGGGTTGCGGTGTGCAAAACGGGCAGTATATCGGGAGTCCGGAGCGTGGCGCAGCCTGGTAGCGCATCTGGTTTGGGACCAGAGGGTCGTAGGTTCGAATCCTATCGCTCCGACCATTTTCTTCCTTCAGGAGACAGATAATGGACGCGCGTATCTATAAGCCAGCCAAGACAGCGATGCAGTCAGGACGCGGTAAAACGCATGAATGGGTTCTGGAATTCCTGTCATCTGCCAAGCGGGTTAGTGACCCGGTCATGGGCTGGACCAGTATTGATGACACGACCGGTCAGGTCCGTTTGCATTTCGATTCTCGCGAACAGGCGGTGGCTTATGCCAAGCGCGAAAACCTGACCTTTACGGTTGAAGAAGCCCGTGAGCGCAAGCGGCTGGTGAAGTCTTATTCGGAGAACTTCTCTGCCACCCGCAAACAGCCCTGGACGCATTAGTCTTCGAAATTTGAATTGACATCAGACTGACTGCGGCTCTAAACGGGCGCAGGTTCGAGACACCTGCCGCTTGCTGAGGACATCCTCAAAGGTGAAGTCTCCCGAGCTCGGCTCGGTCGAAAGGCATGACATCATGTTTGATGATCCTGCGGCAAGGCAAGCCCCGCTACCCAAGTGATCATCGAGATGATGAAAGCAAGTTCCATGTCGGATATGACACTTCCTGTAACGCGCGAGCAGGCCAAACAGCGCGCGAGAACCCTGAGGCAGCAACACGCGACCGTCGGACGCCAGATCAGCCATGCCGAGGCGCTGGAGCAGATCGCGAAGGAGCTTGGCTATCGCGACTGGAACACTGCGTCTGCGCGGCTTTCCAATCGGCCCGAACGCCCGTTCCAAGTCGGTCATGAAGTGACCGGACGCTACCTTGGCAAGCCCTTTTCGGGGCGTTTACTGGCGGTGCGAGAGCGCGCCGGGGCCGCTGCCTTTGAAGTGACCGTTCGGTTTGATCAGCCGGTCGATGTGGTCGACTGGGAGAGCTTCTCAGCGTTTCGCCAACAGGTGACCGTCACGGTTTCACCCGAAGGTGTTACAGCGGCGAAAACCAGCGACGGGCAGCCCCATATGGCGCTGCAGGTGCGTATCGTGTAAACGGCGGGCCTCACTGAAAATCACCTTGATTTCACGCCAAGGTTCAGTAGTCACGAGGCCGACGGCCCCTTAGCTCAGCTGGATAGAGCACCCGCCTTCTAAGCGGACGGTCGCAGGTTCGAATCCTGCAGGGGTCGCCATGCTTGTTCAAAACCGGGCACCCGTTCACCTCGGTTGGAATGATCGGCTGTTTGGTAAGCGATCACTTTTGCCGGTTAGCTTTCGCATCGGGCCGCCGCACTCGCCACACGTCGCAATGCTGGTGACGAAAAACCACAAGAATACCGAGTGAGAATTATGTTGGCTTGCGATCCAGCGTTGCACACATGCACGTTATTGTTTGTGTTGACCGGCAGATCGTTAAAATCGAGCTGTCGCGGAGCAGTCCAAAAAGGACTCCGATACACGGTTGTGATTCTGCCGAAGTTTCCTTTAGCCTTGAAAGGTCTGGTCAGCGTTCAGCTACGTTCAACGTCAAGGCGGTCGTGTAGCTTCGAATGTCAGTTTCTGCGTCTTCTGGTGCCGGGGCTTGCAGGCGGACCATGATCAGGGCGACGCCTGGCTCATCGAAGGTGATTGAAAAGACGCCTTCATTATCCGTTTTTGTAGAAGTCCCGCCCACGCCGCGAAGGCGTTCGCCCTCTGTTGTGACGATAACGTCTTCACCAGCAACAGGCTCCCCGTCCAGCGTGACCCGCCCTATGAATGGAATACCCGTTCTGACAGTGTTCGGGTGCAACGCGGGTTGGATAGCGAGACGCCCGACTTCAGTCCGAATTGCGCCCCAGTCTTGCGCGCCCACGGTGATATAAGCATCTGTCACTGTTGCGGTTTGCGAGCTCAGGATCTCTGTGCCTTCTGGAATTTCAATCGGCTCTGCATCTCGGCTATTTACAAGAAAGTACTCACCTTCGAGGAAAACATACTCGCCTTTGCGGCCCAGCCTTTCGCCTGTTGTGATCCGGCTCGTGCCAGGCTGCTTGAATGTGTGCTCAAGCAAGGTGGTTGTCGAAAACGTCTCAACTCGATCTGGCGTCAAAACAGTCCCATCCGGTCCGATAATGGCAAATGTATCGGTGCGAACAGCATAGCGTGGCTCGCAGCAATAGTCATTGAAGGCCACTTCAACGGTTACGGTTTGGTCTGTTGAAGGCGAAAAGGTTGAGGGCTTCACATAAGCGGTATCGGCGAGGGCCGTGCTGGCAAAAATGAGCACTGTTCCAGCAGCGAGGATGCAGCGCCGCACTATTAGTCCGCACTTGCAAGTGTGGTTGTTGGACGAAGGCGATCAGCCAAAAGCCCAATTTCCGGGGTCACGAAGCTTTCAATTACGGTACGCGCCTCAGCAAGCGCAGGTTCAAGCTCTTTGTCGCCCTCGTTCACAGCGGTCGCAAGTTCCAATAGCGGCATGTAGAGGTCTTCGGTTTCACCTTTGATTGTGATCGCAAACCGCTCATTTTCGGCGGCGATCTGGGTCCATTCAGCGCGCACGCCTGCCCAGAAGTCTTCCGTACCCGCCCAATAGTCTTCGGCGGCCTCAACGGGATACTCACCGAACGCGCGATATGTATTTACACCAACTTCGCGGACGAGGGTTTGAGGCTCGCCATTTAGCATCAGTTTCGAATTGTCCTGCTCATGCACCCAGCCCCAGGGCGTGATGACATGGCGGTTAACGGCATTCACGGCGTGAT
>JBCBZD010000008.1:0-179360 GCA_039815485.1 Pseudomonadota bacterium | reverse complement strand
CTATGCCGACGGGACCATCCGCTGGCACCGGGCCAGCGATGGGGCAGAGTTGCTCGCCCTGTTCATCCACCTGCCAGATGGCCCGAAAGACACCGCGCCTGAAAACCGCGACTGGATCCTCTGGACGCCGGAGGGCTATTACACCGCTTCCTCGGAGCGCGCCGAAGACCTGATCGGCTGGCACGTCAATCGCGGCCCGGATGAGGCGGCAGACTTCTACCCCGCCGAAACCTTCGCAGAAACCTTCCGTCGCAAGGACAAGGTCGCTGAGGCTCTTGATAGCATCTGAGCGGCCCTGCCAGCTTCGGAAAGGAGCCGAGGATTTACGTAAAGCACATGCTTAAGACTTGCCGCGATTTCGGTTCTGCACGCCGGCCGGCTCGCGCCTGATGTCTCGCAACTCTGCAGTTTCCTCAGCGCCCGCGCGATTCGGTCGCATCTTGACGCTGCAGCCGGTGTTGTCAGCCCACAAACGAAGTGCTAGGTGCGCCGGAAGTCTGGGGCAGGGTGCGTTTTGCGCCCTTCCTCTAATGCTACCGACGGGCCTTTACAGCCCCCCAGCCGACGGACAGAGAATTGGCCACATCATCTGCTATTACTGCCAATCCCGTGGCGCGCCGTTATGCCGGTGCCTTGTTTGATCTAGCCGAGAGTAAAGGCGAGCTGCCTGCCGTTGCTGCTGATCTGAAGACGCTGGAAAGCTTTACAGCTGATAGCGCTGACCTTGAGCGTCTGCTGCATAGCCCGGCTTTCACCCGTGAAGACAAGGTCAAGGCGCTGGTCGAAGTGGCGAGCAAGGCTGGTTTCAGCAAGACCGTGACGGGCTTTATCGGAACGATGGCGAGCAATGGCCGCGCGAATGACCTGATCGGCGCGGCCAGCCACTTTGATACGCTGTACGCCAAGCATCGCGGCGTGAAGCGAGCAATTGCCATCACCGCAAAAGATATGAGCGCTGACCAACGCAAACGGCTCGAGCAAGTGCTCGCCAAGGCGGTTGGCAGTGATATTGAACTTGAGGCAGAGGTCGACCCGGCCCTTGTCGGCGGCATTCAGCTGCGCATCGGCTCAACTCTGATTGATGCCAGCGTCGCCACCAAACTTGATCGTATGAACACCGCAATGAAGGGGGCGTAAGCTCTATGTCTATCAGCGCAGCAGAAATCTCTGGCATCCTGAAGTCCCAGATCGAAAGTTTTGGCGTCGAAGCCGAAGTTTCAGATGTTGGCCAAGTCCTCTCCGTTGGTGACGGGATTGCCCGTGTCTATGGCCTGGACAATGTTCAGGCTGGTGAGATGGTTGAGTTTTCCGGCGGCGTTAAAGGCATGGCGCTGAACCTGGAAAGCGACAATGTCGGTGTGGTTATCTTTGGCGATGACCGCGGCATTAAAGAAGGCGACACAGTTAAGCGGCTGGAAGAGATTGTGTCTGCGCCGGTTGGTAAAGGCCTGCTTGGCCGCGTTGTTGATGCGCTTGGCAACCCGATTGATGGCAAGGGCCCGATCGCGGACGTTGCAAGCCGGAACCGGGTCGACGTTAAAGCGCCGGGCATCATTCCACGCAAATCTGTGCATGAGCCGATGATGACAGGGATTAAGGCCATTGATGGCATGATCCCGGTTGGCCGCGGCCAACGTGAGCTTGTAATTGGTGACCGCCAGACCGGTAAAACAGCTGTTTGTGTCGATACAATCCTCAACCAGCGTGAGACCAATGCTGCAGCGAAAGATGACAGCGAAAAGCTGTTCTGCGTCTATGTTGCGGTCGGTCAGAAACGTTCTACTGTGGCGCAGGTCGTTAAGACACTCGAAGAGCGCGGTGCCCTTGACTATACAGTTGTGGTTTCTGCGACAGCCTCTGAGCCAGCGCCGCTTCAGTACCTTGCTCCTTTCACAGGTTGCACCATCGGCGAGTATTTCCGCGACAATGGCATGCACGCGCTGATCATTTATGATGATCTCTCCAAACAGGCTGTATCTTACCGTCAGATGTCCCTGCTGCTACGCCGCCCACCGGGCCGGGAAGCCTATCCGGGTGATGTGTTCTATCTTCACTCCCGCCTGCTGGAGCGTGCGGCGAAGATGAATGAGGACTTTGGCGCTGGCTCTCTGACCGCGCTGCCGATCATTGAGACACAGGCGAACGATGTTTCGGCTTATATTCCAACCAATGTCATCTCGATCACTGACGGTCAGATCTTCCTTGAAACCGACCTGTTCTATCAGGGTATCCGCCCCGCGGTGAATGTGGGTCTGTCGGTATCGCGTGTGGGCTCTGCGGCTCAGACCAAGGCGATGAAGAAAGTTGCCGGATCGATGAAGGGTGAATTGGCCCAGTACCGCGAAATGGCGGCGTTTGCGAAATTCGGCTCTGACCTTGATGCCGCGACACAGAAACTGCTGGGGCGCGGTGAGCGCCTGACAGAGCTGCTGAAACAGCCGCAGTTCAGCCCGCTGCAAATGGAAGAGCAAGTTGTTGTGATTTATGCGGGAACACGTGGTTACCTCGATGAGGTCGCTACCAAGGATGTGACGCGCTATGAAGCTGACCTTCTGTCCTACATTCGCAATGAGAAGACAGACCTGCTCACGAAAATCCGTGACGAGAAAGCGCTAACCGCTGATATTGAAGAAGGCATCAAGGATACGCTTGAAGCTTTCGGCAAGACTTTCGCTTAAGACACTAACGACCGCCCAGGAGTTTCTGTCTTATGTCAGGCCTCAAGGAACTTAAAAACCGGATCGGAAGCGTGAAATCCACGCAGAAGATTACCAAGGCGAAGCAGATGGTTGCGGCGGCGAAACTGCGCCGGGCGCAGGAAGCGGCCGAAGCGTCAAAGCCTTATGCGACCCGCATGGCGAATGTGGTGGCCAATCTGACCGCTGGAATGACCGAAGGTGCAGGCGGACCGAAGCTGCTGGCCGGTACTGGCAATGATCAGACGCATTTGCTGATTGTCATGACGGCTGAGCGCGGTCTTTGCGGTGGTTTCAACGCGAATACAGCCAAGCTTGCGCGTCAGACCATCCAGGCGCTGCAGGGTGATGGCAAGACCGTAAAAGTGATCACGGTAGGCAAGAAAGGCCGCGAAGCGCTGAAGGGCGAGTATTCGGACCTATTCATCGATCATGTCGACATGTCCCAAGCCAAGGACAAGTTTACGCCGTTCGCCATCGGTCTCGGCAACGACCTGTCCAAGCGCTATGACAATGGCGAGTTCGATATTGCCACGCTGGTCTTCTCTGAATTCAAGAATGTCCTGACGCAGGCGCCGAAAACAGTTCAGATGATCCCGGCCACCGCCCCGGAAAACGCTGAAACCATCGACTTGAACGGCGCCATGTATATCTATGAGCCGTCCGAGCCGGAAATCCTCGAAGAACTGTTGCCGCGCTATATCAACACGCAGATCCTGTCCGCGATGCTGGAAAATGCAGCCGGTGAGCAAGCCGCGTCGATGACCGCGATGGACAATGCGACCCGCAATGCCGGCGAGCTGATTGATAGTCTGACATTGCAATATAACCGAGCCCGCCAGGCGCAGATTACCAAGGAGCTGATCGAGATCATCTCCGGGGCAGAGGCGCTGTAAATGTCGTTCTGGATTTACGAGAACTTTGGCAACAAGCGCGCCCGTATTCATACGGGCGGCTGCCGATATTGTAATGAAGGTGCCGGCGTTGGCGGTGATCAGACCAATGATGACGACAAATGGCATGGCCCGTTTGGCACGTTTGACGATGCTGAAAAAGCCGCCATGGCCCTCGGCCAAAAGGACACGCGCCCTTGCGGCGTCTGTAAACCTGCAACCGCAGAAGCAAGCGCCGTTCAGGCCGCGCCAGCTGCCTCTATTGCTGCCGCCACAACCAAAGCTGCCCCAAAAAAGGTAGCTCCCCCGAAATCAAAACCCGCTCCCAAGGAGACGCCTCGCATGGACCTTTCAAAAGCGACTGGCCGCGTAAGCCAGGTTATCGGCGCTGTTGTCGACGTTGAGTTCGACGGCGCGCTTCCTGACGTTCTGAACGCGCTGGAATGTGACAATAATGGCAACCGTCTGGTTATGGAAGTTGCCCAGCACCTCGGCGAAAACGCGGTACGGACCATCGCGATGGACTCCACTGAGGGCCTCGTTCGCGGTCAAGCGGTCGCCGACACGGGCGAGCCCATCAAGGTACCGGTTGGCCCTGCCACACTGGGCCGGATCATGAACGTGATCGGTGAACCGATTGATGAGCGCGGTCCTGTTGAAACAGATCTGCGCGCGCCCATCCACGCCCCAGCGCCTGCCTTTGTTGATCAGGCGACAGAAGCGGAAGTTCTGGTGACCGGGATTAAGGTGATCGACCTGCTCTGCCCCTACACCAAGGGTGGTAAGATTGGTCTGTTTGGCGGCGCGGGTGTTGGCAAGACGGTTCTCATTCAGGAACTGATCAACAATATCGCGAAACTGTTCGGTGGTTACTCTGTATTTGCTGGCGTTGGAGAGCGCACACGTGAGGGGAATGATCTCTATTACGAGATGCAGGACGCGAACGTGATCGATCTGGACGGTGAAAGCCGTGCGACACTGGTTTATGGCCAGATGAACGAGCCTCCAGGTGCGCGTGCCCGTGTTGCTTTGACCGGTCTCGCACAGGCGGAGTATTTCCGCGATGAAGAAGGCAAGGACGTTCTGTTCTTCGTCGACAACATCTTCCGCTTTACACAAGCCGGGTCTGAAGTGTCAGCCTTGCTGGGCCGTATTCCTTCTGCTGTGGGCTATCAGCCGACCCTCGCAACCGATATGGGTGGCCTTCAGGAGCGGATTACGACAACCAACAAAGGCTCGATTACTTCTGTGCAAGCGGTTTACGTGCCTGCGGATGACTTGACCGATCCGGCGCCGGCGACCTCTTTTGCCCACCTTGATGCGACAACTGTTCTGAACCGCGCGATTTCAGAAAAAGGGATTTATCCCGCTGTGGATCCACTCGATTCCACGAGCCGTATCCTTGATCCGCTGATCGTTGGTCAGGAGCATTATGACGTTGCGCGCGGCGTGCAGGAAATCCTGCAGCGCTATAAAGAACTTCAGGACATCATCGCGATCCTTGGTATGGACGAGCTGTCCGAAGACGACAAACTGGCCGTGGCGCGTGCCCGGAAAGTGGAACGCTTCCTGTCACAGCCGTTTGATGTGGCTGAGGTCTTCACAGGCTCACCAGGCGAACAGGTAAAACTCGAAGATACGGTTGCTGGCTTCAAAGGCCTGATCGAAGGTGAGTATGACCACCTGCCAGAGCAGGCGTTTTATATGGTCGGCTCAATCGAGCAGGTGAAAGCCAAAGCCGAGAAGATGCTGGCTGAAGCATAAACCCCAAAGAGGCCGGACCATGGCGTTGAAACTAGATGACTGCATCAACAAACTCTGCCCATGGTCTGGTGATCCCGTAAGTGAAGACTCTCTGACGGTCTATAAAGGACAGGTGGTTGGGTTCTGTAATCCCGGCTGCCGCGACAAATTCGAGACGGCCACTTCTTTTTTCGAAGAGCGTCTAAACGAGAATATGAAAGACCAGGTCCATGGCTGATAAACTACATTTCTCACTCGTATCGCCTGCCCGCGAGCTCTTCTCTGGCGAAGTGGATCATGTGATCGCGCCGGGGACAGATGGTGAGTTCGGTGTGCTCGTGAACCATGCTCCGTTTATGACGACCCTGAAGAACGGCATTGTGCGTGTTCTGGATGGGGATACTGTCTCGATGCGTCTATTTGTGCGCGGCGGATTTGCCGATGTGACGCCGGCGGGTCTTACGATTCTAGCCGAAGAGGCGGTAAACTTGGCGAGTGTCGATGCGGCGGTCGTTCAGAATGACATTGATGAGCTGCGCCAGGCCATCCTCGCCGAAGGCAAGGATAGCGGCAAGGTCGAAGCCCTTGAGGAGCAAATGGGCTACCTTGAGGACCTGAAGAGCGCGATTGTCAATTAAGCGCCTCGCGCGCTATCCAAACACAGCGACTGTCTGGCGGCCGACAAGGATTGGCTGGCCATCTGCATTCCAAAGGCGCATGGACTGGCTGGAATAGCCTTGGTTTGCAAGTTGTGCGGTGTGCTGGGCGAACCACCAGCCATCCGGACTGGTCTTGATATCATCGGTCATGAACTCGGCCATCCAGGTCATGGAACTGATCGGCGCAGGCGTTTTCAACATGGAGAGGGCCGCAGGCGGCGGCGCGTCGCCGATGGCAAGTACGGCCGTGGCATTTTGCGGCGCGTTCTCCTCGGCATGACGCATCCAGAGACCGATTGTGGGATTATCAGAGCCAGAGATTGGCGGATCGCCAAGCACGCCCTTCATATTGAAATTCTGTATAAAGCCAGGCCGGGGACCTTCGCTAAAGAAACTCCGGTCTGTTTCTGGCGGTGGCACGGCAGGCATCGGTATATCGTTGAAATTCAGGCTGCTCTCACGGGCCTTGCCAAACGTGAAGATGCATTGGGCCATGACATTATCGCCTGAAAGGGTGTCCACGCTGATATAGGCTGTGTTTTTACCCCGGCGCAAAAGCTTTGGAGCCATGCGAATAGCGCCGCCGACAGGACCGACAAAAGCCACCTGCGCGGAGCGGACAGGGATATCATCAACGAGCGTGCGCGCCGCTTCGAGGGCCAGAGCTGCCGTCAGGCCGCCATAGGTGGTGCGGCCTTGCATCCAAGTTTCAGGCACAGTCAGGCTTATCGACCCATCTGCATTTTGGGCGAGGCTGGACAGTAGCGTGGTGAAACTTGGCATCTGGATCTCCAAAACGAGGCTGCCAGTGTGAACTAGTTGGTTCCTTTTCAGGACCAATAGCTCACGTAACGGGAAGACATGAAAAAGGCCTTCGCTGTTTCACGAAGGCCTTTCAAACAGGGTGCAACAGGGACCAGGCCTAGTGCTGGCTTTCCGGCGTGGTGACGCGCATACCGTCGAGCTCGTCAGATACTGAGATCTGACAGCAGAGACGTGAGTTCGGCTTCACATTCTCAGCAAAGTCGAGCATCGACTGTTCCATATCTTCCGGCGCGCCGACTTTCTCCATGAAAGCCTCATCGACATAGACGTGACAGGTTGCACAAGCACAGGCCCCACCGCAATCGGCATCAATCCCGGGGATGGAATTCTTGATCGCTGTTTCCATAACGGTCTCGCCGTTCTTGGCTTCTAGCGTGCGTTCTTCACCGGTGTGATCGATATAGGTAATTTTTGCCATTCTGGTGGTCTCCTCAAGCGGCGGCGGCCGCAATCTCTTTCATAGTTAGGGATGTATCGCGTAATGTGTCAGGTGCAAGCGACGCGCCTGCCATTATAAGCCTTTTCGATGCCAGGAATTCTGGTGCGCTATTGATTGCGTCTACTGAAATCAACTTGCCGTTCCGTAAGTAAAATGCGGCAAACTTGCGCGCCTTGGGATCACCGCGCACGACGATCTCATCATAATCCTGGCTAAGGCCAGCGATCTGGAGCTTCAGATCGTATTGATCAGACCAGAACCACGGGCAATCTTCCATAGGGCGCGGTTTGTTCATAATTGCAGCTGCGGCGAGCTTGCCCTGCTCTATCGCATTGTGGACGCTCTCAAGACGCCCTTCGCGACCATAATGAACAAGCGGCCGGGCCGCGCAATCACCAGCCGCAAAGATACGCGGATCACTGGTACGGGCATCCCGGTCTGTCATGATGCCATTCGGGCAGGCAAGGCCAGCTTCTTTCGCAAGCTCATCATTCGGGATGATGCCGATACCGACAAGGACAATATCCGCAGGTAAGTGCGTTCCATCTGCCAGTTCAGCGGTTTGAACCTTCGTATCTCCGGTCAGCTGTTTGAGGCGGGCCATGGTCCGGATCTTGACGCCTTGCGCGGCATGCTCGGCCTCATAGAAGTCGCTCATCACCGGGCTCGTCACCCGCGCCAGGACGCGGTCAGCCATTTCGAGCACAGTCACATCAAGGTCGAGCTGGCGGGCAACAGCGGCGGCTTCAAGGCCGATATAGCCCGCGCCGACAATCACCATTTTACGGCCGCCCACCATTTGCGGGCGAATGCGCTCCACATCAGACAGACTGCGCAAATCAAAGACATTCTGAAGGTCAGCGCCCGGCAGCGGCAAAGCCCTCGGGCGCGATCCCGTCGCGAGGATCAAGGCGTCGTAAGGAAGATGACCCCCATGCTCGAGCCGCACCTCGCGCGCTGAACGATCAATCGCTTCAACACGGGTTGAGAGCACAAGGTCGACCGCATTATCAGCGTACCAGGCTTCAGGTTTGAAATAGAGCCGCTCCTCGGCCATATCGCCCTTCATGTAGGCCTTGGACAGTGGTGGGCGCTGGTAGGGCAGGGCGGCCTCATCGCCGACCAGAGTGATCTTGCCGTCACACCCAAACTGGCGCAGCGACGCACAAGCTTGCGCAGCGGCTTGTCCGCCGCCAATAATCACAATGCTTTCGGAGGTCGATAAGTCCACGTGTACACCTTTGCTTCTGTAAATAATGACGCTTGCGTCATTATTTTTCAATGCCTTTCAAAGAAATCGTCGGATTGCTCTTTGGCGCTGCGCGTGTTTCTCACAAAAGCGTACAGGTTCCAACAGGTTAAATAGTATGAATGAAGTGTCTCAACGGCTTCTGAAGATGTTGCATCAACGCTCTGCTCAGCTCGAGGATGGGGACCCGATCAGTCCGCCGCTGGTGACCACGGCAAAGTACCGGCTCGCACCCGCGCCCGGAACCGAGTTCACCTATGGCCGAGAGTCCAATCCGACCGTCATGGAGGTCGAGGCCGCCATTGGCGCGCTGGAAGCAGCCGAATGTGTGGCTTTTCCATCTGGTATGGCGGCGATTACTGGTGCGCTGATGGCGTGCGCCTGTAAAGGCGACCGGGTTCTGGTGCCGCTGGACGGATACTATACCATTCGGCTGTTGCTGGAGGATTTCCTGACCGAAATGGGGCTGGAGATCGTGACCGCGAAGACCCAGGACTATGCTGCTATGGACCTTACCGGCTTTGACCTTGTGTGGATTGAAACACCGTCCAATCCAGGACTGGATGTCTGCGACATCGCCGAGATCACAGCGCACGCCCATGCGGCCGGAGCAAAGGTCGTCGTCGATAACACATCAGCCACACCGTTCTTGCAGCAGCCGCTGGACCTTGGCGCGGATATGTCGGTCTGTTCCGATACCAAAGCCATGTCAGGGCATTCCGATCTGCTCTTCGGCCATGTTGCGAGCCGTGACACGGACTTGCTGGCCAAGGCCAGAAGCTGGCGCAAACTGTCAGGCTCCGTTGCAGGCCCATTTGAAGCATTTCTCGTGCATCGGGGCCTGATGACACTTGAGCTGCGGCTAGATCGGATGTGTCAGACGGCGCAGGCGCTGGCAAATATATTTGTACAGTCAAATAAACTGGACCGCGTCAGGTTTCCGGGTCTGCCGAGCGATCCGAGCTTTGCCCTGTCACAGAAGCAAATGCTGAAACCGGGATTTGTGATTGGCCTCTATTTTGAGACCGAGGCGCTGGCCGAACAGTTCATCGCGGGCTGTCCCCTGATTTTTCCCTCCACCAGTTTTGGCGGGGTCCATACCAGTGCCGAGCGACGTGCCCGCTGGGGTGATGATGTCCCCGCAGGTTTTGTCCGGTTGTCTGTTGGCTGTGAGCCAGAAGCTTTGCTTCTCGCGGCCATGAAGGAGGCGCTTGATGCGCTCTAGAGCGCTTTCCGATCTTGCTGCCACGAGCGAACTTGCACGCGATCTTGCCCCATTGCTGAAAGCCGGTGATGTCATCGCCCTGCATGGCGGGCTTGGCGCGGGCAAAACCACTTTCGCACGCGCCCTGATCTCAGCGCTGATGGGCATAGAGACCGAGGTGCCGAGCCCGACCTATACGCTGGTCCAGACCTATGAAGGGCCAGACTTTCCAATCTTTCATTTCGACCTTTATCGGCTGGAAACGCCAGATGAGATTGAAGAGCTTGGCTGGGATGAAACCGTGGATGGCCTCGCTCTGATTGAGTGGCCAGGTCGGGCCGGGCCTTATCTGCCGCAATGGCGACTTGACCTGCACATTGATCTTGAGGGGGAAACCCGCACGGCAAGACTGGAACCTTGCGGCGAAGACTGGCAGACAAGGCTGCATGAGGTCTGATGAGATTCGTGAACAGGCGATTGCTGCTTTTCTGGATAAGGCCGGATGGGGTGATGCTGCGCTGAACTGGCTGAGCCAGGATGCCTCAACGCGCTATTATGCCCGCCTTCGCAAAGGCGACGAGACCGCAATTTTGATGGATGCCCCGGCTGTCGAGAGCGTGCCTTGCCGCCCCGACATGACCGATGCGGAGCGGAATGCCGCCGGGTGGAATGCCCAAACGCGCTTGGCCGCAAGCCGGGTTGATGCCTTTGTGCTGATCGCTGCGCATTTGCGACAAGCGGGGCTGATAACGCCTGCGATCTTCGCGCATGACAGCGCGCTTGGACTTGCGCTGATTGAAGATTTTGGCGAGGGCCGGGAGTTTGCACGCCTGATTGAGCGCGGCGCAGCAGATGAGACAGAGCTCTACTCAAAGGCTGCTGCAGATCTCGCTCATTTGCACATGCAAAAACCGCCGACCGTGCTCCAAGGGATTGGTGAAAGCTGGCCGATCTTGCCGTTTGATCGACTGGCGCTGCAGGCGAATGCGGACCTGTTTGCAGAATGGCTGCCCCAGCATGTGCCCGGCATGGTGCTGAGCGCGGCTGATCTTGCGCGCTGGGAAACCGCACGAGACGGTTTGATTGCGCAGGCAGAGAGCTTTCCACGCGATTTCACGCTGCGTGACTATCATGCAGAAAACCTGCTCTTCCTGCCGGATGGACGCGTTGGCTTGCTCGACTTTCAGGATGCGGTGCTGGGTTGGGATGGCTGGGACATGGCCATGCTGACCCAGGATGCGCGTCGAACGGTCAGCCCGGATGCAGCAGAGGCCGCCATCCGAACCTATCTCGATGCGACCGGGAAAGATGATACCGCGTTTCGGGAGCGGCTGGCGGTTATTGGGGCACTGAACGCGCTGCGCATTACCGGGCTGTTTGCGCGCTTGCAGGTACGGGACAAGAAAACACGCTACGCCGATTTTATGCCGCGGCAGCAGTATCTGCTTGCAGAGAACCTGAAACACCCTGCAGCGCACGATATGGCGGCATTTGTACAAGACGTTGCCCCATTCATTTTTGAGGTCAAGCCATGACGCAGATGCCAACCACAGCCATGGTGCTGGCCGCTGGCCTTGGCACGCGGATGCGCCCGCTAACCAACACGACGGCCAAGCCTTTGCTTGAAGTCGCTGGCAAGGCGATGATTGACTATATACTCGATCAGCTGAGTGCCGCCGGTGTGCAACGCGCCGTGGTGAATGTGCACTGGTGCGCCGATCAGGTTGAGGCGCATTTGAAGCGCCGTGATGATCTGGAGATCCTTATCTCCGACGAACGTGAGCTTGTGCTGGAGACGGGCGGCGGCCTTGCCAAGGCGAGACCGATGCTGGGAGATGCGCCGGTCTTTGTCATGAATACAGATGCTTTCTGGGCCCCGGTGGATGCAGCCCCCTTAAAAGCGCTGGCGCAGGCCTTTGATCCAGAGCGGATGGATGAGTTGCTTTTGCTCGCCGATACGCGGCGATGTCTCGGCTTTCACGGCGCGGGGGATTTCTTTCGGGATGAGACAGGAAGCCTGACCCGGCGGGGCGACGCCGCCCATGCGCCGCACGCCTATGCCGGTGTGCGTATTCTGAAACCGCAGCTTTATGATGATCAGCCGATTGAGCCTTTCTCAGCCAATCGGATCTGGAACACGTCCCTGCCAAAAGGCCGTGTGCATGGCCTGCCACTCGATCGCTTCTGGCTGCATGTGGGCGACCCGCAAGCGTTAAAAGATGCCGAGATGTGGATGCGATGCCACGGGGCGTAGGCGACCTGTTCGGCGAGGCGGCCCCCCGCCTGCGCACAATTGCGCCGGGGGCGGATTTTCTGAATGAACTCGCGAAAGGTCTGCTGGACGCACTGGATGTGGCCAGCAACCCCGCCGCATTGTCGGATGCACTGATCTATGTGCCGAACCGACGCTCGGCGCGAGTATTGGCTTTTGCGCTACATGCGCAAAGTGATCAAGAGGCCCTACTTCTGCCTGATATCCGGGCGCTTGGGGATCTTGAAACAGAGGACCCGCCACCCAGCGCGGAGCTGGCTCTGGCAGACCTGCCACCGGCCATGGCAAATGGACAAAGGCTGGGTGAACTGACGCGGCTGGTGATGGAATTTTACCGTGTGCGCGGGCTCTCGCTTCCAGCCACATCAGCCCTGTCTGCAGCGCGGGAGCTGGCCCGTCTGGTGGATCAGGCGGCGCTATCTGGTGAGGTGGATTGGGCCCGTTTGGAGACGATTGTTGAGGATCGCCAGCTCGCCAGGCACTGGGAACAGTCGCTTGGGTTCCTGAAGATCATTACCGAACAGTGGCCCGCCCGGCTGGAAGACGTGTTTGCCATGGACCCTTATGCACGGCGGCTGGCAACAGCCGAAGCGATGACCAAGGTTTGGGCCGCGACCCCACCAAAAGGGCCCGTGATCATTGCAGGGTCGACAGGTGCAACGCCCGCCAGCCGGCGCTTGATGCAGGCGGCGCTGGACCTGCCCCGCGGCCTGGTGGTTCTGCCCGGCTTTGATCGCTCTATTCCCTCTGCGGTCTGGGACACGCTGGCAACCACGCCAAGCCATCCGCAATTTGCGCTGGTCCGCGCGCTGAAAGCGCTTGGCCTGAATGCCTCTGACGTGGCCGAGTGGCCAATGCGCGTGGATACCGCATCGGCGACGGCGCGCCAGCGGCTGATCCATGAAGCATTGGCCCCGGCCAAGCACACCGCCGACTGGACAGAGCGTCTCGGATACCTCGCTGAAGATGGCGACCCGGCTGGCTTTGTCGAGCGCGCGCTTGAAGGCCTGACCGTACTTAGCGCCAAGGATAGTAGTGAGGAAGCCAAGCTCGCTGCGCTATTGATGCGTGAAGCGCTGGAGACCGATGGCAAGTCGCTGGCATTGGTGACACCCGATGCCGGGCTCGCGCGGCAAGTCAGTGCGCTGCTGAAACAGTGGCATGTTGACGTGCCGCCCTCAGCAGGTCTGCCGCTCAGCCAGACGGGATCTGGAAGCTATGCTGGTCTTGTCATCGACTGGCTCACCGATCCCGGACATCCGGTGAAACTGATGGCGGTTTTGCGTCACGAGCTTTGCGGTCTGCCTCAAGCCGAAGCGGACGCACTGGACCGGTTTGTTCTGCGAGGACCGCGCGTCTGGCACAGTCTGGAAGACCTAAAGGCGTATTGTGAGGCCCTACGGCTAGGCACAATCGAGACTTATGAGCGTTTGCCTGAAGCGGGCCTTGCATACGCCGGGAGCGCGATCGATCGCCTGCAAGCAGCGCTGCAGAGCGGATGGCAAGAGCAAGACGTTTTTGAGGGACAGGCTTTTTTCCAAGGGGCCTGCGCGGTGATGAATGCGCTGAGCGCGCCGCCTTTGCCTTGGCAGGGTGAGGATGGCGCAAGCCTGTCGCGGCTCTTGTCCGACCTAGGCGAGATCACGGGACCGATGGGGGAACAGCCTGCCAGCGTCTTCGTTGACTTGTTCAAGGCCGAAGCGGCCATGGCGACAGTACAGCTCGGCACCCCGCATCCACGACTTGCGATCTGGGGACCGTTGGAAGCGCGTCTTCAGGCTGCTGATCACATTGTGCTGGCTGGTCTGGTTGAAGGCGTATGGCCAGCGCAGCCGCCTGCCGACGCCTTTTTGCCCCGGGTGTTTCGGGAAGAGATCGGTTTGTCTGACCCCGATGAGCGGATCGGCCTTGCTGCACATGACTTTGCACAGCTCGCCTGCGCCCCGCATGTCACGCTGATCAGTGCGGCGCGGCGCGAGGACAAACCCGCTGTCACGTCCCGGTGGATCTGGCGCCTGCGGACCCTCGCCCAAGGCGCGCTAAAGGATGAAGCCGAGGCTGCGCTGGCCCCGCAAACAGATGCAGACCCCCATATCTGGCTAGATGCGTTTGAGACCATCCCGGCGCCTGATAGCCGCCTGCAGGTTGAGCCGCGACCGACACCGCCAATTGAGGCCCGCCCGACCAAACTCTCTGTCACCCGGATAGAAACACTCGTCCGCGACCCTTACGCGATTTATTGCCAATATGTGCTGGGTCTCAGGCGGCTCGATCCGCTCGACTTGCCCGCCGATGTGCGCATTCGCGGCACCGCCATTCACAAGGCGCTGGAAGTGTTTGAAAAGGACGGACAGGCGCAAACGCCAGAGGCGCTACTGACGCTGATCGAAAATGCCTTGCGTGCAGGCGGGGAGACAGATGCAGACATTCTCGCCCTGCGGCACCGCCGCGAAGCGGTAATCGGAGACTTTCTGGACTGGCGAACGGCTGGGGCAGATCGGCTTTCCGGAAAAGCGCTCACAGAAAGCTTTGGCACAGCCGAGATCGATATCGCAGGAACGGCTTTCACACTGACCGGCACGGCCGACCGGATCGAGCCGCGATTGGACGGACATGCCGCAATCCTCGATTTCAAATCCGGTCGTCCACCGACGGAGAAACAGGTTCGGTCCGGCTTGTCGCCGCAAATGCCGCTGCTGGGGGTGATTGCTCAAGAGGGGTCGTTTGAGGGGCTGGAGCAAGGGCGCAAGGTTGAGGCGCTGACCTATGTTCAGTTTGGAACCAAGTTCGACGTGCAGGCGCTGGGCAAGCCTGGAACGAAAGACGAAAAGCCCATCGAGGACCTGATTGCGGAAACACGTGAGGGTCTGGTGACGTTGCTCACCACATTCGCCAACCCGGATCACCCCTATCTGAGCGCGCCGCGACCGGAGCGCGTGGTCTATGAATCCGACTATGTCAGGCTCGCGCGGCGGGATGAATGGGCGGGGCTGGAAACCTATGACTGAGGTGGTCCGTTCACCCGATACGGCGGCGTTTCAGAAAGCGATCGCTGCGCAGGCAGAGGCCGCTGATCCGTCCCGGTCGGCCTGGGTTGAAGCGAATGCTGGGGCCGGTAAGACCAAAGTGCTGATTGACCGCGTGGCGCGATTGCTGCTGCGCCGTGAAGATGGCCGAACGGGCGCATCGCCAGATTCAATTCTGTGTGTGACCTATACCAAGGCCGCCGCCAATGAGATGCTGTCACGCCTGTTTGATCGGCTGGGGGGCTGGTCAATTGCAGATGATGACACGCTGCGGCGGAAACTGGCCGAGCTCGAAGGACGCGAGGCTGCCTCTTATTCAATTGAAGAACTGAAAGAAGCGCGGGCCCTGTTTGCTCGCGCATTGGAAACACCGGGCGGGTTGCGGATTGAAACCATTCACGCCTTTTGCGCTCGGATTCTGCGACGCTTTCCACTGGAGGCGGGGGTGTCTCCGGGCTTTCGTGAGATCGAGGATGCCGAGGCTGATGCGTTGTGGAGAAGCGTGCTCTCGACCCACTTACAGGACGCCGCTGATGCGCATCCCGAAGCCTTGGCGACGATTTCTGAAGCGGCAGGCGGGCGCGGGGCAAACGCTGCACTGGAAGCCCTAAAGTACAAGCGGCAGGATATTGCGGCCTTTGCGCGAACGGTGCGGGACGACCCGGAAGCCATAAGCGCCAGGGTGCGCGCGGCGCTTGGCGCGGGCAGCGAAACGTCTCTGGAGCTGATGCAGCGCGTGATGGGCCCTGACCTTCCGAAAGGTGTGATCGCCGCCTTGCCCGACAGATTGCGAAGACACCCGAAGGCGGCGCAAAAAGACAAGACACTTGCACATGCAATTGAGATAGCGTGCAGCGATGCGCCCGCCGAGGAAAAGTGGGCGACCTATGTCGCAGCTTTTCGTACTCAGAAAGACTGGGCAAAGACCAATCCCTATAGCGCCGCGCATAAGGGCGATGCCGACTTTGCTGCGCTGTTTCAGGTCAAGGACGGCTGGGGCAGCGAGATTGAGCGGCTGTATGCGGCGTATGAGGCGATCCGCACGGCAAAGGTGGCAGAGCAGACAATTGCCCTGATGGTTCTGGGCCTGCCCATGGTCGAAGCCTATGCTCGCGAAAAGGCAATGCGCGCCGCCCTCGACTTTGATGATCTGATCGAGCGGACCCGCGCGCTGCTGACCGCGACCGATGCGGCGCAATGGGTCTTGTATAAGCTGGATGGCGGGCTGACACATGTCCTTCTGGATGAGGCGCAAGATACCAGCCCGCCGCAATGGACCCTGATCAATGCGCTGGTTCAGGAATTCCAGTCCGGCGCAGGGCGCGAGCGTCAGGCCGAACCGCGCACGCAGTTTGTTGTCGGTGATCCAAAACAATCCATCTACTCGTTTCAGGGGGCCGACCAGCAACATTTCGAGGCCGAGAGACTGGGCTTTGTTCGGCGCGAGGAAGCGGTGCGAGAGGCCGTCAACCTGCCCGAGATGAGCATGTCATTCCGCTCCTCCCCGGACGTTCTGACCTTTGTCGATGAAGTGCTTGCCCGTGTCCCGATCTTCAGAGACGCGGTTGATCCGCTGCCACCGCGTGAAGCCGACTTGCCGCCGCATGATCCAAGACGGGCCAATCAGCCGGGCCGCGTTGAGCTGTGGCCGCTCTGCATGCCAGAAGCACGCGAAGAGACGACGAGCGACTGGACCGCACCGACCGATCATGTGCCGGAAAACGCCCCTGTGCGGCAGCTGGCCAGCGAGGTTGCCCGCGACGTCAAAGCCATGATCGACCGCGGTGAGAGCATCTGGGTTGAAGGCAGCGACAGATCCTGGCGTCGCAAGGCGATTGAACCGCAAGATGTCCTGATCCTGGTGCGCAAACGCGGCGCGCTGTTCAATGCGCTGATCGAAAGCTTGAAGAGCGAAGACTTGCCAGTTGCAGGAGCTGACCGGCTGCGTCTGATCGACAATCTAGGTGTGCAGGACTGCCTGAACCTGATCCGCTTTGCCCTTCAGCCCGCAGATGACCTGACCCTCGCAGAAATCCTGCGCGGGCCATTCTGCAATCTGGTTGATGACGATCACCATCTCTATGTTCTGGCTCATGGCCGGGCGCGAGGCGAAAGCCTGTGGGATCGTTTGGAGGCCAGCGAAGGTGATTTATTTGCAGCGGCGCGATCCTTCTGCGGCGGACTGATCGAGCAGCGCCATCAAAGCGCCTTCGACTTTTTGAGCTCTGTCTTGAACACAAGGCTTCGAGACGTGTCGGGTTGGGACCAGCTGTTGCGGCGTCTGGGGGAACCTGTCCGCGATCCTGTGCAGGCCTTGCTCGACCGCGCGCTCGGCCATGACATGCGCGAAGCGGCCAGTTTACAGACGTTTCTTGCAGAGATTGATAGCGATGCGAGCGAGCTAAAGCGCGATCTTGGTGAACCAGAGCGCGAAGTGCGCGTCATGACGGTGCATGGCGCGAAAGGCTTGCAGGCTCCCGTGGTCATTCTGCCGGACACAATCAGTGCGACACGCAAGGCCGATGATGCTGTGTTTATCGCAAAGGACGGGACGCCGATCTACTCGCCGTCGGCGCAGACCGATGATCAGACCGCCAGCGCTCTGCGCGACGCCAAATCGCTCGCGCTGGAGCGTGAGTCCCGGCGCTTGCTATATGTCGCCATGACACGGGCGCAGGATCGGTTGATCATTTGCGGTGCAGGGATGAAGAAACCGCCGATCGGGTTTGCCAAATCCTCCTGGTATCGTTGGTGCCTGACAGCAATGACGGCCTTGCTGGGATCAGAAACAGAGCTGGAGGAAATGCCTGCTCTGCCAGAAACGCGGCTTGTCTACGGATCTGACAGCCCGGTTTTAGCGCCGGGGTCACCAGCACAATCGAGACTGCGCTTGCCGCCAAGCTGGCTGCACACGCCAGCGCCAAAGCCGGTACCACCCGCGCGGCTCGCATCGCCCAGCCAGCTGCTCGACGATGATGCTGAGGTCGCGGAACCGTTTGGCGCCAGCCGGCGAGACGGGCTGCGCCGGGGGCGGCTTATCCATGAGCTGCTGCAAATCTTGCCTGAAGTCCCCGAACCAAGGCGCCGGGAGGCGGCACAGCAGTTTTTAAGCCGGGCCAGCGATCTCTCAGAAGCCCAGGCCAGCGAGATGCTGGAAACTACACTCGCGACACTGGCCGAACCGAATTTTGCGAGTGTTTTTGCGTCCAATGGCCGAAGTGAAGCCGCGATCGTTGGTCAACTGCCTGATGGGCGCACGATCAATGGGCGCGTCGACCGTCTGGTCATTAGCCCGAGCGAGATCCTGATTGTCGACTATAAGACCGACCGCCCCGCCCCGCTAAAGGCTGAGGATGTGGGGCTTGCCTACCGTGTGCAAATGGCCGCCTATCGGCATGTCTTGCAACAAATCTATCCAGACAGGCCCGTCAAATGCGCCTTGCTGTATACGGATGGGCCGAAAATGATCGCATTGCCGGGTGATCTCTTGTCAGAATCGCTAAACCGTACAAACAGCACCTTTGATAGTGGCGCAGGCTGACTATGTTAGGGTCCAACACGACTTAAAGGAGGTCGAAATGGCTGCAGAGCACATTACCGATGATAATTTTGAAACCGCGATTTCCGGCGAAACGCCTGTCGTGGTTGATTTTTGGGCCGAATGGTGTGGCCCTTGTAAGCAAATGGCGCCGCACCTTGATGCCGTCGCGGACGAAATGAACGGTGACATCAAAGTCGCCAAGATCAATGTCGACGATAACCCGATGGCTGCTTCGAAATACGGCATTCGCGGTCTGCCGACCTTGATGATCTTCAAGGATGGCAAAGTCATTCAGACCCAGACCGGTGCGATGTCAAAGCAGCGCATCACGGAATGGATCAAGGAAAACGCCTGATCCGTCGCTTGATTGAAACAGAGTGAAAGCCTCGCCCTACGGCGGGGCTTTTTTTGTTTTGGAAGCCCGCTAGGGTGCCGAAAAACTGGAGACATATTATGCTGCCCTATAACCCCCTCAACCGCTCCGTCGCCGGGAAAATTGTCCTGATTACGGGGGCTGCAAGTGGAATGGGCCGCGCAACAGCACATCTGTTTGCCCGCGAGGGGGCCAAGGTCATGGCAACGGACCTGAACGGAGACGGGGCTGAGGCGGTGGCCGCTGAAATCCGCGCCGACGGGCACAGTGATGTGCAGGCCATGGCTCTGGATGTGTCTGATCATGCGGCGCTGAAGGCCACAGTCGCTGCGACCGTAGAGGCCTTTGGCGGTCTCGATATCCTGATCAATAATGCCGGTTTTGCCCGCCCTGTGCATCCCAGCGATGAAGCCTATGAAGAGGTGTGGCAAGCCAGTGTGAATGTGATGCTGACGGCGCATCAGCGCCTGATCCGCGCTGCGCTGCCACACTTGATGGAGTCTTCAGAAGGGGGCCGTATTGTAAACATTGCCTCCACAGAAGGGTTGGGCGCAACACCCCTGAACGGGCCCTATGTGGCCGCCAAGCATGGCGCCATTGGCCTAACCCGCGCTATGGCGGTTGATCTTGGCCGTGATGGCATCACCTGCAATTGCATCTGCCCCGGCCCGATTATCACAGGCATCACCGATGGCATCCCCGACGAGCACAAGGAAATCTATGCCAAGCGGCGCGTGCCCCTGCGCCGGTACGGTATTCCTGAAGAGGTTGCCAATATCACGCTGTCGCTATGTATCCCGGCCGCGTCATATCTGAACGGTGCGATCATCCCGGTTGATGGTGGGATGAGTATCAAGAACGCTTAAGTCGGCACTTCCTCATTCTTCTCGAGCACTTCACCAGCCAGATAGAGCGAGCCTGAAATGAGGATCCGGTCCGGTCTTTCCTGAGCCGCAGCTTTCAAGGCTGTCTCGAGATCTGGGTGTGCGCAGGCCGACGGAAGAAACTCGGACGCTGTATCGGCGAGGTCGGATGGCTCTGCGCCGGCATGACCAGGAGCGTTCGGGAGGGTGTGTGCTGTGGTAACTGCGCCCCGCAGCGCCCGGAAATAGCTTGCATGGTCTTTTGACGCCATCATGGCACAGACAAGAACCGTCTTGCCGCCCATCTGGTCCAGCGATTCTGCAATCGCGGCGGCGGCGTGGGCGTTGTGCCCGCCGTCGAGCCAGACATCTGCGCGCCCGGCAAGCGCGGTGAGGGGCCCGGGCTTGAGGTGTTGCAAGCGGGCTGGCCATTGCGCGGTTCCGGCCCCGGCCCAGATCGCCTGGTCCTTGATCTTCCGATCTTTCCAGGTGCGAAGCGCAAGCCCTGCCAAGGCTGCATTCTTGCGCTGATGGGTTCCGATCAGGGCGACCTGTTCGGGCACGCGCTCAATATCCTCAATACTGAGGTAAGTCAGCTCGGCCCCAATGCGCTTCGCCTCAGCAGAAATCACGTCTCGGGCTGCCCGCTGCTGGCGAGACGAGACAGCCGGGCAACCGGCTTTGATCACACCGGCTTTCTCACCAGCGATCCCGCCAAGGTCATCCCCCAGAAACTGAGCATGATCATAGTCAACGGGCGTGATCACACTGACCGCTGGCATATCGATGACATTGGTCGCGTCATAGCGGCCGCCAAGACCAACCTCCAAGATCAGGAGATCTGCCGGAACCTCGCTAAAGGTCAGAAGGGCGGTCGCAGTCGTCGCCTCAAAATGTGTGATCGGTCGGCCATCAAGCGCGTCATAAACCCGTGTCAGATTCTGTTCGAGCAGATCCTCCTCAATCAGTGTCCCGGCAAGGCGAATACGCTCATTAAACCGAACGAGATGCGGTGATGTAAAAACATGCGGCTTCAACCCAGCGGCTTCGCTCATCGACCGAAGAAAGGCACAGGTTGAGCCTTTGCCATTCGTGCCCGCGACATGGAAGACAGGTGGAAGTCGGTCCTGCGGACGATCAAGCGCCTCCAGGACATCCTTGATACGCCCAAGCGATAGCTCGATTATTTCGGGGTGCAGCCCTTCAAAACGCTTAAGGGCAGCTGCTACCGACATCCGCGCATCCGCCGCTTGTCAGGTTGCGGACTTTGGCGCCGGTGCATCAGCAGACGGCTGCACAACCGGAACATCTGCGGCCTCAGTCGCGGCCGGCAGATTTGGCATCAGGTGGCCGAGCACGCGTGCGACAGTCGCTTTCAACTCCCGGCGGTCGACAACAATATCGACCTGGCCCTTCTCCCGCAGAAACTCAGCGCGCTGGAACCCTTCGGGAAGTTTTTCACGAATGGTCTGCTCGATCACGCGCGGGCCAGAGAAAGCAATCATCGCGCCCGGTTCGCCTATATGGATATCGCCGAGCATCGCGTAAGAGGCCGAAACCCCGCCAGAGGTTGGATCGCAGAGGACCACGATATATGGCAGGCCTGCATCCTTGACCTCTTGAATTGCAAGGGTCGTGCGCGGCATCTGCATCAGGGACAGCGTCCCTTCCTGCATGCGCGCGCCGCCAGAAGCGGTACAGATTACAAAACCGGCCTTTCGAGCGACCGCCATTTGAGCGGCGGCGATGAACGCCTCACCCGCAGCCATACCGAGTGAGCCCCCCATAAAGGCAAAATCCTGAATCAGAACGACGGTTGGAATGCCATCAATCTTGCCAAAGGCGGCCGCCATGCAATCGTCTTGCGCGATGGGTGAGACCGCGCCACTATCAGGAGCCTCTTCTTTATCGCGCTTGGCAATCTTGGTCTTCGCCCCCTTGATCCGTGATGGATAAGGCTTGTCATCCTTGAACTTCAGCGGGTCGGCCTTGACCGGGGGCAGCGGAATGGGCTCCCAGCGTTCATTGTCAAAGAACAGGCGAAAGCGCCTGCGCGGTGAAATCCGCAAATGCGCGCCTGCTGGCGTAACATAGAAACTCTCTTCAAGATCAGAGCGGTAGACCAGCTCACCAGAGGCTGGACACTTGACCCAGAGATTGTCGGGTGTGTCTTTTTTATTGCCTGAAAGCAGGCCCTTGAGACCGGGCGTGCGGAAATTTGTCAGCCAATTCATCGCCCTGCGACTCCTCGTTTGCCTATTAGGCTGGCACCGTCCCCTTGAGTGCCGTCATCAATTCATGGGCAAGTTTTCCCATGTCCTCTGCCGCAAGATGAGGCGTTCCAGCCTCACTTGCAAGCCTTGCATGTTCCACGAATGCGGACCCTACGACAACCCCATCGGCAATTTTTGCCATTTCAGCAGCCTGAGCGCCGGTCTTAACACCAAAGCCAACGCAGACCGGAAGGCCGGATACGCGGCGCGCCATCTCGACCCCGGCACGAATATCTTCAGGATCTGCTGAACCCGCGCCGGTAACGCCTGCGACAGCAACATAATAGAGAAAACCGCTCGCACCCTCGGCGACTTTCACCATACGCGCCTCATGGGTTGTGGGCGTGGCCAGACGGATCACAGACAGGTCATGGACCGCATACGCCTCACGAATTGGCAGGTCTTCCTCTGGCGGCAGATCAACCAGAATTGTACCATCAATGCCTGCATCTGCTGCGGCTTGTGCAAACGCGGCATAGCCCAGCGTGTGAACCGGGTTGGCATAGCCCATAAGGATCAAAGGTGTGTCCTGATCAGTCTCACGAAACCGCTTGGCCAGCGCCAGCACATCGCTGAGCGTCGTCTTGTTGGCAAGGGCACGCAAGGCTGCTTTCTGAATCGCCGGGCCATCGGCCATAGGATCGGTAAACGGGGCACCAAGCTCAATCACATCCGCGCCCTTGTCCCGCAGGGCACATAGCGCCTGAAAACTGGCTTCAAGGTTGGGATCACCGGCCATCATGTAGGTAACAAGCGCTGCGCGGCCCTCAGCCTTGACCTTGTCGAAGCGCGCGGTGATGCGGGAAGTGGGCATTTAGACGTCCGTATTCTCGTTGACCCATGCCTCATAAGACGCATTCACCTGTTGGCAAGGCAGGCCGACAATTGCGGGCACTTCGTAGGGATGATGCTCGGTGACAATGGCTTCGACTTTGGCGAAGTTCTCAGCCGGGGCCTTAAGCCAGAGAATGAACTCAAACGCCTGCTCAACCACACCCTTCCAGCGATAGGTCGATGTCATTGGTCCCTCAATATTTGCGCAAGCGGCCGTGCGGCTGTCGACAGCCGCATCGGCTATGGCATCAGCGACGCGCTGACTGGGACAGGTAATGCGGATCAATACGAGACTGGTCATGCCGGGAGGAACTCCGCGCGCTGAAGTTAACGCTATTCTAGGAAGATAATGATTTACCCGCCCAATAAGGGCGAGACATCGCCGCGATCAAGCCTTTGGGGGTGAATTTGAGCAGAGTGGATGATGTTTCAGGCCTCGACCTGACCAAATATTCTACCATCATCGTTGGAAGTGGTCCTGCCGGGGCGACCCTTTCCCGGTTTCTGGAAGCGCGCGGCGAAGCGTGCCTGATCCTCGAAACGGGCACTGAGCAGTATGATGACAAGATCCAGCGCAGCTTCAGTACGGTGGATTGCCGGGGCCATTACGGCAATGGCCACTGGAACACGCACTGGGTTCGCGCGCTAGGCGGAACGTCGATGATCTGGGGCGGGTGGTGCCAGACCCTGGATCAACGCGACTTTGCCGATTGGCCGATCAGCGCGGATGCTCTGAAGCCGCATTATCAGGTCGCGGCCAAGGCCCTTGGGCGTGATGACATCATTACGACTTATCGCGAGCCTCATGCGACCGGGTTTGTGTTCAAGCCTTTCTCGCTGACCTATACGCCGACACGATTTGGCGAGGTGCAGACTGATATTCTGAAATCCGGCGGCAAGATCGACATCGCGCTCAGCACATCGGTCTGTGGCCTGGTCCCAAACGCCTCGCGCAGCCGTGTTGACGCGATCAAGCTGTCGCAAAATGGCGGCGCGCCAGTGACGCTGCAACTAAGCCAAAACCAGCGCTTGATCCTGGCCGCAGGGGCCATGGGAAACACGCAGCTCATGCTGACCCCGCCAGAAGGTGAGACGACAGGCGTTGGCAATGAGAGCGATATGGTTGGCCGGTGCCTGATGGAGCATCCCCATATTGCCGGTGTTGCCAAGATTGTTGCCAAGGCGGGCCAGATCGGTATCCCGCAACCGCCGAAAACGTTTGGCGAGTACATGCCTGCACTCATCCCGAATGATGAGGTTTATGAGGCAGCCGGGGGTCTGGGGGTTACCCTGTCTCTGGTTGATGAGCAGCGTAACTATGAAGACCCGACCGAGCGGTTCCTACTGGCGCAATATGGCGCTGATGCCGAGCTATACAGCATTTATCTGCGCGCCGAAATGTCGCCTGAGACGCATAATCGGGTCGAGCTGACCTACGGCGAAGACCCGTCTGGTCTGCCGCGCCTGAAAGCAATGTGCGCGGTCTCGACGACGGACCACATTGTGTATCGCAACGTGCTTGAGAGGCTTGGCGAGCAGATGATCGAAACGGGTATCGGGCGACTGGCGATCAATAATGAGACGCTCTTCCGCACGGTCCATGGCGGCGGACACACAATGGGCACGACGCGGATGGGGAATGATCCAAAATTAAGTGTCGTTGACGCCAATTGCCGGGTCCACGGCTATGGCAATCTGTTTGTAGCCGGTAGCTCGGTCTTCACCACGGGCGGCGCGTCCAATCCAACTATGACGATTGTCGCGCTGGCGAGCCGACTGGCAGACTTTTTGACGGAGACAGTATGAGCAACGTATCACGCAGAGAACTGTTCAAAGGTATCACCGTCTTCACCATCGCTGTAGGAGTGGCGGGCGGCAGCCTGATCGCTGTCAGCAATTCAATTGCACCGCAAGGCTCAGGTGTGGGCGGCCAGCTCTTGGCGATTACCCCATCTGATGGCTGGATCCTCACCGACGATGAGCGCGCCATGTTGGCGGCGCTGGAAGCCCGGTCTTCTGATTATGTCAATGAGACCGTTTTCGAGGTTCACAAGGATACTGACTATTATGGCGGTGACCTTGCAGCGTTCCGCGCCAAGGGCCTTGGGGATTGCGCCGCAGCTTGCGAAACCGATCCGACCTGCAGCCAGTATACCTATGCGCGGGTCGATCACGAGGTGAAAGCCAAGCGCAAAATGTGCTGGCTCAAGACCCCGGACGTGAAAGAGACGCGCAAGTCGGTAGGTTACTGGTCAGGGCGCAAGAAAGCGGTGTCCAAGCCGCCCGTCGGCTAAAGCGATAGCGCCGGGATCTATCCTTTTGGGCACTTAATCGACTGACGGGTCATCGGATAGATCCCGAAAGTCGTGCCTTCATAAAGCGTTATGAAGTGGGTGAAAGAACTCCGCGGAAAGCAAACTTTCGTGGTCGCTTGTTCCCAATCAAACCCCTCAGCAGGGTGCACGTATCGATCGCTTCCGCAAAGCTGATCACCAACGATACGGGGACCATAAATTCCGACGTCAGACCCGTCCTCACGGCAAAGCGTGTCTCGGGGCAAGTAAATAGAGGGCTCGCGGGTAATATGGGCGTTTTCAGGAATAACTTGCGGGTTCTCTATCTGCTTTGCGACACCAAGCGCCATATTAGAATACCTGGTTTCAAGGTCTGACTCTGAAATCGGGATATATTTGTTTTTGTACTGCATAACGCAGCCGGAAATTATGAAGACACACAGAAGCACGCCGATGGCGCGCCTCATATCTCCACACCAAGCGCTTCAGCGACCGAGAAGACATCTTTGTCGCCGCGTCCGCACATGTTCAGAATCAGAAGGCCGTCCTTGCCAAGATCTTCGACAACTTCGCCAACGCGCGCGAGCGCGTGGCTTGGCTCAAGCGCCGGGATAATGCCTTCAAGGCGCGTGCAGAGCTGAAACGCTTCGAGCGCTTCGGTGTCGGTACAGGTGAGATATTCCGCGCGGCCCGTATCACGCAGGAAGCTGTGTTCCGGCCCGATGCCAGGATAGTCGAGACCCGCCGATATAGAGTGCGCGTCAATGATCTGGCCATCATCGGTCTGCAGCAGATAGGTCTTGTTGCCATGCAGGATGCCGGGGGCGCCGCCATTCAGGGCAGCTGCATGCTGGCCGGTTTCAATGCCGTGGCCTGAGGCTTCCACGCCGATCATGCGAACACTTTCGTCCTCGATAAAGGGATGGAACAGGCCGATGGCATTGGAACCGCCGCCAATACAGGCCATGACAGCGTCCGGCAGACGGCCTTCGCGTTCCAGAATCTGTGCACGCGCCTCACGCCCAATGACACTTTGGAAATCACGGACCATTTCCGGGTAAGGCGCAGGCCCAGCTGCGGTGCCGATGCAGTAGAACGTATTGTCGACATTGGTCACCCAGTCCCGCAGGGCCTCGTTCATGGCGTCTTTGAGCGTGCCGGTGCCACTTGAAACCGGGACAATCTCAGCGCCGAGCAGCTTCATACGAAAGACATTCGGCTTCTGGCGCTCAACATCCGTTTCGCCCATGAAGACGACGCATTGCAAACCAAAGCGGGCGCAAACGGTGGCCGTGGCAACACCGTGCTGGCCCGCGCCCGTTTCAGCGATGATCCGCCTCTTGCCCATCCGCATGGCGAGCAAGACCTGGCCGAGGCAGTTATTGATCTTGTGCGCGCCGGTATGGTTCAGCTCATCGCGTTTGAAATAGATTTTTGCGCCGCCAAAGTGCTCCGTCAGACGCTCAGCGAAGTAAAGCGGGCTTGGGCGACCCACATAATAGGCCCAGAGATCATCCATTTGCGCGGCAAAGGCCGGATCCTGCTTGGCCGCGCGATATTCAGCATCGAGATCGAGGATGAGCGGCATCAGCGTCTCAGCAACATAACGCCCGCCAAAGTCGCCAAAGCGACCGTTCTCGTCCGGCCATTGGTCCCAGGTGTTACGTAAGTCCATCTTTGTTTGATCTCCGGTACGCTGCGCTTCGCGATAGATCGCGCTCAGGGCTGCTGGTTCTGTCTTCAATCATAAATCTATGTCGTTTTCGCCGCGTCTATGAAGGCGCGGATCAGTTCCTCATCCTTTACGCCTCTCTCGCGCTCGACACCAGAGGAGACATCCACGGCGTGCGCCCCTGTCGCAGCAATCGCCGCGCCGACATTTTCTGGCGTCAGGCCACCCGCGAGCAACCACGGGAATTCCGGCGCATAGTCTTCAAACAAGGACCAGTCACCAACTTGTCCGTGACCGCCTTGCATATCTTCCCCATCCGGGGCCTTGGCATCGAGTAAGACCCTGTCCAACCCGGTAAAAATCTCAGTTTTTTCAAGGTCATCCAGGTTGCCGATACCGAAAGCTTTCCAGACTTCGCAAATGCCGCTGGCATCGCGCCACATACGCTGTACTTGCTGGGGGTTTTCATTGCCATGCAGCTGAATGGCGTTTGGACCGACATCATGCAGCACCTGCTCGAACAGGTCTTCATCCGGGTCGACCATCACCGCCACGCTGAGAATACCCAGCTCCTGGGCGAAACCGGAGAGCTCTATCACCTGCTCGAGCGCATCTGCGCCCGTACCGAGCACATTACGCGGACTTTTCTCCACCAGCATGAACCCAACCCAGGTTGCACCAGCTTCAGCCGCCACACGAACCATACTGTGATCGGTCAGGCCGCAAATCTTCACATCTGTCATGGCGTGCACCTGCGTGTGGACGCGGTAAGAGTCAAGAGATCGTGCCTGTGACCGCGCGATCGTAAGAAACGCGCAAAGATCACTCCGATTTCTAGAACGGTTTCTGTGTTGTTTCGCTTGAACTGAGGCCGAGGTTGCGCAGCAGACCCTTGAGCGTGTTCTGGTCGAACTTCGCGCGCACTTTGAGGAAAGGACCGTTGCGGGAATAGCTTGCCGCCTCGAAATCCTCATCCTCGAAACCGACAAAGTTCCAACCGGCACTGATCCAGATATTGTCTTCCGGGCTGAAACCGAGGCTGGGACCAATGGCCCATTCTGACGTCTTGCTGGCCTCGCCCGAGGTCCACAGGGCGTGGATACCTAGATCGATCCGCTCTGTTATGTCATGGCGCAGCTCGCTACCGGCAAGCACTGTATAGCCGCTGGCTTTCGCGCCTTCGAAATCCTGCTCAACATATTTCAGGCCATTGTAAACAGCGAGCTGAGTGCGTTCATTCAACATCGCGTTCAATGTGAAATTGTTAACCGCTTTGGTGCGCTTTGACTCGTCTTCAATCTCGTCATGGCCGACATCGAGGCGGTTCAGGATGACCAGACCATCCCCACGTGGACGCCAGGCTGCCGCGACCCGGATGTCCATGGATTCCCGATCTGAAGCGTCCTTCAGCATCTCGTTCTGAAACCGCGCCGCACCTGAGAAAGACAATTCCTTGGTGACTTCCCGCGCCCCGCCAAAGCTGGCAACAACACGCTTGCCGCTATCACTGTCGCGCACCTCCAACCGGCCGGAGGTTGCAACGCGGTCGCCGCGATATCCGGCACCGAAATAGGCTGACGTATAGGTTTCATCGCCTGCAAGATCACTGCGAACACCGTCTTCAAGCACGCCAACAGCTGCATCTGCAGTGACGTCCAGCGGCGCGTCATCGCCATCAACATGAGCGCGGCGCGCCAGACCTGTTCCGAGGCTCCACTTTTCATTGATTTGCCAGTTTTGGTCGACCCCAACTGTCGCACCGAGACGCTGCGCACTGTCCTTCGTGACGAGGTCTGTTGATCCGAAGACCAATGTGTTGGCCCGCGGCGCCCAGGTTATTCCAGCAATGGTATTATCGCCCGAGGCATCACTGCCATTGGTTGTTTCATGCCGAATATTCAGCGTAGCCGTTCGGCCAAGCGTCTTGTCGATCCCCAACAAGGTACGACCCGGGAAGAGCGAGGCTTCATCATCGTTTGCGCCGCCGCCATAAATCGGCTCTTCGTGCGCGGCGGTCAGTGTAATCCCCTGATCGACAAACACTTTCTGGACACTGCCGGTCAGTAGCACAGATTGGCGCGGCGCGGCTGTTTCTTCAAAGTCCTCGGCAATCGCACGCAGTCCGACGCTCGTGTTCAAGATCGGGCTCTCATGGCGGAGATTCAGGTCCGCCACATCCCGGCGCGAATTGTTGGTGAGATTCTCTTCACGATAGGCCTGGCCTTCAAGACGACGCACAGAGCGCCCCGCGGCCTCTTCACTATCGCTGACCCCAAGCTCTGCGCTGATCTGGGCGCCCACACGGCGCAGCGCGGATGTCGCAGATGATTGCTGCCCAATCCCAAAGCCAGCCGACTCCTCGCGGTAGTATCCCGTCGCTGAGAAGAAGCGCCCGCGCTGGATCGCCTCGACCAGGATCGCGCTGCCATCTGTCTCACCATCGGTTGTTTCAGATGCGCTGCTGGCAACTTCGCCCCGGATTTGCAAATTGTCGGTAACTTGTAAGGTTGCATCTGCAGCGATCAGTTCAGAGGCGCCTTCAGCCGTGGTGTTGCCGTCATCCTGACGAACCACTGTCACACCGGTCTCAAACGCGCCGTCGGCAAGCCGGATGGCAGCGCGGCCACCGGCCGTTACGTTGCGCTGACTGCTATTGGTGGTCTCGTAGTCGACGACAATGACATTCGGATTGAACCTGCTATCGGTCGCCGACACAGGCAGACGGAAGAACAGCTCGCCCGTGGTGTAATCAATCTCATAGTCGGAGAACCGATTGAGGACTTGTTCCGTTACAACCTGATCTGGGCGGAAGCGATCGCGCGTTTCGATCGTAATGGTTTCAGAGTTACGAACGATCGGCGCATTGCCGAGCGTGAAGGGACCAGATGTGCCGTCTGCGGCCAGTTCAGCCTTTTCGAAACCCTGATTTGTTTCAGAGGCAAATGCTGTGACAGACAGTCGGTCGCTCTCATAGTCAGCTTTTAGACCGCTAAGGCGACGTGAGTAGCGGCCTAGCTCTGTCGCGGTGAGGGCCGTTTCGAAATCCCCAAACAGTGCCTGAAACGTATCACGTTCGAGTTTGACATAGAGCGGGTATTGTCCAGCGGCATCATCGAACTGTACAGTACGATCCCCGTACAACGTATAGTAGGCGTTCGGATCGATCTCATCGAACAGGACATTATCGCTGACACCGCGGCGCTTTGCGGTATCAACCGCAACCGTCAGGAGCCAGTCGCCGCGCACGACGCCCTTGGCGAAGAAAGCAAGACGGCCGTCCGTCATCACTTCACGAGTATCACGCACACTCGCGCCATCAGAATGAGAGAGGAAGCCTTCTGCTTCCGCGAGTCCAACAAGGACCCATTCCCGTTTCTCGGGTTTAAGCCAGACGTCCACCTCTTCGAGGCTCCCGTCATGAAGTTTAACCAGCAGCTGCACGCGGCCAGCCTGCAAGGTCGGCTCCAGCTCGACCAGTGCGACGCCGCCTTGCCCGACACGGCTGCCGGAAACAGCACTGTAAGCGGTCGAAACCGGCTGTTCGAACTCACGTTCGGCCGCTTGAGCGAGGCGATAAGGCTCAGCCACCTGAACCTCGACAATTCGTCCCTGGTGTACCGGATTACCGGCAGCATCTTCCAATCGGATCGCCACAACAGGTCGGGTACGCCCATTCGCGACACTCACCGACTGATCATCAACCAGACTGGCGCGATGAACTTCATCGACAAGCCAGACCGTGTGCTCAAGGCGCGCCACTTCCTCGCCGCCGCGATTGGAAACAATCGCAATGAGCGCGTTGGCGCCAAGCTGAATATCAACCCCGGCCCAGCGTGACAGGGCAACAATTCTATCTTCGGACAAGTCACGGCCGCCATAGTTGAGCGGTGAAACCGGTGAGCCGTTGATCAACAGCTTAACGTTTTGATCCCGGGCATGCGCAATACCGACGCCGATCGAGCGGCCTGCCGGTGTGTCCTCGGCCTGCGGATATACCCAGCGCGGTGTTGTGTCAGTCTGAGCATCAAGCCAGGCCTGACCAAACGTATCTTCATTGCGGACTTGCGCTGTCGCTTCGGCAACAGTTTCGAGCGCTTCGCCATTGCGTTCCAGGTAGAAATTGGCACGCCACAAGGTGCCGCCCTGCGCATCCACGAATTTGGACAGGGCGCTGCCAGCATAGCGCGAGTTTTCTTCGCAGATGACCGGATCATAGCCTTGCGGCAGGGTCGCTTCATCAATCTGTACCACGTGCGTACCGGGGCGGATGCCTTCAAAGTGATAGAGCCCGTCTTCATCGGTGGTCACATACTGACCTGTTTCAAGGTAAAGGCGGACGCCAGAAATACCGATTCCATCTTCAGTCGGGCGCGCCCAATCGTCTTCAGGTGTGCAAGCTGCTTCTGCCACGCGGCCAATAATGGTGAGACGAGACGACAAGAGGTCTTCTTCAATCATCACCGCGGCTTCTGCAGTGTTTGAAATCGCCTCGCCCCGATAGTTCAGCGCGACGACCGAGTTCACACGCTCGCCAACCGGCGTGCCTGGGCCAACCGAAACAAGATAGCTTATCTGAACGGTTTCCCCGGCAAGCACCAACCCATCGTCAAAGGTGAGGCTACGCCCATCCGAGGCGATTTCCGGGTCAGAGATCTCAAGCCCGTTCCTCCGGGCCGTGCCGTCCATATAGCGCATCCCTTCCGGCAAGATATCCTGCAGCAATAGGGGCGCGGCGACCGTGCCGCTATTCTCAAGCTGAATTCGATAGCCGATAAAATCCCCAACGGAAGCAAAGGATTCGGACGCGTCCTTGCGCAGGACCAGATCGCCATCGGGATCAAGCGGTACATCAAGATTGAGCGGACCTGTGCTGAGCACCGTGAAGCGATTTCCGTAAGATCCGGGAATGATCTCATACGGCGCATTCGGCAGATCTGTGAAATCTTCGGGCTGGCGGAAAGACGGGAAGGAATAAGCGTCCGGGGTGTCGATCTGCAAGCGATAGTCGCCCGGTGCCATGAGCGGGAACAGAAACTCTCCATCGGCGAGATCATAGAGACGGCCGCTGGCATCGGTCACTGTGCCGCCGGTGAGCAGCGTTGAAGGATATTCAGACACACCATCGATGCCGAAGACCTGCGCCGGCAACCCCGTGTCAGCCTCAACAATGGTGACACGGACATCATTGAGGAGATCGCCGGTAAAGCTGTCAAACAGCCGCCCGAACGGATCGACCAATGCCGTATCGACCGAGACCTCCGTTTCGTCAAATGCATCCTGGTATGTTGCTGTTAATTCTGTATTTTTTGGGGCCGTTACGAGCACATCGTGCGGCTCTGTCGCTTCGGAAGTACTCGGAAAACACGCATAGAAGTGGCCTGTGTCCGGGCCATCCTCATAGAGCCTGAGCGTAATCCGGTCTCCATTGTTTGCAACGAGACGGATGACCACCGTCTCAATCCGGGTTGGATCGCCATTCTGACCCTCATCCTTAACGCGGACCACCATATGCTCACCAGACAGGTAGGTCTCCGTTTGGACCAGCATGAGTGTGTCGCCGATCTCTGGTGCGGGCTGGCCGAGGCCATTCGCACTATCTACGGGCAGGAATGGGCCCGCCAGGCCGCCGCCCGGACTGTAATCTGTTCCGTTCAGCACAATCGGGACCGCGTCAGGGGCCGCAGGGGCCACACGGAAGAACTCAATTGTTGAGGGCGTTGCACGCGCCTGAACTGTGAATACAGCCGGATTGGTATCAAGCTGAACTTCACCGTCCGGAGACTGATAGGTGACCGAAGCAATATTCGTAACATCAGCACCAAGGTCAGCTAAGGCCGATTGAACAGGCGTAGAGATGCTTGCTACCGCAAACAACACAACGACCCCTATGATACGCCAGACTTGGCCCATCACCGCTACTCTCCACCATCACGCGTCGAGGTTTTGGACACTCGTACGCACAGCTCACGGGCGATCTAGACGCCGCCCTAAGGTGTCGAGGTTTAGGCAGGTATGGTTAGAACGAGCCTTGCTTAGGCTCTGAAATTTATATCAAATTTGATCAATCGGCAGCGTCATTGCAGCCAATGTGTAATCTTTGTTTCGATTTGAGACGACTGTTCAGGCCGCTTTGGGTTCCCACAATTTCATCAGTGCGGGGGGCGGAGACGGCTTGAACTCTGTCTCATCCAGCGCGCTGAGGGCGCGTTCGCGATCTTCGGGACCGAATTCATCGGTTGTGAGGCAGAATTCGACGAAATTGCCATCGGGGTCGTGGGTATAGATGGAATGACACCAATTGTGGTCGATCTCGAACACGCCGAGACCCGCTGCCTGCCATGTCTTGCGCCAGCGCTCGAGCTCATCTTTCGTGGAAACTGCGAACGAGTAGTGATTGGTACCTTGGGGCAAATTGCCCGCCTTGTTCAGATTGTGCACGTGATCGTCCTGGTTAGGCGTGTCGTGCAACTCCCAGAAAGCGATGAAACGGCTGTCATCGCCATCCATACGATAGAAGAAGTGTTTGCCCCAGCCGCCTTCCTGAATTGGCGCAACCTCAACTTTGACAAGTTCGAACCCCATAATGCCTTCATAGAAGGCGTGGGTTGCCTTTATATCTTTCACAGCAAGTGCGAGATGGTGGTAGGCCATTTAGTCCTCCTTCTTATCAACCATGGACATCACGTCCTGAGTGTCTCCTTCAGGCGCAGCAATTTCGACCACGCGTTCGTCAACATCATCATATTCCAGCCGCAGCGCCCGGCTCATCACGGCATGCATCATATAGGTGCAGGTAATATAGGTCAGCTCCAGCACTTCCTCGTCGGAGAGATGCGCCTTGAGCGTTTCAAATACACCATCAGGAACACGGCCGTGCTGCAGCACGAGCGCGTCGGTATAGGCGAGGACAGCGCGTTCAATCTCACTATAGCAACTAGCAACCGACCAATGCGGAATGGCCTCGACCTGTGCTTGGGTCAGCCCGACATCGCGGCTCGCCTTGCAATGCTGTGAAAAGACAAATTGAGAGCCGACAGCAAAACCGGCTCGGGTCTGGCCAAGCTCACGCAGCTTTGGGTCGAGTTTTCGTTTCGGTGAGCGATAGAACTGGAACCCTTCAGTCGTATGTTTGAAAGCGTCGGGAACGATGTTGAAAACGGTCCACCAGTTGCCCGGCGTCCCTGTCGCGGTTCCTGGCGAGGTGATGGGATCTCTGTCCGCAAAGAGTAGATCAAAGATCTGATTGGCAAATTCATTGCCAGCCTCCCGGCCAGCCTGTTTCAAGCGCGGCATATGCTTCTCCCGTCTGTGTTTATCGCTTTATGCGCATGCCTGCGCTGCTCGGATCACAGTTGGGAACAGCCTGCCGGATCGGGCCAGAAATTCAATCTCTCTCGAAGGGTCAACCATTGGGCCTCAGCGCATAGAAAAAGCCCGCATCTGACGATACGGGCTTGATCTTGAAGTATTTGAAACCGGCTTAGTCGACTTCGGCACGGATCCGGATGATGCCAACCTCACCTGGCGCCAGTAGCGCGTCAGTCAGGCTAACCTCGCAGGTCGTATCGGTCCCGTCGCAGTCTGTATCTGCAGCAGGCTCGGTCAGAGTTGGACCAGAACCACCAAACGCCGCGAAGCCCGTTGTTGTGCTCGTATCGAGCGCCGCATCGACGAACGTAACCTCGGCCGGCAGGACATCCTGAATGTCGAGATCGGTCGCATCCGCTGTCGCACCTGTATTTGTGATCGTAATCACATACTCGATACAGGCGCCCGGAATGGCCTTTGCGTTGCTAACAACGGAATCAGTTGCACAGTCAACCGGAGTTTCGGTGATGGCTGAGACCGTCTTGCTCGCCGAAAGGTCAGGTGAGACAACTGCGATCTGGCCTGTCACGGCGTAGAGGCCATCAGCGTCACCCTCAAGGGCCGCAACGCCGGTATCGTCCGCAAGCACGTTCTGGGCGGTGCCTGTGAGCGCGTTCGCCCCACCGTCATCGAGTGTCACTTCGGCCTCATCGCCCGCCGCAAGTGTTTCGAAGATCCAGGCTGTCGGGTTACGAGCTTCTGCAATCAGTGTGATATCATCTGTCGAAGCATCCGCGACAGTCGAAGCAACGGTTCCTGAAATCTCGATTAGAACCTGAACACCCTTCGGCACGTCGGCTGTCACGTCGACAGTGGTTGAGTCGGGATCATTGCCTATTGTTGTGGTCGCGATGGCGACACCGGCGCCTTCATCAGTGAAGTCTCCATCGTCATCAGAGTCGAGATAATAGACGATTGCGATAGAGCCAGCGTCGAACGTTCCCGCGCCATCATCGGAATCATCAATCGAGAACGAGTAGGCCTGGTTATCATTGCCCTCATTGGTCAGCTCGAAAGTCAGTGTAGCTGTTGTATCCGGCGCAACCGTCAGTGTCGTATTGGTTGCCAGGATCGAGTGGTCGACCTTACGGTCAACGGTGAAGAGCGTCGGACCAGCTGGTAGCTCGACATCATTCGGATCTGCAGACCCGGTTTCGTTCGTGATAGTTGGCTGCGCCACATCCGTGCCGCCGACGTCAACCGCGTAGTCAAGGGTAAACGTGTTTGAAACGGATCGACCCGCTTCGGTTTGATCATTGTCAGCATGGGCCGTACCGCTGAGCGCGAGTGCCGCGCCCGCAAGAACAGCTGCGCTGGTCCATGTTGAGAGTTTAAAGAGTTTCATTGCCCGCTCCAAAATGTCGTGTCTGAAAGAAAGCGCCCGCGGTATTCCGTCTTGGCGCGTTCAGGAAAATCCGCGCGTTCTACTGCAGGACTCCGCTATAGGTTAGCTTGCCGGATTCACCGGGCTGAATAGCGTCTGCAAAGGTCCAACGCAGGTGCGTGATATCTTCAGTTGACGCTGGCTGTAGCTCGCCATCCTCAAGAACTGTAAGGTTCTCGCGGGATGTGAAGGTCGCGCCATTGTCGGCGGAGTAAGCGACTGACGCGACGCCCGCATCGGCTGAGCCTTCGATCAGTGTGATCTCAGCTGGTACGGGCATGACGAGACGAACATCGCTTGCAGCAACATCAGCCTGATTGTCATAGGTTAGCACGTAGCGCAGCTCGCTGCCCGGTGCGATCTCGTCAGCAACTGTGTAAATCACCTGACGCTCGCCATTTTCGTCGAGCGAGACCATCGCCACTTCGACGGTTTGGCTGGCTGTCAGACTGTCTGCAAAAGCTGGCGCATTTAGCGCGGCAACAATGGATAGTGAAATGAGTGAAGCTCGAATCATGGTTTTCCCCTGGATGTGACCAGATGAAATTCGAGCAATTATCTTAATGTGTGTTTAATACAGGGTATTATCAGCCGCAAGTATTTGCAGCGCGGCGTATCGCGGAAGATGATCCAGACAGCGAAAAGTGGTATGTCACACGTGTATTGCGCGCAGAGGTTGCTTCCACCCGCAGTTCTGAACCTTTCTTGAGAGCATCAACCAGTTGCGGGTCATCCTGATCGCTGGAAAACGCTTCGCGGCCAACACCAAAGAGCGACCACGACCCGCGCCCCACCCGGGCTTTTCCCGGAAGGTCACCGCGCAATTCATAGCCAACCTTCAAGCTAGGTTGGTTACGCGCTTTACCGGAGCGCCAATTGGACACGTAGAACCATACGTCGCCGTGCTCAGCGGTCCGCGGTGCTTTATCAGTGGCCTGCGTGGCAGCATAGCAAAGCGTCTCACCCGAAACGGTTTGGGTGAAAACAGTCCAGTCCTTGTACTTTGCAACAGCCTCCGGGTCAGCATGCGCAGAATAGGAGGCCAGCATAAATACGGCACAAAGTGCGATCGAGAACCTCGACAACATATTTCTTCTCCTATATAGTATACAATATAAGCCTGCGCCTTATGAGACGTGAAACAGGTATCTGAGGCCTTAATATGACAGAGAAGGTGAATAGACGATTATGAGATTAGCATCCCGTAAAGGTTGCATTTCTTCTAAGTTAAGCGCTTTATACGAGTGTGACGACCGGAAGGGTAATCTGATGTCTCTCGAATCCACTGGCAGCGCCCCTTCCGAACGCGCGCATCTTGCTGATTGTATTGAACAAATAGCGTCCCATCAGTCACGCCCTGCTTTCGTTGAGATATTTGAATATTTCGCCCCCCGCCTGAAAAGCTACCTGATGCGCCTAGGCAGCGATGCCAACTCGGCTGAAGAGATCGTACAGGAAGTGATGTTAAATGTCTGGCGTAAGGCCGGGCAATATGATCGCAAGCAGGCAAGCGTTTCGACCTGGATATTCAGGATTGCACGCAATCGACGCATCGACTCCCATCGCCGCGTCAGTCGGCCAGAGCTTGATGCGGAAGATCCGATGCTGCAACCAGCCCCCGTTGAGCAGCCGGATATCACGATCAACCGATTACAAATGGAAGAGGTGGTGCGACGCGAGTTGGAAACACTACCACAGGAACAGTTAGTCCTGCTGCAGGCCGCATTCTATGAGGGCCTCTCGCATTCAGAGATTGCAAAGACTTATGATTTGCCCCTCGGTACGGTTAAATCTCGCATTCGTCTTGCCTTTCAGCGCCTGAAAGGTGGCCTTGAAAGCGATCACCATGCCTAAGACTGCAATCAAAAGCTGCATTTGCTTGACGGTAACGCGGATCGGCTAATATCGCTTAAGTTCGAACTATGAGTATAAGGCCCACCCGCGATATGAGTGTAGCAAATATCAATGATTTCGGTGAAATCTATAGCGCTTACGCGGCCGGTTGTCTCGATCCCGCCTTCGCGTTGATGTTGGAAACGCAAGCCGCGCTGCGGCCAGATGTCAGCCGGGCGATTGCCCGCGCAGAGACAATTGCCGGGATTTTCCTCGAAAACGAAAACGCTGTCGAACTGTCAGAAAATGCGGTTCAGACAGCACTTGCGATGATTGAAGAGATCGAGGCACCAAAACGGTCATGCCGCGCAGCTCAGATTGCTGGTGAAGGCCTCGAAGAAATTCTGGCCCTGCCGGAGCCGGTTCGCGAGCACGCCTTGCAGGCTTGTGGTGAGCGCGGATGGCAGCGTCTGGGCGAAGGTGTCGCCCGCCTGAAGCTCGATCTTGAGAGCAAGGCAGACGTCGAGCTCTACCGTATCGGTGCCGGGCGCACCGTTCCGCGTCACAGCCATGAGGGCGGCGAGTTCACTTTGGTTGTATCTGGCGGCTTCAGCGACGATACCGGGCAATTTGGCCC
Source organism: Pseudomonadota bacterium (assembly GCA_039815485.1). Lineage (GTDB taxonomy): Bacteria > Pseudomonadota > Alphaproteobacteria > Caulobacterales > Hyphomonadaceae > Henriciella. Next base: position 141,282 of record JBCBZD010000008.1, on the reverse strand, counting down.
CGGCGACCTTTCCTTCAAAGGCCCAGAGCACACCCATCAGCCAACCGGCGATTTGGACGGTACGTGCTATGCGCTTGCAATTCGCGAAGGGGGCCTGCGGTTTACTGGCGCAATGGGACTGCTCCAGAAACTGCTCGGTCAATAAAACCGAAACCTAGCTTACAACCGAGAATTTGCGTGAATCAAATACGCGCAAGACCTGTTTAAGGTCGCGTCCGCGTTTAAGCGTCTGTCCTTGCCCGCCAAGGACGGCGAAGGCCCCTTGTGCGTTCGACATGGACGGCGTCTTGATCACTTGCCATGTCGGGTTTTCGGCATGTCGCCTGAAAATCGCGAAAACGGCTTGATCCTTATACATTCCAATTGCATAGTCCTTGGCATGTCCGGCCATGACCATTCGGCCATAGGCATCGAGAATCAGGGACATTTCCCGGCGCTGAAACGCGATTTTAAACGTTCGGGGAGGTCTTTTCAGAGGCGTAACTGTACTCATAGAGCCTGATTATCTCCAATACTGCCCGCTTGTGACGCATTATTAATCATGATTGCGGCAGAAATGCCCAATTCGCGCCTTGCGGCTGACACCAATTACAAGCAGTCTGCAATGGTCGGGCGGCGGAGTCTACAGTCATCCTGGACCCATCAGCCCCCCCAGCCCCCCGGGGCGACTGCATCCGCTGTCCGACACATTCCTGACAATTCAGCAAGCTTTCAGACCGCTCTGGTCAGCGTATTGAAACAGCGCTAATCACTGTTCCAATCAGGAGCGTGAGACCCATAATTGATGCTAGACTTGGAAGCCCTCGCTAAATCGTTTCGCGGCATGCAGGCGGTTGCGGGTATTAGCTTCGGCCTGGAAAAGGGCGAGGTGCTCGGCTTTCTCGGTCAGAACGGTGCTGGCAAATCAACAACCATGCGCATGATCGCGGGCGTGCTGGAACCCGATGCAGGGGACGCGCGAATTGTTGGCCACTCAATTGTATCTGCAAGACGGGAAGCGCAAAAGCATATCGGCTATTTGCCAGAAGGTGCGCCGCTTTACGGCGATATGACACCGCTTGGGTTTCTGCGGTTTCTGGCGGACACACATGGCCTATCGGGTGCCCAGAGGCGGAGCGCCATTGACCGCGTGGTCGCGGATGCGCGGATAGCGGAGGTCGCAACCCAGCCCATCTCGACACTATCGAAGGGCTATAAACGCCGGGTCGGTCTGGCAGGCGCAATCTTGCACGATCCACCCATCCTGTTGCTGGACGAGCCGACGGACGGGCTGGACCCGGTCCAGAAGCGGGCTGTACGCGCCTTGATCGCGCGCATGGCCCCGGAAAAAGCCATCCTGATCTCAACGCATACGCTGGAAGAGGTACCGGCCATGTGTTCACGGGTCATTGTCGTTGATCGCGGTTTGGTCGTTGCCGATTCTACACCTGCCGACCTGGCAGCAAGCCAGCCCGGCGGGCTGGAACAAGCGTTCATCGAGCTTGCGAGCGACCCGATGGACGCCGCTCCGTGATGCAGGAGGCCCGCACCCTCTGGATCGGCACCAAGGCCGCATGGCGCCGTGAGGTTGCGGCCTTTTTTGCAACGCCGCTTGCCTATGTGTTTATCGCAATCTTCCTGTTGGTGCTTGGTATCTTCACGTGGGACCTGTCGCGCTTCTTTGATACCGGCGCAGCAGATCTCGGACCGTTGTTTTACTGGCACCCATGGCTGTATTTGCTGTTCATGCCAGCTCTTGCGATGCGGCTTTGGTCTGAAGAGACAAATGCTGGCACATCCGAGCTTTTGCTATCCTTGCCGATCAGCCTGCCTGGGCTGGTCATCGGGAAGCTGCTTGCCGCCTGGACCGTCGCAGCCGTCGCGCTTGTGCTCACCTTTCCATGGTGGATTACAGTCAATATTCTGGGCCCGGCCGATAATGCTGCGATTGCCTTGTCTTACTTTGTCAGCCTCGTCATGGCAGGCGCATATCTGTCCCTTGGGGCGTGCATTTCCGCTCTGACACGCAGCCCCGTACTCGCCTTCGTTTGCGGTGTGATCGTTGCCTTTGTCCTAACCGCTGCAGGCTGGCCTCTGGTAACCGGGGCGCTTTCGAGCCTGTTTGGAACAGCCGCGGGCGACAGCATTGCCCGCTTTTCCTTCCTGACACATTTTGAAACCGCTCAGCGCGGCGTTCTGGAGCTCCGCGGTTTGATGTTTTACCTTGGCTTCACCGCGCTTTGCGTCGTGTTGAACACAGTCTTTGTGAGCCATAGACGGAGTGGCGCGAAATGAGCGCTTCTCGGTACATGATCCTGGTGAGTGTTTTGGCTGTTGTCGTCTTTGCCGCTGCAAACCTGCTGGCGCAGCGCACGTTTAGCGGGGCCCGGGCAGATTTTACAGAGAACCAGCTCTACACGCTCTCTGAGGGCACAAAATCCACTTTGAGAGACCTCTCTGATCCCATCGATCTAACATTTGTTTATACAAGAACAGTCGGTCAGGAGTTTCCTGCAGTGCGGGCCTATGCCGTTCGCGTCCGTGAACTGCTGGATGCCTACAGGACCGTTGCTGGCGACAGAATCCGCCTTCGTGAGATCGACCCCGCCCCCTTCTCCCCAGCCGAGGATGAGGCGCTTGCAGGTGGTTTGATCGCTGTTGATACAAATGGCGGCGATCCGCTGTATTTCGGGCTGATTGGCCGCAACAGTGTCGACGATGAACGCGTCATTCCCTTCCTTGCGCCGGAGCAGGAAACGTCTCTGGAATATGATCTGACCCGGATGCTGGCGCGGCTGGATCGGCCGGAGCCCGCACGCGTGGGCCTGTTGACCACACTGCCCGGAATGTCTGCCGTGACCGACGAAGCTGGCTATTCCATCCTGAGAGAGATGCGCAAAAGTTTTACGCTTGAACAGATTGATCCGGACTTTGTCAGCCTGCCCAGCGAAATGGACGTATTGATGATGGCACATCCACCGACCCTGTCGGACTGGCAGCTCTGGCAGATTGACCAGTTCATCCTGAACAAGGGCCGCGCACTGATCCTGCTTGATCCGGCAGCAAAAACAGCGCAAGGGACCGGCCCATTCAACATGACCAATCGCCAGATCAGTTCTGACCTCAATCGCTTTGGCGAGGTTTGGGGTGTGACAATTTCAGACGCAGCGATCGCGGATGCCGCTACCGCGCTGTCAATCGAAGCGGACGCTGGTGAAGGGCGCACAACAGTCCTGAGCCATCCCTTGTTTCTGTCAGTGCCGCCGGGTCTGATGTCGCGCGATAATCTTGTGACCAATGACCTTACCCGCTCTGTCAATCTGGGCGCTGCGGGCCGCCTTGTCCTGTCTGATGATGCGCCCGGCGAGCGCGAAATCCTAATGCAGAGTGGGCCAGCGCCATCTGAAATTCCCGCCGAACAGGCCGCGGTTGATCTGTCACCGCAGGAGACACTGGCCATATACAATGCGGGTGACAGCCCCGCCATACTTGCCGTATATGTCAGCGGGGGACTGGTATCAGCGTTTCCCGAAGGCAAACCTGCGCCGCAACTCACCGGAGACACCATTCGCGACGAGTTGGCTCGCGCCGCGGCCGAAGAAGCCACCGCGCACCGCACCACAAGCATGATTGACGCGCAAATTGTCATTCTGGCGGATGCAGACATGCTGGATGACGGCCTCCACATTGATCTCGATACGGGTGTCCCGTTTGCCGATAATACCGCGTTGATCCTGAACGCTCTGGACAGTCTGTCTGGCGGATCGGAACTGATGAGCCTGCGCGCACGTGCGCCGGGTTTACGTCCTATGGTGCGTGTGGAGCGGATGCGGGACCTTGCGCAGCAGGAATTCTTCGACGAGCAAGCGCGTCTGGAGGCCCGATTGATCGATGTTCAAGGCCGTTTGGAAGAGCTGCAATCGATTGGCGGTGGGGGTGAGTTCTTTGATGGTGATGTCGGCTCCGAACTGACCGATGAAGAACGTGCAGAACTGGCGCGGCTGCGCGAAGAGATCGTCATGACCCGCGCCAGTCTGCGCCAGATCGAACGCGATTTCAGGAAGAATATTGATCAGTTGGAGCTCAATCTGCGTCTATTCACGATACTCGGCGGGCCATTCATCATTGGCTTGATCGGGCTGTTTGTCTGGTTTCGGCGGAGGGCTGGCGCATGAGCTCAGTTCTGGATCGAAAGCGACGCTTGCGCGTGATTTATCTTACGGGTCTTGCCGCAGCGCTATGGTTGCTCGTCTTTGCAACAGGCTGGATCGCGCCAAGCTCTAGCGCCAGCCACGCGCGCATGGGCGAACCGGTCCTGCTTGAATTTGCGCAGACGCGGCGTGAGGCCCAAAAGATCCGTTTCTCCATGGCTGATAATGCCTACACGATCTCTCGCCGCGAAGCGGGCTGGGTCATGGAAGAAAGCGGGTTTTACCCGATCCGTCCTGATCGCCTGTCAGAGCTCGCAACCGGGTTGGAAACCCTGACCTTTGACGAGAAACGCACCAGTGACCCCTACAAGCATGACGGAATTGGCCTCGGCGATCCAGCCGAGGGCGGCAATGGTGTGCTTATCGAAGTGTTTGATGCCGATGAAACCCTGACCGCATCTCTCGTCGCGGGCCGAAAGAATGAGACCATCTATGTGCGCGAACCGGGCGAAACCCAAGCCTATCGTACACAAGGCACCCTGCCGCCCTTCTATAACCGGCGCGCCTGGCTCGACTTTGATATTATCGATATTGATCCGAGCGCGATTCGCTCTGTACGACTGACAGACAGGTTTGGCCAATCGCTCTATCTGCGCCGCCCCCCAGGCAGCGATACGCGGAGTTTTCGCCCTGCGCCGCCGCACGAGGGCGATGTACTGATCAGTCGGTTGGCCGCTTCTACAACAGCGCTAGCGGTCACGCGGCTCACAGCGCTTGACGTCAAACCGATGTCTGATCTGACGAGCCAGCCAGTGGCCAACCATATCAGTGAGACATTTGACGGGCTCGAACTTAATCTGAGAGCTTACAGTGAGCCGGACGGTGTTTGGGTCACTCTGCGGGCGATTGAAGCGGGTGAAGGCGCAAGACGCGCCGCGGCCATCAATGGCAAGGCTGAAGGCTGGGCCTTCCGTCTTTCAGAATATGACTTTCAGGACTTCACGCCGCTTGTTTCCAGCCTGGTGGAGCGTTGAAGCAGCGTCATCGGGCAGTGGTCACCATCGCAGCGCGAACAACGGGCAGAATGATGCGCAGCAGGGCGCGCTCGAGCGGTCCGTGAGAGAATTTCATGAAGTAATAACTGAGACTGTTCGCCTTATGCCACGCAACCGTCTTACTTGGCGCGTCAGACGTTGACTCATAGTGCAATACCCCGGCGCGAGGATCATAATAGACTTCCCCGCCCGCCCGGCGGGCACGGCGACAGAGGTCAATATCCTCCACATGCAGGAAGTATTGCTCATCGAAGCCGCTAAGCTGCTCAAATCCAGCACGTGACATCAAAAAGAAGGCCCCGGAAATCACAGGCATCATGACAGGCCCGTCCGGTGGCGGGGTTTTCTCCAAAGTCCATGTATTGAACCCAAGCACACTTAAGACCGCGTGTTTCAAAGTCAGCATTTGCCGCCGGCCCCCACGCCCCTCGACCCCCGCCGTGTCGAAAATGCGTCCGCCAACGATCGCAGGCTCACGCAGGCGTTGATGGGTCTCTACCATCGGCTCTATGGAATGCCGACGCAAAACTGCGTCAGGGTTGATGACAAGCAGATAGTCGCCCGACGCCCGGGTTGCAGCAAGATTCACAGCGGCGCCGAAGCCGAGATTTCGGTCCGGTCTTATGAGCGTGATATCATCGCGCCTGGCAGAATAAGCGCTCAACCAGTCCGCCATATCTTCTGGATTACCATTGTCGACCACAACCGTATGGGTCACGGCTGGATCGGACGCTAGCGCATACAGGCAGTCTTTCAGATAGTGACCTGTATGATACGTCACAACAAGGGCTGTGACAGTCGCGGTCATACCGGATCATCCTGCCGCGCCTGCAGCCAGATCGCAGCAATCGCGATAATCACGCTGGCCCAGAAAGCTTCATTCCAGAGGCTGTAGGAAAAACTACTCAGCGACAGAACGGCTCCGATCAGGCCGGCCAGTGCATATCTTGAGACAGGCGGCCACTCCATCGGCTCCCAGACTTTCCAGGCGAAGATCAGGCAAAGAATCGCGACTGCGCCCGCACCGAACATGCCGGTCTCAGCCCAGATTTGCAAAGGCATGTTGTGGGGGTGGCCGGGAATGACGGGATAGATGCTCCAGGCCTGCTCCCAGCTGCTATCAAGCCCATTGACACGCACGATCTCTGCCAGCCAGTCGGGATGATCTCCGTAAGTATCATTCCACGTTTTCGACGCTTCCGGTCCGTGTCCGTAATAGGGTCGTTCGAGGATTTTCTCACCGACCAGTTCCCAACTGTAAGACCGTGATATGAACGATTCCGGAAGAGGCAATCCAATACGACGCAATTGAGCGAGCCCCAAACCAAGAAGAATTGGCGCAAACGCGATATAACCTGCAATACCGGTGAAGATGTAACGAAAGCCGGCTCGCGGCATACGCCAGACAATCAGGCAAAGCACAAAGGCGAAGATCGAGCCAAACACTGCGGCTTGCGAGCCTGTCAGAATGAACGCCAGAAGGGCAAACAAACACGCAAAGATCGCCAAGCCTGTTCCGGTTACGCGTCCAGCGATCTTGATGTTTGAATGCCAGGCCCAGGCTGCCAGGAGCGGCAAGACTAACAGGAACGCATTCGCGTTGCGTAGAAGGTTTTGAAGGACCGAGCTTGGATCAGAGATTGGTGCGATTAAAGCAATGATCTGATCCAAAAAAATTGCTGTCACAGCAACACCGACACCCTGCACGAAAACAGTCCATCTAATGACTTTCGTGCTGAGCGGGGAACTGGTCTGCAAGCGGATCGCCAAACAGAGCGGGACACTGCAGAGTAACGTCAATACCAGCCGCATGCTGGCGGAGTCGAATTTAAACGAATCCGAGGCCAGACTGCCTTGAATGAGATCGGGACTGTTCCCCCAAAGGCGCTCAGCTGCCAGACCGACCAAAACCGTTGTGATAACAGCGATCAGGAAGCCAATGACGTATCGTGCTGGCAGGAAGACAAGCGAACAAATCGCCAAAAGTGCAATACCCGGCGTGTAGCCTTGCGCGCCCATATAGGCCACAATCGGCCAAAGGGCGAAAAAGCCCGCAAAGATAGGGGCGTACCTGTCAGGGGAACGCCAGCCCATCACTAACCGGCGCGTTTCAAGTCAGGTGCGAGCGCTTCGTAAGCCAGCATTTCAGTCCCCTCATCAAGGGAAACGATTTCCTGTGCTTTCGATCCAAACCGGCGAAGGGCCAGTTTCTTCTCTTCGGCCTCACGCGCGCCAACAACTGCAATCACCGGAACTTTTTGCACCGAATGCTCGCGAACTTTGTAGTTGATCTTTTCGTTGCGCGTATCGAGCTCAACCCGCAGGCCAGCCGCCCTCAGCGCCGCAACAGCTTGTTCCGCATAAGCATCGGCTTCAGACGTAATGGTTGCCACAACAACCTGCACTGGCGCCAACCACATTGGAAACGCACCAGCATAATGCTCGATCAAAATGCCAGTAAAACGCTCCAGTGACCCAAACAAAGCCCGGTGCAGCATAACCGGTCTGTGTCGACCGCCATCTTCACCGACATAGGTCGCATCAAACCGCTCCGGCAAGTTGAAGTCGACTTGAAGCGTGCCGCACTGCCAGTCACGCCCAATCGCATCGCGCAAAACGAATTCAAGCTTGGGGCCATAGAAGGCGCCCTCACCAGGGTTCACGCCATAGGGCAGCCCAGTCGCCTCAAGCGCATGCATGAGCGCGGCTTCGGACTTATCCCAAACGGAATCATCACCGATCCGGGCTTCAGGTCGATCAGAAAATTTGATGCGTACATCCTCAAACCCGAAATCCTTATAGATATCGAGGATGAGATCGACGACCTTCAAACACTCATCCTGCAACTGTTCCGGCGTGCAGAAGATATGCGCATCATCCTGGGTAAAGTGGCGCACCCGCATCATGCCGTGTAGCGCACCAGAAGGCTCGTAGCGGTGAACCTTGCCAAACTCAGCCATACGTAAAGGCAATTCCCGATATGAGCGTTGCCCATGATTGTAGACCTGAACGCCGCCGGGGCAGTTCATCGGCTTGAGAGCGTATTTGCGCTCATCCGGCATCACGGTTGAATACATGTTTTCGCCGAATTTCTCTGCGTGACCGGATGTTTCCCACAGCGAATAGTCGAGCAGATCAGGCGTGTTGATTTCGACATATCCGGCCGCGTCTTGCCGGCGCCGCATATAGGAAATCAGCATCTGAAACAGCGTCCAGCCTTTGGCATGCCAAAAGATTGAACCCGGTCCTTCTTCCTGCATATGGAACAGATCCATTTGCTTGGCGAGCTTGCGGTGGTCGCGCTTCTCGGCTTCTTCCAACCGATGCAGATGGGCCTTCAGGTCTTTTTCATTGCCCCAGGCTGTCCCGTAAATGCGTTGTAGCATTTCGTTCTTGCTGTCGCCGCGCCAATAGGCGCCTGCAAGCTTCATCAGCTTGAACGCCTTGGGCAGTTTGCCAGTGCTTGGCAGGTGCGGCCCGCGGCAAAGATCAAACCAGTCGCCCTGCTTGTACACAGTGATCGGCTCACCCGGCGGGATAATGTCGTCAATGATCTGAGCCTTATAATCCTCACCAATGGATTTGAAGGTCTCGATCGCCTGATCCTTATCCCAGACTTCCCGGAGGATCGGATAATTGGCGTCGACGATTTCCGCCATCTTCTTCTCGATCTTTTCGAAATCGTCAGAAGAAAACGGCTCTTCGCGCGCAAAATCGTAATAGAACCCGTCATCGACGACCGGGCCGATGGTCACCTGTGTGTCTGGATAAAGCGCCTGCACCGCCTGCGCCAGAATATGCGCGGCGTCGTGGCGGATTAGCTCCAGACCCTCGGGGTCTTTCGCTGTGACAATGGCAATTTCAGCGTCGCCCTCTAGCGGACGCGTCAGATCATACAGCTCGCCATTCACCTTTGCGGCGATGGCTTTTTTGGCGAGCGAGTTCGAGATACTCGCCGCAACATCAAACGGACTGGAGCCCGGTTCGTATTCACGAACAGCGCCATCTGGAAGTGTGACTTTAATCATTCGTCTTGTCTCTTAACATCATCAGGGGGCCCCTCAACAGGAAATGGGCGCTGTGTCAAAGCCCAATCACCATATCTCCATGGAGCCCAAAAGGGTGCAGATTTCGTTTCCAAAGGAACAGGATCATAACCGGACGATCCGCCGGGGCGGCATCGCGACACTCTGGCAAGTGTCATCCAGCCACCGGGCCAGACGCCATGCCGGGAGATGCATTCGGCGCAATACTCGCTGCAAGTCGGCTCATGTCGGCAGCGTGTCCCGAACGCCATGAAGACAGGCGACAGGGTCAGCTTGTAGACCTTAAGCAGGCCATACGCGATAGAGCGGCGAAAGCCGGGCATGGGTTTTGATCCAAGTTGGAAAATTCGAGTGTGGTTTAGACGCTATAGGGCGGTGCCAGCAAGCCAAAGTGGCGGCTGGTTTACCATTATGGCGACAGAGGCCGTCTTACGCCGCTGCCGCCCGAGCGGTTCGTGCGGTTTCAATCGCTTCAAGGACAGCCTCGAAGGCGAGCATGGTGGAAGCGTGGCGCGGTGGATAATCGCGCACGCCCTCAAGATGGCGCAGTTCCCAGAACCGCCCGCGAGGCGGCTCGCCGCCTTCCTTGAGCATGGCGCGCATTTGATCGCGCGCTTCGACAAGCTCGGCATAGGTCGCGCCGACAGCATGCTCTGAAAGGATTGCAGTTGCTGCCTGGCCGAGTGCGCAAGCCTTTGGGTCAACAGCAATGGCTTCGATCGTCTCGTTATCGTCAGACAGCCTGATGTCGACACGCACTGTAGAGCCGCAAATACGGGCAAGTTTTGTGGCAGAGCCATGCGCATCGGCAAGGGTCCCGACATTTGGAATGTCGGCCGCAAGCTCGAGAACACGGTTATGGTACAAGTCTGCCATGAGGGTCATGTCGCGCCTAAAGCGTAAAAAATCAAGTCACACAAAGGGAATCAGGTTCCAGACGCGAAACATGACATAGACTGCTGCAGCCAGACTTGCTCCGGCCAGAACCAGCAGGAAGCCATCACGGGCTGTAATCGCTAGACCAAAGAGCAAAATGGTCAGGCTTGGAAGAACCGGTCCTAGCGGCACAAAGGATAGCGGTATCGTGACCAACGCAGCAGCGACACAGGCTATGGCGACCACTTGCACAAACGGGCTTCGGGTCAGGAAGGTCAGCCTCGGTTTCACAAACCGATCGAGCGTCCCGGCATAGCCTTCAGCTGCCGCAACGCCCTGCACGAGATATTTCCTCGGAAAAGTAAATGCGAGCGCCTTTTTCGGAAGCCACGGATAGGCCCGTCCGAACACCATCTGTACCGCAAAGATCAGTGTGATGATCGCCATCAGTGAGTTTGCGCCCGGGATCAGGGTGAGCGGACTGATTGAGATAAAACCGAGCAACAGGATAACCGGACCGTAGGAGCGCCGGCCGACGGCGTTCAAAAGGTCAGCAACGGATATCGTTTCGCCCTCGGTTTCCGAGCATAAAGACTGCATCAGGGTGCGAAGATTACGAACATCAGCCATGTCATGACCTTATCCGCATTTTGCGCCGCAGCGATAGAGGACTAGCGGCCAAAGGCCTTAGTTGTTGCGTTCTCTGGCATCCATCATCTTCTTTATGAAGGTCCGAACGTCATATTCATCGTCGCCATCGTAACGCGGTGCAAATTTGGCATAGGCTTCTGAGATCGTCTCATAGCGGTCGCGCACATGCTCCATATTGTAGGCATGGCTGACAACGTAGGGGTTTCCAGCCTTAATCTGGGGCATGCAGATGCCGACAAATTCGTCAGTATCCATCGTGTGATTTTTCATCTGAGGATCACCCATTTCCGAGTGTACCCAACCCGGTACAATCATGCCCACCGTAATGAAATCTGGCAGGTCTTCGCGCAAGCCTTCGGTCAATCCATGCACTGCGTGCTTTGACGCGAGATATGCCGTTGAGCGCGGCACAGCGCTGAAGAATGAGTTTTCTGAGCCGACATTGTAAATCGCAGCGGGCGTGCCTTGTTGGCGCATTCGCCCACCGAAAACGGCAGATCCGTGCCAGACGCCAAAGAAGTTGACGTCAAAAACTCTACGGACCTCGTCCATAGGCATATCCGGAAGTGGTTTTCGGCGCGCGGAAACACCCGCATTGTTGAGCAGCACATCAACCTGCCCATAGGTCTTCCAGGCAAAGTCGGCGAGGGCTTCAACACTCCCATAATCAGCCACATCGCAGATGCAGTAGCTTGCTTCAATACCAAGCCCCTTAAGAGACTCGACCGCTTCAACAAGCCGATTCTCACGCGGCTCTCCAATGACGATGTTTGCGCCTTCTGCTCCAAAAGCCTTGGCAAAGGCAAAGCCAATCCCCGTCGCACCGCCGGTAATGACGACCGTTTTGTCGTTATAGTTTTGCATGCTGTGCCTCCCGTTTTTTAAACTCTAATCATGGGTCCGGCTCGGAGGCCAGTTTCCGGAAAAGAAAAAGGAGGCCGGGACTCCACCCGGCCTCCGCAAGTGCAGCGCCATGGTTTGGGAGGCGGGCGCTGCTAATATTTGTAACCAAGCCCGATCCCGAATAGGACCGGATCAATATCAACATCGGCATCAACGGCCGCGCCGAGTGCCGTGGTAAAGTCGACTGTCACATCGGTGTTGATCCAGACCTTCTTGATATCGACATTCAGCGCCCAGCCGCCTGCCTCACCATCAAGGTCATAGTCAAAACCGGCTTGCAGCGCCGGGCCGACACTTGGATCATACTCAATGCCGTCAGCAACCCCGCCTTCATCCTCGTTGAAGAAGAAAGTCGCATTGATACCCGCCCCAACATAAGGCTTGAACTGGCCAAACTGAGTGAAATGGTACTGCGCCGTCAGGGTTGGTGGTAGCAACCAGACGTCACCCAATGGGACCGTAGCATTATCAAGCGCGCCGGGGACCGTGACATTGATCGCGTCTACATCATGCGGTGTGACGGCCAAAATAAGTTCAGCCGCAAAGTTTTCATTAAAGAAGTAGGTGATGTCGAGTTCAGGAACGTACTGATCGGAAATGTCGACGTCGCCGCCAATCGCGGTACCCGCAACACTGAGCGAAGCCCCCTCGTCTGGCAACACACCAACAGCGCGAACACGAACCATCCACGGGTTCTCTTCCGCATAAGCTATTGGAGCGACTGCGATGAAGGACGAACTTGCCATCAAGGCCGCGCAATACAGGTTTTTCATGAAACTGGTCTCCTAACCAACTCTAAGGATAGAGCTTGGCTAGACCGGCTTTCGAAATGCGAATATGGCCCGGATTGCCGCGCGGAAATGGGTCGCGCGACAGACCCGCTCAACTAGGTAATCGTCCGGATTGTGGGCGAGATATGCATTTGATTTGTTTACGGATTGGCACGCTATGTCCGTCGCCAGGTCGCGCCTCCGGCACCGTCCATAATCTCTATACCTTCCGAAGCGAGCTGATCGCGAATGCGATCTGCTTCGGCCCAATCCTTGGCTGCGCGTGCTGCATTGCGGGCTTCGACAAGGGCATCGATACGCGCATTATCGTCGCTATCGCCGCCCTGTTCCCACGCAGCCGGGGTTTTAGTCAGCAACCCAAGCAATGCGCCCGCGGCAAGCAAATCTGCGCGGGCCGCTGCCATCGATTCAAGATCCTTGCGATCAGCTGCGCCGTTCGCTTCACCGGCAAGCCTAGACAGTTCCGCCAAAGCAATCGGCGTGTTGAGGTCGTCTTCGAGGGCTTTGCGTACGCCGCGATCAACCCCGTTTCCGCCGTCCGCCTCCCACACCCGGCGCAAGGCACCATAGATACGGTTCAGTGTCGTACGGGCCTGATCCAGTAGCTCATCGGTCCAGTCCAGCGGGGCGCGATAGTGGCCCGACAGCATGGCGAACCGGATCACCTCACCATCCCAGTCATCCAGCAAGTCATTCAAAAGAACGACATTGCCGAGCGATTTGGACATCTTCTCACCGCGCATGTCGAGAAAGCCATTGTGCATCCAATAGTTGGCCCAGGTCTGCCCGTGCGCACATTCTGATTGCGCGATCTCGTTCTCATGATGCGGGAATTGCAGGTCGATGCCGCCACCATGGATATCGACGGTCTTGCCAAGATGCTTGGTCGCCATGGCGGAACACTCAATGTGCCAGCCAGGACGTCCACGTCCCCACTTACTGTCCCAGATCGCATCTTCGGGTTCGCCCGGCTTTGCAAACTTCCAAAGCGCGAAATCAGAGGGGTCTCGCTTGCCAAGATCAACATCAACCCGCGCTCCGGCCTGATTGTCTTCCAGGTTGCGCTTTGAGAGACGCCCATACTCTTCCATTTGCGGGACGTTGAAAAACACGCCCGCATCGGTCGCATAGGCATAGCCCTTGCGCTCTAGCGTCTCGATAATATCGAGCATTTCGCCAACATGATCGGTCGCCCAGGGCACAATGGTCGGCGGTAGCGCATTCACAGCAGCAGCGTCTTCATCATAGATCGCCGCATACTTTTTCGTAATCGCCTCAATCGTCTCGCCCGTCTCCAGAGACGCCGTGATAATCTTGTCTTCGATATCGGTGACATTGCGGGCATAGACTACAGCCCCCTCACCATACCTCGCTCTGAGCAAGCGAAACAGCGTGTCGAAGACGATAACCGGGCGGAAATTGCCGATATGCGCACGGTTGTAAACGGTTGGACCACAGACATACATGGTCACACGCGCTGGGTCTTGCGGATGAAAGTCACGCTTTTCACGTGCCACGGAGTCATAAATGCGAATGGTCATCAGGGCGCTTTAGTCGATCAGCTCAGGCTTGAACAGAGCCTAGATCAACAGGCGGCGATAATCAGATTTAAACGCTTTCTTGGTTTAGCAAAGTTTGACACGGGAGACTGAAATGCGGAATTTCTTGCGCGACGCAAACTGGCTGGATGAAGCCCGCATTCGACGCGTTTCACTCTTGCTGCTTGGCATAGCGATCCTGACGACAATATGGATCATAGCAAGCTCCAGCGGCAGTCTTGATGTTTTTGGTCGTCCGCTAGGTACAGACTTTTCAAATGTCTGGTCGGCAGGATACATGGCGAATGAAGGCCGCGCAGGTGAAGCCTATGACCCGATCCTGCAACACGATGCCCAGCGCCTGATCTTCGGCGATCCCGATGTGCCCTTCTATGGCTGGCACTATCCACCATTTTTCCTGTTGGCCGCCGCGCTGCTGGCCTTCTTGCCCTACACACTTGGTTGGCTGGCCTGGATGGCGGTCACTTTACCTGGTTATGCTGCGGTCATGGGTCGGCTTCTGGAAGGCCGGACGGCTCTTTTTGCGGCGCTCGCTTTTCCTCCAGTCGCGATCAACTTTCTACATGGCCAGAATGGCTTTCTGACGGCGGCCCTGATCGGGGGGGCGATGGTCTGCCTGAACCCACGTCCGTGGATGGCAGGCGTGCTGATCGGACTGCTCGCCTATAAGCCGCAATACGGACTTCTGATTCCGCTGGTCCTGTTGGTCGGCGGGCACTATCGCACCTTTTTCAGCGCCTCACTCACCGTTCTTACGCTCTGTGCGATCAGCACGCTTGTCTTCGGTATGGAGATCTGGCTTGCCTTCTACGAAAGTCGGCATTTCACGCAGCATCACATTCTGGAAGCCGGCTCAACGGGTTGGTACCGAATACAAAGCGTCTTTGCCGCCACGCGCATGTGGGGCGTTTCAATCCCGGTAGCTTATGCGATTCAGATCCTACTGGCCCTCAGTGTTGTTGCCGGAACAGTCTGGGTCTGGGCAAGCAAGACAGACTTCATCTGGAAAGCGAGCACGCTGATATCAGGGTCTTTGCTGCTGACGCCTTACATTCTCGATTATGACCTTGTGGCGATGGCACCTGCGATCGCGCTGGTGGCTGGGTATGGCCTGAAGCATGGGTTCCTGCCGTATGAGAAAGCCAGCCTCGCCTTTGTCTGGGCTGCGCCTTTCTTCGCGCGGCCTGCGGCTGAATATCTACTGATCCCGCTTGGGTTCCTATCCATGATGGGATTGTTCCTGATCGTCATGCGTCGGTGCAATGTCGCGATCCGGCAACGCGACGCCGATCCCGGACTGCTGGCGGCAGCCTGACACGGTTTAAGCTTTCGGCTGGCGACGCACCCGTTCGCGCCACCCAATGTAGAACGTGGACGCCACGATAATAGCTGCTCCGAACCAGACATTGAGCCCTGGAATCAATCGGAAGACGGCAAAGTCTGCGACCGCCGACATCGGCAAACGCAGATAGTCGATGGGCGACAGGAATGACGCATCGCCAATGCTCATTGCGGAGATGAAGCAAAACTGACTGACAAAGCCAAACGCGCTCATCGCCAAGATCAGGCCCCAGTCATAGAGTGAGACATCACTCCAGAACACGATCAGGAATGGTGCAAGTAACAGGCTGGACAGCAAATTTGCGTAGAGGAGCAGCGCCATGGGAGGCAGCTCTGCGCTGAGAAACTTCACCAGGACGATCGCGGCGGCGAGACTGAATGCGCTGATCAGAGCAATCAGGCTGCCAAGGTCGAAACCCAAATCAGACAGGGCGCCCGGCTGCCAGAACACAAACACACCGGGCACGACCATTATGATGACGCCGAGAAACCCCGCTGCGACCGCGCCCCAACGGTGCACGCCGACATATTCGCGTAGAATGAGTGCCGCGAGAATGGTTACAAAGAGCGGCCGTGTGAAGCTGATCGCGTTAAACTGAGCCAGCGTCAGGGTGAAGAAATCCGAAACCGCTACGATCGCGAGTGTAAAACCAAGCGTCCCGAAAAGACTGCGGATCAGAAGTAAGCCAGGGCGCTTCGTGCGCATAACGCCAAATCCCATCGCCGCAACGAATGGAACTGCCATCCACATGCCCAGAAAAGCCCGCCAAAAAGCCAAAAAAACAGGATGACTGTCAGATGAGAGAAGCTTGTTAAGCAGCAGATAGAAGGTAAAGCCAATGCCGGAAAACACCATCAGGACCGCCCCTTGCAGGTTCGGCGTCAGACCAAATCTATTAACCTGCCGGTAACCGGATGCCTCCTCCTTGTCCTCCATGCTGAAATTCTCCGCTGCTGATCTGGAAGCCATAGACCGTCTATGGCGATCTGTCCCGGCTGATCATGTTTGGACAGGTTGGTCGGCGTGCGGTGAAGCACCCGCTCAGGTCAATTTGTATCGAACGCGCGCTCACTGGCGTAAGTTTCCATTACTGAAAACCCATGATGGGTTTTCCCTGTTTGACGACAAAGGCAGCAAAATTCTGGAGGCCCCGTCGCTCGATGATGTGCTGAATGCCGTTGAGAAAATCCCTGGAATTGCCGACCCGCTGGACCCTTAAGAGGATGGCTTCATCGCAGCAGCCATCTGCTCAGCCTGCTCTGCTGTAATCCCAAGGGCTTCGAGGACGGGCCCGACCGCGCTTTCGTCCCAGCTGTGGCGAGGCCCAATTGTGATGCCGCCATCCACCGTGAACTCCCCACCAGTAATAAAACCTCCATCATCTGAGGCGAGATAGGCGGCCATCTTGGCAATGTCCTCGCCATGACCAATCCGGCCTACCGGCTGCATCATTCCGCCATTCTGAGCCACCATGGCCGACATCTGGTCCGCCTGTTCCGGGGGCAGGCCGAGCGAGGCCCCGAATATGGACGTCGCGATAAAGCCGGGCAGGATCGCGTTCACTCTGATCTTGTGTTTGGAAAGCTCTGCGGCTGCGACTTTCGAAAAGTGTGCCACAGCCCGCTTGGCAACCGAATAGGTTATCGGCGCGTATCCGGCCCCCAGCGCAGAAATCGATGAGGTGTTGACGATCGCGCCGCCGCCGCGTTTCTGCATCATCGGTACAGCAAGGTGAGAGCCGACAAAGACGGACTTCAAGAGCAGGTCCATGGTGAAATCATAGCCAGCGAAATCAAGGTCCTCGACCCCGGTTGGCGTGCCGCCACTACCAGCATTGTTCCACAGGATATCAAGCCCGCCAAAGGCATCCTCAGAGCGGTTGATCAGGGCTCTTAGCGCCTCTGGATCAGTGACATCGCATCTTTGATATACGACTTTATCGGTCCCGAAACGCGTCTCAAGAGCCGCGCCTTTTTCATCCTGAATGTCGCCCGCAACAACCTGCGCGCCCGCTTCGACAAAGACTTCCACACCTGCCAAGCCGATGCCGCTGGCGGCCCCGGTGATGATTGCAACCTTACCTGTGAGATCGACCATTCTATCCTCCCTCTTTGGCTTAGCCGACGCCGTCTGTTGCAAAGCGTCAAGGCGGTCCGTCGGGGCAGGCCCAGAGTCGGATCAGGGGCATTCGGCCTCAAACCGATAGGCAACGAAGTGCACCGGGTCACCATTGGAGTAGTTCAGCGTATAGATCGGCTCGGACTGCGAAACACAGCGCCCCATTGCTTCTGCTTCAGCCAGAAGCTGGTCGCGAACGTCCACCGCGCTTGGAATACAGGCATCGCCAAGCAGCTCACATCGGCGCTCCGGGCTGCCATTGTCTTCGAGATTTATGAGATAGACGACTGGATAAGCGGTGGCCGCTGACGGCAAGGTCATTGGCGTTTCCGGGGGATGCAGGTTCTGCGTTCCAAAAGAAAGAACATAACTTGGCTCAGCATAGCCAACCGCCAGAATGCGCTCCGGGCTTTCTGTGCCTTCTTCACACGTTTCGCTGGGAACGCCGCACACACCTTGAAGGGCAAGACGCGCGCTCTCGGTCGGTTGAGCCCAAAGCTGCGTCGGCAGGACATTGATCCTGGCGTGCCAGCCGAGAAGCAAGCTGGCAGCAATTCCGCCAGCGGCAGCCAAGACGATACGCCGTGTCGCGAATGCCAGGATCGAAAATACAAAGACCGCGCCGCCCAGCCACCACAGCCATAGCGGAAAGTTTACATAGTCCGCCCATTGGGCGATCACCGTCTCTGGCGTTGTGGTTTTAAAATCGCCGGCGGCTTCTGTTTTCAGCAAGCGCGCGAACAGCGGCGAGCCAACGAGTAAGGCGGCAATCCCGCCAATCAAGTAGATCGAGAAACTGGTCCATTTGGACACTGGAAGGCGCTCACCATCGAGCATCTGCAGCCCGGCCCATCCACAGAGCAGGGCATAAGCAGGGTAGGCTGGCAGAATATAGTGGCTGAGCCGGGTCGGCATAAGTTCAAAGAAGACAGTTGTCAGAACCGCCCAAGCAACAAGAAAGCGGATCGCCTTCATCTCTTCGGAAACGGGCGACGCCTCTGCCACGGCCCAGCGGCTTTGCCATTCTGGCCAGGTGCTAAGCCACCAGAAGCCGAGAATGATCAGCGCGGCATAGGCTGAAGGCGCACCATTGCCGAGTTCACCGGGAAGGATCCAGGTCGCAAGGGCGGTTAGAGCACCAATTGCGAGGACAATGAACAGGGCGTCAGTGCCGCGTCGACGCGCGGCTTCAGTCCTACCGCGCAAGAATTTCCACGCGAGCGTTGCACCGGGCACCAGCAGGATGACGGCTGGGAAGAACCAGAGCGGGATATGACTAAGATGGTAGAGCGGCCAGCCTGCATGCCCTTCTGAGGCCCCGGCGAACTTGTCCTTGAGGTCTTTTCCGACAGCGCCTTGCAGGAATGTGTTGTCGGTAGCCAGTTGGATCGCCGCCAGCCAGGGGAGAAACATCGCTGCTGCAAGGGTTGGTCCGGGCCACCAGATCAATGGGCGCCACCAGTCACCGCCGCGGCCTTCTCCGGATTTTGCCCAAACCCAGGCCCCGAAGCCAGCATACGCTGCAACCATGGGGGTAACCGGACCTTTGATCAGAAGCCCGCACCCCATCGCAAACCAGAAGATCAGCGCCATGCGTTTCGGGTTTTCGGCCTTGCTCATGTAAAGGCGTGCCAGAGCGCCGATGCCCCATGTGGTGAGAAAAATCAGAACGCCATCTGTTTTTGCGACATGTGTTTCGGTGGTGACCAGCAAGGTTGCACCAAACAAGGCAGAGCCAAAAAATGCCGCGGGCCGACCGACCAGAACCAGGCCGCACCAGAATGTCGCCAGTGTCGCCAGGGATGCCCCCAGCCAGCTTGGCACGCGGTAGGTCCATATTTCGAGCTTATCCTCGTCACCAAACAGTAAGGTCGCGCCCGATTGCAACCAATGGATGCCAGCCGGTTTCTTGTTTCGGAACTCATCCTGATACCGAATGATCAGATAGTCGCCGGTTTCGATATACTGTTTGGAGGCCTGAGCGAACCGACTTTCATCGCGGTCCAGCGCTGGCAGGCTGAAAACGCCCGGCGCGCCAGCCGTGAAGGTTATGGCAAACAGGATAAACCAGGCTTTCCAGCCTGATGACAATCGTTCGAGCAGGGTCATGAAATCAATTCTATTCCGCCAAACGGGAGTTGAACACCGCTAGTAAGCGGCCTAGCGTCCGTTGGAAAGCTGATTTGATGGGAAATAGCATGAGCGCCTGGTTCAAAATGGATCTCTGGAAACGCGTTATGATCGGCCTTGCGCTGGGGCTGATCGTGGGCCTGGGGTTACGCTACGGCCTTGGCGAAGAGGCCGGTAGCAGCTTTGCTGAGACCTGGATCAAATGGGGCGGTGATCTGTTCCTGCGGTTGATCCGAATGCTGATTGTACCGCTGATCTTCTTTACGCTTGTGTCCGGGATTATCGCCATGGGCGACCCCAAGCGGCTCGGCAGCCTCGGCGTTCGCACCCTTGGAACCTATTTCGCGACCACAGCTGTTGCGGTCACGCTTGGTCTGGTTATGGCGACGATTTTCCAACCCGGTGCCAGCCTGTCACCGGAAACGTTTGCAGGAGCAGATGCCTCAGCGCTGGACGGCGCAAAGGAACGCGCTGCTGAGGCTGGCGGAATTGTGGATCGTTTGCTGGCAATCGTCCCAACCAACCCGGTTGAAGCGCTTGCGAGCGGAAACATTCTTCAGATCATTTTCTTCGCAATCATGTTCGGCGTTGGCATTTTGATGGCTGGAAAGATCGCCGAGCCGTTGGGCAAGTGGTTTGACGGAGCCTCAGAAGCGATGATGAAGGTCACCATAATCGTCATGGAAACTGCGCCTTTCGGTGTCTTCGCGCTGATTGCGACGGTCATGGCGACCAAGGGCCTCGGGGTTTTGCAAAGCCTCGGCACTCTGGCGATCGCGCTCTACATCGCCTGCTTCCTGCATATCATCATCACCTATGGCGGCCTTCTGGTGAAGGGCGTCCTCCGCTTGCCCTTCCTGCCATTTCTGCGCGGCATTACCGATGCGCAAGCGGTTGCCTATTCAACCGCAAGCTCATCAGCGACCCTGCCGGTCACAATAACCTGCGCAGAGGAAAACCTGGGCGTTGATAAAGCCGTTGCGGGATCGGTTTTACCGCTCGGTGCAACCATCAACATGGATGGCACTGCAATTTATATCGGCATGGTCGCCCTGTTTGGCGCGCAGGCTCTGGGCATTGAAGTCACGCTGACGCAGTACTTCCTTGTCGCCTTGATGGCGACGCTGGTTTCAATTGGCGCAGCAGGTATTCCAAGTGCGGGGCTCATCCTCGCCGGAGCCGCCTTATCGCAAGTTGGGATCGGCGATGAGCAAGCCGCTTTGATAATTGGCTTTATTCTGCCGTTTGATCGACTTCTGGATATGATGCGGACTATGACCAATGTTACCGGAGACGCAGCTGTTGCGACCGCCGTTGCGAAATGGGAGGGCGAACTCGATGAAGAGGTCTTCCGCGCTGAGGACAACTTGTCAGCGCATATTGACGACCGAGAACCTGCAGCCTGATCGCGCTTTTGATCGGGCGCGCTGGTTCGGTGAGCTGTTTTGGCCGTCAAAAGGCCTTCAAAACGCCCGATTTGATTCACCGGATCGAAAAGTCGATTACGTTTATCCGGCGGATGGAGACCCGCCACATGCCTCGTAAATTGCCTCATGTTTTCACAGTGTTCTGCCTGATGGCCTTCGGCCCCGCGTATGGACAGATAAGTGAAGTCGCCCTGAACCAGGTCGAGCGTGAAAGGCTTGGTTTCATCACGGCGATTTTACCGCTACGGCGCGTCGATGCTGAACCTGTTCTGACAAACAGCGAAAACGATCCTGAATTGCTTTCTGCTATTCCAGAAGCGCCTTATGCGTACGCCTACACAGTCCGTTTTGGTCCCGTCGACACCGGGTCATCTCATGAGATCATTGTGCGGCAATCCGGGTTTGTGGTCGGAGACCCGGTAAACGTCGTCTTCACAGCAGGCGGCATCGTACTGGAGCAGGTTGATGCCTCTATCGAGGTTTTCGGCCCCCTGCCGCAGCCCACAGGGGAGGCAGCCGCACCGGACGGGCGCTAGTTGACCATGACTTCGCGAACGATCTGACCAATCAATTGGGCCTCGGCGGCACGCGGCGACCGCGACCGCCACGCAACCCCGATCTGGCGACCGATCAGCGGATTGTCAAAGGGACGTATCTCAACATTCGTTCCTGCTGTCAGACCCCCATCCACAGCCACTTTTGGCAAAAGCGATACGCCAAGGCCGCCCGCCACCATGTGCACCAGGGTCGGCAAACTTGTCGCGGTGACGTCGGCGCCACTCCGCCGGTCTGGCAGCCTGCAAACTGAAACGGCATGATCGCGAAGGCAGTGGCCATCCTCGAGCAATAAGACCTCTTCGTCCCCGAGATCCCGCGCTCCAAGTGTCGGCTTGCGCATCAAGTCATGTTCTGGCGGCACAACCAACAGGAACTCGTCATCAAACAGGGCCTGCGTCTCGATCCCGGGCGCATCCCAAGGCAGAGCGATCAAAGCTGCATCGAGCTTGCGGGCCCTTAGACTGTCAAGCAGACGGTCGGTCTGGTCTTCGCGCAGGTAAAGTTTCAGATCCGGATGCGCCTTGCGCATTTCCGCAAGCGCCTTGGGCAGCAGGAAAGGTGCAATCGTCGGGATCGCGCCTAAACGAAACGGCCCTGCGAGAGGCACGCCCGCTTGCTGCGCCGCTGAAACCAGATCAGCGCTATCGGCCAGAATACGCCGCGCGCGCTCGACTGTCGCGGCACCGGAATGGGTGAGGGACGCCCCGCGAGCCTCCCGCTCAATCAACTGCACGCCAAGCAGTGCTTCAATTTCCTTGATGGCAGAGGACAGCGTCGGTTGGGTCACGTTGCAGGCCTCGGCAGCACGAGAGAATGACCCGTGATCGGCAACCGAGCAAAGGAACTGTAATTGTCTGAGGGTCGGCAGATGCATAGGCCTTATCTATGGATCAATCCGTAAACATCAATTCTATATAATGCCGCAGATCACATTCACGTTGCGGAAACGTGACCCGATTTCCGCTTGCTTCAGCGGGCTGTTGAGACAATGTTAAATTCATGGAACTGACAGAAAAAGGCCTTGAGAATAACCGGGTGAAGCTGGCGAATTTCGGCGAAGACTTCCGAGAGCCGCTTCGCGCCACCAATGCCGTCGATTACATGTGGCAATCCATGCCAGCTATACAGCGCGGCGCCAGTTTTGATACATACTTCGATCACGTCCTGCGTCAGATCGCTTCCGGTGAGATGGTTCCGTTTGCGATCCTGGACTCAACCAAGGGCGATCAGTTTATCGGCGTTACGAGCTTTATAGAACCCCGGCGCGTTCATAGGCGCGTGAAGCTGGGATATACGTGGATTATACCGGAGCTGCGCGGCAAAGGGGTTTATGCCGCCGTTCAGAGCCTGCTGATCCAACGCGCCCTTGACTGGGGCGCACGGCGTATTTCCTGGCATATCGAAGACCGCAACCCCCGTGCCATACGTGCCATTGAATCCCTTGGGGCGATCAAGGAAGGGGTGCTGCGTCAGCGCCAACGTTTCAATGACGGAGAGTGGGGCGACATTGTTGTCTTGTCGATGCTTCGTGAGGAAGCGAAAGAAGGTGTTCGTCGCCTCAACGCACGCCTCGCCGAACTCGACGCTTGATTCCAAACGCTGATCATGCTTTAGCGCCCTGATATTCAGCGCAATCTTAGCAGCGCACGTTGACCGGCACTTGAGGCTGGCGATGTCCCCCACCCGGCGAAGGCTCGCTCAGTGGGGCACTATTGCTTTGCGCTGAAGGTATGAGCGCCTATCTTGTCAGCATACAGGATTGGCAAAAGGAGTGACGCGATGTTTGACGCGCTGACAGACCGTTTAGGCGGTGTATTTGACGGACTTCTCGGGCGCGGCGCGCTGACCGAGAAAGAAGTCACGGCTGCGCTGCGCGAAATCCGGGTGGCACTGCTTGAAGCCGATGTCGCGCTTCCGGTGGTCAAGGACTTCATTGCCAGCATCAAGGACAAGGCGGTTGGCGAAGACGTAATCCGCTCCGTCAAACCCGGCCAGCAAGTCGTCAAGATCGTTCATGACGGTCTGGTTGATCTGCTTGGCGGCGAAGATGTCGAAACTGGCTTGCGCATCGATATTCCGCCAGCTGTTGTGATGATGGCAGGCTTACAAGGCTCCGGTAAGACCACGACGACGGCAAAGATCGCCGCGCGGCTGGCCAAGCGCGACAAGAAAAAGGTCCTGCTCGCCTCACTGGACACACGCCGACCGGCCGCGATGGAACAGCTTGCCATCCTCGCAGATCAAGTCGGCGAAGGTGTTTCCTCCCTCCCGATTATCAAGGATCAAAGCCCAGCCGAGATTGCTCGCCGCGCGTTGCAGGCCGCTAAGCTTGGCGGCTATGATGTGGTCTTCCTTGATACGGCAGGCCGGACCTCAATCGATGAACAGATGATGGCTGAGGCGAGTGAGATCGCCAAGATTGCAACACCGAATGAAACGCTTCTGGTTGCGGACTCTCTGACAGGTCAGGATGCGGTTGAGACCGCCCGCCGCTTCCATGAGCGCTTGCCACTAACAGGCTTGGTCCTCACCCGTATGGACGGTGATGGGCGCGGCGGTGCAGCGCTCTCCATGCGCGCAGTTACAGGCCTGCCGATCAAATTCCTCGGCACGGGTGAAAAGCTGGATGGTCTCGACGCCTTTGATGCCAAGCGTCTCGCCGGCCGTATTCTTGGACAAGGCGACATTGTTTCTCTGGTTGAGAAAGCCGGCGATCAACTCGACGCTGATAAAGCCGAGCGGATGGCCAGGAAAATGGCCAAGGGTCAGTTCGACCTTGATGACCTCTCTGATCAGCTGAAACAGATGCAGAAAATGGGCGGTCTTGGCGGCATTATGGGCATGCTGCCCGGTGCCAAGAAAGCCAAACAGGCGCTCGATGCGTCCGGTATGGACGACAAGGTGATCCTGCGCCAGACCGCAATCATCTCCTCGATGACCAAGAAGGAACGCGCCAAGCCTGCGCTGCTCAACGCTTCTCGCCGTAAGCGGATCGCTGCGGGCGCTGGCGTCACCGTTCAGGACGTGAACCGTGTTCTGAAAATGCACAAACAGATGGCCGGTATGATGAAGAAACTCGGCAAGGGCGGGATGAAAGGCATGATGGGCGCGATGGGCCAGATGGGCGTGTCGCAGGCCGATATCGCCAAGATGGGCAAAGGCGCAGCCATGCCGGGGCTTGGCGGCGGAATGCCGGGCGGCCTTCCAGGACTTGGGGAGCCGAAGAAGTGACCTCCCCAACCGACCAACTCGAACAGTATCGCGAAAGCATCGACAATCTGGATGCAATCCTGCTGCACACACTGGCAGAGCGCTTCAAGGTGACCCAGGCTGTCGGCAAGCTGAAAGCCGAGCACGATATGCCGCCAGCGGACAAAACCCGTGAGGCGCAGCAAATTGCGCGCCTTCGCTCGCTTGCCGCGACCAGCGGACTTGACCCTTACTTTGCCGAAAAATTTCTGAATTTCATCGTGGCTGAGGTGATCCGCCACCACGAAAAAATACGTGGGGCTTCACATGATTGATCCCCGCTCCACTTCGTTGCGCGATGGATCGCGCTCAGGGCTGCTGCCCAAACCCGAGACGCCGAACACCTAGGAGAATACCATGGCCCTCAAAATCAGACTCGCCCGAGGCGGGTCCAAAAAACGTCCTTTCTACTCAGTTGTTGTTGCTGACAGCCGCATGCCGCGAGATGGCCGCTTCATTGAAAAGATTGGCACCTATGACCCACGCCAGCCGAAAGACAGCGAGAACCGCGTCAAAGTCGATGCTGAAAAAGCCGTCGCCTGGATCAAGAAAGGCGCCAAGCCTACAGACCGGGTTGCGCGCTTCCTGAGTCAGATGGAAGTTGATGGCAACCAGGTCTACGCTTGGAAAGCGGGCAACAACCCGCAAAAGGGCGAGCCAGGCGCGAAAGCCAAAGAGCGCGAAGAAGAGCGCGTTGAGAAGGAAGCAGCCCGCAAGGAAGCTGAAAAAGAAGCCAAGGAAGCCGCCAAGGCTGCAAAGGCTGAGGCGAAAGCTGCAAAAGAGGCTGAGAAGGCGGCTGCAGAAGAAGCCCCTGCCGAAGAAGAAGCGAAATCCGAAGACTAGTTTTTGGTCCGTTACGGAATTGAGAGAGCTCGCGCTGTCACGGCGCGGGCTTTTTTTCTTATCGCCATCTTGTTTGGCGATTGAAATTGTGCGCTAGCCTTCGACTAGGATGAAATCAGAAACACCCGAGATCGTGCAAGTTGGACTAGAGTTCGAACAGGCTTTGTCAGCCCTGTGGACAACAACTTTCCAGGAAGCCTACACCGACACACATACGACTGAGAATATCGCCGCATACTGCAAGACGAACTTCAGTGTTACGGCTGCGCGGGAGGCACTCTCGAACCCTGAAACCATATGCAAAATCGCTGGACCCATCGGCGAACCAAGAGGGTTCTATCTCCTGAAGATGCAAGCCTGCCCGGAACCAACAGACGGGAGAGGGTGCGAGCTGAAGCAGATTTATCTAAGGGAGGTGGCCTATGGTACGGGTCTTGGCCGCCGACTGTTCGACGATGCGATAATTTGCGCACGTGGTCTCAGAGCCGATTACGTCTGGCTCAGTGTTTCAGCCCTCAATACACGCGCCCAAAAATTCTATCAAAAACTGGGGTTCGAAACCGTAGGCGACGGTCCGGTATTTGAGGTTGGTTCAGATCGCCTGGCATCGAACCTGATGGTGCGACCCCTGCGCTAGCCGCCCAGAAACTCTGCCAGAGCCATCAACTCGTCCAGGCTGTTTGTAAGCTCTGCGGATTCAGAGCGGGTTATCAGGTCAGGCTTAATCGGTTGCGTTAGTATCAGATGTCGAACACTTGCGACCACGACCGGCAGCCCCCTCGACAAGGTTTGCGGCGAGACGTGCCAGCTGATCCCGCGTGGGTGCATGAAACTGTTACGGCTCTCGACCAAACGATCAAAGTCACGGCGCGCACCTGCGGTCAGAGGCAGCGTAAACGGAGGCGGCAAACGGTCTTTTGCGGCAGCGCGAAGCAAAAGCTCGCCTGCGCCCGCTTGCGCAGGGATCGTATCGCCAGCTTCTGTTAGTGCAAGCACTGCCGCCTGCTGTGCGAGAGCAGAAGCGCCGCTGACCAACCAAGCCGCGCTGCCCGGCGCCTGAAGCGCGAGTGCGGCATGCACCGCGCAGAACTTAGCCGTTGCGAGCACTTGGTCTGTCGCGCTGAGCGCAGGGATCTGAGCCATGATGGTGCCAGCCGTAATGGGCTGGCCAGCAAAGTCAAAAAGCGGCGATCGCGGCTTCAGCCTGACGTAGCTTTGTCTCTTCATCCGCCATCAGCTGATCAGCTGCGATGACCTCAACATCCGTTATGCCGATGAAGCCCAGAGCGTGGCGGATATAGGGCGTCGCGAAATCGATAGACGAACCGGACGGTGTGCCGCCTGAGGCAATCACGACATAGGCTTTCTTGCCTTCGAGCAGCCCAACCGGGCCAGCCTCTGTGTATTTAAATGTTTTGCGCGCGCGACAAATTTTGTCGATCCAGGCCTTGAGGGCGCTGGAAACGCCGAAATTATAGATCGGGACGCCCAGCACAAGCGTGTCAGCCGCTTCGACTTCGGCGATCAAGGCATCAGACTCTGCAAGCAAAGTCATTTGGGCCTCGCTACGTGCATCGTCGGGCGTGAAGTTCGCGTTGACCCAGTCTTCGCTAACGGCCGAAGGCGGGTTCAGACCGACATCGCGGTCGACAATTGTATCGCCGTCTGCGGACAGCTTGTTAATTACCGCATCGACCAGAGCGCGCGAGTGCGACCCGGAAAGACGTGCTGATGAATTGAGTTTCAAAAATGTGTGGGCCATACCTGCCTCCGTTCCGTTGATGATCGCAATATGCAATCACTCAACGCGGAGAGCAGACAGGGCGATGAACAAACAGCTATGCGAAAATCGCATGAGTTTTTGCTACGGGCTGGTGAGGGCCTCGTTTAGCAGGGCCGCAATTTCTGGCAGCACCTCTGTAGGCGGGCGGTCCTTATAGCCTTCTTCACGCATAAAACCGCGAACAACACCATCATTGCTGATCCAGACAATGGCGGGGTGCGGAATACCGTCAAAGCGACTACCCGCCGTCACTTCAGTGTTGCGAAGAGCAAAAGCATCAATCATCGCAGAATCGGTATCTGATAGCAGTGTATAAGTCAGCTCGCTGTCAGCGCCAAAGGTCGCGAGCGTTTCAGGACTGTCATAGGTGATGAGGTTGAGCCCCCAACCGGCCTCGGAAAGCATCTCATCGACATCATCAAGCTCAAGCGCTTGCTTCTTACAGAACGGACACCAGTCGAGTGAGCGACTAAACACCAGAACCGCGCCATTGCCGCCGGATATCTCTGCAAGACCAACCGTTTCGCCTGCGCTGGTAACGGCAGTCAGGGTTGGTGCCTCGACGCCTATGGACGGTCCGATATCGGCAGGGTCGGTTTCAGCGAGCGCGGCGGGCGCAGCGAGAGCAAAGGCGGCGGAAGCCAGAATAGAACGCAACATGGGTCTCTCCATTACAATTTCGTCTTAAGTACCGGCATGAAGACGTAACCGCGAATGACAAACGCGTTACCGGCTTACGCGCCCGTCCGATATTCTTGAGCTTACAGCACGATGCGAATTTTCGGTTTCATTTAACCGATTCCTCAGCTGGCTTTGTTATGTTTTTCTGATGACCAAAGCGCTCTCACTGTATCTTGACGTGTTACGGCTCTTGGGCGCGCTGATGGTCCTGCTGGCCCATTGGGCATTCCCACGTTTTACTGGTGAAGATCATCTCTGGATGCGCCGACACGATCTTGGCGGTGACGGGGTTGTCTTGTTTTTCGTCTTGTCCGGCCTGCTGATTGCGTATGCGGCCGAACGGCGACGGCAAGAAGGCCCGATACTGTTCGCAACCGACCGCCTGTCGCGCCTCTGGAGCGTTGCTCTGCCCATGTTGGCGCTTGGTTTCGTGCTGGATACCATAGGGCCGCTCTTTGCCGCGGAGACTTACGCTGCTTTCGACATCGAGCCCGGCCTGTCTCCAATAGGTCTTTTGACAGGGGTCACATTCACCAATCAGCTTTGGTTCGCTGACGTACCAATTGGGTCAAACGCGCCCTACTGGTCACTCGGCTACGAGGCTTGGTACTATATTATTTTTGCGGCGTTCTTCTTTGGATCGCCGCGTTGGCGCTGGTTCTGGGCCGGAGCAGCCTGTGTGGTCGCGGGCCCAAAAATCATGTTGCTGGCACCGTCGTGGGTGATGGGCGTTCTAGTCTGGCGGTTGATCGCCTCGGGTCGCCTTTCTGCCCTGTCGCGGCCATTGGCGCTTACCGCTGCGTTGTTCCCAGTCATCCTCTATGTTATCGCACATCGTGCCTTCTGGCATCTGGAGTTGAAACAGCAGACAGGCCTGTGGCTGGGGGCCGATTGGATTGATGCTTTGGGCGCCTCAGACACATTTGTTTGGGCGGCGGTTTTGGGTGTTCTCGTCTCTGTCCACATTCTGGGTGTTGCCGCGCTAGCTCAGTCGAAATCCACTCTGCCCGGCTGGGCCGAATGGAGCGAAGGCACGGTCAGATGGCTCGCCGGAGGATCATACGCCCTTTATCTCGTTCACTACCCAGTTTTGTTTTTCGCAGCCGCCATGCTGCCCGGAAGTGACGAAGCCAGCTGGCGTCAGGCTTTGCTGCTGGCAATTCCGATTCTGGTTTCATACGGATTTGCAGAACTTACGGAGCGGCGGCGCCCTGCGCTCCGCGGATGGATGCGCCGCCTGATCCAACGCAAAAGGCGCAGCCAGCTCTCACCGACCGCGCCCGTTTGAAGTTTCTTGTTCTGCTCTAGGCGAGGCTTGGCTCCATCGCCTTACAGTCGTCAATCAGGCCCTGAACCGCCGCAACAGATGCGTTGAACATGGATTGTTCTTCGTCGTTGAAATCGAACTCAACCACTTTTTCTGTTCCGCCAGCACCGATCAGAGTTGGCACACCAACATACATGCCGTTGACGCCGTATTCACCTGCGCACCAGCTGGCAGCTGGCAGGACGCGCTTCTGGTCTGAGAGGTAGGATTTTGCCATTGCGATGGCAGATTCAGCAGGGGCGTAATAGGCGGAGCCCGTTTTGAGCAGTGCCACGATTTCGCCGCCGCCTTTGCGCGTGCGATCAACAATACTGTCGAGTTTCTCCTGAGTGATCCACCCTTGCTTAACGAGCTGCGGCAAAGGCAGGCCGCCAACGGTTGAGTGACGCACCATTGGGACCATGCTGTCGCCGTGGCCAGCCAGCGTCCAGGCATGAATGTCTGCAACCGAAACGCCGGTGGCTTCGGATAGGAAGTAGGCAAATCGCGAACTGTCGAGCACGCCCGCCATGCCAACTACTTTATTGGTCGGCAGACCGGAGAATTGCTGCAACGCCCAGACCATCGCATCAAGCGGGTTGGTGATACAGATCACAAACGCGTTGGGACAGTTCGCCTTGATGCCCTCACCAACAGCTTTCATCACGCCGAGGTTCTTTGATACCAGATCATCGCGGCTCATGCCGGGCTTGCGCGGAAAGCCTGCTGTTACAATGCAAACATCAGCCCCGGCAATATCAGCGTAATCGTTTGCGCCCTTGAGATCTACAGAGGCATTATAGACGGGGGTGGACTCAGCCAGATCAAGCGCTTTGCCCTGTGGCATGCCCTCGAAAATATCGAACAGGACGATGTCCCCAAGCTCTTCACGCGCGGCAATGTGGGCAAGCGTTCCCCCAATCATGCCAGAACCGATCATCGCTATCTTTTTTCGAGCCATATTCAACGTCCTCATCTTGCTGTTTCGAAATTTTGCAGACCCCTAACCGAGCCTGCCCTGCGGCGCAATGCAGAGGGATAAAATGTCGCTGGATTTGCTCTGCGAACTCAGGCATTAATTTGGAATGATACCAAATGTCAGCCGCTCCCCCGTTCCCCTGTCTGCCTGTAACCTGGCGAAAGCGATCGATCTGATTGGTGACCGCTGGACGCTGTTGATCCTGCGCTCAGCCCTGTTTGGGGTCCGCAGGTTTGATGCGCTCCAATCGGAGCTGAGTATTCCGAGAACAGTCCTGTCTGGACGTCTGAAGGCGCTGGTCAACGCCGGGATCCTGGAAAAGACGAGCTATAAGGTTACCGGCAAGCGCCCGCGCGCAGAGTACGTTCTGACCGAAATGGGGGATAGTTTGCGTCCGGTCCTGATCAACCTGACGCAATGGGGCGATCGCTGGGTCTCAAACGATGGCACTGCGCCGATTGGCTTTACCGATAGCCAGACGCGTCAACCCGTTCGAGCCGCTTTTGTGGATTCAGGGGGCCGCGAAGTCACAGCAGATCAGATGCGCATCAAGCTGCGGCGCTAAATGAGCGCCTAGCGCGCCTTACCCCAGACTTTCAGCGGGTCAAACGCACCCGTTTCAGCCGCGCGCTGCAAATCGGCAATCTGCTGGTTGACGGGGCTCTCACTCGCGGGGGCCGTATCACCATAAATCGCGTCGTCCAGGCGGCAGATTCGTTCAAACAAATTTTCCGCTCGTTCAACCAGGTCAAGGAAGACTTCGGGCATGCCGCGCCCGCGCTGCGCATCAGCGTTCAGTGCCGGGTCGTCGCGGGAAATGCGGTACTTTTTCTGGCGGGCATCGGCGCGATCCATGTCCCCATCGCGAACGGCCTTTTGCATAACCAGCCAACTCGCGGCCTGCATGAGCCGGGTTGTGAGTTCCATGCTCCATGCCGCATAAGTCAAGCTGGCCTCGCGCGGCAGTGTTGAAGAGAGCTTCCGGCCCGGACCATCCAGATAGGATGCGGTCTCTTCAACCAAGGCCATGCCATCGACAAAAACACGCTCAAACACCTTGCCTTCGGTAAAGGTTAGGTCGGTTTGTGTGGCGTTGAGGCTAGACTTAGTCGTCATGACGAGAACCTGTAATTGTATTTCTGAGCCGCACCTTAAGCCGGGCGACCTTATGAGACCTTAACTGCTTCCACCAAATAGTGAGTCTGCGGCAGATTTGTGAGCACGCTTCTTTGACAATTCGGCTTCGCACGCAACTATTTCAGCTTTGAGCGTTTCGATACGCTCTTCCAAGTCCTCTACAGATAATCGTTCAAGATCAAGCGCTTTTGGCGGCGTCTTTTCCTCTTCGAACATGGCTTATCCCTTTCCATCATCGACAAGCCCCCATTAAGACGTGATCAAGACAGTATGAAAAGATATTTTGGGAGGCCAGCATGACCACGATGATGTCCGCGGTGATTGCGGAAACAGATCAACCGCTAAAACTGACACAGGTGCCCGTGCCAAGCTATGGTCCTGATGACGTCCTTGTCGATATACAGGCCTCAGGCCTGAACCGCGCCGATTTGGTACAAAGACAGGGTTTCTACCCGCCACCGCCTGGGGCTTCAGAGATTATGGGTCTGGAGTGTGCAGGCACCATCGCGGAAGTCGGCAGCAATGTCACCGACTGGAAACCTGGCGATCGCGTCTGCGCGCTATTGGCGGGTGGCGGCTATGCAGAGAAGACCGCTGTTCACCATGGCTCCCTGCTGGCGACACCCGAAGGAATGAGTTTTGAGCAAGCGGCGGCACTGCCTGAAGTGATGATGACCGTTTGGGCGAATATTTTTGATCGCTGTGCCATACAACCGGGTGAGACTCTATTGGTGCATGGCGGAACCAGCGGAATCGGGACGATGGCGATCCAGATGGCAAAGCACTTCGGGGTCGGGAAGATCATCGTCACGGCCGGTTCAGACGAAAAATGTGCCGCAGCCAAGGCATTGGGCGCCGATGTCGCGATCAATTACAAAACAGCTGACTTTGTCGAAGTGGTGCAAGGTGAAGGCGGCGCAGACGTTACGCTAGATATGGTTGGAGCCGACTATGTGCAGAGAAACATAACAGCAGCAAAGATTGGCGGGCGCATTTGCAATATCGCTTATATGAGCGGCTCGAAAATGGAGCTGAACCTGTTACCACTCATGCTAAAGCGGCTCATCCTGACAGGTACGACATTGCGGGCGAGACCGGTCGAGGAGAAACAGCGTATTCGTGATGCGGTACTTTCAGGGTTCTGGAATGCAGTGGAATCAGGAACCATCAAGCCCATCATCGACACGGTCTACTCGTATGCAGATGCAGACGCGGCGCATGCACATCTCGCCAAAGGCGGACATATCGGCAAAATTTTGCTCGGTCGTGCGCAGGGCTAGACTTCCAAAATTCAACAAGCCCAGCTATATTGAATATGTTAGGTCGTTTTAGCGGAAAACCTGACCGCCCGGGACGCGAGTTCCGGGCGGCTGCATTTCTGGATTTCATACAAGGAGGCGCACATGGCCGATATTCTTATGCCAAAGGCAACGGCAGTCTGGCTGATCGACAATACGACGCTGACTTTCGAGCAGGTCGCTGATTTTTGCGGACTGCACCATTTGGAAGTCAAAGGCATTGCTGACGGCGATGTCGCCGAGAACATGCGCGGCGTCGATCCGATTTCCGGGGGTGAGCTGACCCGCGAGGAAATCCAGAAAGCAGAAGACGATCCGGACTACCGGATGCGCGTTGCCGCCTCAAAAATAGCGCACATCCCGCAGCCCAAGCGAAAAGGCGCACGCTATACGCCGGTTGCCCGCCGCGGCGACAAGCCGGATGCGATTGCGTGGTTTATTCGCAACCACCCTGAAGTTTCGGATCCACAGATTTCCAAACTGATCGGTACGACCAAATCAACGATCACCAATGTGCGCGACAAAACTCACTGGAATTCGGCGAATATTAAACCTGTTGACCCGGTTACACTTGGGCTTTGCTCACAAATCGAACTTGACGAAGTGATTACCAAAGCCTCCAGCCGCCGCCGGAAAATGGATGCAGAGCGCGCTGCCGAGACCGAGGGTCCGGGCCTTGCCCCCGCCGAAGTGGTTGAAAACACCGAAGCGGCGGAAACACCTGCGAAAGATCAGGAATTGTCAGCCGACGACGTGTTCAGCGCATTCAAGGACTAACGCCAAACTGGTACGCCGGAGACAGCCAGGCAAGCTTGGTGTAATGACAGGCTATGACAAATGCTGTCCAACTTGCACGCCTGATCGATGAAGCGAAATCTGTTGTCGTCTTTACAGGCGCCGGAATTTCAACTGAAAGCGGCATTCCCGATTTCCGCAGTCCGGGCGGCGTGTGGAGCAAGATGAAGCCAATCTACTTTCAGGACTTCGTGTCGTCTCGCGACAAGCGCCGTGAAGCCTGGACCCGAGTGTTCAACCGAACGGCCGGTTGGGTCGGCGCCGATCCCAATGCTGGCCATTATGCGGTGGCAAAGCTATTCGACGCCGGTAAGGTTACGTCAGTGATTACGCAGAACGTCGACAACCTGCACCAGGAATCCGGCATTCCGGATAGCGGCGTAATCGAGATTCACGGTAATGCGAGCTATGCCAGCTGTCTGAACTGCGGAGCGCATTATGAGCACAATGCGCTGCGGTCGCGTTGGGAGGCTGATGAAGACATCACGTGTGATCTTTGCGGCGGCCTGGTCAAGACAGCAACCATCTCATTCGGGCAGCCTATGCCAGAAGCCAAAATGATCGATGCAGAGCAGAAATCGAGAGCTTGCGACTTGTTTCTCGTGCTTGGGTCTTCGCTGGTGGTTTACCCCGCCGCCAATCTACCGCTGATCGCGAAACAGGATGGTGCGAAACTCGTTATTGTGAACCGGGATGCAACCGATCAGGACGTCGTCGCAGATCTGGTTCTGAACGCAGATATTGGGCCATTAATGACTGAAACCTTAAATCAGCTCAATCTGTCTTAACCAAAACGGTCAGTCATCAGCCCCAAGAATACTACATTTTTCCAAGCCGTTTGCGCTTTTGAGGTTAAGCTAGATGCATGGATTGAGTGAGTTCCTCAACCGGACTTTTATCGCTCTGGCTTAGTTTGCGCCAATGACTTGGCTAAACACCCTCGTTCAAAAATATGTGCCCAAGACCCGTATCCGGTCTTCGGAAGAGGATGAGATTCTATCCCCGGAATCCATCCAGCGGCGGCGTGTTGCCGTGATCTCAGCGTTCGGAATGCTGGTTGCAATTGGCTTTGTGGTTTTGCAACTGGTCTGGTTTGATATCACACCGACAACCGTGGCGGTTGTTGCAGCAGGCCTGCTTGGCGCAGCTTTGAGCACCTATGGCCTGTGGATGGCGCTCTGGAGCGATATCCATGAGAGACGATTGCGGTTTATCTTTATTGTCTTCTCCGTCCTCGTCTGGCTGGGTGTGTTTTTCTTCGGCGGCGTGACCGGATACAATTCCGCGCTGCTACCGGTCTTTCCGGTCGTCGCCGCGTTTCTTCTCAAGTCGCGAGATGCGATCCTTTTCACAGCGCTACACCTAACGGCCATCGTCGTAATTGCGGGTTTGAACCATAATCTTGGAGTTTCGCCACAAGCCGCAGAGGCCCAGGCTGATAATCTGCCGGTTACGGTGGCTTTGCTTATGGCCACTGTAACAGCCTGTGCTGGCAGCGCGCTCTACATGGCGTATCAAAACCAAAGGGTTGAAGGCCAGCTACGAAATCTATTGATCGAACAGGCCCACCTCGCTGTTCACGACTATCTCAGCGGTATGGGCAACCGAGTTCGTCTGCAACAACGCTTTTCTTTGTCAGGGATTGAAGACGCATTTGATGTCCTACTGATCGACCTGGACGGGTTCAAGGCGATTAACGACACTTATGGCCATGACGCTGGTGACTTCCTGATCAAGACGGCTTCGGCTCGCATGCGCGAAATCACCGATGAAAGCGATTTGCTGATCCGTCTCGGCGGCGATGAGTTTGTTATCCTGCTTGAAAAGGTCGACGGCTCCCTCGCCGATGTCCGCCAGTTTGGACGTTATGTTATCGATGTGATCAGTCGACCATACCTGTGGAAAGGCGAAACGCTACGTATCTCCGCCTCTATTGGGCACGCGCGCTATCCTGAGCATGGCGACACACCAAGCATCATCCTCGGACTTGCCGATAAGGCGCTCTATGTGGCGAAAGAAGCGGGCAAAGCCTGCTGCGTTACCCATGGTGTCCCTTTCAAGCGGCGCAACACTTTCAAACAGCGCGGGTTCAAACCTTCAGAAACCTTGAAAGCTGCGCTCGCAGAAAGTTGAAACTGAGCGCTTTGAAGGATGGATTTTGCACCGTAGCTAAGCTGCAGCGGTCTTTAGCCGGACGCCAAGCTCCGCACACGTATACAAGAGACGGGCAATATCCTGCGGCCGCGACAGTCGGTGGTCGCCATCCTTGATCAGGCTGAAGACCAGATCGTCAGTGTTCATGGTATCGACGAGCCGATGTGCATGCTGCCAGGGCACATCGGCATCCTGCTGGCCTTGCAGAATGCGAACCGGCCCATCGAACGCGATCGGAGCGTCGAGCAAGGACCAGTTTCTTCCATCCTCGATTAGTTTACGCGTAATCGGGTAAGGCTCACCGTAATCAGATGGTTTGAGCGTAAGCCCCGCGTTCATGATCTCAGCCTTCTGAGCCTCGGAGAACTCAGGCCACATAAGTTTGTCGGTGAAATCCGGCGCGGGTGCGATCAGAACGAGAGCCGAAACGCGTTCCGGTAAGGCTAGCGCACTAAGCAGCGCCATCCAGCCCCCCATGCTGGAACCTACCAGCACAAGCGGCCCGCTTGTCAGCGCCTCAATTGCAGCGAGCGCATCCTCGTGCCAGGCAGATATGGTCCCATCCTTGAAATCCCCATCTGAAAGGCCGTGACCAGAATAGTCAAAAGCCAGAAACCCATACCCTTCGGACTTGGCCCAGGCCTCAAGCTCCAGAACCTTTGTCCCACTCATATCCGACATAAAGCCGGACAACCAAACGAAGGTCGGGTGCGTGACCGGATGGGTGTATCGGTAGGCAAGGCGGCGGCCTTGAGGTGTGTCGAGATACGGCATGTTTCACCCCCTGGAACTGCGTCTGATGCTGGTCATGAGATGTCACTAACGGCATTACCCGGTTTAAACAGACATTTCAGGCATGGTGTCTAGGCGCAAGATGGGACACACTCAAGCCATGGTAGAGACCGACTGGCCGGACCTGTCCGGCAAGACAATCTTGCAGGTCATTCCCGATCTTGCCGCTGGGGGGGCCGAGCGTACAACCGTTGAAATCGCCGAAGCTGTTACAGCGGCTGGCGGAGAAGCGCTGGTTGTCAGCGAAGGTGGCCGGCTGGAGGCCGAGCTGAGTAAGGCTGGCGGAACCCTGATATCGCTTCCGGTGGCGAGCAAGAACCCGGCAATCCTGATATCGAACGCCAGAAAGCTGGGCCGGTTGATCGATGATCACCAAGTTGACCTGATCCATGCGAGATCGAGAGCCCCCGCTTGGAGCGCCTATGAGGCCGCCCGGAAAGCTGAAATCCCTTTTGTGACGACTTATCATGGGGCCTATAGCGGAAAGACAGGTCTTAAACGCTATTACAACTCAGTCATGGCCAAGGGGGCACTGGTCATCGCCAACTCTGAGTGGACTGCAGCGCATGTTCAGGATACCCATGAGATCGCTGCCGACCGGATCGTCACAATCCCGCGCGGCGTTGATTTTGCAGCCTTTGATCCCCGCGTGGTCGCGCCCGAAAGGCTGCATGGCCTCCGCGCATCATGGGGTATCAGGGCTGACGATCAGCGCCTCATTCTGCTTTTACCGGGGCGCCTGACCAGCTGGAAAGGGCAAAGGCTTGCCATCGACGCCTTGGGCGCGCTGTCTCCAGAGGAATGCGAGCACTTGCATCTGGTGCTGGCCGGCGATGCGCAGGGGCGAAGCCGATATGTTACGGAGCTTGAGGATACCATTCTGGACCTCGGTCTGGGCGGGTCTGTCTCAATCATCGGTCATTGCGCGGACATGCCTGCAGCTTATGCGCTCGCTGATATCGTGCTTGCGCCATCAACACGGCCAGAAGCCTTCGGCCGGGTTGCCGCAGAAGCTTCTGCGATGGCACGTCCTGTGATTGTCGCGGATCATGGCGGGCAGCGCGAAACCGTGATTGAGGGCCAAACCGGAACGCGGGCCGAACCCGGGTCTCAACCCGCTTTGACAGCCTGTATTCGCATGCTGCTAAACCTCAGCGCTGAAGGCAGAACAGCCATGGGATTAGCGGGCCAAGCCTTCGTTCAGCAGCATTTTAGCAAGAAACAGCTTCAATCAAAGACGCTGAAGGTCTATGAGCGCCTGCTTTAAGCTCGGCTAGCGCTTGAAAAATCACTAAATTACAGGCATATTAGGCCCATCAACAACAGCCAAAAAGGAGAATGGCTATAGCTCGTAGACCACATGGACGCCCTGAGCGCGCAAAGCGTACAGGACCCCGCACAAACAGGGATATTCGCGTCGAGAGAGTATTGCTCATCGACGAAAATGGGGAAAAACAAGGTGAAATGCCAATAGAGGCGGCCCTGGATGCCGCTCGAGAAGCAGGCATGGACCTTGTCGAAGTCTCACCCAACCAGGAAATCCCGGTCTGCAAGATCGTTGATTACGGCAAGATGCGCTATGAAGCGCAGAAAAAGAAGGCCGCCGCAAAGAAAAAGCAGAAAACGTCGGAACTGAAAGAAATCAAATTCCGTCCGAACATCGACACGCACGATTATATGGTGAAGTCGAAGAAAATTACGCAATTCTTTGAGCAAGGTGACAAGGTGAAAATCACGCTGCGCTTTCGCGGCCGTGAAATGGCGCACCAACACCTCGGCATGGAGCTGCTTCAGCGGGTCAAGGAAGACTTTGACGAGCAGATGAAGGTCGAGCTTGAGCCAAAGCTTGAAGGCCGTCAGATGACCATGGTGATGGCCCCGCGATGAGGCAACTCTGGCAAGCCGCACTGTTAACTGGGCTTGCCACAATAGGTCTCAGTCTCATCGGTCGAGCGGACGAACCGACGCCCCTCCTTACTGATTGCAACACACCCGCTGGATTTGAGTTGCTTGTCCCCCACTTGGAAACCCATGTCGTAATACTAGGCGAGATGCATGGGACAATCGAGGGTACGGCTTTTGTTGAAAGCCTCGTGTGCAGTGTCTTAGCCGAAGGGAAGCCAGTCAGACTAGGCCTGGAAGCGGTGGCCAATCATAGCGACAGCCTCAATACGCTGACGCAAAACAGCTTTTCACGAGACGCGGTCTATGCTGCTGCACCCACCATGTGGGACAGCCATGATGGGCGCAGCAGCGAGGCTGAATATAAATTATTGGAACAGATTGCTGACTGGCGATTGGCGGGGCACGCGGTTGATTTATTCGCTTTTGATCGTCCCTATGGCCGCAATATAGGGCTGAGCCGCAGCGAATTCATGGCCAAGGCGGTCGATGAGGCACTGGCTGACTATGACGGCACTGTGCTGGTTTATACTGGTGGCGCCCATAGCACTTTAACGCGCGAAGATTTGACACCTAAGCGCGGCTCCATGGCCAACCTTGTGACTGAAAGACCCGTTATATCGCTAGACATGGTTTATGATGCCGGAGAAGCGTACGTACAGGCATCTGTCGATGGGGGCGATTTGATGGTTGGACCTCTCTCACTTCAGGGAACGAACTCCTATGGGCTGCAACCATGGTCGCTGTCATTGGAACCCCTCGGGGTTCACTATACCGGCTATTATTACGTAGGCCCAATCACTGCGTCGCCACCGGCTTTTCCCGCTGATTCGGAACCTTGATTCTCCCCCTCTTTTAAGTCATACACGCCGCTTGCGCAGCGCTTGGGCTCAAAACGGCATGCCTTAAGCGCTCAAAATGACTTAAAAACAAGGCCTTAGCGCCTGTAGGAGATCGAAATGCCGAAAATGAAGACCAAGAAGGCCGCTGCAAAGCGGTTCAAGATCACAGCATCTGGTAAACTCAAGCACGGTGTCGCAGGCAAGCGCCACCGCCTGATCAGCCACAATGGTAAGTACATTCGCCAGAACCGCGGCACTGAAGTTGCTGCGAAAGCTGACACGAAACGCGTTATCAAGAAGTTCCTGCCGAACGGCCTCTAACGCGCCCCTGATCTGAACCGAATTTGAAGTAAGGAGCCTCCCATGGCCCGTTCACGTAACAAAGTACCTGCACACGCACGTCACAAGAAAATCATCAAAGCCGCCAAAGGCTATCGCGGTCGCCGGAAAAATACGTTCCGCACCGCACATGATGCGGTCTGGAAAGCTGGTCAGTACGCTTATGTTGGCCGCAAGGTCAAAAAGCGTTCTTTCCGCAGCCTTTGGATCCAGCGCATCAACGCCGCTGTTCGCACCCATGACGATGAGATGACCTATTCACGCTTCATTGGCGGTCTTGCCAAGGCCGGCGTCGAGATGGACCGTAAGGTTATGTCTGATCTTGCCATCAGAGAACCAGAGGCGTTTGGCGCTCTGGTGGAGAAGGCCAAGGCAGCGCTGGCCTAGAAGCCGGTTCACACCACGGTTTTTCTCCGCTAATCCGAACCGCTAAAGCGGGGTCGGACAGGCCCCGTTTGTCAGAAAGACGAGAAACGGGGCTTTTCATGTCCGACATTACAACCATCGAAACCGAAGCCCTCGCTGCTGTTGAGGGCGCTGCGGATCTCGCGGCGCTCGACGCTGTGCGCGTGGCTGAGCTTGGCAAGAAGGGCCGCGTTTCCGGCTTGATGAAAACGCTCGGCAAGATGACCCCGGAAGAGCGTCAGGAGATGGGGCCGAAGTTGAACGCGCTTAAAGGGCGTGTGGCCGACGCCGTTGAAGCACGCAAAGCAGCTCTGGAAGACGCAGCCCTTGAAGCACAACTCTCAGCCGAAACGCTTGATCTCTCGCTACCACCAAAAAAAGAACCCGTCGGCGCGTTGCACCCAGTGATGCAGGTGTTCGAGGAAGTCGCGGCCATCTTTGGGGATATGGGCTTCACAGTTGCTGAAGGCCCGGACATCGAAGACGACTGGCACAATTTTACAGCGCTGAATTTCCCAGAAGGCCATCCGGCAAGAGAAACGCACGATACATTTTTCTTTCACCCGCAGGAAGGTGATGCCCCAAAGGTGCTGCGCACGCATACTTCACCTGTTCAGATCCGCACCATGATGGATCAGAAGCCACCGATCCGGATCATCGCACCCGGACGTGTGTACAGGAATGACTGGGATGCCACCCATACCCCGATGTTCCATCAGATCGAAGGGCTGGTGATCGAGAAGAATATTCATATGGGACACCTGAAGGGTTGCCTGATCGACTTCGTAAAAGCCTTCTTCGAAGTGAGCGATGTTGAGGCGCGCTTCCGGCCACACTTCTTCCCGTTCACCGAGCCCAGCGCTGAAATGGATGTGAAGTATCGCAAACAGGGCGATAGCATCCTCATCGGTGAAGGTGATCAATGGATGGAGATCCTCGGCTCCGGCATGGTGCATCCGAACGTGCTACGCAATTGCGGGATCGACCCGGACGAGTATCAAGGCTTTGCCTTCGGTATGGGGATCGATCGGCTGGCGATGTTGAAATACGGCATGCCGGACCTGCGGCCCTACTTCGAGGCCGATCCGGAATGGACACGCCATTATGGCTTTGCGCCGTGGCTGACACCAAGCATCGGTGGAGGATTGAGCTAATGAAATTCTCTCTTTCCTGGTTGAAAGACTATCTCGCAACGACGGCTGATCTCGATGAGATTCTAGCTTTGATGCTGAAAGCAGGTCTTGAGGTTGAGCATGTCGAGAATCCGGCCGACAAGCTCGCTGCGTTCTCCGTCTGCAAGGTCAAAGATGCACAGCCGCATCCCGACGCCGACAAGCTGCGCGTTTGTACCGTTGAAACGATCGATGGTGAAAAGCAGATTGTCTGCGGTGCCCCCAATGCACGCGCAGGCATGACAGCCATCTATGCACCGCTGGGCGCCTATATTCCTGGACTTGATTTCAGTCTCGACAAGAAGCCCCGTAAGATTCGCGGCGTTGAAAGCTTCGGCATGATGTGCTCCAGCAAAGAGCTGGAAGCTGGCGAAGATCATGATGGCATCGCGGATCTGGATGATGATATTCCCCTCGGAACGCCAGCAGCAGATGCACTTGGGGTAAATGATCCTGTGATCGACTTCGAAGTAACCCCGAACCGGCCGGACTGGCTCGGCGTTAAAGGGATCGCCCGCGATCTTGCGGCCGCAGGCGCTGGCGGCTTTCTGGATGAAGAGGTTCGCAAAGTCTCTGGGAGCTTTGAGTCTCCAATAGACATTGGGCTTGAGGCACCGGACGCCTGTCCGATCTTTGCGGGCGCTTACGTCCGCGGGGTCGAGAACGAAGCCTCGCCTGATTGGCTGCAAGCGCGCCTGCGCGCAGTTGGGATTACACCAAAGTCGCTGCTTGTGGATGTCACCAACTATGTGTCACTGGACCGCGCCCGTCCTTTGCACGCCTATGATGCCGACAAGGTGCAGGGCCGGATCGTTGCCCGCATGGGCCGTGCCGGCGAAAAGTTGGAAGCACTGGATGGTAAGACCTATGACATCACCCCGGACATGTGCGTGATTGCGGATGATAGCGGTGTGATTGGTCTCGGCGGTGTGATGGGCGGGGAAAGCACCGCCGTTTCGGACGAAACCACGAATGTCTTTATCGAAAGCGCCTGGTTTGATCCGCTGATCACCGCACGCACGGGTCGGACCACCGGAATTATCTCAGATGCCCGTTACCGATTTGAACGCGGCGTAGATCCGCAATCGTGCGTACGCGGTGTGCATATGGCGCTCCGCCTCATCATTGATATTGCAGGTGGGAAAAGCTCCAAAGTCAAAGTCGCTGGAGAGGCGCCGCTCGCGAAACCGAAAGTGGAGTTCTACAAGAAAGATGTCGCTCGACTTACGGGCCTCCACGTCAAACCGGCAAGTATGCGCAAAATGGTCAAAGCGCTTGGTTTCGAGATCGAGGACATTGGTGAGACTTGGCTGCTGACCCCGCCAAGCTGGCGTTTTGATGTCGAGCAATCAGCCGATATCGTAGAAGAGATTGCCCGCCTTGAAGGCTATGACAGATTGCCAACGACCTCGCTCCCAGCGCTGGACAGTGGGCGCAGGGTTGTGACGACACGCCTGCAACATAGGGTGCGCACAGCGCGCCGGACCCTTGCCGCGCGCGGGTTTCTGGAAGCGGTGACCTGGAGTTTTATGCCGAAACCCTACGCTGAACTCTTTGGGGGCGGCGAAGGTGCGTTGACTGTCGCAAACCCGGTTGCAAGCGAGCTTAATCAAATGCGCCCAAGTATTCTCGGCAATCTCGCCGAGGCCGCTCAGCGCGGTTTCAATATGGGCGAACGCGACATACGCCTTTTTGAGGCTGGACCAGTTTATCTTGGCGACGGGCCAAAGGATCAACGGTCCTATGTTACAGCATTGGTGAAAACCGCTGCGCCGCGAAACTGGAAAGGCGAAGAAGCTTATGACAGTTTCGATATCAAAGCCGATCTACATGCTGTTTTATCAGCGCTCGGCCAATCGCCGGACCGGTTTCAGGTCGACAAGCCGAGGCTGGACCATTGGCATCCGGGAAAGGCGGCTTGTCTTAAGCTGGGGCCGAAAGTAACCGTGGCGCACTTTGGTGCTCTACACCCCCGTGTTTTGAAAGCGCTTGATGTTGACGGCCCGGTTTACGCTTTCGAGCTTAACCTCAATGCCCTGCCATTCATGAAAGCG
Organism: Pseudomonadota bacterium; assembly: GCA_039815485.1. Classification (GTDB taxonomy): domain Bacteria; phylum Pseudomonadota; class Alphaproteobacteria; order Caulobacterales; family Hyphomonadaceae; genus Henriciella. Next base: position 97,965 of record JBCBZD010000008.1, on the reverse strand, counting down.
CGCGCGACAAAGACAAAGGCCGTCCTCGCCAAGACCGACCAGACGCCGGTCCGCCGTGACCTGGCCTTTATTGTTGCTGAATCGGTTCCGGCAGGTGACATCATCAAATCGGCAAAAGGTGCGGACAAATCGCTTATCTCCGAGATTGGTGTTTTTGATGTCTACCAAGGCAAAGGCATCGAAGAGGGACACAAATCCGTCGCTATAGAAGTGACTCTTCAACCAAGTGGTGAAACACTCAAGGATGAAGACATCGACGCGGTGATCGCAAAAGTTGTTAAGTCTGTAGGCAAAGCTACAGGAGGCGCGTTGCGCAGCTAGACCAACGAGCAGGACGGGTGAATTGAAAAACCGGACACACATACGGTCTTACTTGTACAAACAAATGGAGCCAGGCGCACTCGGCAGGCCTGGCCTCTCCTATATCAATAAAGCGGTTGTCCTCCTTGTTTTATTGGGCTTTTTTGCGCTCGCAATGGAAACAGAACCGGCACTCCCTGCCGGATGGAGATACGCCGTAGATGTGTTCAACATCTTCATCGTTGTCGTATTTGCCGTTGAATACTGCGTACGAGTCTGGGTCGCAGGAGAAAACCCAAGATATCAGAGCAGAGCCGGCCGCCTCCGGTATATGTCCAGTTTCTATGCGATTACCGACCTCATCGCCTTCTTGCCGGAATTGGTCTGGATGATTCTTGCCGCAAGCGGAATGGCGGGCGGTGAAGCCCTGCTTGTGCTACGCGTTTTAAGACTTGCGCGTCTAGTCAAGCTCGCCCGGTTTATCCCTGCGTTTGACGTGCTGGCCGCAACAATCAAACGTGCCGGATCGCAACTCTTGACGACGCTGGCAATGGCACTCGCACTCGTCTACGTTTCGGCTGTCATGCTCTACTTTATCGAGGGTATCGGACAAGAGAACGAAGCCTTTGCCTCCATTCCCCGCGCGCTTTGGTGGGCGATTGCAACACTGACCACCGTTGGCTATGGCGATGTTTACCCCGTCACCACGCTTGGCCGGATCGCAGCATCCTTCATCGCACTCGCCGGAATCGGGGTTGTGGCGCTACCTGCCGGTGTTTTCGCGAGCGCCTTTGCTGATGAACTCCGCCAACGTGAGCGTGACAAAGCTGAAACAGAACGAAGTGAAAGCTAGCAGCGCAGAGACTAATTAACCGCGCTTCGCTGTCAGCTTGCGGCAAAGCTCGTCAAGCTGCTCGAGATCGCGATATCTGACGCGAAGCTCCCCGCCTTTGGACCCATGCCGAATGTCGACATTCAAACCAAGTGTCCGCGCAAGATCGGCCTCAAGAGCTGCGGTATCAACGTCTTTATCAGCTTCACTGACTTTCTTCGCAATCGTTTCAAGTGAGCCGCCATCCCGCATCCGCTTCGCAAGTGCTTCAGCTTCGCGAACATTCAGGCCTTTCTTGACGATCATATCGATAACCGGGCCTGGTTCCGGGGCACCAAGTGCTGCCCGGGCATGACCAGCTGAGATCCGGCCATGACGTAGATGCTCACGTGCTGCGTCTGGGAGATTCAGAAGTCTGATTGTATTCGAGATATGAACACGACTCTTACCGACACTTTCTGCAAGGCTTTCCTGGGTTCGGCCAAACCGCTTCATCAACGCCCCGTAGGCTTCTGCTTCTTCGATGGGGTTCAAATCGCTGCGTTGGACATTTTCAATAATCCCGACTTCCAACAATTCCAGTTCATCGGCTTCACGAATAACCGCGGGGATCGTAGACAGGCCCGCCCTTTGGGAGGCGCGCCAACGACGTTCGCCCGCAACGATTTGGTACTGGCCAGGCGCGTCTGGATCAGGGCGCACCAGAATTGGCTGCAAGACCCCACGGCTTTTGATAGAGTGTGCAAGTTCATCGAGCTCAGGCTCAGAAAATGTACGGCGCGGTTGAGCTGGATTCGGACGAATGGCCGACAGTTCGATCTCGTCTTTTGGCGCTGCTTGGCCTGATGGTGTCGGCGCAATATCCACGCCTTCAACTTCACCGATCAAGGCCGAAAGCCCGCGACCGAGTCGCTTCGGCTTGTTTCGTGTTTCTGCGTTCATGCTCAGGCGCTCCGAAGACTACGCTCGCGTTGAAGCATCTCGGAGGCAAGCCGAATATAGGCCTCACTTCCGGGGCAACGATAATCATAAAGCAAGGCCGGCTTGCCGAAACTTGGGGCTTCAGACAAACGCACGTTTCTTGGGATCACGGTGTTGTAAACTTTCGCACCCAGAACCGAGCGAACCTCATCAGCCACCTGATCAGATAGGTTGTTGCGGCGATCATACATGGTCAGCACAACACCCTGAATATCCAGCTTCGGATTGAGCCCACCGCGAACCAGCTCAATTGTGCGCAAGAGCTGGCTCAAGCCCTCTAGCGCCAGGAACTCACACTGCAATGGCACGAGAACAGAATTGGCCGCCGTCATTGCATTCAGCGTCAGGGCAGAAAGCGAGGGCGGGCAGTCAATCAGAATGTAGTCATACTCTGGCAGACCACGCGATGACGCCTCCCTTAGATAGGTATGCACCGCATCGCGTAAGCGGTAAGACCGGTGCGGGTCATCTGCGAGCTCAGTTTCAACACCCGCCAGATTCTCATCGCCAGGGACAATATCTAAGCGCGGGACGAGCGTGTTCAAAACAGCCTCACCCAGGAAGACATCATCAATAACGAGATCATAACTGGTAAGCTGTCGTTCCGGACGGGTAATACCCAACCCGGTTGAGGCATTCCCCTGAGCATCAAAGTCAATAACGAGGACATTACGACCTACCGCGGCGAGCGCTGTACCAAGATTGATGGAGGTTGTTGTCTTTCCAACCCCACCCTTCTGATTAACGATCGCCAAAATACGTGTTTTATTGGTCGACACGTGAAACCTCCGATATCTTCAATAGGACTCCATCGCCGCCACTTTGGCTCGGAATCACTTCATACGCGAATTTCCAGCATTCTTGGGCTTGCGTCAATTCTTCCTGCCACTTTCGGCCCTTGGGTAGAACCGCATATGCGCCAGCTTCAAGCCATATTGAAGCATAGTCGAGCAGTTTAGGAAGCGGCGCAAAAGCGCGCGCGGTCACACATACCGCATCGACATCCCTCAAGTTCTCAACGCGGCCCTGGTGCACGCGCGCTTTCAAATCGGCCGCCTGAACAACCTCCCTAAGAAAAGCGCACTTCTTGCCAACCGTTTCAATCATTACGATTTCAGCCGCAGGGCGCTCCAGGCATGCTGCCAAGACCAGACCCGGAAAACCCGAGCCTGATCCAAGATCAACCGTCACAGCATTCTTGGGAATATGCGGAAAGAGTTGAACAGAATCCAAAACATGGCGCCGCCAGATATGATCCATTTCGGTAGGACCAATTAAATTTATCCGATGCCGCCACTCATCGAGAAGCTGTACGATCTTTTCAAGTTTGGCGGATGTTTCACGTGAAACATCGATAAAGTCCGACAAGTGATTCGGTCCAAACCCATCCAGATCAGCCATGTTTAGGCTTTTCCCTCAGGTCCGACCGTTTACGACGAACATGTGCCAGTAGGGCCGTTAGCGCGCCCGGCGTCATGCCTTCAATCCGTGAAGCCTGACCCAAAGTCGCAGGACGTATCATTTCAAGCTTCGCCTTCACCTCGTTCGAGAGCCCGCCAACCACCGCGTAATCAAGTGTGACCGGTATTTCTAAAGCCTCGTCGCGTTTCAGCGCTTCGATATCCGCCCTCTGGCGATCAATGTAGCCTGCATATGTCGCTTCGATTGCGAGCTGATCCCTGGTCTGACTCTTAAGCGCCGACACAGCCGGGAATGCCGTCAGGATATCTGAGAACGAGATGGATGGGTAAGCAAGGTATTCCCAAGCAGACCGACGCTGTCCATCCTGGTTGACTTTCCACCCGAGTTTCCCGGCCTCATTCGGAGTCATCGTCTCCGATTGGAGTAATGCGCGACCCTCTGCCAGTTCCGATTGTTTCACGTGAAACATACTGGCGCGACCTTGACCGACCAAACCGAGCTCTACACCGCGCTCGGTTAGCCGCTGATCGGCATTATCTGATCGTAAGCTCAGGCGATACTCTGCGCGCGAGGTAAACATACGGTACGGCTCCGTCACACCGCGCGTAACAAGGTCATCCACAAGCACACCAATATAAGCCTCGGCTCGATTGAAAGCGACCGAAGGTAAGTCTATAGTAAGGCGAGCGGCATTGAGACCTGCCATCAAGCCCTGGGCACCCGCTTCTTCATAGCCTGTGGTACCATTGATCTGTCCGGCAAGGAACAGCCCCGGCATCGCCTTGACCTGCAAGCCATAATCAAGAGCTCTTGGGTCAACATAATCGTATTCAATTGCGTAGCCGGGCTCGATGATCTTAACCATGGCCAAGCCCGGAATCTCACGGACAAACGCGTCCTGAACATCTGCAGGTAGCGACGTCGATATCCCGTTTGGATAGACTGTGTGATCATCAAGGCCTTCGGGTTCCAGGAATATCTGGTGGCGATCTTTGTCAGCGAACCGATGCACTTTGTCCTCAATCGAAGGACAATAACGCGGCCCCCGGCCCGCAATTGCACCGGAGTAGACCGCAGACTTCTCAATATTTTCAGCGATGATTTCGTGGACACGCGTGTTCGTAAAAGTGATGCCGCAAGCAATCTGCGGAACATCGATTTCCTTGGACAGGAAAGAGAATGGAATTGGTTCATCGTCTGCGGGTTGCATTTCGAGCAGGTCCCAATCAATGGTTCTACCATCGAGCCGCGCCGGTGTTCCAGTCTTCAACCGCCCCATGGGAAGTTCAAGATCATATAGTCTGTCCGCTAGTTTGACTGAAGGCGCCTCACCTATTCGTCCGGCAGGAATGCGGTCTTCGCCGCGGTGGATCACACCCTTTAAAAACGTCCCCGTCGTGATGACGATGGCCCTGGCCAAATATGTCTGACCGGTCTGACCAACAATTCCGGAAACTGAACCGTTTGTTTCGATCAGATCTTCAGCGCCGTCTTCAATAACGCTGAGATTCTCATGATTGAGGATCTCTTCTTGCATCGTCTTTCGATAGAGATGACGATCAATCTGCGCCCTTGGACCCCAAACGGCGGGCCCCTTAGACCGGTTCAGCATTCTGAATTGGATGCCCGACTGATCTGCGACCCTGGCCATGAGCCCATCGAGCGCATCAATCTCGCGAACCAGATGCCCCTTCCCGAGCCCGCCAATTGCGGGATTGCAGGACATTTCCCCAATCGTCGCAATCTTGTGGGTGATCAGTGCGGTGCGGGCGCCAACACGCGCTGAAGCGGATGCAGCTTCGCACCCGGCGTGACCCCCACCAATTACAATGACATCAAATTCTAACGACATATTCTGCTCACACAGTTGAGCGCGCTTTTACCGCAAAGGACTCATAACGGGTAGCGCCTATTTACCGATGCAGAATGTAGAGAACACTTCACCCAGTATTTCTTCGACTTCGACATGCCCGGTCAAAGACCCAAGTTGACGAGCGGCGATTCGAACATGCTCTGAAACCAGTTCTGCGCCATACCCATCCGAAAGCATTTCTTTCGCACGCCCTAATTCTTTAAGCGCGCCCTCGATTGCATTCCGATGGCGCGCGCGCGTAATCATTGGGGCTTCTGATCGAACGCTCAAGCTTTTGAGACGCTCTGCAATCGCATCTAGCAGGTCATCCAGGCCCGCACCTGTTCGCGACGATATCGAGTATGTTTCACGTGAAACACTCCGAGGTTTGGCTAGGTCGGACTTACTATGGACAACAAGATCCTCTGGTACCGCAGCTTCTGGCACACTCTCCTCAGGTGCTACCAACCAAATGCGCAAATCCGCTTCTTCAGCTTTTGCCATCGCCCGGCGTACGCCTTCAGCTTCAACCTTATCACTGGTATCTCTAAGTCCCGCTGTGTCTGACAACCATACGAGATACCCGCCCAGAACCAGTCTTACCTCAACAATATCACGGGTCGTACCAGGTATCTCAGTGACAATCGCAGCATCGCGACCAGCAAGCCGATTTAGAAGACTTGATTTCCCAGCATTTGGCTTTCCCAGAATGACAATCTGAAATCCATCTCGAATCCGTTCGGACACTTCGCCGCTTTCAAGAGCCTGCTCAAGCTCGGAGATCAGCTGCCTGAAGAGATCCAGAACTGGCGCTTCAACACGTTCTGGTGCGTCTTCCTCGTCTGGAAAATCAATACTTGCTTCAAGCAAGGCAAGCGCTTGCGTCAAGCTCTGCCTCCATCCCGAATAGAGGTCGGCCAAAGCCCCACCATATTGCTGGATTGCTTGAGCATGCTGTGCCGGGCTTGCAGCATCAATCAGGTCGGCAATTGCTTCGGCCTTTGTAAGGTCAAGCTTTCCGGCCTCAAAAGCGCGCCTGGTAAACTCACCTGGTTCAGCCAGGCGGGCGCCGGCATCAGTCAAAGCGGAAACCGCGAGATCGATAACGGTCTGGCCACCATGTAGTGAAAGTTCCAGCGTGTCTTGTCCGGTATAACTTGCTGGTCCAGCCATGAATACAGCAAGACACTGGTCGATTAACCGACCAGAGAGGTCGGAAAATTCCGAGAGAGCGGCCTGACGCGGTTTCGGCAAACCAATAGAGAGTGTCGCCGTGGCGATTGATGTCACCTTAGGACCACTTATTCGGATAAGAGCAATCGCTGAAGGTGGTGCACCCGAAGCCAGCGCGTAAATCGTATCGCGCGACGATTTCACCATTATTAGTTCTTCATTGCCTCAAAGAACTCGTCATTCGTCTTGGTTTGCTTCAGCTTATCGAGAAGGAAATCAATCGCATCAGCTGTGCCCATCGGATTGAGGATGCGGCGCAGAACATAAATTTTCTGCAGCTGTGATTTGTCCGTAATAAGTTCTTCCTTGCGGGTGCCGGACTTCATAATGTCCATGGCAGGGAATGTACGCTTGTCGGCAACCTTGCGATCCAGGACAATTTCAGAGTTACCTGTCCCTTTGAATTCTTCGAAGATAACTTCGTCCATACGCGAGCCGGTATCGATCAATGCCGTTGCGATGATCGTCAATGATCCACCATTCTCAACATTACGGGCCGCACCGAAGAATCTCTTAGGACGTTGCAACGCGTTGGCATCAACACCACCAGTCAGAACCTTACCGGAACTTGGCACAGTTGTGTTGTACGCTCGTCCAAGACGCGTGATCGAATCGAGCAGGATCACTACATCTCGGCCATGCTCGACAAGACGTTTGGCTTTTTCGATGACCATTTCTGCAACCGCTACGTGACGTGTGGAAGGTTCATCGAAGGTTGAAGAAATCACTTCGCCTTTTACAGACCGCTTCATATCGGTAACTTCTTCCGGCCGCTCATCAATTAGCAATACGAGAAGGTAACATTCGGGATGGTTTTCCTCGATTGATGCCGCAATATTTTGAAGTAGCACGGTCTTACCCGTTCGAGGCGGCGCGACGATCAAGGCACGCTGTCCCTTACCGATCGGTGAAACAATATCGATAACCCGGCCCGACCGATCCTTCTTGGTCGGATCCTGACTTTCCATGAGGAGGCGTTCCTCAGGATAAAGCGGTGTGAGATTATCAAAATGGACTTTCTGCCGCGCTTTTTCAGGTGTTTCGAAGTTGATCGAACTCACATCTGTAAGTGCAAAATAGCGTTCATTCTCACCAGGTTCGACAATTGGACCCTCAACGGTATCACCCGTTTTCAGGCCAGCTTTCTTCAGAACCGTTGGACTGACATAAATGTCATCGGGGCCGGCGAGGTAGTTCGACTCAGGTGAACGCAGGAAACCAAATCCATCCTGGAGAACTTCAACAACGCCGCGGCCGATAATCTCGACTTCCTGCTCAGCCAGTTCTTTAAGAATAGCGAAAAGCATATCCTGGGTTCGGAGCGAGGACGCGTTCTCAACCTCCAGCATTTCGGCATAAGCCAAAAGCTCGGTTGGAGATTTCTCCTTCAGTTCACGGAGATACACCTGTGACGGGAGTTCAATTTCGGTCGCACTATCGGGCATGTGGGCACCAGAGACTAGATTGTAGATTGAAAATGGATCAAGTCGATCCGCGCGCCGGACGGCGTCTTGATGTTTATATGCGCAGCTGCGTCCCCAAGGTCAACCGCTAGACTGCGTCTGCTAAAAGGGCCGTACGACGACGAGAATGACCACACCGATCATTATGACAAACGGCAACTCATTTAGCATTTGTAGTTTACGAGCGGAAACCTCACCACTTGCTGCATCGACCTTTCGGCCAAGCGAAACCAGATAACCGTGAAATCCTGAGAGGGCGAAGACGAGCGCCAGCTTGGCATGCATCCATCCCTGACTGAGAAGCGATGGATTCAAGACAATCAGGCCAAGACCCAGAGCCCAGACAAGAAGAAGAGATGGCGTCAGTATGATCTTTCGCAGCTTGGCAGAAGCTTCTTTCATCGTCTCGAAAAGCTCAGCGCCAGGCTCGCTCTTGACCTGATGCAGCTTGTAGCGCGGGAAAATCAGCATCCCCGCCATCCAGGCAATAACAAAAATGATGTGGAAGGCCTTTACCCAAAGGTACAGCATATCATTTGCCTTCCCGCAGAATTTCTACAACGCGTTCGACATGCGCAATTGGCGTCTCAGGCCGAACACCATGACCGAGATTGAAAATGTGAGGCCGGCCCGAATACGCGTCCATGAGATATCGAACACGGTCCTCCATCGCTTGACCGCCAGCTATCAATAAAAGCGGATCAAGATGCCCCTGCACAGGCAGGTCCGCTGGCAAAGCTGAGTTTACAAAATCTGGGTCAATCGCAGTGTCGAGTGCTACAGCATTGACAGCAACCTGGTTCGCATAAGTCGGCAGAACTGTACCGGCGCCGCGGGGAAAACCTATAATCGGAACCGTGACACCAAGTTCGCGCAAACGGCGAACCAAAGCTGCATTTGGCTTTATAACAATCTGTTGGAATACATCCGCAGGCAAACCTTCAGCCCAGGACTCAAACAACATAAGCGCATCAGCTCCAGCACGGACCTGTTCAGCAAGATAATGCGCGCTTACCTCAACGAGATCCTCGAGCAAACGGTTCAGGGCTTCCGGTTTCTGATAAGCCCAAATACGCGCACTACTTTTATCTGTTCCACCGCGCCCTTCGATTGCATAAAGCGCAACTGTCCATGGCGCACCGCAAAATCCGATCAATGCTTTGTCGTCTGCCAATGCATCTCTAACGCGAGAAACGGTTTCATACACAGGTGAAAGGCGCTGAACGGCTTTCTCTGTTGGAACTTCTCCCAACTCGTGTCCGGTGTCGACCGTTTGTACGATAGGTCCAATGCCTTTTTCAAAACGGACATCAAGATCCAGAGCGTCGAGTACTAATAGAATGTCAGCAAACAGAATTGCTGCGTCCATGTCATACCGGCGGATCGGTTGCAGCGTTGCCTCTGCAGCCATTGAAGGAGAGTAGCAAAAGTCGAGAAAGTCTTTTGCACGGCTTCGTAATTCGAGATATTCTGGAAGATGTCGGCCAGCTTGCCTCATCATCCAGACAGGTACAGGAGATTGAGGCTGCCCGTTAAGGACCTTAAGAAAACGTGATGCTGTATTGGTTGCCATAAGGACCTCAAAAAAACCAAAGGATGATTCATCAGCCAATTATCATTATTAAGTTGAGAGTCTCGTGGAAAACGCGCCCTGAGCCCTTTTGTCCATCAGGTTTCCACAGCATTTCCTCAAGCTTCTGGACCGGTAACAGTTCATTAACCTACTGAAACAGATGTATATTATGATCGTACAGATGTTCAGTACGCAGACTAGAACGTTTCGGGACTCAAACAGAGTCAGATTCATCTACCTGTGGGTTTCAGAGTCAATTTTTAGGGCTATATCCCCTATCCACAAAGCATCCACAGGGCTTGTCCAATTCGGCCAAAGGCTGCAAACCCATTTCTGGATTATTATTGGACACGTTCATGCGCCCAGCCATTTATTTTAATGTTCATCTGGTCTCTGACTCAACGGGCGAGACGCTGAATGCTGTGATGCGGGCAGCTGCAGCGCAGTTCGACCGCACAATTCCGCTGGAACATAATTATTACCTTGTACGATCTGAGCGCCAGCTTGATCGGGTTATGGCCGAAATTGAGGGTGCGCCAGGTGTTGTCTGGTATACGATTTCAGATGAAGATTTGCGCCGGAAACTTGAACAGTTCTGTCGGCAGCGTGGGATACAAACACTCCCCGTTCTGGACCCGTCTATCCATATGTTGAGCCGGCATCTCGGGATTGCAGCCAGTGAGCGTGTTGCTGGCCAGCATTCGATGAATGCGGAATACTTCAAACGTATCTCGGCCATAGACTTCGCCTTGCATCACGATGACGGACAAAATGTTCAGGGTCTGGTCGATGCAGAGGTTATTTTGCTGGGTGTTAGCCGCACCTCAAAAACGCCGACTTGCGTCTATCTGGCTAATCGCGGCGTAAAGGCTGGCAATATTCCGCTTGTGCCTGGCATCCCGCCTCCGCCGCTCATTGAGGAATTGCGCGAGCCCATGGTGGTAGGTCTGAAAATCGGAGCCGAGCGTTTGCTACAGATCCGCAGTCAGCGTCTGATGGCGCTGAATGAATCAAATCAGACTGACTATACTGACGAAGAGGCTGTTCGCGCAGAGATTACCGAGGCTAATCGCCTGTTTCAGCGGAACAAGTGGCCGGTCATTGACGTCTCGAGGCGGAGTGTCGAAGAAACTGCGGCGGCAATCCTGAACAAGCTCAATGAGCGTCGCGGGCTGCAATGACGAAAGCGATTATTCTGGCATCGGGTAGCGCCAGCCGCCGCGCCTTGCTTGCTGGGGCCGGGATCGAGGCTGAAACAATTCGCCCGAATGTTGATGAAGATGCGGCGAAGGCGACAATGCGCCTGGATAACGTTTCGGTTCGCGATCAGGCGATGCACCTTGCAGAGTTGAAGGCGTTGAAGGTATCCCGCAGCTATGCTGGTTTCGTGATTGGCGGCGACCAAATGCTCAGCCTCAGCGGTGAGCCGTTTGACAAACCTAAAGACATGCTGGCCGCTGGAGATCATCTGCGCCGCCTTTCCGGGAAAGACCACTATCTCGAAACCGCGATTGTTGTCGCTGAGAGTGGGCAAATTGTCTGGCGACATTTAGCGCGCCCCAAACTGACAGTCCGTGCACTGAGTGACCAGTTCATCGAGAGCTATCTGGAGCGTTGCGGGGATGCTCTTTTAAGTACTGTGGGCGCCTATCAATTGGAAGGTCTGGGCTCACAACTCTTTACACGGATTGAGGGAGACTATTTCTCGATCCTCGGCTTGCCGCTCCTTCCGCTTTTGGATTATTTCCGCACGCGCGAGGTTCTGATCTCATGACAGCGTTACTTGGGGTTATTGGCGATCCCATTGCCCACTCTCTATCGCCCCTGATCCATAATGGTTGGCTCCGTGCGGCTGGTATCGACGCTGTGTACGAAGCGATGCAGGTTGCTGAAGGTGAGTTACCAGAGGCCCTGTCCACGCTATCGGCGCGGGCCACTATTGGCGTAAATATTACACTTCCGCATAAAGTTGCAGCCTTTGCGGCGGCGTCTGACGCGAGTGAAGATGCCACTATTCTCGGTGTTGCGAATACGTTGTCGCTCAATAGCGATAAATCGTGGACCGCGAACAATACCGATGTGCCCGGGTTCCTTCGCGCTCTAGAATTGGAAGGCGAACATGAACTTGAGGGACGGCAGGTCACAGTTCTGGGCGCAGGCGGCGCGGCTCGCTCTGTGGTTCATGCGCTAGTCCAGCGCGGCGCGAACGTTTCGATATTGAACCGGACGATCGAACGGGCACAGGCACTAAGTGTACGACTGGGACAGGGTAAAGCCGTATACGGATCATTGGATCAGTATAAAGAGTATATAGGTCTGTCTGATATCGTCATCAATACGGCAAGCTTCGGCTATTCGGGCGGCTATTTTGGGCTACCCAAGGGCAGGGATCGCTTGTTTATGGATATTTCTTACGGCAAAGCGGCTGAAGCACAGCTTGAACATGCTAAAAAGGAACGTTGGCGTACCGCCGACGGGCTAGGTATGCTTGTGGCACAAGCCGCCTGTAGTTTTGAAATTTGGTTTGGCGAGCGACCGAACGAGGCTGAGGCGCTCAAGAAATGTCGTCATGCTGTGAGGATCGCCTCATGATTACTCTTGGTTTGACGGGTTCTATCGGTATGGGAAAGTCAGCGACGGCAACTATGTTTCGTGACGCGGGACTGCCCGTGTATGACGCCGATGCTGCGGTTCATCAAATTTATGAGGTGGGCGGGAGCGCTGTTGCGCCTTTATCAAAGCGATTTCCGGGTGTGGTAAAGGAGGGCGTGGTCGACCGAACAGCACTTCGGGGCGTGGTGCTTGGCGATGCTTTAGCGATGGCTGATCTAGAGGCGATCGTGCACCCGCTTGTTGGTCAGACGCAGCTAAAGTTTCGAGAAGAGGCGATCGCGTCTAATGCAGCAGTTGCGGTTCTCGATATACCCTTATTGTTTGAGACCGGCGGTAATACACGTTGCGACTATGTTGCAGTCGTTACGGCGCCGGCTTCAGTGCAGCGCGAACGGGTGCTTACGCGCCCCGGGATGACTGAAGCTGCGTTTGAAGCGATTCTCGGCAAGCAGGTGCCAGACGCTGAAAAACGTGCAAAAGCTGATTTTGTAATCTCAACCGCTTTCGGTTTTGATTTTACCCGCGCGCATGTGGCAGCTATCATTGAGCTTCTGACCGAACTCAATCATAACGCTCAAGATGACTGAAACGATCCGTGAAATCGCCTTTGACACCGAGACCACCGGGCTGGAGTGGGACAAGGATGACCGCGTTATTGAACTTGGCGCGGTTGAGCTGATCAATCACGTCGCGACCGGTGAAACGTTTCAAACCTATATCAATCCTGGCCGCGCCGTGTCTGAGGCGACAATTCGCATTACCGGGATCACGGACGACGATCTGAAAGATAAGCCTGGGTTTGAGGACCCTTCTATCGTTGATGCGTTCCTGGACTTCATAGGGGATGCCACCCTGGTGGCGCATAATGCAAAGTTCGACCGTGGCTTTCTGAATATGGAGTTACAGCGGTGCGGGCGCGATATCATTCCTGAAGCGCGCTGGGTTGATACGGTTGAGATCGCACGAAAGCGTTTTCCAGGTGCGCCAGCCAGTCTTGATGCGCTGTGCAAACGTTTCGATGTCAATTCGGACGCGCGTACGTTTCATGGCGCACTTTTGGACAGTCAGCTTCTCGCCGAAGTCTATCTCGAACTTCTGGGCGGCCGTGCGCGCGCGTTTGATTTTGGTTCGAACCAGGCTGCCGTGACAGGCGAGCGCGGTGTGGCCCAGCAGCGGCCGAAACCGCTAACATCTCCGATCAGTTCGGAAGAGCTGGAAACACATACAGCCTTTATCGCCGAGCTTGGCGATAAGGCGCTCTGGAAACGCTACGGCTAGCTAAGCTTGCGGTTGCTGCGCAGCGGCGGCTTCAGCGGCCCGTTTGCGCTGATTCGCATACAGTCCTGCAAAGTCGACCGGATCAATTCGCAAGGGTGGGAAACCGCCCTCAGCTGAGATATCGGCGATGATGCGCCGCGCGAATGGAAACAGAATACGAGGGCACTCTATCAGAAGGATTGGCTCAAGGTCTGCCTCGGAAAAACCTTGCACCTGAAACATCCCGGCATAGTCCATTTCCAGCAAGAACAGCGCTGTTTCAGCCGTGCCAGCCCGGGCCTTCAATTTCAGTGTAACTTCGAATATATTCTCTTTGCTGTCCTTTGGTGTCGCGCCAACATCGATACCAAGTTCGATATTGGGCTGGGCCTCAACCGCCGCGCCCGGATTTTCGAAGGACAGATCCTTGATGTACTGGCTCATTACTCGAATTGCAGGGCCAGTCGCAGGAGGGTTTGCTTGCGGTTGTGTGGCCATATCTGGGGCGTCGGTCATGCTTATCCACTCTAATAAATGTTACTCGCGCGTAACATGCAGTGAAGATAGGCGCAACGGTGGGTGGCACTTCTGTGAAAGGACCTATATGTGAAGGCAGAACAGATGAAAGAGTCCCAATGTCCTCCTCGATGATAGAATTCCTCCTTCTCGCAGCGATCGCTGTCTTCATTGGGTGGCGACTCTATGTGACTCTCGGTCAGGACAATGGGCCGCCAACAGGACGATCGCGCCAGCCGCAGCAGCCCTCGCCCAGCCCGGCAGAGCGCGCTGATGAAGAGTATGCTTCAAATGTGCGCCAGCTGCGTCCAACATTTACCGGACCGGCAGCCGCTGGAATGGAAGCCATTTACGCTGTCGATGAGAGCTTTGACCCGCGGCAATTCCTGAGCGGCGCAAAGGCGGCATATGAAATGATCGTTGGCGCGTTTGGCCGCGGCGACCGTGAAGCGCTGAAGCCGCTGCTCGATACTGATGTGTACGAAGCCTGGGATGCCGCGATTACAGAGCGCGAAACCAATGGCGGTGAAGGGATGCAACTCCTGCGCATTCGCAAAGCTGAAATCAGCGAGGCTTCGCTCGACGATTCAGGGATGGCGCGTGTGACGGTTCAATTCGAAGCCGAGCTTGGCGATGGGGAAATGACAAGCAAGGCGAATGAATACTGGACCTTTATGCGCCTTGCAGATTCGCCGGACCCGAACTGGCTTCTGGATGATGTTGATACGGCGAGCTAAGCTGAAGATGTAACTTGAGCCCGGGTGCCAATCGGGCCAGCATCCGATGAATGCGTATCCGACTTTTCCTCGCATGTATTGCGCTGGCTTTATCGAGCTGTGTCACCTCGTCACCTCCGATTGTTTCTGATCAACCCCTGCCAAATCAGCGTACCCAACCTCAGTATGAGGTAGACTGGGCGACGCCGCCAAAGGCGGTCGCGTTTGATGCGCTGCCAGACTGGGACCAGGCAAGCCTTGCGCCTGGATTGGCGGCTTTGCGACGAAGTTGCGAGGTGTTTTCGCGTAAACCGCCGGCGGAGCTTCTTTCGGCCCGGGCGCCATGGGCCGGCCGCGCCGATGATTGGGTGCCCGCTTGCTCCGCACTTGATGTAATTGGCGACGAGTCCAGCGCACGTGCGGTTATTCAGGCGCTCTTTACGCCTGTCGAAATCAGTTCAGCCGACGAACGCTCACGTTTCACCGGCTACTTCGAGCCCATGTATGAAGCAAGGCTTACACCCCAACCCCCTTTCACTGAACCAGTGCCAGCGCGACCAGAAGACTTGATAAGTGAGTATGGCAGCGTTCTTCAGGTCCGCTCCAACGGGACACGTCGCCCTTACCCGCCCCGCGCGGAGATCACGCGTCAGGGCGTTGTGCCGCTTGCCTATGCCCACCCGGCGGATGTTTTCTTTTTGCAGATTCAAGGGTCTGGTCGCTTGATGCTACCTGATGGCCGGACGCTTCGCGCGGCCTATGCTGCGAATAATGGTCAGCCTTTTGTTTCCATCGCCAACTGGTTGATGAGTAAGGGGTGGATCAGCCGTGGCGAGGCGAACATGACCGGTATCAAGGCCTGGATGAACCGGACCAGTCCAGCACTGGTGCGTGAAGCCATGAACATCAACCCGCGCTTTGTCTTCTTCGATCTATTGCCCGAGGGTGATCCTAATCTGGGTCCCAAGGGTTCGCTTGGGGTGCCGCTTACGCCTATGGGCTCCATCGCTGTCGACCCGGAATATCACGCTGCTGGTGTACCGATGTTCCTTGAAACAACAGCGCCTTCTCTTGGCGGGCGCTGGTCAGGTTTTATGGTTGCCCAGGATACAGGCGGGGCGATCAAGGGCCCGGTGCGTGCAGATCTCTTCTTCGGAACAGGGGTCTCAGCTGGCGCGGCTGCTGATACGGTCAATGCCCCGGGTCGCCTCTGGGTTCTGTTGCCTCGCGGGGTTGCGGCAAGACTTTCGGCGACACAAGATCTTGCTGAACGCAAAGGGATTGGCCTTTTGGCAGCAGCGCCTTAAATCGGCGTCATGAGCAAGCGTGACCTTAGCGAAGCAGACAAATTGGCCTGGGCCGCAGCAACGCGTCACGTCAAACCTCTTCACGCAAAACGCACCTCGGCCCGCCCCGTCGCAGCAGGCCCTGCCGTAAGTTCAAGGCCTGCAGCTATATCAGGCAAGGCCGTTACGCGAACCAAGCAGCCTGCTGCTCCGCAAAACCGGCAGAATGAGCGCGCCGTCCGGCGCGGTCGCCAACTGATATCAGCCAGTCTTGATTTGCACGGACATACTCAAGATAGCGCCTGGAGAGTGTTACCTGTATTTCTTCTCCAAGCGCGGGCGCAGCAGGCCCGATGCGTCATCGTTATTACGGGAAAAGGGCGAAGCGGCGAAGGTGTTCTCAGACGCAACTTTCTGCACTGGCTGGAAACACCGGAGGCTGCGGATCTCGTTTCAGGTTATGCACCAGCGCACCCAAAACATGGCGGTAGCGGAGCCTGGTACGTTTATTTGCGCAGACCCTAGAACAAAAAGCCTCAAACGTGAAAAAGGGTGGCAATAGCCACCCCTTAACACACTACAAACTCTACTTTCCGCTCACTTACGCGAACTGTGTTAACGAATTAAGACGATTTCGCGAGAAGATTGCGGATTTCTTCAAGCAGCACTTCCTGACGCGGAGGCTCAGCCGGTGCAGCTGGTGCTTCTTCCTCTTTGCGCTGCATTTCATTCATGCCCTTGATAATCATGAACATGACGAAAGCAACGATGA
The DNA here is from genome assembly GCA_039815485.1 of Pseudomonadota bacterium. Taxonomy (GTDB): domain Bacteria; phylum Pseudomonadota; class Alphaproteobacteria; order Caulobacterales; family Hyphomonadaceae; genus Henriciella. Next base: position 81,149 of record JBCBZD010000008.1, on the reverse strand, counting down.
TGAAGGAAATGATCGCGGTGACAAACTCACCGACCAGTATGGCAACTTCCTGGGTTAGGACTTCGCCCTCTGCACCAAGTACCTCAGGTGTCATGACATATTTCCAGCTTCCGAGGTCCAGATTGCCCATAATCGGGCTAATTGCCGGAAGAAACACGCCCTGAATGAAGGCTGTGACGACGGTTGCGAAAGCGCCCCCCATGACAAAGCCTACGGCCATGTCGACGAGATTGCCCTTCATCGCAAATTCTTTGAATTCCTTGAACATTTTATAGCTCCCCTTAAAGCGAGACCCTCAGGTCACGTCCTTATTCCCTTAGTTCCCGACCCGGGTCAATTCCATGGGCTGCCACACGCTCAGCGGGACTCGGGATCTTCGCCATCATTGACCCGCGCACGAAGTTCCTTGCCGGGGCGAAAGAAGGGAACCGATTTGGCTTCCACATTCACGGTTTCGCCCGTTCTCGGGTTTCGCCCTTTGCGGGCTTTTCGATGTCGAACCGAAAAGGCTCCAAAGCCGCGAAGTTCAACTCGGTCACCGCGAGAGAGGGCATCTGCAATCTCGTCAAGGATGACAGCCACAACGCGTTCCAGATCTTCCTGGCGAAGGTCTGGGTTTTCATCTGCAAGTTTTGCGATCAGGTCAGATCTCAGCATGTCTTTGATCCTAAACAAAAAATGCGACAGAGACTAGTGTCTCTGTCGCAGATTCGGAATGCTCACAAAATGTTAACGTGAGCAGCTTGTGCCTTAGCGCTCTCAATCAGCCGATTTGGCTGACTTCTTGGTTGCTTTCTTCTTCTTGGCCGGAGCCTTGGTTTCAGCCTCGGCCTCTTCCTCGGTTTCTGAGCCAGCAAGCGCTGCGCCAAGAATATCACCGAGGGATGCACCGGCATCAGCTGAACCGTACTGAGCAACAGCTTCCTGCTCTTCGGAGATTTCCAGCGCCTTGATAGACACAGAAATCCGGCGTGAAGATTTGTCGACCTGGGTAACCTTGGCGTCCAGTTTCTCACCGATGGCGAAACGCTCTGGGCGCTGTTCGCTGCGGTCACGGGAGAGGTCAGAGCGACGGATGAAGGCTTTGACAGCCGGATCGCCGAACTCAACCTCAATGCCGCCAGAAGCCACTTCGGTGACCGTACAGGTTACGATTGCACCGCGCTTCACCGTAGAGTTGTCCGCGATTGGGTCGCCGCCAACCTGCTTGATGCCGAGTGAGATCCGCTCTTTCTCAGCATCAACATCAAGGACGCGTGCTGTGACCGTGTCGCCTTTGTTGAAGTTCTGGATAGCTTCCTCACCAGACTGATCCCAGGAGATGTCATTGATATGAACCATGCCGTCGAGATCCGGGCCAAGGCCAACAAACAGGCCGAACTCGGTAATCCCGCGAACTTCGCCCTCAATGTCTGTGCCAACCGGATGATCAGCCATGAAGGCAGACCATGGATTATCCTGAGTTTGTTTGAGGCCGAGTGAAATGCGGCGCTTCTCGCTGTCGACATCCAGTACCTCAACCAGAACTTCCTGAGATGTGGAAACGATCTTGCCGGGATGGATGTTTTTCTTGGTCCAGCTCATTTCAGAGACGTGAATCAGGCCTTCAACGCCGTCTTCCAGCTCAACAAACGCACCATAATCGGTGATGTTTGTGACCTGACCAGACATGCGCGTGCCGATGGTGTACTTGGCTTCGATATCGTCCCACGGGTCGGAATCGAGCTGTTTCATACCAAGCGAGATACGCTGGGTTTCCGGATTGATCTTGATCACCTGGACCTTGACCGTGTCGCCGACATTGACGACCTGGCTTGGGTGGTTGACCCGCTTCCAGCTCATGTCAGTGACGTGCAGCAGGCCATCAATGCCACCGAGATCAACGAACGCACCGTAATCGGTGATGTTCTTGACGACGCCTTCGCGTGTATCACCTTCCTGCATATTCCCAACGATTTCAGCGCGCTGTTCGGCACGGCTCTCTTCGAGAATAGCACGGCGGGACACAACAACATTGCCGCGGGCCCGGTCCATTTTCAGGATGGCGAATGGCTGAACTTCGTTCATCAGCGGGCCGACATCACGGACGGGGCGAATATCAACCTGTGAACCAGGAAGGAAGGCATTGACGCCGCCAAGGTCGACAGTGAAGCCACCTTTGACGCGGCCAACAATTGCGCCTTTGACAGGCTCTTCCTTGTTGTAATTGTCTTCGAGCGTGATCCAGCTTTCTTCGCGGCGGGCTTTATCGCGCGACAGAACAGCTTCGCCCATCAGGTTTTCGATGCGGTCGAGGTATACTTCGACAATATCACCTGGTTCGGGCTGTTTGTCCTCGAGAAGGAATTCTTTGGTTGGAACCCGGCCTTCAGTTTTCAGGCCGATGTCCAGGGTCAGGAAGTCTCCGTTATTGGAGATAACAGTTGCAGGTACAACGCGGCCTTCTTGAAGGGTTGCGGCGCCTGCACTTTCCTCAAACATGGATGCAAAATCATCCGTTGAGGGGTTCATTGAATCAGTCATGGGGTCTCCGGTAGCGTAGCAAGAACGGGGTTCACTGCGGCCGGCGGGATTGCCGGGCGTCAGCCGTCGCTACGAATGTGGCGGTCTGATCCAGTCTTTGGATTTGACGTACTTTTACGTCAGGACGGGTCAGTTTTTTCAGCGCGAGCACGGTCTACGACAGTGCGCGCTTTATCCACAGCCGCGTCTATAGACAGATGAGTCGTATCGATCAAGACAGCATCTGCTGCGGCCACCATTGGGGCGTCTTTGCGTGTCCTGTCGCGGGCATCGCGTTCCTCAAGCTGTCTGATCATCTCGTTGAGCGTGAGGGTCTCACCCTTGGCCGCGAGTTCTTTCCAGCGGCGGGTGGCGCGGGCTGTAACTGAGGCGTCTATCCATAATTTTACATCGGCTTCCGGACAGACAACAGTCCCGATATCCCGGCCGTCCAGAACGGCGCCCCCTGGCTGCAAGGCAAACCGGCGTTGCAGATTAAGCAAAGCAGCGCGAACTTCTGGGACGACGGCGACTTTTGAAGCGGCCTGACCCACTTCGGCGGTCCGGAGATCATCATCGCTATAACCCTCAAAGTTCAGGCTTGCTGCGATATCGACGAGGGCGTCAATATCCGCGAAGTCAATATCGGCCGAAAGGGCAATCAGACCTGTCAGGCGATAGAGTTGCCCGGTATCCATGTGCGGTAAGCTGTAAAGCTCAGAGAGCCGCCGGGCGATCGTGCCCTTTCCTGAGGCGAGTGTGCCGTCAATCGCAATAATCATGGTCTTATCCGGGCTGCCCTTCGCGAATGTCCGCGCCAAGAGCTAGCATATCGCGCAGGAAGTCCGGGTAGCTGGTGGCGATCATACTCGCGTCATCGATTGAAACAGGTTTTTGAGACGCGGTGCCAAGAACAAGCGCGCTCATTGCGATACGGTGATCGTGATGCGTCTGTACAAGACCGCCGCCCGGGACTGTGCCGTCGCAGCCTTGAACCAGAAACCCGTCTTCGCGTTCCTCAACCTTAACCCCGTTTACGCGTAGCATTTCTATCGTCGCTTTGATGCGGTCAGATTCCTTGACCCGCAACTCTGCGGCACCGCTGACCAGTGTCTCACCTGAGGCAAAGGCCGCGAGCACGGCCAGAACTGGAAACTCATCAATCATGCTGGGTACCAGCGCTTCAGGGACAGCGCACCCTTTCAGGTCTGCACTTTCAAATGACATGTCGATTAACCGCTCACCAGCAGCTTCTCCAACGTCTTCAGCGCCTATATGCGCGCCCATCATGGCGGCAGCACGAAAAAAACCATCCCGCGTCGAGTTTGACATCACGCCTTCGACTAGAGCGCCGCCTTGCCCGGCAATCATGGCTGTTGTCGCCAGAAACGCGACTGATGATGGGTCACCAGGGACCCGTGTTTCACGGGCCTGCAGCTGCTGGCCCCCAGCTATCGAGACAATTGCGCCTTCACCATCTGCTTCAACGCCAACCTCTACGCCGAAGCCGCGCAGCATTCGCTCGCTATGATCACGGGTGACGCGGTTCTCGCGCACGATGGTCGTGCCATCTGCGTTCAATCCAGCCAGCAAGATACAGGATTTGACCTGAGCCGAAGCGTGGGGAGGCGTGTAGTCGATCGGTGCAAGGGGTGATTTGCCATGAAGCGTAAGTGGCAGCTTTTTATCTCCAGCATGCTCAATCTTAGCGCCCATCTGCTCGAGTGGGTCTGTCACGCGCGCCATAGGGCGGCTGGAGAGACTTGCATCGCCAATAAGGCGTGCCGAGATGGGATAACCTGCAATCACGCCCATCATCAGTCTGGATCCCGTACCGGAATTTCCGAAATCAAGGTCTTGGTCCGGTGAGCGCAGGCCTGCGGCTCCAACCCCTGTCACCCGCCAGCTTCCTTTGCCGAGCTGTTCGACGTTCGCGCCGAGGGCCGCCATGACATGCCCGGTATTCAGGACATCTTGACCTTCCAGCAAGCCGCTAATGTCGGATACACCCTCGGCCAGCCCCCCCAGAATGAGCGCGCGATGTGAGCAGGACTTGTCGCCTGGCGCGGCGATTGTACCTGTAATTCTCGAAACAGGATGGGATGTCCAGACCAAAGCAGGCTCTCCACGATTACAGTATTTGCGGAAAAGCGCTTTGACAGGACGAAACGTTTCTGGCAAGCGCCCGTGCTATCTAAAGACATAAGAGACACGAGTCATGGCTGATCCGGAACTTGGTACCAAACAGGTATGCCCCAATTGCGAAGCAAAATTCTATGATCTGAACCGACGACCGGCGACGTGTCCGAAGTGCGGACATAGTTTCGACCCGGCGGATGAAATCGTTCAGGCGACGAAAACCAAGATTCGCACAAAGGCGGCTCAGGAAGCTGTGCCTGAAGACGAGGAAGAAGATCCAGAGGAAGTCGAAGCAACCACCGCAGCCCCCGTTGATGAAGACGAGGAAGAAAGTGGCGAAGAGCAGGCCAAGGAACTCGGCGGTGACGAGGACGAAGTTGCGCTCGATATGTCCGGCGATAGCGATGACAGCGAAGACGCAGCTCCCGGCAAGGTCCCGACCGGATTCTCTGAAGAAGGCGTCGACGACGACGATGATGAAGTCCTGCTCGATGATGAAGAAGATGATTTCGAGCTTGGCGATGACGATATTGACGTCGATGACGACAATGAGCTTGGCGAGCCGGACGCTGAAGACATCGACCCGAATGCGAATTAGGACTTGATCCCGGCAGCGGGACCTCGTATTTCGCCCATTCCCTTTTTCGGGGCCATAGCTCAGTTGGGAGAGCGCTTGCATGGCATGCAAGAGGTCGTCGGTTCGATTCCGTCTGGCTCCACCATTTTTGTTTGTGCATCGCCGACCAACCAACCCGATGCGCTGTTTCGGTTCGAGATCGGGCCTCTCACCTCCACTATTTCACGATATCAAGCCATACACTTGAGAGTTAACAACTCAATGTGAACAGGCGCGTCTTGATCACGCCCAAGTCATTTCCCACATTCAGTGCAATACCAGACGTCGTGTGGGGCTGCCATGATGGGGCCCTGACGATTGGTGTTCTGATCCTGTCTGAACGGAAGGAAAATGTCATGAATGAACAGGTAACGACCCCATTTGATGCGATCGATGTCAGTCAACTGGCCTATGTTCGCTCCATCAAGACAAAAGAGCTCGCTGAGATACCGCGCGATGCGCTCGACACGGTCGAAGATGTTAACGCATTGTTCGTGTTGACCAATGGCGAGGGCAAGCGTCTGGCGATTATCGAGGGTCATGATGCCGCGATTGCGGCTGCTCACGCGAATGCGCTGCAGCCCGTCAGCCTACACTAGGCCTTAGAGAATGGCCGGAATGATCCGGTCAGGTGGGCGATGACCATCAACGAAGGTTTTGATGTTGATGATAACCTTCTCGCCCATCTCGACCCGGCCCTCAAAAGTTGCTGAGCCCATATGTGGGAGCAGGATGACATTGGGCAGGCCAACCAGGTCTGGATTGACCTTTGGTTCCCGCTCAAACACATCGAGGCCAGCCCCGGCGATCTTTTCAGCTTTCAGGGCCCGGGCCAGGGCCGCCTCATCAATAACCTCTCCGCGGGCCGTGTTCACCACAAAGGCCTCGGGTTTCATCAAATCGAGCCGCCGCCCATTCAGCAGGTGATAGGTCGCGGGTGTATGGGGGCAATTGATTGAAACGATGTCCATGCGGGACAGCATCTGATCCAGACTATCCCAATAGGTTGCGCCGAGGCTCTCTTCGATATGACGCGCAACCGGTTTGCGGTTGTGATAGTGGATTTGCAGTCCGAAGGCCTGAGCGCGCTTTGCCACAGCCTGACCAATACGTCCCATACCAATAATGCCGAGGCGCTTACCCGTCAGGCGGCGACCCATCATCCAGGTTGGGGCCCAGCCATCAAACGCGCCCTTGTCCATCAGCTTGATGCCTTCATTCAAGCGGCGTGGGACGGCAAGGATAAGGGCCATGGTGACGTCAGCGGTGTCATCGGTGAGCACGCCTGGCGTATTGGTCACTGTAATTCCGCGTTCCACAGCGGTCTGGACGTCGATATTGTCTATGCCAGCACCAAACTGTGCAATCAGCCGCAAGTTTTCGCCAGCTTCAGCGAGTATGCTTTCGTCAATCTGGTCAGTCACTGTGGAGACGAGGACGTCGGCCCGTTTAACAGCCGCGGTAAGTTGGCCTGCCCCCATTGGCGCGTCGGTTTCATTCAGTTCCGTATCGAAGAGTTCTTTAAGACGAAGTTCCACAGGATTGGGTAGTCGCCTCGTAACAATAATCTTCAACCGCTTAGCTGACATGAAACCTCTCTTTCCATGCTGACTTAGCAAAGCTCTACTGCATCGCCAATGCGTAGCTTTACCCGAGATTCACGGGTTTCAGCAAAAAAGCAGCCATGAAAGCAATTTTGTCTCCCGTTCTGGCGATTCTTGCCCTGGCATTCGTGCCGCTGGGCAATCATCAAGCTGTTGCAGAACAAGAGGCGCAAAGGGTCAGCCAGTTTTCAGGAAAGCCGGTCCCACGGTTTGAGTCACTGCGCTACTCAGCCGTTCATGGTCGCCAGGGGCCAAGCCTCGATCACCCGATCCTGTGGCGCTATGAGCGGACGGGGCTGCCCATGCTTGTTGTTCGCGAAACTCATGGCTGGCGCAGGGTCCGCGACCCCGACGGCGATGAAGTCTGGATGCAGGCCCGCATGCTGTCGCCCGATCCGACGGCCGTCTTGATGGATGAGGCTGTGATGCGACGCAAGCCTGACGTTGATGCAGCAGGGGTCGCGCAGCTGAAGCCAGGTGTGATTGTCGAGCTGGAGGCCTGCGAGGGAGCCTATTGTCAGGTTAAAGCAGATCGCCTGAGCGGCTGGATTGAACGCGGCAAGCTCTGGGGCGTCGAAACAGATAGTGCGGGTCTTTGAACCGGCCTGCTCTTGCTCTTGGCGGTTGCAATCGCTAACAGGCCCGAACCGGCGACGGTAAGCTGAACAGAAAGGGCAGGGCCACGATGCACGGACCGCACCATTATCACACACCGCAAAACGCCTACTCAAAGGAAGACCTCCTGACGTCTGGCCGGGGGGAATTGTTTGGCCCGGGAAATGCCCAGTTGCCGACCCCACCAATGCTGATGATGGACCGGATTACTGAGATTACGCTCGAAGGCGGTGAGTATGGCAAAGGGTCTGTCATCGGCGAGTTTGATATCCACCCTGACCTCTGGTTTTTTGAATGCCATTTTCCTGGTGACCCTGTGATGCCGGGCTGTCTTGGGCTTGATGCCATGTGGCAAGCGGTGGGTTACTGGCTCGGCTGGTCGGGCTCAACCGGCAAGGGCCGCGCGCTTGGCGTTGGTGATGTGCGCTTTACGGGTGAGATCACGCAGTCGACAAAACTGGTCAGGTACGAAATTGATATGAAGCGGGTGCGTCGAGGTCGGTTAATCCTCGGCATCGCTGATGGCCGCGTGTTTGCTGACGATGAGAAAATCTACACCGCGAAAGACATGCGGGTCGGCCTGGTTCAGAAGCCGGTCGTCTGATCAGGGCACGAAGACCGTATAGACAACCTCGACCTCAAAATCGAACGTCCCGAGGGATAGATCATAGCCGGTCAGACTGGCTGCGCTGATCGCATATTCGGCGTCAAAGCGAACGGACTGATCTGCGATACTGCCGGGGGAAACGGCGGTGCGCTGATCGCCGGTAAAGATATTGCGCGGTGTGCGCAGGTCCCAAAGACGGAACGAGCCGGCGAAGCCGGATGTGCTGCCGCCTGAGTGCGGCAGTTGCGCTGATGATCCGAAGTTGATTTCGGAATTGCCAACCCGGGTTGCAGAAAGCTGCACGCGGGTGATCAGCATAAGAATGAACTCTGTTGTCGAGCCCGGATTGAAGGTCTGAGCATCGATGGCAAAGGGCACATTCGATGCAACGTAGAAGCTTGAATACTGACGGGTTGCATCGACGCGCGTATCGGTCCCTGAGTTCAGGCCAAACGCCGTAAAGGAATCATCGGCTGACAGACGCCCGTCGCCGCTTGTATCGGTCTGGATGTCACCCGCGGCCGTGTTGGTAATTATGAAAGGCATGCTGCCTGTGACACCTGAGAACGAGTCCTGCGTTGCCGATAGCGTTCCGGTTACAACCGTGTGGACGTCACCTGTGATCAGATCGAGATCACCTGATGTTGCCGCGCTTGTGCCCGTGCCGGTATCGATGACGAAGTCAGAGGCCACTGGCACTGCGCTGGAACTATCTGCCCCCCAAACAATGACAATTCCGGCGCGGCTAAGATTTGCGCGATCTGTGATCTGAGCTGAGCCAGACAATGCCGCGGCGCTGGCCAGCGCAATTGTGCAAGCCAGGAGCGTGCGATTTGTATTCGCGAGGCGGAACTGCAACGGTTACTCCCAGAAACCTCTTTAAATTGACGGGTTTAAGGTAATGAGAGGTTAACCTGAGCTGCTAAGGTACCCACACGGTGTAAACAACTTCGGCCTCGACCTCGTAAATCCCCTCTGCCAAATTGGTATGCGCGGTAGAGAGAGAATAGCCCTGCCAGCTTCCCAAAGTGTAGACGATGTCAAATCGTACCGATTGTTCCGGGAGGGTTCCAGATGAGGCGGCGGTTCGCTGATCGCCTGAGAAGACTGTTGTTGGGGCGATCATGTCAAACAGGCTGCTCACGGTGCTAACGCCGCTTGAGGCACCGCCAGAATGAGGGAATTGTGCATTATTTCCGAAAGCAATGCCATCATTGCCAGATTGGGTTACGCTCATATCCCAAAAGATTTTGCCAAGCACCCAGTCCCCACGTCCAACAACGCGCAAAGCCTGACCATCAATATTGAACGGGACATTTGACGCGACATAGAAGCTGCTGCGGGTGACACTGTCGCGAAGACCGAGGCGTGTGTTTGGTCCCATCTCGAAGGCGCTGAAAACGTCACCGCCATCGGTAACGCCATTGCCATTACTGTCGATGTCGCCATTGCCGTTTGGTGAGTTGCGGACATTGAAGACACGGCTTGGGACTTCATCGAGGGATGAGCTGTCGAAGGCAGGCAGAAGTGTTCCTGTGACGACTGAGGCGACGTCACCTGCAATCAGATCTGTATCTGTACCTGCGACATTGCCGTCATTGATGATGAAGTCAGAGACCACTGGGCTTACCCCTGTCGAATCTGCGCCCCAGACCACCACAACGCCTTCGATTGCGAATTTGGGCCGATCGCGCGTCTGAGCCTCTGCGGCGCATGCCAAAAGCAGCGCTGCGAGAAAACAGGTAAATATGCCTAGCAATCGCATTCTGGTTTCGCCCTCGACGCACGCATAACATGCGGAGCCTGCAATCCGATTGAATGAATGCGGAGAGTCCGGAGTACCTTTTTAGGGTTCTATTCAGATATCGCTTCCAGCGTGAGTGTGACTTCGCCGTTTGGTAGCGCGCCCCAGTCAATCTCGATTTCAATCGACTGGCTCAAAGGCGTTCCGGCCTGTTTTGCGGTCTTTCGAGCCAGGCTCAGAAGTTGTGTCGGGCGAGAAAGTGTCGATAGGGAGGTCTGGTTAGCGATTAGGCGTGTGAGGGTGCTGTCTGCATTCGCGCCGGGATAGCGTATCTCAACAGTGACTGGTGCCTTTGAGGTTTCAAGGGACGCGTGCGCGACCGCGCTGATCTTAAAGCCAGTATTGCTTGCAACGCGAAAGGTTTGCTTTTGTGTGGATGTCCGGCTCACAGCCTGGATTGGCTCGAGCCGCCCAGTACCCGGAAAGGCAATTGGTGCAGCTGCAACGATGTTGGGCTGAACCTCGACTCGGCTTCCGATCTGTGGGTCGCCATCGCCGGTCCAGACCATCAGGACAGGCGCTTGCGCAAAACGGACACGGTCAACGATGTCGGCATGGTTCGGAGCAATGGTGAGACCGGTCACTAGAAGCAGGAATAGCGTGCGCACCAGCCTTAACAAAACAACCGCTCCTCATGGTTACTCGACCGTTAACGATCCAGACGCTGATTTGTTTGCAGATGCTATGCCAAAGCCGCGATTTGCTTGACGCAGATGCCGCTCCCGCCTAGCCCTTCACGCAATGTTACAATTCAAGACAGGAACTCTTTGACATGGCTGACTTCGGAGACATGCCAACCGGAACGCTGATGGCAGGCAAACGCGGGATCGTAATGGGTGTGGCGAACAAGAACTCCATTGCCTGGGGCATTTCCCAGCAGCTGGCCGCACAAGGGGCAGAGATCGCTTTCACCTATCAGGGCGAGGCTCTAGAGCGCCGTGTTCGTCCGCTGGTTGAAAGCATCGACATGGATTTCATGATCCCGGCCGATGTGACCGACGATGCCAGTATGGATGCTGCCTTTGCAGCGGTGAAAGAGAAATGGGGGAAGATCGACTTTCTGGTTCACTCCATCGCGTTTGCTGGCAAGGAGGAGCTGCAGGGCTCCATGGTTGCTAATACGACGCGCGAAGGGTTTCGCCGGGCGCTCGATATCTCGGTCTACAGCTTCATAGATGCGTCTCGCCGGGCGTCTGAACTCATGCCGGATGGCGGGTCAATCATCTGCATGACCTATCTCGGCGCAGAGCGGACCGTGCCAAGCTACAATGTGATGGGCGTGGCGAAAGCGGCGCTTGAGGCCTCCACCCGCTACGCCGCCCGTGATCTCGGCACGCAGGGTATCCGCGTGAATGCGATCTCCGCGGGCGCAATGCGCACGCTTTCGCTGGCAGGTATTCGCGGTGGCAAGAGCCTTATGGGCACCGGTAAGGACTGGTCTCTGCTAAAGGAAGACACACGGATGGAAGGCGTCGCCGGTTGCGCGCTATACCTTCTGTCTCCGCTTGGGCAGTCCATTGCGGGGGAAGTCTTGCACGTTGATGCAGGCTTCCATGCGGTGGGCGTACCGGATTTACCGGAGGCTTAGAGCTAAGCTTCTTCAGTGTCAGTCGTGCTCTGTAGGACCGCAAAAATACTCATGCCGAAATCCCCAGTATAGGCGTCTTCTGGTGTTGAGCGCACTGCGGCGTCGATGGCTTCTGCATCCGGGCCAACAAGAATGCGCCATTTCTCCGCGAGCACACCATCAAGAATAATTTTCGCGGCGTCTTCAGCATTGGTCATGCCATTGTCGCGGAAGGCTTCACCCTGCGCCCTGGCCTCTTCCTCTGTAATGTCTGGACCACCGAGTGACCCCCCAGTAGAGCCAAACTCGCGATAGGTATTCAGCGCAATTTTAGTCCCGATATAGCCCGGCATGACAACACTGGCGAGGACATGCGGGGCGTTGAGGCGCAGGTCTGTGATCAAGGCTTCCGTAAACCCTTTCACGGCAAACTTCGCTGCGGAATAGGCGGTATGCGGCCTATCCGGCCCAACGCTTGCCCAGAAGCCATTGACAGAACTGATATTGATAATGTGGGCTTCATCAGCCGCGACCAGCATCGGCATAAAGGCGCGCGTATTAAAGTAGACCCCATGCCAGCAGATATTGAAGGTTCGCTCCCAATTTTCACGCGGCCCGGAGACAAAGCTGCCTCCGCCCGCGATCCCGGCATTGTTAAACAACAGATGTATGTGATTGATATCGTGTGCGTTTCGGACATGGTCTGCGAAGGCGTTGACGCTGTCTTCGTTAGAGACATCTGCGATAAAAGTCGTGATCTTAACGCCTTGCTGTGCATTTGCTTCGGCAAGCGTTTTGCTCTCAGCCAAGTCTTCTTCAGAAATATCGCACATCGCGACACTACAGCCTGCCTCAGCCAGTTGGCGGACCAGCGCTCGCCCAATACCTGCGCCGCCGCCTGTTACGACAGCCACTTTTCCGCTGAAGTCTTTCATGCCTGCTCCCTCCTGATTTCACCCTTGCCAATCTTTACGAGTCTTTTGTTTGTTTGATTTTAGATTATGCGCTTCTCCATACGGAAGAACAGCATGACGTAGGAGGAGGTATGGCAGCAAAAGTCTTTATCTGGGTCGGGCATCCCCGCGAGTCTTCACTCAGCCATGGTATGGCAGACGCATATCAACGCGGCGCGGAAAGTCAGGGCGCAGAGGTTCGGCGTATGCACCTTTATGATATGCAGTTCGATCCAGACCTGACTGATGGCTATCACCAGCGCAAGGATCACGAGCCCTGCCTCACCGAGTGGCGAGACAATATCACCTGGTGTGAGCATACTTGCTGGGCCTATCCACAATGGTGGGGCGGTATGCCAGCCAAGATGAAAGGTGTGATTGACCGAGCCTTCCTGCCTGGGTTTGCGATGAACTATCACGACGATGACCCGTGGTGGGATAAGCTGCTGACCGGGCGCAGCGGCGATATCCTGATGACAGCGGATGGCCCGGCTTGGTTCGACCAGATCAAGTATGATCGCCCAGCTGCCAAGCAGGCCAAACGTCTCGTAATGGAGTTCTCCGGCATCAAGCCGGTTCGCGTCCTGCAAGTCGGCACAGTCAAAACCGCTAAGGACACAAAAATCCAGAAATGGCTCCGCAAAGCCTATAATATGGGGGCTGATGCCGGGCGAAGGTAGCTACTCCGTTAGCGCGGCGATCACAGCCTCATCGACAGTTGCCGGGAAGTCTGTCTCAATCGGATAGTTTGGGCCCGCGTCAGGATAGTCTGACCAATGTGCTGAGATGCGGACTGTGTCAAAACCGATCTCAGGGTATTCAATTCTACGATAGGAGATGTGCGTATGAAAACCTCACCTGAAACCCACGTCCCGCTAGATTCGGATTTTCCATCCTATCCGCTGGCAGAGATGCAGGCCAAGGCGCAGGATTTTGCGATGCGGATGGGGTCGCGTCGCTCGGTCAGGGCGTTTTCGGATCAGCCTGTACCGCAGGGCATTATCGAGCAGTGCGTCAAGGCAGCTGGCAGCGCGCCCAGCGGTGCGAACCACCAACCCTGGTTCTTTTCCTGCGTGGGCTCACCGGAGAAAAAGCGGGAAATTCGCGTCGCGGCGGAGGTTGAAGAGCGCGAGTTCTATGCGGGACGAGCCGGGGAAGCCTGGCTTGATGCACTGGCGCTGATCGGGACAGATGCGGAAAAGCCTTATATGGAGATTGCACCCTGGCTGATCTGTATTTTCGCGCAGCGCCGCGGCGGGGTTCAGGCGGGCGATGACAAGAAAAACTATTATATTCATGAGAGTGTCGGGATCGCGACCGGCATGCTAATCACCGCTTGTCATACTGCAGGGCTGGCCACACTTGTCCATACACCAAACCCGATGAAATTCCTGAATGGAATTTGTGGGCGACCAGACACAGAGAAGCCGTTCCTGATCCTGGTTGCCGGACACCCGGCGCAGGACGCACGGGTTCCAAAGCATGCATTGATCAAGAAGCCTCTTAGCGATATTGCTAGCTTCCTGTAGCTGGAACGACCGTCAGTGCAGGTCCAGGAAGTTCGATCGTTTCGCAGGATTGAACGATCCGCCCACCAGACCGGGTCGACGTGGTTTTATTCTCCCCCCGTACCTGAAGCATAAAATCGCCTTTCAAGCTGGTAGGAAGGCGACCTTTCTTGAGGTCAATCTGGATATCATCCTGCACCACGGCGAAGTGTGCAGTTGACCAATCCGGCAGAGTGACGCTTAGCTTCAGTTCAGAACCGGGGGCGGCTCTCAAAGGTGCTGGCTCGAGAAGCTCTCCTGCTGCATTTGCAAATAATTGGGTGACGAAAACACCATTCTCACGCCGGACAACACCAAGCGCGAGACTGGTTGCGTGCTCTGAGAGTATGTTGGCCCGATGACCGGGGCTGTCCATAAGGCCGTTATGAAGATGACGAAGTGTTTCAGAGGGCGGCCGTGACTGGCCTGGTCCGCAGGGCACAGAGCGTCCAACACCATCCGTGCATTTGTGCGATTCCGTGGCAACGTTTTCAGCTGTGAAATCTGCGATCAGGGTTCGATCAAAGGCTGCAATCCGGTCTGCCGCGCGCCGACCGGCGGGGCTATCATGACCAAAAAAGTCATTGTAGGCCATGTCGAGGCTATGAAATCGAGCTGGCGCGATAAGGCCTTCGCGAATGGTCAGCTCAGGCACGCCTTCAGCTCGACGTGCGTCATTGATGCGCTCGATAAAGTCTGCCTCCATTTGCGTGTCGAAGGTAAAGCCCTCCGGCAGATTTTGCAGGCACTCGTGTCCTGCTTCAACAAGATCAGCGACTAGCTCAAAGCGATCTGCGCTAGCCATGTTGCAGGCCAGTGCGCCGGGCACCGCAGCGAAACCAAGCATGAAGAGTGAAAAGAAACGTTTCATGATTGGTGTACTGTAGCCTTAAAACGCTTAAAGCACACCTCTACTCTCCAGCCGCGCCATAATCGGAGCAAGCATCCGCTCGATTGCGTCCTTGTCAGCTTGAACCTGCCCATAGGCTGGCAAGCCTTCATCTGCGATGACAAGGTCCGCCTCGAACATGGCTGGGTAGGTATAGCGGTAATGCGCAGCGCGGACTGTTTTCAGATACTGATTCAAGACCCCATGCACATCGCGGCCGCGTTCTATCACGTCCCGGCGGATCCGGCGGGCAAGCCGCAGATCGTCAGGTGTGTCGACATAGATAGCGAGGTCAATCAGCGGCTTGATCTCCTCAATCGACAGAACGTGAATGCCTTCAAGAAGGATAATCGGTGCTGGCTCGAGCCTTAGCGTGTCGTCCGCCACACGGTCATGGCGATCGAAGTCATAAATTGGCTGTTCAATAGACTGGCCGGCTTTCAGCGCGATGAGGTCCTCTGTCATTCGCGCCAATTCTTTGCTCTGCGGCGCGTCGTAATTTGTTTCCGCAATGATGCTGAGGCGGTGAGCCTCGTCGCGGATCGGTCCATAGTGGCTAGAGGGCCAGTAGTAACCGTCCTCACGAAACAGGGTGATTCCAGGTGAATTGCAGCGTTGCATCAACGCCTCGGCAATTGTTGACTTTCCAGACCCTGATCCACCTGTAATTGCAATCAGGAAAGCGGGCTTACTTGCCATTGCAGGCTAGTCTTCCTTAACAATCGGAACGGCATAAAGTTCAAGCCGATGATCGACGAGTTTGTAACCAAGCTCTGCCGCAATTTGTTCCTGAAGACGTTCTATTTCTTCATTATGGAACTCAATGACACGTCCGGATTTTACGTCAATCAGGTGGTCATGGTGTTCGTCAGGCACTTCTTCATAGCGCGCGCGCCCGTCACCAAAGTCGTGGCTTTCAATGATCCCAGCTTCTTCAAACAGTTTTACCGTTCGATATACCGTTGCGAGCGAAATGGTCTTATCCAGTTCGTTGGCGCGGCGGTGCAGCTCTTCTGCATCAGGATGGTCCTCAGCGAGTGACAGGACGCGCGCAATTGTGCGTCTCTGCTCCGTCATTCGCAGGCCTTTTTCAGCGCAGAGTTTTTCCAGTCGATCCATGGCGCTTTCATGCCCTCTTCGGTGTGGTGTGTCCAGTGGATGTAAGCGACATCAGGATTGCATCAACATGAGGCCGGGCGCTGCGCCGGTAATATCCTTTGCGGCGTCCGTTTTCACGAAACCCATTTTGCTTATAAAAAGTCATGGCTGGCTGGTTGTCTTCTGCGACATCAAGCAGGATCTCGTAGACGCCATGCTGGTTCAGGATTTTCAGACTTCCAGACAGAAGTGTTGTTGCATATCCCTTGCGCTGCGAGGTTGGTGCGGTGGCGAAGGTCAAGATTTCAGCTTGAGGTGCCATCTTCTGAAAGACAACGAGCGAACTGAGCGAGAGGTCACCTTCAATTCCGAGGGCGAGTGTCGAGCTGAGGGCGAAGAGCTCTTCGAAGCTCTCGGCGGTCCATGCTTCATCCGATGGGAAGGCTGCTGCATGCAAATGCGCCATCCGTTGGGCATCTGCAGCGTTCAGAACGACGATCCCCGTCATCTGCGTTCAATGCCGCCCGGCAGCAAAGCGTCAGGCTTTCGGCCATAGGTTGGTCGCGGCCTGTGTTGTTCTGGGTCATAGATGGCGGCCAATTGAGCTGCCCGAACCCCTGCCGGGCTGGCGCTCTGGATTTTCAGGGCTGGCATGCTCTGTTGAAGCTGGTTTGCTGACCCGAAAACCATGTGTGGACGGGCTTCCAGAAGGTTAACCAGCTCTCCAAGCGATTGCTCACGCGGCTCAGCTGTGGCTTCTCCAGAACGAAAGGTCTGAGTCCAGAATGTAATATCTGGCGCGCGCTTTTGAGCTGGAAGAACGACAATGGCTGAGCCTTGCTGTCCTTCAGGCAGCGTGGCTTCGAGGGTGCTGACTCCAACGCAGTCGGCATTGCTTGCCAGCGCTAACCCACGCGCAAAGGCAACACCGATGCGAACGCCCGTAAAGCTGCCAGGACCTGTTACGACGCCGATACGCTGAAACTCGTTCAGTCTGACATTTGCCATGCTGCAAGCCTCTTCAACGAGACTGGGCAGTTCAGCGTCCTGGCCGCGTGTCATCGGCTTGGCAAGCTCGGCAAGGATGCGGCTATCTTGTGCAATCGCGATATCGCAGGCTGGGCCTGCCGTGTTTAGGCCAAGACAGAGCATAGCGTGGTCCAGAGGGTGGGCATCCCGGCTGTTTATAGAGCAGTCGCCGACTTGGCCACTCTTGATGCGGCATAGAGATGTAACTGCAGCTTGGGCTCAGCTGTCACAACGGAATGGCACTACTCTATTGTTGCACTTGTAAGGAGACGACCAGGTTTTCGCCCTGTGCGCCGACAAGGAAGCCAGTTGTTGGCGCAGCGTCGCGATAGTCAGTGCCTCGCGCAACATGGACATAGCGCTCATCTGGACTGATTGAATTGGACACATCAAAGCCAACCCAGCCCAATCCGTCTATGTGAGCCTCAGCCCAGGCATGGCTTGCCTCCTGTTCGATACGATCATCCATCATCAGGTAGCCGCTGACATAGCGCGCTGGAAATCCGAGCTCGCGAGCGGCACTCAAAAAGATATGTGTATGATCCTGACAGACACCTGCAGCGTGTTCGAGAGCCGCCTCTGCTGTTGTTTGGATGCCGGTTTGACCGGTTTTGTATGCAACTCGTTCGAGGATCATTGCGCTCAAAGCATGCAAGGTTAGAACATCACGTCTATCCGGCGCGTCCAGGCTCTCGATCAGCTTGTCAATTTGTGGACCCGGCTTCGTCAACTCCGATTGGCGCAAGTAGAACCATAGCGGCATGGCCAGCGTATGGCGGCCCAGAACGCCGTTGGTCTCGATCGTCTCAACCTCTCCCGAAACAGAGATCACAATCTCTTCTGTGCCCGATTCCAGTTCTACAAGATCAACATGGTTGCCGTGTTGATCGACGAAACTGGTTTGAAGTTTCGCGCCTTTGAGGCTGATCTTCCAATCGATTACAGTTTGACATCGGCTGGACAGGGGCCGCGTTCTGAGTTGCTGGAGTGCGAACGTTACTGGCGCGGTATACTCATAGCGGGTTTGGTGATCGATTTTCAGCAGCATTTCAGGCCTTGAATCGGTAGTCAGCTTCAATTGTGCTTGAGAGCTGAGCATTGCGCGAAATAAAGTCGATCAGGAACTCATGCAGGCCAGAGCCGATAATCAGGTCGCTGGTCGAGTTTGTTATATGTACCTCATGGCGCGCTGCCAGATCATGGCATGGTTTGCGATCACCATACTCGGCTTCAAGTCCCGCAAGCGACTCGATAATCTCATCATAGCAGTAAGCTATCGAGCGTGGAAGGCGTACATCATGCACCAGAAAGTCTACGATTGCTGTAGGATTGATGTCCCCGCCATGCAGCCAGTGAAATGAACGGTCTGCGGATGCCGATCTCAGGATCATTTCCCACTGAACCTGATCCAGAGAAGAGCCAACAGAGGCGCTGGATGGCAATAGAACATAATACTTCGTGTCGAGAATGCGCGCCGTATTGTCCGCACGCTCAATCAGCATGCCGAGTTTCACGAAACGAAAGATGTCATTTCGCAGCATCGTTCCATTGATTGTCCCACGCACCAGAGCTGTGTGTCGGCGAATGCGTGAGAGAAGACCGGGCAGATCTGTTCGGTACGCCTCCGCCTTGAACGCGGCTTTCAGGTCGAGCCAGGCATCGTTGATTGCTTCCCAGGCATCGCGCGTCAGAGCTGTACGTGTCATGCGGGCATTCTCTCGCGCGGCACCGATGGAGCAATAGAGACTGCTCGGATTGGTCTTGTCGCCCACCATGAAGGCAACAACCGGGTCTGTTTTGAACCGGTCGTGTCTCTGCAGATAGGCATCGCGCGTCCCGGCTGTGGTGAGAACCGATTCCCACTCGCTTCTGGTGGTCCGCGCGCGGGTCAGCGACATTCGAAAGCCAGCATCGACAAGCCGGGCTGTATTCTCCAGGCGCTCCAGATAACGCATCATCCAAAACAGACCCGATGCGGTCCGTCCGAGCATGCTACTACCCATCGCTGAGCACCCACGTATCTTTCGTTCCGCCGCCTTGGCTGGAGTTGACCACCAGCGAGCCCTCTTTCATCGCCACGCGGGTAAGACCGCCCGGCACAACGTCAATACTTCGGGGAGAAACAAGAACGAACGGGCGAAGATCGACATGGCGTGGGGCAAGCCCTGCATCAGTCAGAATTGGGACTGTTGAGAGCGCCAGAGTGGGCTGTGCAATATAGTTGCCGGGATTGGCTTTCAGCTTCGCCCTGAATTGCTCGATCTCTTCGCGGCTTGCCGCCGGGCCCACTAGCATGCCATATCCGCCCGAGCCGTGGACTTCCTTGACCACCAGATCAGCCAGATTGTCGAGCACATAAGACAGAGATTGCGGTTCCGAGCAGCGCCACGTCTCAACATTTTTCAGCAACGGTTCCTGACCGGTGTAGAACTCAACGATATCCGGCATATAGGAGTAAAGCGCCTTGTCGTCCGAAATGCCGGTGCCCGGCGCGTTGGTGATTGTGATACCGCCCGCGCGATAAACATCGAAGATGCCGGGCACACCAAGCATTGACTCCGGATTGAAATTCAGCGGATCGAGAAACTCATCATCGACACGCCGGTAGATAACATCAACGGCCTTGTAGCCGCAGGTTGTTCGCATCGCAATGCGACCGTCAACGACTCGAAGATCCTGCCCCTCGACAAGCTCAACGCCCATTTGATCCGCCAGGAATGCATGCTCGTAGTAAGCCGCGTTGTGAATACCCGGGGTTAGAACAGCGATCGTGGGTTTGTCTGTGCAGCCAATCGGCGCGGATGCTTCGAGTGAGCGGCGCAGCAGGGCCGGGTAGTCCCCGACGCTTTCGACCCCGACTTGCGAGAACAGTTCCGGGAACATTTTCAGCATCGTTTCCCGGTTCTCAAGCATATAAGACACACCGGATGGTGTCCGCGCATTGTCTTCGAGAACAAAGAACTCGTCCGGTCCAGTCCGAACGAGATCCGTGCCGACAATGTGGGTGTAGATATTGCCCGGCGGGTTCACTCCGATCATTTGCGGCAGGAACGCCTGATTGTGTGTGATCAATTGTTCCGGAATACGTCCGGCACGCAAGATCTCCTGACGATGATAGATGTCATGAAGAAAAGCATTCAGGGCCTTCACCCGTTGCTCAATTCCCTTGGTCAGCGTGCCCCATTCCTTGGCGCTGATAATACGCGGCAGAAGATCAAAGGGGATCAGGCGCTCATCGGCCTCTGCTTCTCCGTAAACATTGAACGTAATCCCGGTCTTACGGAAAAAAGCCTCTGCTTCGAGTGATTTCTGTTTGAGCTTTGCGGGGTCAAACGAGGTGAGCAGTCTGTTATACTCGGCGTATGGTGGGCGGATCTCATCACCGCTCCCGAGCATTTCATCAAAGTATTTCGGCTTCCCGCTCATACCTCAGACACCCACACAGTCAGCGCCGTGACAAGCGTGTCGAGGTGATCTGCAACAGAAGGTCGAACGGTGATCAACAACCCGGCAAAACTCCCGAACGGTGTGGACGTTTGAGAGCGTTTAAGCAGGCTAAGGTGGAAAAAGCGTTACGCGGTCAGTCCATTCAAAATGAGGTCGACATGCGTATCTGAATAGGCATCAAGATCAATCGGTTGAAAGGGTTCAAAGACCATCTTCCAGATCGCCGCAACAAGAGCGCCTGCGACGACATTTTGTGCCAATCCGTGCTCGCTCAATTGACGAAACTCACCGCTCTGGATGCCTTCTTCGATCACTGAGGTGATCATCGCGTGACCGCGCGACAAAATGTTTTTATGATAGAATTCCGCGAGGTGCGGGAAATTCGGTCCTTCAGCCATGATCAGCCGCATGATCTGCCGGCGCTCAGTATCGAGAACCTTCCGGTAGAAGAACTTGATATAGGTTTTGAGGCGTTCTGCAGCTGAGAGGGTCTTATCGCTAAGTCCAGCTGACATCTGGTTCAGCATCGGTAGCATGTTCGCCTTTACCATCTCTTCGAACAGGTGCTCCTTACCGTCAAAATAGAGATAGACCGTCCCTTTGGAGACACCTGCTTCTTCAGCGACATCTTCCATCTTGGCAGCGGCAAAGCCGACTCGCGAAAACACAGCAAGCGCGGCGCCGATCAAAGCTTTTCGTTTGGCTTCCTTTTGCTGTTCGCGTTTACTCAATGGTCCTTCCGCTTCAGGTGTATCCACAGTCAGATCGTTCACTCCGCAGGTCCTCCAGCTTGTTCCCGGGGCAGCATCAAACCTCCAACTCGGTCAGGTAAAGACCTTAAGTCTTCGATGATCAAGGCGACAACCGGCGTGACAAAGAGGACCATTATTCCAGAGATCACGATTCCGAAAGCGAGGCTGACGGCCATGGGAATGAGGAACTGGGCCTGCGGGCTGGTTTCAAGCAGCAGCGGTCCAAGCCCGAGTGCTGTTGTTAGCGTTGTTAGCAGGATTGGGCGAAAGCGCCGCGCCGATGCATCAGCGGCAGCGGTTACCATGTCTCGGCCTTCCAGACGATAGCGATTGTAGAGATCCACGAGGACGACAGACGCGTTCACAGCAACACCTGCAAGTGCAACGATGCCGAATACGGATACAAAAGAAAGCGCATATCCGAGAACATAATGACCGAGGACCGCCCCAGCAACACCCAGTGGAATTGCAACGAGGATCGCAATTGGCTGCAGGTACGACCGCAATTGCGTTGCGACAAGAGCGAAAATCACAATCATGACAACCAGAAAAGCCTCTCCAAGGCTGGCGAGATCTTCGTTCTGTTCGCGGCTAGAGCCAGCCTGCGCCCATTTCAAACCAGGATAAGCATCATTGAGTTGTGGCAGGATGCGGTTGAGCAATTGCTCGTTCGCAATTGAAGGGGTGCTGATCGCTTCATCGATATCTGCGGTTACCGTCACAATGCGCCGACCATCGATCCGGTCGATTGATGAATAAGCGCGGCTCTCAGACGTTTCGGCCACGGTATAAAGTGGGACACTCTCGCCATCTGGTAGACGAATGCGCATTTCATCCAAAGTCTGTAAAGATTGACGGGCTTCGTTGGGGTATCGGACAAAGACGCGAACCTCTTCACGACCGCGTTGAACCCGCTGAACCTCTTCACCAAAGAAAGTCTGGCGTACTTGGCGCGCCACATCACTTGGGGTCAGGCCAGCGGCGCGTCCCGCATCGGTGAGCTCAAACAGAAGCTGTCGTTTGCCAAGATCGAAACTGTCTTCAACCTGATTTGCGCCCGGCAGATTGGTAATCTCAGCCTTTAGTCTGTTGGCGGCGCTGATCAGCATGGCTTCATCGGCATGGGCCAGCTCGAACTCAACATCCGAGCCAAAACCTCCAATTGAAGCAGTGAATGTCAGGCGTTCTGCGCCTTCAACCGCGCCAAGCGTTTCGCGCCAGGCGCGCTCGATTTCAGAAGCCGACATGCGGCGTGTCCCGAACGGGATCAGTTCAACCTGCACCTGGGCGACATTCTCGGCGGCGCTGAAACCTGTATTCCCGACAGGGCCACCGCCTTGCGCTGTATTCCCGCCAATTGTCACCGCGACGGACAAGAGAAGATCCTCACCGCGCTCGTCTTTCACCGTTTCGGCTACTTCGAAAATCGCATCGACCAATTGGTCTACACCTGCTTCGGTTCTTGCGAAGGGGGTACCCTCCGGCATGACCAGCGTGGCTGAGATATCATTGCCTTCAATGTTCGGGAAGAAGATGAACTTCACAGCCCCGCCGCTGACCAGACTCATACAAACAATAAAAAAGGCTATGGCTGCGCCAACCGTGGCATAGCGCCAGCGCGCGACAAAGATCACACCGCTGCGGATAATGTGTTCGCCAATCCAGTTTATACCCTTGGCTATGCGGCCCTGGACCGTTGCCAAAGGCCCCCGCGACCAGGCGCGTCCGTGGCTTAGGTGGCTTGGCAGGATGAAAAAGGCCTCGATTAGCGATACGATCAAAACGCAGATCACCACTAGAGGAATAGCTCTGGTAATGTCTCCAAACGAACCGCCCACAAAAAGCAGTGGTGAAAACGCTGCGATTGTTGTCATGACGCCAACCAGAACGGGCGCAAAAACACCATTCACGCCGTCAATTGCAGCTTGTTTCCCACTTTTTCCAGAGTTCAGCTCGGCATCGATATTCTCACCAATGACGATCGCATCATCCACCACCAGGCCCAGGACGATAATCAGTCCAAACAGGGAAACCATTGTGATCGTAACGCCAGCACTGCCAAACAGCATGAAACCACCCATGAAGGCGGTCGCAATCCCAACTGAAACCCAGACAGCAAGTTTTAGGTCGAGCATCAGAACCAGGAACAGAAAGACCAGCGCGAACCCGAACAAAGCATTGCGAAGCAGAAGATTGATACGCTCCTGCAGGATTTGTGTTTGATCCCGAAACTCGAAAACCTCAACACCGGCCGGGGGCGTATAGGTCTCCATAAACGCATCGACCGCTGCTTTTACGGTGATGATGTCTTCGGCTTCCGCGCGTGAGACCTCGACAAAGATGGCAGGCCTTCCGTTGAATGTATTGCTCAGTTTTTCGCGGCTGAAAGCATCTCGCACGGTTGCAATATCGCTGAGCAGAATTTGTGATCCATCCGGGAGATTGCGGACAACAATGCTCTCAAAGCCGTCGCCGGTCAGCCGTCGCTGGTTCGTGCGCAAGAGATACTCTCCAGACTGGGTCTGAATGGAACCGCCTGCCAGATCGAGTGAGCCAGCACGCACAGCTCGCGAAACGTCGTCTATCGAAAGGCCATATTTCTGCAGCGTATCTTCGCTGATTTCGATTGAGATCTCATAGTCGCGGTCACCGGCAAGACTTACAAGTGAGATGCCGGTCTGCGTGATCAACTCCCGCTCAATGTTCTCAGCAGCCTGTCTGAGCTCAAGGGGGGTTACGTTGCCGACAACGACCAATGTGACGACGCCGCTTGTCGGTTTTGGCGCGGATACGGTTTCCCGTTCAGCGTTCTCAGGTGGGAAATCGGCTAGGCGTTCAACCGCAGACTGCACATCATCTTTGACGATGAGTTCGTCTGCGAAGTCGGCGAGCTCAATCGTGACTGTTCCGATATTCTCTGCAGCCGTCGATGAAACGCGCTTCACGCCATCAATCCCAAGGACGGCTTCTTCAACCCGGCGTGTGATGCCTTCCTCAACTTCGGCGGGCGTAGCGCCTGGGTAGGGAACACTGACGGTTACGATACCCGGTTTGATCGTTGGAAAGACTTCCGTGCGCAGATTGCCGGCGGCTAATAAACCACCGATGAGCAGCACGACCATAAGCAGATTGCCAGCAACGGGATTGTTAACAAACCAACCGATCAACCCACCGCCCTCGGGTTCTGGCTCACCGGCTGCCATCGCTGCCTCCTGTGCTTAGGGCTGTAATTTCAGTTCCCTCACGCGGAGATACAGCCTGACCTTCTTCGGCCTCCAGCGGCGGCACAACAACAAGGCCTTCTGCTGTATCGAAAGGGAGTGTGACAATGTCCAGACCGTTGGTACGTTCGCCAAGTTTGGTGATTTCCCGTACTGCAAGAAGGCCGTTCTCGATGACCCAAACCTCTGTTTGCCCGGTCAGGGCGGAAGCAGGCAGAACGAATGCCCTGTCGACTGGATCAGACGGAATGATCACATCCACAAAATCCCCAATGCGCAATCCGTCGCTGGACGCCGGCACGAGATAGAGATTGGACAAGCGGGTTCGCGCATCAAGGCTGGCATCAATGCGAACAACGGTGGCTTCCCGAGTCTCAGATGTCGCGCTCCGCAGCGTGAAATTCGCTGGTCTGCGAACCGCCGGTTCAATTATGGTGAGTTGGTCATTTGAGACAGGAACCGCGAGCTCTATGCTTTCCAAAGCAACCAGTCGGCCGACCGTCTGGCCCGGGGAAACAATCTGGCCTGCATCAAGGGTCGAACTCATGACGCGCGCGTCGAGCGGGGCATAAACGCGGGTCCGTCGCAGCGAAAGTTCGGCGGTTTGCTTGTTGGCAATCGCGCTGTTGAGGCGGGCTTTGGCGGCATCGATCTGTGGAATGCGAGCTGCCAGCTCATTGACCTCTCGGCCGGGATACAGCTCTTCCCACTCCATCACCGCAAGCCGCGCTTCAGCTTCGAGTTGGGCAAGGTCTGAGCTTGCCGCTGCAATTTCCGCCTCAGCGCGCTCTACGGATAAAACGTAATCTGCACGGTCGATCTCGAACAGGAGCTGCCCCTTGTCAATCTGCGCGCCAGCTCTGAAGAGTGGGCTAACGCGCATGATTTCACCGGAGACTTGCGGGCTGACCGAAACCTCAGCGCTCGCCTGAACTGTCCCATTTGCACGCACTTCAGGCGAAAAGCGGATCACCTCTGGCTGTGTCACCCGAACTGTGATGCTCGATTCCTCGCGCAGATCGGCAAGATTTGGTGGACCGCCGCTTCCACCCGTCTGCAAAGTTGTGGAGAGGGCCAAAGCCAAGCCGATAACGGCAATGACGAAGACCAATTGAATAATGCCAACAACCCAGCCACTAAACTGGCGTTCTTCAGTGCCCTGAGCGCTGTTCATTCGGACCTCCAAAAATAATGACTGACCAGTCAGTTATTATTTAATTCTCAAAAATCAATGTCCAAAATGTGAACTTTTTGTCGCATAACTGGTGGCGCAGACTTAATGAATACGCCGCAATGACCGGATTAGATCGCAGCTTTGTCCGCATCAGTGCGGTTAGCTTCACCGGCATGCTGTTCCGCCCGCCATTTGTTACGGATCTCTTCCGTGCGATTATGCTGGCCACTTGGGCTCCAACCGGGTGCACTGAAGGCCCGCTTTAGCCAGACCAGCGGCCGAATACCGTCGGATGCGCAGTCTCGTAGCAGCGCGAGCATCTCGTGATACGCGACGAGGATCGGGTTGTAGCTGTCGAGCGGTCTGACGATGCCATAGTCTGGTGCATCATCCTTATGCTCCGGGATGAAAGAGCCAAACATCTTGTCCCATATGATAAAGACCCCGGCATAGTTGGCATCCAGATAACGCGGGTTGGTTGCGTGGTGCACACGGTGATGGCTCGGTGTATTGAAAACTGCTTCAAACCAGCGCGGGCACTTGTTGATCGCTTCGGTATGGATCCAGGATTGATAGACCAAGTTAATCCCGCCCGCGAGACCAATGAAAGTGGGATGAAACCCGAGCAAAACCAAAATCCAACCCACCGCAATCAGGCCTGTAAAAGGACCAAACCAGGGCTGTCGCAGCGCTGTTGTCAGATTGTAGTGGCGGCTGGAATGGTGGGTCACATGTTCCATCCAGAACCAGCGGACGCGATGGGCAAAACGGTGTTTCCAGTAATAGACCAGATCATACAGCACGAAGACGATCAGAAAGCTCCACCACGTATTCGGCATGGTCATGATCCGATACGGCCAGGCCAGCATCATGATCCATAAGGCTGCCACGCCTGTGAGTGTTCCAATGACCGCGTTGCCGAGCCCCATTGCCATGCTGGTGATTGCGTCCGCCGTTTCATAGCGACCCTTGGCGCGGCCTGTTTTAACAGACCACCATTCAATAATCACAGACAGCACGAAGACCGGTGCGAAGAGGGCTTCGATTGGAATGTCAGTCAGCATTGATCCGTTTCCAGAACTTTCTCCGTCTGATCCCTAGCGCAGTCTCTGGTGCTCGCACAGAGCGATAGCGCACGTGGTCAGAGTGAAAAGTCCCAGGATTATACCAAGACAGTCGACATTTTGTGAGCGCTATCATAGTCTGCTGAAAAGCTTTCAGACGAGGGTCTGCTTGGGGTCTGGTCAGGTCCTTGCAATCATCAATCTGACCGCGCAGCACAAGACTGCAAACAGGAGGGGTTTGAGCCATATGTCTGAGACACAAGATGCCACACGCAAGCTGAAGTTTGGTATGGTTGGTGGTGGTCAGGGTGCGTTTATTGGTGAGGTACACCGCCTTGCAGCGCGTCTGGACGGTCAGATTGAGTTGGTCGCTGGTGCGTTCTCGCGCGATATTGAAAATACCAGAGCAACGGGTCATCTTTTGGGTCTAGATACAGCGCGTTGCTATGCAGACTACACAGAAATGATGGCCGCAGAGGCTCAGCTTCCCGCAGATCAACGCATAGACTTTGTTGCGGTTGTGACCCCCAATCACATGCATTTTCCCGTTGCCAAAGCCGCGCTGGAAGCTGGCTTTCATGTCCTTTCGGATAAACCTGCGACTTTGAACCTGGAAGAAGCCGTCACTTTGAAGAGTATCGTCGAGCAGACCGGCAAAAGCTTTGGCCTGACCCATACCTATCTTGGCTATCCTCTGGTTGGGGTCGCCCGCTCGATTATCGAAGATGGCGGCATTGGCCGGGTTCGAAAGATCTTTGTTGAGTACATACAGGGTTGGCTTGCTGGCGAGGTTGAGAACAAACAAGCCGATTGGCGCACCGATCCCGCCAAGTCAGGTATCTCAGGATGTATGGGCGACATCGGCACCCATGCGCACAATCTGGCCGAGTTTGTGACAGGCCGGACCATGACACATGTGGCCGCTGACCTGTCCATTTTTGTTGAGGGTCGCCGCCTCGATGATGATGGCTCTGCGCTGTTTCGCATGGAGGATGGGATCAAGGGTGTGCTCAGCGCGTCTCAGGTTTGCGTTGGCAAGGAAAACAGCCTGTCGATCCGCGTCTATGGCGAGACGGGCGGTCTAGAATGGCGGCAGGAAGAGCCAAATACGCTCGTTCGTACGTATACGGATCGCCCTGTTGAGCTTATTCGTGCTGCGCAAGGCTATCTACCCCAGAGCGCTGGCGGATGGTTCCGCACCCCGCCTGGCCATCCGGAAGGGTATATCGAAGCGTTTGCCAATGTGTATCTCGATTTTGCACACGCGATACGGAGTGACAGTGCAGTGACCACAGGCGTAAACGCGGCTGTGCGCGGCATGGCCTTTATCGAAGCTCTGGTTGAGAGCAGCAACAATCAGTCAGCCTGGACGGAGATCGCACGATGAAAACAATCAAGGGACCGGCTATTTTTCTCGCCCAATTCATGGGCGATGCGCCATTTGATACGATGGAAAGTGCCTGCCGCTGGATGGCGGAGGCAGGCTATAGGGGCGTGCAGATTCCATCTGACAATCCGATCTGTATTGACTTGAAGCTGGCAGCGACAAGCAAGGATTATTGCGACGACTTCAAAGGCAAGTGCCGCGAATGGGGCGTCGAGATCACGGAGCTCTCGACGCATATCCAAGGGCAACTGGTCGCGGTGCATCCGGCATATGACACCGCGTTTGACGCCTTTGCACCAGCCGAGCTGCGCGGCAAGCCCAAGGCGCGCCAGGAATGGGCGGTTGAGCAGGTTATGCTAGCGGCAAAGGCGTCGCAGAACCTCGGCCTTGACCGGTCTGTGTCTTTTCCGGGGGCGCTGGTTTGGCCGTTCATGTATCCGTGGCCGCAACGGCCTGCTGGCCTCGTCGAAGAAGGCTTCAAGGAGCTGGCCAACCGCTGGCGTCCGATCCTCGATTACTATGATGAATGCGGTGTCGATGTCTGTTACGAGATCCATCCCGGCGAAGACCTGCATGATGGGGTCACGTTCGAGCGCTTTCTTGACGAAGTCGATGGTCATACCCGGTGCAATATTCTGTACGATCCAAGTCACTTCATTTTGCAGCAGCTCGACTATTTGAGCTTCATTGATCACTATCATGACCGTATCCGCATGTTCCACGTGAAGGATGCGGAGTTCAATCCGAACGGTAAGAGCGGGATCTATGGCGGTTATCAGGGCTGGGTCGATCGGCCTGGACGATTCCGTTCCCTTGGCGATGGCCAGATCGATTTCGGCGCGATTTTCTCCAAACTCTCAGCCTACGATTTCGATGGCTGGGCGGTTGTTGAGTGGGAATGCGCCTTGAAGCATCCCGAAGATGGCGCGCGCGAGGGCGCGACATTTGTTTCTGACCATATCATCCGCGTGACTGATAAAGCCTTTGACGATTTCGCAGGCGGCGATGTGAGCGTTGAAGCAAACCGCAAAATGCTAGGCCTGTCGTAAGAACAGTCAGGCGAAGGAGGAACCATGACCGCAACCACCGCAGATGAGCACTTGGCTGCTGGAATAGATCGCAACAGGCTTTTCTGGCTGAGTTGTCTTTCGCTGATCGTCACGGCGATGACCTTTGCGATTAGGGCTGGGATTTTGACCAGCCTGAGTGAAGAGTTTCAGCTCAGCGATACGCAGCTTGGC
This sequence comes from Pseudomonadota bacterium, assembly GCA_039815485.1. Lineage (GTDB taxonomy): Bacteria > Pseudomonadota > Alphaproteobacteria > Caulobacterales > Hyphomonadaceae > Henriciella. The sequence goes on along the minus strand of JBCBZD010000008.1, from coordinate 51,893 downwards.
TGGGTCAATTCCATGGCGTTTCTCGGTTTCCCGCTGGCCATGGTTGTGTTCGGCTTTCTCTATAACAAGCTTGGGCCACGCCTGATCATGATCCTGGCGTTTCTCGGGCACGTGCTTGGCCTGGCTTTGACCATCACAGCCGGAGGGTTCCTTGGCCTGTTGATCTCAACGTTCTTTATCGGCTTCGCGAATGGGTCTGTCGAAGCGGCGTGTAATCCTCTGGTTGCGGACCTCTACAAGGATGACAAGACCAAGTGGCTGAACCGGTTCCATGTCTGGTTCCCTGGCGGGATCGTGATTGGAGCGGTTGTTTCTTACCTGATGACGAATGGCGGCATTGGCTGGCAGCCGCAGATCGCGGTCATGTTGCTTCCGACGGCGATATATGGGGTGATGGTTTTCACGACCAAATTCCCAAACATTCCGGAGATTGAACGCAAGGTCGACCTCGATGCCACGGGTATTCTGCTGATGAGCGCCGTGCTGGGGCTGCTCATCCTCATCGGGACGCCGAATGATCTGATTGCCGGATTGCCGGGGACGTTCATCCTGCCGCTGCTTCTGGCGCTGGGGCTGACCTTTGCGCTCATGCTTTTTCGCACAGGCCGCAGCCGCGATGCGGCGCTGCTCCTGATCCTGATGGGGATTATGAGTATCACAGCGACGTCAGAACTTGGCACACAGCAATGGGTTGACCGGATTCTTGGAGCGCAGCTGGGCGATATACCAGGACAGGCCATGGTCGTGCTTGGCATGGTGACCGGGATTATGGCGGTGGGGCGTTATTTTGCCGGTCCGCTGATCCATGCGCTGAATCCACTGGGGGTCTTGCTGCTGAGCGCCGTTCTGACCACGCTGGGTCTGTTCCTCATGGCTTCTGCGTCGGGGGTGATGGTGTATGTCTCAGCGGTCGTCTTTGCGATTGGCGTCTGCTATTTCTGGCCCACCATGATAGGGGTCACGGCGCAGTATATTCCGCGCTCTGGCGCGCTTGGGATGAGCCTGGTGGGGGCGGCGGGCATGTTCGCGCTGACCATTTGGAACCCCATAATAGGTAGCTGGATTGATGGCGCGCGGGTTGCAGCGGAAGAAAGCGGTCTGACCGGAACAGCGGTTGATGTCGCTGCGGGCCAAGGCGCGCTCTCCAAGCTGGTGTTCTTCCCGGTCTCTCTGATTGTCCTGTTCGCCGTGCTGTATCTTGCCCGAAACTGGATCCAGAGCACAACCGAAGAGTAAGAATGCTTAGTCCCAACTGCCGCCGAGTGACAGGTTCAGCCCGACCCATTGGTCGAGTTGGGCCCGTTCGACGCTGACAAGATCACCTTCGCTGGACAGGACGCGCTGCTGAATGGTCAGCACATCGAGCAAATCCGTTTCGCCTTCATCATAGCGCAGATTCACCACGCGCAGGGCGTTGTTTGCCTCCCGCGCGGCTTCGTCCAGAGATCCAGCGCGGTCGGCCAGCACCACGGTTTGATCCAGCGCGCCTTCAACTTCCTGAAAGGCGGTCAGAACCGTGCCCGCATAGTCCGCGATGGCTTGCTTCTGTTCAGCACTGGCCTGTTCGACCTGAGATTCGCGCAAACCACCATCGATCAGCGGGGCAACAATGCTCGTCGCAGCCTGCCAGGCGACATTGGTCGGATTGAGCAGATTTGTCAGCTCGCCAGAAGAGCCGCCCACACTTCCGGTGAGGCTAATAGAGGGCATCTGCGCCGCTTTTGCCTGATCAAGACTGTTGAAAGAAGAGGCAACCCGGCGCTCTGCGGCGATAATATCGGGGCGCCGGTCGAGTAAGCCGGACGGCAACCCAGCTGGTGGCGTTGGCGGTACTTCGGGCAGCGTGCGTCGCACTTGCAGTTCTGCTGCCGGATAGCGACCCAGCAAGACTTCCAGTGCTCGAAGCGCATCGCGCTGAGAGCCTTGCGCCGCTGAGAGGGACGCTCTGGTGCTTGCAAGATCAGAGCGTGATAAGGCGACATCCTGAGACGTCGCGAGCCCAAACTCAAACTGGACGGTGACAATACGGTCTGTTTCCGTCAGCGCATCGAGCGTTCGCCGTACGACTTCCGCTTGCTGATCTGCCTCAATGGCAAGGAAATAGGCGCGCGCAACTGCGGCTGCCAGAGAGTACTGGCTGTAGATATAATCTGCTTCAGCGGCTTCTGCGCTCAGGATAGCGGCTTGATTGCCGGATCGAATTCGGCCCCAGACATCCAGTTCCCAGCTGGCTTGAGCGCCGAGTGTGTAGCTGTCGCTGCCACTTGATTCAATATTGCCGCTTCGACCTGCATCTGAAGACAGGCTGACGGAGGGTGAGAGGCCTGCTCCGGCCTGTCCGGCAAGTGCCCAGGACCGTTGCACATTCGCAGCAGCGGCTTGTAAGTCGCGGTTGTTTACGAGTGCTTCATCAACCAGAGCAGACAGCACTGGATCATCCAGCTTTGAGATCCATCCCGCTTCGACGGGGCCAACGCGCTCGCTGGCCATGGCCCAGGCGTTGGGTGTATCTGGCAGCGTTTCGCGCGCTGCTTGGCCGGCTTCTTCTGGCGGTGTGATGGAAGCGCAAGCCGAGAGGCTAGCCATCATTGCAGAGATCAGGACCCGGTTCATCATGCGCTTGCTAGCTCTGCTTCGACTTCAGGTTCAGGTGGTGGGGGACTTGCTGTTTCATGCCGGCGGATGCCGAACAGTAGCGCATAGAGCACTGGGGTCACAAGCAGCGTGATGAGCGTTGCGAACGACAAGCCAAAAGCGAGTACGACCGTCATCGATTTAAAGAAGGCATCGAAATAGAGCGGCAAAATGCCAAGGACGGTTGTAAAGGCCCCCATGGTCACGGGCCTCAATCTACTGGCTGCAGATTCCACCAACGCATCAAAGCGGGGCATGCCGGATGTAATCAACTCATCTGTCGAGTCGACCAGCACAAGCGAGTTTTGAATGAGCAGGCCGGAGAGCGAGAGCAGTCCAAGAATGCCCATGAATTCAAGCGGCGTCTGGGTGAGCGCCAGTCCAACGACAACGCCGACAATCGCGAGTGGGACGATTGACCAGATGACAACGGGCTGGCGGATCGCATTGAACAAGACCACAACAACCAGGATCATCGCTAAAAGGCCGAGTGGGATAGTGCTGGCAAGATTGGATTGGGCTTCAGTAGAGGATCCGAACTCGCCATCCCATTCCAGAGTATAGCCGTCAGGCAGCTCGATCGCCTCAATCTGGGGCCGTAAGCGAGAGAATAAGGCGTCCGGCAATTCACCGACGGCCGGGTCGCTTTGCGCCTTGATTGAGAGCACGCGGTCTGACCTGAGTAGCCGTCCATCACGCCAGATGGCCACCCCATCATCAAGGACCTGGGCGAGCGGCACCGGGCGCTGCGTCGTTGGGCTTAGTATCTGGATGGAGAGAACATCCCAAGTGCCCGTTCGCTCCTCCTCCGGCGCGCGCGAGATAATCGGGATGAGCGTATCACCTTCGCGATAAACGCCGCGCTGCAGCCCGCTGAAATTCTCTGCCAGCGCATCGGCCATATCTTTGCGGGTAATGCCAACGCGTTCACCCTTGTTTTGGGAATAGACGGGCTGAAGCACAGGCACTGGGCGTCGCCAGTCATCCTTGATTAGAACGGCCTTGGGATCGTCGGCCATGATTTGTTTGGCCTGATTGGCGAGGCTGCGCAGGACTTGCGGATCTGGACCAGAGAACGTCGCCTCGATCTTTGACCCGCCACCTGGTCCCAATCGGAATTTCCACACTTTTGATTGCGCGTCTGGGAAATTTTCGTCGGCATAGGCCTGTATCTCAGCAATCAGGCTGTCATTCAGTCGATAGTTTGCTGTGCGCACCAGGATCTGGCCGTAAGACGAGTTATCCGACGCGACCTCATAGGTCAGCATATAGCGCAAGGTGCCGCCGCCAATGATCGTGTGAATGTGTTCCACGCCCTCAACTGTGTTGAGATAGGTCTCCAGCTTCAGCATGTCCTCGCGGGTTCGCTCAATATCGGTGCCTTCGGGCAGGAAGTAGTCGATTGCGATTTGTGGGGAAGTTGAGGCTGGAAAGAAGCCAGACTGGACAAAGCGAAAGCCCCAAACCGCAAGAACGAATACGGCAACGGTCGCAGCCAGCGAGATCGCCTTCTGAGCCAGCACAGCGCGAATAACGCTTTTGTACCAGGCCATGAAGCGCCCGTCTTTTTCCTCAATGCCGGCCTCAGCCTGGCTCGCCTGAGGAAACAACCAATAGCAGAATAGCGGTGTCAGCGTGAACGCCAGGACCCAGCTGAGTCCCAGGGCAATCAGCACAACCCAGAACAGCGAATTGGTAAACTCTGCGGTATCGCCTGGGGCGAACCCGATCGGTGCGAAGGCGATAATGCCAACCAATGTGCCGCCAAGCAGGGGCTTCAGATTTTTGCGTGTAACCTCAACGGCAACATCCAGCTTGTTGCGCCCCTTCTGGATGCCGACGAGAATTCCATCTGTGATAACGACCCCATTATCGACCAGCATACCAAGTGAAATAACCAGCGCTCCGAGTGAGATCCGGTGCATTGGGATGCCAGCGACCCACATGATGAGCAGGGTCGCGGCCATGGTTAGCAGGACGGTTGCCCCCATGACCAGTCCTGAACGGAACCCCATGAAGACAAGCAGAGTTACAAAGACAATGGCGAGCGCCGTAACGACATTTAGAGCAAAATCGGTAATCGATTGATCGACCACTTTTCCCTGATGGTAGAATTCATGCAGAACCATGCCACCGGGGCGAAGGGGCTCAAGCTCTTGGAGCTTTGCATCAACAGCATCGCCCATTTTGACGACGTTGACGCCCGACAGGTTTGAAATGCCGATCCCGAGGGCAGGTTGCCCGTCATATCGCATGTAAAGCGGAACCGGTTCGCGATACTCTCGTGTGACATCGGCAATATCCCCAAGCCGCGTAATGCCGCCTGTCCGCTGATCGCCTATGTAAAGCGCCTGGATCGCATCAACGGACTTGATCTCTCCGGTAGGATGCACCTCGACGCGTTCATCTCCCACACGCACGTCGCCCGCGCTGGCGACGGTGTTTTGCTGTTCGAGCGTACTGTAGACCTGATTCAAGGAGACGCCGAGTGAGGCCGCGCGCTCCCGCGATACCTCAACATAGATCACCTCTTCCTGCTCACCGACAATGCCGACCTTGGCAACGCCTTCCACCAAAAGCAGCTCCCGACGCAACTCTTTGGCATACTCCAAGAGGTCCGTTGGTGTGTAACCTTCCCCGGTCAGCATGTAGTAGATACCATAAACGTCGCCGAAATCGTCATTCACAACTGGCGTACTGGCGCCGGGCGGAAGATCGCGTTCTGCGTCGGCAATCTTGTTGCGCACTTTTGTCCAGACGACCTGCAAGTCGGATTTGCTTGTCGAGGCCTCATAGCGGATTTCAACACTGATATCGGACAGGCCAGCCGATGAGACCGAGTCGACGCTTTTCACCTCAGGCAATTGTTGCAGGGCTGTTTCGAGGGGCTCTGTGACCTCGTCCATGACCTCTTCCGGTGTCGCACCGGGATACTGGGTGATCACCTTGGCAACCCTGATGGTGAATTCAGGGTCTTCAAAACGGGCCATATTGTTGAAGGCGAGCCAGCCACCGACAAGTGCGATGGCCATGGCAATCCCGCACAGGAGCGGGTTCTTGATCGACCATTCTGCGCTGTTCATCGGACCGCCCTCATCATGGCTGCCAGGAGCGGACCGTTGCGCCTTCATTGAAGAAGGCGACCCCCGCTGCAATCAGGGTTTCGCCGCCTTCTAGCCCGCTTGTTATGATCACTGCGGCGTCAACGTTTTCACCAATGCTAACCTCCTGCTTCGAGATGACATAGGTTTCTTGATCGACCAGCCAGACATAAGTCTTGCCGCCTTCGGAAAGGATCGCAGACATCGGGACGGACACGCCCTCTGAGAAAATATCGGTCGCGCCGCTGAAATCGAAGGCAGAATCAACTGTTGCCGTCATACCGGGCAGAATGAACAAATTGTCTGGCGGAATGAACGAGAAGCTGACCTCATAAGTCTGGGTCTCTGGATCCGCGGCCCCCGAGGCTTCGCGAAACTCGGCCTGAATCAGCGTATCAGGCGCGGTGTCCAGCCTGACACTGGCGCCGAGCGGGATCAGCTGCGGTATTCGAGCAATGATGTTGCCTGGAATATTGATCACCGCTTCGACCTCTTCGGTCTGAATGGTGGCCACAAGCTCTTTGGCCTGAACATTCTGGAACCGGCGGGCTGAGACTTGCGAGACTGCGCCATCAAAGGGGGATCTCAAAACCGTATCGGCGAGGGTCTTTTCGGCGCTGTCGAGGGCTGCCTCTGCGACGTCGCGCGTCGTGCGGCGGGTTTCAAGGACACTTCGCGAGATTGCGTCCTGGGCCGCCAGCCTCTCTGCGCGCTCGTATTCAGCTTGCGCATTTTCAAATTCGGCCTTGGCCTGAGCAACCTGATTTTGTCCGTCTCTTGGGTTCAGGCGTGCAATCACGTCACCGCGTTTGACTTCCTGCCCCTCTAGTACGTCCAATTCGAGGATTTCGCCGGCAATTTGAAAGGTCAGGTCCGCGGATTCGACGGCCCGGATGACAGCTGGAAAAGAGAGGCCCCGCTCAGACGAAGCCAGCGTTGCCGTGACAAGTTTTGCAGGGCGAACTTTTGTCGCCTCTTGCGTGGGCTCTTGACCACCTGAACATGCTGTCAGCATCACAAGACCAGCGGCAAGACCCAAGATCAAATGCTTCATCTACCCATCCTTGCATACTACTTCCGATGAGCCTTATTGCCCGCCAGCCGCAGATTGTCATAAGCTTTCTTTTCAAAAGCGAATTGAATATTCAAATTCTCGCCTCAAGCGCCCGGCGTCTGGCTTAGGTCTGGAGTGTATATTTCAGGAGTTCGACAACCTGAACGGGCGACTTTGCCCATCCGGCAGCTGCGCCATCAACCTCTTTCAATGCGTGAACGATATTCGCATCATGCAGAGTGATATAAGGTTTGCCAAGTGCAGCGCACTGGCCTGCATCAAAGGCCGCATTCCACTGCTTGTATTTGTCACCGAACCGAATAATGGCGATATCGCATTTCTGGATCAATGTGCGAATGCGCAGCGAGTTCACTTTCGCGGACTGATGATCACGCCAGAAATCTTCAGACGGCTTGCCAAGGACGTCACCAGCCGCATCGCTACTTTCATGATGGGTATTGGCGGAGGTGAAAGCGATATCAAGATTGTGTGCTTTTGCGCCCGCCACGATCTGGTCGCGCCAGTCCGTATGGATTTCGCCAGATAGATAAACTTGCCACCGCATTTTTGGTTCTCGCTTTAGTGTTTGGCCTGTCCGGCTTAAACGCCATTCCTCTCAAAAGGTAAAGCAGGGATCATCGTAACCCTCAGGCTTCCCGAGGTGGTTTTTGAGCTTCTACCGCTTTGAAATTAAACACATTTCAAAATTTATTTCCGAAAAACAGTAATTTCTTATTGAAAAACAATATATCGTTCCCAAATCTCAGTCCATCAGCGACAAACACTCCCCGAGCTCAACCCCCGCTGAATAGGCCAAGTGCCTGAATTGAAAAGGAAAAGAAAAATGAACCCGCAAGTCCGCGAAACTGAGCAAACCCCGGTCGCGGCCCCTTTGATCCCCGTTCAGGCGGACATGGTTAACGTGATCCAAATCGCCAAGCCAGCCGTCGAAATCAAAGCCCCAGCTCCCGAAGAACAAGTAGAGAAGGGGAGAAGCATGTTGGACAAGCGGCGTCGGCGTCGTGCTCGACTGAGCAACCGCCACTAGGGTTCATATCTCAATTCTTAAACATGGCCGTCTTCCCCGCGAAGGCGGCCTTTTCTAGTTTTCGCCATCGCCTGAGAAGTAGAATGACCCAATCAGGCTGGTTTCATTCCATGGGACTTGAAATCCCTGGCTTTCTAGCGCAACGGAGGTTCGCACTTCGGTGAACATTTCATCGGCTGTCAGAGCGGGGGTTGTCAGCATGTCGGCAAGAGCGGCTGCATATGGGCTGTTTTGGCCTTGTCCATCGGAGGCAACCTCGCCGGGCGCAGTAGCATAGCCTATCACTGTGCCGATCGTGGTATCCATTCTGGCGAGGCCTGTGCCGCCTTCACTTCGGAACAGCGAGCGTGGTAAGGGGTCGTTCCGGCAAGCATCGAGGACGAGGAATTTGATCCGCACACCGGTTGCATCGAGCTGTTTGAGGATCCAGTTCGCATTCACGGCTTCAAAGGAAAGGTGCGATGCTCGCTCAATATTGTGCCCAATCGGAATGAGGTAATTCTCGCCCTGATTTTGAACCCCATGACCAGCATAGTAGACAAAGGCGACGGTTGGCTTTTCTTCGTCCAGCAATTTGTCAGTCAGTGTTCGAATGCCGCGCTCCATTTCCAGTTTGCTCGCATTCTTGACCTTGGTGACGTCAAAACCCGTTGCGTTGAGCGCTGAGGCAATCAGGTCGGCATCATTCTCTGGATTAGAGAGCTTTGAAGCGCCGCCATAATCGGCGTTCCCTATGACGAGGGCATAGCGTGCCTCTTCACCGGAAATCAGCGTCTCCGGGTTGACGAAGTATCTGAGCTTTCCAAGCAGGGCATCTTCAATCCATGGGATCTGTGCGCCTTCAGTGGCGCGGGTCACAGTCTCTGAGGTTTTGCGAAACACGGTCCAGATCTCGCTGGAGACCGCCCGCATCTCCTTGGCCAGGGTCGATGTATAGATCGATGCGCCATCTTCGCCGATGACGAAGCGATCGGCCGTCATCATGGGGCGCTGAGCATGAGCGATCAGGATGCCTTGCGTGGCGAGATCATCCGACAGTGAGCCGCTGATTGAACGCGACGCGCCTGTACGCGGGCGATTGTTAACGTCGAGCATCGGTGGGGCTTCAAACGAGGCATCGAAAATCACCACGGAAGCTTTGGTGTCGATCATCTCCAGCCGGGAGAAAATGCTGCTCATCGCGATGCTGGAGCGGCGGCGGCCTGACTCTCCATCTTGGCCGAGCACGAGATAGTTCTTGTTGTCTTCAGACTGAACGATTCCAGTGAGGTAGATGAGGATGACGGGCGGTTCATCGATCTCGCCATCTGTCTCAGCGCGAAACAGGAACTCATCCATCGCCTGCGTAAAGTTCAGCGCGGCGGGGTTTTGCAGCCGAGTGATGTCGTAGCCAAGCTCAGTCAGCGATGCAGACATCACGTCGAGATTGGCGTCGACAAAATCCAGCGTCATATCCGCCTGAGGATAGTCATCAACACCGACGAGGAATGCGAAACGCTTATCAGCTTGTGCATGAAATGAAATCGCCGATGTAAAAGCGATGGCGAGAACAATGCGCGCGATCCAGATCATATTAGCGACCCAACTTTGCTTAAGCGCTAAGTAAACGCGTTTAGCGCAAGGCTCGTCAAGGCAGCACTTTTTGGATCAATCCGTTCGAGCGGCCTTCTCTGCGAGACCCGAAATGCCCTGACGTGCAGCGAGCGCATCAGCAACCTCAGTAAGAGACACACCTTTGGATCGTAGTCCGACCAGCATGTGATAGATCAGATCTGCGGCTTCAGAAGCTGCTTCAGCCTTACCCTGGGCGGCAAGAGCAAGCGCCAGTTCGGCGCCCTCTTCTACGATTTTCTTGCCGCAGGAGAGCGGTCCCTTATGCAGTAGTTTCGCTGTGTAGGAGGTAGATGGATCGCCGCCTGCGCGGCTATCGATCGTGCCGGAGAGTTGTGTGATCAACTCGCTCAGCCGGGCGGCATCGCCAAGTGGGGTATCGGTCATGGCTCAAGCCTCCTGGAACGGTCGCACAGGTGCGCCAGCTTTGGCGAGGGCAGCACGCGCCTCTGCCAATGTAACCTCACCAAAGTGAAATATCGAAGCGGCAAGAACAGCGCTGGCGCCGCCCTCCAGCACTGCGGGGGCGAGGTCTTCGGCATTGCCTGCACCGCCAGAGGCGACAACTGGAATTGTGACCGCGCTGCAAACGGCCTTCAGAAGCGGGAGATCATAGCCGCTCTTGGTGCCATCGCGGTCCATACTGGTCAGCAGGATTTCGCCCGCCCCGCGCGCTTCGGCTTCACGAGCAAATTTCACAGCATCGATACCCGTGCCTTTGCGCCCGCCATGGGTGAAGATTTCCCACCGGTCTCCGGTCTTGCGGGCATCGATTGCGACGACCACGCATTGTCGCCCCGCGCGCGCTGCGCACGCTGCGATAACATCTGGATTGGCCACAGCCGCAGAATTGATTGCGACTTTATCGGCTCCGGCACGCAGCAATTGGACCATATTTTCGGCGGATCGCACGCCGCCACCGACCGTCAGGGGCATGAAACACTGTTCAGCTGTCGCGCTGACCACATCCAGAAGCGTGCCGCGGCCTTCATGACTGGCGGTGATATCGAGAAAGCAAAGCTCATCTGCGCCCTGTGCATCATATGCCCGCGCGAGGGCAACGGGATCGCCCGCATCGCGCAGGTCAACAAAGTTTACGCCCTTTACGGTGCGACCATCCTTGACATCAAGGCAGGGGATGATGCGAGTTTTCAACATTATAGAATGCCCATACTGGCAGTATTAAAGAAGGGGAAGGGATCGATATGTTGCGCTTCATGAAGATCGCAGTTATTTGCGGCGAATGGCCATATTTTAGCCATCGGGTTTCATAAGAGGCAGAAAAATATTTTGTCTTGAAACATGCGGATCCTAAAATGACTTTTGCCTCCCGTTTTTGCGCCCTTCTGGTTTGTCTCGCCGGGCTTGGATTGCCAGCCCATGCCGACGCTGAAGATGTGCGCGGTAAGGATCAGGTTGTACTCGGCTATATCGAAGATGCTTATGTCGGGAAGCTTGGCCTTTCGATGAAGGCAAAACTGGATACGGGCGCTGATACCAGCTCGCTCTATGCGCGCGATGTCGAGCTGTACAAGAAATCCGGCAAGGATACGTGGGTGCAGTTTCGCGTCGTCGGCAAGAATGGTCGCTCGATCCGGTATGATCAGAACGTGATTTCCTTTGTTGCAATCAAGCTGAAAACGGGGGGCACGCAGCGCCGCCCGGTCATTCACCTGCCGCTTTGTGTCGGCGGGGCCTCTGGACTGGCTGAGTTCACGCTGGCTGACCGCGAACAGTTTGATTATCAAGTGCTGATTGGTCGGGAGTTTCTGGCTTCGCGGATCGTCGTCGACTCTGGTCAGACTTTTGCGGCCAGCGAGACGTGTGACTAGTGGGTAGATGAGTGGTCAGCTCCATACACGGCTTCTGGCCCTTTTCCTGATCCTCCTCGGGTTCGGTATCTTTGCCCACAAGGCGATCAATCATGATTATCCGCTGGTGCCGGATCAGACCCGTACAGTTTGGAATCTTGAGGTTTATATCGAGTTCGCTGCTGATAACCGACCCGTACGCATAGAGACCTTTCTGCCCGCTCGTAGTGAATTTCGCGATGTCCGTGATGAGCAGTTCTATAGTGGCCCATTTGGATTGAGGGTGATCCGTCAGGGGGAACAACGAAACCGCAAAGCGATCTGGACCTATCGCTATCCGGATGGCCCAAAAGTGCTGCGCTATCGCACCTCACTGATTGAAGAGAGTCGCCAAACGCCGCTTCCTGACAGTCTGGCCGAGCAAAACCAGCGCATCGACCTACCGTTTGAATCGAATCTTGAGCGTCAGGCCTTTATCGTCTGGCTTTCGACCTTGCGGCGGCAATCGGCTGATGAAGAATCCCTGGTTGAGCTGACACTTCAGGAGATTTTCTCGTCCAACCTGTCAGATGAAGTCGCAGCTCTCATTCCGGCTTTGCCTGGGTCTCTCGGTCGTTTGGAACTCGCGCGGCAAGTATTGCAAAGCCAAGGGGTGCCGGCACGGATCGCGAACGGCGTTTACCTTGATGATGCCCGCCGCCGCGCCGAAACAACCAGCTGGCTCGAGTATCAGGTCGCTGGCCGGGATCGGCGCTACTTTCCAACCGGAAGTCCGAGCAGCTTTTTTCCGATCTGGTACGGCGTAGAGGAACTCGTACAGGCCGATGGCATATCCGAGCTGAGCGTGCAGATCAGCTTGCAACCTTTGCGGCTGGCGGCAAGCGCGATGGTGCTGGATGCTGCTGATAATGATGAGTTCCTGTTGCGCCTGTTCAGTTTCGACGATCTGCCCGTTACAACACAGCTCGTTTATCGCGTCTTGTTGACGATCCCGGTGGGGATCCTGTTGCTGGTGTTTCTGCGCCAGTTTGTTGGCCTGCAGACGCTTGGCACATTCATGCCCGTCCTGATTGGTATCGCCTTCCGAGAGACCGCGCTTCTGACCGGTCTGATCCTGTTTGTTGTGTTGATTTCACTCGGTCTTGCAATGCGGTTCTACCTGGAGCGCCTAAAGCTGTTACTGGTTCCGCGCTTGGCCGTTGTGCTGACCTTTATCGTTCTGTGCATGGCGGCGATTACGATCATCATGGCCGATACCGGACAACGGGTTGGACTGTCGATTTCGCTATTCCCAATGGTTATTCTGACGATGACAATCGAGCGGATGTCGATTGTCTGGGAAGAGTATTCCGCCAGCGAAGCCATCAAGCAGGGCCTTGGCAGTCTGGCGGTTGCCAGCGTGGCTTACCTAGCGATGAGCAACCCGAATGTTGAGTATCTAATGTTCAATTTCCCGGAACTACTATTTGTCATCATGGGACTCTGTCTGCTGATGGGCAGGTATATGGGCATGCGGCTTAGCGAGGTTAGCCGGTTCCGGTACGCGGCGGACAAGCATGTCGATACTTGATCGCATTATCGGCCTGCGTCGCAATGGCGTCATGGGATTGAACGAGCGGAATGTCCGTCTGGTCGGAGAGCTAAACCCGCGCCGCTTAATGCGCTTGGTCAATGACAAGTCGGTGACCAAGAAGCTGGCTGAGGACGCCGGTATTCCGTGCCCGGAACTGATCGGCCTCATCCGTGGCTCTCGCGATATGCGCGGGCTCAAGGATCTGCTCAATCGCAAAAATGGTGTGGCAATCAAGCCAGCGAATGGCTCACAAGGCAATGGCATTCTAGTCATTATGGAGCCGATGAAAGGTGGATACCGCCTCGCAAACGGACGACGCATCCTGTTCGAAGACCTACGCTTCCATGTGATGAATATTCTGTCTGGCATGTATTCGCTAGGAGGTCTGCCGGATGTCGCCCTGATTGAGGAACGGGTCCGTTTTGCAGGTGTGTTCGATCAGATCAGCTTCAAGGGTGTGCCAGACATTCGGATCATTGTTGTCAAAGGTGTTCCCATTCTGGCTATGCTGCGCCTGCCGACCGCTGACTCCGATGGGAAAGCGAACCTGCACAAAGGCGGCGTCGGTGTAGGCCTCGATCTGACAACCGGTATTACCCGCAATGGCATGCAGTATGATGCGATCATTGATACGCATCCAGATACGGCCAATAGCTTATCGGGGCTACAGGTGCCGCGCTGGGATGAGATGCTGATGATGGCGACACGCGCCTATGAGGTAACAGGGCTTGGGTATCTTGGCGCCGATATTGTCATTGATGCCGAAAAGGGACCGCTGCTTCTGGAGCTGAACGCGCGGCCAGGCCTGGCCATCCAGATTGCCAATCGTCACGGATTGCGCCCGCATATCGAGCCGGTCTTAAACACAGACACGTCAGAAATGGATGCAGCGGCCCGGATCGCTTTTGGGCAGGATATCTATCGACGCGTCCATTCCGGCGATGAGGATGTCGCGGCCTGATATAGAGCCGGGCATTGCCATAAATGACACCGGCGAATAGGGGTTTACGCAGACTGAGCGTAGAGAAGGGGTGTCGCTATGATGAAGTTAAAGACAATTGGTCTGGCATTGGGCGCGCTTGCAGCGGTTTCATTGTCGGCAACAGGGCAGGGAGAGCCCGGCAGTTTTGGGATTGATCGCGATACTGGCGCGGTCATCTGTACCGATGATGGCGATTCAGCAGTGTTGACTGATGATCCTAGCTACCGCGCCGCCGCCCTGTGGGACCAGATGATGCTTGCCGACCGGCCGGACATCTGCGGAGCTGCTCTGACCCCGATTGATGGTGGAACTTGGGGCGAAAGCCGTGAATTTTCTGGCACCGACGCGGACGGGAACCGCGCGGAATTCCGCCTCTATGTTCTGCATGACCGCTATTCATGGAGCTCTGGCTCGTCTAACCGGATCGAGGATGAGGGGCGGTTTGTGCAATTCTCCGAAGTTTTGGAAACCCCGCAATTTTTTGAACGGTTTTGTGCCTCGAAAGCGGCGATGGCTTTTGGTTCAACCTCTTCAGATGGCGCCACGGCGACCAATCATCAGCTTGCCGCAGCGCGTGCTAAAACACTGGGTAGGGCACTGGCTGGGGAACGAGGCAGCTGCGAGACTGGACAGATTCCGATCATGTTCTCGACCAATCTTGGCGAGTTTAAAGAAGACGCGGTTTGCGTGCCCGGTGCGAATTGCCCGGCAAGCGAGGCGGAACAGAGACGCGTGATTATCGTCGCGGTTGAGGCGCTAGATATTGGCGTCAACCTGAGAGAAGCGCTGCGTACCGCCCTGACCGGGCCGGATATTCTCAAAACAGTGGACGTGCGCCAATTCGATCTCTTCGACGTGGAGCAGAACTAGGCGCTGCTGCCAAACTTAGTTTCGCTCTGAGATAACCCGCCGGGCGATCACCATGGCCTGAACCTCGCCAGCGCCTTCGAAAATGTTGAGGATACGCGCATCCTGCAATACTCGGCTGATCGGATATTCCAGCGCAAAACCGTTGCCGCCATGGATTTGCACCCCATTGTCGGCGGCTGCCCACGCCGCGCGGGCGGCAAGCAGTTTCGCCATACCAGCTTCCAGATCACAGCGTTTGCCTTGATCCTTCTGACGGGCGGAGAAGTATGTGAGCTGGCGAATGCCGACGAGTTCGGCGGCCATCATGACGAGCTTGTTCGCCACTCTTGGGAAGTTGAAAATGGGTTGGCCGAATTGCTCCCGGTCGAGCGCGTAGCGCAGGCTGAGTTCAAGGGCGTTCTGCGCTACACCCACGGCGCGCGCTGCGGTCTGGATGCGTGCACTTTCAAAGGTCGCCATCAGGTGCCGGAAGCCCATGCCCTCAATCTCGCCGAGGAGGTTCGACGCTGGCACTTCAAACTCGTCCAGGCCGATTTCATATTCTTTCATCCCGCGATAACCGAGTACTTCGATCTCCCCGCCGGTCATACCGTCAGCCGGGAATGGCGCGTCGTCAGTCCCACGGGGTTTTTCGGCGAGAAACATGGAGAGGCCGGAGAAATTGTTCGTGGCTGGGTCGGTTCGTGCCAGGACCGTCATCATATCAGCGCGGACCGGATGGGTGATCCATGTCTTGTTGCCGGTGATCTTGTAAGTCTCACCATCCTTCACCGCGCGGGTGCGCAGGCTGCCAAGGTCTGAGCCGGTATTTGGCTCTGTAAAGACGGCGGTGGGCAGGATCTCGCCCGACGCGATGGCAGGAAGGTATTTTTGTTTCTGGGCCTCTGTGCCGCCGATAAGGATCAGCTCAGCGGCGATCTCGGATCGGGTGCCAAGTGAGCCGGTGCCGATATAGCCGCGCGAGAGTTCTTCTGAGACGACGCACATGGCCGTCTTGTCCATGCCGAGGCCGCCATGCGCTTCCGGGATGGTCAGGCCGAACACGCCGAGATCAGCCATATCCTGCACGACGTCCATCGGGATGTAATCATTTTTCAGATGCCACTGGTGTGCGTAGGGTACGATCTTGTTATCAGCATAGCGGCGGAACTGATCGCGGATCATCGCCATGGTTTCGTCTTCGCCTGTATTCTCAACGGTTGCCCTGCCGAGCGCATCAGGCAGAAATGCTGCAGCCGCAGCGCTTGTTTCCGGTGTCAGGCCTTCGGTGATCAGGGTTTGAATCACAGGTTGAGCAAACAGGTCATCGACGGCGGCGAGGGCACCCAACTCATGCGGGCGTATGATCTCGCCTTGGTTCATCGGAATACCGCCGACTATGTCTGCGAGATAGCGACTGAACAGGATTTGTGAGAGGAGCGCCTCGATCTCGGTAAACTTGCCTTCAGCCTCTAACCGGGTCGCCCAATTGGCCGTTTCACGAAGGGTTTCGATATAGGTGACCAGCCAGGCAAAGCCGTGGGCCTTGTGTTGGTGGGTGTCGAGCGCGCCCCGGTCGGGTTTGCCTTCCGGCGCAAGGGTTTTTGAGAGCTCGGCACGGACGGTCGCCTCGAAACGGTCGAGGAGGCTGACCGCCTCGTTCAAAAGGCCGGTCAGATTGCTGAGGACTGGGTTGCGGTCTACTCTGCCTGCGCCATCCATCGTGATCTTTCACTCCCTGTTCTGTGCTTGCAAGATAGGGCAGGCATAAGGCCAAGTCACTGTGTGACGCAGCGGCGTCGCGAAGCAGACAGCTGTGGCTTTAGCGAATACGCGCGCGGAAACGCACGGAAAATGTTGGATCTGGGTCGCCCGAGGCCATGCTGCCCTTGGGATTGAAGCAGACATGCGTGATGTCGGGATTGTACCCGGCTGCAATCGTAGCAGTACAATCATCAAAGCCCGATGGCGGACCCGTGAGCGTGCTGGCAAATGCCAGATCCGTTAGTGGGTCGAAGGTCAGGGATGTATCCGTCTCTGTCCACTCGACAACGGTGTTGCCAAATTCGGGTGTTGCCCCATTGAAGAACTCCACATCGCCAGGCAATTCATCGATCAGCACGATAGAGTCTGTCGCTGCCGCGACGCTGCTTTCATTGGTCACGGCCAGTGTATAGATGACGTCACTTCCAGGGATCGCAAAGACTTCACCCGCAGCAGGTGTGGGATTGTAAACTTCTGCGGTCTTGGAGGCATTGAGACTGCCGCTGGATGTGCAGATCTGCGTGTATTCGAGCCCGCCAATCCAGACCCGGCCTGCATTCCGTTCGAACCGGATATACTGCGCCCCGCCGGATGGGACAGTGACGGGGACAATAGCCAACGAGTCATTCGTGCCGCTGTTAAACGTCTGTATCGTCGTGAATGTAATATTGTCTGCCGACAGTTGGATATCGGCTTCGCCCGAACCATTGTCGCGGGCCATGGTGACATCAATATCGCTGCCTTCCGCGACCAGGTTGCCAAGGTCGAGGGTGAGCGTCTGGTTGGAATTGTTGACGCGTGCTGAGTTAGCTGAATTGGCTGTCGTTCCAGGTGTTTCAGGTGCGCCCAATGCGAAAGAGCTGAATTGGGCCGTAACGATAACCGAATCGGCGTTCCCCGTGCTGGACACCAAAGAAAAACCTGCTGGGCAGGACGCCGTCGAAAGCGCCGATACTGTTAGGGCGAAGTCTTCAATCTCTCCGGATGTTGCATCGTCTTCCGGGCCGAGACCGGTCTGCTGTGACCACCTCAAACGCGCATAGGTCTGACTGGTGGTGGCGGTTAACGGCACGGTTAAAGGGATTGATACGCTGCCCCCGATCGGTTGCAGGTCGTCAGCGATCAGTTCGCTTGTCTCAAAACTGTTATCACCGTCCCAGTCGATCCAGCCGCGTAAATATCCTGCGCTGCCACTGACGGCGACATTCAGTGTCGTGCTGTCGCCTTGTGTCAGAGCCGGGAACGTGACCGCGTTCTCATCATCAACGCCTGTTGTATCGTCGCCATCAGCCGTCACGGATGGCGAGGCTGTGTTCTCAGCGTCTGGCGCGACCGCGCCCATTGAGATGCCCGGAACGATGAGATGTGAGGGGGCACCATAGCTGGCAGGGGCATCGGAGAAGTCCCGGGTGCGTTCGCAATATGTGATGTCATGTAGCGAAACACCCTGCTGGCCTGGATTGCTTACTACGGCGGGGTCATTGTCGTAAAATAGCACAATCTGATCAACAGGCGTATCGAACGTCACGGTCAAATTACCGTCCGCCGATGCCGACGCGACTGATGCCGTCCCAATTGCCGTTGAGCCACTCACCGAGTTTGATCCACTGCCCGTCAGAATTGGTGTGGTTGCGATGCCATTAAAGTAACCAATGATCTGAATCCGATCGATAAAATTGGCATTGCTTGCGGTGCTGGGGTTGATGTCGACATCGAAAATCGTGAATTGCGCTCCGGCAACGCCAACACCGGGTGTCCCCATATCGACTGTGAGGTCGATGCTCTGGACCGAAGACGTATAGTTCACGACAAATAGAAGGGCCTGTTCTGCTGGTGATAGCCCACCGCTAATGACATTTGATCGCGCTGGGCTTTGACCCCCAAACGCAGAGTTGTCGACGAAGAAGCCGGTATCCCCGTTAAACTCGAAGTCGAGACCCACACCGGATGTGGGATAGGATTGCGATTGCGCGCCGGTTGTCCAGCTTTCACTGTCCCAGTCGAATACCGTTTGTGTGCCTGAGCAGCTGAGCGTTGGTGCGACGCCGGGGGCTGGGCCGTTAATGAGCAGATTCAGCGAGGCCGTATCATCTTCGGTTGGCGCAGTATTACGATTGTTCGGTGTTGAATCAGGGTCATCCACATTTGATGCCGTGATCTCTGCCAGGACGGCACCGCTGCCAGAGGCGTTCGCGTTCGCGGTGACTTGCAGGCTCGCATTGCTGCCGCTCGAAAGTGTCCCCGGAACCGTCCAGACGCCGCTGGCCTCATCATAAGCTCCGCCGCTATTGTCTGAAACGTAAGTCAGCCCGGAAGGAAGCGGCGCGATAACGCTGACACCGTCCGCGTTTCCCGTGCCGGAATTGGTCACCGTAAAGGTGAGTACTGTGTTGGCTCCCGTCGCGGGGTTCGTGACGCTTGCAGATGCTGCGAGAGACAGATCAGCTGTCGGCGCGGTGTTCGTCGTGACAAGGGTCAGGTCCGTGCGCGTAAAAGTGCCCGAATCCTGATCGAAGTCGTCACAGATTTCCATTGTCCACGTGCCGTTGGCGGTTTCCCCGTTGAAAGCCGAGAGCGGGTTTTCAGGGGAGAGCGTGTTTTGATAGGGCAGTGTCGTTGAATGCGTCGCGGTGTTGGATGCGTTCGTATAAGCCGTCGCTGCGTCGTCATCGAACGTAACATTGAAATTGTCGCCAGACCGACCGATCAGACTATTGGTCAGGGTTACACGGGTGCCATTTGGGGATTCCAGTACGGTGACCAGATCACCGCGATATGTGTGGGCTGCGAGAACGGACAAATCAACGTCTTGAACGGTTCCGGTATCAGTGACTGTAAAGCCGCGTATTAGCGGCGCGGTACACGGCGCTGTTGTTTCGTTGAGGGAACCACCAGTTGTGTTCGAGTATGTCTGGGCGCTCGCAGTGCCCATTCCGGCACAGATGAAGACGCCAGAAACCAAAGCCTTCAGCATCCAGGTCGTCGATGCAGACGGGTTCACGTGGGTACCTCACACAGGCTGCAGGCGCAGGCCTTTCCAGAGCGTAACTCTAGAAGGGCTTGGTTAACGGGCTCTCAAGACCAGCCATAGGCGATCCGCGCCTGTTCAATATGATCGAGCTTGACCTGCAGCTCTGACCAGTCATCGTCATCTGCGATTGCAGACCAAAGCGTTTCGACGTCGTCAATTGCGAGACTGACCGGCACCGGCGCCTGAAAATAGTCGTCCTGCAATCGCTCCGCACGGTCTGGTGCGCGGTCGGTCAGTCCATTTTGAACCGGCTGGAACGCAGCGTCTTTGTACAATGACGAGATCGGGCTTTCGGAGGCCCGCGCCATGCTTGCCTCGCCGCCAAACCAGTCGAAGAAGACTTGTTGCCAGTCGGCCTGTGATTCCGTCAGCCAGCCGTAGAAAATCTGCAGGAACTTCAAATCGTCGTGCAGGGACGGCCCGTCCTGTAAGCCGAGAAGCGCGAGTGTGTGACGGGCAAAACTGACCTGATACGCAGATTCATAGGCTTTGAGGGCTTCGGAGAGGTCCGACTCATCGCTGACAAGACTGATCGCACCGCCAAGTTGTTGTAACGCCCATAGGCCTTGGGTGGGCTGTCGGCCGAAACGATAGAGGCCTTGACTGTCAAAGTAGGCAGCTGTGAAGTTCGGGTCGCTTTTTTCCAGAAATCGCCACGGTCCGAAATCGAACGTTTCCCCGGTAATATTGAAATTGTCGGTATTCATCACGCCGTGGACAAATCCTACGGCCATCCATTGGCCCACCATTGCTGCAGTCCGCTCGACGATGCGTTGAAAGAGGGCCGGAGCCGCAATCACCAGCGCTTCGTCCTCGCACTCTGGATAGAAATGCTTGATCACATGACGGACAAGCCGGGCCATTCCGTCATGGTCATCAAAGTACGCTGCGCGCTGAAACGTACCAAACCGAATATGGCTATGTGATAGGCGGACGAGCACGCTGGAGCGCGCCGGTGAGGGCTCATCATTGCGGTGCAGCGGTTCGCCGGTTTCAATGAGGCTGAACGGTTTCGAGGTGTTGACGCCAAGCGCCTCGAGATAGTTTGCGGCTAGGATTTCCCGCACACCGCCTTTCAGGGTCAGCCGACCGTCGCCCTGACGTGACCAACGTGTCTGACCTGACCCTTTCGTCCCGAGATCCAGCAGCCTACCACGTGAATCGCGGACCTGCGCAAACAGGAAACCCCGGCCATCTCCAAGCTCCGGATTGTAAACATGAAACTGATGACCGTGATAACGCTGCGCTAAAGGCGAGGTCAGGTTTCCCGGCAGAGGCGTAAATGCCCCGAAGTGATTCACCCACTCGGTGTCGGTTAAAGCGCCCAGCCCGACTTCATGGCCCCACCGCGTGTTGCGATAGCGCAACACCGTCTTGGGAAACGACGCCGGCTCTGCTGCATCTGCGAAGGCATCGGAAATCTCCAGGAAGGGAACGTTCATGGCCTATTCCACCCATTTTTACAGTAGTTGGCGGTAACGAATCCGGCCACGGACGTAAATGGTGCAAATTTATTAGAGTTGTGTCCTGCGCTGTCAAAATATGTCTGCTGCGTCGCAGCATAGATCGGCACTATCCGCCGTTCAACTTACACATAATGTAAAGGTTGGAGCCAGAAGACTGCTGACAGGCAGTCAAAAAAAGAACTGGCCTTAAACGGAGGAATTAAATGTCACTAGGAAGAAAACTTGTTTTTGGCGCGTCGTTCGCAGCGCTTGCTGCAACCGGCAGCGTCGCTGTTGCTCAGGAGGAGGATAGCGACCGCACATTGGACAAGGTTACGGTCACTGGCTCGTTCATCGCCGGCACGCCTGAAGATGCCGCTTTGCCGGTTGAAGTCTTTAGCGCTGAAGACCTCGCTGAAATCGGTTCGCCGTCAATTAATGAGATCCTGCGTAACCTGCCAGCCGCGCAAGGTTTGATCGGTGAGACGAACCAGTTTGATACGCGCGGTGGTCAGGGCAACGAGGGGGTCACAGCGATTAACCTTCGGGGTCTCGGTTCGGCGCGGACACTTGTTCTGTTCAATGGCAAGCGTCATGTCAGCTCTGGCACGATCGGTACGGATGTTGGCTTCCTGCCACTCGGTGCGGTTCAGCGCGTTGAAGTTCTGAAAGATGGTGCTGCGGCTCTGTACGGTTCAGACGCAATCGGCGGTGTTGTGAACTTCATCACCCGCGATGACTTCGAAGGTCTAGAGCTGCGCGGTAACTTCACTGCGATTGAAGATACCGATGGTGAGTATGAGATCGGTGCAACAGCCGGCTGGGGCAATGACGAAGGCACGATCAACCTTATGGGTACGGTCGAGTACGGTCACCGCAGCGAGCTGCAAATCAGAGATCGCGACTGGGCGATCCGGTCATTTGCGGATAACCCTCAAGGCGGTATCTCATCGATTGGTAATCCCGGTACATTTATCAGTACAGCGACGGGCGCATTTGTCCCGGATCCAAATTGTGCAGCGTTAGGCGGCATCATCGACGCGCCACCCTTCTGCCGTTTCCAATTCACTGAATTCGATAATTTGATCGAAGAAACAGACACTCTGAAACTTTATGGTGTGGGTACTTTCGATATTGGTGAACAGGAGCTTCGTCTTGAGGCGGCTTATGGCGAGGTTGATATCCCGGAGTGGAACACGTCACCGGCTTATCCGCCGCAAGCTTTGACTGGGGCTGACCGTCTGGTTTTACCTGATCATCCCGGCCGGATCGCGTTCTTTAACGATAACCCAGACTTTGCCGCGAACTTTGGCGCAACCGAGCCGATTCTGTTCTGGGGTCGTTATACCGGCGTCGGCGGTGTGAATGGCGGGCAGCCTGAGACGGCGCAACGTTTGACAGAGCAACAGCGCTTTGGCGCACAGTTGTCGGGTCCATTGTTTGATGGCGCGGTTAACTACGAACTATCAATGAACTATTCCAAAAGGGATCGCTCATTGAACGACTTTAATGACATGTCGGTTCAGAATTCTGCCTTCGCGCTACGCGGTTTGGGCGGCCCAGGCTGTGATCCAGCGACAGGTACACCCGGCGTTGGTCCGTGTGAGTACTACAACCCGTTTTCAAACGCGGTGGAGTTCTCAGCCATCACAGGTGAGGTAAACCCCAACTTCGACCCAAGTGTCGCGAACTCTCCAGAACTGCTGGATTGGCTGACCGACCGCGGATCTTCAGTCACAACAAACGAACTTCTGGTTACAGACCTGATTTTCTCTGGTGATACGAAGTGGGAACTGGCTGGAGGTACCATCGGCTATGCTGTTGGCTTCCAGGCCCGGAATGAATCGTTCGAGTTCGACATCACCGATAATTACAACCTGAACATCAATCCTTGCCCGTTTAACGATCCAGCTGCTGTCACACTTGGTCTGACTGCATCGCTTGATTGCGGTGAAGGTACAACGGGTCTGTTCGCGTTCCTGTCAGGTAGTGTCCCGAACAGCCTTGAGCGTACGGTCTATGGCAGCTTCGTTGAGCTCAACCTGCCCTTCAGTGATAGGTTCAACGTTCAGGTGGCAGCACGTTTCGAAGACTACGGCGAATCAGATGGTGGACAGACGTTTGATCCAAAGATCGCTGCGAAGTATGATGTGAATGATAATTTCGCACTTCGCGGTTCTGTTTCGACCACCTTCCGGGGGCCGACACTTGAGAGCCTTCGCGGTCGGACAACCTCTCTTGCCTTCATTGGGCCGACAACTGCTTTCAAAGCCATTGATACAGTTGGGAACCCTGATCTTGAACCAGAGACAGCATTGGCAACAAATGTTGGTGCATTGTATAGCAATGGTGGTTTCACCGGTTCTCTTGATTACTGGCGGTTCGACTTTGAAGATCCATTCCAGCTTGAGAATCAGGATCAGATCGTCAACGCCTATATCGCAAATGGTTGTGAAGATGGCGGTGCCGGCGTTGGTACAGCAACTTGTGACTCCTTGCGGGCACAGGTTCTCCCGACAGGTACTGTAGCATCGGGGCTTGAGCGCATTTCTCGCCAGGTCATCAATGGTGCCAATCTGACGACAGACGGTATTGATTGGGCTGCTGAGTATGCCTGGAACGTTAGCGACTATGACCTGGCTGTTGGGACCCAAGGAACCTATACGCTGAGTTATGACTCAGATGACTTCCTGAACGGTGACGGCGTGCTTCTAGCAGAAGGCGGCGATTTTGTTGGCTTCCTGAACGAAGGTACGCCATTCCAGACACTGGTTGAGGTGCAGGGGAATGGATATGTGCGTGTAGCACGCGACAATCATACCTTCACTTACACACTGCGTTATACCTCAGAGTATGAGGACGCCGCGCCTTCAACACCGGAACTGGGAACAATTGACAGCCACATCGTGCACGATGTGACGTACAATCTGAACCTGTTTGATGGCTCAACCCGTCTGTCAGCATCGATCTTCAACCTGACCGATGAGGATCCACCGCTTGCATCAACAGACCTGAACTATGATGCCTATGTGCACAGTGGTTTCGGTCGGATGATCAAGTTGGGTATCGTGCAGCAATTCTAAGCTGAGCTCGGTTCCTGATGCCTATTGAAAAGGGCGGCCCCACGGGTCGCCCTTTTTGTTTCGATTCAAGGAAATTGAATTGG
Source organism: Pseudomonadota bacterium (assembly GCA_039815485.1). Taxonomy (GTDB): domain Bacteria; phylum Pseudomonadota; class Alphaproteobacteria; order Caulobacterales; family Hyphomonadaceae; genus Henriciella. The sequence continues at coordinate 27,824 of JBCBZD010000008.1, read as the reverse complement.
CTTAGTTGAGGCCTTCGCGACCAATCGCGTAGAACCGTTCGCGGCGTTGCTGTTTTAGCTCCAGCGGGGTGAGAGGTGCCAGTTCCTTCAACGCTTTGTCGATGGCTTTGCCAGCTGTCGCAATTGCCTTCTGCGGATCACGGTGGGCCCCGCCGACAGGCTCTTTGACGACTGAATCGATCACTTTGAGCTTCAGCAGATCCTTGCCGGTAATCTTCATCGCTTCAGCCGCATCTTTTGCCTTGGCGGCATCGCGATACAGGATGGAGGCGCAACCTTCAGGAGAAATGACGGAATAAATAGCGTGCTCCATCATCATCACACGGTTTGCAGCTGCAATAGCTATCGCGCCGCCAGACATGCCCTCGCCAATAATCAGCGTAATGATTGGGACTGGCAGTGTCAGACAGCGCTCGGTTCCGCGCGCAATCGCTTCGGCTTGACCGCGCTCTTCGCCCGCCTTTCCGGGATAGGCACCGGCTGTGTCTGGCATCGTGATCACTGGCAGGTTGAAGCGTTCTGCAAGATCCATCAGGCGCACTGCTTTGCGATAGCCTTCTGGATGCGCCATGCCAAAATTATGGCGAAGACGGCTTTCGGTCGTACGGCCTTTTTCGTGACCAATCACTACAACAGATTGGCCCTTGAAGCGCGCGAGGCCGCCAGTGATCGCTTCATCATTGCCAAAGACACGGTCACCGGCCAGTTCCTGGAAGTCCTCAAACAGGCCGGCAATATAGTCACTGAAATGTGGGCGCTCGGGGTGGCGCGCAACCTGTGTCTTGCGCCACGGCGTCAGGGAGGCATAGGTGTCCTTGAGCTGCTTGGCAGCCTTGTCCTTGAGCTTTTTCAGCTCGTCGGAGATTTGCGGACCGCCTTCCTGTAGGGCGACAGCTTCCAGTTCCGCAATCTTAGTTTCAAGATCTGCAAGTGGCTTTTCGAAATCGAGATATGTCGTGGTCATAGCCCCTAGATAGTGAAACTTGCCGCCTGCGGCTAGACACTTCCTGAGTGTTGAGAGAAACGCTCGAACACGAGAACCGGGCTACCGCGATAGTCCGAGGGGCCAAGCTCTGTGTAACCAACCTTCATCGCAATGCGGATCGAAACGGCGTGATCTGGATCGATTATGCAAGTTGAACGCCCCGGCATCGCGTTATCGAGCCAGTTGTGAGCCGCCAGAACCGCTTCTGTCGCATAGCCTTTCCCCCAGGCCGACTTTGCCAATGCCCAGCCTGCCTCTGGACGTCCAGAAATATCCGGTTGCATGGCGCGCATGAAGTCGGCAAACCCGACCTCACCGACAAATGTTCCAGTCTTGCGTTCCCGAACGATCCAATAGCCATAGCCAACCAGATCCCATAGGCCGCGATTGCGCAAATGGGTAAACCAGGAGTCCTGCCGGTCCCGTATTTGCCCACTGATGAAGCGGACAACCTCTTTGTCAGCCCACATCTCGGCGACTTCGTCAAAGTCTTCCAACGTTTGAGGTTTCAGAGAAAGGCGCTGCGTCAGCAGGGTTGGGGGCAGATTATGCACCCGCTTTCATCTGCTCCAGCATCCGACCCATCTGGGCATGAACGACTTGCATTCCTTTTAAGGGACGAACCATCACCTTGAAATCAATAATTTTTCCGTCTTCGTTCCATTCAACCATATCAATCCCATTGACCATGATGCCATCCATAAGGGTTTCAAATTCAAGCACGGCGCGGTTCCCGCAATCAAACACGCGCGTGTATCTGAAGTCATCGCTGCCAAGGGTCTTTCCCGCTGCTGAAAGGTAAGCGAATGTAATGGCTTTGCCTTCTTGAGGGGTGTGAACGACAGGACTGCGGAACACGACATCGTCGTGCAGCATATCTTTCAAGGTCGCATCATCATGGGCGCCGTTCATCCAGTCGATCCAGCGCTGCAGATTTGGTTGATACCCTGTCATGGCGATATCGTGTGGCATTGTTTCCTCCCATTCTTTTCCCGCAGAGTGCGGGCAAGACGGGATCATGTCCAGTCGCGGGTCTGATCGACCTCTATGCTAAAACCCGAACACGGCGAGAACTGCGGCAATTGCGGTTACCAATGTAAAGATCAAGGTCAGGCTCACGGCGACAACACGCTCTGTTTTGCGTCGCCGTTTGGTGCTTTTGCCGTTCTCTGTCTTGGCTGGCGGGGCCAGTGTCCACGTATTGGAGAAGAACCCGAAAGCGGCAACCAAGGCGGTCACACCGGCGACATAAGCAGTGCCGAGTATAGCGAGCGCCCCCGCTGCGACCAGAACGAAGGTTACCGGGCCAGACACCGATTTCAGTAGATTGCGGACCTGCATGTCGGCATCCACGGGATCGAGATCATCATAGAAGCTGTTTGGTGCAATAATCGCTGCGACCCATCCGGCCCCGGTGGCGAGACCGAGTAATAGAGCGGCGCTTGCCTGCCCAAAGTCACGGATGAGGTCAAACATGCATTCAGCCTAAGTTGGTTTGGGTGCAGCTTCCGGGAGCCTTGGCAAGCCGTCTTCAAATTCAAAGAACCAGGCCTTATGCGAGGTCCAGATATGGGCCGCCGCTGTCTGGTCAATCGGTGTGTCGAGACTTGCAATGCGAAGGATCGCAGCTTTCTCTGCAGGCAATTCCGCCATAAGATGCGTCCCACAATTCGGGCAGAAATGGCGGCGTTTTCCCGGCGATGACTCGATATAGGTGACAATGTCCTCGCCCGATGTCCACTTGAAGCCGGCATGGTCGACACGTCCTGTGGTCGCGAACGCAGCTGAGTGGGTCTTCTGGCACGTTTGGCAGTGACAATGGCCGTAAGCGCCTAAAAGCGGACCGCATTCATAGGTCACCGCCTTGCAGAAACAGCTGCCTTGAAGCGTGTCCGTCATTGTTTCAGATCCTTTTCAAGTCGCCTGACGCCGGGGCGCGCGTTGCCGACGGTGTTCCCGTCTACCATATTCAGTCTGGCTTATCCCACTCCCCCAAGCAAGCAGGAGCCAAACATGCCTTCACAGTCTTCCCTTAATCGCCGCCAATTGCTGGCTTTGAGCGCGGCTGCTGCCGCGATCACTCCAGGTGTCGCCGCGCAGGTCAGCGGCGAAGCCGGTCCAGACACAGGCCCCGAAGCTCCGGTTAGCCCTGATTTGTCTGGCAAGTCCATTCTCGTGACCGGCTCTTCCTCAGGCTTTGGGCGCCTCGGTGTGGAATACTATGCGCGGCTGGGGGCGAAAGTGTTCGCGACGATGCGCAATGTACCGCGTCCGGAAGCTGATGAGCTGCGCGATCTTGCCAGTTCTGATAACTTAGACCTCAGTGTCATCGAGATTGATGTAACCTCTGACGATCAGGTTGAGGCCGGTGTTTCTCAAGCCTTAGCGGCGAATGAGGGCAAGCTGGATGTCCTGATTAACAATGCAGGCATTTCTGTCGGTGGGCCGATCGAAATTCAGGACATGGCGGCGACAGAGCAGACCTTCAACACGAATGTCTATGGCTGCCACCGTATGGCGCGGGCCGCGCTGCCCAGCATGCGTGCCAATGGCAGCGGGCAGATCTTCAACATCTCCTCGCAGCTTGGCCGGCTCGTCATTCCGGGCTTTGGGATGTATTCAGCCACCAAGTTTGCGCTTGAAGCGATGAGTGAGCAGATGGCCTATGAACTGGTGCCGCATGGCGTCGACGTGACGATCATTCAACCGGGCGGCTATCCAACCAATATCTGGGCGAACAATAATGCCAATTCAGGACCGCTGAAGGAGCGGACCAGTGAGGAGCTGCTGGCGGCCTATCCGGCGCTGACGGCAGGCATGGGTGAGCGGACCGGCGGCGGCTCAACCGATCCGATGGACATTCCACGCGCGATTGCCGAGATCATTGCGATGCCCGCTGGGACGCGCCCGCTGCGCAAAGCGGTGCACCCTATTGCCCGGCCGCAGGAAGGCATCAATGAGGCCTCTGCCCAAACCCAGGTCGCGATGTTGGGCGAGTCGCCGTTTGGACCATGGGTTAAGGGCGTGTTGCAGCGCTAGTTGCGCTTTACGTGCTTACCCCAATAGCTGCGCCAAACATGGGCGGCGACGATAAGTCCAAAGCCCGGCAGACTGGTTATGCTGAATAGAGTATCGCCGGTCGCGAACGCCATTCCAATTAGGAACGCGCCAAGTGCCAGCATAGCAATTGCTGACTGCGGCCAGACTCGGGGCCGGGCCTCCCCCTTGATCTGCTTGCGAAAGCTCGCCTCATATTTCTCGCGCAGACCATCGCTCATAGTATCAGAATTCAAGACCGCACCATTCTGGCCAAACTCAGGATTGAATGAGTTCTTTCCCATATCACCACAGTAACGCCGTTGTGAACTTCTGCAAGCGCTACTCCTCCCCAAACAAGCCCCCTTGGAGGCCGTTTTGCGGGGCTGGCAGGCCGATGCGTTCATAGGCGAGGGGGGCAGCGACGCGGCCGCGGGGGGTGCGGGCGACATAGCCTTTTTGCATCAGATAAGGCTCGATCACGTCTTCAACGGCGTCTCGGGCTTCGGATAGGGCAGCAGCGAGTGTGTCGGCGCCAACCGGCCCGCCTGCATAGGTGCGCACCAGCGCGTCGAGATACCGCCGGTCGAGCGCGTCGAGGCCGTCTTCATCAATTTCCAGCCGAGCGAGCGCCTTGGAGGCTGCGGCCTGATCGATCTGGTCGCCATCCGCCTCGGCAAAATCGCGCACCCGCCGCAACAGACGCAGGGCGATACGCGGGGTCCCGCGGGCGCGTTTGGCGATCTCAACCGCGCCGTCTCGTGTGATCGGGACGGTCAGTTTCCGCGCAGCTGCAAGCACGATGGTTGAGAGGGTCTCGGGCGTATAGAACTCAAGCCGCAGCGGGATGCCGAAGCGGTCGCGGAGCGGTGTGGCGAGAAGGCCTGCTCGTGTCGTCGCCCCCACAAGCGTAAACGGCGACAGGTCGAGCCGCACCGAGCGCGCTGCCGGGCCTTCGCCGATCACGATGTCGACGGCATAGTCTTCCATGGCCGGGTAGAGCACTTCCTCGACATGGGCGGGCAAGCGATGAATCTCATCAATGAAAAGCACGTCATTAGCTTCGAGATTGGTCAGGATGGCGACCAAATCGCCTGCCTTGGCGATCACAGGGCCGGACGTCGCGCGAAAACCTACGCCAAGTTCGCGCGCCAGAATCTGTGCCAGCGTCGTCTTGCCGAGCCCGGGCGGGCCAAACAAGAGTGTGTGGTCGAGCGCTTCTTCGCGGCGGCGCGCGGCCTCTACGTAGACTCTCAGATTGTCCTTGATGCTGTCCTGACCGACATAGTCATCAAAGCTTTGTGGGCGAAGAGCGCGGTCAAGCGACTCGCCCATCTGCGCTTCAGGGTCGGTGAGCGTGCCGTCACGGGTCATGCCGGGCTAAGCTCTTTCAAGGCCGCTTTGATCAGCGCGCCGGTATCGGCGTTTTCGTCCTTGCGCGCGGCGCTGGTGACGGCTTTGGCCGCGTCGGACTGGGCAAAGCCAAGGTTAACCAGAGCGGAGACCGCTTCGGAGCGCGAGCCTGTGATGACTGTCGCGGCGGCCTGAACGCTGCCGGTTGGATCAGTAGTAAACTGACCAAAGCGCCCCATGGGCGGGGCCTTGCCGGACAGCTCGCCGACAATGCGTTCGGCGAGTTTCTTACCGACGCCCTTGGCGCGAGTGATCGTCGCTGCATCGCCAAGTGCGAGCGCGTCCATCAGCTCTGACGGAGACAGCGCATCCATCAGCGCCATGGCAGATTTACCCGCAACACCGGGCACGTCCTGCAGGCGGACAAACCAGGCGCGTTCGTCGTCCGTGTCGAAAGCGAAAAGCGTGATCGAGTTCTCAGTAATGCGCGTTTCGATGAAGACTTCGGCTTCTGCACCTACCGTCAGCTTTGAGAGCAGCCGCGATCCTGCGAGCGCGACATAGCCAACGCCGTTTACATCTATCAAAATATTGTCGAGGCCGAGAGCTGCCACTTCGCCGCGCAAACGTCCAATGATCATCAGGCCGCCCCTTTAAGCTGTTTTGGGGGCAGATTGTGAGCGGTACAGATGGCGCAAGCGAGCGCATCAGCGGCATCGGCTTTCATCTTACCGGCTTTAGGAAGCAGCCGCGCGATCATGAACTGGATCTGGTCTTTGTCAGCTTTCCCGGTGCCTACAATAGCGCGCTTGATTGCGGTGGGCGCGAACTCTGAGACTTCAAGGCCATGGAAAGAAAGGGCGGTCATCGCCGCGCCGCGCGCCTGTCCCAGTTTCAGCGCGGAACGCGGGTTGGCATTGACGATGGTTTCCTCGCAGCCACTATGGTCAGGAGCATAAGTCTTGACCAGTTCGCCGACGGCAAAGAAGATCCCAGCCAGCCGATCGGCCATTGGAAGCTCCGGATCAATATTGATAACACCATGTCCGACATGGCTGAGCCTTGACCCTGCAAGGTCGATCATGCCCCAACCTGTGTGCCGAAGGCCGGGATCAATGCCGAGAATTCGAATCGGTTCGCTCATGGCAAACTCTATTAGCGCGGATGGTTAAGAACGTCTTGCATTTTCGTGGTTTGTTCTGATCAGCCCCTTGGGAGCGGTCCCTGGGGCTACAAGGTTCAAGAACAATGAGAGCGCTTGTTAAAACTGAACTGGCTTAGCCAAACTGAATTCAGGGACAGATTTATGATACACAGATTTGGGCGTGTTTATGCTAGTTCTGTCGATCAGGCTTTGGTGGCGGCGAGGGCGTCAGTGGGGTCAAGGTCACCGTCATAGAGCGCGCGGCCAAGGATTGAGCCGTGGATTGGCCGTTGCCCACTATGCGCCCTCAAGGCCTTGATATCTGAGACGCCGGCGACACCGCCACTTGCAATGACGGGGATCGAGACAGCATCCGCCATTGCGCCTGTGAAGTCGACATTCACGCCGGTCTTCATGCCATCGCGGGAGATATCTGTAACAATCAGCGCGGTGACACCGCAGCCTTCAAAGGCTTTCGCGAGATCTATCGCGGACATATCACTTGTCTCAGCCCAGCCTTCGACTGCGACCATGCCGTCCTTGGCATCAATGCCGACAACGATCTGTTCCGGAAGGGCGCGGGCGGCTTCCTTGACAAGGTCTGGATCACGCAAGGCTGCTGTCCCCAAGATCACACGAGTAATGCCTGCGTCGAGCCATACCTCGATCTGCGCTCGAGTGCGAATACCACCGCCAAGTTGCACAGGCGCCTTGGTCGCCGAAAGGATCGCTTTCACCGCGTCTGTATTAGCGCTCGTCCCAGCGAAAGCGCCGTTCAGGTCAACCACGTGCAGATTTTCAAAGCCCATTGCGGCGAACTGGCGAGCCTGATCAGCAGGGTCGGGATTGTACTGCGTCGCCTGATCCATCTCACCGCGAAGCAAACGAACGCATCGTCCATCTTTCAGGTCGATCGCAGGGTAGAGTTGGAACGTCATACCGGATCCCACAAAACAAAATTTGAGAGGAGCTGGAGCCCGACGCTCTGGCTTTTTTCCGGATGGAACTGGGTGGCGAAAATATTGTCACGGGCGACAGCAGCGATTAGCGGCGTGCCATAGTCAGTCCTTGCTGCGACATGGTCCGGCGCCGGGTTTCGAAAGGCATAGGAGTGGGTGAAATAGACGTGCGGATCCTCGCCGAGATCGTTGAGGATCGGGTGCGGGTTGGTGATCTGCAATCCGTTCCATCCCATGTGGGGAATACGATAACCATCGCCCGGCGTAATGCGATCAACATCGCCGGGAATCCAGTTCAGGCACTCGGTCTCGCCATCTTCGAGGCCTCGCGTCGCCAGCAGCTGAGCGCCAACGCAAATACCAAAGAACGGCTTGCCTTGTTGCAACACGGCCTCTTCAAGCGCCGCGATCAGGCCATCAACCGCTTTCAGGTTGGCTGCGCAATCGCCAATATGCCCAACGCCGGGCAGAACGATCCGGTCGACGAGGCCAAGCGCATCTGGGTCGCGCGTTACACGAACTTCCCGTGTTTTCTTCGCATCCTTCGACGCTGCACGTAGCGCCCGTTCGGCGCTATGCAGGTTGCCTGATCCGTAGTCGATAAGGGCAATTGTTCTCATGCGGCCCGTTTGGCCTAGAGCGAGCCTTTTGTCGAGGCCGGAGCGCCGCCGAGGCGAGGCTCCGGAGCGATGGCCATTTTGAGGGAGCGTGCGACGGCCTTGAAACAGCTCTCGGCAATGTGGTGGCAATTCTCGCCGTAGAGGTTCTCTATGTGTAGACACATGCCGCCATTGCCTGCAAACGCCTGGAAGAACTCCTTGAACAGCTCAGTGTCCATTTCGCCGATCTTGTCGCGGTTAAAATCGACATGCCAGATGAAATAGGGACGTTTGCAGAGGTCGACTGCGGCGCGGCTGAGGGTCTCGTCCATTGGCAGATAGGCATGGCCATAACGGGTTATGCCAGCAAAATCGCCAAGCGCCTGTTTGATCGCCTGCCCAATCACGATGCCTGTGTCCTCCACCGTGTGGTGGCCATCGATATGAAGGTCGCCTTTGGTGCGCACTTTCAGATCGATAAAGGAATGTCGCCCGAGCGCATCCAGCATGTGATCAAAAAAACCAATGCCGGTCTCGATGTCAGTTTTACCAGTACCATCCAGATTCACCTCAACGGTGATATCAGTTTCCTTGGTTTTCCGGCTCACGGTTGCTGTTCTTGAAGTCATGGACGTCCAGATAAGGCTGAAATTTCAACAGTGCTAGCGCTGTTTTGTTCATCACTCTCTAAACAATCCACGTCAATAACCTCTAAAGAGGCGGCAAAGTGCGTCGAAGGGCGAGAGTTTGAGACCTTTTAAATCGATACGACGTTCCTGGGCTCGTGCAAGTTTTGCGGTATTGATGCCGCAGCTGGCCTTTATCATTGCTGGCGTAACATCAGCCATTCTTATCAGTCTGCTTTTTGTCAGATCCTACTACACGCACATCCAGACGAACGGTGAGCATTATCAGCGAGTATCAGCTCTGATCGCTGGCGACCTTGCCATGGAGGCATATGCGGAGGTTGATGCAGCTCTGAAAACGGTTGCGCCGCAGAAGGCTGCGGTTCTCAACAGCGATAATGCGAAAGTAGCGGGAACCCTGACGACACAGGCGGGCAGAAGCGCGCGCATTTATCCGATTGTTTATCAAGGCGAACAAATCGGGCAGCTCGTTGCAGCACCGATGACAGCATACGTGCCACCTATCCCTTACGCAATCGCGATCGCTATTGTCGCCCTCTATAGCCTGATCGGGGCGTTCTTCGCTCGTATTTATGCTGGCCTTGTTTCAACATATCTTTCCCGCATCACCGATATTGTGAATAATTTCTCGGTGCAGGGGCCAATGGACTACAAGCGTGAGCCTTTGAGTTTCGCGGAGTTTAGAACTCTGAACGTGGCGACCATTCGCACAACGAGACGCGTGGCCAAAGAGATCAAGACGCTGCGGACGAGTGCACAATATGACAGTCGGTCGGGTCTTCTGAATGAGCATGCCTTGAACACAAGGCTTGAGGGCATGCTGCCGCAAGTTGACTATGCCAAGCCAGCGGCGCTGATCGTACTTGAACTCAGCGGGTACGCGACGGGCACACAATGGGATACGACAAATCATGTGCATGCTGGCAGCAAGACTATTCCTGTCCTGAAGGCGACGATAGAAAAGATCGAACAACAGCGGGGTATTGCACCTGGCACCTGGTCCATCGCGTCTCTGGTGACAGATCAGTTTGCCATTTTGCTGAACGATTTTGGACAACGCGATGAAATCGCCTCAATCGCGCGGGAAATTCAGAATGCTTTCCGCACGCCGATCAAGTTTGGTGAGCGATCAATCAGCATTACGGTCTTCGGCAGTATCGTTCTGATCCCTGAGGATGGCGATTCTGTTACACAAATCCGCCAGCGCGCTGATGCGACGATCCTTGACCTGAAGCGCCAGAGCAAGACCGGGTTTTCATTCTACTCTCCAAAGCTTGAGCGCCAACGCGATGCGATGCGCAAGCTGGAATCTGAGTTGCGCCAGGCGGTCGATCAGGACCGCTTTGTCCCACTCTTCCAACCCAAGGTCGATTTAAGGACGGGCCGCATTTTTGGGTCAGAAGCCCTTGCGCGTTGGCAATTGGATAGTGGCAGGCTTGCCTCGCCATCTGTGTTCATTGATCTGGCGGAAGAGACCGGACTGATCAGTTTGATCGGTGAGCAGATTATGCGCAAGGCCTGTATGGAGACCGCTGAACTAAACCAGCGCGGGCACCGGGTCTCTGTTGCTGTAAATGTGTCGCCCAAGCAGTTCGAGCGCGAGGGGCTCTCGCAGATGATATTGGATGCACTTGCCAAGTCTGGTTTGTCGCCGCGCCAATTAGAGATCGAGATTACCGAAAGCCTTGCGATTCAGCACCCGGAACGCGTTCGTTCAGTGCTTAAGCCGCTCCGCAAACTGGGGATCAAACTCGCCGTTGACGACTTTGGCACTGGTCATTCAAATCTCGCGACGCTGACACGACTGGACTTCGATGTGTTCAAGATTGATCGCCAGTTCGTGGCCGGGACGCCAAACGATCGCCAGGCGAATGCAATTGTTGATATGATCCTGTCGATGGCAAAGACCCTGGAAATGCAGATTGTTGGCGAAGGCATCGAAACCGAGAGACAGGCCGCTTTCCTGAAGGCGCAAGGGTGTGATGTCGGTCAGGGTTATCTTTTCAGTCCGCCGGTGACGGCCAGTGCGTATCGGAAACTGATCGAAGAGCAGCCCTTCCTGATTGAGCGTCTACGCGCGTAGGCTCTGATATGACAAAGCCGCGCAAAGGGTCTTGCTAAGCCGGGCCAGTTTGGCCACATCTTGTGTGTGACCAATACTTCATCAACAACACCCGTATGGCATGGCACCACTATTCTGGCGGTTCGTACCGCAACTCAGGTTGCCATGCTAAGCGACGGTCAGGTTTCCATGGGCCAGACCGTTATGAAAGGAAATGCACGCAAAGTGCGCCGCCTCGTCGGAGGTGATATTCTGGCGGGCTTTGCTGGCGCAACGGCAGATGCGTTCACCCTGTTTGAGCGGCTGGAGCAAAAGCTTGAACGGTTTCCGGGGCAATTGCAGCGGGCCGCTGTTGAACTGGCAAAAGACTGGCGCACCGAGAAATATCTCCAGAAGCTGGAGGCCATGCTGATTGTTGCCGATAAGGAGGTGACCCTGGTCATCACAGGCATGGGCGATGTTCTAGAGCCTGAGCATAGCGTTGTTGCGGTCGGGTCTGGTGGTAACTATGCCCTGTCTGCGGCGCGCGCCCTGATTGGCTACGAGCAGGACGCCGAGACGCTGGGGCGCAAAGCGATGGAGATCGCTGCAGACATTTGTGTATACACAAATAGTCATTTCACGATTGAGGTTCTTAATGTTTGATCGTGATGATCTGCGCGCAGCTGTGAGTGCGAACGTTCTGAGCGCCGATCAGGCGTCGCGCCTCGAAGCCTTCTTCGTTTCGCGCAAAGGCGGCGGGGACCCTGAAGTTCAAATGGGTCAGGAGAATCTGCGGTTTCTCTCCAACTTCAATGACATCTTTATTACGATGGGGCTGATTATCCTGTTTATCGGGATAACGGCGCTTGTGGGAGCCCTTTCGTCACCCATGATGGCGTCCGGCAACATCCTGTCCGGCTTGCTGGTTGTTATACCTGTTGCAGGATTTGCCTGGCTTTTGATGGAGTATTTCTGTGCACGGCGGCGCCTGCTGCTCCCGAGCATGGCGTTATCGATCATCTTTGTAATTTTCTGCACAGCAGGTGCAATGCTGGTTTCCGCTGCCATACTCGGCGCAGATGTCGAGAATTTGGATTTTACCGAGATGTGGGGCACGACCGGCCGGCTCGGTGTGATGGTTTTTCTGTCAGCCTTGGCGGCCTCTCTCGCTGTGTTCTTTAGGTTCCGACTGCCCTTCTCGCTTGCCCTGAGCGCCTTGGCAGCTGCTGGTGCTGTTTATGTCGCAGCTGGCTTTTTCGGCAGCATCCAGAACGTCGTAGGCGGCCCATTGTTGCTGATTATGGGGGCCGTCACACTCGGTGTCGCCATTCTGTTTGATATGCGTGATCCGGAGCGCATTCGTAAAGCGTCAGATAACGCATTCTGGCTGCATCTCGCCGCGGCGCCGCAGCTGATCTGGGGTATCAGTGCGCTTGTCACCGGGTCGAACATCATCGGTGGCTCGACGAGTGGGACGGACAATGCCGCGCAAGGGATCACTCTTTTGCTTGTCCTGCTGGCGATCGGAATTGGATCCCTCGCCCTGAACCGAAGGGCTTTGATTGCGGCGAGCTTGCTGACTTTTATTGTGACGTTGAGCTTTGTCCTCAGCCGGGTCGGATTTGATGGCTTCAACATCTTCATGATCGTCACGATCATTATTGGCTCTGGTGTTGTCCTGCTTGGGGCGGGATGGAAAACGGCTCGCCGACTTGTGCTTAACTTCTTCCCAAGAGGCGGCGTCTGGAGCCGCCTGTTTCCCCCTGAACCACTTTAGGATACCTGTATGACAACGCTCACCCCGTCCGAGATCGTCTCGGAGCTTGACCGTCATATTGTCGGGCAGAATGATGCCAAGCGTGCTGTGGCGCTCGCCCTCCGCAATCGTTGGCGCCGTAAGCAAGCGCCTGAAGACCTTCGCGATGAAATCACACCCAAGAATATCCTGATGATCGGGCCGACAGGTGTCGGAAAGACTGAGGTTTCAAGGCGTCTGGCCAAGCTTGCCAATGCGCCTTTTCTGAAAGTTGAAGCGACCAAGTTCACTGAAGTTGGATATGTTGGCCGCGATGTCGAGCAGATCGTCCGCGACCTTGTTGAGGCGGCCATCGGGATGATTCGGGAAACCAAGCGTGCTTCTGTGGAAGGTCAAGCCCGCGATACGGCAGAGGAGCGTCTGCTGGATGCGCTCGTCGGTGAAGATGCGCAATCGTCCACCAGAGAAGTGTTCCGGCGCAAACTGCGCGATGGTGAACTGGATGACAAAGCGGTGGACCTTGATCTGGCAGAGACGGGCGGTGGTATGCCGATGATGGATATTCCCGGCAGCGGCGGCTCTATGGGTATGATCAATCTCTCAGACATGTTCGGCAAGGCTATGGGTGGACGAACCAAACGTGTACGTACAACTGTTAAAGAGGCCTATCAGCCCCTTATCAATGAAGAAGCCGATAAGCTTGTCGATGATGAGGTGATTACGCGTGAGGCCATCACCGCGGTCGAAGAAGATGGCATTGTCTTCCTTGATGAGATTGACAAGGTCGCCGGTAATTCTGGACGCGGCGGCGCAGATGTTAGCCGCGAGGGTGTACAGCGCGATTTGCTGCCACTGATCGAGGGTACGACGGTTTCAACCAAGCGCGGACCGGTGAAGACCGATCACATCCTGTTCATTGCCTCCGGCGCGTTTCATATCGCCAAACCGGCTGACTTGTTGCCAGAATTGCAGGGGCGTTTGCCGATCCGGGTCGAATTGAGCGCCCTGACACGAGATGACATGCGGCGAATCCTCGTTGAGCCGGAAGCCAGCTTGATCAGGCAGCATCAGGCGCTTCTGGCAGCTGAGAATGTCACCCTGACATTTGATGAAGCAGCGATCGACGCGCTCGCTGACCTTGCTGTGAAGGTCAACGATACTGTTGAGAATATTGGCGCAAGGCGACTGCAGACCGTCATGGAGCGCTTGCTGGACGAGATTAGCTTTACCGCCTCAGACCGTTCTGGAGAGACTGTTAATATCACGGCTGAATATGTCTCGGCGCAGCTTTCAGACCTGGTTGGTAATGCCGATCTGTCTAAGTTTATTCTTTAGGATAGCGCCTCGCGTGCGGGTTTACGATTGCCCGACTGTGCCAGGATGATCCCGATCAGGATAAGTACAGCGCCGCCGCCCTGTATCGGCGCTAGAGGCTCGTCGAACAGGTGCCAGGACAAAGCTGCGGCGACGACCGGCTGTACCACTACGAGTATACCAGCAAGCGCAGCAGGGGTGTGCCCTAGACCTGCAATGATCAAGCCTTGACCGAGGATCTGAACTGTCAAAGCCAAAAAGAGCGGCGCAGCAAATCCGGAGATATCTGCCGGGAACCAGGCTTCCCCAGAAACAGCGACCAGTGCGACGGCAACGAAAACTTCCACAACTGTCAGCCAGAAGATCGCATCAATCGCGCTGATGGATTGGCGGGCGACTTTTGCTGCCACCATATAGCCCGACACCAGAATAGCAGCCCCAACAGCAAGGAGATCGCCCCTAAGGCTGGCTTTCCCGTCCGCGCCTCCACCAAGCGACAGCGCCGCAGCACCGACCAGAGCGATCAGCACTGCCAGGCCCCAAATCGGGGAGGGGCGCTCCTTAAGGAATATCCAGGCGGCGAGGCCAACGCCCAGATTTCCCAGATTGACCATAAATGTTGCGTTCGCGACGGTTGTGAGGGTTAGGCTCCAGTGCCAAAGACCGATATCCAGGGCGAAACAGATACCTGCAATAATGATGAACTTGTTCACGCGCTGCGGCAGGCGGCGCTGCGTGATGACCAGCAAGAGAAACAGGACCGGGGTTGCGAAGATGTATCGCCACATGGCGACGGCTTGTGCGCCGAGATCGTCGAGGCCAAATCGCAGACCAATAGGTGCCATACCGATACAGACCCCGCCCGTAAGCACGAGCAATGGTCCAAACCACACCGGCATGGAGACGGGCAGTGGTGTTTTTCCGGTCACCCGACCCCGACCCGTTTCCAGATATCATCAGGCGTCAGACCTGCCGCCCTGAGATCTCTAAGAGATGCGCTTTGATCGCGTTTGGAAAGCCGCTTTCCGTCATCCCCCATGATTAACGGGTGGTGGATATAGATTGGCTTCGCCCAGCCCATTATTGTCTGCAGCACTGTCTGAATGTGAGGGGCATCAATCAAATCCTCCCCACGAACAATATGGGTTACCCCCTGTAAGTGATCATCATGGGTGGCGGCAAGATGATAAGCGCTCGGGCTGTCCTTACGCGCGATCACAATATCTTCAAGCTTGTCTTTGCGCACCGGGTTTACGAGGTGCTTGCCGTTCTCTTCAGTGGTGAAGGTGAGGCAATCCAAATCGATTTCGAGCTGATCTTCGACGGCGTTCAGCGATAAACGCCAGGCGAAGGGTTTTCCTGCGGCGAGGTGTTCAGCTTCGGCTTCAGGGGTGAGCGGCCGAACAGGCTCTAGAAGGGCCTGTAGGTCGGCACGTGTGCGAAAACAGCGATAGGCCAGCCCACGCCTTGCAAGTTCCGAAACGGTCGCGGCATAGACCTTGAAATGATCGGACTGAACGCGGACAGGCTGTGGCCAGTCAAACCCCAGCCAGGTCAAGTCTTCCAGAATGGCCTCGGTCAGTTCGGGGCGACACCGGGTCGTATCAATGTCCTCGATCCGCAAGAGAACGTCCCCGCCCACGCGGGCTGCCGCCTGCCAGACCCGATAGGCAGAGTAGGCGTGGCCAATATGCAGGTATCCGGTCGGAGACGGAGCAAAGCGCGTGAGAAATCGTGCCATTTTACAAGAAACAAGTGCCTCAAACCACAAATCGCGTGCGCTGAAATGCTAGTCGGCACAGAGATTGCCCATTGCAGCCTAAGCCCTCTCTGGGCTATCGCAAGGAGTAGAGTTCAGGATTTCTATCGCATGCCTACCGATTTGACCCTTTCTGGTCTCTCCGACTGGTTCACACAGCATATTGCCCAATCCGCCATCTGGTCTGGGATTGGCTTGGCTGCGTGTGTGATTGCGGCAGTATTTCTGTTGGTTTGGATCGTTAGACAGTCCTACCGAGTTTTTCGATCACTCGCTCGCCTTTTGGCTAAACGTCGTCGCCGAGATGCCCAGGGCTATGGCTTGAGCCTTGCGCCGCTTGCTGGTGCCAGAGGAGCAAAAACAACAGCTGCACTTATGGCATCGCTTGAAAGCGACCTCTCTGAGTTCTGTTTTGGCGCGCCTTATGAGATCGTGCGGGCACCAGCGCCTAAAGCAACGGCAAAACTTGGCCTTCGTGATGTCGCGCGGCGCTGGCTGGCGAGTTCAGCCACGGATGTAATGGTTTGGGGGCACCGCGACAGTGGCAAACTGGCGCCGTTCAAGCTTGATATCTTGTCGCGTGAGGGCTCGCTGTCACCTGAGGAGGCGGTCTATAGCCGTGTGCTCTTGCCCGAAAACTATGCACGCGGTTCAGACGCCATCCGCACCTGTGGGGTGTATCTGATTGCGCGTGCTTTGTTGCCGGGTCTTGCGCAAGCGACCGCATTTCGCGCTGAGAAGCTTGTGCCTGTGGCTGCTCATCTTGCATCATTTCTACAGGAGGCTGACGCGCTGCCCGACGAAACGGCTTTACTGATTGAACGCGATTATTGTGCAATGGCACTGCATATCGGAACGCCGGAACATTTGCAGGCGGTTGTTGCGCTGCGCACTCGCCGGTTGGGTGCAACGGGGCATCTTGTTACGGCTGAACAAATCTCGGCCCGGATCGACCTTGGCCGCGCATTGCTTGCCATGTCGGAAACGAATTTTGATCCAAAGCGCATCCGCACGGCCATGGATCATTTGAAAATCGCTGTAGACCTTTTACGCGCCGACCCCTCTATCAAGCTTGCAACGGATACATCGGCTGCGGTTCAGAAAGCTCAAGCCATGTTATCTGCGCGTCGACGTTTTTCAGTCACCGGCGGCGGCATCTGATCAAACCGCGTGGGCACCCGGCATCGGGCAGGACACACCCACACCCCCAATTCCGCAATACCCTGCAGGGTTCTTGGCAAGATACTGCTGGTGATACGCTTCGGCCGCATAGAACGCCTCCAGCGATTTGATCTCTGTGGTTATCTCGCCGCGCCCTGCAGCTCTCAGCGCGCCTTGATAAGCCAAGCGGCTCGCTTCCACAGCTGCAAGCTGTTCAGGACTCGTGGTATAGACCGCTGACCGATATTGTGTGCCAACATCATTGCCTTGGCGCATGCCCTGGGTCGGGTCATGGCTTTCCCAGAATTGTTTCAGGATTTCGGCCAAGGACACAGTCTTTGGGTCAAAGACAACGCGCACAACTTCTGTATGTCCAGTCATCCCGCTGCATGTCTCTTCATAGGTTGGGTTCGGCGTAATCCCGCCAGCATATCCAACCTGCGTAATGTGAACGCCCTCCATTTCCCAGAACACTCGCTCAGCGCCCCAGAAGCAGCCAAGCGCCACGGTGATTTCCTCATACCCCTCCGGGATGGGCGCAGTGAGATCGCGGCCATTTACGAAATGGGTCTCGCTTGTCGGAATCTGCATGCCGCGTCCCGGCAAAGCCGTCTCCCGCGTTGGCAGGGCTGCAGGTTTTCTGGAAAAGAGCATGGAATGATCCTCAAACTGGGCTTTGCTATAATATGGCACGCGTTTGCCTTGCTGCAAGCCACTCTCGGAAAGGTGAGATCGTCAACGGAGTGCAGGTGACAGGCTTGCGGTCGACGCGGGCTCCGCTATAGAAGCCGGCTCAGCGGTGAGGTGGCCGAGTGGTCGAAGGCGCACGCCTGGAACGCGTGTAGGCTGGCAACAGTCTCCAGGGTTCGAATCCCTGTCTCACCGCCACCTAGTCTAGGGTTTTTCAGGCAATTTTCTTTTCCTTGAAATAGTCCCGATATTTCCGGGACTTGTGCCGACTGGTTTGCGGCATGTGTCTCCGTTTGCCAGATTTGGACGGCTCAAATACCCAAAAATGGGAGAAAGTCTCCCGGCGCATATTTTGTAGGGCGGGTTTGGGGTTTCCCAGATAACGGGCGATTTACAGGGAATATCTCCACTTTTCGCTGTTTTTAGTGGAGTTCGTGACCACAATAGCCCGTGTTTACAGGGCTTTAGGGCGAGATTTCCCTACCTCACAGAACAGGGAATTTAGAACGCTGATCAAGGACTTTTATTTGTAAGATCAGGGAGAAAACTGAGACCGAACAGGGAACCATGGATTACAGGAAAATCGGGTCCTGATCTGCCCATTTCACCGGCAAACGTTTCGAATGAAAGTGCGACACGGCGATAGACGGGTCCTGCTCACCCGAAGCAATCGTCTTCAGAATCCGGGGCGACAGAAACGCCAGATCCAGATTCTTGGAGAGATACTCAGACGTCGTACCCTCTTCATCCGCAATCTCTTTCAGCGACTTGCCTGACTTCAGTTTCTCAACCCTGTCCATCGCTTTCAAGATGCGCCGGATTAGAAATACATCTACCTCTCTATGACCACCAACAGACAGGACAAGCTTCTGCTCAACACCTCGACGTCGTTGCGTAAAAGGCGCTTCGATCAAAACTATATCTACACTCGCCTCGTTCGTGAGGCGTACAGATATCTGCAATCTGGCCGGTAGGATCTCCACCCGTTCAATCATTGAGAACAGCAGTTTCGAATCTGGCTTCTGTTTCTGGCGCTCTTTGAAGTGCAGTTGGACAGTCCGGTCGCTCGATACCGCTGTCAAAACAGCCGCCTCCAGTTCAGCTGCAGGCAGGCGCCAACCAGGTTTCTGTTCGCCGCTCTCAGTCACGAAGTGCTTGGAGATATAATAGCGATAGCGTCTACCCTTCTTGTTCGTATGGCTAGGCGTCAGCGGCACGCCATTTTCATCAGAGACTTTACCGGCAAGCGCCGATGGATGAGCCGCATTCGAACCTGACGCACGCGCGACTTTATTGTCACTGAGTCTGGTCTGGACGCGATCCCACAACTCTTGGGTCACGATCGCATCGTGAAGTCCGTCATAACTCTCATCCTTGTGACGGACTTTACCGATGTAGATGGGGTTGGACAGCAGGTGGTAAAGGCGTCCCCTCGAAAAAGAGACACCGCCATGGATGCGTCCTGATTTGAAGACTTGGTGCTTGGTTCTGTAGCCCTGCGCGTCAGCAAAGGTATTGAGCTTTCGCACGCATCCAAGCCGTAAGTAGTTCTCGAAAAGCGCGACGACCGTGTCCGCCTCGGCTTGGTTTACTACCAACCCCTTCTCACCCTTGTCATAGCCAAGCGGCAGCGGCCCGCCCATCCACATGCCTTTCTTCTTGGAGGCCGCAATCTTATCTCGAATCCGCTCAGCTGTAACTTCCCGTTCAAACTGAGCAAAGGACAAGAGCACGTTCAGCGTTAAACGTCCCATGCTGGTCGAGGTGTTGAACTGTTGTGTTACGGAGACAAAAGACGCGCCTGCTGCATCCAACCTGTCAACGAGCTTCGCGAAGTCAGACAGGGATCGGGTCAGGCGATCAATTTTGTAGACGACCACCATATCCACGCGGCTTGCATCAATGTCGTCGAGGAGTTGCTGAAGCGCTGGCCGCTCTAGTGTTCCGCCTGACACCCCGCCATCGCTATACTCAGCCTTGATCGCCTTCCAACCCTCATGTTGCTGGGACTTGATATAAGCCTCGCAGGCCTCTCGCTGCGCATCGAGCGAGTTAAACGCCTGGTCCAAGCCCTCATCAGAAGACTTGCGCGTATAGACGGCGCAACGGACCCTAGTCATCCCGACACCCCAAAGAAACGAGGCCCTGACCACTTTGTGCCTGTGATCTCTTTGGCGATGGCCGTGAGCGATTTCCACGTCTCTCCACGCCAGACATAGCCCTCTGCAGATACGTCCACGACATGGCGTTTGCCGTTCCACTCCCGGATAAGGCGGGTTCCGAAACTTGCTTCAGGTTTGGTGCTTTCGGCTTTCTCCAAGACCCTATGCAGTGACCTTTTGATCGCCGTTCGATTTTCTGAACTGGCTTGCCATTGGAGTTCGCATATTAGAATGCGGATCATTGTAGGGCGCCCTAGAAGCGGGGGTGGCTCAGCTGCTATGGTCTCGCGCCAGCGCTCTTTGAGACCGTCTCGACTTAACTCCGAAAGTGCTTCCTCCAAAGCCATCAGCCAGACTTTCGGATCTTGAACTTTGCCGCGGAACGCTCGGTCTTTGCGATCCGGTCAATGATGTAGCCGCGGCCCCGAAGGCGTGTCATGGCGGCTCTTACTGTATGGGGTTGCCAATCAAGTAAGCTTGAAAGCTGAGCGAGGGTGGCGCCCTTGCCGTAAAGTTTGGAAACCAGCTTCGCTTCCTTGGTGCCGGTTCTCGGTGGTGAGATCGTATCTGTCATGTCTGTCTCCGTGTTCTGGACGATCCATTCGCCCCACCGAGACAAGCCCGGTCTGCTACCGGGCGCACAAACAGCAATGCTCGACTTTGGCAGGCAGTCCAGTCCCAATAGAAAAAGCTGCATGACTTATCGCGCAGTCAAGCCGAGGTGAGTCTTATGGACTATCTGGACAAAGCCCGAGAGCAAACTGTTGAAGCGCTGGCGAAACTCGATGAAGCAATCGAAGGGGCCATGCTCGCGCAAGCGCCCAGCTCTGGTGTCGACGAGATCGCAATAGGGCTAAGGGCTTTCCGAAACGGCCTACAAGACACACTGGAGATACTTGAACGCGCCGAAGCATCACTGCAGCGCGCGAAACGGGATAGCTCCTAGTTCCTATACCGGACATAACGAGATGGTCGGTTTGTTCGATCGGCTGAACTCTCAATTCGCTGTATTTATAGTGCAGTTCGAGCAAACTCATTGGGATCAGAAGTCATCATCTGTCCATTCTTCATCCAAAGCCTCTGGGGGAGGAAGATGACCATAAAATGCCTGTCGGTGAAGATGGATGTTGATGCGAGCGGAATACATCTTAGGCATTGAGTCTATTGCGAATGCTTGCCCAGCGGCAGCGCCTTCTATCAACTGTTCGCCCCAGATACCCAAGGTCCCAGACCAATTCGCGCTACCAGTAATACGTTGTGCGGCCTCCTCGAAGGACACGGGCGTTTTTTGGTCTCGCGCGAACACCCAACCGCCATCTATTGGGTAGTCAATTCTGGTCTTAGGCGGGCTTGCATGCCCATAAGTGCGGGGTTTGGTCGAGCCCCAATCCCCATAGATGATTTTCGGGTGATTTGTAGCTTGCCTGATCTGTGCAATTAACTGGCGATTGGTAAAGGTAAGCTCCTCGAGCCCATCAAAAACTGTGAAGTCGCTGGGAAACGACGTGCAACACACGGACAGCGGTATCTCGGCCGGAATTCCGGAGAAAAAGCTCGAAATGTATCCCGTCGCAAGCGGCGCTATGTCTAGCGCACTCTTCACAAGTCCGAAGTCAAACACGACGGAGTAGTCAACAGCGCCTTCTCTGGTAAGTTCCGCCACCAAACTGGGCATCCAGGTTGGTATTCCCGGCCCAACGCCCGGAGCCATGTTCATTCGCAAACAGAAACTGCGATTATGTTCTCGAGCCCATTCAATTTGTGCTCTGGCGCTTTCTATTGTGGCATCCGCCATAAGAAGACATGGGTTTGCATTTGGGTATTGCAGCAACAATTTATGCCAGACATTCAGATTGGCAGGCTTCTTGGCCAATTCTGCCCATTCGTCCTTTGCTTCGTTTCCCTTTTCTCCGGGCTGATAATATGTATCGACGTCGATAAAATAGGGTCTGTTCGGGTATGCATCTTCGAACTTATCGACCGCTCGAGAAAGCGGAGTGGTGGCTAACCAAGGAGCTAATAGCACGACCGGCGTTAGCTCGTCCTTAGCTCCACCTGGAAGCTCTTTGAGCCCGCTTAGCTCCGCACGACGGATGCATAATGTGACGATGTATTCGCTAACATTCATCTCCGCCGTAGCTCCTTCACGCCATTTGAAGTTTGATTTCCATCGCAGCCGTGGAAACTCCAAATCGGACTGCGAGATCCTCAATTATTTCTGGGGTCATCGGCCCTGAGTATTCCGCTGTAACTTCGGCCAGTTGAGTCGATGGGATAACAAGATCCGAGGCCAATCGGTTCGCCTCATATTCTATTTGCATCGGTTGGTTGGGAGCCCGAAGTAGGACGTTCTCCGACCAGCCGTTTGCAGCCTCAATTCGATCCCGATGCAACAAAAAGTGAGCTAATTCGTGCGCCAAGGTGAATCGCTGACGGTGTTTGGCTTCGTGGCGGTTAATCCGAATCACGAACGCTCCATCTTCTACTCCGATTTGTCCCGAAGTCCCTCGAGGAAGAGTCGATCGCAACACCTTAACCCCCAATCGCTTGGCGATCGCACCAAGCTTCACCGGGTGCTCCGATAGGAACGGGTCAATTTCGGCACGAACCTCAGCTGCTAGGTTCCGATACTCTTGGGAAGGCGATTTGACCTCCCAGCCACTCGACTCTGTGACACTTTGCATTTGTCCAACCACGACTGATCCTCCAGTTTTTTAGGCTTGGTCGCCTTCTTCATCTCCGAGCTGCTCTGCTTCGTCTACTTCTGGCCCACCACCCTGCATTCGCATTGCAACACGTTCCAACACTTCATCTAATTCTCCGCGTTGAGCCATCTCGCTTAAAATTTTGTGACCTAGTTCATCTTTCAAGAGCGCGGCAGAAAGCGCCGTAGGGAGTGCATCTTGCACTTTTGCTTTCACACTCGGTTCCAACTCTGCTGCCATAGTCTCGGTAATTTTACCGGCCGCGGCCTCTTTGGCCTCGCTTGCCGCCTCGTCCTTGATCTCTCGCAGCGTCTTCAGCGCAACAAGGCCGATCACCAATGCGCCAACAGTCACTGCCAATCCTATTGCACCCAAAAAGACAGTCGTGAGCGTCAATAACAAATCGACATAATCTGCTCGGGTTGGATCGATATGCGTGGCCTGGCCGTTCGCCGAAACTCCCCAACCAAACCAAAGTAACATGGCAGCAACGGCAGCTATACCCCCGATCATTGCGATTAACACCGCAGCGCCAATCTTCCGCAACTTTCACCTCCTGCTAGTTTGCTTTCAAGCAAATGAAAAACCGCACGATTCTGGTTCTACCGGAATCGTTTGCTGCGTCGACCGGGAACCGCAAAAATCGCCACTTGTAAGGAGATCAAACTCTTCCGAGCTCAGGAAGCTATAGACACGGGCCAGACACGTCACGTAGCCACGCTTCACTGAAGTACGGTATTTTGCGAGCGCTGATCATGGACATTTGGGTCTGATCTAGCTGTCACGAAGCTGTGTGAAACGTCTTATCGAACAGATTTTCGTTTGGTGCCCGACATGTTTTTCACGCTTCCGGCAACACCGGTTTTCTTCATCGCTTTGATCGCGGCAGTCATATCTTTTTGCGGTACCTGTAGGACCTTTTGGGATGCTCCAGAATCTCTCAACCGTCGCGCGGCTTTAGAAAGACCAGCGCTCGTGCCGCTTCGTTCAACTTCTGTAGCTCGGTGTCCACTCTGTGTTAGTGCGTCTAGTCTCCGACCACCAGATAAAGGCGCTTCTGTTTTGCCGTTTCGACCAGCGGCTTTAGCCTTTGTCTTCTTATGACTTGTGGATTCTGCCATATTCTCTGCTCCTTAGGGGCGGGTGGCTGAAGATTTCAAGTAGGCGTAAACGTGAACAGTATTCTCATCACCACCGCCTCCGCCGCCGTCACACCCCCAATCCAATAGAGCTTTTTCCGCTGCGCGGGCTTCAGATGAGGAGTAGGCTTGCCGATGAATCCACCAATGCTCACGAGGGACCGCGTGATCGCCAAAAACGCGCTTAACTGGATCGGCGGCAATGCCAGCGTACCAGCTTCCAATCGCTCCGCCTTGTTTCCGAATATGGGCAGCGATCGCGTCGACTATCGATTGCGAACTATATGTCGCCACTTGATTTTCCTTTCGCTTTTCTCCAGAATTTCTCCCTCTCGGTACTTAGAGAAAATTTAGAGAAAGTCAACGCATGTTAACCAATCTCGAACGGCGAATGCTGGAGTTCATCGGAAACTACCTCAGGGAACACAGTGGAAGAGCACCCACAATTTCAGAAATCGGAAGAGGCTGTGGGGTGAAGTCAGTTGGAACTGTCCATCGGTATCTTAAGTCGATCGAAACTAAAGGGTTCTTGGAACGCGCGAGGAGCGGATGGAGAACTCTCTTAGCGCCAAATGAGCTTCCGTTCGTTGGTAAAATCGCTGCTGGCCGACCGCTTGAAGCTATCGAACAGGCAGAAGCCATCGATTTAGTTTCTCAGCTAATTCAACCGGACTGTTTCGTTCTTCAGGTTGATGGTGATTCAATGGACGCAAAAGGTATCCAAGACGGCGATTACGTCGTTGTTAAGAGCACGGAATCCGCGAGGAATGGAGAAATCGTCGTTGCCTTGGTAAACTCTGAAGCAACTTTGAAGGAGTATCGACGGAGCGCGAACGACGAGCTGATTGAGTTAATTCCGCACAGTCACAACCCGGAACACTCCAAACAAGTATATGAATCAGAGCAGGTCCAGATTCAGGGTGTGTTGACGGGTGTGGTTCGAACAACACCGTGATTTCGCTATGTCTCCTAATGCTCGCGTCTCAGCCACTTCCAGCGCATCAATTCAGAAAGTCGTCATTATCCTCTTCTATTTGAGCTGATGCCTTCTCCGCCTGCTTTTTAGCCTTGGCCTTTCGGCGCTCAGCAAGGTGTTCGTATTCTTCGTCGGTTGGATTGAACGGCCTTCCATCTACGCCTTTGACGAAGGAAATACTGTATTCAGGCAGTTCGACCTGTTCCGGTTCAACCTCGGAGGGCAGGAGCGACTCAAGCATCTTCATGAGCTTCAGAACGTCTATGGCCTTTCCAGACAGGGCACCATTGACGATGCGGCGAACCATGGCTTCCCTGGCCGTCATGGTCTTTGTCTGACCGTTCTCAGTCACCTGGATTTTTCGTCCAAGTTCATCAGCAAGCAAGGTAGACATGTTCTGGCTGCGCTTGGGCCGTCCTTTCGGATTTCCCGATTGGCCTTTCTGGAACTGTGTCTGCTTTGGCGGCTTGCCGTAGCCAACTTCGTATTTGTCTGGGTTTTTCATTTTGCTGTTTCTTTCATTAGGAAGGGTTGATTTATGCCAGCGCATCGAACGGCGTGTCCGATCCGGCTAGCGTTGCGGTTTGACCGGTTTCGTCTTGGAACCGGCGGATAATGACGTCGACATAGCGTGGGTCGAGTTCGATGCAGGCGGCGGTGCGCCCGGTTTGTTCCGCCGCGAGCAATGTGGTGCCAGAGCCTGCAAAGGGGTCCAGGACCAGGTCTCCGCGCCGGGTTACGTCCTTGATGGCATCGGCCACCATGGCGATGGGTTTAACCGTTGGGTGAAGCTTTAAGTCCGCTTTTCGGGTGACCACGCTGGGATAGTCCCAGACATTGGTGCGGTTACGGCCATGCTTGCCGAGTGCAACATTATTGCGATGAGTTGCACCCGGTGTTTTAAACACGGCGACCAGCTCGTGCTTGGAGCGGTAGAGCGACCCCATACCGCCAACATTCTTGTTCCAAACGCAAAGATTGATGAGGTCGCCGAGACTGGCCTTGCCTGCTTCAATCAGCTCTTCAATATGGCGCCAATCCATACAGAAGTAAGACACCGCTCCTGATTTGGTCACCTCGCGCAGGCGCACGCATACGGTCTGCAGAAATGTACGGAATTCAGCAGCCGACATCTCGCCAGAGGCCATGACAAATTCATCATGCTGGATGGCGCCTGATCCGCAGACATGACCGCTGATGGGGACGTTATACGGTGGGTCGGTGAACACGGCATCGACCTGCTGACCTTCCAGCAAGTCGGCATATGCGCCTGGGTCCAGTGCATCCCCGCAAATCAACCGATGACGTCCCAGTTTCCAGATGTCACCGACACAAGAGACAGTTGGTCCCGCTTGAGGCTCAGGAGCGGTCTCCGTCTTCGCCTTGCCAGAGTCTTCAGACAGAAGCAGATCAATCTCTGCGGTCTCAAAACCTAAGTCCTCAATCGCAAAGTCGAGGTCGAGACTGGCTAAGTCGGTCAGCTCAATGCGGAGCAGGTCAGCATCCCATCCGGCTTTCTCTGCCAACTTATTGTCAGCGAGGATATAGGCGCGTTTCTGTTCTGAAGTGAGGTTAGTAATCCGGACAATCGGAACCTCCTGCATGCCAAGCTGCGTTGCCGCTTCAAGACGGCCATGACCTGCCATCACACCGCCAGCTTCATCAACCAGGATGGGATTGGTCCACCCAAACTGGCGAATGCTCTTAGCGATCTGATGGATCTGCTGCTTTGAGTGCGTGCGCGCGTTACGCGCATAGGGTTTTAATGAAGTGACCGGCGCCATATCGACACGCAGGTCGCGAATATCATTTTCAAGTGTCTCGTTCATGCGAAGACTCCTCTGTTAAGAGTGAAAAGAAATTTCTGGAATCATCGCAGCGCTCACAGAGCGTGCGGACACGGCTTGTTCATATGGTCGCCAATTGCCGAGCGGCGTGTTTGCCCAAAAGAACAAACAATGAACGGACCCTATTAGACGGATTTCAGCTTTGCAAGAGCAGTTGAAAACCAGCGCTAGTTTTCAGGCGCTTGCCAGTTTGCAAAGAGCATTGTCGGGCGAACATCCAGTGCAATCGCGAGACGCTCAATGACGGTTGCAGTTGGGTTGCGCACACCGCGCTCAATCTGGCTTACATAAGTACGGTGCAGGCCAACTTTAAAGCCAAATTCTTCCTGGCTCCACCCTTTTGCCTGGCGCAGCTCGCGTACATTTATTCCGATGAGTTTACGCACATCCATAAAGCTTATGGAAGCGTGTCTGTAGACGATCAATCTACAGTCTATCTATCACTATTTCTTAACAGCGGTTAGGTATTCTGCCTGTGTGAAGTCATAGGAGGCCAGCATGGCAAAAGCTCAAAGCGTCGAAGCGCCAAAACGAAAATCTGGAAAGTGGGGATGGATCATAGTTGCCGGCATAATCGGAGTAACCTGGCTGGGCGCCATGAACCCGACAGAACCGCCAGTTCCCTTAACCGCCGAACAGAAAGCCGACCAAGAGACTATACAGCTCGCGGCCTTCTACAGTGGCTGCACTCTAAGTCGCTATGGAAGCGAAGCTTTCGCGTTGACGACTGCGTACATCAAGCCACGATTGAATAATCCAGGCAGCGCCAAATTTCCTTATCGCGACGAGTACATCCGCATCGATCAGTCTACCTGCACGTTCCATATCGCGGGAGAATTCAGCGCCAAGAATGGCTTTGGAGGACGTGTGCGCGGGCTCTATGATGTCCAGCTTCGAAGAACGCAAAAAGGCGGATGGGTGCCGGTGAGTGTAAGAGTGAATTGAGAACTTACTCTTGATCGCGCTCTCATCGATGGACGATGCATAATCAGGAGTTATCGTCCGGCAGAGCGGGGTGCTTCAGCCCTCTGGCCCCGTTGTTCGATAATTCCCCAATATGGGAAATGGTAGAAGAACAATTCGCGTTAGACTGACAGCATCGCTATTCGGCACTGGCAAGTGTGGTTGTTGGACGAAGGCGATCAGCCAAAAGACCAATCTCCGGTGTCACGAAGCTATCAATTACGCTACGCGCCTCAGCAAGCGCAGGTTCAAGCTCTTTGTCGCCCTCGCTCACAGCGGTCGCAAGTTCCAATAGCGGCATGTAGAGGTCTTCGGTTTCACCTTTGATTGTGATCGCAAACCGCTCATTTTCGGCGGCGATCTGGGTCCATTCAGCGCGCACGCCCGCCCAGAAGTCTTCCGTACCCGCCCAATAGTCTTCGGCGGCCTCAACGGGATACTCATCGAACGCGCGATATGTATTTACACCAACTTCGCGGACGAGGGTTTGAGGCTCGCCATTTAGCATCAGTTTCGAATTGTCCTGCTCATGCACCCAGCCCCAGGGCGTGATGACATGGCGGTTAACGGCATTCACGGCGTGAT
>JBCBZD010000042.1:0-1643 GCA_039815485.1 Pseudomonadota bacterium | reverse complement strand
CGTTGGGTCGGCGAACTGCTTGGATAAATGGCTCGAAGAACGTCCATTCTGCATCCAAAATCAGGTTCCGCGCCAAAATAGCCTCCATTCCGAAAGCCATCTTGAATCACGGCGCCGACGATCTGTGAATCCCTTTTGTCTTAAAGACTTAGGGTCAGGACTCATAGCCAGCAGATGACGATTGCGGCGAGGGCGATGGTTGAGAGGAAGACCTTCGGGCATCTATCGTATCGGGTTGCAACGCGCCGCCAGTCCTTGAGCCTGCCAAACATGATCTCGATCCGGTTGCGCCGTTTGTATCGGCGCTTGTCGTACTTCACCGGTTTCTTCCGCTGTTTCCGACCAGGGATGCAGGCGCGTATGCCTTTATCTTTCAACGCTTCTCTGAACCAATCCGCGTCATAGCCACGATCCCCAAGCAGCCATTCGACAGCGGGCGAGCTGCTCACAAAAGCGCGGGCACCGATGTAATCGCTGACCTATCCTGCAGTCACGAAGAGGTTCAGCGGACGTCCTTGGCTGTCGCAGATGGCGTACAACTTGGTGTTCATGCCGCCTTTGGTCCGGCCAATCAGGCGTCCACGCCCCCCTTTTTGACGCCCAAACTGGTCACAGTGCGGTGTGCCTTCAAGTAGGTGGCATCGATCATCACGGTTTTCTCTTCGCTGTGCTCCGAAGCCAACCCGGCCATTATCTGCGCGAAGATACCTTTCTCACTCCACCGCTTCCAACGGTTGTACAGCGTTTTGTGCGGGCCATAGGCGGTGGGGGCATCGCGCCACCTCAAGCCATTGCGATTTATGAAAATAATCCCACTCAATACACGCCGATCATCGACGCATGGCTTGCCAGGAGATTTTGGAAAGTAGGGCTCAATACGCGCCATCTGGGCCTCGGTCAGCCAGAAAAGATCAGACATGTTCACCGCTCGTTTTTCGAACCTTGAAGCATGCCGCTAGACGATAATCAATGGGTCCTGACCCTAGGGAATCAGGCTTGCAGCATTGAGATGACGAGGAATGGGCGTCAACTGACACCCGGTATTTCCTGTGTAAATATAGGCACACGCCCGACATCGGTTGAATCTCTTGGGTGAGATTGCAAACCGGACTTTCAATCGAAGGGGTGCTCGGGCTCGTGCGCATCGGTGACCAGTGGTCGGGCAGCAATCCGACGGTCCGCCGTGTAAATAAGTGCAAGGCAAAGCCTGACCCGGGCAGTGACCTTCCAACCCTTTGCAAAACGTACCCCTCACATGTGCAAAACCGGGACACTCTGGTTATCCGCGCCCGTGATCCGCGTGAGGTTTGTCTCGGAAAGCCAGAGAATCCAATCAGACCCCTAAGCTCAAACGAACGGTATCGCTTTAGGGAACCCGTTCAACGACCCACAGCGTAGCCTTGCATGAATCGCGGGGTTGCGGCCGCCCGGATCATACCATCGCTTCTAAATCCGGCGGCGCAGAGACGCCCGAGCGACCAGGACGGCTGCTCGTTGACCGCATGACCGCGCTCGCGCAATTCGTTCAGTATGGCCACGTCAAAACGGTCCTCGATGTGCAGCGCGGCAGGGGTGTAGTGCCGCGGCGCGAACGAATTCACATAGTGCCCCGAATGAAACAGCGGCGCGTCAATCGCGGCCTG
>JBCBZD010000023.1:0-4121 GCA_039815485.1 Pseudomonadota bacterium | reverse complement strand
GCCGGTGACGCTGAAGACATGGACGGCGAGGAGACCAATGTCTCTGTCGACTCCGATGTCGATATGGACGCCGATGATGATCCTGAAGAAACCGATGACGGGGCGAAGCCACTGCGCCCGAATTATCGCGAAGGTGATGATTCGGATCGGTTTGTTTATAAGGCCTTCACTAAGGCCAATGACGAGATCGCACAGGCCGCAGATCTCTGTGACAGCGAGGAATTAGCGCGGTTACGCGCTTATCTGGACCACCAATTGGAGAGCTTGCAGGGGGCGGTGAGCAAGTTGGCCAATAAGCTGCAGCGCCGATTGATGGCGCAGCAGAACCGGAGCTGGTCATTTGATCTGGAGGAGGGGGTTCTGGACACGGCGCGCCTGACGCGGGTGATTACTGACCCGACCGCGCCGCTGTCGTTCAAGCAGGAAGATGACAGCAATTTCCGCGACACGGTTGTGACGCTGCTCCTGGATAATTCAGGTTCGATGCGCGGGCGCCCGATCATGGTGGCGGCGCTCTGTGCCGATATTTTAGCGCGCACGCTGGAGCGCTGCGGGGTGAAGGTCGAGATTCTGGGCTTTACGACCAAGGCGTGGAAGGGTGGCTTGTCGCGCGAAGACTGGGTGAAGGCGAATAAGCCTGCAGGGCCGGGACGTCTGAATGATTTACGCCACATCATCTATAAACAGGCCGATGCGCCGTGGCGGCGTGCCCGCAAGAATCTCGGCCTGATGATGCGTGAGGGGCTGCTAAAAGAAAATATTGACGGTGAGGCGCTGCTCTGGGCGCATGATCGATTGCTCGGCCGGTCTGAACAGCGCAAAATCCTGATGGTGATTTCCGATGGCGCGCCGGTGGATGACTCGACGCTGTCTGTGAATGTCGGGAATTATCTGGAGCGTCATTTGCGCCAAGTGATCGCCGAGATTGAAGGGCGCTCTCCGGTGGAGCTGATTGCGATTGGGATCGGGCATGATGTGACGCGCTATTATAAGCGCGCGGTGACGATTGTGGATGCGGAACAGCTTGGCGGTGTCATGACGGAGCAGCTGGCGAGCCTGTTTGATGAGAATGGCGATGCGCCGAAACCGGAAGCGATGGGGGTGCCACCGTTGACGCGAGAGACCGTGCGCCCGGGCGGATCTGCGGTGAGTGGAGCAGGGGCAGGCGCACCGCGTTATGGCGGTGGGCCTAAGGTCGGATCAGGGCGTGATGTGCGGGCTGTAATGGTGCCGCCGGGCGCGCGGAAGGGTTAAATTATAAGTCCATCGATCGCTGCAATGCCTGCTGACGAACCGATCCGGCTGAAATTTCGGATATTCAAGCCGCCTAATCCGTAGACTGGGAGGTCTGTCCTTTGAGCGAGAGCGCGGAAACGCGCGGGGCCGAGGGGGCGACCTGCGCTGGGGCTGTTTGAGGGAAAGACGGGAGAGAGCAGGGCGGCGTTCATGCCTTCGCTGGCAGCAGCGCGGATGGCGCGGGCGCTATGGGCGCTGGCGGTTTGGAGTTGGAATTTGTCTCGCCATTTACGGGCAAATCTCAGGCGATTTTCGGGCCAATGGACGCCTGTTGCGCTGGTTTCAAGCGCGAGGTCCGGATCAGCCGCGATCAAGAAGATGCGGCCCTCACGGTGCAAAACCGGGCTGAACTCACGGATGAAGTCAATTTCGGTCTCGTCGCCGAAGTGGCGGAAGACGATGCCGCATTGGCGCGGCAGTGCCATGATCGCGGCTTCTGGCGTGGGGATGCGAACCGGGTCTGTCAGGAACAGGAAGGAAGGGAGGTGCGGGGGAAAATGGCGGCGGATGACGCGGGCGGCTGCGCGGAGTTTGAGCGCCCTCTTGGCAGGTGGGGTCGGGGCGTGGTTCAAGGCCATGATGAGCACAGATACACCGCCCGAAACCATCGCAGAAGCCCGCGCGCGCATCCTCTCCGAGATTGGGGAGGGTGCCACTTTAGTAGCGGCATCCAAGCGCCAGCCTGAGGAGCGGATTGAAGCGGCGCTGGCCGCGGGGCAGCGTGTGTTTGGGGAGAACCGGGTTCAGGAGGCGGCTGAGCGCTGGGGCGCGCGGCGCGGGGCGGTCGATGGGCTGGAACTGCGCCTCATCGGACCGCTGCAGACGAATAAGGCCGAAGATGCGGTGGCCCTCTTCGATGTGATTGAGACGCTGGATCGGGAGAAATTGCTGCGCGCTTTGGTGAAGGCGGTGGCGAAGACCGGGGCCTCGCCGCCGGACCTCTTCATTCAGGTGAATACGGGTGATGAGCCGCAAAAGGGCGGGGTGTCGGTTGAGGGGCTGCCTGCGCTTCTAGGGGCGGCGCGGGCCGAGTGGCCGGGCCGAGTGGTCGGCCTGATGTGCATTCCGCCCGCGGACGAACCCGCAGGGCCGCATTTTGCGTTGCTGAAAAAGCTCGCGGACAGGCATGGCCTCGCGCAGGTCAGCATGGGCATGAGCGGGGACTATGCCCTCGCGGCAAGGCTCGGCGCGACGCATGTGCGGGTCGGGACCGCGTTTTTTGGCGCGCGGGATGGGTAAGGGCTGCCGCATGCTTCAATGAGCATCGATGTGAATGGTACAGAGACATTTTCTCCAACTCGCAATATGATAATTGAACATTAACCGTTTCGGAGAAGTGCCTTGCGAGGCGGTTTTAGTTCTACCGGTTGACAAAAGGGTTAGAACGTATGAAGAACATGGGCATGGGCTACGATCCTCGATCAATTGCCAACGCTATCCTTGATTTAGGTGATAAACATCAAATCGAGATCACTAATCTTGCGTTGAACAAAATACTCTTTTTCATCCATTCAGATTCAATGCTAGAGCGTGGCAATAGGCTTTCCCGTCTTACATTTGAGGCGTGGCAGTACGGTCCTGTGCTCCCCTTGATTTATCATCAGTTCAAAAGGTTTGGGCGAAATCCGGTTACTGAACGTGCCAAGCGCCTCGATAAATCGACAGGAAATCTAATTATTGCCAATTATGATGATCTGCTCGACAGCCTTCCTTTCATCGAACAGAAGTTTCTTCAGTATGCCCGCTTACCTGCCTCGGCCCTCGTCGCTTTGTCGCACGAGCCTGGTGGGGCATGGGATAAGGTTTGGAGTGGAGATGTGGATAAAGTCGGGATGAAGATTACTGACGATCTGATTTTGGGATATAGTAGAAAAACTATTCAGACCGGAAGCGATTCGCATGTCAGTAAACACTAGAGGTATTTCCACTGCACCCACCGCAGCCCATTTATGTAAATTGGTTGGGAAGACGCCCGAGGAAACAGCGAAACTGATCATTGAGTTCCGAAGTCAGACATTTACAGTTCAGACGTGGCGCGCAGTCGATTATTTGCAGCGCCGTCTTAGTGGCGAAAATGCTGAGTTCTTGATATCTCAAGCGAATAAGGATCCTCGTACAGCGGTTGGTAAGGCAGCGCTTGAAACACTCCCTTTGATCAATCATTATATAGAGCAGCATCCGTATAAGAAGTTTTACGCGCTATCGCCTTCTAAGTTAGTTCTTACACCTACATTGCAGGTTCCTCTGAAGCCGTTAGGTATGGTCGTTAATGACGAGGGAGCCATGATTCTCTCTGGTCAGGTTTGGAAAAATATATCGCTCAACTCACATGCATTTAGGCTTTGGGCGACGATGTTGAAGTTTGGTGTGCTAGACAATGATCCAGACCTTGACGACTTCCATTGGTTGGAAATGTCTGCTCCTCGCAAAGGCGGTCAAAGAGAATTAAACGTCCGAACACTTGATGCTGTAGGCTTTTATTCTGAGGAAGAGTTCTCTGGATACATCAGAAATATTGATGCTGCTATGGCAATCGTTGACAAGGCCAAGAAGTCCAAGCGACAACGCAAATCTGATCCAAAGCAGGGTAACTTCTTTGGCTCTGACGACTAGTTCCTAAGCCTAAGATTACTCGACTCACACCTCCTGTAGACATTTCCCCCCATCGCGCGTATCTACACGTCAAGTCGAAATATATCGGCGGCGGTTCCGGGAACGGGGCCGCCGCTTTTCTTTGTCTGAAGGTCCCGTCTTGATTACGATCAGCCCACAGGAAGAGCGCATTCTTGCCTTGTCCGAGCCGCTTGCCAGCGATCTCGGCCTTG
>JBCBZD010000031.1:0-2481 GCA_039815485.1 Pseudomonadota bacterium | reverse complement strand
GTCGTGCCTCGGAGCGTTTCAGCGGGTTCGGTCGCTGCGGCCTCATTCGCAGGCAGCCAAGCACCGGCGAGAGCCGCGAGGAGGCCGTAGATGATGGAGACGAAAAGGTGATGAGGAGCGATGATCGCCTCCCGCGGCGTGCGGCGGTTCAAACATCGATGAGACGAGCGATAATTCCGTGGCAGCGCAGACTGGCTCCGCCGCGGCATTGGTCATGGCGTGCTCTGGCTGCCATTCCAGTAGTAGTGGCGCCATCGCTTCTCTCGACCTGTATGAGACAGACCTGCTGCGTGAAGCGATGATCCGATACAAGTCAGAAACAGATGGCACGACGGTCATGCACAGGATCGCGCGCGGCTATTCGGATGAGGAAATCGACCTCATCACAGCGGAACTGACCAAGCCATGAGACCTGCCCTTCCCCGTAGAGCGCTTTTGAAAGTTGGCCTGGCCGGGGTCGGCGCAGCTATGCTGCCCATTCCTGCCACGGCGCGCACGACCGCGAAGGTCGTCATCATCGGCGGGGGATTTGGCGGCGCGACAGCAGCGAAGCGGGTCAAGGCCTTGCTGCCGTCTGCACACGTCACATTGATCGAAGCCAACCCCGTCTTCACGGCCTGTCCGTTCAGCAATCTTGTCGTGGGTGGCAAGCGGGCCTTGGCAGACCAGGAATTCTCTTATTCAGCTTTAACCGAAGCTGGCATCGAAGTGATGACGATTGAGGCGCGAGATATTGATCCGATCGCAAAGACGGTTGATTGCGGCCCGGATCTCACTGTCCCTTATGACAAGCTCATTCTGTCCCCGGGCATAGATCTGCGTTGGTCTGCCCTGGACGGCTATAGTCAGGCGGCGGCTGATGTGATGCCGCACGCCTGGAAGGCAGGCCAGCAGACCACCCTGCTCCGACAACGGCTGGAAGCGCTAACGGACGGGGAAACCGTGCTGATGTCTGTTCCAACCGCGCCTTATCGCTGTCCCCCCGGACCGTATGAGCGCGCCAGTCTCATCGCGCATTATCTCAAGACACAGAAACCCCGCTCAAAACTGATCGTGCTCGACGGCAAGGATCAGTTTTCCAAAATGGCCCTGTTCCAGGAAGCCTGGGCCGAGCATTATCCCGAGCATCTGGAATGGCGAGGCGCGAGTAATGACGGCACGGTTTCTCGCGTCGATGCCAATGCCAACTCGGTCGAAACGGATTTCGAGACCTTCCAGTCTTCGGCGATTAATATCATCCCACCACAAAAAGCCGCTTTCATCGCCGATCGTGCGGGCGTCACGGATGCGACGGGATGGTGTCCGATCGATCCGCTGACCTTTGCCTCGACCTTGCAGCCCGACATCCATGTGATTGGCGACGCAACGATCGCAGCGCCTATGCCCAAATCAGCCTTCTCGGCGAACCTGCAGGGCAAAGTCTGCGCCATGGCTGTCGCCCGTACGCTGTCTGGCCTTGAAGCGTTACCGACTGTACTCGCCAACACCTGTTATTCCTACACGACCCCGGATGAAGCGATTTCGATCGCTGGGGTCTACCGCAATGCGGATGGCAAACTGCAAAGCGTGAGCGGAGCTGGTGGCGTCAGCCCGCTCGCAGCCGACAAGGCCATTCGTCAAGCCGAAGCGGCGCAGGCCGCGCATTGGTTTGAGACGATTACAGCAGAGGCGTTCGGGTGATCCGAACCATGCTTTTGGGGCTTGTGATGGTCAGCGCCTGCGCGAAAGGTTCGACCGCACTGATCGACGCGTCTCTGATTGAGGGGGATTCCCTGCCAACCCCATTGGCAGAGGCGCCCGGCAAATTTGAGCGCGGTCAGCTGATCTTTTCCGATCGCGACCTGGGACATTGTGTGCTCTGTCATGTGGTGGACGGATTAGATGTTTCTTTTCAAGGGGATGTCGGTCCAAACCTGACTTATGTAGCCGATCGCTTGAGCCCTGGTCAGCTGCGGCTACGGATTGTGGATTATCAACTTGTGCGCCCTGGCACGCTGATGCCCTCCTATTATCGCAATCATGACTTATATCAGGTGGCAGAGACCTATTCTGGCGACACCATTCTCACGGCTGAGCAGGTCGAAGACCTGGTCGCCTATCTAAGCGCATTGGACAGCGAGGAAGATGAGTAGACCCTTACAAATGGATCGCCGCCAATTGCTCGCTTCGGCGGGCGGCGCCATCGCGATCACGGCGACCCAATTGACGGCTTTCGCTGCGCAGGAAGATCTGGAGCGCGCTCGGACAGAGCTGTTTGGCGACCGCCCTGTTCAGGAGGGACGCGTCACGCTCAAATTGCCCCCGATTGCCGAGAATGGATTCTCTGTACCGCTCGACATCGCAGTCGACAGCCCGATGACCGCAGATGATTACGTCCAGCGCATTGCCATTCTGTCACCGCGCAACCCGCTGCCGCTCATCGGCGTCTTTCATCTGACACCGCACGCTGGGCTCGCGAAGGTCTCAACCCGGATCCGGATG
>JBCBZD010000045.1:0-1514 GCA_039815485.1 Pseudomonadota bacterium | reverse complement strand
GCCCATTGTGAGAACTCCCTTGCAAGAGGCGCAACCTACTGTGTTTGCAGGGCTGGGCAAGGGATGAGGGCAGGGCATGCCTCCTTCAAGAAACTGAGCTGCTCGGGCGGCGTCGATATGGTATGAGATAGATCAACATTAGTGTGGAGGGACGAGTATGATCAGATTTGTGGGAACCGCGATAAGCTTCGCTGTGTTCGGGCTGCCCATGGCCACGGCCCAGACCTCGGTCGTTCAATACATGTGCGATATTGGCGGCATGCAGGCGCAGCTGACAGCACAAGTCGAGGTTGTCGGAACAGCTGGACGCGTCATCGGATCAGATGGCAGCATTACAGGCGTTATCGGAACTGGCGAAAGCACTGTGTACTATCAAGGACAGCTCGTCTCGCAGACGGCCAGCTATGCCTTTACCGGTGAGAACGAATATGCCGACTTTACCGAGATTTCGACGTATGACCGATTTCGTGCCCGAATGCAGGTTCAGGGCAACATCTTGTTGATCACGGTCAATCCGTTCGGACCGCAGCCGACCCAATATGCCTGCCAACAAGTCGGATAAATGAGTGATGGTGAATTCAGAGCCACCACTTTAAGGCCCATTGCGATCCTTGTTGGACTTTCCATTGGCTTTGCCTCGATGGGTCGCTAAGCGTTCGCTCATGTCTACGAGAAAACACTCAAAACGGCTTTCCTATGTCTTGCGGCATGCCCCGGAAGAAGTTGGCCTGACGCTCGGCGATGGCGGTTGGGTTTTGATCGATGACCTTCTGTCAGGGTTTCATCGCAAGGGTTGGGGCATGAGCCGAGAGGCATTGGACCTCGCGGTTGAAACCAATGACAAAAAGCGGTTCACGATTTCCGAAGACGGGCGTCGCATTCGCGCGGCGCAAGGTCATTCGGTACAGATCATCTCTGATCTGAAAGCGATTGCGCCGCCCGCGCTTCTCCATCATGGCACCGCGAAGCGACATTTGGATGCCATTATGGAACAGGGCTTACGCCCCATGTCGCGCCAGCATGTGCATTTGAGTCTCGACTTGGAGACGGCTGTCAAAGTGGGTCAGCGGCATGGCAAACCGATCGTGTTGCATGTCGCATCGGCTGAGATGGCGGCCGAAGGCTTTGCGTTTTACCGCGCGGATAATGGCGTCTGGTTGACGGATCGGGTGCCGCCCGCTTTTTTATCCTTCACTCAGGACTAACGACTCGCTCATCCCCACGGAGGCGGGGACCTCAGGCCACCAGGACCGGGACCCGCCGCACCAGATCCCCGCCTGCGCGGGGATGAACGAAGCTTTGAATCCGACCGGGTTCAGGATGCGCTTATCCTGACGCCCATGATCATTCACCGCTATCTCTTTGCCCATTACAGACAGGTCACCGTCTTCTTTTGGCCAATCCTGTTCCTGGAACTATGGCGGATTGATCGTTGGTCGGCTGAGACAGGGCGGCAAGCTTTTGTGCAAGTCGACCGCTATGGCCGCGCCTGGGTGCCATTGTTTGAAGGCATG
>JBCBZD010000001.1:0-411337 GCA_039815485.1 Pseudomonadota bacterium | reverse complement strand
TCGGCTATCCGCACGATATCAAGGGCCAGGGCATCTATGCCTATGTCACCCCGCGCGCCGGTGTGGTTGCAGATGATGATCTTAAGAAAGATCTCGTCCGCCATGTCCGCGCCGAAATCGGCCCGATCGCGTCGCCCGACCTCATCCAGTTCGCCCCCGGCCTGCCCAAGACCCGCTCCGGCAAGATCATGCGCCGCATCCTGCGCAAGATCGCCGAAGACAGCTTCGACAATCTCGGCGACACCTCAACCCTCGCCGAACCCGAAGTCGTCGGCGACCTCATCGAAAACAGACAAAACAGATAGACCCCGACAAACCCCTCAAAAACACAAGCTCAAACCCCGCCCAAAACACCCACACGGCCTTTGGCAACAAGACCGCTAGTCCTCGTTCGGAACGTAGTCGAGCGGCTGAGAGGTGACACTTGGCGCAGGCACTTCTGGATCGTTCTTGGTGGGGGCTGGCAGACCGAGCGGGCGCGTCGCATCGAGCTCGCGGGCAGAAGTCTCATAGCGTGGATGGATGAGGTTACCCGCGTCACCAAAGGCATAAACCAGACGCGACCAGTCGCGCTGTGTATAGTCAAACGCTGTGCCTTTGGGGTCTATATCGGACCATTCCGGTTCGCGTGATGCGGTGACCGCCATACGGCCCCACCTGTCGGCCTCTGACGGATCGCCAAACCCCCGAAGCGCCTTTTCAAGCAGCAGGCACAGTCTGGCGGTCGGGTTCTCCTCAACCAGAAGCGCCAGCGCCTTGACCGCGCCAAGCCAGTCGCGTTTCGCCATGGCGAGTTCGGCTTTCAGAATACGGCTTTCGCGATGATCCGGATTGGCTGAGATCAGGGCTTCCAGACGCGTTTCAATCTCGCTTTGCTTGGCATTTGGATCGAGGCGGCGGCAAAGCTGTGCCAGGGCCGGGTGCGGGCGGGCCTTCCAGCCCAGTTCGAGGACGCCCTGCGCCGCCCTCGCTTTGTCATCGATCATCAATTGGCGCGCGCCATGCCAGGCGGCTTGCGGGAAAGACGGGGCCGAACGAATGGCTTCGGCGAGCAGGCGCTGGGCTTCCTTGCGCTCGGCATTCTGCATTGAAGCAGCTTGCGCGGTATAGAGAACGGCCCGGCGACGGCGCAGTGTATCACCTTTGATGTTGCCGCGCTTTTCACCGGTTGCGAGCGTGCTCAGCGCCTCCTGCCACTGTCCATTGGCAACCTGACTGTCGAACAGCGCGTTAAACGGCCAGTCCGCATTGGATTTCAGCTCGAGCGCTTCACGGGCGCGGGTCTCTGCTGACAGGCGGTCGCCGCGGGCGCTGGCGGCTGAGGCGGCGCCGCGAAGCCCGGCGAGTTGGCCGCCCGGCAGACGTGCCAACTGTCCCCAGGCGCGTTCTGCCCCGGACCAGTCATCGGAGACCTCTGCGGTTCGTGCTTCCAGTAAAAGCTTCAGACGGTCATCATCAGCATGTTGCGCAGCCTTTTTGGAGAGTTTGGCTGCGAGCGTGGCATCTCCGGCCTCTGCTGCAAGCAGGCCATCTGCCAGCGCTTTATTGGCGTTGCGGACCTTCGCGGCTTTGCGGGATTTGCTGAAGCGAAAAGGCAGCGACAGCGTGCTGGAAATGAACCACCAGAGCAGGATCACCGCTCCGCTGACAAGCAACAGACCAAGCAAGGCAGCGACCGGACCAAGCTCATAGGTTGTGCCCATGCCAAGATCGAGGATCAAGCCGCCGGGTAAACGTGAGGCCCACATGACCAGACCAATGGCCACGGCGACAACAAGGATGATGACAAGCAGGAGTATCATTAGCGGTCTTTCGCAATCATGGTCAGGCGCAGGCCTTCAAGCGCCTCTTCAAGCGCGAAGCGTTGTCTTGCATCTTGCAACCAATCGGTGAAGACGACCTGAACGTCAGGCGGCAGCAGCGTTATCGCTTCGATCGCGGTTTTCAGGTCGCGGTCGACAAGCGCCTCTCGCGCGATGTCAATTTGGTCCGCCGCGCTGATCTCCCCCTCGCGGCGCACGGTTACAGCGTCCCCAAGGATGGTGCGCAGCCAGCTGGTCGAGCCGCCCTGAGCCTTGGCATCGGCATCGAGCGCGCGGTCTTCCAAACCCGAAAACACGGTTTGGAGTTGCGTCAGGGTGGGGGTTTCAACGCTGGCAAAGGTTTCCAGAGCCTGAACGTCTGGATCGTTCGGCAAGCTGACGACAAGTTTCTGGTGACTGATCAGGAAGGGGCGACCGCGCCGGGCTGCCGCTTCAATCGCAGAGAGAGCCAGCGCAGCGTCTTCTGCGGCGGATGGGTCGGGCGATCCGGCGGCGGGCGCAAGTTCAGTCTCGATTCTGTTGTCGAGCGCGGCAAGGGCCTCACGTAATGATGCGATCTCCGCATTGAGTGCCTCTGTCTCTGCTGCCGGGGCCGGGCTTGCGTCCGGAAATACAGTAAGGGCGTTTTCTAGGTTTTCGAGCCGCTCCAGTATCAGCGGATTGACCGGGACCCCAATCGGCGCGCCGGTTTCAGGGTCGGTTGCAATCGAAGACGGGATGACTTGGATCTCCGACAGGGTTTCTCGCAAGTCTTCATTATCCTGGCGCAGATCAGACAGGGACCGTTCAATGCCATCAAGGCGGGTGACCAGCGTTGCGATGGCGTTTTTGGTGCTGTCTGCGGCGCTTTGCTGGGCGCTCAGTGCGGTGCGGAGATTTGCGCGCGCAACCTCACTCTCCTCGATTTGGGATTGCAGCGCGTCGAGCTGAACCGCCATCGGATCTTCCTTTGCAGGACTGGGCCCAAAGCCCGGCAGCAGGCCATTTATGAATAACAGCGCCCCAAGACTGAGCGCGGCCGCCAGGCCGACTGCTGCAAGAATGAGCCCCGGAATACCGCGGCCCTCGGTTTCGGCTTTCGTTGCCGGCTCAAATTCCGCATCGATCGGGTCACTGTCGCCGGGCGGTGTTGGTGCAGGTGTATCCGTCATCGAGCGTGTCTTTCAGGGGATTCGGAAAATCAGCTTACATCGCGTCGCATCAAGCCGAAAGTGTGGCGGCGAGATGTTTGAGCGCGGCGATCAGTCCGTCCTCGTTTGGCGCTTCGGAAATTTCTACTTTGTCCATATCTGCAGCCTTGAGCGGAGCAGCTGCCCGGACAGAGATTACGGCGGCGCAGACGCTGGTGAGCGACATGTCTTTCGCGGCTGCCATGAAGGCGTCTGCCCCTTTTCGGGAGTGAATAAGAAGTATGGCCCGGTTGCCCGGCGCGAGGGCATCGACTGTTTCGTCAGGCAATGAGGTAACTGGCAGCGCATCATAGAGCGGCGCGAACTGTGTTTTGAACCCAAGCGTGTCGAGCGTTTGTTTAAGTTCGCCGGTGGCGGCGGCATTGGCGACATGCAGCAATGGGCGGGCTTCCGGCTTTGTGTTTGCCGCGATGAAATGCGCAAGGGCAACGCTGTCGCCAGCTGATTCATGCACGCTCTCAAATCCGTTTAGCCGGGCAGCTTCAGCCGTGGCGGGGCCGACGCACCAGGCTGGCAAGGCGCGGCTCTGCTCTGCGTCGGCATAGAAGCGCACGCCGTTTGCGCTTGTGAAAACAAGACCAGCCAGCCTCTCTGGGGCAGGTAGCTTTATGCCTGTGTCGCGCTGTAGCGTCAGCATGGGTGACAAGACCGATTTGAAGCCAAGGGCGGCGACGGCTTTCGCTGTGTCCTCTGCCCCGGGGTGCGCGCGCGTGATGATGACCGAAAGCGGCGTCATGCGTCCTCAAAGATGGGCAGACTGCCGCCTGCGTCTTGCCGGATCGATTGGCCAACAGACTGCCCCATAAGCGCCAGATCCTCTTGGGATGCGCTGAGCAGGGCCGTAGCTTCGGCGGTCCATTTCTGCCCGCCATCCGGTTGCAGAACTTCACCCCGCAAGTGCCAGCCGCCATCGCGCAAGCTGAGATGTGCAGCCATCGCTGTGCGGCAGGAGCCATCCAGTTCGGCGAGAAAAGCGCGCTCGGCAGCGACTTGCGCGCGCGTCTGGGCGTGATCAAGGCTGGCAAGTGCAGCCGAGAGAGTTTCGCTTAAAGCGCCCAGCCGACCAGCGACGGCGATTATGCCCTGCGCTGCAGCTGGTAGCATATCCTGCATCGGGATCGGGGTTGCAAGATGTGCCAGCTCGAGCCGTTCTAACCCGGCCATGGCAAGGAAAGTCGCATCAGCGAGGCCGTCTTCAAGTTTCTGAAGCCGGGTCTGCACACTGCCTCGAAACGGGATGACACGAAGGTCTGGGCGCACTGCCAGGGCCTGGGCCTCGCGGCGAAGGCTCGCCGTG
Organism: Pseudomonadota bacterium; assembly: GCA_039815485.1. Taxonomy (GTDB): domain Bacteria; phylum Pseudomonadota; class Alphaproteobacteria; order Caulobacterales; family Hyphomonadaceae; genus Henriciella. Next base: position 407,027 of record JBCBZD010000001.1, on the reverse strand, counting down.
CCAAGTGTTGCGCCTTCAGGCAGGTCCTGCAGGCGTGTGATGTCGCTTTTGGTGATCAGGCCGTCGCGTGGATCAGCCCGTTTCGGATAAGCGAGAATGTCCTGTCCGTCAGGCAGGACACTCGGCACGTCTTTCAGACTATGAACGCCAATATCAACCTCAGCCTCATCAACCGCGCGATCGATCTCTCGCGTAAAAAGACCCTTTCCACCTGAGTTGATCAGTCGCTCAGTCGTCAGCTGATCCCCGGTTGTCTTGAAGGTCACAATCTCACTTCTAAGGGCCCCGTCAGAGGCGTTTTCCAGATGCGCGGCCACCAATCGTGCCTGATACAGGGCTAGTGGAGATCCCCGGGTTCCGATGCGGACTGTTTGCTGGGCTGGCATTGGCGCTCCCTGTTTCTATCTGCTTGAGCTAAGACGAGCCTTGGCGCGGTGCAAGCACAAGCGTGCGATGGAGACAGAAATGCGAATTGGAATACTGGCCTTGCTGGTCGGTCTCATGGAGTGCTCGCGCGCACAGGCGCCGCAGATTAATCCCGGCATTGCGATATCGCCGTCGCCAATCTCCCGCTGCATGAATCTGGGCGGTGCGCTGGAAAGCCCAACAGAAGAGGGCGACTGGGGATACATCGTCCGTAAGGCCGATCTGGAGCGTCTGCGCGAGGCTGGCTTTGATACAATCCGGCTACCGATCCGCTGGTCGACGCGGGCAGGGTTGGAACCGCCATATACGCTTGAGCCCGCATTTCTGGAACGCATCGAGGAGATTATTGACTGGAGCCGTAGAGCCGGGCTGAACATCATCGTCAATGTGCACCATTATGAGGCGTTGAGCGAAGATCCTGACACCCACGAGCCGCGTCTGGAGGCCATCTGGAGCCAGCTGGCCCTGCACTTTGCAGGCATGCCGCCGAATGTCATCTTCGAAACGATCAACGAGCCCTATGGCAAGATGACCGTCAAACGTACCGATCAACTCAACGCGCGACTATTAGAGATTATCCGCGAGTTTAATCCCAATCGCTGGGTCATCCTCGGGACTGCCAACTGGGGTAATCTGGACGCTTTGCAAGAGAGCCGCCCAGAGTATGACCCACGCGTGATGCTGACTTATCATGACTATAACCCCTTCGAGTTTACGCATCAGGGCGCTTTTTGGACTGACCCGGAGCTGCCAACCGGTCTCAGCTGGGGCACAGCAGCCGATGTTGCAGATCTTGATGAGCGTCTTGATGAGGTGCTTGCTGTACAAGACCGCTTGCGGATGCCCGTGTTCGTCGGTGAGTTCGGCGTGTATGAAGAGGTGCCGGTTGTCGAACGCGCACGCTGGACACGAGCCATGCGTGAGGGCATGGAAGCGCGGGGCTTAAGCTGGTGCTATTGGGACTATGCAACGACGTTGAAAGCCTATGATATGGATGCTGAACAATGGCTTCCTGAAATGTATGAGGCGCTGATAAGCGTAGACGCGAGATGAACTCTGCAACGACCGTTCTTGGCATTGAAACGAGCTGTGACGAAACCGCCGCTGCGGTCGTCCGGCTTGACGATGCAGGGGTCGAGGTCATTTCCGATGTCATCCGTACGCAAGTTGAAGAGCATGCCCCCTATGGCGGGGTGGTCCCTGAAATCGCGGCCCGAGCGCACGCCGATATTGCCGACGAAGTTGTGGCGATGGCCCTGGAACAATCCGGGCTGACCTGGCCGGATCTCGACGCCATTGCGGCAACGAGTGGCCCCGGACTGATTGGTGGCGTGATGGTTGGGATGATGACAGGCAAGGCGCTTGCGATGGCGACGGGGAAGCCATTCATCCCGGTCAACCACCTGGAAGGCCATGCCCTCTCACCACGTTTGGCCGAAGCGTGCGCGTTTCCCTACCTTCTTTTGCTGGCCTCAGGTGGTCACTGCCAGTTTATCGCCGTGGAAGGGCTAGGCCAGTACCGGCGTCTCGGGACGACGATTGATGACGCCGCGGGTGAGGCGTTTGATAAACTGGCCAAGACCCTTGGCATCGGGTTCCCCGGCGGGGCGGCTGTAGAGCGTCTTGCGAATACCGGGGATGCGAGCCGCTTTGATCTGCCAAGACCGCTGCTGGCGCGGCCAGGACTGGATATGAGTTTCGCGGGCTTAAAAACTGCAGCAGCTCGAATTGTTGACGCTCACGACCTGGATGAGCAGGGCCGGGCTGACCTGTGTGCGAGTTATCAGGCGGCGATTGCCGATTGTCTGGCAGAAAAGACCCGCCGCGCTCTGAAAGGCTTTGCCGAGGGGCTCTCAGGCGAGGTGCGATTGGTGGTCGCGGGCGGCGTCGCGGCAAATCAGACGATCCGGGCCTGTCTTAGCGACGTGGCTGGTGAGACCGGGGCACGGCTGATTGCGCCGCCTCTGCGCCATTGTACGGATAATGCTGCGATGATTGCGCTGGCGGGCGCTGAGCGCGTGCGTGCCGGGCTGTTGGCAGATGATGCGCTGACATTTGCGGCACGTCCGCGTTGGCCTCTGGACGAGGCATCTGCGCGGGACAATCCGGTCTATGGTGGGGGCAAACGGGGCGCTAAGGCCTGAACCGGCTCTAGAACTTGAAGGCTGAGCGCAGACGAATACCGGCTTCGATATCCTGCTGATTCAGATCAGAAATGCTGACCGCATCATTTGATCCGATGCTGAGCTCACCGCCAACACTGATCCGCGGAGTGATGCGGAACTCAGAGCCAACAGACATTTCTTCGGCTGGCAATGGCGAGGTGGTGTCGCGTGATGTCATATCAACACTGACACTCCAGCGGTCACCTTTCACCCAAGCCAGACTGAAGGTCTGGGAAGGTTCTGCCTGCCATGCTGGCGAGGCGATATCATTGCTGGAGAATGTAAACTGCTGATACCAGTCGGGCTGGGCCTGCTCGGTTTCAGCAAGAGACGGGGCAGGCATCTCTGGCACGTTACTTTGCGCCATTGCCGGCATGGCAATCGCACAAATCAGTCCAAAAGAAGCTATGACAGCCCGCATGCAGTCCTCCTACCGGACTAGATAGCAGTTAAGCCCATTAAGAGAACCTTAATTTCCCGTGAGAGACAGAAAATCTGTAGAGAGTGTGATTTCCACCACAATCGTGCTGGATTCACTGTCATTATTGGTCATTTCGAGTTTTTCGAACGTATATCCAGCGGCGATTCTAACATCTTTGTTAACTTCCCTAGCGGCACCCAATTGCCAGGAGGAGGTTTCGATCCCTACGCCGTCATCTCGCGATTCGCCATAATTCAGAGACCAGTCGACGTCGAACGCGGGTCTGGACGCGCCAAGGCTCCAGGCGGAATAGTCGGCCCCGGGCAGTCCATTGTCGCTGCTGAGCCAGGATGCGCCAATCGTCCAGTCGCCCGTTTCGATGCGTGTTCCGGCAGACCAGGTTTCGACCTCATCATACAGCGCAATTCGTGCTTGATCCGCGACATCTGCTGTTGACCAGCCAAGGCCGACATCTACGCGAATGCCTGACGCTCTGAACCGGCGGGTTCCGTTCAGCGCAAGCTCTATCGCATTCTCGATGTCTGGCGCGCTGAGCCCTGTGCCGGCTGCCGGGCGACGGTCGAGCCCATCGGCATCTGCTTCAGGGGTAAAACTGAGGCCGCCGCGCAGACCGAGGATCCGAGGCGTGGCATAGGAGACTTTCAAGCTTGGTCCGGTCAGATCATGTCGCGTGCGGATGGCAGCAAGATTGGATGAGGTCAGCAGCGGGCTGTCGAGCCGGGCATGGCTTACGGCAGAGGGCGCGCCTTCGAAAAAGCGGCTGGCGACGCCGAGATCCTTGCCGATTCGCGCTTCGCCATAGCCGCCATCAACCTGAAGATATGCGGTTTCAAGGCGCCCCCGAAAATCGGAGTCTTCAATGGCAGGTGCAGATGAGAGGCCAGAAAATGCGCCAACTGGGGCACCCGGCTCATCGCCAAATCCGCCGGTAAAACCGGGCCGATCCGGGTGATCAGCTTGCAGGCGCAGCGCTGAGCGGACCCGCCAGCGCACGCCATTGTCCAGCACACGTTCAAGATTGGCGTTAAGCGCAAGCTCCGAGACGACCGGCTCGATATCAGCTTCGCCCTCGCTATCGGAGAGCGGTGCGACCACCGCTGTCGCTTCGCCGTCAAGCTCAAGATCGAACGGGATTTCGGCCTGCGCTGCGGACACAATTACGCCGCTTGTGGCGACTAGAGCGGGTATCCATCGCATATCAGGGGCCTTTCAAGCTTACACACATCCATACTGGTCGACTGGGTTTGAGCTGCTATAGAGGTTGCCAGTCAACAAGTTCTTGCCAACGGGAAATGATCAAATGAAGGCAACCGGAAGACTTATCGCAGCCCTGCTTGGAGCCTTTGCGCTTTCAGGCTGCCTCTTTGGCGGCAATGACGCTGAAGTGAGCGTGGTTGAGGATATTGCGGGTGGCTCCAACCCTTATCTCTGGCGGGCCAGTCTTGATACACTGGAAGACCTGCCTCTGGTCAGCGCTGATCCGCTGGGCGGAACCATCATTTACGATTGGCGCAGCTTTGAAACATCGGCCGATGAGCGGATTAAGGCGACCGTCTACATTCTCGATTCGCGCCTGCGCGCTGATGGTGTGAAAGTCGCTGTGTTCCGTCAGATCAATCAGGATGGCACCTGGGTTGATGCAACGGTTGATCCTGCGACAGGTATCCAGCTTGAAAACGCGATCCTGTCACGCGCCCGGAACCTAAAAGCGGCCGAGCTCGGCTAAGCCTCGGGTCTGTTCGTTTCTGGATTTTACAATTAATGGGGGAGGCCATGGCCTCAAGATATGATCCGCAAGCTGCGGAGCCCAAATGGCGTGAAGCATGGGCTGACGCTGAACTGTTCAAAGCCAAATCGCCAGCCGACGCCGGGGATGCGCCGAAAGCTTATGTGCTGGAGATGTTTCCGTATCCTTCGGGGCGTCTGCATATGGGGCATGTGCGCAACTACGCGATGGGCGATGTTGTGGCGCGACATAAAAAAGCCAAGGGTTACAATGTTCTGCATCCAATGGGCTGGGACGCCTTTGGCATGCCGGCAGAGAATGCCGCTATGGAACGCGGCGTTCACCCTGGCGATTGGACCTATCAGAACATTGCTGCGATGAAGGCGCAGTTTGCAAAGCTTGGTTTGTCTTTGGATTGGAGCCGGGAGTTTGCGACTTGCGACCCGGACTATTATGGCGAGCAGCAACGCCTGTTTCTGAAATTCATGGAAAAAGGGCTGGTCTATCAGAAGAAAGCCAAAGTGAACTGGGACCCTGTCGACAATACGGTTCTGGCGAATGAGCAGGTCGTTGACGGCAAGGGCTGGCGCTCAGGCGCGCCGGTTGAGCAGCGCGAACTGGTGCAGTGGTTCTTCCGGATTACCGACTATGCCGAGGACTTGCTGGAAGAAGTTCAGAAGCTTGAGCGTTGGCCAGAAAAGGTCCGCACCATGCAGGCGAACTGGATTGGGCGGTCTGAAGGCTTGCAGATGCGGTTTCCGATCGTCGGGCAGGTTCCAGAGGGGCAGGACAGCGAGATCGAGATTTTCACGACGCGTCCTGATACCTTGTTCGGGGCAAGCTTCATTGCGCTGTCGCCCGATCACCCCCTGACCATCAAGATGGCTGCAGATAATGAGGATCTGGAGGCCTTCCGTGCCGAATGTGCGAAGGTCGGCACCTCTGAAGCGGACATAGAGAAAGCCCCTAAACTCGGCTTTGATACGGGTATGAAGGTGGTGCATCCGTTCCGCCCTGAAGAGACGCTTCCGGTCTACATCGCGAATTTCGTCCTCATGGGCTACGGCACCGGGGCGATCTTTGCCTGCCCGGCGCATGATCAGCGGGATTTCGACTTTGCCCGCAAATATGATCTGCCAATCCTTCCAGTCGTGAAACCGGCCGATAAGGATGCGGCTTCTGAACACTGGGTGTCTTCCGGCGACGGCGATGACATGTCTGCTGCTTATACCGGGCCCGGCACGATCATGAATTCCGAGTTTCTCGATGGAAAAGCCATTGATCAAGCGAAATCGGTGGCGATTACAAAGATCGAGGAGATGGGGCTCGGCGAGGGCACCGTCAATTATCGCTTGCGCGATTGGGGCGTGTCGCGTCAGCGCTATTGGGGGTGTCCGATCCCTGTTATCCATTGTGACGATTGCGGCATTGTGCCGGTGCCGGAAGCGGACCTGCCGGTCGAGCTTCCAAAAGATGTCAGTTTTGACAAACCCGGCAATCCGCTGGTGCATCATCCGACCTGGAAAAACTGTACTTGCCCGAAATGCGGAAAACCCGCGCAGCGGGAAACCGATACGCTCGACACGTTTAACGATAGCAGCTGGTATTTCACACGCTTCGCCAGCGTTGATGATCCTGAAGAGCGCGCTTACTGGCTTCCGGTGGATCAATATGTCGGCGGGGTTGAGCATGCGGTCTTGCACCTACTCTATGCGCGCTTTTTTACCCGCGCCATGCGCGATGTTGGCGAAGTGGACCTGCCAAGTGGAGAGCCATTTGCGGGTCTCTTCACACAAGGCATGGTGACGCATGAGACCTATAAATCCGCAGATGGCGGCTGGCTACAGCCGTCAGAGATCGAAGCGGACGGTGATGGCTGGATCGAGCGGGAGAGCGGTAAACCAGTGACCGTCGGTGCGATCGAGAAAATGTCCAAGTCGAAGAAGAACACGGTCGACCCGGACAATATCATAGTGACCTTTGGGGCTGATACCGCGCGCTGGTTCGTGCTGTCCGACAGCCCGCCGGAGCGAGACGTCGAATGGACCCAATCTGGGGCCGAAGGTGCGGCGCGGTTTGTTCAACGGGTCTGGAGTGTCTTCAATACATTGAGCGAGGCGACCGATCCCGGGGCGTCGAGCGATAGTGATGCTGCAATCGCGCTGCGCCGGGTCTCTCACAAAGCGGTTCAGGCCATTGATACCGCGATTGAGGAGTTCCGATTCAACTCAGCGATTGCAACCGTGCATGAGTGGACCAGCGCCTTGAAGAAAGCTGAGCAGGGCGGCGACGACGTTTTGTCTGCGCGCTTCGAGGGCGCATCCATGTTGGCGCGGTGCCTGACCCCGTTCATGCCACATCTGGCTGAGGAATGCTGGTCCCTAATTGGCGGCGAAGGGCTTTGCTCAGCGGCGGCATGGCCGGTCGTTGAGGACAGCCTGCTGGTTGAAGACAGCGTCACCCTGCCAATCCAGGTCAACGGCAAACGCCGCGCTGAAATCAGCGTCGCTAAGACGGCCAGCAAAGATGACATCGAAGCCACAGCCTTGAACGAACCGGCGGTGAAAGCCTTCATTGACGGGAAAGACATCAAGAAAGTGATTGTTGTTCCCGGCCGGATCGTGAATATCGTGGTGTGATGAAACAGGCTCTTATCGTTTTCCTGGCCCTTAGCCTCTCTGCCTGCGGGTTTACGCCTCTGTATGCGACAGATGTCAGTGGCAGCAATATGATCGAGGTCGAGCAGATTAATGGTCGCTCCGGGCATAGCCTGCGTAAGGCTCTGATCCAGCATTTGGCCCCCGGCCTGCCCGGGCTTGAAGGGCCAGCGACACTGACGATTGATCTGGACGATAAGCTAGAGCGACTGTCGCTTCAGGCCGACCAGGCTGCCTCTCGCACTGACGCCGTAGCTGAAGCACGTTATGTGCTGGCGTTTAGGGGAAATGCAATCTCTGGCCGGGTGGAGGCTGAGACCAGCTTTCTGGTCCCGTCCACGCCTTATGCAGATATTCCGGCGCAGATTGATGCAACAGAGCGTGCGGTCGGGGTTCTGGCGCGGCGGATTACCGATGATATGCGTCTCAAGCTCGCTGAGCTCGAGAAGTCCAAGGCCGCCGAAACCGGGTCATGAAGTATCAAGGCGATAGCGCGCTGCGCTTTGCCAAGCGGCCAGATGCAGCCTGTAGGCTCGCCCTCGTCTTCGGAGATGATGAGGGTGTGGTTGCCGATACCGCCAATGCCTTGATCTCCAGCTGGCAGAAGACCGCGCCTGCCACTGTCCTGACCCTGGAAGAAGACGATGTAAAGCGCGAACCGGTCACCCTGTTTGATGCGCTTGAGGCCCAATCCCTGCTCGGCGATGGGACGATTATTCGGATCCGTACCAAGGGCGAGAAACTGTTCACCTTGTTCAAGGACGTGCTTGCGCTTGCAGCTGATACGCCAGAGCGGATCGCCGCTCACCTTGTTTTGCAGAACGGTACGCTGAACACACGGTCCAAGCTGCGCACCGCTTTTGAAGCAGCCCCTAATGCAGCGGCTTTACATGTCTTCGCTGATAATGATTCAGACATCACCGCCCGCGTGCGGGCATTTCTGAGTGAAAACGGGGCTGAGATTGAAGATGCAGCGCTCTCCGCCTTCGTTTCTGGATTGCCCGGACACCGTAGCCTCGCAAATGCGGAAATGGACAAGCTAGCCATCTATGCGCATGATCTTGGTCGGGCTGTGACCACGGCTGATATTGCGGCCCTGTGTGAAACCAATGCCGATGAAAGTGCCCGGACTGCGGTTACATTTGCTCTGGATGGCAACATCACGCAGGCACAGGCCGAGCTTGACCGCGTGGTCGATGCGGGCCTCTCGCCGATCAGTCTGGTGCGTCTGTTTGAGATGGAAGCCAGCCGTATGCTGGCCGCGCAGGCACTGCAAGGCGATGGCGGGGCTGGAAATGTCGGCATGAAACTGAAACCCCCGGTCTGGAAATCGGAATGGCCCGCGTTTCAGGCCCGTTTGCGCAAGTGGCCCACCCCGAGACTGGTGCGCCTAATCGAGCGTTTGCACGATATGGAAGAAACCGCGAAATCGCCCGGCGGCGCCGGTGTTGCAGATGCGGCCACGCGTGAGCTGTTTACGGCGCTCTACACGGCTGCCGCGAGATAAGGTCTGCCCTGACGCTCTAAACCCTGATAGGGCAACGCTATGGGGTTTCGTGATTTTCTTCTCTTGTCGGCCATCTGTTTTGTCTGGGGCCTCAACCTGGTCGTTACGCGCTGGGTTGTGGCTGATGCGGGCGTCCCACCTCTCTTCTTTGCAGCCGTTCGATTTGCCGGGATTGCGCTTGTCCTGTTCTGGTTTCTGCGGCCCATCCCCAAAAGCCTCGGAACCTTGTTTCTTATCGCGATGGGTATGGGCGCGGTGCACTTTGCGTTTCTGTTCCTTGGCCTTGCCAATGCAGAGGCCAGCTCGGTTTCCGTTGTTGGGCAATTGGGCGTTCCGTTTTCCACCCTGATGAGCATGGCCTTTCTGGGCGAAACGGTCGGCTGGCGGCGCGGGCTTGGCATCATGCTCGCCTTTGCCGGGGCCATCCTGATTGCGGTGGATCCGGCGACGTTCACATTCAGCTATGGCTTGCTCTATGTCGTCTTCGCGGCCGTGGTCGCGTCTGCGGCAGGGATCCTGATGAAAAAGATGCCGCCGATCAGCGCCTTGCAGATGCAGGCCTGGATCGGCCTGTTCAGCTTTGCGCCGCTCTTTGCGGTTTCAGGACTGGTAGAGAGCGGCAATGGCGATTGGCGAAACCTGATCGAGGGGGGCTGGTGGGTCTGGGGTGCAACGCTATATGCGATTCTGGGCGTCAGCGTGTTCGCGCATGGCAGTTTCTACACGCTGATCAAGAAGTATGACGTCTCGCTTCTGTCCCCTCTGACACTGATGACCCCGGTCTGGGGTGTCGTTCTTGGCGTTGTCCTGCTGAATGAGACGCTGAGCCTGCAATTGGTGGTTGGGGCTTTGATTTCGCTCGGCGGTGTGTTTGTGATTCTGGTACGTCCGAACCACGCCATGCCGGAAGCGGCGCTGGGCGATAAGGTCAGAGGAGTTCCGCATGCAGATTGAGTCCGTTCCAAGTCCGAACTTCAATCAGCGGAAAGCCGCGATCGATATGCTGGTGCTGCACTATACGGGTATGGAAACAGGCGATGCAGCGCTGCAGCGAATGTGCGACCCAAAGGCTGAAGTGTCTGCTCATTACATGATCCGGGAAGATGGCCGCATCGTTCTGCTCGTGCCAGAGGAGAAACGCGCCTGGCATGCTGGCGTGTCGAAATGGCAGGGCGATGAGGACCTGAACTCGCGCTCTATCGGCATCGAGATTGTGAATGGCGGACATGAGTTTCCACTCGCCGGAAATGTGCTTCCGCCCTATCCGAAAGCTCAGATTGAAGCGTTGATCGAGTTGGTTCAGGGTATTCTGACACGCTGGGATATTCCGGGTCACCGGATCGTTGGGCATTCCGATATTGCCCCGATGCGCAAGGATGATCCGGGCGAGCACTTCCCCTGGGATCGGCTCGCGCGGGCGGGTATAGGGCTCTGGCCACTGACCATTTCAGACAACCCTTTGATCCCTTCGGATGTGATGACCACAGGACGGGCGGGTGAGCGCTTAAAGAGTGCCCCGCCCAGCCTTCGCGGTGCTGGCCTGCAACGCGGCTCCGCCAAAGGCGCGGTTGGCCGGATGCAAGCCATGCTTGCAACTATTGGCTATGACCTGCCAGAGAGCGGGGTGTATGATGCCCAAACAGAAGCCGTCGTGCAGGCGTTTCAGCGCCGTTGGGTGCCCGATCTCGTCACCGGAAATGCTGATCTGGAAACCTTGCGCCTGATCGGCATGGTGCGGATGTTGTATGAGGCGTCTTACGCCAATCCTTGAGCACGATTAACCGCCCGGCTGACGCTCCACCAGTTCGACCCGGCGGTTCTTGTCGCGGCCCGCCTCGGTTTCATTCGAAAAGACCGGGACCAGCGGTCCAACACCATAAGGTTCAAGTCGGTCATGCGCGATGTCGAAGTCGTCTTTCAGGGCGTTGGCGACAGACCTCGCGCGATCCCCTGACAGGCCATAATTATAGCTGAACGTGCCGACGGAGTCGGTATGTCCCACCACATAGAAAAGCTTGTCGGGTTTGTTGTTTAGGTAGGCCGCGATATTGGTCAGCGCTTCATCCGACTCTGGCAAAAGATTGGCGCTGTCAAAGTCGAAGACAATCCCGTCGAGAACGACACGGCCATATTCGGCCATGTCAGAGCCGATGGCTTCGGCATCGACGATTACCAGCCCCGTTTCAGCAGCTTCGACTTCGATGATATCGATCAGCGCACCGATAGATGTTGCCGAATGCTGTTCGACGGTAATCACGACATAGGCAGTTCCCGCTGCGCGCTCTTTTCTTGCCACAATGGACCCCGCGCCGCCGGATGAGGATGTGCCAGCAAATAGCGAATTTTGCGGACCCGGATCCGTGATTGCGTTGGCCGCGTAGGCAACGGCAATCCAGCTGCCGGATCCAAGACCAGTGCCTTTCCGGTCAGGATTGAGACCTTCCGCAAGGATCTCGAAAGCCTGTTCGTTAAGCGCGTCGAGATAATTGAGATACACCTCTGAATAGGTCCGATCTTCGCCTTTCAGCTCATAGAACGTACGGGTGACCCGGCCCTCGGTTTCGATCCAGTCATCGATCTTCCGATACCCTGTGACGGGCCCGATCGCGACCTCATACGGCATATAGTTTTCGATTTTCTGCCACCGGATCTCTTGACCCGGATAGCGTTCGATCATCGGATGTTCCTGCACGCCTTCAACATCTTCAGCTGTAGCCGAACCCGCAAACATGAGCGGGATTGAAAGTGCAAAAGCGACTGCGGCGAGTGTCTGTCTCATAGCGTCCCCTCTATGGTTGTTATAAGTCCATTAACCACAAAACACCCGCGCAGCAAAACTAGCTTGGCGGCGAGAACGGTCGGTCACTCATCAGCGAGGGGATCTTGGCGCGCGCTTTGGTGACGTCGGAGAGATCAATCTCCGCCGTAATAATGGTCGGTTCTGCATGATCTGCCTCAGCAAGGATGTCTCCCCAGGGTGAGATGATCATTGAATGTCCATAAGTTTCCCGGCCATCCTGATGCGTGCCGCCCTGAGCTGGCGCGATGACGAAGCTGCCGGATTCTATTGCCCGGGCGCGCAGCAGGGCATGCCAATGCGCCCCGCCCGTGACTTTCGTGAAGGCGGCCGGGACAGCCAGAATGTCAGCGCCCGCCTGAGCGAGGCTGCGATAAAGCTGCGGGAAGCGCAGGTCATAGCAAATCGTCAGGCCAATCTTGCCCACAGGCGTGCTTGCCAGAACGGCTTTTTCACCTGGCCGATAGCTGCGGGATTCGCGGTAGCTCTGGCCGTCATCAACTTCGACATCGAACATGTTGATCTTGTCATAGCGCGCGGCGATGGTGCCATCCGGGCCGATTAGGTAAGACCGGTTGGCCTTGCGTGGATCGTCCTTAAGCGTGATGGCAAGCGAACCGATCAGCAGCCAGACCCCGAGTGTCTTCGCTTCAGCGCAGAAGGCAGAGAGGGCAGGCGAGGCGTCTTCGCTGACAATCTTGCCCTTGGTCATGCCCGGCCGGATGTCGACAATATTGGTCATTTCCGGGGTTGCGATGAGGGCCGTGCCACTTTTGGCCGCCTCGCGCATCATAGTAAGGGCGGTGGTGATATTCGGCGCGACTTCGGTCCCACAGCGCATTTGCAGGCAAGCGATTTTGACGACAGACATGGCTAAAGGTCCTCACCTTCAAAGGTGATCGGGCCGCGTTTCAGACGCGCGGCAGTATCCCACTGGGTGGCAAGCGCCGCGCCAAGCAGCAGCGTGTTGACCGACAGGGCAAGCCAGATAAAGCCGATAATGACCGAGGCGAGCGCGCCATACAGTGTCGTCAGCACAGAGTACTTAAGGTAAAGCTGGAACATGTAGGTCACGGTCAGCCAGGCAATAGCGCTGGTCGCTGCGCCGCCAACCATGGGCCAGCCTTTTGACACCCGCCCGTTCAGCGAAACCGCCAGGATCAGATAGAACACGGCGAAACTCGCAATCCATTTGGTGATCCAGATCGTGCTGGCCAGCGTCGCAATCTCCCGCGCGAACTCTGTTGCGATGCCGCCATCCTGATTGCGCACAACGGTCAGAATGACCTGCGCCCCGCCAAGAACCCAGACCAGAAGGATCAGGCTGGAAGCGAGAATGAAAGCGATCCCCTGATACCGCAAAATCCCGGACGGCCGGGTCGAGACCGCAATCATGCGGATGCCTGTTATCGTGGCTTTGGTGCCAGCCATCGCGGCCCAGATCACCAGAACAAGGGCGACACCAACTTTGATCGTCAGGTTCTTTGGCGCCAGTGCGGCCACTTCATTCAGGTCGTTTGCAGTTAGTGGCACGACGTTCGAGGCCATGACCCGGTTGATCGCCTCGGCAAGCTGCCCCGACAGCTCTGCGGGCAAGAGCGCGAAGACCAAGGTCGTTGTCAGATAGGTTAGTGGGAAGATTGAGAACAAGGCATAGAAGGCGATGCCGCCAGTTACGATCCGCACATCGGGTTGTGACAGGCGATAGATCGCATCCCAGATGGGAAGGATTATCGAATGGCCGAAAGGCAGTCCATCAATCCACTCACGAAGCTTTGTGATCATGCGGTGGGTACTCTTTGCGTGGCTGGCAACGTCTCTTGCAGGCTAAGAGATGGGGATAGACGCGGCAATGGCCAAGTTTTGCAGCAATTGATGCAATCTCACGCATCTGTGTGGTCGTTTTTTTAGAGGTTATGTGTCAAATGGCCTGATTATCGCTATGACAGGCTCAAATGACTGAAAAACGTATCCTTCTGATCATTGCGGGCGGCATTGCGGCCTACAAGTCGCTAGAGCTGATCCGAGAACTTGGGCGCAATGGTATCAAGTCGCGCTGTATCCTGACCAAAGGCGGACAGGAATTTGTGACGCCGCTTTCAGTATCCGCGCTATCTGGTGAGAAGGTTTTTACCGAACTGTTCGACCTCGATGACGAGGCCGACATGGGGCATATTCAACTCTCACGCTCGGCAGACCTTGTCGTGGTTTGCCCTGCAACGGCCGATCTCATGGCGAAAGCCGCCAACGGCCATGCCAATGATCTGGCGTCCACAGCATTGCTGGCAACCGACAAACCGGTGCTGATGGTGCCTGCGATGAATGTGCGCATGTGGCAGCATCCTGCGACCCAGCGGAATATCGAGGCCTTGCGCGCCGATGGCGTTACGGTCATGCAGCCGGATGAGGGCGCGATGGCCTGCGGCGAGTTCGGTCCTGGACGGCTGCCGGATGTGCATGCCATCACAGCGCAGATCGAAGCCATGCTGCATGGCGAGATGGACTTGCTAAGCTTTGGACCAAAGCCGCTTGAAGGACGTCATGCGCTAATCACCGCTGGCCCCACCCGAGAGCCGCTTGATCCTGTTCGCTTTCTGTCAAATCATTCCAGCGGCAAGCAAGGCTATGCGATAGCCGGGGCGTTGGCAGCCGCTGGCGCGCGGGTGACTTTGGTGTCAGGGCCGGTCTCTCTGGAAGCGCCGCGCGGGGTCGATCTTGTAAAGATTGAGACGGCCCGCGAAATGCTGGCTGCCTGTGAGAAGGCGCTCCCGGCCGATATATTCGTGTCGGTCGCGGCAGTTGCAGACTGGCGGCCAAGCCGGACGGCGGCGAAGAAGCTGAAACTGAAAGAAGGCGATATGCCAGAGAATCAGAGCCTTGATCTCTCGGAAAACCCGGACATTCTGGCGACGCTGTCGCGCAAAAAGAAGAAGCGTCCAACTCTGGTCATCGGTTTTGCGGCCGAAACGCATGATGTCGAAGAGCTGGCGCTGGCCAAGCTGAAGCGCAAACGCTGTGACTGGATTGTCGCCAATGATGTCAGCGGCGATGTGATGGGCGGGGCAGAGAATGAAGTGTCTCTCGTTACACCAGACAGCGTCGATCATTGGGACCGGATGGACAAGACCGAGGTTGCCCGACGTCTCGTCCGCCGCATTGCCGAAGCCTTTGAAGGCGAACTCGCTGGCAAGGTCGCCGCCGAATAGTCGTCACATTCGCATGTTTCCTATAGGTTTCGGTTTCAGCTGATCAGGGGACAGAAATGGCGCGTTCGATACCAACCGATAAAGCTCTGCTGGCAGAAATCTACAAACACTACTTGAGGGATTTCTCAGCCCATACCGAAGAGAACAAGATTCGTCAGACCAAGATCTGGGTGCCAATTGATATTGACCGCCTCGGCCGGAAGTTTCGCACCGACCCGGATCTGATTTTTGGGCGTTTGTACTATCATTTCAATGGCAAGTTTGCCTCCTCGACCGGGGATGGAGAGAGTGTCAGCTTCTTCCATATGCGGATGGGGGCGGACAAACATGTCGTGAACTTTCCTCTGCTGACCTCCGTACTCGCTGATTTGCAGGATGATCAGAAACGGTTTGTCATCTCCACAAGAATGGCGGCGCTGTCGCTGATTGTATCGAGTGTCTCGATTATCATTGCGGTGTTCTTGTAGGCGCAGATGGCTTGACTCGCAGGCCCGACTCCGTCGCTTTGGCGGCATGACTGATGTGACTGTATCTGTGCGGCCTCTGCCGCATTTTGAGGGGCTGGACCTACCAGCTTATGAAACACTTGGCGCAGCTGGCATGGATGTGCGCGCAGCGATTGGCAATGATGACATGATTGAGCTGGCGCCGGGCAAGCGCGAGATGGTTCCGACCGGGCTCAGCGTTGCGATCCCGGAAGGCTATGAGATCCAGATGCGGCCACGCTCCGGCCTTGCTGCCAAGCATGGCATTACCTGCCTCAACGCGCCGGGAACGATTGACAGTGATTATCGCGGCGAACTGAAAGTCATCCTGATCAATCATGGCGACGAGACCTTCGAGATCAAGCGCGGCGAGCGGATCGGTCAGATGGTTCTGGCGCCCGTAACCCGTATTGTCTGGGCAGAGACAGAGATGCTGCCCGATACTGAGCGCGGGTCCGGGGGGTTTGGCAGCACCGGGCGTTAATCGATTAGGGCTCTGGGCCTTGCATGAGTTTTCTGGTAGACTATATATCGATTAACAATAATAATCTGCAAGGAGTTTCCCGCCATGGATATCGATAGCCCGTTCACAATGGTTGTTCTGATTGTGTTGATCGCCGTTGGGTCGGGTGTGGTGAAGACCTGGCTTCAAACCCGCGCAAACAGTTCAGCCGATGACGAAACGCGGGTACGGATGGAAGATGTGGAGCGCGAAGTTATTCGCTTGCGTGAGCGGGTAAAAGTGCTGGAAAAGATTACCACAGACAAGGACACGCAGCTGCGCGAAGAGATTGCGCGTCTCGCCTGAACCTAGTCGCCAGATTGCCGAAACGACTTGCCGATAACATGCGCGGCGACGGCTGAAATCCCAAATCCAAACACGCCCAACAGCCCGACATAGGTGAGAGCTGTCCAAGTCTGCGCGTCGTCGCACCCGTTAGCACACGACCCGAGCGTGGTCGTGTAGTGGCTGTAAGCGGCCGTCACCGCGCTGAATGCCGCGAGCAAAACCAGCGCAATGGTCAGCCATTTCAACATCAATCCCAGCATCTATTCACCTTGATTCCAAACCTCGACCCATGATGATCACAGGAAGGGCGAACGCACCAGTTCTTCGGCGAGAATATCATAGACAACCCGGATACGCCGACTGGTGTGCAGCTCGCGGTGTGTGACCAGCCAGACCGGGATAGGGATCGCGAACTGATCTGGCAAAATCGCTTCAATGCCCGGATCAGACAGGCCGACATCCTTGGTCATTATGCCGATGCCCAACCCTTCGGAAACCAATTGCCGCATAACCGTTCCCGCCGGTGAGTTGACCCTGAAACGATCGAGCGTGAGATTAAGGCCATGATTGGCCATCTCGGCGATCAAGCCTTCATTCTGATCAAAGCCAACAAAGTCAGCTTGCTCCACATCCTTGAGCGTTTCGATCGGCTCAAGATGCTCGATATAGGCCTTGGAGGCATAGAGATGCGCTGTGGTCTCACCCAACAGTTTGGCGATCAAGTCTGATTGCGTTGGTCTGGCATGGCGAATAGAGATGTCAGCTTCGCGGCGGGTCAGATCGTAGATCTGATTGGAGGTGATCACATCAATCTGGATTTGCGGTGCAGCTTCGCGGATTTTCTTCAGGATCGGCGGCAGGTAATAGGTGGCGAGTGCGCCGGTCGCCGTGATGACCACTTTGCCTTTGACATCCTGCGACTGACCGGACGCGATCAGCGACACCCTTGTCGCGGCATCTGCCATCACGCGAACATGTTCGAGGAGGTCCATGCCAGCATCTGTTAGCGCCATGGCTCGCCCAGCCCGTTCGAACAGGGTAACCCCAAGTGTCTCTTCAAGCGCGTTGACCTGCCGGCTAAGCGTAGGCTGGGTTTGTCCCAGCGCTCTTGCTGCCGCCGAAAGAGAGCCTTCTTCCGCGGTTGCGAGAAACGCGCGGACTTGATTCCAGTCGAAAGAGATGGCCTGCCAGTTCATCTAAATACGTATACGTCACTTCCATTTTTCCGCAATTTCTATTCGGTATTCGTATACCTAGCTTTGAGGCATGAGATACGACCATACATGCATCCCCCGCCATGCGGGGCTGATAGAGGAGCCTGACATGCCCGATAAAGCAAAGTTCTGGGACAAGACCGCTGAGAAGTATTCCAGGCAACCCATCGCTCAACAGAAGGCCTATAAAATCAAGCTGGACCTGACCCGCGAATACTTCACACCAGAGTCTAACGTGCTTGAGTTTGGTTGCGGAACGGGGAGCACAGCCATCCTGCACGCGCCCTTTGTAAAGCACATTCATGCGACCGATGTGTCGCCTGAAATGATCAGGATTGCCAAGGCGAAACTGGAGCCTGAAGGAGTGACCAATGTCACTTTTGAAGTCGCCGATATGGACGGCTATTCTGGCCCGGCAGAGACTTATGATGCGGTGATGGGGATGAATATTATCCACCTCGTCGATGACCGTATGGCCGTAATGGAAGAGGTCTATCGGCTTCTGAAGCCCGGTGGTCATTTCATCTCAAGTACGATGTGCCTTCGCGAGAAACTGATGTTTCAGCTCATGGAGCCTCTGTTTCCAGTGATGCATACTTTTGGCAACTGGCCGCATGTTCGGCGCTTCAATGCGAAGCGCCTGATCAGCGATGTTGAATCCGTCGGGTTCAAAACGGTCCATCAATGGCAACCTGGAAATGGCCCGGTTCTGTTCCTGGTGGGACAAAAGCCGGACTAGAATTGTAGCGATCGCTACAATATGCTATGCCTTCTGAAAATGGAGGGTATACAATGACTTTATTCCGAGGATTTCTCACTGTTATGTGGCTAATTCTGTTAGTCTATACGATGGTCGTTATCGCCAATCACGGGGCCAATCTGATCCCGATTTTCCTTGGGGATATGATGGCCATGGCGTGGCCGGGTCAGTTCAATCTCGACTTTATGGGCTTTCTTCTGCTGTCCGCACTTTGGACGGCGTGGCGGTCGAAATTCTCTGCCGGTGGCTTGCTGCTGGCCTTGGTCGCGGCGTTTGGCGGGATCATGTTCCTGGCCGCCTTCCTTCTGTATCTAAGCTTCAAGACGGGCGGTGATATGGAGGCGATCTTGATGGGAGACCGCAAACGTCCAGCCTAGATGAGGGCAGACTCGTCTTTCGCGAACTTCGCGAGCAGATACGCATCAGTGTTTTCAATCGGGTCGAGCTTGCCAAAAGCGAAGGCATTGCGATCCATGACCATATCGCGGGGCCGCAAGGCGCGGGAAATCTCAAGCCCCTCAAGGCTGCGGGCCCGGGAAAAGGCGACATAGGCTTGCCCATGCGCGAACATGCCACTGTCAAAATCGATATAGACGTTTTCCAGCGTCAGGCCCTGCGCCTTGTGAATGGTCACTGCATAAGCCAGGCGCAGCGGCACCTGTTTAAACGTCCCGACGACCTCGCGTGAGACCTTCTTGGTCTCAGCATCAATCGCATACTTGTACTTCTCCCAGGCCGCTGGCTCGATCTCATAGGTGTGACCGTCCAGCTCAACGATGACATTGCGGCCTGAAAACCCGGCAACGGTACAAAGGGATCCATTCACCCAGCGACCCTCTGGATCATTCTTGATCAGCATAACCCGCGCGCCTTCTTTCAGCTCCAGATCGGCTTCTGTTGGATAGGATTTCTCGTCAAATGTGCCCTGAACCGTCGCCGGGAACACATGTTCCTTGCCGGGCAGGTCATCGAGCCGCGCCTGATTGATCCGGTAAGCATTGGCATTGTTCGGGGTCAGGACAACATGTGTCTCGCTCGCCTCGATGGCACTGCGGTCTGAGACAACGCTGCGCAGAACGCTTTCATCGGCAGGCGTGATCCGCCCCTGACGCATGGCGCCCAGCAAAGAGAGGAAGCGTGGGTCAGCCTGACGAAATACATGTTTGAGGGCGAGCAGGGCAAACTCGGCCTCCTTGAAGGCCGGTGCGTTGAAGAAATAGTGCCCGCCATAGCGCTCACGCAGGATTTCATCTTCTTCACCGCGCACAACCGGGGGCAGCTGATGCAGGTCCCCCGACAGGATCATCCGAATGCCGCCAAACGGGCGCTTATTGGCCCGGTTGAGCTTTAGCGACTTGTCGATCGCATCCAACATATCGCTGCGTACCATCGAGATCTCGTCGATAATGATCGTCTCCGCGGTCTTCATCAGGCGCGCGGTTCGCAGGCGTTTCACATCTGTCGGTTCGATCAGGCGCGGCGGGAACTTGAAGAAGCTATGAAGGGTCTGCCCGCCCGCATTCATCGCCGCGACCCCCGTTGGGGCGAGCACAATGGCGGTCTCCCCGGCATGGGCCATGAATTTTCGCAGCAGCGTCGTCTTGCCGGTACCGGCCCGCCCCGTCAGGAACAGATTGCCCTGCGCCCCCGCGCCAGACGCAACCCAAGCGGCTGGTTTCTCATAGATGCTATCGGGCGTGTTGGACGCGGCAGGCACGAGGGAATCGCTCATCTCCCCAGCTTAATCACAAGGCTCGCCAGTGGCCATGCATGCTTTGGCGGGTTGTTAAGTCTCGGAGTAGTTCATCAAAGGCATCGAAAAAGCCCTTGACCAAAGCATAGCACGTACGCTGACATGATTGACTGAGTGCGGTTTTTACAAGTCCCGCCATGTTGCGCGGATACCGAGATCTGAGAACACATCATCCCAGTACGCCTTGAGCGCGCCGCGCTGCAGATCGACATGGCGATCGCGCGGGATCAGTCGGATTTCCAGATCGACGCCGCGCAGCCCACTACCAAAGGTTCGATTGATCTCGTCAGATACGTCTTCCGAGGCGGGAATATTGGCTGGCAAGGCCGCGCCGCCGCCATAAGCGGTAAACATATCCGAGTTTTGCAACATGTCAGAGATGATCACGATCCGCCGGTCTGGCGCGCGGTCAGAGAAGTTCTCGGTTTGTGAGAGACGTGCGATCGCTTCCAGAACGGGGCTGGCAGGCGCTTCTTTCGGCACGATCAGGTCGGCAAGGGCGGTTTCCAGCGGTGTGTCGAATTTCTCGGCGAAGCGCGCTTCGATCTGCTCTGGGTTGCGGAAAAGAGGGTTCACCTGATTGCCGCGCCCTGGGTTGCAGAGGGAGAATTCACCGCGTGGATCAAACCGCCCGTTTGCGTCGAGTTCAAACAGGGTAAACCGCTCGCCGACAGCCAGTCGGTCACGCGCCCTTCGAATGACATTCGCGATCAGGTCGGCCTGCCCTTCGCTATAGGAATCTGTCTTGTCGATGATCACCGCTGTATGCGGCGGCAAGTCATCTGAGAGCACACACAAAGATGCTTCATCATATGGCTCGGGCTGCAGCGCATAGAAGGCGAAGCCGATAATCGCAACGGCAATCCCCGCGATCACGAAGTTCAGGATGGCCTGGCGTTTCTGGCGTCTTTGCCGCCGATTACGACGTCTCGGCATTTATGGCTCTCCGGGCCGTTTCACGCGGAGCAGGTCAACAATGTCCTGTTCCAGGCCAAACTCGTCGGAGAGAACGTCATCGCTGGTTCGCAGCAAATCGACATACGGCACCATCATGTCTCGCATCGTGTTCATGACGATCATCTTTTCGCGCGGCGAAGGCGGTGTGCCCTTGATCTCTTCAATCAGTTCGAACACGTCCTCACAGCTGTTATCATACTCATAAAGCGCATCTTCAAGGTCAGTCCGGGCGCTTTCAAGCTGGCGCGCCGCATCACTGAAGCCTGGAAAGGGGGAATCGAGGCGGCGGCCTTCGAAGGCCGCAATGGCGGCAATCGCAATGCCCAGGGCAAACAGGACCATCGCATCAAGCGAATGTAGCGCAAACGGTCTGCACATGGCATTGGTCGCAGCGCTGCCAATGGTTGAACCAAGGCCGGATTCGTCGGCCAGTATGGCCTCGCAAACGTCCTGATTTACGAGGAAGAACGGATTCTGGTACCAAACCGTTTTCGTCGGCAGATCTGCTGGTACAGCAAGCCCCAGCGCCTGAATATCAAGGATGTTGCGGTAATGCGCCGCTGACAGGTTCACCAGCAAGACGAAGTAGACGCCAACGACAATGGCGACCAGACCGGTTACGATATAGAGGTTTCGGCGTCCAAAAATCGTTTCCCGATCAATCGGCATAGAGATGTGGCGCAGGCCCCAATAGCCGATAATGAAAAAGCTCACAGCGACATTCGCAAGCGAGACCGCAGCGGCCTGAAACACGCCGCCTGCGATACCAAACTCGCTTTGCTTGGCGAAGAAATAGGCGTTTGCCGCGCTTTCAAACAGGATCATCAGCGCGATGATCGACATCTGAAACAGAGGCACTTTCGGGTGGCTGGAGACGTAGTGAACGCCTCGGCCCGTCGCTTCGCCAAGGCGCAACTTGCGTGTTGGTTTTGGGGCTTTAGCCTCGTCATACAGGCTTGAATTCGGGTCTTCGGCTTCAGTCTGCTGCTGCTTGCGTGCGGCCTTCTTCTTTCGATACTCAGTCCACTTTTCATTGCGGACGCGATAATCGCCGCCCAGCTGACGAAACCGGTAGAAACTGAGCGACGCGCGGGTCGTGTAGTCGGCTTGTAGAATGACGTCATTGAACGCATCGTTCGGGCGGCGTGTCAGGTCGCGAATATCATCATCGGTCAAGCCCGCCGCAGAACCTGTCTGTGTCTCGTTAACCATTACCCATCTCCCCTACACGCCCTTTTAGCCCGTATCTGCTTGAAAACATAGCGAGATGTGTGGCCGAAAGCAGTTAATGTTTGTGGCGATTCCGTGACAGTGTGACAAGAGCTTGCCATAATTGCTTCAGGCTGTGATCGCTATTGGTGAAATGGCCTACAGACAGATAGACAGGGACATGCCTCTTCTTTCAACCGATATTGAACGCCACAAACGCCATATCCTGCTCAAGGAGATTGGTGGGCCGGGCGTACAGAAACTGCGGGCTGCCAAGGTCACTATGGTGGGCGCAGGCGCGCTGGGCGGGCCTTGCGCCCTGTTCCTTGCCGCAGCCGGGGTTGGCGCCATCGAGATCTGGGACGATGATCTGGTCGATCTGTCAAACCTGCAACGCCAGGTGCAGTTCTCAGAGGCGGACATTGATCGTCCCAAAGCCGAACGCCTGCAAAAACGGATTGAGGGCCTGAACAGCGACTGCCGCGTCACGGTCCATCAGGCACGGTTCGACGATCAGGCTTTGGCCGCTGGCGATATTCTGATTGATGCGACCGATAATTTCGAAACGCGGTTCCTGCTGAATGCGCTGGCGCACAATACAGGGCGTTATCTCGTCTCTGGTGCGGCGTCGCGGTGGAGTGGCCAGCTTGCTGTCTTTGCATCCGGCCTCGATTCTTCAGCGCCCTGTTATCGATGTTTTGTCCCGGATATGCCGCCGGAGGGAGAGGCCTGTGATGAGGTCGGCGTGGTTGGCGCGCTCACCGGGCAAGTTGGTGCTGGAATGGCGATGGAGACAGTCAAACTCATCACTGGCGCGGGGGTCCCGCTGATTGGTCGATTGCAGATTTTAGATGGGTTGAGTGGCACGAATCGAACGCTGAAACTTCGTCCGAACACGGACTGTTCTGTTTGTAATCAATGAATCTTTTCTTTGACAGAGCTCTAATTTGACGGTTTTACGACGGTGCGTGGGGATTTGTGGAGTGTTTGATGTTACGCAGAACGCTAGCTGTCATCTTGACGATTGTCGCAGTCCTCGCCGCAGGGTGGTTAGCCCTCAGACGCGCGGATATCCCTTATGATACATTGGAAACCGCCTATGCCCTGCCAGAGACCCAGTTCCTGACTCTGAGCGACGGGCTCAAGATCCATTATACTGATACCGGGCCTACAGATCGCTCGACGCTGGTGCTCGTTCATGGCTTCTCGGCGTCGCTGCACACCTGGAATGAATGGCGCGATGACCTGGATCAGGATTTTCGCGTGATCACACTGGATTTGCCGGGACATGGCCTGTCGCGCGCTGACCCGCCGGAGCAGGTTGGCATTGATCGCTTCGTCGACGCTGTTATCGAAGTTACCGACAAACTGGACGCGCCAACCTTCACGCTCGCTGGCAGTTCTATGGGAGGCAACACCGCATGGAAGACGGCGCTCGCTCATCCTGAGCGGATTGAGGGCTTGATTCTCGTGGCCGCCTCGGGATGGCCGGAAACAGCCGAAGAAAGCGATTCGTCCCCGTTTATTTTCACGCTTCTGTCCAATCCTATTGCGCGCTCTATTCTGAAGGACATCGACATGACCTCGCTGGTGCGCGGCGGGCTCGAAGACTCCTATACCGATCAGCGTTTCGTTACCGACGAACTGGTTCAGCGCTATGTTGATCTGTCGCGTGCGCCAGGCCACCGCGAAACACTGCTTGAGATTACGGCCGGTGAACGCGAGTTGGCGACATCTGCAACGCTTTCAATGATTGACGCACCGACGCTCATCCTGTGGGGCAGTGACGACAATCTGGTGCCGGTTTCACACGCGCAGAAGTTCGACGATGCGATAACCAACAGCACGATGATCATCTATGACGGTATTGGCCATTTACCGCAGGAAGAAGCGGCAACGCAGTCAGTCGAAGCGGTTCGCACCTTCATGATGGAGGTCGAGTGGCAGGCACTGGACGATGAAGTGGTCGAGTCAGCTGGCGATCCCAGACTGGTTGAAGACCGCCAGTCGCAAGAAGGCGGCTAAGCCGCGCGTTTCTTTCAGTTTTGATCAGGCAAAGCAGACTAGGCTGCGTTGACCTCAATCATGCTCGGGCAGAGAATTTCTGTCATTTCCTCAGCGGTCTCCGCCGTGCGCAAACGGTCACGAAGCCCCTCATTGCGGAAGGTCCGGCTGACTTGTGCCAGCGCCCGCAAGTGATCGGCGCCCGAACTATGCGGGGCCAGAAGCATGAAAATCAAATCGCAGGCGCGGCCATCAATTGCATCAAAGTCCACGCCATCGGCGAGGCGCACAAACACCCCTACCGGAGCGGTCAGCGCTTTTACCCGGGCGTGCGGAATGGCAACACCTTCGCCAACGCCTGTCGATCCGAGGTTTTCACGCTCGATCACGGCGTCAAAAACGTCCCGGGTTTCCAGATTCAGCTTGTCAGCGATAGCTTCTGCCATCGAGCACAAGATCTGCTTGCGGCTCTCAGAGGATTTAAGCCCTAAAACAATACCCTCGTTAAGGAGGCTGGAAAGATCATTTGCCATTCGATTTAGACCTGTGGATTTAACCGGGAGAGGAGTGCCCAGCCGGGTCGACCCAGCCAATGTTGCCGTCTTCCCGGCGGTACACCATGTTTAGGCCGCTGTGTTTCACATTTCGAAACAGAACGGCAGGGGTTTCTGACAGTTCAAGCTGCATTACAGCCTCAGATACTGACATCGTCTTAACGTCGGACGCAGATTCTGCGACAATCAAGGGGGCATCGCCACCTGGCTCTTCATCAACCGGGCTTTGAATTACAAAAGCGTTGGCCGGTTCGCTCGGCATTGGTGAGCGCCGATGGTGATCTTTCAGGCGCCGATGATAGCGGCGAACCCGCTTTTCCATTTTGCCAAGCGCATCCTCAAGCGCAGCATAGGCCTCAGAGGACTGCCCTGTAGATTGCAGAACAATACCTGACGGCAGGTGGACATTACACTCCACGACCACTTCATAACCGCGCTTTTCCACGGTCACGTTGCCGTCAAAGGCCCGATCAAAATATTTGGTTACAGCGTCTTCCAGTCCATCCGAGATGCGTTGCTGCAGCGCATCTCCAACACTCATATGTCTTCCAGCGATTTGAATCGTCACGGAGCACTCCGTATCTTTCCGACCAGATTATCCAGTCGGCGCATTATTGCGACCCCCACCTGGGAAATATCCGTTACTATTCAAGTGAATGCAAGGTCTGTGCCCAAGAATTGCGCAACCTTATGGTTAATTAAACCTTCTCAATCTCGCAGTAACTCATTGATTCCGGTTTTCGACCGGGTTTGTGCATCCACCGTTTTGACAATCACTGCACAGGCCAGTGATGGACCGCCCCTAGGATCTGGCAGCGTACCAGGGACAACAACCGAATAGGGCGGGATTTTCCCATAGCTGATGTCGCCGCTCGCGCGGTCTACAATTTTCGTTGATTGGGTGATGAAGACGCCCATCGCAATGACGGAGCCTTCACCCACAATCACGCCCTCAACCACTTCGGAGCGGGCCCCGATAAAGCAATTATCTTCAATAATGGTCGGGTTGGCCTGCAGCGGTTCCAGAACGCCGCCAATGCCCGTCCCCGCAGAGATATGGCAGTTCGCGCCAACTTGGGCGCAAGACCCGACTGAGGCCCATGTGTCGATCATTGTTCCCGCCCCGACATAGGCTCCAATGTTTACATAGGATGGCATCAGCACCGCGCCCGGGGCGACATAGGCGCCGCGGCGCACAGCGGCCGGTGGAACGGCGCGAAAGCCCGCAGCTTCAAATTCCGCCGCGCCCCAACCTTCAAACTTTGATGGAACCTTGTCCCACCAGGTGCCCCGGTGTCCGGGACCGCCGTCGACAAGGCCATTCGCATTCAGGCGGAAGGATAGGAGTACCGCTTTCTTGAGCCACTGGTTTACCGTCCAGCCGCCTGAACCATCCGGTTCTGCGACGCGCACTTCACCGGAATCGAGCAGTTCAAGCGAGGCGTCGACCGCCTCCCTGATCTCTCCGGTTGTAGACGTGGACAGTGTATCGCGGTCGTCCCAGACATTATTGATCAGGGCGGCTAAGCGGTCAGGCATTGTGTTCTCTTCTTGCTTGTATCAGGTCAAAGCACGCAGGAAGCGTGTCAGATTGTCGGTGACATAGTCTATATGTGGGGGACGGTCATCCCCAATTCCAGCCGGGCGCGCGGCTTCGGGTTCATGGCTCCAGTCCTTATCGGACTGTACCAGCACTGTGGCAAATCCCATCTTGTGTGCTGGGGCGAGGTTTCGGGCGAGATCTTCAAAGAACACAGCTTCTTCCGGGACGATATCAAACCTTGCGCAAAAGCCGTCATAAGACGATTGCGCGGGCTTCGGCGTATAGGCGCTGTCTTCAATGGCAAACGCGCCGTCGAACACATTGCCCAGACCCATATATTTCGTAACGCGATCGGCATGTCCGCGCGATCCGTTTGTATAGACAAATTTTCGACCGGGCAGGGCGGTGATCGCCTCGGTGAGGTCTTGGTCCTGAGGCAAGGGCGAAAGATCGATTTCATGCACATGCGACAGGAACTCAGCAGGATCCATTCCATGCAGCGTCATCAGACCGTTCAAAGTGGTGCCATGCTCGGCATAGTACTTTTTCTGTAGCGCGCGGGCTTCGGTGCGTTCCATGTGCAGAAACCGCGCGACGAAATCTGTCATCCGCTGATCGATCTCAGCAAACAGGTCGCATTCGGCCGGGTAGAGCGTATTGTCGAGATCAAACACCCAGACGCTGCGTTTGGAAAGCTCGGTCCGCGCCGAGGACGGATCAGCCAGCATTCCCGGCTCCGAAACCGACAAAGTCACGCTCGAAAAATTCATAGACCAGTTTGCGATTGCTCGGGGCTGGCGTCGCGACGAACAGGCCTGTGCGGTATGCCGCCGTTTCGCAGGACTCGTTCCCGGTAATCGCGAACTTGGCGCGGGACACACAGAACGGATCGGTCCCGCGGCGAAGGGTCGTGATTTCCCCCTCGCCCAGCTCCATTTCTGCATACGCAAAGTGTTCAGCTTGCAAGAGCGGTTCATCAATTACACGAGCGCAGCCACCCGCTTCCAACAGCCACCAGCCCCGGCTTTCCCAGCCTTCACCGCGGCGGCGTGCCATCGCGCTCCAGATCCGCTTGTCCGTGCGATTACAGAAAGTCAGGCCGACATTACGAGAGCGCTCAATCGCAGTCTGTTCCAGAATATCGATCAGGTCGGCATCCGCGGTCTCCGCGCTGAGTTCATTGGCTCTCAGAAAATCTCCAATCGCTGCACGGGTCTTGCGGCCCAAAAATCCATCAATTCGTCCGGAATAGATCCCGGCATTGTCGAGCAGACGCTGAACGCCGGCAGCGCTTGCCTGTTCCAGCGTGCGTTTCTCTGTTTCGGTGATCTTGGTCGTCCAGCGATTACGGCGCTCAATCAGCACTGGCATGAATTCGCGCGCTTCCAGGCCCATGATCGAACAGTCGGGCAGGGTCTCAATCGAAAAGCTGCCTGTCGGGTCGATACAAAGCGGGAAATCCCCACCCCAGACCCGGCGTCCGCCGCGATGGGCCGCCGAGGAGCGCCCATACAGATAGTGTACTCCGGGGGTAAGTTGCCCCTCAAGCACGGTCTCGCAGGCCCCCGGCCGTAGTCTGGTCCAGCCGTTTACAACTGTGCCTTGTCCTTCATGGTGGGCGGCGGCGGCTTCCACCACATAGCTGGTCTCGTTACAGACCTGCCAGCCCGTCTCGGTTTGCGCGCGGGTATGCGCGATCGTGCCGTACAGCAAGCCGAGCAGCAACAGCGCGGCTAAGACCCTAATAAATGATTGTACCTGCGCCATGTTCGGTAAAGAGCTCCATGAGAAGGGCGTGCTTTGCCCGTCCGTCCAAGATAACCGCCCCGCCAACCCCATTGTTCACGGCATTTGCGGCTGTTTCAAGCTTTGGAATCATGCCGCCCTGCACTGTTTCATCCTCAATCAGGGCTGGAATGAGGTCGCGGGCGATCTCGCGGATCAAATTCTTGTCCTTGCCGAGCACCCCGGCGACATCGGTCAGCAGCAATAAGCGCTTGGCTTGCAAAGCCGAAGCAATCGCGCCAGCGGCGGTATCAGCGTTGACATTATAGCGGCGTCCATCTGCGCCGACGCCCACCGGCGCGATCACCGGAATGATCCCGCTCTCGCCAGCGGCAAGATCAATCAGGACGGAGGTGTCGACTCGCGCGGGCTCGCCGACAAAGCCCAGATCGATGACCTTTTCGACCTGACTGTCAGGATCACGCTGGGTCTTGGTGGCCGGGCGCACTCGCATCAGGTCGCCATCTGCACCAGAGAGGCCAATCGCCCGTCCCCCCGCCGCATTAATCGCCCGAACGATGGATTTGTTGATCGGGCCCGACAGAACCATCTCAACCACTTCCATCGTCGCATCATCGGTTACGCGCAGGCCGCCGCGAAACTCTGATTGAATACCCAGCCGGTCCAGCAAGGCGGCAATCTGAGGTCCGCCGCCATGCACAATGACCGGGTTCATGCCGAGATGTTTCAGCAGCACCACATCGCGCGCAAACGCAGCCGACAGTTCATCATCGACCATGGCATGCCCGCCATATTTGATGACAACAGTCAGGCCCGCATAGCGGCGAATATAGGGTAGCGCCTCGGAAAGCGTTTCTGCCGTGAGCTGCGCGGGTTTCAGGGTATC
Source organism: Pseudomonadota bacterium (assembly GCA_039815485.1). Classification (GTDB taxonomy): domain Bacteria; phylum Pseudomonadota; class Alphaproteobacteria; order Caulobacterales; family Hyphomonadaceae; genus Henriciella. Next base: position 378,200 of record JBCBZD010000001.1, on the reverse strand, counting down.
TTGCGTCATGGCCAGCGCTTTAACGCGGTTTGCCAAAGGCGCAAAGAAAAACCCCTTCAGACTTGCTGAAGGGGCTCGAGTTGAGGAGCTTGGCTAGCCTTAGAACTGCGCGCCGAGGCGCACGCCGGCAAAGCGCGGCGGCCCAGCAATGAAGGTTGGGATGCCAAACGCATCGCCGGTATTGCCCGCATCAATGATGTATTCTTCGTCGAATAGATTGCTGACATAGGCCGAGACGAAATAGGTGTCGGTAATGTCGAGCTGCAGATTAAGGTTGAACAGGACATAAGCGTCTTCGCTGAGCAGATTCCGCTCTGTATTGTCGAAAAACACCTGTGACTGCCAGGTCATGCTGGGCACCACTGAGAGCACACCAAGCTCAGTGTCGATGGTTGCCTTGGCCGCAAGAGATGCGGTCTGGTCTGGCGACAGGCGCAGGCGATTGCCAGAGAAGGGCGCGCCTTCTTCCTCGTCAAACCGGGCTTTATTATAGCCATAGGATGCGGTCACGACGAAACTGTCCATCGGCTGATAAGAGGCCTCTAGCTCAGCCCCCTCAGCGGTTGCGTCACCGGCATTAATCGGCACGATCAGGCCTTGCTCATTCACTTCGGTGGTCTGGAAGTTTGAATAGTCATAATAGAAGACCGAGCCGTTCAGCGTCAGATCGCCGTTCAGGAAGCGGCTCTTGAAACCGGCTTCAAACGCGTCGACAAGCTCGCTGTCCAGGGTTGCAAAGCCCGCCTGAGGCGTCGCTGCTGAGGCGGTAATCACTTCCGGGCGGCGACCACGGGCATAATTACCGTACAGGTTGATATTATCGGTCGCGGCATATTTGACGGCAGCCCGCCATGTCAGATCGTCAAACTCATCGCTGGCTTCAATCAGGCCGTTCGCATCAGCTGCTGGCAAGCCTGCTGTCGGTTGCACAAAGATACCACCAAAGGTCAGCAGGCTTGGACCCTCGGGCAGTTCCACCAGAAGGCCGCTGCTTTTCTCATCATACGTGTAGCGAACCCCGCCGGTGACCTCGACCCGGTCTGAGAGGTCAATCGAGATGTCACCAAACAGTTCATAGCTGGTTGTGTCACCAAAGTTGGTGAAAATCTCATTATGGATCGGCTTCAGGTTGACGATGTCGCCCGACGTCCCAAACACGGTCAAGTTGATCCCCGGCAGCGTCTCAACATCCGGGACGGTCGGGGGCACCAGAAGCCCCGCCAGCAGAGCCTGAACGGCGCGTTCGTCATAGGTCAGCGGGACGGCCTGACTGCCCGTTTCATCGAAATAGTTCGCACCGACAAAGCCTCGTACATTGTCATTCCAGTCAATGTTCAGCCGCAGTTCCTGACTGAATTGCTCGCCTTCGGCATCTTCGGTGAACACAAAGAGCGGCAGACCAAAGCCGTCCGGATCAAACACTTCAAGGCTTTCAAAGTCGCGATAGCCGGTGATCGAGGTCAGGCTGAAAGTTTCATTGATCTCATAGTCGGCAAGGATGGTGAGGCCCTGAACCGTCCGATCAAGCCCCAGCTTGTCATCCCCAAGGAAGGCTGGATCGCCAAAAGCATTGAGGTTTGCAGGATCAAACGGCGCTGTGGAAAGACCCGGGCCCGGCTCGAAGGCACCGGATTTGAAGCTGGTGCCGGACGGGTTGTCCTCCTGCCAGTTTGCAATGATATCAATGTTCAGCGCTTCGGATGGCTGGATACGCAGGGACGCACGGATCGCCTTCATATCCTGGCTGTTAAAGTCTTCTTCGTCTGGATTGACGCTCTCAACATAACCATCCCGTTCCCGCAACCGGCCGGAGAGACGGAAGGCCACCTGATCGCCCATAATCGGGCCGGTGATGTGACCTTCTGCGAAAATCTCGTTCAGGTTACCGGCACCAATCGTGGCTTTGCCGCCCCAGTCAAATTCCGGCTTGGCCTGAATGATGTTCACCCCGCCGATCAGCGCGCCGCGACCGAACAGCGTGGGCTGCGGGCCCTTGGCAACCTCGACGCGCTCCAGATCGTAAAGCTCAACAATTGATCCGCGTGACCGGGAGATCGAGACGCCATCCTGAAACACCGCGATGCGGGGTTCGATATTCGATTCGCCGCTGTCAGAGGTAATCCCGCGAATGACGAAGCCGGGATTATTCGGGCTTTGCTCCTGAACCTCAAAGCCGGGGACAAACCGGGCGAGCTGATCGAACTCGGCCAGACCAAGATCGTTCAGCGTTTCAGAATCAACCGCGCTCACCGCAACCGGGACGTCGCGAAGATCCTGTTCGCGTTTTTGAACCGTCACGGTGATCGTGTTCTGGCGTAGTTCTTCAGCATCGTTTGCGTCCTGTGCTGTCGCGGTTGCGGAAAAACCAGCAAAACAAAGTGAGGCTGTCGATAGAATAAGAAGGGATTTCATGGGAGGGCTCCAATAGCTCTTTTGGCTGTTGGCGCCCGGTTAGTGTCGATTCATCACGGAAAAACGACGGATTTATTGCTTGGATGTGACAGTTCATCCGGGGGCGGATTAATTCGGTGACCGCTATGCTTGCTACAGTTCTGGTAAGGTTCAGTTTTCTGAAAACTGACGCGTCATGAACACGCTATGAGGATCTTCAACATACTCGCCAAATGGGCCACAAACAGAGAAGCCGTTGCGCTCATACAGGCGTAATGCAGCAGAAAAAGCTGGCGGCTGACCGGTTTCAAGACTGAGTCTGTCATAACCGCGCGCTTTCGCTTCCTGAATAATGTGATCGAGCATGACCTGTGCGAGCCCTTTACCACGATGGGCATCGAGCGTGTGCATGGACTTGATCTCACCATGTGTCGTCGATAGCGCTTTGAGCGCCCCGCTGCCGACAAGTTCCCCATCCGCGCGGATCTGCCAGACTGTGACATCAGGCGTTTTCAGGCCGTCAATTGGCAGAAAGTGGCAACTGCCTTCCGGTGTTATGTCCAGCATCAGCGCGGCATGTCTGTCGATCAGCGCAACGAATTCCGGTGTCTCAAGATCAGCTGGCAGGATGGAAATTGCCATGTCAAAGCTCCGCGAGTTGCCCAATCTCTGCACGTAGTTCCGGCAGACCCGCACCTTTCTCTGAGGAGGTCGTGCGGACAACCGGATGCGCAGCCGGATGCTTTTTTATCGTGGTTTCGATGCTCTGGCGAACTTTTTCGAGCTCTGTTGCCTTCACTTTGTCCGACTTGGTCAGAACGATCTGATAGGTCACCGCGGCGGTATCGAGCATCTGCATGGTTTCAAGATCAGGTTGCATCAGTCCGCGGCGGCTGTCGATCAATAGAAAGACGCGGCGCAGATTAGCGCGGCCCTGCAAATAGCGGCGGGTCAGGCGCATCCACTTCTCAGCTTGGGTTCGAGAGACTTTTGCATAGCCGAAGCCGGGTAAATCGACGAGCCACATGCGGCCCTCGCCCAAATCGAAATAGTTCAGTTCCCGGGTGCGGCCGGGCTCGGCAGAGGCGCGCGCAAGGCCTTTCCGGTTCAGCAGGGCATTGATCAGACTGGACTTGCCGACATTGGACCGGCCCGCAAACGCGATCTCCGGGCGGTCGCCTTCTGGCAGCTGGCGAAGGTCTGCGGCACCGAGAACAAATGTGACCTCACCTGCGCAGAGTTTGCGTCCAGCTTCGAGCGCTTCGTCAGAGAATTGCGGCGCGTCAGCCATATCTATTCTGCGGGCTTTTCAGCCCGGTTCAGTAATCGCTTGACCAGCTTGTCGAGCTCTGTTTCGACCCCGTTCCGGCGCATAATATAATATTGCTGCAGCAGAGACAGAAGGTTCGACCAGACCCAGTAGAGCACGAGGCCAGACGCGAAGCCGCCGAACACAAACATGAAGACGAAGGGCAGGAACATCATGATCCGGCGCTGTGTCGGGTCTGGTGGTGGCGGCGATAGGGCTTGAATTGCGGCCATTGAGACCCCGTACAGCACGGCCAGAATGCCAATGCCGAGCAGAAAGCCGATGATAAACATTCCGCGTATTTCGTCGCCGCTCGCCCAGGGTAGGAGGCCAAACAGATTGCCAAGCACCAGAGGCTCCGCTGCGGAGAGGTCAGGCAACCACAGGAACGGCGTGTGCCGCATCTCAATCGTCACATACAACGTTTTATAGAGCGCAAAGAAGACCGGAATGGTCAGCAGGATCGGCACGCAGCCAGCCAGCGGATTGGCTTTTTCGCGCTGATACAGCTTCATTACCTCTTGCTGGCGGCGTTGTGGATCGGCCTTGAAGCGCTCTTGAATCTCTTTCATCGGCTCGGCCAGCTTCTTCATCTTGGCCATGGACTTATAGCTCTGATTATAGAGCGGGATGAGCGGGATCTTGATCAGCAGGGTCAGCGCCAGAATCGCCAGACCGAAAGAGCCGATCTGGTTCTGCAGCCAGTTCAGCAGTGCGAAGAAGGGCCGCGTGATGTAATAGAGAATGTTGCCCCAATCGATGCTGTCATCGAAACGCGGAATGCCCGCCGTCTTGTAAGCATTGACCGTTTCATACTCTTTTGCCCCGGCGAAGATCTGATTGGTAATGGTGATCGATTGGCCCGGCGCAACCTGCACATCCTGTCCGTCGACAAACAGTTCAAGGCGGGTCTCATCGCGTTGAATGCGGGCCTTGAAGCTTCTGCCCTGCTCGGGCACCAGCGCGGCCATCCAGTACATGTCGGTCAGGCCGATCCAGCCGCCTTGCTCGGCCTGGCGGAACCCGGTTCCGTCGGCATCCTTGATGCCTCGGCCCTTGAACAGGTTGTTATAGTTCCGCATCGTGAGATTGGTGTCGAAAATCCCGATCAGGCCCTGGTGGGCAAGACCCATTTTGCGGGATGAGCCGGGGTCTGTTTCTTCCAGAAAGTCCTTCCAGGCACCATAGCGCTGAACATAGCCATTCGGGCTGAGTGTGAAGGCGCGGTCAGATCTGTTGGTGATCGTGTCTTCGAACGAGAACATGTAATCGTCATCGATTGAAATCTCGCGCTCAATCGCAATGCCGCCGCGCTCAAAGTTCAGCGTCACCGTCTCGCCGGTGCTAATCGCATCGCTCGAGGCCGACCAGGCATCCTGAGGCCGCAGCACTGGAAAATACTGGGCATTTTCTTCGTTCAGAACCGACCAATTCCAGGTCGCAGAATAGCCGCTTGTCTTGCCTTCCAGCGTTGTGCGGGGGCGTAGCAGGCGGAGCTCTTCCTCGCGCTGGACCGTCTTGAAGTGATCTTTCAGGTTGAGATCGTCAATCTCGGAGGTTTTCAGCCTGATCGATCCATCGACGCGCGCGACATCGAACGTAATACGCTCAACATTGGTCAGCGCGTCCTCAATAGTGGCAGGTGTCACGTCGCCAGCAATACCGACTTCCGAAACGCCCTCGGGCACAACAGGCTCGACCTGGACTTCAGCTGCGGCTTGCTCTTGCGCGGCGCGGCGTGCGGCCTGTTCCGGGTTCACGACCACGACTTGATAAAGAAAGACAAAAGCAATCATCAGTGCCATTGCAATGATGAAATTGCGTTGGTCTTGAGGGTCCATGCCGTTTTGCTGCTGCATCATGGGAGTCTCTATACCCTAATAAAAAGACGGAGGTCAGGCTGAACCTGCCCCCGCCGGTAACTGGTTGGCGAGGCTTATCAGGGCGCTTTCCATATCGTCAAGCAGCCGAGGCCAGCCGATTGTCGCGGTGTCCTTGCGCGCAATAAACACATAGTCAACGCCGGGCTGACCACAAGCAGGCAAAAGCGTCTGTGCTGCGGCGCGCAGCCGTCTTTTCGCGCGGTTGCGGGTGACCGCATTTCCGACCTTCTTGGTCGCGGTGAAGCCGGCACCAACCTGCGCCCCGCGATGGCGATTGGTGCGCGCCTGCACCACCAGCGATTTGCGCCGCTCCGATTTGCCGCCACGAACATAAACAAACTGGGGCCGCGTCTTGAGACGAACGACCCCAGTCGAAATGTTTGTTATGCGTTCTGCCATGGGATCAATCCCGTCAGGCATCGCCCGTGTTTTACGCAGACAGAACCTTACGTCCTTTTGCCCGGCGACGCGCCAGAACCTTGCGACCATTCTTGGTGGACATGCGCAGGCGGAAGCCGTGTGAGCGGGCGCGTTTGATGCGGCTCGGCTGGAATGTACGTTTCATGGGCCTGTCGCCTCTTGATCAGTGTTGTTCTGTAAAAGCGGGGCTAATACGTGCGGGCGCGCGTCAGGTCAAGACGAATTGCACACCGATCCAGCAGTAAAAACCCTATCACGCGGAGGTGAACGGTTGGGAGGGGTCGTTACGCGACGAAATCTCAGCCAATGCGTATACAGCGCTCAGGAGACAAGCCAAGGAACACAAACCATGCTACGTATACTGATTGCCGCCGGAGCCATTGCCATGACCCTCGCGACCGGATCTGCAAATGCAGAGACTGACTCCCTGCACTCTGACTGGGATAACTTGCTGGGAACCTACGTCATAGAGGGCGATGACGGGGTCAACCGTTTCAACTATGGCGGGCTAAAAGCGAGCCTAGTCGATACAGCAAAACTGAATGTCTATCTTGAGAGCTTCGCAGATCTGGATTTCGATACGCTAACGCCGGATGAGCAGTTCGCTGCCTATTCCAACATCTATAACGCGCTGACTATTCAGCACATGATTGAACGCTATCCGGTCAAATCGATCCGTTCAGGCTATCTGGTCGGCCCCTGGAAAAAGGTCTTCACCATTGTTGATGGTGAGAAAGTTTCTCTGGATGATCTTGAGCATGGCATCCTGCGGGTGCAGTTCAGCGATCCGCGCGTCCACTATGCTGTAAACTGCGCCTCTTATGGCTGCCCAAATCTGCAGCCCGATGCCTGGGAAGCTGAAACGCTGGATGAAGACCTTGATGCGGCCGCTCGCGACTTCATCAATCATTCGCGCGGTGTCACCGTGCGCCGCAATGGCAGCCTGCAGGTTTCCTCGATCTACAAATGGTTCAAGGAAGACTTTGGTGGATCAAATGACGGCGTGATTGAGCATCTCAAAGCCTATGCCGACGAAGATCTCGCAGCGACGCTCGCGGGCGGTGCCAAAATCAGGAAGCACGAATACGATTGGTCGCTCAACGACGCTAAAGAGCCAACCAGCTAGATAACAAGACTAAGAAGGACTGAGACGATGGCTGACACGGCATCCTCCAAAAAGGGCAATATCTTCATCAAGCTATGGCCGATCTATATCATTCTCGGTGGGCTCGGGCTCGCTTATGCTCTGGGTTTGCAGAATTATCTCACCGCTGAGGCTTTGCTGGAGAATGCGGTTTGGCTGGATCAGCTGGTCAAGAATAACCTGCTTCTCGTCTTCATCGCCTATATCGCCATTTACGCCACGGCGACGACCTTCATCATTCCCGGCGGGATCCTGACCATTGCGGGTGGGTTCCTGTTCGGGCTGGCCATCGGCACGCCCGCGACCGTGATCGGGGCAACGATTGGGGCGTCTATTCTCTTCTTCGCCTCCAAGACATCTGTCGGTGAGGCGCTGCGCCAGATTGCGGGTCCATTCCTTGGCAAGATGGAGAAAGGCTTCAATCAGAATGCATTCTCCTACATGTTTGCTTTGCGTCTGATGCCAATCTTCCCGTTTGCAGTGGTCAATATCGCGCCGGCCCTTCTCGGTGCGAAGTATCGTGAGTATGCGATTGCGACCTTTATCGGGATCATTCCAGGGACGCTTGCTTACACCTGGATCGGGGCGGGCTTGAAGGGCACTATTCTGGAAGCCGCTCAGGCCGGTGAGGACCTCGATATCGGCGCCCTTGTGGCTGCATCTGCGAGTAACATCGTGCCTGCCCTTCTCGCTCTTGGCGTCGTGGCCTTGATCCCGGTTGCTTACCAGAAACTGACGGGCAACAAGTCCGATCCGGTGGAGGCGTAAGTGACCGAAGCAACAGCCCGCGTAAGCGAAACCGAATTCAAGGAGGCCAGACCAATGGCAACGACACCCAGCCAATCTGGCACCAAACGTAAACTGAAAGCTGATCTGATCGTCATTGGCGGCGGATCAGGCGGCCTCTCAGCTGCGGCTGGGGCAGCCATGCTCGGCCTAAAAGTGGTCCTTTATGAAAAAGCCGAAATGGGCGGCGACTGCCTGAACTATGGCTGCGTTCCCTCCAAAGCCCTGCTGACCACTGCGAAATACGCTCAAACAGCACGTGAAGGTGCAAAGTTCGGTGTCACGACCAGCGAACCCGTTGTCGACTGGACGTCTGTAAAGGCCCATGTGCGCAAAGCGATCGACACGATCGCACCAATCGACAGCGTCGAACGGTTCGAAGGCCTCGGCGTTACCGTCATTCAGGAGCATGCAAGCTTCAAGGACAAGAAGACGGTCCAATCCGCGACTACAGAAGCCACAGCGCGCCGGATCATCGTTTCAACCGGATCTGTGGCCTTCATTCCGCCAATCCCGGGGCTCGAAGAAACGCCCTATGTCACCAATGAGCAGATTTTCTCTCTGCCCGATCAACCTTCGCATCTGGTTATTCTCGGCGCTGGTCCGATTGGTTTGGAGATGGCGCAGGCGTTCAAACGCCTCGGCTCTGAGGTCACCGTGATTGAAATGGGCCGCGCGCTGGCCCGGTCTGACGCCGATCACGCCGCGATTGCAATACAAGCTCTGCGCGACGAGGGTGTCACCATTCTCGAAGGCCACAAGGCGGTAAAGGTCACCGGCACTGCAGGGGACATCACTGTCGACACTGAAACGGATGATGGCGTGAAACAAATCCGCGGCAGCGACTTGCTGGTTGCCGTTGGGCGCCGCGCTGTCATGGATGGTCTCGATCTCGAAGCGGGCGGCGTCAGCTATGATCGCGGCGGTGTGCAGGTAACCGACAAGCTGCGCTCGGTCTCGAACCCGCGTGTCTGGGCGCTGGGCGATGTTGCCGGGCAGGGCCAGTTCACCCACCTCGCCGGTTGGCATGCCAGCGTGTTCACCCGCCGCGCTTTCTTCAAACAAGCCAGCAAAGCCTCTGACCTGCCCTTGCCAGCGGTCACCTATGTGGCACCGGAAGTGGCGCAGGTCGGCCTCACCGAAGCTGAAGCCCGCGAACAATACGGTGACAGTGTCAGCGTCTCATCCTTCCCGTTCCACGAGAATGATCGTGCCATCGCAGAGGGTAAGACCCTCGGTGAAGCCAAACTGATCATTCGCAAAGGCAAACTGCTCGGCGCGTCCGTCGTGGGCGATGGGGCCGGTGATATCATTCAGATTGTCGGATACGGCATGTCGAACAAGCTCGGCGTGCAGTCCCTGACCAATTTCATCTCGCCCTATCCGACACGCGCGGAAGTTGTGAAGCGCGCCGCGAGCGCACACTTTACACCCACAGTTTTCGGGCCTGCCTCAAAACGACTTGTCGGCTTGCTGCAACGCATCCCCTAAGCTAGGGGAGGGGGGTGACGGAAATGCGTGCGCCTCGATCCAGATTTGGCTGGCATGAAAGCCTGTCCTTCAGGATATTGGTTTGCGTGATCGTGGCCGTCCTGGTGGTCGAAGCCGTAATCTTCGTGCCTAGCGCATCTCGCTTCAGAACCGAGTGGATGCGGGACCGCGTTCAAGCCGCCCGCGTCGCAGCCCTGGCGCTTGAGGCCGCGCCCAGCCGCATGGTTTCGGAGGAACTGTCCGAGGACCTGCTCATGAGCGCCCAGGTCCTCTCTGTGGCTGAGCTTAGTATGGATATGCGCGAGCAGATTCTCGCCCCGGTCGTGCCATTTGCCGGCCCGACCCTGATGGTCAATCTGACCGAAATGCAGGGCATGACCGGCTTCAACGCCACCATGGGCACCTTTTTTGCGCCGGAACGGCGTTTGCTCGTTATACGTGCGCCGGGCTCGGCGCCGGGACGGGTTCTGGAAGTCGTCGTTCCCGAAGCGCCTCTGCGCGACGAGATGACGACTTATGGGCGTAACATTCTCGTTCTGTCGCTGATTATCTCTGTCTCTGTCGGCGCGCTGCTTTATCTGCTGCTCTTCCTGATGGTCGTGCGTCCGATGCGCCGCGTAACGGGTTCGGTAGAGCAATTTCGTGATGATCCGGGCAGCTGGACCCGCCGCCTGTCCCCCACCTCAAGGCGCGACGAGATTGGCCGCGCGCAAAACGCTTTGTCGGACATGGAATCGGCAGTCTCTGAGAGTTTCCGCCAGCAGGAGCGTCTGGCCCAGCTCGGTGAGGCGGTCGCTAAGATCAATCATGATTTGCGCAACTCGCTCTCCACCGCGCAACTGGTCTCCGATGTCCTGTCCCGCTCCGACGATCCGCGGGTTCAGAAAACACTGCCCCGGCTTGAGCGCGCGCTTGAACGCGCTATCCGGTTGACCAGCGACACGCTGAAATATGGCCGCTCCTCCGCGCCTGAGGCAGAGATCAAGTCGCTGCGCCTGTTCGACGTGGTCGAGGAAGCAGCAGGCGAAGTCCTTACCGCGAAACCGGATATCGGGTTCGACAATCAGGTCGGCTTGCAGGACGCGGCCTTGGGGGACCCCGATCACCTGCACCGGATCTGCGCCAATCTTATTCGAAACGCGGCCGAGGCGATGGACGGCGAGGGCCATATCACGGTCGATTATGAGGCCAACGCATTGCGCATTAAGGACACGGGTCCAGGTCTGCCGGTGGCGGCGAAAGACAACCTGTTTAAAGCCTTTGCCGGCTCAACCCGCCGCGACGGGACCGGCCTTGGCCTCGCTCTCTCGCGCGACCTCGCCCGCGCTATGGGCGGCGATTTGAAACTCGATCAAACCGGGGAGGGCGGCACCGTCTTCCGGATCGAATTGCCAGCGGATGGAGATTAGGAGCCATATCCGCCTCCGCCATAGTCGAGGCGAGCCTTGAGCGCACCACACCGGACGAATACAAGCCGGGTGCACATCACTGATTGATCCTGCATGGCCGCTACACCTGCGTGGCTCGCAGACCAAAACGCTGGGACTGTACCACCCGCGATATCTGCCGTTTCATGGACAAAATCCCCGATCCGGCCAAGACCTCGTCACTCGGGCCGAAGGGGGCTTGAGATTGAATTCATAGTCCATTTTGGTTCGACAGTTTATTTGCATGTATATGCAAATATGATAATCTTGAACTATGTCAAAGACAGCTTTCCTTCCAGACTGCTGCGATGCAGCGCTTGCAGAAACACTCCGTGCCGATTTGTTCAAAGCACTATGCGACCCGGTGCGTATCTCAATTGTCGCGACACTTGCCGCCAGAAAACACGCCGCCACAGTTTCCGAAATCGCAGAGTGTTGTGGTGTAGATTTTTCAGGTGTATCTCGCCACCTCAAAATCCTTAAAGATGCCAATGTTTTAACCGCCACCCGAGAGGGGCGGAAGGTGCTTTACTGGCTGGATACCGACATGCTGGCTATGACCCTGCGAGCGATGGCGGATGCTTTGCAGCTATGTCGCGCAGACGCCGCATAGCCAGCGAAACTAATATTTGCACAATTGTGCAAATATGCATACAGTATCTCCAAACAGGAGACATCGTGCGAGACGCATACATGTTCACGTTAGCCCCGACGACGTCAGCTTTGCCGAAATGATCGCGGTCTATTCGGCATTGTTCGCAAGCAGCCTTTCCAAAACCAGGCGGAACGACGCCAATGGATGCTGGACGAACTTGCAACCTATTCAGCGGATGGCGCTTAACCGGTTGGCGGTTGAAAACAACATGCGTTGGAAAAGATGAGCAGATGAACGGCATTATGCACAAGTCGCTACTGGGTATCCCGGTATATCGTTGGGCAATCCTGGGTTTGCTTGGTCTTCTATTGCTGGGCACCTCGATCATCATACGAGATCGGCTTGATATCGACTGGACGACTGAGTCTCTTCGCAGCTTTGTTCAAAGTCTCGGTTTTTGGGGACCACTTTCTTACATGGGAATTCTGACATTCCGTTTTGTCTTTCTTATTCCCACCGGGCTTCTCCTGCTTGCTTCCGGCATCATGTTCGGACCTATATTTGGAACGCTTTATGCGGGTCTGGGCATGTTCGGATCGGGCATGCTCAAGTATGTATTTGTACAAATTGTCGGCCGCGATGCAGTGTTGGATAAACTTCCAGCGCGTCTTCAGGATTGGGTCACTGATATAGCCCAACGGAAGATGAGCGTTTGGGCGCTTGCAGGCGTTTGCGCCTATCCTTTCTTCCCAAAACACGTCTTTCAGTTTGCGGCGATCCTGTCCGGAATGCACCTCGTGTCATACGTTTTTGCAGTTCTGATCGGGAGTTTCGTGCGTGCAGCGATCTTCGCGAATATCGGGGAAGCGATCTATTCCGGGAGCGGTTTGATGGCGGCAACCGCAATCCTGATCGCAGGTTTAATTTTACCCTTATGCGTTCCTGCCTGGCGCCGATGGCTACTTAGCCCGATCCGTGCTCCGAAGAACACCGCACTGAACCAAGGAAAGCTGTAATGATCAAACTCTACGCTGACCCACCCGCGTGTTTTCCCAACCTACTCCTCCAAAATCGTGTCGATCAGTCCGATGGCTTCGTAGCTGGCCCAGTCGGCTTCGCCGGCGAGTTGGGCGATCTTGGCGCCGGTTTCGTCATAAATCACAGTCGTCGGAAAGCCGCGTCGGGCACCGCTATCATAGACAATATCCCAGCTGACCGGTGCAGCGTGGTAGAAATCGAGCACACCGCCGGTCAGGACGTTGAGGCGCTGGATGGCATAGTCGCGGTCTTCTTCGCTATCGACGCTGATGGCGATGACCTTGAATTTGTCGCCGCCGCGCGCGGTCTGAAGCGCTGCCAGTGTCGGCATTTCGCGCTCGCACGGCCCGCACCATGTGGCCCAGAAATTGACCACGATGACCTTGCCCTTATAGGCCTGCAAATTCGTCTCCGTGCCGTCGAGAACGGTAAATGGCGCGGCCGGTGCGGGCAGGCCGCGCTCTGACGTGTCGAGGTTAGCCAGCTCCCCTGCGGCAAACTTGGCTATCGGATCGCTGTTGCTCCCCTTTGATGAGGCGCTAAAGACGGCGTAAAGGAGCGCGAGAATCAAACCGGCAAACATGGCCGGAATGGCAAAGCGGGTAAAACGGTCCATGGGGCGATAGCCTTCAATTGACTGACAGTAAGGACAGACGCGATATGGCAAGTGACACGTCAAAAGGCCAGCAAATGTGGGGTGGGCGTTTCGCCGCGCAGCCCAGCGACATCATGCAATCGATCAATGCCTCGATCGATGTGGATCGGCGCATGGCGCGTGAAGATATTGCCGGGTCGCGCGCCCATGCCGACATGCTGGCCGAGCAGGGGATTATTTCCGAAGCCGACAATGAGGCCATTCAGGGTGGGCTCGATCAGATTGTCGCGGAGGTTCAGGCTGAAACCTTCCCCTACCGAGTGGAGCTGGAAGATATTCACATGAATATCGAGGCACGGTTGAAAGAGCTGATCGGAGAGCCAGCAGGCCGCCTGCACACTGCGCGCTCTCGCAACGATCAGGTCGTCACCGATTTTCGCCTGTGGACCCGGGGCGCCCTGACCGAAGCGCGTCGCAGCCTGAAACGTTTGCAAGCCGCTCTAGTTGTCGCAGCTGGGGCGAATACGGACGCGGTGATGCCGGGCTTTACGCATTTGCAGACCGCGCAACCGGTGACCCTTGGCCACCATCTGCTCGCCTATGTCGAAATGCTGGAGCGCGATCGCTCCCGCATGCATGATTGCGCGCGGCGACTGAATGAGAGCCCGCTTGGGGCTGCGGCGCTGGCGGGGACAGGCTTTCCAATTGACCGGGAGGCGACAGCAGAGGCGCTCGGCTTCTATCGGCCCATGGCGAACTCTCTTGATGCGGTTTCGGCGCGCGACTTTGCATTGGAGGCGCTGGCGGCGCTGAGCATTGGCGCAACCCATTTGTCACGTCTGGCTGAAGAGATTGTGCTTTGGTCCAGTGCGCAATTTGCCTTTGCCAGTTTGTCAGATGCCTGGTCGACCGGCTCGTCCATCATGCCGCAAAAGCGTAACCCGGATGCGGCTGAACTGATCCGGGCCAAGGCCAGCCTGATCACCGGCCAATTTGCCAGCTTGCAGGGGGCGATCAAGGCCCTGCCGCTCGCCTATGCCAAGGATTTACAAGACGACAAGGCGCTGACCTTCGCGGCTTTCGACACATTCTGTCTGTGCGCTGAGGCGATGAGCGGCATGATGGAAACCATCAGCTTCAAGCAGGATAATATGCGCGCTGCGGCGGCCAAGGGCTTTTCAACGGCGACCGATCTTGCCGATTTTCTGGTCCGTGAGCTGAAAATGCCGTTCCGCGATGCCCATCATGTCACCGGGTCACTGGTCGCTCTGGCTGAACAGAAAGGTGTCGATTTGCCGGATCTCAGCCTTGGCGAAATGCAGAGCGTCGAACCGCGCCTTACAAATGATGTATTTTCGGTCCTGACTGTTGAAGCGTCTGCTATGAGCAGGCAAAGCTATGGTGGCACCTCGCCGGTTCGTGTGGCCGAACAGGTGACGCAGTGGAAACAAAGGCTGGGACTGGAGCAGGATACATGACCCGGATCATCAAAACAGCATTAGCCTTTGCAGCGCTGGCGAGCCTTGCGGCCTGTGGTTTGCGGGGCGATCTGGAGCGTCCGCCGCCAATCTTCTCCGATCCGCCTTCTGAGGAAGCCAAGCAGCCCGTGGATGCACCTGCGGCGTTTGCAGGAGCTACCACTCAAGACAATCTGATCTATCTGAACCCGCTTGGCGGAGAGATCCCTAAACCGGCACCAGATACCGATGTGACGGAAGAGAGTATGGGGGAGGTCAGCCCCGGCTGATAAAACGAATTGCATCATTTTGATTACAAGGGCGGCCAGCTCCATTGTGAAGGGGTCGACCTGAACCAGATTGCCGACACGGCGGGCACTCCGGTCTATGTCTATTCCACCGCGACGCTGCGCCGTCATGCGCGTGTTATCGCGGCTGCGTTTGAGGGTCTCGATTGCCTGATCGCCTATTCTGTAAAGGCGAATGGCAATATCGCGGTATTGAAGACGCTGGCATCCGAAGGGTGCGGTGCAGACGTGGTCAGCGGCGGTGAAATGCGCCGCGCAATGGTGGCGGGTATTCCCGCGTCAAAGATCGTGTTTTCAGGCGTTGGCAAGACCCGGGGCGAGATGGCGCTGGGCCTTGAGATCGGTATTCATCAGTTCAATGTGGAAAGCGCCGCAGAGCTGGAAGCACTATCTGAAGTTGCGGCTTTCCTTGGCAAGACCGCGCCTGTCGCCTTACGCGTTAATCCAGATGTAGCGGCTGGCGGGCATCCGAACATCTCAACCGGCAAAGCAGGTGACAAGTTTGGTGTACCATGGGCAGATGCGCCCGCGCTGTACGAGCGTATGAAGGCGCTACCAGGCATAAAGGCTGTTGGTGTTGATGTGCATATCGGGTCGCAAATTGGTGAGCTTGCGCCGATGCGCGCGGCATTCGAGAAGACGATCGGACTGGTCAAACAGTTGCGCGAGATGGGGCACGATCTGACGCGGATTGATCTTGGGGGTGGTCTTGGCATTCCCTACAAGTCCGATGACACGCCCGCCCCGCCGTCTGATTATGCGGAAATGATCCGTGAGGTCACCGAAGACCTCGGGCTTGAAGTGATTCTGGAGCCGGGCCGGGTGATTGCCGGGAATGCCGGAGTGATGGTCAGCGAAGTGCTGTATCACAAGCCCGCCCCGGACCGGACATTCCTGATTATTGATGCCGGTATGAATGACCTGATGCGTCCAGCACTCTATCAGGCGCACCATGATATACTGCCGGTCAGGCAAGCTCCGGACGAAGCGCCCGAGACACGTTATGATGTTGTTGGGCCGATTTGCGAGTCGACGGACAAATTCGCAGTTGAGCGCACAATGCCTGAAGTGCCTGTCGGAGAGCGGATCGCGTTTATGTCATCAGGGGCCTATGGCGCTGTGCTCTCCAGTCAGTACAATGCAAGACCACTGGTGTCAGAGGTTTTGGTAGATGGCGATAAATATGCCATTGTTCGAAGACGCCCTAGATTTGAAGACATGATCGAACTGGAGCAATTGCCCGATTGGCTGACCTGAACCGCATCCCCGGCGTCAAAGGCCTGATTGCACGCACTGAGCGTCGGCTGCGGGATATTGCGTTATGGAAGGCATTCTGGCCGTTTATCGCGCTCACCTCGGTCTATCTGATTGCAGCTTTGCTTGGCGCATTCGAAGGCGCGCCAAAGCGGGTTGTGGCGTTTGCCGCTCTCTTATTCTTTGCGGGCACGATCATTGCGATTTTGCGCGGTTTGCACCGGTTCCGGTCTCCCAAACGGGATGAAGCGATTGAGGAACTTGATCGCCAATCTGACCTGCGGCCGTTATCAACACTAACCGACCGACCCTCGGTGCCGGACAAGCAAGGTGTCGAGCTCTGGACAGCGCATGAGAGGCGGCTCACCGATGCGGTGCGCCGGATGCAGGCCCCCGGTTTTCAGCAGATCTGGAAGAAAATTGACCCCTATTATCTGCGCGCGGCCTTGCCCGCTGCACTAATTTCAGTCGTTGCGCTGAATCTGGTTCTCGGCACCAGCATCTATTCGCGTCTCTCCAGCGCCCTGTCGCCAGACTATGGCAGTCTTTTCGGTGCAGAGAATGTTCGCATCGAAGCATGGGTGACGCCGCCGCCGCATACCGGGCGCGCGCCAATCTTTCTAACCGATGGTCAAGAGAGCCTGCGGGTTCCCAAGGGTTCTGTGATGACGCTTCGTGTACAGGCACCGTCCACGCCCAAATTGCGCACCGAAACCCGGGATGGCAAAGACACCGTGTCGTTTGAATCAACGCCGGATGGGGCTTTTGAGGGCCAAGCTACTATTGCAGCAGACACGATTGTTTCGGTCCGTTGGTGGGGCGAGCGTGAGGCCTGGACGCTGCTCGCGTCGCCCGATGACCCGCCAACCGCAAACTTTGTCGAGCTACCGAAACTCGGCAAGACCGACCAGACCGAATTTGAGTGGTCGGTTGCCGATGACTATGGCGTTGAAACCCTGCACTTTGCGATACGCCCTGCCGGAACAGATCGCGAGCCTGACCTCGTAGATGTTGACCTTGGCGCTGTCTTTCCGCGTGAAGCGACAGACGCCGTTCGCCTCGATATGACGCGTAATCGCTGGGCTGGCGCGCGGGTCGATGTCTGGCTGCAGGCAACCGACGGGGCCGGGCAAATTGGCAATAGCGATCCCTATGAGATGATCCTGCCGGAGAAACTGCTGTTGCAACCACTGGCCAAGGCCATTCAGGATGTGCGCGTGACGATCCTGCGGGACGATACACCCTATACAGAGGCCCCCAATCCGGACGCGCTGCTTGCAGGCGGGATTTATACGAGCGCGACACAGCGCGTGATGCAGGCGCCGGCCGGGGTACAGCGCGCTACAATTATGCTGGAGGCCGTTACCTATGGGGCGCCTCGGTACTTTGACGATATCCTGCTCTATACCGGCTTGCGCTCTGCCCAGAGAACGGTTGAGGCATCGTCCTCGCTCGAACAAGCTAAAGAGACTGAGCCGCTGCTTTGGGGGCTGGCTTTACGGGCTGAGTATGGCACGGCAGCTGATGCGTTGGCGGCGCTTCTGGCGGCGCGCCGGGCGCTTGAGGAAGCCTTGCGCGATGGGGCCAGTGAAGAAGAGATTGCCCGCCGTATGGAAGCCTTCAAGGACGCAGCGCAACGCTATGTCGCTGCCCGAATGGCCGAGGCGCTTGCCAATGGTCTTGATGCGCCGCCGCCCACCACGGACAGTGCGCAGGGCTCCGCTGGGCCAGGTCTTGGCGGACAGGATTTCTCCGACATGCTCGACGCGCTGCAGGACCTGACTGAAACCGGCGCAACCGATCAGGCGCGGCAGCTGCTCGCCGATATTACCAACATGCTGGAAAATCTTGAGTTCCAGCAGGGAGCAAGCGGCTCTGGCGAAGGCTTTCCGGGAATGCCCGGCGAACAGGGCGAAGGTGAGTCCGATGTCCCGCAGGAAGAGCGCGAGCTGACCGAAACGATGCGCGAACTCTCAGAGCTGCTGCGCCAGCAGCGTGAGCTAAACGATGAGACCCTCGCTCAGGAACGCGGTGAGGGCTCAGATCAAGGCCAGTCTGGTGGGCAGCCTGGTGGTCAGACCGAAGGCGGCGATAGTGAGTTCGGCGCGAATGAAGGGACCAGCGATACGCCGGACTGGATGGATGGCGACACGGGCAATTCGCTGGTCGAACGCCAGAACGAGCTTGGCGATCTGGTTGAAGAACTGGCGCGTCGCAATGGCGGCCTTGGCAGTGATACACCGGGCGAAGAAGGATTTGGCGGAGGTTTGCTCGACGAAGATCAGCTCGAAGCGATTGAGCGGGCGCAGCGCCGGGCGGGCAACGCGCTGGAGAATGGCAATACACAGCGCGCACTGCGCAATCAGGAACAAGCCACGCGCCAGTTGAGAGACCTGGCTGAAGGTCTGGCAGAACAGCTGGATATGGCGCGGCAGGAACGCCTCGGGGAGGGCGCGCCTCAAGGCGGCGATACGTCCGCTGATCCATTTGGGCGCTCGGCCATGGGCGGCATTGATGACAGTGACAGCGTCGACGTTCCGGACGAAGCGGAACGCCAACGCGCCAAGGATATTCTCGATGAATTGCGCCGCCGCTATGGCGACACGCTGGACGAGGAAGAGCGCGAATATCTCGAGCGCCTCCTCGACCGCTTCTAGGCGCTTATTCCGCCGGTTTTACAAACTTCAGCGTCATACGATCGCTTTCGCCGATCGCTTCATAGACCGCTGGGTCAAAGCCCTCGGGTACATTTCCGTCCCGATCTTCGGTACGGCTTGCCGGAGGCAGGGTCCAGACGCCGAAAGGGTGGTCTGCTGTATCGGCTGGATTAGCGTTGACCTCAGAGGAAGCGGTAAACTCAAACCCTGCGGCTGCGGCGAGGCCTTTGACAAAATCCTCATGGACATAGCCGGAGGATCCGCGTGGGTCCTGTTCAGCGCTTGAGGGAAGGCGATGCTCAACCACGCCCAGCACGCCGCCGGGTTTCAGGGCGGCATAGGCGTCGGTAAAGAATTTGGCCGTGTAATCGCCGCTCATCCAGTTGTGAACATTGCGGAAGGTTAAAACCGCGTCGACGGTGCCAGGTTCTGCCAGCGGTCCTGATTCGGCCGAAAACGCGCTCAGCTCGAGGGTTCCGAAGGTGTCAGGGTCAGCAGCATACTTCGCCATATAGTCGGCAATGCGGGTTTCAATCGTCGTTTTACGCTCGCCCTCGAAAACCGCCGGATCCCAATGCGCGGCGATCAGTGTGCCGCCGTCAAGCGCCAGATAAGGCGCAAGGACATTTGAGTACCAGCCGCCACCCGGCCAGATTTCAACGACTGTATCGCTGGGCTCAATCTCAAAGAACTCAAGCGTTTCAACCGGATTGCGAAATGTGTCGCGCGCCTTCTCGGCATCGCTGCGCCAGTCACCGGCCAGAAGGCTTGCTAGCGTTGGCGCTTCGGCGGTTTCAGCTTCGGCTTCCACCGGCGGCGGCTCAGGCGCCTCGATCTCAATCTCGCTTTCAACTGTTTCGGAACCCGAACAGGCCGCAAGGGCCAGGGCGCTGAAGCTCGCCATCAATAGTGATCTCATTTGTAATCTCTCCTTAGGGGACTTGAATCACGAAAGTTTGGACCTCACATAACGCACGTAGCGATGCTGCCAAGCGGGTCGTTACCAGAGATTTTCGCCGGTGCCGATTGTCGGGCCGGGCTTACGGAGGCCTCTGAAAACCATAGCCCGGTGTCTTAAGAAACTCCGCCGGGCGCAGTTGCTCGTGAAAGGACTGAACTTATGAGTACGATTGATCTGACCCCCCTTTACCGCACCGTTGTCGGCTTTGACCGGATGGCCAGCATGCTCGACACAGCATCGCGCCTTGATGGCGCACAAGGCTATCCACCTTACAACATCGAACGTGTCGCCGATGACGAATTTGCGATTGAGATTGCTGTTGCTGGCTTTGGCGAGGATGATCTTGAGATAGAAACCAAGGATGGTCTGCTGACCGTCGCAGGTCGCAAGACCCCGCCAACCGAAGACACACCAGAGCGGGAGTTCCTGCATCGCGGCATCGCCGAGCGCGGTTTCCTGCGCCGGTTCCAGCTTGCTGATCACGTGATTGTGACCGGCGCCGAACTGAAGAACGGTCTGCTTCGCGTTGAACTCGTGCGTGAGCTTCCCGAAGCGAAGAAGCCTCGCAAGATCGAAATTGGCGCGCCGTCCAAGGGACGCAAACCGAAACTGATCGAAGGCGACAAGTCAGCCGCCTAAGACCCTCCCCCGAGTAGAGTAAGATACGCCCCGGACTGTTTGTCCGGGGTGTTTTCTTATTCTACAGCGGTGACTCATACACCATGAGCTCCCAGTCGCTTTGGTAGGGGTCGGTAAAACTGCCATCGTCGCCAATTTCTGGATCTGGAATATAGGCCCACGCCGCGCGGCCTTCGCCCAGACTGACCATCTCATCCATGCTGCCCCAACCCGTACTATCGATCTGTTTTGCCTCGGTCAGCGGATTACCATCAGCGTCAATCTCCATGAGATAATAGGCCTTTGGATGCAGTGTATGCTTGCCTGAGAAGCGATTGAGCTTTGTGCCATCGCTGACGCACTGAAATTTGGCCCAGCCGAGCAGATAGCGTCCATTTTGAAGGTCGGTCAGTTGCGGTGCACCGAGCATGCAATCATCGTCCTCAACAATCCATTTGACGTGTTGCTCATCGCCATCAATGACGGAACGGCCATTTTCAGCGATTGGCAGAATGCCAATTTTGGTGAGATCGCTTTCTCTAATGTCGCCGCCCCAGAAGCCGCCGCGGAAGGTCTCATATCTCGACCGGCCATTATTATAATACCACTCCTCAAGGAAGATCTGAAAGCAATTATCGTCCCACCACCAGTCACAGGCAGCGATGCCCCGCTCTGGTTGCCCACGGTCGATTGCGGCCTGTTCGGCTTCGTTGATGAAATCAATCAGATCCGGATCATCTTCCGGAACAATGTCGGTTCCAACCAGCGCAAGGATGGAACGGGAGGCGTCGACGGGGATCACATTGTGGCCACCGCCGTTTGTGACTGCACCATTGTTCGACGCTACAATATAGTTCTCGTAGCCTTCAAAGATGGTTGATGATGTTTCCATTTTGACCGCAACGGCACCCTGATTACGCCCATACCAATATTTCGAACCATCGGACGTACATAGCGTTCCGAATTCGCCGACGAAAGGATTGAAGAAGGCGCGCATGTGGAGGACGTGCCCACCCGCGCATCCCCATGTCCAGCCGCGTTCGCGTCCAGTGTCAGGGTGATCAGGGTTTAGAACCCAACCGTCGCGATCAACAACCATCAGCGCCCCGCTTTTGTGACGCCCCCCACCAGTGTCGAACGAATTGGTTGTGAAGGCGGCGCCATAGACGTCCTGATCTTCAGAATAGACGAGCGTCGTGGCAGCGAGTTGTTGGCCACCAACAGCTTTGTGAATGACGTATCTATCCGGCTCACTGGTTAGCGTGGTTCCGTCCCATTCGAGCAACCAGACTTCACCATTGTAAAGATAACGGCCCTGACGGTCGCCGGGTGCGATGTTGGAGTTATTGTCGACCTGAGTTTCGTTATTGGGCTGATCAATTCTGGAGTAGGGATATGTCTCAACCAGATCTTTGGTGAAATACTCTGACTCCGAGGTCGGTTCCTCGAAATCGGTGTTACACAAGACGGCGATTTGTGAGCAGTCACTGTTTGCGGTGATGCCATGGGTTTCCTGACAGAGCGGGATCGTTGTCTCATTGCCCGTTCGGCGTAGCGATTTGGTTGTTGGATCATAGACCGTTTCGAAGACGGAGCCGATGGTCGGAATGTCTGGATCTGCGCCAAAGCCTGTATCTTCCAACGTCATTGAAACAAACATGCGCGGCGTATCTGTATCCAGGTCGCAGCTTGCGAAATATGTACGCATCGGAAGTTGTTTGGGGTGTTTCCCTGTCAGATCCTTCAGCGAGCCGATATAGTGCGGGAAAGACTTGCGTTCTGCTGCGTTTCGCAGTCCGCTCGGTAGCCCACCGCTTGTGACCTTTGCAACATCACCGACGACCGACCCTGTCTGCACCGGTGGGGGCGGAGGCGGCGGTGGTGGTGGTGGAGGTGACTGCGGGGCTGGTGTGGGAGAGGGGGTCACTGTGGTGACCGGAGCCGGGTCGGCACTGCCACTACCGCCTCCACCGCCGCAGCTGGCCAGAACCATGAGTCCGACGCCTGTCAACAAGCCGCTTCTTAAGTTTGACATCCGCAAACCCCGTACCGTTCAAGTCAGGGCCTTGGGGTGACACTAAAGGATAAAATATAAGTCGCTGAGATCTCACAAATTGCCATTAAGTCATTTACGAGTGACGACGCTTGAACCGTAATGAAGATTGTATTTGGCGTATATGATGGTTTACGCGGCGCGCGATTATTCTGTATTCGCCGCCAAGTCCAGCAAATACTGTTCCAGTTTGGCGCTCTGGTTTTGCAGATTGAAGTGCTCCATCGCGAAAGCGCGTCCGGCATAGCCCATGCGAGCTGTGGCATCCCGGTCGTTCAGCATTTTTCGCAAGGCTTTGGCCAGCCCGTCTGCATCGCCCTCATCGACCAGATAGCCGGTTTCACCTTCGCGAACGCATTCCGGGATGCCCGCATGCCGGGTCGCCGCAAGGGCGCAGCCAGATAGCATCGCCTCAATACAAACAAGCGGCAGGCCTTCTGCATCGCCAGAGCTGGCGCGTTTCGACGGGACGCAGGCAATCTTGGCTTCGGCCCAGTGTTTCGGCATCTCATCTGCGGGGACCCAGCCCGCCAGTTCAACCCCGATCCTGGCTGCGGCGAGTTGATCCAGCATGCGCTGTTCAAACGTATCGCGCTCACCCTCTGGCTTGTTGCCGCACAGGCGAACGATCCAACCGGCAAGCTCTGGCCCAAGTTGCGCGAGGGCGGCAATCAAGGTGTCGATGCCTTTCTTTTCAGTCCAGCGTCCGGCAAAAACGAGCAGGTCGGATTTCTCGCCGGGCTGAAACACATCCGGGTCAGCAGTGTTATGGTGCACCACCATCTTGTCACCTGGCGCGCCCTTGGCGAGAAGCTCGCGCCGAATGAAATCGCTGCAGGGCAGGATCAGATTGGCTTCGTGCCACAAGGCAGCACGGCGGCGATTATAGACCCGAAACGCGCTGTTCTTTGTGTTCGCGGTCTTGGTTGCGTCACCGCCATAATACGTGACAGCGAGCGGCAGACCGAGCTTGCGGGCAAGTGGCAGGGCATAAGTGCCCGACTTTCCGAAACTTGCATGAATGGCAACGGGGTTAAGCGCCCGAAGCGTCTGCTCCAGCTGTTTTGAAATGAGACCAAATTGTTTGAAACCAGCCTGACCCAGCGGGCCATGTAGGGTATTGAGATCGATGGCTGTGGCGCCAGCTGGCACGTCACCATTGATCTTGTGACCAATATAGACCGGCTGCAGGCGACTAAACGCACTATAGCCACGTGGAATGAAGCTCTCCGATGGGGTAAACATCTTGTCGCAATAGGCCAGAATGGTCTGAGGTTCGGTCATGTGTCGTCCGATAGCGGGCGGGCTGTGGCGGAGCAAGCTGAAAGCTTCGAATGCCTGACTTAGAACCATGGCCCGCTTTGTGCTATCGAGTGGGAGACCTCGACCGATTGAACCACAAGGATAAGTCATGGATCTTGATGCTCCGGATCTTGCCAGCGATTTGCTTCGTCTGGATATCCTGAATGAAACGCATCGGGAGATTTTGCGGACGTCTGATATTGAAACCGCGTTGTGGCTTTGGATGCCAGCCATTCCGGGCGGGACGCATTTCAATAACTACTTCGATTATATGCTAAAGATGCAGGCGAGCGGTTTGACGGTTCTCTATGTGGTGCTCCGCAAGTCAGATGATCGGTTCATGGGGCTGACCGGATTTGGTGAGATTAACCGCCTGCACCGCAGGCTCCGCAACCTCTTGGCCTGGTATCCGCCCGACGTTTTTGAGCCGAGGCTCTATGCCTCATCCCAGCTTGCCATGTTAAGGCGCGCTCAGGATTGGGGCGCCAAGCGGATTGAGTGGCAGGTGAATACCAAGAACACATTCGTTCTGGAGCAGTTGGAGATCATCGCACCGACCCGTGAAGCCCTGCTTCGAAATTATGAGCGCGCCGCTGATGGCGAATGGACGGACAAGATCGTGTTCTCTCTGATCCGGGATGAGATCGAAGCTGCAGCCCAGCGTCTGGAGACCCTTCTGGCGGAGCGCTAGCCTCGCCTAAAGGACGAGCTGTGTCTGTGTCACCAGACAGACTTTCTTCCCGGCCGGGTCCGTGACCTCAGTTTGCCAGACTGAAAGACGGCGCCCAATCCTGACCGGGGTTGATATGCCGGTGACGAGCGTTCCCTCTGGCGGCCCGCTCAGGAAAGAGGTGTTGCTGTCAATTGTGGTCGTCCCCTTCGCACCCTCGGGAATCGCGAGCCAGGCTCCGGTCGCGCCGAGCACATCACAAAACCCCATCATGACCCCGCCATGCATGGTACCGTTTGAGGTGCAGAGTTCCTTGCGGATCAGCAGCTCTGCGACCACACGCTCCCTGCTGGCCTCCAGAAACTTCAAGCCAAGCAGCTTTGAATAGGGCTGGGCCTCAGCAATGTATACAAGTGAATCCATACCCGTTTGGCATCCCGGAACTAAGTTTATGGCTTGTGAGGAAAGGCTGTTTTCATGGCGTTTTATCCTCTTGAACTCTGGGCTATGTGAACCAGATCGTGGCCCTGGCTTCCAAGGTGGATCAAAATCGGGGTCAGGAAAAGATGGACGTCGCGTCGCCCGGGCCGATCTTCATGGCTTGGCAGCCATGGCGGCTTGGCGTACAGGACCGGGCTGAATAAGAGAAAGCCAGAAATACGATGAGTGCATATCGCCTGTTTGGATCCGAGACCTCACCCTATTCGGTGAAAGTTCGTTCGTTCCTTCGCTATAAGGGCGTTGATTTCGAGTGGATCGGTCGCTCCTCTGCGACCGAGGAGGAATTTCAGGCACTCGCAAAAGTTCCAACGGTTCCGCTTCTGCTCTCACCAAATCGCCCCGCCAATCAGGACTCAACCAGTATTCTGGCAACCGTTGAAACGGACTTTGAAGACCCGTCTGCAGTTCCTGAAGACCCGGCCTGCGCGGTCCTCGCACTTATTCTGGAAGACTATGCGGATGAATGGCTGAACAAGCTCATGTTCTTTAGCCGCTGGGGCCAGAAACCTGACCGCGTTGCTGCGGGCGAACGCACGCTTGAACAGTTGCTGGGTGGCAATCTGCCACGGGCCAAAGCCAAGGCACGTGACCAGATCATCAAGCGAATGAAAGAGCGCTTGCCGCTGGTCGGGATCGAAAAGAAGAATGAGAAGCTGCTCAAGACCTCGTTCGAACGATTTTTCGCGTTGCTGAATGCCCACCTAGAGAAAACCCTGTTCCTGTTCGGCGGGCGCCCCTCTGCGGCAGACTTTGCCATTGCCGGCCAGGTTCATCAGCTTCTGCTGGATCCGACACCAGCCGACTGGCTGCATGCAAACGCACCCTTCGTTGTGGCGTGGAGTGAGTTCATGGAAGCGCCAAAGGCTGGCGGACCATTCAAACCGCTCTCTGAGCTAAGCGAGACCTTGTTACCATTGGTTCGCGACGAGGTGGCGGTCACTTATTTCCCTTGGGCCATGGCGAATGTTGACGCTGCAGCCAACAAAGCCGACCGGATTGCGATCAAGCTCAGCGGTAAGGCGTATGAGCAGATTACGCAGCACTATGCGGCCCGGGCGTTCAAATCCGTGTTGACTGCGATCGAAGCTGGTAAAGACGCAGAAGGCCTCGCGGCCTTCATGGAAGAGGCCGGGATCAAGGTCTAGTCTTCGTCTTCGGCGGGTTTGCTCTCGTCGGCCCAGAGATCAAATGTAGCGACGGTGATGTGGCCGGAAGCAAGGTCGACCACCGGAACATCGTCTAGCGTGAACGGCACAAGGACGGTTTTGCCGCGCGCGGCTGGCGCGACCTCAATGACGTCGCCCGCGCCATGGTTGAGCACCGCTTTGACCTTGCCGATCGATGCCTCGCCGCCAGTGCGAACGTCAAGGCCGACCAGGTCTTCAATGTAGAACTCATCCTCATCGGTATGCGGAAGCCGGTCTCGCGGGACGAACAGACGCGTTCCCTTAAGGCTGTCCCATTCTTCTTTCTGACGGGGCTTGGCCGGCGTGACGACAAAATGATCCTTTGCCGCGCGCACATACTGTGCCTCGATCAGAACCTCACCGGTTTTGGACAAGAGGGAGCCATAGTCGAACAAGGCTGCAGGCTCGCCGGTGAAACTTTTCACACGAACGTCACCGCGCACGCCATGCGCGCCAGCGATTTGTCCAACAGTGATCAGATCGGTTGGGGATTTGGTCATCTCGCGCGTTTACTGACAGACGCCAGAGAATGGAAGGTTCCTTTTTCGCTGTAACGCGATTAGGACTGCGCGATCAAAAAACAGGACATGGAGCCATGACAGACAAGCTGCCCATCACAATAAAGGATGTTCGCGACGCTGCCAGTATTCTGGACGGTCAGATTGAGCGCACACCGATGCGGTATTCAAAGACCTTGTCTGACATTACCGGCGCAGAAGTTTGGATCAAGTTTGAGAACCTGCAATTCACGGCGGCGTTCAAGGAACGCGGTGCGCTGAACAAGCTGTCGCGGCTCTCCGATGAGGAAAAGGCATCTGGTGTGATCGCGGCGTCGGCGGGAAATCATGCTCAAGGCGTTGCCTATCATGGTCGGCGGCTCGGCATTCCGGTAACCATTGTGATGCCGGTGACGACGCCGTTTAACAAGGTTGAGCATACACGGGCCTTTGGTGCGCGCGTCCTGCTTGAGGGTAACACCTTTGATGAAGCGAATGCCCACGCGCAGCATGTGCGCCAAACCGAAGGTCTGACCTGGATACATCCCTTTGACGATCCGGATATCATGGCCGGTCAGGGCACAGTTGCGCTGGAGATGCTGGAGGACAAACCCGATCTCGATACCTTGATTGTGCCGATTGGCGGCGGCGGACTGATCTCTGGCATGGCAACGGTGGCCAAGGATCATAATCGGTTCCTGCGGATCGTTGGGGTCGAGGCCTCAATGTATGCAGGCATGCGCGCGCGTCTGGAGGGCCGGGAGCCGGTGACAGGCGGTGCCTCCATCGCTGAAGGGATTGCGGTTAAAGATGTTGGCGCTCTGACAGAGCGGGTCGTGCGCGAACTTGTCGATGATGTCGTGATTGTTGAAGAGGCCCATATCGAACGTGCGATTACCCTTCTCGTGGATGTCGAGAAGACGGTCGCCGAAGGCGCAGGCGCGGCAGGCCTCGCGGCCTTGCTAGCGCATCCGCAGAAATTTACAGGCCGCAAGGTCGGGCTGGTGCTATGCGGCGGCAATATCGATACGCGGCTTCTGTCCTCTGTCCTGACCCGCTCGCTGGTTCGCGAAAAGCGGATCTCCAACATCCGCATCATTGGCGACGATACACCGGGCCTGCTGGCCTTGGTCTCGAAAGTGATTGGGGATGCTGGCGCAAACATCATGGAGGTTGGACACAACCGGATCGCGCTCGACGTGCCGGCGAAAGGCGCAGAGTTTGATATTCTGATGGAAACTCGTGACGCGCAGCACACCAATGATGTGATTGAAGCACTCACGCACGCTGGGTATCCACCGCGCACGAATTAGGCACGATTTTTCAGATAAGTGATAACATCGCCGTAGATTTTGGTTGGGCCTGCATATAACAAACTCGTAACGTAGACTTTCGAGGCAAAAATATGCGGACTCTTTTAGCGGCGATCGGTTTGGCGATCGTAACCGGCGCAGCCAGCGCGCAAGGTATTGAACAAACCAAAGGGGACTTTGAAGACAAGTTTCGTCAGCTGGACGAAGTTCTGCCGAGCCCAAATGTCTATCGTAATGCCGCCGGTGAGCCAGGTCATCAGTACTGGCAACAGGAAGCTGACTTTGAGATTAAGGTAACCCTCGACGAGGAGGCACGCCGCCTGACCGCGACGCAGACCATTACCTACAAGAATAACTCGCCGGACACGTTGCGGTATATCTGGCTGCAACTTGATCAAAATCGCTTCCGCAGCGACTCGATTGCTGAAATGACCCGTACGTTTGCTGGCAAGGCCATGCCCGGCTCTGTTGCCCCAAACCTGCAGCCGACGCCGATGATCTCGCTGAACGCTCTGCGCCGTCAGCAGGCCATGGCGGATAATGAGTTTGGCTATGACATCACGCGTGTCGCGGATGCGCGCGGTAATCCGCTGGCAAACACAATTGTCGGCACACTGATGCGGATCGATTTGCCTGAGCCCTTGCGCTCTGGTCGTTCGACGACTTTTCAGGTCGATTGGGCATACAATATGATCGAAACCGACGCTGTCGGTGGACGCGCTGGATATGAGCATTTTCCCGATGACGAGCGTGAAGGCGGAAATGACCTCTTCCTTGTTGCGCAATGGTATCCGCGTCTGGTCGCCTACTCAGACTATGAGGGCTGGCACAATAAGGAATTCCTTGGCTCTGGCGAGTTCACCCTCGAGTTTGGGGATTATGAGGTCGAGATTACTGTTCCAGATGACCACATTGTCTCATCGACAGGGGTCCTGGCGAATGCCCGCACTGTTTTGACCGCAGAGCAACGCGCCCGTCTGGAGGAAGCTGAAACCGCTGATGCGCCTGTCTTCATCGTCACCCCTGAAGAAGCGCTTGCGAATGAAAGCTCCAACCCGACAGGGACGAAAACCTGGAAGTTCGAAGCCGATAATGTCCGCGATTTCGCCTGGGCAACGTCGCGCAAATTCATGTGGGACGCGCAGGGCCACAGCCAACCCGGTGCTGAGTTCGACACCGTCATGGCGATGTCCTTCTGGCCCAAGGAAGGCGGCGAGCTCTGGCGGAAATACTCGACTGCGGCTGTGATCCACACAATGGACGTCTACTCACGCTTCTCGTTCGACTACCCATATCCAACGTCGCAGTCTGTGAACGGCCCGGTTGGCGGCATGGAATACCCGATGATCACCTTCAATGGTCCGCGCACGGTTCTACAGGATGATGGCAGCCGGACTTATACAATGGCGGAGAAAGTGTTTCTGGTCGGCGTGATCATTCACGAGATTGGCCATATCTACTTCCCCATGGTGGTCAACTCGGATGAACGCCAATGGACCTGGATGGATGAGGGCCATAACAGCTTCCTCGACAGTGTTGCGGGCTATGAGTGGGACCCCGATATGCCGTGGACGCGGTCACTCCCGCGCGATCTGATCGACTATATGGTGTCTGAAAATCAGGTGCCGATCATGACCCAGTCAGACAGCGTTCTACAGCTCGGACCAAATGCCTATGGCAAGCCCTCCGCAGCCTTGCACATTCTGCGCGATACGATTCTTGGCCGCGAGCTGTTCGACTATGCGTTCAAGGAGTATTCGCGTCGCTGGAAGTTCAAGCGGCCGACCCCGTCGGATTTCTTCCGCACCATGGAAGAAGCCTCCGGGGTGGACCTCGACTGGTTCTGGCGCGGTTGGTTCTACACCACAGATCATGTTGATATCTCTCTGGACCGCGTCTTCCGGATGCGCATGGACACCAAGGACCCTGATATCGACTATCAGCGTCTGCGCGATAAACGCGATGGTGCCCCTGAAAAAGTCGGTGTGACCCTGAACCGGGAAGAGAGCGTGCCAATCTGGGTGCTTGAGAATCCGGATGTGACCGATTTCTATGACGAGAACGATATCTACACCGTCACCAACAAGGAACGGAACGCTTATGCAGGTTTCCTTGACGGACTGGAAGATTGGGAGCGCGCAGCCTTCGATCGGGCAGTGTCGGAGGATCGTGAGTTTTATGTTCTCGAATTCTCCAATATTGGCGGCCTTGTGATGCCGATCATTCTTGGGCTCGAGTTTGATGATGGGGCCAAGGAGCGGGTCTATATCCCGGCTGAAATCTGGCGCCGGAGCCCGCATAAAGTCAGCAAGCTGCTGACCTTCGACAAGGGCAAGACGATCAAGCAGATCATCGTCGACCCGGCTTGGGAAACGGCGGATGCGGATATCGAAAACAACTACTATCCGCGCCGTATTGTCCCGTCCCGCGTCGAAGCGTTCAAGTTCCAGCGCGACTTCTCTTACTCTCGCCGTGATATCATGCAGGATATCAAAACCGAGCTTGATAGCGACGAGGATGAGACAGATGACGAAGACGCATCCGAGAGCGAGGCTGAGTGATTAAGTCACTTCGGTTTTTCGTCCTATGGTTGGTCACGGCTTTTCTGGCCGTGACCGCTCAGGCGCATCAGCAGAAAGCTGCCTTTACCGATATTTTCGTCAACCCGCGTGCTGGCATGGTTGAGGTGGTGCACAGTTTCATCCTGCATGACGCTGAGGCGGCCCTGTTCGAGGCGACCGGCATGACCGGAGACCTTTATCGGGACCCATCCGTTCAGGCCGCGTTTGCGACCTATGCTGTTGACCGTTTTGAGCTGACAAATGACGCAGGCGATGCCGCGCCGCTGGCGCTGACCTTGCTCGGGTTTGAGGTCGCTGACGGACGCTTGCTGATCTATCAGGAAGCACCCGTTCCTGATGACTTGCATATGTTTAAGGTTCAGGCAGGGGCCTTGCGCGATGTCTGGCCCGACCAGGTAAACACAGTCAATGTCAGGCGAGGCGACACACTTCGCACGCTTACATTTACCGGCAGCGAAAGCGCAAAGGTCGCGGTTCTGGCATCCACCCCGTGACAGGTCTGTTGAAGCTGTCTACAGCCCAGTCAGACCCATAACAGGAGTATCTGTCATGCTTCGTAAACTCGCCCTTGCTGCTGCCAGTCTGGTTCTGGTGGCTTGCGGTAATCCCACAGTCACAACAGATGAAGAGGCGGCCACGATGGACGCGAATGATCCCCTCGCCACATTGATCCCCTGGAATGCTGATGCCGATGGCGTTCAGACCACAGAAAGCGGCCTGCAATACAAGATTATCAAAGAGGGCGCTGAAGGCGGCAAGACGCCCGGCCCTCAAGACAGGGTCAGCGTCATGTATGACGGCCGCCTGAATGACGGCACAGTGTTTGACAGCTCTTACGAGCGTGGGTCGCCTGCGAGTTTTGGCGTCAATCAGGTGATTTCAGGTTGGACCGAAGGCCTGCAGCTGATGTCTGAAGGCGACGAGTTTGTATTCTATATTCCAAGTGAGCTTGGCTATGGTCAGAACCCGCGTCCGGGTGGGCCTATCAAACCGGGGGATGATCTCGTCTTCCGGGTTGAGTTGCGTCAGGTCGTCGAAGCGCCAAAGCCACGCGAAGTCGATGCAGCAGCCTGGGAAAAGTACACACCCTGGAATCCTGATCTGGAAGAGGTGCAGAAAACCGGAACCGGGCTTGAGTATGTTGTGCTTGCCGAGGGCAATGAAGCGGGCGCACCGCCCCTGCCAGATCAAATGGTTGTCGTCTATTACGAGGGCCGATTTGCGGATTCAGGCGACATCTTCGACAGCGCATTCAAGCGCGGCGAAGCGGCGATCTTTCCGGCAGGCGGCGTTATCCCGGGCTGGGTCGAGGCGCTCTCACTGATGAAGCCCGGTGACCGCTGGCTGGTCCATATCCCGTCAGACCTCGCCTATGGACCGCAGGGTTACGGGCCAATTCCGCCGAACGCCGCGCTCGATTTTGAAGTTGAGCTAATGGACATTATACCGGCTCAGTAAAGGCAGGCACATAACCTGCACCGGGATTATCCCGGATATCAGCAAGGGGAGTGCGATCCATGACAGACATACGCTCAGCGATTTATCTGGGGGTGAGCGCATTCGTGCTTGCCGGGTGTCAAAGCCTGTCCGCCTTGCCGTCTACCGGTTCCAGTGTCTTTACCGGCGTTTCCTCCGCGCCATGCCCGGCCTATATGGCTGGCCCATCTGATTTCACCGCGCCTTTTCCAGCCAAGTGTGATGAGATGCAGCTATCCGCGAGTGGTCTGCGCTGGATCCCGGTTAAAGATGGAGACCCCGCGCGCGGCACGCCGGGGGCGGATGCCACAGTGGTCGTGAACTATGAGGGGTTCCTCGCTGAAAATGGACTGAAGATTGACAGCTCCTACTCGCGCGGGGAATCAAGTGTCTACACCGTGCCCGAGCTGCTTGAGGGCTGGGGCGAAGTCATCCAGAAAATGTCGCCGGGCGATGAATGGCTGGTCTTCATTCCTTCCGAACTCGCTTTTGGCGATGAAGCGGTTGGAGATCTGATCCCGGCTGGCGCTGATGTTGTGTTTCAGGTCGAGCTGGAAGGCTTCCTGAGCGCTGAGGAACTGGCCGCAGCCGGAGCTGAGGCGGCAGCTGATGCCCCGGCTGGTGAGCTGCAGGGCCCTGACATGGCGGCCTGGCAGGCCTATCTGCCATGGGACCCGGGCGCGATTGACGTCACCACGACGGACAGCGGACTGGCTTTCGTCGTACTTGAGCGCGGCGACCCGGAAGGGGAGCGACCGACCCCTGAAGACCGCGTTATCCTTCATTATGAGGGTCGCCTCGCCGACACGACAGAATTCTTCGACAGTTCCTGGTCAGTTGGCGAACCGGCTGAGTTTACCGTTGGCGGGCTGATCTCCGGATTTACCGAGGCACTGACCCTGATGCGGCCGGGTGATCGTTATCTGGTCCATCTTCCCGCAGAGCTTGCTTATGGTGATGAGGGGGCAGGTGAGGCCATTCCGCCCAATGCCGATCTGGTTTTCCAGATCAATCTGCTGGCCATCGCCGACTAGAAGCCTGAGCCGGGCCTTGCCAGATAAGCTTGCTCTGGCTCCGTGCTAGCCCGTTTCAGGATCGCGTTTCGGTGGGGGAACCGCCCGAAATCCCGGATCACGTCGCGGTGTTTCACTGCATACAGCAAAGTGTTGTCCACGAGTGGCTTGAAGGCCTGTCTGCTGCTGCGGGCCAGTTTCTGGTATTGGCTCACCGACAGGTCCTGATCAGGCAGATATTCAGAGTGTTCCAGCGGAATGTAGAAAAAGATCTTCTCGACCTCGCTCAAGCCCGCATCCTCGCCCAGCATCAAGCCGTCCTTACTCAAGCCTCTGGCGAGCTTGTCGTGGGCAAAGGCGAGCGCATTGTCGCGGAAAATGTTCCGGCTGAACTGATCGAGCGCAATAATCGCCGCCAGACGCGCGCGTGGGGCCTGCACAGCCCATGTCTGTGCGAGGCCGCTTGCGAGCGCCGTGAGTAAAGGCAGAAAGCGCTCCGAAATCGCGCGATCTGTCTCAAACGATTTCTTGAACCAGAGCTTATGCTTTTCATCGGCCACCAAAGCGTCATGCGCAGCGGCGCCAATCCAGTAGTCAAGTACAGCGCCCGGCGTGGGCAGATGGGTCATGGGGCAGGCGTCTCCGGTCGTCTCGCCACCATCATGTAATTGACCTTGTCATCCGACGATAGACGCCATGCATTCATCAGGGGGTTGAAACTGACACCCTGTGTGGGATCGGCCACAAGGCCCGCTTGCTTGACAGCGCCTTCAATTTCGGACGGTCGCAGGAATTTTTCAAACTCATGCGTGCCGCGTGGCAACCAGCCGAGCACATATTCAGCCCCGACAATCGCCAGTGCAAAGGCTTTTGGGGTCCGGTTCAGAGTAGCGATAATGGTCAGCCCGCCCGGTTTGACCAGGGCTGCGCAATCGATGAGGAATTGCTGCGGGTCTGCGACATGCTCGACCACTTCCAGGTTGAGGACGACATCAAACGGCGGTTCACTTGCCTCCAACAGGCCTTCGACGGTCCCAGCGCGGTAGTCGATTTTGAGTCCACCTTCCTTGGCATGCGTCAGAGCCGTCTTGATATTGGCTTCACTGGCATCAACGCCGGTAACGCTTGCGCCGAGCCGTGTCATCGGCTCGCTGACGAGGCCCCCGCCGCATCCAATATCCAGTAGACGCAGGCCTTCAAAGGGCTTCTTGGTTCCGGCAGGGAGGTCGAAATGGGCTTCGATTGTATCGCGAATGAAACCCAATCGGACCGGGTTGAACCTGTGCAATGGGCGAAACTTTCCCTTCGGGTCCCACCATTCTGCTGCGATCGCAGAGAATTTCGCAACTTCCTCGGGATCAATGCTCGGGGTCTTCGGCGCTGCACGCGTTGCTTCAGCCAGATCTGCCATTGGATATCGTTCCTGATTGCGAATTTCTACATAGCGCATTAAGGACGCGCTTGGTCTCATTTTGAGTAAGATGGGAAGAATTAGCGAGGCGGCAATGGCGCGCAGTGTTTTGAAATTTGGCGGGACCTCGGTCGCCGATCTTGAGCGGATTTCGCATGTGGCGGATATCGTTGCCTATCGCGCCTCACGCGGAGAGAAAATCGCTGTCATCGTGTCGGCCATGTCGGGCGAAACCAACAAGCTGGTTGGCCTTGCCCGCGGGGCTGCTGGCGAGGATGTCAAAGGCGCTGAATTTGACGATGAGTATGATGTGGTTGTCGCATCAGGAGAGCAGGTCACCAGTGGCTTGCTCGCACTCTCGCTGCGCAAACGCGGCCTTAAGGCGCGCAGCTGGCTTGGCTGGCAGATGCAGATGAACACGCGCGAAGGCCATGGCGCGGCGCGTATTGATGGGTTTGCTGAGGATAGCGGTCTGCAGCAAGCTGTTGATAGCGGCGAGGTCGCTGTGATTGCAGGCTTTCAGGGCGTGACCTCTGAAGGACGTGTCTCAACACTGGGGCGGGGTGGTTCAGATACAACGGCGGTTGCGGTGGCAGCAGCCCTCCACGCGGATCAGTGCGATATCTATACAGATGTAGACGGTGTTTACACGACCGATCCGCGCATTGTGCCACACGCCCAGCGGCTTGAAAAAATCTCTTATGAGGAAATGCTCGAAATGGCGTCACTCGGGGCGAAGGTCCTGCAAACGCGTTCTGTTGAGCTGGCAATGAATCATCAGGTTCCGGTGCGGGTGCTCTCGAGTTTCCCTGCGCCAGAGGCAGACAATCCTGGAACCTGGGTATGTAGCGAGGATGAAATCGTGGAAAAGCAGATTGTAAATGGCGTCACCTATTCTCGCGATGAGGCGAAGGTCACCTTGTATGGACTGGAAGACAAGCCAGGCGTTTCGGCACGCTTGTTTGCCCTGATGGCGCGTGAAGGCGTCAATGTGGATATGATTGTGCAGGCCAATGCACGGGGGCCTGAGCGTGCCAACATCGTGTTTACCTGCAACAGCGCACACAGCGAGAAAGCCGAAACCGTGCTGCTGGCCAATCAGCAGACGCTCAATTTCGAGAGTATGGATGTGACGCGCGACGTGGCAAAAGTCTCGGTTATCGGCGTTGGCATGAAAAGCCATAGCGGCGTCGCGGAGACCATGTTTGAAGCGCTGTATCAGAAGAATATCAATATTGACGTCATTTCGACCTCAGAGATCAAGATCTCCGTTCTGATTGATGCAGACTATACTGAACTTGCCGTTCGCGCCTTGCACACCGCCTTTGACCTTGACGCAACGTGAGCGCGCCTGTCATCTGAAACCCGATCATGCCAGATAGTTTCTCAATCCCACGGCTCTTGATGAACCGCCTGCGGGCCGTCATGGCCGCAGATATGGATACCGATGCCCGCCTGATGCAGGTTGTGCGCATGATTGCCGGTACCATGGTGGCGGATGTTTGCTCGATTTACCGGCGTTCGGAAGATGAGCGGTTTGAGCTGATTGCAACCGAGGGGTTACGGCTGGATGCGATCCACCGGACGTTTATGGCCTCCGATGAGGGATTGGTCGGGCGGATTGCACGTACAGCCCAGCCGCTGTCGATCCAGGATGCCCCGCGGCACCCGGATTTTTCCTACCGGCCCGAGACAGGCGAAGACCCCTATCATGCCTTCCTTGGGGTGCCGATCCTGAAGGGCGGCCGCGTGATTGGTGTGCTGACGGTGCAGAACCAGTCTGAACGCCTTTACGAAGATGATGAGATTGACAGCTTACAGACCATTGCCATGGTCCTGGCAGAGATTGTCACCCCGGGCGCTACCGGTCCAGAGCAAAGCGACGCGACGCGCGAGCGTCGGCCGGTCAATCTGAAAGGCCGCAGCTTATGTGACGGGCTGGGGCTTGGCCGCATCCGTCTGCATGATCCGGTGATCCCGGCGGCGAAATTCTTTGCCACAGACAGCGCTGAGGAAGAGCACCGGCTTGAGAGCGCGCTGGAGGAATTGCATCTCTCTATTGATCGGCTGCTGGCCGCAGAGATTGGCGGTTTGTGGGGCGAGCCTCGCGAAGTGATTGAAGCTTACAAGCTACTCGCATCGGACCCAAGTTGGGCCGAACGCTTGCGTGAGGGCGTGCGCGGCGGCTTGTCGGCCGAGGCTTCAATCGATCGTCTGCGCCGCGAACACCGCGCCCGTTTCGACAAGGTCAAAGACCCTTACCTGCGTGAACGGTTGCATGATCTGGAAGACCTCGACAACCGTCTGTTGCGGGTCCTTGCTGGCTCTGAGGACTCCTATCTGAAGTCCGACAGCGATGAAGCAGAGGTTTTGGTTGCACGCCGTCTGGGGCCGGCTGAGCTCCTGGATTATGGCAGTTCCGGGCTTGCTGCGATTGTCCTGGAAGAAGTGGCCACCTCCAGCCACGCGGCGATTGTTGCACGCGGCCTGGGTATTCCCACGGTTGGCGGGATTGAGGGAGTCATGACCCACGTCACGCGCGGCGATCAGGTGATTGTCGACGGCGAAGATGGCACGGTTCATATTCGCCCGGACGAAGATTTGCTGCGCGCCTATGCGACCCGTCAGTCGGTGCGCAGTGAACGTCAGGCGATGTTTCTCGCCCAGCGTGATGAGCCGAGCGAAACGGCAGATGGAGTGCCTGTTCAGCTGATGCTGAATGCCGGGCTGGGCCTTGATATGGACCATCTGGAAACGACCGGCGCAGATGGGATTGGTCTGTTCAGAACTGAGTTCCAGTTCCTGATGTCAGACACTTTGCCGACGATAAGCGATCAGATCGCACTTTACAGCAAGGTTCTGGAAGGCGCGGGCGACCGGCCGGTTCATTTTCGCACACTTGATCTCGGCGGTGACAAGCTGTTGCCAAATCTGAACGATGCACGGGAAGAGAACCCGGCATTGGGATGGCGATCAATACGCTTTGCTCTGGACCGGCCGGGCCTGTTCAGACGTCAGCTGCGTGCCCTGATACGCTCTGCAACAGACCGTCCGCTTTCTGTAATGTTTCCCATGGTTACAAGCGCACATGAATTTCGCGAAGCCCGGGCTTTGCTGGAAGATGAACTCGCCTGGAGTGCGAAAAGAGGTCATGCCGCACCGTCTGATCTGAAGATTGGCGCAATGCTTGAAACGCCTGCTTTCGCCTATGCTCTTGAAGATCTTGGGGGCGAGGTGGACTTTGTTTCGATCGGAACCAATGATATGATGCAGTTCTTCCATGCCGCGGACCGCATGACGCCATCCGTCTCGGATCGATACCCATTCATAACGCGGCCCGTTATGCGGTTTCTGGATCAAGTGCATCAGACATGTGATCGACATCGGATCCCGGTCTCGATTTGTGGTGAAGTGGCCAGCCATCCGATTCATGCCTTGTGTCTGGTTGGTCTGGGGTTCAACAGGCTCTCGATGCCAGCTGGCGGGATTGGCCCGGTCAAACGCATGTTACGCAGTTTAAACTTGGCAAAGTTCCAGCCGGCCTTCAAAGCGCTCGTCTCCAGTCATGAACCGGCCTTGCGTAACGGAGTATTAGAGCTTGTGGGGCAACAAGGGATAGAACTGACGGACTCATGAGCTGACATGATCCGCGACGCAGGATAACCTTATTCAATATGAACCAGACTCAAGAGATAGAAACACAAGAGTCCAAACCCGCCGACCAGGTGATGCAGCCTGTCGGCGAGCAGCTGCGCGAAGCGCGTGAAGCCCGCGGTCTGTCACTGCGTGAGATCTCCAAAACAACTCGGCACTCGCTTGAATTGCTGGAAGCGCTTGAGGCAATGGAAACCAACCATATCTCACCGAGCTTGCTGCGCATGCAAGCCAAGTCGTATGCCGATTTCCTGGGGCTACCCGGTGATGAGGTGGCGGCAGCTTTTTCGCAGACACGTAGTACACCGGTGGTTGAGAAGATGCCTGCCCTGCAGGGCAATGGTCGCTCCTATGGGGCAAGCCGCTTGATATTGCCGGCACTCGGGGTTGCGATGGCCGCTCTTATTGGGGGCGGTGTATTCCTGTCGCTTCAGGAGCGGAGCGCGAACACGGTCGAAGCCCCGATCGCAAGCAAACTGTCCACCGCCAGCAGCCTGCGCGCACAGGCCTCGGCGCTGCCACCGGCCGTGCAGGGACCAGAGCTCGCGCTTCACGCGCTGCGTCCGGCCTGGGTCGAAGTTCGTGGCTCGGACGGTACAATCTTTCGCAATCGGAAAATGTTTGCTGGTGAGATATATTATCCGCGCATGGGCGCAGGATGGACGATTACAGTGCAAGATGCTGGCGCCTTTTTCTGGACGCTTGATGAGCACCCCGTGGGCCCAGTCGGTGAAGATGGCGAAACGCTTTATTCGCAAAGCGTCGATGCTGCGACGCAAGCTGGATTGTCTGAGCTGTCAAAGGCGCTCGCAGAAGCCGGGTCGGGGCGTCAGAACTAAATAAGACTGCAAATCACAAAAAAGCCGGGCGCTCCATGAGAGCCCGGCTTTTTTGTGATTTGACCCAATCGGCTAGTCTTCGAACAGCTCTTTCTGCTGGGCCAGCTGATTGAAGACCTCAGTATAATGCTGTGGATCGTCGCCAACCGACAGACCAGCGCGGCAGCTTGGCGCGCAATCATAAGAGAAATCGCGACCCGCGCGGTTCACAGTCACCAGATTTGATGTGTTGGTCGTGACAACAAGATCGGCGGCAAACAGGGTTTTACCGTCCTTGTCAAAAACCAGAAGATTGGTGGTGCCGAAAGTTTTGCCGCTGATAAACAGAAGATGCTCGTCATGAACGCCGACATCCGCAATGTTCGGGTTGCCGATCACAACACTGGCAGCTTCGCCCTTGATACGGACGGGTTTCGACTTGCCAGCTTCAACAGTGAGCTGTCCGGCCTCAGCGATCCCGACAATGGCGAGGCTTGCAACAGCAAGACCAAAAGACTTGGAAAAGTTCACGGGCACATCCTCCGAATGACATCTGTCTGTAAACTGACCGAATAAAGTTAGCCTAATCCTAAGATGGGCAACTCTCTATAGTATAACCGATTTTACGCAGATGTTTGCGTGCCAGTTGGTTAATAAGCCCTTGTTTTTCATTCAGGAAGTTTCTGTTTTGATTTACGGGATTTTCAGCGCCACGGTGTAGAACCAGTCTCGTTCCGGGAAGAAAAACCCGAAAACTCGGGACGTCGACAACCTGCATAGTGGGAGTTTCCAATGCGTAAATTTTTCAAGAATGAGTCTGGTGCAACTGCAATCGAGTACGGTCTGATCGCTGCTCTTATCGCTGTTGCCGTTATCGGTGCTGTTACTACACTGGGTAGCAACACTTCAACTACCTTCAACACAGTTTCTGACCAAATGGGTTAAGAGCTACTTGAGTAGTTGGAATGGCTTTTGGGTCATTCCAGGGAGCCGCCGGATTTTCCGGCGGCTTCTTTACGTTTGGGGTAAAGGCGCAGGTTGGGTCTTGTAATCACGTTGATTTTTGATCTGCACCCAACAGACTCTTAAAGTTTTTGTGGCACGAACAATGGATCGTTTCCGGAGATTTGCGATGATTGCTAGCCTGTTTGTGCTTACCTTCCTGGTCCTTTGCGTGTTTGCGGCGATCCGGGACGTTGAAACTCTGACCATTCCAAACTGGCTGAATGCCTGGATCGCATTTCTGTTTCTTCCAACTTGCATCCTCGCCTTGCCGGGTTGGGGGCTGTTCAGTGCGCATCTTATGGCTGGGGCAATCGCTCTGATTATCTCCTTCTTCCTGTTCGGCTTCGGGGTCTTCGGCGGCGGAGACGCCAAGATGATCCCGGCTGTGATGTTGTGGGTCGGCCCGGCAGCAGCAATGGATTTTATGTTCGGTATGGCGGTCGTCGGCGGGGTTCTTGCCTTGCTCGTTCTTATCGCGCGTAAAACCATGCCGGTTCCCAATGGGCCTGCCTTCGGCGCGATCGTTCTACAGGAAAGCCATGGCATTCCTTATGGGGTGGCGATTGCGGCGGGCGTTTTCATGGCCGCGCCAGCGTCTCCATTCCTTACCAATTTCCTAAACAAAATCATCGTATTCGGTTAACTATGCTTTAGGCCCCCCATGCGAATATTCGACGAAACGGCCCAGAAGCAGGGCTTTGACTTCGAAGGATTTCGTCCATGTCGCCGATGCGTATTATTATTCTCGCTGTTGCTGCTATTGCCGCAATAGGGGCTGCTTTTCTGGTAAGAAGCCTCGCAGAAACGTCAGGCGGCGGCGATCAGTCTGAACCGGTTGAACGGATCGTCGAAGTCGAAGTGTCCCAGATGAAAGTGCTGGTCGCACAGAGCGATCTGCCGATTGGCAGTTTGCTCACTCCAGAGAATTTTGAATGGGCGGATTGGCCGGAGCGCACGGTCAACCCAAACTATTTCACACAGCTCACAACGCCTGAGGCGATGGAGGAGCTGACCGGCAGTGTGGTCAAGACCGCTCTTTATATTGGCGAGCCGATCCTGCCGCAGAAAATTGTTCAAAAAGGCGATACAGGCTTCATGGCGGCGCTGTTGTCGCCCGGCATGCGGGCTCTTTCAGTTGAAATTTCTCCTGAATCCGCTTCGGCCGGGTTCATTCTTCCTGATGATCGGGTCGATGTGATCCTGACACAACAGATTGAGATGCCAGAAGGTATGGATGGCCCGGATCGCGTGCTCACGACAACCATTCTTGAAAATGTTCGCGTCCTTGCGATTGATCAGAGCTTTGGTGATTTTGAGGGCGTCCAGACGATTACCGGGTCGACGGCCACAATGGAGCTGACACCGGAGCAAACGGAACTTGTTGTACTTGCAGCCCGCACCGGAGCGCTGTCCCTGACACTGCGCAGCTACGCAGATGCAAACTTCAATAATGGTGACGCGCTCGCCAGGGTCGACCTTCTTGAGGATGTCGATTCCGGCAGCGCGCGCGTGATGGTCTATAAAAACGGTACTGCTACGGCAGGGGGAAGCTGATGAAACGCAACTGCCATCTTCTAAAGGCATCGCTTACGGCATTGGCGCTGGCGGGTTTCCCGGCAACGGTAAGTGCGCAAAACCTTATGGGTGTCGAAGTGGTCGAGCCGGGCGACAACAATGTCAGCCAGTCGATTAGAATCGGCGTCGACAAGTCAACCATTATCGAGCTCGCGCGTCCCGCTGCGGATGTCGTGATTACCAACCCGGATATCGCGGATGCTGTGGTGCAGACCGCGCAGCGGATCATCTTCCGCGGGGTTGAGGTTGGTCAGACAAATGCCTTTGTCTTTGACGCCTATGGCAATCCACTTCTCAACCTCGAAATCACAGTCGATATGGATGTGACCGAGTTGGAAAACCTGATTGCGCGCTATGTTCCAGATGCTCGCGTGAACATTGAAATGGTCAGCGGTAGCTACCTGATCAAAGGGAATGTCGAAAATCTATCCCAGGCTGATCAAGTGCTGCAATTGGTCAGTGCCTATTCAGGTGACCCTGCAGGCGTGTCCATCGTCAACATGATGTCGATCGCGGCCAAGGATCAGGTCATGCTGGAAGTGCGCATCGTTGAGATGCAGCGGACCGTGGTCAAGCAGCTTGGTATCAACCTTTCGGGCACAACCAACTATGGCGACTTTGCCAACCTCGTTGAGAAAACCCTGTTCAATCCAACCAATACCGGTGAGACGGTTCTTGCGCCGGGTCTGCCGTTCTCGAACACATTCGGTATTTCGAGTTCCAATGGCTACAATGTCGCGGGGAGCTCGCTGGGCGGCCTGTCGACCAATTTTGGCTACACCAACTATGTCGAAACAGACTTCCAATCCTCTGCAGGCGCCGCAATTGATGCCTTAGAGCGTATTGGTGTGATCCGCACTCTGGCGGAGCCAAACATTATGGCCGTTTCAGGTGAAGCTGCGAAGTTCCTCGCCGGTGGTGAGTATCCGGTTCCTGTCGGTTCGGATGAAGTCGGCAATATCGCCATTGAGTTTAAACCATTTGGTGTTGGCCTTGGTTTCACACCATTCGTGCTGTCTGAAGACCGGATATCGCTAAAGGTCTCAACCGAAGTCTCGGAGCTGACTAGCGTTGGTGCCTTCCAGGGTGATATCGAGACCAGAACGGACCAAAATGGAAATACAACAACTATTCAGGGACTTACCATTCCTGCACTGACGGTTCGCCGTGCGGAAAGCACTGTTGAGTTGCCATCAGGCGGATCAACTATGCTTGCCGGCCTGATCCAGTCGCGATCACGGCAAACACTTGACCAGCTGCCCGGGGTCAAAAAGCTGCCGGTCATCGGCGCACTGTTTCAGTCCCGCGATTTTCTAAACGAAGAGACAGAGATGGTCGTGATCATCACGCCGTATCTGGTTGACCCAACGAGCAAGGCAGAGCTGCGCACACCGGCGGACGGCTTCGTCAATGCGACGGACCCAAGCACGATCTTCTTCGGCAAGCTGAATGCAACCTATGCAGATGCCGGCCAGGAACTTTCGCGAGATACTTACAACGCCCCTGTTGGCTTTATTGACGAGTGAGAGACGCCATGAAAATCCGTTCAAACAAGTCCACGATATTGCTTATCGGCCT
This sequence comes from Pseudomonadota bacterium, assembly GCA_039815485.1. GTDB lineage: Bacteria > Pseudomonadota > Alphaproteobacteria > Caulobacterales > Hyphomonadaceae > Henriciella. The sequence continues at coordinate 335,231 of JBCBZD010000001.1, read as the reverse complement.
TGCGTCCCTCGCCGCAGCAGGATGCCAGAGCGATATGGCAGGCAGTAATCCACACGTCCCGACATCATACTATTCAAACAATGCATTGGAACGGTACGAGATTAGTGCCCGTGTACGCACTGAATATCTCGAAGTTAATATGCAATCTCGCGATGGTCAGCTTCGCCTTGAAGAAATTGCGGACATCAAAGCCTTTGTCGCCGACTATGAAACGCGCGGACACGGTGATCTCCTGATTGCCCTGCCAAAGAATGCGGTCAATCCAACGCTGGCGGTCGAAGCCGTTGCGCATGCGCGTGAGCTCGCCTGGCAGGCCGGTGTAGACTACCAGCAGATTCAGGGCATGGCATACGACGCCGAAGGCCGTGAAGACGCCCCGATGGTTCTGGCTTTCACCTCTTACGATGCGATCATGCCAGCTTGTCCAGGGCTTGGGAACCTGGATATTGCCGACGCGACATCCAACAATGATCTACCTTCACTTGGCTGTTCGGTCCGATCAAATATGGCTGCGATAGCTGCCGACCCGGGGGACTTCCTCGCGCAGCGAGCGCTAGCGCAGGGCGATCCAGCTCGCCGTCTCGGGCAGTTCTCGAACTGGCGTGAAGGTAAATCAACCGGAGCTGAACGTTCTGATGACGAACGCGGCGCAATCTCAGGTGCGATCAACTGATGTCTGATATGGGACCAGGGGAGTAGAAATACATGAGCAACGAAAACACACTCTTCGACGACGACTTTGAAATCGATTTTGATGATGATCTCGACTCTGATCTTTCCACGGTCTTTGAAGACGAGAATGAAGATGAGATCGTCGAATCTGTAGACCTGGAAGCGACGCAAAAGGAGCTTGAAGCCGGTGTTGCGTTCCCTGAGCCGGAATATGCGGCGTCAGCTGAGGGCGGCGATCGCGCCATCCCGGCCATCCTGGCTGCAGCTTTCTGTGAGAATGGGAAAACCGTCGAGTTGCTGGAGTCTGTCGCGGCTGACCGGCGGATGTCGCAAGCCAGTGTCGAGGTTCATGAAGGCGGCCTGCCTGCCGCAATCGAGTATCTACAGCAGCACGCAACGCCAAATCTGCTGATCCTTGAATCATCGGCGCCAACACCAACCATGATTGCGCAGATTGATGAGCTTGCCGGACACTGTGATGAGGGTGTCCAGGTTATGGTGCTTGGGGCGACCAATGATATCGCGCTCTATCGCCAGTTGATGGCGCGCGGGGTGAGCGAGTATCTTGTCCCGCCTGTGTCACCGGTGCAGGTCGTACGCGCGATCGGGAACCTGTTTTCTGACCCGGATGCGCCTTTCGTTGGCCGGTCTATCTCAGTCGTGGGTGCGAAAGGCGGCGTTGGGGCCTCAACCATTGCCCACAATCTGGCCTGGGCCCTTTCTGAAGGGGTTGGCGTCAATACAACACTGATCGATCTGGACCTTTCGTTCGGAACAACCGCGCTCGACTTCAATCATGAGAGCCAGCAGACGGTCGCTGATGCGCTGCTTGCGCCCGAACGTGTCGATGATGCGGTGATCTCACGTCTGCTTGCAAAGGCGACGGACAAGCTGTCCCTGTTCACAGCCCCGGCTTCTGTATCCCAGTTGATGGATATTCCGCCGGAATCCTATTCGCTGGTGATTGATGGGGTGCGCCGCGTCATGCCCTTTGTTGTGCTCGACATGCCGCATGTCTGGAGCCAGTGGTCTTACGAAACGTTGGTCGGATCAGATGAGGTTATTCTGGTCTGTCAGCCGGATCTGGCGTCCCTGCGCAATGGCAAGAATATGATCGACAAGATCGCAGCGGATCGTCCAAATGACGCGCCGCCCCGCGTTATCGTGAATATGATTGGGGTGCCCAAGCGTCCGGAAATTCCAGTGAAGGATTTTGCCGCTGCGATCGGTGTTGAGCCCGATATCGCCTTGCCATTTGATCCACAACTGTTCGGCACCGCATCGAATAATGGTCAGATGATTTCCGAGACCGATCCCAAGGCAAAGCCATCACAGGCGATAGATCATATGGCGATGCTCCTGACCGGGCGCGATGTTCAGCAGGAATCAAAATCATTCCTCAAGAAACTCATGGGGAAATAGGGAGCGCGTAGAAAATGGCATTCGGTAAGCGTAGCGCAGGACCTGTTCCGTCACGACCAGCGGCGAAGCCGCCTGTGGCCTCACAAGCGGCAAATACAGCGGCTGCCGCATCGCCTGCTGAGCCGAAGGCCAAGCCGAAGCCGGCTGCGCTGAAGCCGCCCAAGGCGCCGATCGAAGAAAAAGTCACCAAAGTCGAAAATCGGTCTGAAGAATACTACGCCACCAAGACGACGATCTTCAATGCGCTGATCGATACGATCGATCTGGGTCAGCTTGCGCAGCTGGATCAGGACAGTGCGCGCGAAGAAATTCGCGATATTGTTGTTGAGATTATCGCGATCAAGAATGTGGTTATGTCGATTTCCGAGCAGGAGCACTTGCTTGACGATATCTGTAATGACGTTCTCGGCTATGGCCCGCTGGAGCCGCTGCTCGCGCGAGATGACATCGCCGATATCATGGTGAACGGCGCTGACCTTTGTTACATCGAAGTCAACGGCAAGATCGAGCGCACCAATATCCGCTTCCGTGACAATGCGCAGCTGATGAATATCTGTCAGCGGATCGTGAGTCAGGTCGGCCGCCGGGTCGATGAAGCGAGCCCGATCTGTGACGCGCGTCTGCTGGATGGCTCTCGTGTCAACGTGATCGCACCGCCGCTGTCGATTGATGGCCCTGCGCTCACCATTCGTAAGTTTAAAAAGGACAAGCTGAAGCTGTCCGATCTGGTGAACTTCAAATCCATTTCCGAAGCGGGTGCTGAGATCCTGCGGATCATTGGACACTCCCGGTGCAACGTTCTGATCTCCGGCGGTACCGGTTCTGGTAAGACGACTTTGCTGAACTGTCTGACCGGTTTTATTGAGCCTGGCGAGCGCGTCATCACCTGCGAAGACTCTGCCGAATTGCAGCTGCAGCAGCCTCACGTTGTGCGTCTGGAAACCCGTCCGCCAAACATTGAGGGCTCGGGTGAAATTTCCATGCGTGACCTCGTGAAGAACTGTCTGCGGATGCGCCCCGAACGCATCATCGTGGGTGAGGTGCGTGGGCCAGAAGCCTTTGACCTTCTGCAGGCGATGAATACCGGTCACGATGGCTCAATGGGAACGCTGCACGCCAACTCACCTCGCGAGGCCCTGTCTCGTGTTGAATCGATGATTACGATGGGCGGCTTCTCGCTGCCACAGAAAACCATTCGGGAAATGATTGTCGGGTCGATTGATGTTGTTGTTCAGGCCTCACGTCTGCGCGATGGCTCACGTCGGATCATGAATGTTACAGAAGTCATGGGCCTGGAAGGCGACACAATCGTGCTTCAGGATCTTTTGAAGTATGAGATCGATGGCGAGGATGATGAGGGCAAGGTCAGCGGCAGCCATCGCGGAACAGGTATTGGCCGTCCGCGCTTCTGGGAACGCGCCCAATACTACAACCTTGAGCAGGATCTGGCTAAAGCTCTGGACGAATTGGGGTAGGTCATGGAGTTGCTCAGCGAGAATCTGATTTTTGTTATAGGCGGACTGGCCTTCATCGTCATTGCAGCGGTGGGGCTTGCGCTCACAATGGATTCCGGCTCCGAAAAGGCAGCCAAACGCGCCAAGCAGATGAGCGCTGATGGCGGCACAGGTCTGACCAAGAAAGCCGATAAGAACGATCCAAACGCAACGCGGCGCAAACAGACACAGCAAATGCTGAACAAGCTGCGTGAGGAAGATATGGAACGGCGTCGCTCACTGATGCCAAACAATATCGAAGACAAGCTGCGGCAAGCCGGTCTTGACATGTCGCCCTCTGTTTTCTGGGCGATATCAGTTGTATTGGCCTGTACGTTCGGATTGCTCTTCTTCCTGACCGGTGCGTCCGGACCTCCACCGATCATGGAGTATGAGCTACAGGCGATCCTCGGGCCAGAAGCTTCGCGCATTGCAACGCTGTTTGCGGCTATGGTGGGCGGCGGGATCGGCCTGCCACGCTGGGTGCTCGGTAAGCTTGCCAAAGGTCGCAACAAGAAAATGATGAACCAGTTCGCCGACGGCATGGACATCATTGTTCGCGGTGTAAAATCCGGTCTTCCGCTCACGGAGTGTTTGCGCATCATCGCTGCAGAGAGCCCGGCGCCGCTTGGCCCGGAATTCCAGCAGCTGACCGACAATGTACAGATGGGTATGACGATGGACCGCGCCCTGCAGACCTTCTACAAGCGTGTCCCTCTATCTGAGGTCAACTTCTTCGTCATCGTGCTGTCGATCCAGGCCAAGGCGGGGGGTAATCTCTCTGAGGCTTTGGGCAACCTTTCATTAGTCATCCGTTCACGGAAAATGATGCGTGAGAAGATCAAGGCGCTTTCATCAGAAGCCAAGGCTTCAGCCATGATTATTGCTTGTTTGCCGTTCGCCGTGGCCTTTATGGTTTATACCACGACGCCATCTTACATCACCGAACTGTTCATTAAGCCGATGGGCCACATGATCCTGTTCATGGCCTTTTGCCTCATGGCGACCGGAATCACGATCATGCGCAAAATGATCGACTTTGACATCTAGGGAGACGCGACAATGATGGAATTTGCTACTTCCCTGAGTGATCCAGGCACGCTTGCAGCCCTGCTTGCAGCAGTCGCCATGTTTGCAACGATTACGTCTGTCATGTTGCCGGCCCTGAAGGGTGACAAGCTTGAAACCCGTTTGAAGCAGGTGACCGAGCAGCGCGAAAAACTGCGTCAGGCCAACCGCGAAGCGATCGCGCAGCGGGGCCTGAAAAGAGAAGCACGCGGTACGATCAGCGATATCTCCAAGAAGCTAGATCTTCAGAAAATGCTGGAAGATCCAAACATTGCGATGAAGCTGAACCAGGCGGGCCTGCGCGGGCCGCGGCCTTTGATGGTGTTCTATTTCTGTCGCTTTTTCCTGCCATTTGTTGGCGCGCTTGGAACATTTATCTATATCTTCTTCGTCAACGACCACGACCTCTCGACCCAGATGAAGTATGGCTCGATCATTGTTGGCGCGGCTGCCGGTTTTTATGCGCCAAACATGTATGTCGATAATATTGCTCAGAAACGCCAGCAGTCGATCATGAAGGCCTTTCCGGACGCGCTTGATATGATGCTGATTTGCGTTGAGTCAGGCATGTCGATTGAGATGGCCTTCGCGAAAGTTGGCGCCGAGATCGGCACGGCATCGGTTGAACTTGCCGAAGAACTGCAGCTGACCACCGCTGAGCTCTCCTATTTGCAGGAACGCCGCGTTGCTTATGAAAATCTTGCGGCGCGTACAGGCCATGAAGGTGTTAAAGCGGTTACGATGGCGCTGATCCAGGCTGAACGTTACGGTACACCGCTTGGTGATGCGCTACGCGTCATGGCGAAGGAAAACCGTGAGATGCGCATGTCGGCTGCTGAACAGAAGGCGGCGGCGCTACCCGCCAAGCTGACGGTTCCAATGATCCTGTTCTTTCTGCCCGTTCTGTTCCTGGTCGTGCTCGGGCCTGCCTGGATCAAGATCACCGAGATGAACGAGAACAACACCTAGCGGAAAATCTGATAACCAAGGCGCTTTTGGTTCATTCTATTCTATGTGAGAAGAACCAGAAGCACGTTTGGACCTAGCCGCCCTGTGAACCGCGCAGCTTCGGGCGAAGACCAGAGTCTGTTTCCGTGTCGGAGGCGATCTCATCTGTCGCACCGCTCAGGTTCATTGGCCCGTTCAGGTCAGGCAAGTCTGTCATCGACTCTTCAGCCAGCGCCTCTTCGCGTACTGCAGGCATTTCCATCTCGGGGGATCGGGCGTCTGTCAGTGCATCAAGATCGATTTCACCTTCAAACTCAAAGGCCTGATGGACGCCCATCATTTTCTCAAGCGCGATGCGATTGGCTTCAATCGTCCCTTGTGGCGCATTCGGGTCGATCGCGGCAATCTCGTCAAACCGTCCTTGCAGGCCGAGTACGAGTACAAGGTTTTGCCTGATCCGAACATCTGCGCCGGGCAGAGAAACGGCTTTACGCAGCATTTGCTCAGCTTGGACAAGATCGCCTGTCAACGCGAGAGACAGGCCAAAATTTGACAGTGTCGATAGGCGGCCAGGCTCGCGGTCCAGCGCATACTCATAAGCGCGTTGTGCCTTTTCGTGCTCTCCGCTGCGGTCAAAAGCGACCCCTAACGCGGCGAGCGGCGTTGCCTCGGTTCCCGGCGCGAAGTCAGAGGCGCGTGCAAGCGCTACAATGGCGTCTTTATACTCGCCTTGGGCTGACAGGCTACGTCCGAGTTCGAGATAGAGCTCATGACTATCTGGATGAATAGGGATTGCGGTGCCAGCAAGTTCAATCACCCGGTCATAGCTGTTAATCCCGCGCAGAGCCCGCATCAGTGAGACCGTTGTTTCAAGATTGGCAGAGTCCTTGCGATATTCCTCAGCCCAGAATGTCGCGCGTGTGAGCGGGTCTGAGCGCTCTGCCCGCGCGATCTCTTCGGGTGTTGCGGGTTGTGATGCTGCTTCAATCGCCGCTTTGTAAGCGGCATCCGGGTCGTTCTGGCTGGCCGTAGAGGTGGTTGCGCAGCCAGCCAGTCCGGCCAGCACGAGACCTGAAACGGTACAGGTAATGAGATTGGGTCTGGACATAGCATAGGCTCCGGCGCTGTAACGTCAGGACTGTGCCGCAAACCTGGTCAAGAACAGGTTAACAAAACTGGCGCCTGAATTAACTTTAACAGGACCCCGACATGCCTTCTTATCCTGCTTTCATCGCCGCTTCTGCCGAGGCGGCTGAGATATACCTGACGACCAAGGCTGACTGGGACGCCGGAATTGGGCTCACGGGGCCTTTGAGCGCGCTTGCCAAGGCACAGAAGTTCAGCGGTGCGTCTGGGCAGACGGTCATCGCGGCGTCGGAGGATGGTGACATCTCAGGCGTTCTGTTTGGCTTGGGGGCAGCGACCGATGCGCTCGCGGTTGCGGCGCTCTCCAATCGATTGCCTGAGGCTGACTACAAGATCGCGCGTGATGGCGGCTTACCCATGGCGCAGATCGCAGCAGGCTGGGCCGACGGCGCCTACCGATTTGATCGCTACTTGTCTGACAAGGCAAACCCGCCGCGCCTGGTCGTCGGGGAGGATGCCGCCGCAGAGAGTATGATCCGGGAAGCGGTCGCGATCGCCAGTCTGCGTGATCTCGTCAATACGCCCGCCGAAGACATGGGGCCAGCTCAGATTCAGGCGGCGATCAGCGATCTTGCCGAACGCTATGGGGGTGTGCTGGAAACTGTGATTGGCGATGCCCTGCTGGATGCCAACTATCCGATGGTCCATGCCGTTGGCCGCGCAGGCCCACAAGCGCCTCGTATCATGGAGCTGAGCTGGGGCGACGAAACTGCGCCAGAACTTGCTATTGTCGGCAAAGGGGTCGCCTTTGATACAGGCGGCCTGAACCTGAAAACGGGCGGTTATATGCGCCTCATGAAAAAGGATATGGGCGGCGCAGCCCATGCTATTGCGCTGGCTGATCTGGTTATGGGCGCGAACCTGCCCGTCCATTTGAAACTTTATGTGCCGGCCGTTGAGAACAGCATTTCGGGAACCGCCTTTCGCCCCGGTGATGTCCTGTCGAGCCGAAAGGGCCTAAGCGTCGAGATCGATAACACCGATGCCGAAGGGCGACTCATTCTGGGCGACGCCTTAACCCGAGCGAGTGAGAGCGATCCGGATCTCATCATCGATTTTGCGACACTAACCGGCGCAGCCCGTGTGGCGGTCGGGCCAGATCTTGCGCCATACTACACTGATGATGAAGGTCTGGCGCAGGCGATTGAGGCCGGTGCTGAGACAAGCGGCGATCCGGCCTGGCGCATGCCGTTATGGGATCCGTATCTCTCCATGCTGAAGAGCCCGATCGCAGATCTCGTCAATAGTGCGGCGGGCGGTATGGCTGGCTCAATTACAGCAGCTTTGTTCCTGAAACAGTTTGTCGATGCGAACTCGTGGGTACATTTGGATGTCTGGGCTTGGCGCAAAGCGAAGTACGGACAGCCTGAAGGCGGGGCAGCCTGCGGCTTGCGCGCCATGTTCGAAATGCTGAAAGCGCGTTACGCTTGATCGCTTGCCCGCGCATCCAAAATGTAGCGCGGACCAGGACCTTTCGCCCAGGCTCGGTCGTCAGGGTTGTACAGCGCGCAGCGCTTTAGCGACAGACAGCCGCAACCGATACAGCCATCCAGGTTGTCACGCATGCGCTCCATCATGGCGATGCGATCATCAAGTGATTTTCGGAAGAGCTGGCTGATCCGGGTCCAGTCTTTCTGGGTCGGTGTCCGACCATCCGGAAGGCCTGCGAGCAAGGTGCTGATCTGCTCAATGGTGAACCCCATTTGTTGGGCGATCATAACAAAGGACAGGCGGCGAATATCTGAGCCTTCATAGCGGCGCTGCCCGCCAGCGTTACGGTCCGGTTTAACCAGCCCCTTCGTCTCATAGAAGCGAATGGCTGAGACAGACAGGCCTGTCCGTACCGCTAAATCTCCGATCGAAAGCCCCGTTTTCATAGCCATGACATGTCTTCAAATAAATAGCTTGACCTCAAGTTAGGTTGAGGAATTACACATCTTCTCATCAGATGCAAACAAGGAGAAGAAAATGGCTCAAGCAAAGCTGGAACATATCAATATCACGGTCACTGACCGGCATCGCACGACTGCCATGCTGGAGCGACTGTTCGGTTGGGAAATCCGCTGGCAGGGAAAATCTGCAAGTGGCGGCGACACCATCCATGTCGGCACACCGGGCAAAAGCTATCTTGCAATCTATACAAGGCCTGAAGGCAGCCCCGGACGACCTATCAATGGCCGCCTAAATCATATTGGCGTTGAGGTTGAGGATCTGGACGCGGTCGAGGCTGAAGTTGCCGCAATGGGATTTAATCCCCACAATCACGGAGATTATGAGCCGGGGCGACGGTTCTATTTCCATGACCATGACGGCATTGAGTATGAGGTGGTCAGCTATGCCTGAAGGCTTGATCCAGGCTTAGCTTGAGCGCTCTTTCATAGGGCTACGAGCCGCAGTATCAGCCAATATCATTAATTCCGACAAGCGCTTCGGAAACATGATCAACAAACAGGCGTGACTTTCCTCTCAGCTTGCCGCCTGTCCAAACCACAGAAAGCGGCAAGTCGCTGCCTCCCCATTCTGGCATCACGCGTTGCAGTGCGCCGGACTGAACATGTTCACAGACCAGCCAGCTCGGCCCAATGAAAATGCCGAGACCATCAATCGCCCCCTGAAGCAACGTGTCGCCGGAAGAGCCTCTGAACCGCCCGTCCATGGTGATGCGTTTCTCTTCGCCGCTCTCCTGATGTTTCAGGATCCACTGCTGGCCCTGAAGCGACTGACGAAAGACCAGCCCATCATGGTCTTTAAGATCCTCTGGTTGTTCCGGCGCGCCGCGGGCTGCAACATAAGACGGCGCAGCCCAGATTCCGCGATGTGCGACCATCAGCCGTTTCGCCATCAGAGCGCTATCATTCAGCTCCCCCAGCCGAAATGCGATATCAACGCCCTCTGTGACGAGGTCAGTATACGTGTCATCGGTCAACAGATCGATGCGGACATGCGGATGCTTGTGCAGGAAGGGGCCGATGGTCGGGGTGATGACCAGTTTGGAAAAGGAATGCGGCGCGCTGATCCGCAGCATGCCAACCGGTTCCTTGTCCAGCCCGCGCGCTTCGGCTTCGGCCTCGTCAAAGTCTGACAGGATGTCCTGGGCCCGGTCATAGAAACGCTGTCCGGCTTCGGTCAGGCTCAGCGCCCGGGTCGTGCGATGGAACAGCTCGGCCCCAATCTGATGTTCCAGATCCTGTATCCGCCGCGAAACGGTCGGTTGCCCAATGCTGAGGTCCGCTGCAGCACGCGAGAAACTGCCCGCATCCGCGACCCGCAAAAACAGCCGCATCGCATCAATCCGATCCATCTCTAATCCCTCTTATTCGAAAACTGCATGGGGTATATGGGATCAACTGGTATTCTTCCAAACCCGATTGTCGCCCATCTTCTGCTCATCGACGGCGGATCGTCCGCCCCCGAACTCACACTCAAGGACCAGAAAAATGGCCAAATTTCAATTGCATGATGAAACAACAGCTCCCGAAGGCGCGCGCGACTTTATTGCAGGTGTAAACAAGAAAATGGGTTTCATCCCAAGCTTGTATGCCGTGTTTGCTGAAAACCCGACCGTGCTTAATGCCTATACCCAGTTGGCCGACCAGCTTGGCAAGTCGGGCCTCAGCCCGCTTGAGCAGCAAATCGTGACGATCACGGCGAGCGTCGAGAACGAGTGTCACTTCTGCGTCGCGGCGCACACAACGATATCAGAAGGCGCTGGCCTTGATCTGAACGTCATCGCAGCCGTTCGCGAAGATCGCCCGATCGCGGACCCACGCCTGGAGGCGCTGCGCATCTTCACCAAGAAAACCGTGATTGATCGCGGCTTTGTCTCCGACGGCGATGTCGATGCGTTTCTGGCTGCAGGATGGAGCCGCGCCGATGTGCTGGCGGTGATCCTGGGGGTCTCGCTCAAAGTGATCTCAAACTACACAAACCATGTGGCAGAAACCCCGGTCAACGAAGCGTTCGAGAAGCACGCTTGGACCCCGAAGGACAAGTTGGCGGCTGTCGCCTAGTCCTCACATCCATCACGCAGGTTTCGGTTTCCTCTTCCCCGGTGAAGCCTGCGCGCGCCCCGCTCTTCTAATGCGAAGAGCGGGGTTTTTTCTGTTGAGTAGCCCTTCAGATCACGCGCCGGTTACGTCTTGATCGCGGTCTCGTGAACCGGCCTCACGAGGGTGTTCATAGCAAGTGATTGAGGCTGTCTTTACCTTGTGATCACAGCCAAGGAGGACATTATGGCACCTGATACAACACTCAATGAAACCGGCGCTGACGCCGAAAACCTGATCGCCAAGGCAAAGGTCTATGCCCCGCATGCCATTGCTGTCATCGCATCAATCGTATTTCTAGACAGTCTGCGCTTCAAATTTACAAATGCGCCGGAAACGCAGGTGATTTTTGGTCGCCTGAATGATTGGGCCGCCAGCCTCGGGGCAGACGGCCTGTTCGCCCAGACCGGCCTCTTCAGCCAGTACGTGATTGGCACGGCCGAACTGTTCGCAGCCAGCCTGCTTTTGCTCGGCATTGTGCCAGCGTTTCGCCGCCTGCAAGCGGTTGGCGCCCTGATCGCCTTCGCGGTGATGAGCGGTGCGGTCAACTTCCATCTCTGGACGCCGCTTGGTATCGACCCGAACAATGATGGCGGCGGTCTCTTCATGATGGCTGTTATCGTGTGGTTCACATCGGCTCTGCTGATCTTCATTCGCCGCCGCGAGCTTGCCGCGATCTTCTCCGGTCTGCGCACAACGCTTTTCCCGGCGCGTCAATAGACGCGTCGGGCCCGCAAGATAATCTTACAAAGGATAGACCCATGAAACTTCGTACTCTAGTCGCCGCCGCTTTTCTGGCTGCTGCTCCGACGGTCATCGCCGCGCCTGCTGCGTTTGCTGACAAGGACCCGATCTATACTGGCCGCTTTAGCAATGTGGCCGTCGAAGGCCACGACCCGGTCGCCTACTTTACCGTCGGCGAACCTGTGAAAGGCTCAAAGGACTTCACATCAGACTACCAGGGCGCAGAGTTCCGGTTTGCAAATGCTGAAAACAAGGCCGCTTTTGATGCCGAACCGGCTAAATACGCGCCGCAATATGGCGGCTACTGCGCGTGGGCCGTGGCTCAGGGCAAGACGGCCAAAGGAGATGCCGACCATTGGGCGGTCGTCGATGGCAAGCTCTACCTGAACTATAATCGGTCCATCCAGAACAAGTGGAATGAAGACCGGTCCGGCTTCATTACGTCTGCTGATCAGAACTGGCCGACTGTGCTCGCGAAATAGAGCATGTCCCCCATCCCTTGGCTCTCGTGAGCCAACTGGCCAGGGCGCCCTCGCACGCGATGACCGTGTGGGGGCGTTTACTTATATGGTCTCTATAAAGTGCATAGTACTATATATAAATTATATGTAATTAATGTATTTAATATTGTTAATATTTCCTGTTCCAATAATGCAACACGTTTGAATACGAAGTATCCATATCACTTTTGTAATCTTGATCTTGGTGAATACCACTGCGATCTCCGCCTCGCGCATAAGCGCAAGACAGGAGTAAAACAATGAAAAAAATTCTTCCCACATTGCTCGCAGCATCCGCGGTCATCGCAGCGCCAACAGCCCTGGCTGAGGGGTTTTACGCCGATGGTGGTTACACCTTTATCGGTATTGATGATGACACGGTTGATGTTGACCTGGGCAGTATCACAGCGCGTGGTGGTTATGACTTTACTCAAAACTTTGGGGCAGAGCTGGAAGGGTCTTTCGGCGTTTCCGATGATGATATCGCCGGAGCAAGTGTTGAACTGAACTATCTGATCGGCGCTTATGGCAAGGCCCAGCTACCGGTCTCTCAAGGGGTCAATCTGTTTGCCCGTGTCGGCGTTGTGAATGCTGAACTGGAAGTCTCTGGCGAGGGGGCCAGTGCTTCTGAAAGCGATACAGGCTTTGGTTTCGGTGTTGGCGGCACAGTCGATGTCTCCCAGAACCTCTACGTTCGCGGCGACTATACGCGCTACGACATTGAAGATCTTGAAGCCGATGCGTTCACCATTTCGCTCGGCCTGAAATTCTAGGGCTTATCGCTCACCAAATTAGAAAGCCCCTGAACCGAAATGGTTTGGGGGTTTTCTTTTAGGCTCAGCTATCCCGCTCGGCCCAGGTCTTGAGCAGATGATGCGCCACAGCCATGGGCGGCGGGGCGTAGATGTCGGGATGCGTTCCGGCCAGCACCTGTCGCGCCTCGCTGCGGGTGATCCATCGGGCAGCCTCCAGCTCGTCCTGCTCGACCGAGATCTCGGTTGTTTCGGCTTCCAGAATGATCCCAACCATCAGGGAACTTGGGAACGGCCAGGGCTGACAGAATAAATACTCCGCTTTGGCCGGGTCGGCCTTGATGCCGGCTTCTTCTTCCAGCTCACGGGCGGCGGCCTGTTCGACGGTCTCACCCGGCTCCACAAACCCGGCCAGCGCCGACCAGAAGCCAGCGGGCCACATGGCCTGACGCCCAAGCAGGCATTTATCGCCGGTGGTTGCCAACATAATCGCCACGGGGTCCGTGCGCGGAAAGTGCTCAGCCCCGCAATTCGGGCAAACCCGCTTCCAGCCCGCCTCAGTGACGTTACTAGCTGTCCCGCAGCGCGAACAGAAGGGGTGGCTGCGATGCCACTCGAACAGGCTGCGCGCCGTTGCTGCCAGATTGCTTTGCATTTCCGGCAGGCTCGAAGCGGCGGCGCGCATATCGGCAAACTCACCCGTGCCCGCGATGAGGGAACTGTCGAGTGAGAAAGCGGGCGGCATTTCGACTGCAAAAATCGGGCTGCCCGCTTTGTCCTTGCCCATGAAGATGCGATCCCCTGACGGTGACAGCCGTGCAACCTCCGGGCCCAGCCAGACCAGGCTCTCGCCGCTATGTTCAAGCAGCGGCGCGCCCTTCTGCAACAGGAAGACAAGGGCGTCATTGCTGGCAAAGGCCTTGTCCAGCCAGTCAGTGTCCGTGCGATGATGCGCGGCGCGATTGTTTGGTTTACTGGCGAGCGGGATATCGTTGGAGGTCGTCATAGACATCGCTTTAACAGCTTCAAACCCCTTGTCACGGGCTGCCGCAAGGGCGATATAGCGCTTAGGAGGCTGGCGGTGGACGTGTTCCTCGCCAACCGGGTCAGGTCGGGAACGAAGCAGCCCTAACGAGTTTGACACGGGTCACTGTCCAGTCTCCGCTTTTCTTCGCCAGTCGCAATGTCCGCTTTGGGTCAGGAGCGGACATGGGGAGGATGTTTACAATTACGCTCACAACGGCGAAAATCGATGAATGAAGTGGGTGTTTGGGCTGATCAATTTCGTTGCCGCTCTGATGTGTGGCTCGTTCACCTATTGGTGGCAAAGTGGATTGCCTGGCATCGACAACCGAGAAGCAGCGATTCTTGGGTTGGGAGCATTTGTCGTTGTTTTTATTGCGATGTCGTCGAGTCGTTCAAATTCCGATCCCTCCTGACCAATTATTGTCCCCTCCGACGCCGAGAGCGGACAGTGAAAATTATCCTACTGTAACGTTATCGAGAAAATCAGCCACGACCGCAGAGCATTCCTCAGGCTTCGCCTGCAAGATAAAGTGCGGACCTTCTACATCCACGACACCGAGTGCTGGATTCAATCGGCTCATCTCTTTGGCAGCGGCGCTTGAAACCAATCGATCATGAGATGGGCGGATGTACAGCATCGGAACGTCCAAACCGGTGAACCGCCAAATCTCGTCCGCCCCCATCGCTTCACGAATACGGTATGCAAGGACTTTCGAAGAAACCGCGCGTACTGATTTAACCAGCAGCGCATGCAGCTCTCTGGTGCTCCACTTGCCGAACGTGATTGGCGTGGCGAGTTTCAATAGAGCCGGAGAATTGGCGGGTGCCAAATTCGCGAAGCTGGCAAATGCCCTGGGGAAGTACGAAGGCTTCTTCACAAACGATGCGGCAAAGATAACTGCGCGCAGACCTCTGGGTTTCTCCGCCGCCAGGCGCGTCGCTATCGGTCCAGAGAATGACTCCGCGAGCAGACAAAACGGCGTGTCTGCAGGAAGGTCCGCAGAGACCAGTCTGGAGAGATCGTCGTAATTCAGCGCTTCGTTCTTTGGATAGCTGAGGACATGGACTTTGTGCGCTTCGCCAAGGTGCGCTGCGAAATCCGCCAACATGTCACCTGTTCCATCAAGTCCAGGCAGAATTATTACGTCCATTGCGATTGCACCTTCGAACCAATCCTCGGAGTATCGCATTCACACGAGATTGGCTAACGTCCGCTTTGATGCCGAAGCAGATAGAACGCTCACTCGAGCTCAGCCAAATACGCCTCTGCGGCCTTCAAATGGCCCTGGCGTTTTTCCGCATCCATTTTTCGCACCATGGACACCATCATCGCCCAGCGCGGATTTTTCTCCAACGCGTCGGCCTGTTTCCAGATCCAGCGCCAATACAGCCCGTCCCAGATCTCGCACCAGTCGCCCTTCGGATGATTGCCCATTTTCTTCACATAGGCTGACCCGGAAAAATACGGCTTGGTCGTGATCAAGCCGCCATCGGCATTCTGGCTCATCGCATAAGCATTGGGCACCATCACCCAGTCATAGGCGTCGACAAACAGCTCCATGAACCAGCGATAGATGTCATCGGGGTCAAACTCGCAAAGAAACATAAAGCCGCCGAGCACCATCAGCCGCTCGATATGGTGGCAATAGCCCGTCTCGAGCACGCGTTTGATTGTATCATCGATCGGCGCGATCCCGGTCTCGCCTGTCCAGAAGCTTTCAGGGATTTTGCGCGTGTGGCCCCAATAATTGGTCGTGCGCATCGTCACGCCGAGGTCTTGATAGGTCGCACGCATAAACTCGCGCCAGCCAATAATCTGGCGGATAAAACCTTCGGCTGAATTCAGCGGCACATCGCGCTTCGCCATATGATCCAGCGTGGTATCAAGCACTTGCTGCGGTGTCAGCAGTCCGATGTTCAACATCGGCGTAATTGCGCTATGCCACAGCAGGGTCTCACCTTGCAGGATGGCGTCTTCATAGGGGCCGAACAGCTCAAACCGCTCCATCAGGAAACGGTTCAGCCAGTCTGCTGCATCTTTGTGACTTGTCGGCCAGAACAGGGTCTCAAGCGATCCGTAATGGCCTGGAAACTCCGCTTCAATACTGCTGCGCGCCGCTTCTTCCAGCGTGTCTATATCCTGCCGTGGCCACAGCTGCGGGACTTGGCCTTGCAGCTTTTTCGGGACTTTCTTGCGATTATCCTCATCATAGCTCCACTGGCCGCCCAGCGGCTTGTCGCCCTCCATCAGCACATTCAGGCGACGGCGCTGGAACTTGTAAAACTCCGCCATGAACCAGCGTTTCTGGTCCCGGCGCCACAGCTCGTTTTGTCGACCTGTATTGAGAAAAAGCGGTGTCGGCAGCAGGTCCAATGCCAGTGCATTGTCCTCGGCATACTGGCGCAGCCGTTTTTCCAGAGTGAAATCAACCGGATCACATATGGTTAGAGTGCTGATACCGCCCTTCGAAAGCCGCTCTACGGTGTCTTTCAGGATCGGACGGCCGACTGAATACCGAACAGTTTCGACACGCTGTCCGCCGTCCTGAAGCATTTCTGCGTAGCGTGCCATGCTCGCCCGGTGCAGCCATAGCTTCTGTTTGTGAAACCGCATCGGATACTGCGCATCGCCGAAGAAGAGCGGGTCTTCGATCAGCACGATCAGGTCCGGATTGGTCTCGATGCCGGGATGATTGGCAAACAATTGATGTGGAAAAACAAGCAGCGCAGTGGTCATCTCTGCGACTTAGATCGCTGCGCGCTTGCCGCCACCCCCGAGTCCCTGCCATAAGCGTTTACCATGACCGATGGCCCGGAAGATACTGAACGCGATGACGCGACCTTCTCCATGTTTGGAGAGGCGGAAATGGGCGCGCCGGAAGGCGAGGGCTATCAGGTCCTTGCCCGCAAATATCGCCCGCGCCTGTTTTCTGATCTGATCGGTCAGGAGGCGATGGTCCGAACGCTCAAGAATGCATTTGAGACCGGCCGCGTGGCGCATGCCTTCATGCTGACTGGAGTGCGCGGAGTTGGCAAGACGACGACAGCCCGCCTGCTGGCCCGCGCGCTGAACTATACGCGCGACGGCCATGACGCGCCGAGCATCGATCTCGATCCGCCGGGCGACTTTTGCAGCGCGATTATGGCGGGCAATCACCCGGATGTGCTGGAGCTTGATGCCGCCTCGCGGACCGGTGTTGCTGACATGCGCGATCTACTCGATGGCGTGCGCTACTCTCCCGTCTCTGCGCGGCACAAAGTCTATGTGATTGACGAGGTGCACATGTTGTCCACCGCGTCCTTCAACGCGCTTCTGAAGACGCTTGAAGAACCGCCGGCGCATGTGAAATTCATCTTCGCGACCACCGAAATCCGGAAAGTCCCGATCACGGTCCTCAGCCGGTGTCAGCGGTTTGATCTCAAACGCCTCGACAGCGGTGCACTCGCAGACCATCTCGGCAAGATCGCCGCCAAGGAGGGCGCGGACGTTTCAGAAGAAGGCCTCGCTTTGATCGCCCGCGCCGCCGAAGGGTCTGTCCGCGACGGTCTCTCCATTCTGGATCAGGCGATCGTGCAGGCCGTGGACGGCGATCAGGTCACCGGTGCGCGGGTGCGGGATATGCTGGGGCTTGGGGATCGCCTGCGTCTGCTCGATGCCTTTGAGTACGCCATCAAGGGCGACGCGCAGAAGGCCGTCGAAGAGGTTGCCGAACAGGTCAAGGCGGGCGCGGAGCCGCTGGTTATTCTCAAGGACATGCTGGAGATCGCGGCCGACATAGCTACAGTGCAGGCGGCAGGCGAGGATTACATCTTGCCCGGGCCCGCGGACTGGACGGCGCGTACCCACGAGCTTGCCAAAGGGCTCACCCCGGCGCAGGCACAGCGCAATTGGCAGATCCTGCTGTCTGGGTATCGCGATACCCAGACCGCGCCTGAGGCGGACGTTGCCTTGCGTATGGTTCTGCTCCGTCTTGTCACAGCCGCAACCCTGCCAAGCCCGGAAGATGCCGCTCGAATGCTTGCAGGGGGAGGGGCCTCGGGCAGTGCGGGAAAGCCTGATACGGCCGCTGCGCCGTCTGAGCCGCGTTCTGCAGACACAAGCGCGATTGCAACGTTTGATCAGGTTCTCAGCCGACTGGAGCAACGCAAGGAAGTGCGGCTCTGGAGTGAGGCCCGTCAATATATTCGCGCTGAGCGATGCGCGAACTTTCAACTCACCTGCGCGCTGAAGAAAGGTGCGCCGGTTGATCTCTTGCGGCGCCTGACCGACTTCCTTGAAACCGAAACGGATCATGACTGGGACGTTGTCCAGACTGAAACGCAAACCGAAACGCGCAAGGAGCGTGAAGCGCGCGAACTTGAGGAACGGTTTGCAGCGGCGCGCCAGACCCCTTCTGTTGCTGCGGCCTTGAAGGCCATTCCTGGTGCAGAAATCGTTCAGGTCGAAGATGTCGCGGAAACACTGCAAGCCCTTGAACAGCCAGACCTGCCAGACAATGTGGTGCCTTTGCGCCGGAACCAGAAAGACACGTAAATGACCGACCTTACCAAGATCATGCAGCAGGCTCAGGAAATGCAGGCCAAGATGCAGGAAGCGCAAGACAAGATCGAGCAAACCGAGGCCGAGGGCATTGCTGGCGCGGGTTTGGTCTCAGTCACGCTGAAGGGAAAGGGCGAGCTGATCTCCGTCAAGATTGACCCAAGCCTGTTGCAAGACGAGGCCGAGATTATCGAAGATCTGGTCAAGGCAGCGCATCGCGAGGCCCGCAAGAACCTCGATCAGGCGATGGAATCGGCGATGAAAGACGCAACGTCAGGCCTCGGCGGCCTGATGCCTGGCTTCAAGATGCCGTTTTAGCTAAGGCTCACAGCGGCGCTTTTGCCCCGCTGGCTTCGGCCTAGAATTTCAGCCGCAACGTGATCCCACCATAGTGAATAATCCCTTCGTCAGCGACTTCGACATCATAGCCGACCCGGGCCGCCAGGATCGAAGAATCTGATGTAATCGATAGCCCCGCGAGAACGGCATCGGAGAAAGTCTCCTGCGACAAGACCTGAAACACTTCCTCTGAGCCGAGATAGCTTGCGGTGGTCTCATAAGGGGTCGAGGACAGCTCATTTCTGTATCCAACCGAAAGCTCAGGGGCCCAATAGGACGTGCCGTTGCGGCCAGCCTCGAAGCGCTTTCCGATTGCCATAACCGCTGTCGCGCTCAGACGGTCTGTCTCAGCTGAGTCAATCGACAGCGCAAGGAGGTCGTCCCCTGTTTCGGTGTAGGCATCCTGATCAAGCTGGAAATAGTCGATCGACAAGGCCGGGCGAACATAGAGGCCACCAACATCGATCTGGCTTGACGCTCCGGCTGTCGCGATTGCACTGGTGCCGTCCCAGGCGCCCTCTAACTCATAGGGGATTTCGTCCAGGGTGAACTCTCGCTTGCTGTTGAAATCGACATTTCCGAGCTGTCCGGAAAACATCAAATCGATCGGGCCGACGGAGTCCTTGGCATAGAGGCCAATCCCGAAGCTGCTGGTCGTCACAGGATTGTTCCCGCCGGTCTTTTCCTCAAAGTCGCCGCTGACATAGGTTCCGTAGAGGCCAATCACGTCGATAAAGCTCAGTTTGCGGTCAACACCAAAGGCGAACCCGAGACCGCTGCCATTATAGCCGGGAACATTCGTGTCTTCGTCGATCTCAACATGCGTGAAGAATTCCTGGGCCCAGACCCCCATATTCCGATCACCCGAGTTTGAGATCGCGTTGAGACGGTTTCCGAGCGCCCCGAATATCGCGCTGCCCTGAGCTGCGAGATATCGTGATGAGGCCTCGGTGCGCTGTGGAAGCAGCAGGTTATAAGTCTGATAAAAATCGTCACCTTCAGTAATCGTCGCCAAAGCCGCGCCGAGATCATCATCAGAGCTGAACACGTCGAGGACCGCGCCATAAGCCGCAGCCTGATTAAGATCAAAGCCAAGCTCCTCGGACGTCTTCAAGCTGAATTCCAGATCCAGTGTGTCTGTCACGCCTTCAGTTTCCTGTAGGGTGACATTGTAAATGAACGGCGCATCCGTGATCAACGCATCGTCAAGCGTCCCTGCGAAAGCCAGATCGTCTGCTTCGATGACGGTCTTGACGAAATCAGTCGATGTAATTGTTTCCAGAACCGGCCGGATTGTCACACCTTCGCCAATCTCGGCCATGCCGGTTACCGTGAGCAATGGGTCATCAACAAACTCGCGTGGGTCGAGATCAATCTGGAGAACCGAATCGCCAGTAATAGAGAGGGATCCCAGCGTTGCGACTGTATTGTTTGTTAGCTCAATTTCGGAATCTACCGCCGTAAAGCTCTGCAGAGCGCCATTACTGATCAAGCGCCCATTGAACGTTGAAGAGGTCAGATCGAAGGTCGAGCTGTCATCCAGAAATGAGATATCGCCATTTATCGTTGTGTTTGTAGCCGTTAGTGAATTTGTCCCGTCTCGGAAGAAGATCGTGCCTGTATAGGTTGCGGATGACAGGCTCATCGTGCCATTCCCGAGCCCAAAATCGGTATCCGACGAAACAGTACCGCTGGTCACCGTAAAGGTATCATTGCCAGAGCCGAAAAGGATGTCACCAACCAGAGCTGGCGTGTTTACATCGTCCTCATCAATCTCGTCATCGCCATTACGGTCTTCAACCGGAGTTTCCTGCTCCTGAAGGAGCGTTACGTCCTGACTTGTGGCGGTCAGGTCTATCGCAACAGCTGACCCAAGATCGGTTTCGTCCTGACCATTATCGACGAGGAACGCACTGAGCGTACCCCGGTTTGTGATCTCTGTGAGATTACCGTTCAAGTCCTGAATTGCGGCTGCGTTGCCGGTGTCACCATTGGAACGGGCTGTGATCGTTCCGGTATTGAGCACACTTGTAACCTCGGCCCCCTCGGCAATCTTGATGGCGGTCGCAGTGTTGCCTTCCAGCGTGCTCACAGTCGCTGAAATCAGGCCGTCATTCTCGATTGAACCGACAATCGCGCCGGATCTCAGATCAATAGCGGTCGCGTCGGCTTCAAAGGCTGTCCCTTCAATCGTGCCTGTGTTCAGGATCCCGCCCATGATTTGAGTGGTAAAGGTGCCATCCGCTGAACCTTCAATCTGCAAGCCTGTTGCATCAAAGCCAATATTCAGACCATCGGCTGAAATGGTACCACGATTGATCAGCCCCCGCTCATATTCAAACGTTGCAAGCGTTTCGGTGAAATCATCATCTTCGTCATCGTCCAGAGTATCGCGAACGGTTTCTACGACCGTGCCGATGATAATGTCGTCCGTCGCCGCGCCATTCAGATCTGGTGTAATCAGCAGCGCCGGGGCTGAGCCCACCGCAAGGACAGAGCCTGAGGACCGGTTTTCGTCAAAGTCTTCAATTGTGTCCTTGGTCTCATCATCAACGTCTTCTTGTGAGACAAAGTCGTCGACATTGCCATTGACGAGCAAGCCGTTTGCAACGCTGCCACCAATCACCACAGCCGAGCCGCTATCGTTGATGTCTTCGGCATCGATACGATCGGCAATGGGGTCTGTGTCTTCGGTCAGTGAGGCCGGCGGGATATAATTCGTGACGCCTGTGCTTGTGAAGCCGCTCACGAAAACAGACCCGGTGATGGCAATGTTCCCGCCAACGTCGCCGTCTAGAATGACGCCTTTGGCATTCGCCCCACGGGTGGTGATCGAGCTGCCAAGGATGACATCTCCAGTGACGCCCTCAGCCGCATCAATCGCAACACCGTCCTCACCAATTACGCTTATCCCTCCGTCGATGATGAGGTTCCCGTCCAGCATCGACTCCAGCAAGATGCCAGCAGAACTATTACCTTCAACGGTTAGAAGAGAACTGTCCTGGAGATCAATCGTCCCCGTATGTGTGCCGCCCGACTGCAGATGGATGCCAATGCGGTTATTCCCCAGCGCCAGAGGCCCATCGAGATCGTCATCATCGTCATCGTCTTCTCTGGTATAATCTTCCTGAAGCAGGATTGTACCTGAAGAAATGATATCGCCGCTTAGCCCGGGGTCGATTAGAATAGCTGTGACATTGTTTGTATCATCAAACTGGATCAGCCCGTCATTCGTCACCGAGTTGTCGCTGTCGACCGTAATGGCGACCTGGCCTTCAGTCCCGCCGAGCAGGATAGAGCCATCTTCGGTAATTGTCACATCACTCGGCCCACCATTATCAAACGTAGACGTCACAACCGGGACAGTCGTTTCCGTCGTGATTTCCTGCGCATAGGCCATTGAGCCCGCCAGGCTCGTCCACAAAAGCAGCTGAATCTTGAAGACGTTCTGGAAAGGCGAGGTGAAGGCTTGCGAACGGTGGGTTGGCATATATCTGATCCTGGAAAACATTTTACTTTGACCGAGGCGGAACTCGATGGAGCGCCCGGCCGTGTCGCTTTTAGTCGCGGCAGAGCAGGTTTTGTCTTGTGCGCGCGAGGCGTGATGGCAGCTAATGAATAATATCTCCCATTAATTCTGACCCTATTCAAACCTGTAACGTAATAAGCAGAAAATGCAGTCGACTAAACTCTGAAAATGACAGTCTTTTAATGCGCATAGCCGATCTGACCCTCCTGTGCCTGAAACCGCGTCGGATTTCTGCCAGATCGGCTTACGCATGGTTTTTGTCGCGCTTTTGTCAGGCTTAGCTGTCGCCAGAGCCGCAAGCGTCTGGAATCGCGGCAATTGCCCGCGCTGGTGCCGCTTCGCCTGAGTCGCGGCGATCCAGGATCGCTTCGATCTCATCCATGATCCGGTTCATGCGGGCTTCCACCGCCTGATACGGGGCAGGGCTCGCCATATCGAGACCGGCCTTCAGCTTCAGATCATACGGGTGATCGGACCCACCGGCCTCCAGCATTTCCAGATAGAGCTGCGTCGTTTCGGTGTCCCCAGCGCGGATCTGGTCGGCGAAATACACGGCCGCTGCGAGCGATGTAGAGTACTGATAAACATAGAAGTCATAGAAGAAATGCGGGATGTAAGCCCACTCATAATTATAGACTTCCGGCACTTCGGTGACGCCCTCTTCAACGCCATAGTAGCGGTGGAAGATATCGCGGTAGATTTCGGTCAGCCGATCTCCGGTCAGGCTACCCCCATTTTCGACCTCTTCGTGGATCGCGGCTTCAAACTCGGCAAACTGTGTCTGGCGGAAATAGGTGCCGCGCATCTGTTCCAGTGCATAGCCAAGATAGAACAGGCGCTCATCATCGCTTGTGGCGGCATCCAGCATCCGTTCTTGGGCCAGCACTTCCTTGGTGATCGCAGCCGTCTCAGCGATGAAGATGGAATAACGGGCATCCTCGAAAGGCTGGGCCTCGTTTGCCAGAATGGAGTGCATCGCGTGGCCCCACTCATGAATGAATGTCGAGGCGCTATTGTATGTGTCCTGATGGTTCAGAAAGACGTATGGACCGACATCATAGGCGCTGCCAGACATATACGCGCCGCCGCGCTTGCCTTGGCTTGGATAGGCATGTGTCCAGCCGCCTGACATGGCGACGCAGAGGCGCTCAACATAGTCCTCTCCAAACTCCAGCGATGCGGCGGCTGCAATCTGACCGGACCGTTCGAGGTCAAACACCTCGTCGGTTTCGACCAGATTAGGGTAAATATCGTGGAAACCGAAATCCTCGATCCCCATAATCCGGGCCCGCAATTCGAAATAGCGGTGCAGCGTTGGCAGCGCGTTATTTACCTCGCTCAGCAGCGTATCATAAACCTCGCGCGGGATATTGTCGTCAGCCAGTGCAGCTTCCAGAGCGGAGGCGTAATCGCGCTGCGCGGCATTGAAGACCTGGCTTTGGACATGTGAGTTCATGGCCTCGCCAAGCGACCCGCCAAACTGTTCATGGGTCTCGTAGAACGCGTTGAAGACGTCGATCCGGTCTTGCCGGTCTGGCGCGGCGCGGCCTTTGACATAGCCAGCTGCATCAAGACGGATCTCTTCACCCGTGCTCAAGGTAATCGTTGGCCACGGAATGTCAGCATTCTTCAGCTGGCTATAGATGCGCTGTGCGCCGCCAAGAGAAACACTGGCAGCCGCCATCAGGGCCTCACCCTCAGGTGTCAATGTATGCGGCGCGGCGCGCATGACTTCCCGCAGGCCAAATGCGTGCTTGCTCAGGCGGGGCTCTGCGGCGATCCAGGCCTCAATATCGGCTTCACCGACCTCTTGCAGCATGGGGCTTATCCATGACACCGCCTCCCCATAAGCGGCATACATGGCGGAGGCCTGTCCGCGGCGTCCAACCCATTCGCCATCGCGTAGGTCAGTGTCCGCATTCAGGTTGGCATAGGAGCCGACACGAAAGGCTTCACGAACAATATCGGACGTTTCATCCATCAGATCCGCCAGCGCCGCCGCGCTTGGCTCGAACGTGTCTGCTTGCGCAGCGATAGGCTTCACATCTTCGAGGATTTTCAAGCGAGCCGCGTCCCAGGCTTCGATGCTTGGATAAAGCCGCGTCAGATCCCATTCGACAGGTTCACGCTCAGGCGTTTCTCCATCGGCTTGATGATCGTCCCACATTGGCCCGGGTGCCAATTGGGCGTGGACTGGGAGGGATAGAGACAGCAAGGCTGCAACGGCGCAGGATGTGAGTTTCGACTTCCACATGAGGTGTGAGCTCCTTGTTATAAGTTAACCATATTCAAACACGCCCTCACATGGTTGCAACCCGCAATGTTACATTTGTGTGCTGATTCCGGACGGCTCTGCAGTCGGCGCCCTGCCTGCCCTTGCCACAGCGCGCGAGTCCGTCACATTAGCCCGCATGAGCAAGTCGTCCGCAGGTCCTGAGATTCAACGCATGATCGATCTGATTGCGCGTTTGCCGGGGCTTGGACCGCGGTCTGCACGGCGTGCGGCGCTGTTTCTGCTGAAGCGCCAGGAAAGCTTGTTGCGTCCAATGGCTGAGGCTCTGGCGGACGCCGCTGACAAGATCGAACAATGCCATGTCTGCGGAAACTATGACACGATGCAGCCCTGTGCTGTGTGTCAGGCGACAGGCCGCGATGACGGGCTGATCTGTGTGGTCGAAGACGTTCCGGACCTCTGGGCTCTCGAACGCGCAGCAGCGTTTCGGGGCCGCTATCATGTGCTGGGCGGTGTGATGAGCGCGCTTGATGGGGTTGGGCCGGAAGACCTGACCATCGGCCTCTTGCTGAACCGGATCAAGGCAGGGGGCATTCGCGAAGTTATTCTGGCGCTCAATGCCACCGTCGATGGTCAGACCACGGCGCACTATATCGCCGAGCAGCTTGAGGGCCTCGGGGTCGAGGTCACCCGTCTTGCGCATGGCGTGCCGGTGGGGGGTGAATTGGACCACCTTGATGATGGCACACTGACAACGGCGCTGCGTTCACGTCGCGGGGTGTGAGGCGCGGGCCTTAAGGGCCGACCAGACGGATCTGATTGCGCTTCGTGTTTCCAGCCGGCGCAGAGACTTTCCAGCCCATCGCCTCATAAGCTTTTAGCGCGCCGACATTTGGGCGATCAACATCCAGAACGAGCGGGCGACCGCAGGCTTGCCGCGCGACATCCAGCAAGCCGCGACCAACCCCGGCAAAGCGCCAGTCAGCAGCCACAAAGAGATGCGGCACGTAAGCGTTTTGCTCTTCCAGCGTGATGAAGCCGATAATCCCTGCCTTTGGCTCAACCGCAACGAATTGCTCACTTGCCAGAAAGGTGCGGCGCAACCTGATCAGTTCCTCGTCAGGTGGCCCGCGCCAGTCAAAAGCGCCAAGACAATTCAGGAACAGGGCCTGGACCGGCGCCAGATCCATCTTGCGCATCGGGCGAACCGACCAGCCACCACCGGGATGTTCGTAGAGTGTCATTCCTCAACGCTAGGCTAAAAAAGCGGCGGCTAAAAGGCGCGCGTAATCCAAACGCGAAGATTCGTGTCCGCTGATGCATCTGTAAGCCCAAACAAGGCCTGTCCCAGCACACTCCAGTCATCCCCTACCGGAATTGAGACAAATGGCCCGGCCTGATGCACCTGATCATCGAAGTCGCGGATATCATCGGTAGAACCGTAGCTGTTATAAAGCTGCAGGCCGATATGCTGACCCGTTTCGAGGCGGCGTGCAATCTGACCGCGCGTCTGAAGACTTACGCCGTCGCGTGTATTGTCGCCGACATCCACGGACGTCAGCAGCAAAGCACGGGCGCTCCAGCCATCACCGAGTGTAAACTGATTGGTCCAATTGACGCCGAGCGAATGGGGGCGATCATCATCGCGCAACACGGCATCGAAACGCAGGCCCGTCTGATAGGCTTGATTGTCTTCGCTGATTTGCCACCAGAGTTCCCCTCGCGCTGCATCGAAATCGACATCGGAGCTTTCGGTTTTACGCACTGCGGCAACGACGCGCCACATCAACTCGCCATTTAGAGACTGCTGATAATGAACACGTTGTGCCAGACCCTCTGAATCAGGATCGTAGGTGGCCCGATATTGGATTGAGGCGTGATCCTCGTTCACAACGGGTCCGAAGACACCGCCGGTATTCTGGGAAAATGCGAAAGGCGAGAGCAGTGCCGCTGCTCCCGCCAATATGGATACTCTTCGTATCGCCATGGAACTTATCGCCTATTCGATTGTCGAAAGCAGTTCCGGAGCCGTTACCAGTTGGCGAACACCGTGTGAAGCGGTTTCATTAAAGACGTTTCCTTCTTCCGCCCACGCATGCAGCGAGTTGATATCAACTTTCATACACTGTGGACGTACACTCCATGTGACCTGAAGCGGTGAACACGCAGATTGCGTGTAGCTTGGCCCAGTGGTTGATCCGAGGAAGACCACAGGCTCACCGGTTGAAGCTGGAATCATCTTTGGTTGATGGAAACCGCCGCGATTGACGAATGTGTCTGCCATGTCGGTAAAGTCGGCTGCCTCAGGATCATTCACGACCAGAAAGGTCTGCGCCTCAACCCGCAGCAGCGGATCGGTACATGTCTCGCTGAGACAGGAGCCAAGACCTTCGCCCGGTTCGATGTCGCAAGATGTGTGAACCCAGTGGACTTCAATCGTATCACCTGGCTTGACCTTGCCATAGGCGCCTGGGGCAGAGGTAAGCTCAGCCTCGGTCAGGTCAGCGGTCTCATTGCAAGCATAGCCGCCATAATCGCTGCTATCGACAAATACATTGAAGCCCGGACCTTTATGCTCGGCATTGGTGTGCGTGTGAATGTTGCAGAGGTTCATGCCCGTCGTGGCAGGGGCCATTGGAAAGACAGTTGGATTGAGGCCGAGCGCGCTTGAGATATCGCGCGGTGTTTGCGGACCTGATGCAAGGCAAAGCGCGTCACTGGCCGCTTCTTCAACGGTTTCAACAGCCTCTTCGACTGTTTCTTCAACACTGGCCGTTTCGACCACGTCAGCGGCGGCCTCTTCGACGGCAGCATCTGTTGCCGCAGGATCGACAGCACATCCAGCCAGCGCAAGCGCCATAACAGACGCAGAAAGAGTATACTTCATGGAATTTCCCCGGTTGTTGATGCAACCGGAGATGGGCTGAGACCAAATGGCATCAACCAACGATTTAGCTATGTTTATCATAGCTTTAAGCTATCGACAATTCATTTGAGATGTTATAACATCTATAATAGAGGCTGTACAGAGCGAATTTGAAAGGATTGAAGCACCGTTTAGTTTGCCGCTTTTGCAGCCCGCTTCCGCTCATGTGGATCAAGGTGAACCTTGCGCAAGCGAATGCTTTCCGGCGTGACTTCAACCAGTTCATCATCAGCAATGTAAGCCAGTGATTTTTCCAGCGTCATTTGCAGGGGCGGGGTCAGGCGCACGGCTTCATCGGTCCCGGAAGCGCGCACGTTGGAGAGCTTCTTGCCCTTTAGCACGTTGACCTCAAGGTCATTGTCGCGCGTGTGTTCACCAATGATCATGCCCTGATAGACCTTGTCGCCGGGATGGATCATCATTGGTCCGCGATCTTCCAGGTTCCACAGTGCAAAAGCCACCGCCTCGCCCTTGTCCATCGCGATCAGCGTACCGGTCCGGCGGCCTTGAATCTTGCCTTTATAGGGCGCGTATTCGAGGAAGATCCGGTTCATGATCGCCGTGCCGCGTGTGTCGGTCATCAGCTCGCCCTGATACCCGATCAGCCCGCGGGTCGGTGCATTGAACACCATGCGCGTACGTCCCGCGCCGGACTGTTTCATCTCGGTCATCTCAGCTTTGCGCTCGGCGAGTTTTTGCACCACGGCCCCTGAAAACTCGTCATCCACATCGATCACGACTTCTTCAATTGGCTCCAGTTTCTCGCCGCTCTCGCCCTCTTTCATCAGAACCTGCGGACGCGAGACGCCAAGCTCATAGCCCTCGCGCCGCATGGTCTCGATCAGCACAGCAAGCTGCAGCTCACCCCGGCCAGACACGATGAAACTCTCAGCCTCGGTTGAGCGCTCTACCTTCAAGGCGACGTTACCCTCAGCTTCTTTCTGGAGGCGATCCCAAATCACGCGAGAGGTGACCTTGTCGCCCTCGGTCCCAGCCAGCGGACTGTCATTGACACGGAAGGTCATGGAGAGTGTTGGCGGATCGATAGGCTGAGCTTCAATCGGCTCGGTAACGCTTGGATCAACGAACGTATCGGCCACATTCGCCTTGGCGAGGCCTGCGATGGAGACAATGTCACCTGCCACGCCTTCATCAATCGGCTCACGCTGCAAGCCGCGAAAGGCGAGCACTTTCGAGATCCGGCCATTTTCCACCAGCGAGCCATCACGGGCGAGCACTTTGACGGTCTGGTTCGGCTTGGCGGTTCCGGATGCGATCCGACCTGTCAGAATGCGCCCGAGGAAATTGTCTGAGGAAATTGTGGTGGCGAGCATTCGAAACGGCGCGTCCTCAACGGTGGGTTCCGGGACATGCTGAACCACCATATCGAAAAGCTCGTCCATCGACGTGCGCTCCTCTTCATACTGGGTCGACATCCAGCCATTCTTCGCTGAGCCGTACAGGATTGGAAAATCGAGTTGATCGTCGGTGGCATCAAGCGCTGCAAACAGGTCAAACACCTCGTCAATTACCTCATCCGGGCGACGCTCGGGCTTGTCGATCTTGTTGACCGCCACAATCGGTCGAAGCCCGATCTTGAGCGCTTTGGAGACCACGAACTTGGTTTGCGGCATCGGGCCTTCAGCCGCATCCACCAGAACGATGGCCCCATCCACCATGGACAGAATACGTTCCACCTCACCGCCAAAGTCAGCGTGTCCGGGCGTATCGACAATGTTGATCCGCGTATCCCCCCAGACGACGCTGGTTGTTTTGGCGAGGATGGTGATGCCGCGTTCTTTCTCGAGATCGTTGCTATCCATCATGCGTTCTTGCGTCGCTTCGTTCTCGCGGAACGTCCCGGACTGTTTCAGCAGGCAGTCGACGAGCGTCGTCTTGCCATGGTCAACGTGGGCAATGATCGCAATGTTGCGAAGGGAAGTAGGCTCAGTCATGTCAGGTATCCGGGAGAAGCGCGTGTCCGCAGCAATAAACTTTGCGCGCGCCATACACGGGACCGAGGCCTTTGGCTATGGGCCGGGATCAGATGCCGTCACGAGACTGTTTGTCGGCATAGTGCCGCTGATCAATCGGCGGTCTCTATCATCAAGTATGCCAGCAAAGCTGTTCTGTCAGTTTCCCGTCGGACACCTGCGAAAGACATTAGGTTTCCAGGTAAAAAACTACGGGGGCTCTCCATCCATTCGTTGAGCAACTCAGGTGTCCAAGTGAAGTCTGCTTCACGTAGAGCTTCAGAGTATTGGAAACCATCAGCAAACCCGACATTGCTACCAAAAAGTCCGTATAGGTTCGGTCCAACCAAGTTGGGGCCGCCTGCATCTAAGGTGTGGCAGGATTGACATAGTCTGAAAGTGCGCGCGCCTCGTGCTAAATCTGCTGAAGCATAGGGTTCTGGGAACCTAGCTAAGCTATTTGATTCGGGCTCGGTTGACGTAGGCTCGATATCAATCGAGGTAACCTCTACATTTTTAGTATCTTCAACGACGGATTCGCTCGCAACTTGATTGGGTTCGCTATTAGGCGCCTGAACCACAAAATAACCACCGACGAGAAAGGTCAAAGCAACAATCGGAACGATGACTTTCAAAGGATTGAAAGCTGGTTTTGACGAGACTTCCCTCTGAGCCTCAGTTGCCGATTGTTTCAAATTTAGTGGAAGGGTTTCCATAAGTCTGCGGACGTCGCTTTCGAAGCTCAAACGTGATAGCGAGACAGCATTTCTACGTGCCAATGATTTCAAAGAGGCTGGCAATTGCTCTGGTTTCGGCATGGGAACACCGTCCAGCAGTAATGGAACGACTGGTATATTGCGGGACAATGCAGATTCGATTTCAATGCGAACAAAGTCTGCCTCAGAATCGAGCCGTCTGGCGTTTCCCGTCTGATCGGTCATGGTGAGCCAGTTCTTACCTATGAGAACAAGAAGTGCGTCACATTGCTTAACTTGACTATCCAAATAGTCGACGAAATCGACGCCAGCCGGGATACTGTCGACATCCATAAAGATATCCCCAGAGGGATTATCAAACCAGGGTTTCATGAGTTCGCGCAGGCGATCCGCTTGGTATTGGCTATCTTCCCTGCGATAGTTGATAAATACTCTGCCCATTAGTCATCCCCACATCAGACTAGTCTTTTCAGCAATCAGACTTGCGCATTTTTTGCAAGTTGCTCAATCGCCTGAGCGGTTGTTTTTGGGGTATAGCAATGCACACTGAGGCTCAGGTCCCCCGCCGAAAGTTGGGACAATTGGCATACCGAAAAGGCCAAGTCGCCCTAACTGGCCTTTTCCACCCGGTAGACCGCGCCATCCAGATCAGCCGTGGCAACATAGATCCCGCTCTCGGTCGAGATCACATCTCGATAGGCGATTTGCAGGTCCGCCAGCAAATCCACAGTCCCGACAACCGCGCCGCTCTCATCAAGATCGACCCGGACAAGTTTCTGGCCGGCCGGGCCATTCATCGCGCCAATCAGGAGGTCTCCTTGCCAGTCGGCAAAGTCTGGTGTTTCCACAAGAGCCATGCCTGAAGGCGCGATTGACGGGACCCATTTGACCGCAGGCTGCTCCATACCTTCAGCCTCGGTTTCCTCCGTCAGGATCGTCCCGTCATAATTGATACCGTAAGAGATGGCAGGCCAGCCATAGTTCAGGCCGGGCTCGATCATATTCAGCTCATCGCCGCCTTTCGGCCCATGCTCATGCGCGATCAGCAGGCCGCGATCAGTATCGTAAACGAGGCCCTGCACATTGCGATGGCCATAGGAATAGATGGCGTCTTCGTGCTCGGTGCCAACATATGGATTATCAGCTGGGATCGATCCATCCGGCATGATCCGCGCGATCTTGCCGTGCAAGTTGTCGAGCGTCTGGCTATCATCCATATAGCGATAACCATCCCCCAGCGATACGATTATGGACCCGTCCGGCAAGAACGCCATCCGGCAACCAAAATGAAAACCCGTCCGGCGCGGCTCAGCGGTGAAAATCTCTCTAACATCGCTCAGGGCCAGCCCGTCATCGCTCAGCACGGCAGAGATCACCGCCGTCGTATTGGTCTCGCCCATGTCCTTGGAATAGCTGAGATAAAGTGTGCGATTATTCGCAAAGTCCGGATCAAGCAGAATGCCGAGCAGGCCGCCTTGGCGGTCAACCAGAATATCGTCCGGAAGACCCGCGACGGGGGCTTCAACCAGGCCATTGCTGCCGATCAGGCGCAAACGTCCTTCACGCTCAGTCACAAGCAGGTCGCCGCCGGGAAGTTCAGCAAGGCCCCACGGAAACTCCAGGCCTTCAGCCAGGGGAACAAGTTTCAGTCCATCTTCGGAAACGAATGCGCCGTCTGCATCTGCAGTTGGAGCTCCTGCTGCCACACTAAAAGCCGATAGAGAAGCGATTGCGATGGCTGCAAAGCTTGTGCGTAACATGTCAAATCTCCAAGATCGTCTGAGCAGCCTCAGATAAGCCATTCGCACCAAAATAAAAGAAGGGCGATCCGTCGGACCGCCCTTAGGTATTTCAAGGTGCTCAGAGCGCCTTGATTATATTTTGCTTACCACTGCTTCTTGAGGCGAACACCGAACTGGCGCGGCTCAAGCAGGAAGGTGTTGGTGAACAGGCCTGAAGACGCGTCGGTCAGATACTGGTTGGTGATCTGATCATCTTCCAGCAGGTTTTTGACGTAGAATTCCAGCTCCAGCTGCTTTTCATCATTGGTGAACTGGATGGCTGCGTTTGCATTCTGGAAGGCGTCAATCCGGTCGGCCTCAAGGTTGTAGATCCGAGAGAAGACCTCGCCCCGATGATAAAGGTCACCGCGAATGGACATGTCCCAGCTCTCATTCAGATCGAACGCATATTCTGCGCCAATCGAGATGGTCACGTTTGGTGCCAGTGGCAGCTCGTTGCCAGAGACATCAACCGGAATGCCGTCCAGTGGTGTTACGCCGAGTGGAATTGCCGCGCCTGAACAGATACCAGCCGCTGCCGGCGCCGTCGCCGGGTTCGAAAGCAGCGCGTTCACCTCGCTAACAAGCGCAATACAGTTCTGCGTCGTTGCAGCGTCCTTGACGACGACATAGTTCGGATCGCCGCCTGTCTGGTCATATGTGTCCAGCAGTGGCTCCTGATCTGCCAGTTCGGATTCAAGCAGACCAAGTGTGGAATCTATCCGCAGGTTTTCCGTGACCTGATAATAGAATTCCGCTTCGAAGCCCATCAGGGTCGCATCGACATTCTGGTTGACGGATGTCCGGTTGATGATCGACGAAATCTGATACCCTTCATAATCATAGTAGAAGGCCGCCAGGTTCATGATGCCAGCGCCGCCAAAGAGTGTGCTCTTGGAGCCGACCTCGATGGCATTGATGAATTCCGGGTCAAACACGTTGCTGACCTCGGTTAGGCCTGCTGACTGTGGTGGGTTGATGCCGCCGCCTTTATAGCCACGGGCGATGTTACCATAGAGCAGGCTATCATCGGTGAACCAGAAGCTGCCAGCCTGATAATCAAAGCCAAAGCGGCCTGTGATTTCCTCAAACTCGGCAATTTGGGCCGGACCGGCTTGTGCAAAGCCGTTCTGCTCGCCGGGGGAGACGGTTGCATCGGCAAGCAGCAGACTTGGCGTATTCTCCTGACGCTTCTTATCCTCTGTATAGCGCAGACCCAGGGTCCACTTCAGGTTGTCAGTTGCATCCCAATAGGCTTCACCGAAGACCCCCAGGGCGTCCAGCTTGTACGGGCTGCGGCTGAGGAAGTATGTCCGATCAGGCGGCAACCCGGTTGCCACGGCAAGCGCTTCAGCGGTGTTGAAGAACACGAAATAATTCGTCTCGCCAATTGAATCGAGTTTCAGAGCGCCGACGGTGAAGTTGAACGGTCCGTCAAAGTCTGACTGAACCCGAGCTTCAAGTGAGGTCGTCTCAAAGTCAGAGTCTGACCGGTCGGTAGCCAGCAATGTGTCCGCAGGTGTCCGCAGACGGGTATCAACTGGGGTTGGAGCGAGGCCGAAGGCTTCAAGCCCCGGGAAGTCACCGTCACCGTCGCCATCAAGATCTGGCGACAGAGCCGTGATTTCAAACTTCGTCGTACCAATGCCCTTATTATAGTCATCGGTAAACGCACGGAAGTTCTCATTGTAGCTCGCCAGGAACGTAAACGTCAGGTCGTTGTCAAATTCATACTGGAATTGCGCCTGAACGGTGTTCGACTCTGCTTCGAACGTCGGAATGAGATTGGTCTCAAACTCACGCAGGTTTGTTGACGTCGTAGCCCCAGCATTGCTGTCAGTTCCGAACGCTGGATAGAGGCCCAGAGTGGCCGCCAGAACACCGCCAAGTGTGCCGGCCGTATTCACCGTACCGAAGCCTGGTGAAATCTCTACCGGATTACCGCTGCCGTCGCGTGCATATCCGAGGCCTTCAACCTGATAAGGCACACAGCCCTGATTAAACGGGAAGGGGCGGGTGTCTTTGGTACAGATCTGCTTGGTTGAACGTGTGCGGGTTGAGTCTTCTTCATAATGCTCGCCCATGATCCAGAACGACGCCTTATCCGTCAGATCACCGCCAAGCGTCGCACGGATTGCCCAAAGATCGCGTCCATCGACATCTTCTTTGCTGCCATCAGGCAAAATAGCGTCTGAATAGCCGTCTCGCGCCAGATAAGTTCCGGCAATACGCGCGGCAAAATTGGTGCCGAGGGGAACATTGATGTGCCCGTTCAGTTTCTGGTTGTTGAACTCACCATAGCTGCCTTCAAGGCTGGCATTGAACTCTTCGAGATCCGGCTTACGGGTAATGGCGTTCACCACGCCGCCTGTCGCGTTGCGGCCATAGAGTGTTCCCTGTGGACCACGTAGAACCTCGATCCGCTCGACATCGTAAAACTCGGTTTCAAGCAAAGTCGAACCTGAAGACGACACACCATTGGTATGGGTACCAACCGCAGCATCGGAAGATGTCCCGACTGCCGCGTTGATAATACCGCGAATACTAATGCCACCGGCTGAGAAGTTGCCCTGTGTCGAGCCAAAGTTCGGGATATTGAACTGCAGGTCAGACCCGGTTTCGATGTTCAGCCGCTCAAGCGCGTCTGGATCAAACGCAGAAACCGCGATTGGAACATCCTGGATGCTCTCCTGTTTCTTCTGCGTGGTGACGAGCACTTTGCTCAGCGTCCGGCTTTCGGCGCCGTCATCCTCTTCTTGTGCAAAAGCGGCTGATCCAATGCCCGATAGGGCAAGGGCCGATGCACCTGCCAACAAGGCAAAATTCGACTGTCTGGTGACTTTCATATGCTAACTCCTCCCATTGTGCCCTATTGTTTGGCACATATGATTTTTGCGTTTCCTCACGAGCCCCCCATATTGTTTGGGAGTGCTTCACCATGCATGACATGCTTCGTTCGGAGGTTTGTCAATGATTGACGCTGCGATGGGTCTACGGGTCAATTGCAGTGTGCGGTTTTTGTGACACCTGAGACACGTGACTCAATGGCTCGCTAAGAAGCCCAACAAAAGGTAGGTCATGACAGAAAAATCAGCGCTGGTTCTGTTTTCCGGGGGACAGGATTCCACCATCTGCCTGGCCTATGCCTTGCGCAAGTTCGACAGGGTCGAAACCATTGGCTTTGACTATGGTCAGCGACACGATGTCGAGATGCAATGTCGTCAGAAAATACGCGACGTGATTCGTAGTGATTTTCCCGAATGGAGCAAAAAACTCTCCGAGGATCATGTCTGTGACCTGGGCGTTCTGGGCAATATCAGTGAGACCAGTCTGACCCGAATAACCCCGATTAACACAGACGAGGCAGGTTTGCCCTCAACCTTTGTGCCGGGGCGAAACCTGATGTTCCTGACACTCGCCGCCGCTGTGGCCTGGCGCCGCGGGATTGCCACCCTGATCGGCGGGATGTGCGAAACCGATTATTCCGGATATCCAGACTGTCGTCGCTCAACGCTGGATGCGCAGGAACTGACGCTAAGGCGCGGTATGGACTTCCCATTCGTCATCGACACGCCGCTCATGTGGCTCGACAAAGCAGAGACCTGGGAGCTGGCGCACGAGCTTGGCGGCAGCAAGCTGGTCAATCTGGTCGTCGAACAGACGCATACTTGTTATAAGGGTGACAGAAGTCATCGCCATGACTGGGGCTATGGCTGCGGAGAATGCCCGGCATGTGAGCTCCGCGCCAACGGCTACAGGACATGGCGGCAACAGGTGCCTGCTTGAGAATATACAGTGTGAAAGAGACCTATGTGACCCTCCAGGGCGAGGGCGCACAAACCGGACGTGCCGCAGTTTTTCTGCGCTTTGCTGGCTGCAATCTCTGGTCGGGTCTCGAACGCGATCGGGCGAGCGCTGTCTGTACGTTCTGCGATACAGACTTTGTCGGCACAGACGGTGAGAATGGCGGCAAATTTGAGGGCGCAGCCGCGCTGGCGACGCATGTCCGAAAGATCTGGGAGGCTGATAGCGGCGCAGGTGGCCAGCCCTATGTGATCTGCACGGGCGGAGAGCCGCTGCTGCAGCTGGATGAGCGCGCAATTGCAGCACTGAAGGCAAGCGGTTTTGAGATTGGCGTAGAGACCAATGGCACGCTGGCCGCGCCGGACGGGCTTGATTGGATTTGCGTTAGCCCAAAAGCCAATGCCGCCTTGAAACAGCGCACGGGTCACGAATTGAAGCTGGTTTTTCCGCAAGACGAGCCTGAGGCGCAACCATCTTGCTTTGAAAGCTTGCAGTTCGAGCACTTTTTCCTACAGCCTAAAGATGATACCGGGCAGCCTGAAAACATCGCCGCAGCTGCGGCCTATTGTATGAAGAACCCAAAATGGCGATTGAGCTTACAGACACACAAACTGATCGGGCTTCCCTGAACGTCGAAGGCCAGGTTTTTGAGATCACCAAATCGGTGACCTTTGAAGCGGCGCATTATATGGGCGGAAAGCCGATCGGGCACCCGTATCGCAATGTGCATGGTCATTCGTTCAGACTGTCTGCAACGGTGGCTGGCACCGTGAAACCACATGAGGAATGGGTCCAGGATTTCTCAGAACTGAGTGCAATCTTGCAGGCCACGGCTGAAAAACTTGATCATTGTTTGTTGAACGAGATCCCGGGATTGGAAGTCCCGACGCTTGAACGGATCTGCCTCTGGGCAGTCAATGATCTCAAAGCCACCCTTCCGGGACTGACCTCCGTCTCTCTGGAACGTCCAAGCCTGAACGAAGTCTGTCGACTGGTCGTTACGCCTTAACCGGATCACCGGTCACATAAGTTTGGTTGATAGTCCCCGGCGAATAAAATCCGCAGGATTGGTTGTGTCAAAAACACAACATATCGAGCTTCACTGCAAATGATTTTGAGAATGAGTTGCAATATTGATTTCGAGTATTATACGTGCGCACCGTTCGTAAATGAGAAAGATTATCATGTTCAAGTACAAATCGCTGGCCTCGGTCTGCTTCGCCTCTTTTGCGGTACTCGCTACCCCGATCGCTATCGCCCAAAATGATCAGGACGAGGCTGCGGTGCAAGATACCGTCGTGGTGGTTGGCCAGTATCTCTACTCAGATCAGGTCAACGCGCTGCGCGTGCCGACACCAATCATCGACGTCCCGCAAAGCCTTTCAATCGTTACCGCTGATCAGATTTCCGAGCGTGGTTTTGATAGCGTTGGCGACATCATCAATTACACAGCCGGGGTGAACAACTCCCAGGGTGAAGGGCACCGCGATGCTGTCGTCTTCCGCGGTATCCGCTCAACCGCAGCCTTCTTTGTCGATGGCGTGCGTGATGACGTTCAATACTACCGTCCGCTCTACAATGTTGAGCAGGTTGAGATCCTGCGCGGCCCGAATGCGCTTCTGTTTGGACGCGGCGGGACGGGCGGTATCCTGAACCGTGTGACCAAGAAGGCTGAACTCGGTGAGCAGTTCACTGGTTATCGGGGCGGAATCGACACATTTGGCGGTTTTGAGGCCTCTATCGATAGCAATCTGGCCGTTAGCGAGACAGCGGGCGTGCGGATCAATGCCTACTATCAGAGCCTCGAAAACCACCGCGATTTCTTCGATGGCGACAATTACGGCATCAACCCCACCGCGCGTTTTGCTTTAACACCGCAGACGACGCTGGACCTGTCACTTGAGTACATTGATCAGGAACGTTTTGTGGATCGCGGTATTCCTACCGGATCAGATGGCGAACCGGTTGAGGCTTTCGAGGATATCGTTTTTGGCGATCCGGAACTCAACACGACCACGCACGAGGCAACCGTATTGCGCGCCCAGCTTCAGCATGAGTTCTCCGATAGTCTCAAAGGCATCGTCACTGCGTCTTATGGTGACTATGACAAGGCCTATACGAACTTCTATGCTTCAGGTTACAACCAAGACCTGAACCCCGATTTCGTTACTCTGGACGGTTATGTGGACACCACTCAGCGCCAGAACTTCATCCTGTCTGGTAATGTTGTTGGCGAATTCGCAACCGGGTCGATCGGTCATACGCTCATCGCGGGGGCAGAGTTCATCGACACCCAGAATGATAATGATCGTTTTAACCCCGTGTGGAGCACGTCAGTTACTCCAGATGATCCAGACGGCGACGACAATGAGATCTTCCTCATTCAGCGCCCGCTGGACCTGCGCGGCGGCGTAGGCACCGGTTTCAATAATTTCGTCGGTATGGACGGTGTCATCACCGGGGCCGGAGAGCCAACCACGGTAGGTTTCACTGATCTCAACGATAACACTGAATCTGAGGTCCAGGTCTACTCCTTCTTTATTCAGGACCAGATCGAGCTTTCGCCAATGTTCGACATTGTGCTCGGCGGGCGCTTTGACAGCTTTGACCAAAGCACGCTGAATCTTGCTGACCCGGGCTCTGAGGCTGTGTCCCGTACGGACGAGAAGTTCTCCCCGCGGGCCGGTCTGATCTTCAAACCACAGGAAAACATCTCTCTCTATGCGGCCTATAGTGAGACCTTCCTGCCGCGCTCTGGTGAACAGTTTGCCAGCACGGGCAGCCTTGACCCTGACGAGTTCGAGAACGCCGAGATTGGTGTCAAATGGGACTTCCAGCCGGGCCTCAGCTTTACAGCGGCATACTTCCAGAACGAAGAAACCCGCGCCGCTCGTGATGACGTTACCGGCGAGGATTTCGAAGTTCGCGGTACGGAAATCGAAGGCTTCGAGTTCCAGCTGCAAGGCCAGGTCACAGAGCAATTCTTCCTGACCGCAGGCTACAGCTATCTTGAAGGCGAGACCGATGACGGCAATGAGATCCCGCGCGAACTGCCTGAAAACATGTTCTCCATCTGGGGTGCGTATCAGGTTACCGACAAGTTCGGGTTTGGCCTTGGCGCAACCTATCAGGATGAGTCTTTCATCACCGATTTAGATATTGGCGATGATGCCTCCACACATCCAACGCTGCCAAGCTACACACGGTTTGACGCAGCGGCGTATTACGATGTTTCCGATAAGGTACGGTTGCAGCTTAACATCGAGAACCTCACTGATGAGACCTACTTCCCGAACTCGCACAGCACGCATCAGGCCACCGTCGGTGCGCCTCTGAATGCGCGGTTCACAATCAGTGGCCGCTTCTAAAGCCAACAGCATCCATTAAGACTGAAAAGGCCTCTGCTTGCGCGGAGGCCTTTTCTATTCGCGGGTTTTCTTAACGGCATCGGCGAGACTGGCCTTGGCACTCCCCGGTTTCAGGGGCTGCGGTTGGCTGGCACTCGGGGCCCAGCCTGACAGCCAGATGATCTCGAACGTGGCACGAATGCGCCCGTCCGGATCGCTGAATTGGTCCTGATACACCTCGCTCATCCGGGTGATCAGGCGGCGGCTGAGCGGGCGGCGTGAGGTCTGACCCTCCTGTCTCACAAAAGCCGCTTGCTCGCCCATGCCTTTAAGGTCCTGCAGCAGTTTCAACGGGTGGTCATAGCGCACGGTGACCCGCTCAATGTCGGCAACCGGCAAGGCGAAGCCGGCGCGTTGCAACAGGCCCGCCATGTCCTGCAACCCTGGCATGGGTGAGATACGCGGGCTGACCCCGCCATAGAGCTCGCTCTCAGCAGCAATCAATGAGGTACGCAGCTCGCTCAGCGTCGCGCCGCCGAACAGGCACCCAAGAAACAGTCCATCCGGCTTCAAAGCCTGACGCAGCTGGATCATCGCGCCGGGCAGGTCATTCAGCCAGTGCATCGATAGAATACTGGTGACGAGATCAAATATACCCGGCCTGAAGGGCAGGGCCTCTTCGTCGCCGTTAACCACTGAAATATCTGCATTTCTTGCCACAGCTGCCATTTTTTTCGAGCGTTCCAAAGCCGCGACGAAGCCAATTTTTTCGCTATCATTCAAGGCAGTGGCAGTCATTCCACAATGGCTGCCAAGATCAAGCGCAAGTGGAAATTCGCGCGAGACGTCCTCTAGCCTTTCCAATAATTGATTCGACTCGCGACGAATAAAGAAGTCATATGTTTCAAAACAAGAAGAAGCTCGGTCGCGATTGCGCGCGACACGGGTCCGATCAAAAAGAGTGTGAGGAGCTTTCTGCGTCATGGGTGTGGATATGCACTGGGCGACGCGTTCGGCCAAGGTAGGGTTACGGTCGATCGCGGAATTTGTCTGGCCCAGCCGGTCAATTGTCTCTGGTGAGAGGCATGGCGGCGCGGGGGCTTTACCTGCGACTGAATTTGCAAGCCTGCAGTTTTTGGTCGGCTCAGGGTGTCGAAGCTGCGCTGTACCAATGGATGTGGACCTTGGCGACGCGAGCCTTTGCGGCGCCTGCGCCGCCAAACCAAAAGCCTGGGATCAGGCGCGTGCCGCAATTGCTTATGATGATGTCTCAAAACGGATTATCCTTGACCTGAAACATGCCGGCCGGCGCGATGGCCTTGCAACGATCACCAATTGGATGGCGATGGCGGGTCAGGACATTCTGCAACAGACCGATTGGCTGATCCCTGTGCCGCTGCATTATCAGAGGCTCGCCAAACGCGGGTTCAACCAGTCCGTCTGGCTGGCGCAAGGGGTTGCCCGCCATTCCCACAATCTCGTTCTGGTCGATGGCCTGAAGCGCACACGGCCAACCCCCAGTCAGGGCGGTCTGACGGCAAAGCAACGGCGCGACAATGTTAAAGGCGCTTTCTCGGTCCATCCCAGTCGGGCACCGCGCCTGAAGGGGGCAACGGTAACGCTGGTCGATGATGTCTACACGACCGGATCGACGCTTTCAGCCTGCGCAAAGACGCTGAAAGAGGCAGGTGCGTCAACTGTGAACATCCTGGTGCTTGCACGCGTTGTCAGGGAAGCAGACATCACCATATAACAGGCGATCGACGAAGAAGGATCGCCTATGGCTCATGTCACCATCTATACGCGGCAGTTCTGCCCTTATTGTACGCGTGCGCTGAAACTGCTGAAAGCCAAGAATGTGGACATGACCCACATTGATGCGGGCATGGACGCGGTGAAGAAAAAAGAAATGGTGCAGCGCTCCGGCGGCGCGCGGACCTTCCCGCAGATCTTTGTCGGTGACACCCATATTGGCGGATGCGATGA
Source organism: Pseudomonadota bacterium (assembly GCA_039815485.1). Lineage (GTDB taxonomy): Bacteria > Pseudomonadota > Alphaproteobacteria > Caulobacterales > Hyphomonadaceae > Henriciella. The sequence goes on along the minus strand of JBCBZD010000001.1, from coordinate 294,240 downwards.
TATGATGGCGCTCGAGCGGAACGGTCAACTCGACGCCATGTTGCAGGCTTAAGAGCGACTGATGATCCGTTACGCGCTGTCTTGTTCTGATTGCGGGGCCGAATTCGAGGCCTGGTTCGCGTCGTCTGCCGCTTATGACAAACAGGCCGAGGCCGGGCTGGTTTCCTGTGCGCAGTGCGGCGGGACACATGTCAGCAAGGCCATCATGGCACCGGCTGTCAGCGGGACCAAGAAAGATACCCCACCTGATCCGCAGAAAGTGTTCGGCAAGCTCGCCGCGGCGGCCCGCCAGCATGTGTCAGAGAATTATGATTATGTCGGCACCGGCTTTGCCGATGAGGCCAAAGCCATGCACTATGGGGATACAGATCACCGCCCCATCTGGGGAGAGACAACCTCTGATGAGCGCGCCGCCCTGAAGGAAGAGGGCGTTCCGGCAGAACCCCTTCCGCCAGCGTTCGTGCCACCAAAACCGGTCGACAAATCCGATCTCAACTAGACGCCATCAGGCATAATCCACAGTGACGATATAGGTGCCGATATAGGTGCCAACCGGTTGATTTGCAGCGACCTCAAGCTCGCCCCCAATCATGAACTCATCATAGCCTTCGCTCAGCTGCCGGGTAAACAGCGGCGTTGTCAGGCTGTCCACCTCAAGGCTCGCGCCCTGACCATTCGTAAGCGTGATCGTGTCCGGCAGCGTGATCGTGTAGAGCGCATCCGCCTCGCCCGTGACGGAGAATTTCGCGGCTCTGTATGTGCCCGAAAGGCATGTCAGCGCAGTGCTACAGCTGCGTGCGCCGCCTGTATCAATCACCACACTGCCTCCCGTAACTGCGCTTGGCGCGATACGGCCAAACAGCATCTCTTCCCAGGCCATGATCATGATTGGCTGCGCAATCGTCGCCCCGGCTTGCGCATCTGCGCGGTCTGCGCGCGCAGCGCCCGTCGCAAAGACTGGCATTAAGAGGGCGGTCAGGATGAGTGAGAGAGGTTTGGCCAGCATGGGTTCGATCCGGTTGTAGAGAAGCAATATTAAAGTTTGGATCGTGACGTCAAAAGCTTAAACAAAATTCAACCAGAAGGGGAATTATTACTCAGACTTTCTCTTCTTTACCGCAACGGTTTCGGACTCGTCCGGTTGAGGCTCGATAAGCAATTGCGCACCAAAGACAGAGGGGGATTGAGGGCTGATCGACAGGACCAGTGGCGCTGCCATCATTCCGGTCTTGGTCAGGGCCTTGTCAGCGATCTTGACGGTGATCTCTCCCATGGCAAGCCCATCGGCATAGAAGTAGCCGTCAAACTCGGTTCGGGTCGTCGCCATCAAGTGCCCGTTCTTGTCGCGAAACTCAATCTCTACCCCTGAAATCGGGGCCTGAACCTCACCATTCTGCAGCAGCAAGACCCCTTCAATATCTCCGGTTGATTGGACCGGTGTCAGGATATCTACGACCTGCCCGGCCCGTACCGTTACACTGCGCCCAACCCGCAACGGCTTCAGGAACGGATCATTCAAACTGGACAGTCTTAGCTCGACATTGATCGGGAGGCCCGCTGGAACACCGTCAAACATGACCTGTCCGTTCTTTCCCGTCGCTTCAGGCCGCAGTGAGTTTCCAACAATGAACTGAACACCTTCGATGGCGGGTTCTTCAGCTTCGCGCAGACCATTGCCGTTCAAGTCGTGGAACACCGTTTGCCGAACAGCGCCAGACCGGCTGAGTCCCGGCTGCGATACGGCAATATGTCCGGTGGTCTGGTCACGAAAGAGCGAAAGTGACAGACCAACCCCGCAGGACCAGTCGCCATTTTCCCTCAGCGACGCATTGCCGGTCAGGATGACATTGCGAAACCGCCGCGACCAGGCTGCGTTCGCGACGCTCGTTTGCTCACGCAGATCGTGACTAAGGCTGACTTGTGCCGTCGATCTGTTCTCAAAGACCCGCTGTGCCCCGACTGAAAGACTTGTGGGTTCAAGCGTGTCCTCAAGGCTATAACCAATTGCAGCTCGCATTCGAACGCCGTTCACATCCCGGGTTGCCAGCCATTCGCCATCTGTCTGGCTCACACTCTGCTCCGGGCCTGTCTCGCTCCTGTGGCGAAGACTGTTCGTCCAGCGATAACGTCCAATAGCGCCAGACGCGCGCAGTTTGGCATCAAACCGGCTTATATCGCCAGTCAGATCCTGCCAGGACACTTCCGCTTGCGTCGGGACGACTCGGCCGGCAAGTTGAAGCTGCGAGGTAAGGCGGGCTGTGGCAGAGCGTTCAACGCGAGAGCCCTCTAGGCCAGAGACGGTGTTCTCGGTATCCCCAAAATCAGTATAGCCCGCAGAGAGACCGGAGACAGCACCGATCTGACGCTGGGCTGAGACACGCACGGCCGGGGTATCGCCTTCGGTGCTGCTAATGCGAACAGCGCCGTACGTATCAAACACCGTTCCAAACACGCTCGCAGTGGCACCGCTTGGCTCATCGCTTTCGCTCGCGCCTGAGAGCAGGGCGTCCAGTCGCAGCGTGGCGCGGTCGCTTATCCCGTGCGAGACGGTCGCGAAGGCTTGCGGCTGCGCTTCGGTTTCCTGAAGTGTCAGATCGCTGCTTCCGCGCTCAACGCGGTCTCCAAGCAGGCTCTGGTTGCCATTCACAAAGCCGATTGAAAAAGCCGTTTCGTTCTCAGGCGTTAAATCAGATCCGACAAAGTAGCGAATGTCTCTTGTGTCGGTCTCTCCATAAGGTCCAAACAGCCGAACCTGCAGCCGATTGTATCCGGGCCGAAGGGCAACCGTATCGAAGACATACTCGCCGTTTGGATCAGGGTCTGTCACGAACGCGATCAGGCGGTCTTCAGCATAGAGCTCTGCCTCCCACCCCTCTGGCAGAACGCCCCGGATCTCGGTCGTATCAAAGATATCAGCGTTGAGATCCGCGCGGTTGGAAAACACGGCACCTGCACCCGTTTGACCGCGGGACAAAAGCGGTAGAGCCGGTGTCGAGATATCCCCGATGGCATACCGCCGCGCCTTGATCGGGCTGATGCGATCAACCGCAAGGTCCTGTCGCTCCAGCGACAAGCGAACACCATCTATCATGCGGCTTTCGCTGCTGACTGTGCGCAGCCGCCCCGTCATCTTGAGCAGGTCGCCCGCTGCGTCGATGGAGAGGCTTGTATCGATCTTGCCGGTTGACGACAGGCCGCTGGTTACGGCGATGTCGGCGACCGGCAGGCTGATCCAGCGGTACGGATTATCGACCGGGTCGTAGCTCGGGCCGAGGGGGCTATTCTCCCGGTCCAGTTCACGCCGGGCAGCTTCCCGTTCAAGACGCGCTTCGATAGGCAGGATTTCGCGCGGCGTGATTTCGACCGTTAGCTCGCGGCTTCGATACGCCATATCAAAGTCAAAGATCTCGATCAGCGTTGGCAGAGGCGCACACCATCCCTCATCCGTGTTTTCATAGGTGATGAGGCTGCGATCAAGCTGTCGGCCCGCAACATGCGTCTCGCCGGTCTCGAAGTCGATCTGAACCTTGCGCTCCGGGCTCACAAACCAGCCCGAAGCTGCGCCGCCGTCTAACTGGATCGGAAATTCCAGCGCATCGATCACCGGTTGAACCGGAAGGCAGAGCCCGGCTTCGGTCTCAAAACCTGGCAGGGCATCGATCAGCTTGAAGCCATCAAGTCGGAGCGTGATGATGGACAGGTCATCGCGTCCGGCTTGCTCTGTCGCACTGGCGCTTAAGGGGCCGTCGCCATCGCCGAACAAGACAGCAAACGGATCATTGTCCGCCGCCACAATTGGGCTCAGCAGGCAGCTTAGCAGCGCGAGACAGAAGGACCGGACGAACATGGTAGATATGAACGCGGGGCCGGTCTTCTACACGGCGCCTGGGACATGTGACCAACTAGAGGCGGGTGGCCAGTGAAGCGATTGTGCCCGGCGCGGACGGATCGGAAGAGACATAGTCAATTCGGATGTCTTTGCCCGCAAGCCGGTCGCGCAGCGCATTGGGTAGGGGCAGCATCACATCACGTTCAGTATTTGGGGTGTAGAGGGCGATCCCGCGAGCGAAATAGACCGGTTCTGGCTGACCTTCGACGAAGATCTTCAGGTCACCATAGGTGGAGCGTGTGCCGGTACGCGATAGCCGTGCAACCAGAACCGTCTCGCCTTCATTATCCGACGCGCGCAGGTCCATATCTTCAATCTCAACCTCAGCGGACAAATCGCCGAGCCGGAAGATGACCGGGATCGTGATAGAGCGGATGGCGACCAATTGAATGGAGAGGGCATCGCCATCACTCTCGGTCGCGCTTTCAAGGGTGCGTCCGGCGCTGAGCGGGGCTGCCATCAGACGCAGGTGCGAGCGATATTCACCCTGCTCAAGCTCTGAATTGAGCATGGCAGACACCCGAATGGTTTGGCGCTCACCGGGCTCCAGGATAATCCGCCGCGGCGAAAATCGAATAAAGTCCTTTGCAAAGAGCTCATCTGCCAGCGCCGTCTCAGCCGCTTCCATAGACCCATCCAGCCGCATCCGGCGGTTTTCAATGCTGACGCGAAAGGCGGCTTCTTCGTTGCCTTTATTGACAACAACCAGTTCGGTGGAGCGCTCAGCGCGATCCAGTTCGACACGGGTTGGCGCGATCAGCACTTCAGCGCTGGCCGTCGGTGCCACACCGGTTGCGATCAATGCGAGGGCGGTCGCCAGGGCAGGGAAGCGGGTCATTTGGAAGGTCCTTGCTGTTTATTGGTATTCTACGGTGACGGTGAAAGAGCCGGTGTACAGGCCGCGCGGCTGGTTCGGTTTGACGGTCAGATTTGCGCCAACATTGAACCGTGAAATCCCTGAAGAGCGTAGTTTTTGCCATCCGCGCCATTCGGTATCATTGCCGCTTCCGGCACCCACAAATGTGTCCACGGTCATGGAGTTGCCAGACCCGTCATAAATCTCGATTGACCCTGGGTCGGTAATATTGACGAATTGCAGCGGGGTACCCGTAACTGTAAAGCGCGCCCGGGTGCCATTGGCGAGGCAGACAAGGGTCGACCCACAGATAGAGGAATTGTTTGAGCCGCGTCTGACGCTTACGGTTCCAAATTCGGTCAGGCTGGGAGCAATCGTGCCGAAGTAAAGGTCCTGACGTTTTGTCAGCGTCAATCCGTTGATCACAATCGCGCCGGCATTGCCCTCAAAATCCGGGTCTGCTGAACCGCCTGCAATATCCTCATCGCCGACCTGCGCATAAGCTGTCGCCGTCCCAAGACTAAGCGCCAAAAACCCTGCAACGAGTATTTTATTGAATTCTAACATATCGGGATGTCCAAGGCAGAAATCGCGGGCCTGAGCCTGAGCTCAGGCCCGGATCGGTAGGTTTACTGATACTCAACGGTGACCGCGAACGTCCCGGTATATTCGCCAGTTGCCTGGTTGGCTGCAACGTTCAGCTGTCCACCGACAGTGAACGTGTCTGTGCCAGCAACCAGAGTTCCAGTTGACTTGGACCCTGTGAAGGCATCGACCGTCATGGAACCGCCGCTACCATTGCTGATCGCAACAGAGCTTGGCAGTGTGATTGTGTAGGTCTGGTCAGCTTCGCCAGCGACGCTGAACGCGGCTGCAGTGTGGTCAGCTGTCAGGCATGTCAGCTCAGAACCACAAGCTTTTGCACCGGCTGTAGAAACAACAACAGTGTCGCCGTTTGTGAAGCTTGGTGCGATTGTGCCAAAGTAAAGCGCAGTCGTGTTTGTGACCTGCAGCGGCGATACGATTTCAGCACCAGCTGAAGAGTTGGCGTCCGCAGCGAGTGCAGGCGCAGAGATCAGAGCAGCCGCAGAAGCGAGTGCGAGCAGTTTAAGTTTTGTCATTTCATCCACCATTCTAAGGATTAGTTTTGCTTATCTCGAGTTGAATATCAGCTCGATACAACCCTAAGTATAATTATCAGGTTTAATCAGGTTGAATTAGATCAGTGAAATTTGATCGATCACTGATATTCTTGCGTTTTTTCGCTAGATGTGGGCGTCGGCTTGGGGGAACAGTCCTGCCAAAGTGCCCCCGTCAGGCTTGACAGTCTGAGGCGTCCTTCGTCCTGTATTGCTATAGATTGAGCTTGGGGCTTGTCATGAACACAAATGTTTCTGCCGTTTGGATTATCGCCACAGGCGTGATCATCGCACTGCTATATTTAGGCCGCTCTATTCTCGCGCCGTTCGCTATCGCGGTCTTTCTGTTTTTGATCATGGAAGGGTTTGCACGCCTGATCAGCGACAAGGTTGAACCTGTTCCTTTAGGGGTGTCGCGCCTGCTTTCGATTATTCTTGTTGTTGCCGGGTTTGTTGCCTTCCTGGCTCTGATGGCCGCCGGCATTGCCCAGTTCGGGGCGCAGGCAAGTCTCTATGAAACGCGCATCAATCAGCTCATTGCCGATGTCTATGGCCTGTTCCAGATGGAAACCGCGCCAACCCTGACAGACTTGCTGCTCAATGGGTCGGGCCAACGTTTGTTCGCAGCGATCGCAGCGGCCACACAGAGCCTCACTGGCGACCTTGTCCTGATCCTGATCTATATCGCCTTTCTGTTTCTGGCGCAGTCGGCCTGGCCTGAAAAACTCAATCGGATCTTTCCTGATGAGGATGAACGCCAGCGCGTGCGCGAAGTCGGGGACGATGCCCGTTCGGGGATCGAAACCTATCTCTGGACCCAGACCGTGATTAGCGCCCTGATCACCGTGCTGACCTATATCACTCTGATTGTTCTTGGGGTCGAGAATGTCCTGTTCCTGACCGCGTTGATCTTCGTCTTGAACTTCATCCCAACCATCGGATCAATCGTTGCCGCAATGATCCCGCCTCTGTTCGCACTGGTTCAACCGGAGGTCGCCGCGTGGATTCCAGGCTCACCGCCGCACGACAGCTATGTCTTTGCAGCGTTCGTCTTTGCCGGGGTCAGCTTCTGGCAGTTCACAATCGGTAACTTTGTGCAGCCCAGAATTATGGGGGATACGCTGAACCTGTCTGCTCTTGTGGTCTTGCTAAGTCTGGCGGTCTGGGGGGCCATCTGGGGGATCGCGGGCATGTTTTTATCGGCCCCACTGACAGTCGTCATGATGATTCTATTTGCTCAGAATCCCTCGACACGATGGATTGCAATTCTGCTTTCAGCCAACGGCAATCCCCTGTCATCAAAACCCGCTACAGCGGAGAAACAACAGCAAGAAAAAACCGCATCAGAGATGTCATAAGCGCATACATGTCTGAAATTTATGCTTGTCGACTGGTAAGGATCACGCCATATAACCCTCGACTGGGACAAAACTGTCACAATAGAAATCTGGCCTCCGCGTGCGTCCCCCCACCCAGCCTGCGGATGAGGCCAGTAGGGCCCGCTGAACAAGTCCCCGTTCAGCGGGCTCGCTTATTTAGGCGGTTTGTCTTGCGCATTCAGGCTCTCGACAAAGGCTCTGATCCCGTCCCCGGCAAGCGCCAATTGAGCAAAGCTGCACGGCTTGGCGATATAGGTTTTGGTTTGCCGCGCCAGGGTTCCCGCCTCGCGTTCGACACGATCCAACCAGGCTTGCGGGCCAGTGCCAGACAAGGCGGCATCGGTCGCTTCAATCTGCGTTCGGTCCAGTTCTCGCAGCAGGGTGCGGGTCGCCAACATGTCCCAACGTGCCATGCCTGGCATCGTATCCAGCGCAGCTTGGCGAACAGGAGAGACATACAGAGCTTCACCAACCAGTTGGAAGGCACTGAATACCGGGGCGATATCAATCCCGTGTTTGGCTGACAGTGTCGTCAGGCGTGGAAGCTGGATGGTCCAACCGGCTTTCACCACGCTATCGAGCAGGGCTTCCGGAACGCCTGCGTGTGCGAGTGTCTTATAGAGCCGTCGATAACGAACCGCCTCAGACTTGCTGAGCAGTGCGGGCAAACCGCTGCAAACCATATCAAACTGGGGCTTGAGGTGCGCAATCGTCTCACCGATCGCGCCTTGCGGCTGACGTTCCGAAATAACCCGCGTCAGGGCGGTCAGGCTAAGACTGAGGTCAAGCTCAAGATCAATCTGCGCCTTTGCCTCAACAGTATTATCAAGCGCACTAATCTGCTCGCCAAGCTCATCCACATTCAGAAGGGACCGTGCAATCTCTGCAGCGGCAACCAGATTTGGCCCCTCCACGCCGGTCTCCTCAATCAGTTGCAGCAAGAGCAGTGGCCCGCGCACATCAATCATGCGATTGGCGAGAACCGTCGCAATAATCTCCCGCCGCAGCGCATGGCTCTGCATGTCGGATTTGTAGCTTGCCAACGCGGCAGGGAAGTACGCTTCCAGATCGGTTTCAAAATACGGATCATCTGGAACAGCCGAGGCGACCAGATCTTCAAACAGAACGATCTTTGTCCATGCCAGAAGTACGGCGATTTCAGGTCGCGTCAGTGGTTGTTCCGCATGCTGACGATCCTGCATTTGCTGCGTCGCCGGTAGGCCTTCAACCTCGCGGTCCAGGACGCCGCGCCCTTCAAGCCAGACCATTAGTCGCTCATAAGCGTTATGATCTCGGTCAGCTGTTCGCTCGGCCCGGCTAAGCGCGCCGGTCTGATCATAATTATGCTCCAGAACGTGTCTCGCGACATCGTCGGTCATCGATGCGAGCAAAGTATCTCGATCACCCTTTTTAAGCGTACCAGAGGCGATGGCATTGGCGCAGAGGATCTTGATATTCACCTCATGGTCAGAGCTATCGACGCCCGCTGAATTATCAATTGCATCGGAATTCACGCGCCCACCTTGCAAGGCAAATTCAATCCGCGCGGCCTGTGTCAGCCCTAGATTGGCCCCTTCACCCACCACACGTGCGCGGGCGTCGTTTGCATCGATCCGGATGCCATCATTGCCGCGATCATCGGCTTCAGCATGCGATTCAGTTGACGCTTTGATATACGTGCCGATGCCGCCAAACCATAACAGATCGCAGGCGCTCTTCAGCAAGGCATGTATCAACTCATCGGGCGTCACACTGTCTGCGCTGAGGCCGGTCATCGCCTTGATTTCCGTTGAGAGCTTGATCGCCTTTTCTGAGCGGCTGAACACGCCGCCGCCATCAGATATCAAGGCTGGATCATAGTCTGCCCAGGAGGATTGCGGCAGGTCAAAAAGGCGTTTGCGTTCCTCCCACAATTGCCCGGGATCACCGGGGTTTGGGTCAATAAAAATATGTAAGTGGTTGAAGGCTGCCTGCAGTTTGATTTGTTTCGACAACAGCATGCCATTGCCAAACACATCGCCGCTCATGTCGCCGCAGCCGATCACCGTGAAAGGTTGGGTCTGGATGTCTTTGCCTTGCTCGCGGAAATGACGCTTCACCGCTTCCCAGGCACCGCGCGCTGTGATGCCCATCTTCTTGTGGTCATATCCTGCTGACCCGCCAGAGGCGAAGGCATCGCCCAGCCAGAAATGGCGCTCCAGGCTGATGGCGTTGGCAATGTCGGAAAAGGTCGCTGTGCCCTTGTCAGCGGCAACTACAAGGTAGGGGTCTTCTGCATCCCAGATCACGGTCTGGTCTGGCGCAGCGATCTTGCCATCGACCAGATTGTCGGTGAGGTCCAGCAGGCCAGAGATAAACTGCTTGTACGCTTTGATCCCCGCGTTCCGAATGTCGTCTCTGCCACCGGAAAGCGGCAGCTGTTTCGGGAAGAAACCGCCCTTTGATCCAGCCGGAACAATCACCGCATTCTTGACCTGCTGGGCTTTAACCAGACCCAGAACTTCGGTGCGGAAATCATCGCGCCGATCCGACCAGCGAAGACCGCCCCGGGCAACCGGTCCAAAACGGCAATGCACGCCCTCAACCGTCGGCCCGGAGACGAAGATTTCGCGATAGGGTTTTGGCTCTGGCAGGTCGTTCAGAGTCTCGCTTGCGATCTTGAACGCAATATAGGGCGCGTTTGAGCTCTGATAGAACGTTGTGCGCTGGATCGCGAAGATAAGCTCAGCCAGCCGTCGAAGCACCCGGTCATGATCGAGAGAGCGAACCGCTTTGAGCTGCTCGTCAATTGATGTGCGCAGGGTGTTCAACTCGCTCTCGCGCTTTGCCTTGTCCTGAGTGTGGTCAGGGTCAAAGCGGCTGTGGAATGTGTTGATCAGACTGCGCGTGAGATCCGGATGCTGAACCAGCGCCTCAACCTGAACACTGCGCGTTGGATCAAGCCCGCTCTGATGGCGATAGGCGCAGAGCGCGCGGCAGAGGGCTGCCTCCTGCCAGGTCAAACCGGCTGTCAGAACCAGGGCGTTGAACCCATCATTCTCCGCACGCTCACTCCAGGTTGCCTCAAACGCAGCCTCGAAGGCCGGGCCGATCTGATCCAGCTCAACCGGCGTGCTGCCTTGCAAGCGCATCGCCAGCGCATGTACCCAGTATGTCTCCGGTGCCCCCGCAACCGGTGGCTCACTTGGTGAGATCGGAAACCCATTCTCGAAGGAGACAAACAGACCCATATTCTCAAAAACGGGAACACATTTTGAGAGCGGGATAGAGCCTGTACGCGAGTAAATCTTCGCACGTATCTTGTCCTTTGGATCTCCCGGGTTGCGAAACGCCCTCAATTTAACCGGCGCATCGGCTGTCACCTTTGCCAGCATTTGAATATCGGTCAGCGCCTCCTCCGGCGAAAAGGCCTCCCGGTAAGCCGCGTTAAACCCGTCGCGGAAGAGGTAAGCGGAGGCCGGATCAACCTGTTTTCCGGCATAAGCGCTGATGGCAGATCTGAACGCCTGGTGCCATGTTCGTGACAGGCTCGCAAGCTCAGCCTCAAGCGCCTGAATGTCAGGCCTGTCGCCGCCGGTCGGAAGCGAGAGTTCAAAGATCACCCGGACCATCGAGGTTCCATCGAAGCTTGGTTCGAACCGAATTGTCTTGCCCCCGAACGCCGCTTCGAGCGCCTCGGAAATCTTACGTCTTAGTTCCGTGTCATAGGCTTCGCGCGGGACAAACACGATGGCGCTGACAAAGCGGTTGAACTCGTCCTGGCGCACAAACAGCCGAACCTGTGGTCGACCGACGAGGCCGAGTACACCCAGCATCATTGGCGCCAGTGTCTCAGCATCGGTTTGATAGACCTCGTCGCGCGGCCAGCCCTCTATGATATTGCTGAGCGCCTTTTCATCATGGCTGCCCTTCGGCGCGCCGAGCTTGGCAATCACATTCGCCATCCGCGATTTGATCAGCGGAATGCTCGCCACCGTGTCGTGATAGGCTTCAGATGTGTAGAGACCAAGGAACCGCGTCTCCCCAATGACGCGGCCTTGCTCATCATAGTGTTTCACACCGATATAGTCGCAAGGCACCCGGCGGTGAACGCGGCTGACCAAAGTTGATTTGGCAAGGATCAGCGGCTCCGGCTCTGACAGGAACTCCCCGATCTTCTCGTCAAGAACCAAGGGTTCGGCGCCGCGGTTCAGAACATTGCGTTGCTCGTCCTTCAAGAGGCCCAGATTAGAGCCTTCCACCATATCGGGTTCTTCGGGAAGCAAACTGCCATCAGGGCCCGTCTGAAACCGGTAGTCGCGCGCGCCAAGAAAGACGAACCGCTCCATCCCAAGCCATGAGAGGAAATGTACAGCCTCTTCCTTGCTGTCTGGATCGATAAACGGGCAGTCTTTCAGACGTTCGACTTCCTCCACCATTTTTCGACGCATCGGCAGATAGTCCGCCGTTGCCATGCCGACATCTTCCAGGGTCTGGCGCGCTTCATTCAGAAGGTCCGTGTGTTCATGCTCGGCGACGGGTTCGAGGAAGATCTGGATCAGCGAGCGTTTCGTATCGTCTTCAGCATCAACGATCGGATGCAGCAACGCCTTGATGTCCAGACCATGATCCGAGCAGGCCCCAAGAAGGGAATCAACCAGAAACGGACGGTCCGGCCCCACCGTTTCGAGGCAGTCCAGGTTGAGCGCTTCAACACGGCGCAGTCTTAAGCCGGTTTCATCGGGTCGAATGCTTTTCGACCAGCTCCAGAGACCTTCCGCGAAATCACAGAGATCCGCATTTGAAAGACTTATCCCACCTTCATACTGAGATGCGGATACGATCTGTCTTAGAAAACTATCTTTTGGGCTTTTTTTGCCTTCAATTTCTGAATTTGAAGAATAATCCGCCAATATGCACCCGATTTTATGATCAAATTTCCTATCTAAAGCAAACTGGCTCCGGCCTCAATCTCAGGCTGAGTGATTTTACCGTGACAGCGCGCTTCGGTGTTATCCCCTCCGCAGTGCCGGAAAGGTTTTCGTCAACTTTTTGGGGTCTTATACAGTTAAGATGGACATCTTGAGGCAGACTTCGATGATGCGTGCCAAGGCATTTCAGGCCGTCAAACTGTCGCTGGCATGTGTTGCAACAGGACGGTCGGCATGAAGCGGCTATGGCACTGGCCGATTGACCCACTGGCGCGAACAGCGCGGCTTTGCATGGGTGAGAAACAATGGTCGTTCGAACCGATTGTGATCAAACCCTGGGTGTCAGATCTTGAGCTTGCCGCCCTTGCACCCGGGGCCTCAGCTCCAGCCTTGCTGGATACAGATGCAGAGGTTCGCACATCCTGCGTCGGGACATTGGCGATCTGCGAATACATTGAAGAGGCCGCGCCAAGCCCGCGTCTTTTACCTTTTGCTTCTGGAGAAAAAGCGGAGGCCAGGCGGCTCTGGCAATGGGCAGAAGAGAGCTTTGCGGGCATCAATAATACCCTGCTCGCAGAACGTGTCTCACAATGGGTTCGCCGCGAACAGGCCCCCAATAGCGCCGCCTTGCGTCAAGGCGCGCACGCCCTGAAGAACCGAATGACCTTTCTTGATGCACTGGCAGGCGAACGCTCTTACCTTGGCGGTCGGAACCTGACGATCGCCGACCTCTCCGTTGCCGCTCACCTCTCCAGCTATGACTATTTCGGGGATGTTCCCTGGGATCTCACCCCCGACCTCAAAGCCTGGTATGCGCGGATCAAGTCTCGCCCCAGCTTCCGCCCGCTGCTGGCGGATAAAGTTGAAGGTGTGCGCCCTGTGAAGCATTATACAAATCTCGACTTCTGACAGATCGGTGCTGGCAGCATGCCCCATACGGAAACCCGGCTCAAAGACACCAGCCTCAGGCTGGGCTTTGACGCATGCCGCATCACCCGCGCTGACGAGGGCTGGGCCGCGGGCGAGCGTCTCGAAGCATTTGTAGCCGCCGGATATCACGGTCAGATGGGCTGGATGGAAACAACGCTGGACCGGCGCAAAGCACCTACTGCGATGTGGCCTGATGCCCGCTCCGCAATTGTCGTCGGGCTGAATTACGGCCCGGACACGGACCCAATGGACATGCTGGCGCGAAAGCGTGACGGCAACATCTCTGTCTATGCGCGCGGCAAGGATTATCATGATGTCCTGAAAAAGCGTCTGAAACAGCTCGCGCGCGTGTTTGTTGAGGAAACCGGCGCAGAGGTAAAAGTCTTCGTCGACACCGCGCCCTTGATGGAAAAGCCACTCGCAGAAAAAGCGGGGCTCGGCTGGCAGGGCAAGCATACAAATCTGGTATCGCGCGATCTTGGGTCATGGCTGTTTCTGGGCGTCATGTTGACCGACGCCGTCTTGCAGCCGGACGCGCCCGAGATCGACCATTGTGGCTCCTGCCGAGCTTGTCTTGATATCTGCCCGACCAAGGCATTTCCAGCGCCTTACAAACTGAATGCGACGCGCTGCATCTCATATCTGACCATCGAGCACAAAGGCCCCATCCCGGTTGAGTTTCGCGCCGCTATGGGTAACCGGATTTATGGCTGCGATGACTGTCTCGCTGTCTGCCCTTGGAACAAGTTTGCTGAAACGGCAAAGGAACAAACCTTCTGGGCGAGAGCTGAGCTGAAAGCGCCAACGCTGGAAGAGCTGGCAGCGCTTGACGATGCTGGTTTTCGGGCTGTCTTTTCCGGATCGCCGATCAAACGCATCGGCCGCGACCGGTTCTTGCGCAATGTTCTGGTCGCGATCGGAAATTCTGAAACGCCAGAGCTCATTGAGACCAGCGTTCTGCCTCACCTTGAGGATCAGAGCCCAGTGGTCGCGGGCGCGGCTGTGTGGGCGCTCTCTCGCCTTGATCCTGCCCGGTTTGAGGTTGAGAAGGCCGCGCGAGCGAAGACCGGCATGCAGGATGAGGTGCGCGCAGAATGGAACATGGAAATGCAGTCTCTGAAGACCGACGCGGGCTCGCCGGCTGGGCCTGGGTCAGCCTGAAATTCCTCGGCGGTTTGTTTGCCGCTATTCATATCTATGCATTGATCCTGTTCTATGCGCCGGTCCCGGCAACGGCGACCATGGCGCAGCGTGTCCTTTCCGAGGGCCGTATCTATCGCACCTGGACACCACTCGAAGAGGTGTCCCCGAACGTGGTTCACGCGGTCATCGCAGCTGAGGATACCGGGTTCTGCCGTCATCAAGGTGTCGACATGGACGCGATCAAAACGGCGCTTGATGAGCGCGAACAAACGGGACGTCTGCGCGGCGCTTCGACGATCACCCAGCAAACCGCAAAAAACGTATTTCTATGGAATGGCGGCGGCTTTGCGCGGAAAGCCCCTGAAGCCTGGATGGCGGTTTTTATTGATGGCTTCTGGGGCAAGCGCCGGGTGATGGAGGTCTATCTGAATGTTGCCGAATGGGGCGATGGGCTGTTCGGAATTGAAGCTGCAGCATGGGGCCGCTTTGGCAAACCTGCGAGCGACCTCACCCCTGCAGAAGCGGCCTTGCTGGCGGCGGTGTTGCCCAGCCCGAACAAGTGGCGCGTGGACCCGCCGGGGCCGTATGTGACGGGCCGAGCGAAAGGTCTGCTTGCGCGTATGCAAACGGTATCGCGCGATGGTCTGGCGGAGTGTGTTCTGTCTCCGGCGCCGTAATTATTCTGCGAGCCTTATCGCCTCTCGGATGTCGCCGCGCAGAACCAGAAAATCGATATTCGATGGGTCAATCACAATGGCCGCTTCGATGTCTGACTGTGCATCCCGCAGCTGCTCAAACCCCAGATTGGCTCGTGCCCGCATCGCCAGTGTTTCTGCATCACCGGGCACAAGGTCAAGCGCAGCATTCAGGTCATCGATTGCCTGCAACCATTGCTCTAACGCGATGTGGGCCGACCCGCGATCCTTGTAGAGTTCGGGATCGGAGCTACGCATCTTGATGGCTTCATCAAGCGCTCTGATGGCGGCGTCGGGATAGTTCGCAGTCAGCCAGGCATTGCCAGCCTGCGCCATGTAGAGGGCGCGGTCTTCCAGATTGACCGCATCAGGGGCTGTCGCCAGCGCCTCAAGCCGCGCGGCACCTTCCTCGTATTCTTCCAGTGCGATCAGTGCGACAGCATTGCAATACCGCGCCTTCGGGCGGTTGCCGTTCGACAGCCAGGCAAGGCTATCCTCATAAGCCACCAGAGCATCGGTTTCGGCATTCTCAATACAGGTTTCCAGCCGCGCCTGCTCATCGCGGGCATTCTCGATCAGGGCCGACTGAGCAAGCGGAAGTATAAGCAGAGACAGGGCGGCGGCAGACATGGACAACACCTTTCGATACGCGTTAGCTCTGGCGGTAACGGGGGTGAAAGGCCAGTGCAAATGACAGATCAGTCAGAACCGCTTTTTCTGCTCGGGCCGGGCTATTCAGCAAAGGCGCTGGCGGACCTGTGGAGCGGTCCGATCATTGCCAGTGCGCGCAGTGCGGAAAAGCAAGCCGGCTTGCAGACAGCCGGATGGAGCGCGGTCCTCACCTCCGATCAAGACGCAATGGAACGCGCCTGCGTGGGCGCGCATTTGATCGTCAGCGCCCCGCCGAACGCGTCGGGCTGTCCGATACAGCAGGCCCTGGGCCCCGCGATCAGCCGGGCGGCCAGCGTGACCTACCTGTCAACCACGGGTGTCTATGGTGACCTGAACGGTGGATGGGTGTTTGAATGGAGCCCGGTTCACCCCGGCTCGGAGCGCGGTGCGCGACGTGTTGCGGCAGAGCTCGCCTGGTCAGAGGCCTTTCCAGACGTGCGACTGGTGCGTCTGCCCGGCATTTATGGCCCAAGGCGGTCTCCGCTTGATCGTGTTCAGAAGCCGGGCGCCCAGCGGATCATCAAGCCGGGGCAGGTGTTCTCGCGCATTCACGTGGCCGATCTGGCGGCCGGTTTGAAGGCTCTGATCCTCTCTGGCGAGACGGGCGTGTTTCATCTCTGTGACGAAGAGGCTGCCCCGCCGCAGGACGTTCTTGCGTATGCCGCCGACCTGCTGGGCATAGCTGCGCCACCCGCGATCGATTTCGAGACAGCTGACTTGTCCGATATGGCGCGCAGTTTCTATTCCGAATGCAAACGCGTTTCGAATGCGCGTTTGAAAGCCGTAACCGGCTGGCGGCCAGACTATCCGACCTATCGTGAGGGGTTGCGGTCCATTGCGGGACTGAAAGACTAAAATGTGCACACGCTTCTTTCGCCGCGCGATAGACTGGAGCGACTATCAGACCGAGATCGCCGTTATCCCGCCCGCGAATGTCGACCCACCCGAGCCAACCTATAATGCCGCGCCGATGAGCTATCAGCCGGTCCTTCGCTGGACCCGTGAGCGCACGCACATTGAACTTGCCCCGTGTTTATGGGGGCTTGTACCAAACTGGTGGACCCGGCCCATTGAAGACCGACAGTTCACCGGCTTCACAGCCGATGCCGCAACAGCCCATGAACGCCCTGTCTATCGCGGCGCCTTTCGCTATTGGCGATGCTTGATCCCGGTCAGCGGCTACTATCTCTGGACCGGTAAACCCGGTGCCAAATCAGCCTTCGCCGTTGGCCTGCAAGATCGGGACTGGTTCTGCCTCGCTGGGCTCTGGGATACCGCGCTGATTGATGGTTCAGTGCTCGAGAGTTTCACCGTCCTGACCACACAGCCCAATGATACTGTTGCGGGGCTCGCTCACACTATGCCGGTCATCGTCGATCCACAGAACTATCACCGCTGGCTCGACCCGCGATCCGGCGATGTCACGGACTTGTTTGAGCCGTTTCCGTCGCTCGATACGCATGCCTGGCCGGTTGGCCCGGATGTCGGCAATGTTCGCAACAATCATGAGGGCCTGATCGAAGAGGCCTAGGGCTGAATGATCAGCTTGCCGATCACCTCGCGGTTCTGGATCATGCTGAAGCCGTCGAGGACGCGCTCCAGCGGCAGTGTCTCGTGGACATAGGGGCGGGTCTTGCCCTCACGTGCCCAATCCCAGATCTGTTTGACATTCTCTCGCCCGCGCTCCGGAAACTGGCGACCGTATTCGCCAGCCCGCACCCCGACGACGGAGAACCCCTTGATCAGTGGCATATTGGTCGACACGGTTGCGATCCGCCCTGACGTGAACCCGATCACGAGGAGGCGACCTTCAAACGCGATGCATCGCACAGATTCGTCGAACACATCACCGCCAACCGGATCGTAAATCACGTCAGCGCCTCGGCCGCCGGTCAGGTCTTTGACCTGTTGCCGAAACCCGCCCGCTGTATTGAACACATGGTCCGCGCCATACGCTTTGACCTTGGCAAGCTTCTCGTCGCTGCCGCCCGTTGCGATCACGGTTGCGCCGAGCAGCTTTCCGACATCGACCGCCGCCATGCCGACTCCGCCGCTTGCGCCATGCACCACAAGTGTCTCGCGCGCCTTCAGATGACCGCGCCGCACCAGCGCGACATAGGCTGTCAGGTAGGCCGCAGAATAGGACGCCGCCGCCTCAAAACTCAGATTGTCCGGTTTGCGCTGTAACCCATCAGCACTCGCCAGCGCATACTCCGCAAAGCCACCAAACCGCGCTCCGCCACACACTGCGTCGCCGACAGCAAAGCCTTCAACGCCTTCGCCTAGGGCCGCAACCTCACCAGACATATCCATGCCCGGTGTGAAGGGCGGGTCCAGTTTCAGCTGATACTTGCCCTGACAGAGCAACAGGTCAGGGAAGTTGATGCTGGTCGCGCGAACCTTGATCAGCACCTCGCCAGGTCCAGGCTTGGGCACCGGAACATCCCGCACCTCAACCCCGGAAAAATCGTCCGACAGCGCGTGACAGACAAGCGCCCTCATGAGACGGCATATGCATCACGCACCCTGCCAGCAATCTCCAGGCAGGCTTTTCGCGCCTCCGGGATAATTGCGGTAAAGGCTGTGAAGCCATGCCCAAGGCTGTCATAACAAGTGTAAGTGACCGGTACGCCTGCCGCCTCCAGCTTCTCTGCATAGGCCGGTCCCTGATCAACCAGCGGATCGAAGCCAGCGGTCGCGATAATCGCAGGGGGCAAGCCCTCCAGACGCGTTTCAAATGCCGGGGAAAGCAGAGCATTCGACAGATCAAAGCCTTCGGGCAGATACTGTTTCATGAACCAGTTCATTGTGTCCGTCGATAGGGGGTACGTCTCACCATAGGTCGTCGCGGACGGGAACTCTGTCACCATGTCTGTTGCCGGATAGATCAGCAATTGCAGATCCGGCATCGGGATGCCTCGCCGCCGCGTTTCCTGGGCAATGATCGCGCTGAAATTGCCGCCCATACTGTCACCTCCAACAGCTGCGCGACCTGCCGGTGCGCCGAGCCCTTCAGCTGACTTCAACACCCATTCATAGGCCTTGATACAATCTTCCAGTCCGGCCGGGAACTTATGCTGTGGGGCGAGCCTGTAATCGACCGAGACCACGGGGCATTTTGCGACCTTGGCGATCATCGAACAAAAGGCGTGGCAGGTCTCGATATCTCCGATCACACCGCCGCCCATATGCCAGTACGCCATGACCGGTGCGCTTGGGTCCTGATCTGCGGGGCGATAGACACGAACCGGAATGTGATGCAGGTCACCGCCCGGGATCTCCTGATCGGTCCAGGTGACGCCCGGCTCTGGATCCGCAGCAAACATAGCAAAGCCTGCAATCGCAGCTTTCTGTGCGACTTCCGGTTCAAGCGACGACATGGGTGGCTGGCGTGATGCTCCGTGCGCGATGAACTGAAAGTTTGGATCAAGCGTTCGTCCCCCGAGTGTGACCGGGCTGCCCCCCGCCATCTTGATTTTCCAACTGCTTGGTAGCTTCAGCAACAGCTTTACCAAAGTGGCTTGCAGGCTCATGTCATCGGCCTCCTTATG
The DNA here is from genome assembly GCA_039815485.1 of Pseudomonadota bacterium. Taxonomy (GTDB): domain Bacteria; phylum Pseudomonadota; class Alphaproteobacteria; order Caulobacterales; family Hyphomonadaceae; genus Henriciella. The sequence goes on along the minus strand of JBCBZD010000001.1, from coordinate 275,076 downwards.
ATTTTGATGGAGTGTTGTCGTTCCAGCCTATTTGGCAAGGGCCTTCACGCCTGAAAGCACCAGTTGCGAGGCAAATGACGCTGCGGCATCTGGATCAAGCGGACGACGGTCGAGCATTCGATCTCCCATTTCGCGCGCAATGCCAATCGCTGCCGAAGTCAGATAGTCTGCATCAATATGGCCGAGCCCAACTTTGCCGAGCACCGTTTCCAGATCAGCTCTGATCTCGTCTGAAATCGTCTTCATCTCCGGTGTGTCGATACGCACGCCGATAAGCGCCATATGCGGTTCGCCTTCAGCAATTGCAGCATCGTTTTCATTGGCGAGGAAATGGAAGTAAGCCGCGTAGGCGGCGTACAGGTAAGTTTCAAAATCCGTTGCTTCTTCCCGGACCTTTTGCAGCAACGGCCGGAATCGAAGAACGCTGTCAGACGCAATCGCTTCAAACACTTCTTCCTTGGACTTGAAGTAATTGTAGAACGTGCCCGAAGCCAAAGCGGTTTCACGAATAATATCGCGAATGCTCGTTGCCTCATATCCTATCCGTGCAAAGACGACCCTGGCCGCTTGCAATATGGCTTGCCTGTTGGCTGCCTTGGCAGCCGCTCGTTTTCCTGGCCGTGTAGTGATTTCAGCAGTATCCGTCATTCTCTGGCGTTCGTGTTATGCTCTCCGGCCTTCTAGTGACCGCATTCGTGACGATGCGTCAACTTTTAGCCTGTGCTTCATCCAGCCTATAGCGGCGGCCGACGGTCAGGATTACCCCAAAAACAGCTCTAAAGATGATCAGAAACAGGACTCCAAGCATTGGCTCGCCAAGCGTTACGAGGGCGAACGCGCCTGCAAACAAGCCAAAGTGCAAGACCACAATCCGGCCATAGGGCGCCCTCATTTCCTTCTCGATACTTGCCTCCAGATATTCACCGCGCATCAGAAAATCTCTCACAAACAGAAAGACCTGCAGCGCAATGATCACAAGCAGGAAGTTCGGCAGGTAAGGCCCGCTCGACAGCGCGATATCAATCAGACCCAGCGGGGTGGGGAAGCCGAAAGACTCACCGCCGCCCGTGAGCCCCTCATTGGCAAATGTCGCAACGAAGATGCCATGCACAAAACAGAACATACCATAGTGTACGACGAAGAACGGACCGACAAATAACATGCCGAGCGCGCCGACGGGGCTGTCTTTCATACTGGTGGCGAGCATCCGTGCCAGCGCCACCACACCGATCACCAGATTTTCAAGCCAGTAGAGAAAGACCAGCGGTACTGCACCCCAGCCAAGTCCGATCACCGCAAAGGCGGGAAACAGGTCCACGGCAAGGATCGCAAGCGCCACCGGGTCGCGATAGGTCCGCGCCAGAGTGTTGGGATCAAGATAGTGGTTCACTCGTCTAATACAGGTGGCGCCAGTGGGGGCAGCGGGTCGCTGGTTGGTTTGTAGAGAAAACGATGACCCGGGGTCCAGACACCGTCATCGAGATATTCAGACGTCATCAGGGTTGAACCATCATCTGCCAATCGGCTGGTCGAGCGAACCTTTGTAATGCTTGGATGCCCCTCAACCGCTTCCTCGGCAATATAGGTTCCGTCATCGTTCACGGTCATTGAGCCTTCAGTGCGAAAGCCCGCATTGGTGATATAGACATAGACCAGATCGCCAGAGGCTGCGTCCTTGTAGACATATGTGTTGCCGCCATATGAGCCGTCTTCGATCGCATGCCTGATCAGGATCGCACTCCCCCCAAGTGCCCAGTTCCATTGCTGGATATCGGCCTTGGCCTCTGACCCTGCTGCAAGTGGGGCCCCTTTGAAGGTTTTGCCAACAAATTCAGTCAGGGGGCCAAAGGTCTCGATCTGCGCGGCGGTCGGCCCTTGCGCAGACAGCGCGCCCTCGGCATCGGCTTGCTGCTCGCGCAACACGTCACGGCGCGTTGTCAGAGCTTCAAACTGCGCCTCTGCTGTAGACGGCACATCATCCTGTTCAACCGTCTGCGCTTCAGTGACGAGCTGGTCCTGGGCGGCGCATGAGACCAGGACAATTGAGGCCAGAACCAAGAGACTAGTACGCATTTTGCTCTCCCCGAAATTAACTCAGATCATCCAATCCTTCCCACGCCGGAAAGTCCAGCGGGTTGTTTGCTGTCAGACCCCACGATTTCCGCGGCGTGTCATAGGTGCCCGTCAGGATCTCATAATGCAGATGCACGCCGGTCGCATTTCCCGTGCTGCCCATCACCCCAAGTGGCTCACCAAAGCCAACCAGCTGTCCGGGCGCGAGTGCGGGTGCAAAGCTGTCGAGATGCCCATAGCGGCTGTAAACCCCATTGCCGTGGTCGATCAAAACCTGATTGCCAAACCCGGTTTGCTTGCTCACTTCCAGGATTTTTCCCGGCGCGGCAGAATAAATTGTCCCGGCTGGCCGCGCGAACAGGTCGATTCCTTTATGCATCCGGCCGCTGCGAAAGCCAAAGCCGGACGAAAGACAGACATCATTGGCCGGTGCCGACGCGATCACGATGCCATTGACCACCACAATCGGACTGTAATTCAGGACCATGCCGTCCGGCCCGGTATTTGGGCGATTGGAAATCTGCATGCGACAGGCAAAAAGGTTCAGATTTGGCTGGAACGGGCCCTGCGGCGGGACCTCCCTGAACAGGCCAGAGGTCTGAATGCCGCTTTCAGGTGGTCGCTCATAGACCGACGGGACGCGTGCTGGGTCAGGATAGGATATCGGTGCGGAGGGGGCGCAAGCACCAAACAAGACGATAGTCAGACCGACAAAGGCATTGCGCATTCAAAGTCTCCAATATGTGCTCACGCCCCAACGCTGGCCCGCTTCTTTCCTTTCTCGATCTCCTTCATCAAGTCTCTTACATAAGTGTTGAAATCGACCTGCATTGTATGTCGCGCAGCCTGATAGAAATGCCCCATATGGAGCTTTTCATCGGCCTGAATGGTTCTCTCCATCTCTTCGACGGACGGCAGGGCGTAGTTTCCTGCAACCGCCGCAGCGACGAGTTTTGACTGCTGTTCTGCAAAGTTCACCAGCGTCGGCAGCGGCTGGGCCAGTGCCAGAAAGAACAGATTGTCGATGCCGGGCTTCACCATCCGCTTGTAAAGCGGAAGGCGATTATCCTGTGGCGTCAGCTCCGGGTCCTCGAAGAAGGGAAAGCTGACCTTGTAGCCCGTTGCCCAGATGATCGCATCGATCTCTTCGCGTGTGCCATCGGCAAAGACAACCGCATTCGGCTCGAACCGATCCATCGCGCCCCTGGCGAGAATATCGCCGCAGCCAACCCGGTTCAGAAACTCGCCCGAAACAGACGGATGCGCATCCAGCGGTTCGTGGTCCGGCTTTGGCAAGCCATAATCCTCTGGATTGCCGACCTGTTTCTTGATGATGTTTCGCGCCATACGCCGGCCAAGGCTCGTTGGCATCCAGCCGGGAAGAACGGCCTTGTCGGCAGGTTGCCCGTTCAGATATTTCGGCAGAACCCAGACGCCGCGGCGCATCGAGATGATCAACCGTTCTGCAATCGGTCGCTGAGAGAGCTCGGATGAAATATCCATGGCCGAGTTGCCCGCGCCAACAACCAGCACAAGTTTGCCACGAAAATCATAAGGCTCGAAGGGGTCTTCATAGTGATGCGAGTGGACCTGATAGCCGTCAAACTGGTCCTGACCGGGATAGTCATCCGGGGTGCGCGGGTCCCAGTGGTGGCCATTGCCGACCATCAGCCATTGATAGGTGCGGGTTTCACCAGTCGACAAAGTCACATCCCAATCGCCATCTGATCGCCGCGTTGCCTTGGTCACCGCTGTGTTGAATGTAATCGTCTCGCGCAGGCCAAAATGGTCAACATAATCGTGGAAGTATTGCAGCAGCTGGCTATGGTGTGGAAAGTCCGGCCATTCTTCGGGCACAGGATAATCCTCAAATGCTAACCGCCATTTTGAGGTATCGATATGCAGGCTCTGATAGCAGGATGAGAGCCCGTTCGGGTTCTTGTAGTACCAGTTGCCACCGATATTGTCTGACAGTTCGAAACAGTCATAAGGGATGCTGAAATCCTTCAGGCGTTTGGCCATTGTAAACCCTGAACATCCTGCCCCGATGATACAGGCCTTGCCCACCCTCTTTCCATCAAATGCCATGCTGTGCCTCCCGCGATTTTATCCATTTTATGTTCTTCTGAAGGATGGTATCGCCGTTTACGTGAACGTCAATTTACAGGATCGCCATGACAGATGTGATGAATGATCAGGCCAAGCGGATCGAACTGATGCGCGAGAATATGAAAATGATGACGGCCATGGTGCCCTGGGGCAAGGAAACCGGCTTTCAGGTCACCAGGATCGAGAAGGGCCACATCTGGGGAACGCAGCCTTATTTGGAGCATCTGATCGGCGACCCTGAGGCGGGGGTCATTCATGGCGGTGTGATCACGACCTTTCTTGATAATCTGTGCGGGATGTCCTGCTCGACCGCGCTTAAGGAGTTCCGGTTCGTTGCAACGCTGGACCTGCGGATCGACTATATGCGCCCGGCAGAGCCCAAAAAGGACATTCTGGCTGAGGCCGAGTGCTATCACTTGACCCGCTCGGTCGCGTTCTGCCGCGCCTGGGCGTATCATGAGACCCGCGAGAAGGTGATCGCCACCGCGCAAGGGGCTTTTGCAATCAACAAGCCTCGCGACTCCGGGAGTATGCCATCATGAGCCGGGGGGAACAGTTGCAAGGGTTTTTATCCGTTGTACCGATTGTTGAAACCCTCGGTATGCGCTGTGAAATCATGGGTGATGACATGACGGCGGTTCTGCCGTTTCAGAAGAAGTTGATCGGGAATTTTACCATTAAGGCGCTGCATGGCGGCGCCATCGGAACCTTTCTCGAAATGACGGCTATGGCGCAGCTGTTTCTGGATGCGGATGTCGAGCGTCCGCCAAGGACAATCAATATTACCGTCGACTATTTGCGGCAGGGCCGGGCAGAGGACCTTTTCGCCAGAGCGACCGTGATCAAAATGGGTCGGCGCATGGCCAGTGTTCGCGCTGAGGCCTGGCAAGCTGAACGGAACAAGCCGGTCGCGGCCTTGCTCGGGCATTTCCTGTTAAAGCGCGGTGAAAGCTAGGGCGCTTAGGTCCTTGCGCGGTCCTTGAACGCGCGCACCTGCCGGCAGACTGTGCGAGACACCGTGTCGCTGCGCACGGCTTCACCATTTTGACGTTGCAATTTGAAGGTGACTGGAAAGTCGCCTGCATGCAGTCCGCTGCGTCGATAGGCCGGACAAACACCCTCAATAAGGGATAGGCGGAAATCCCGCGGTGCTGTCACTACGACATCATTCTCGACCTCGGCCAGAATGATCAGGCGTTGTTCCTTTTTGTCAAAGCGGGTCGACAGAACCGAAATCTGGCTCGCTCTCACACCGACCCGGCTAAACCCGGTTGAAAAGTCTCCAGACAGCGTTGCAGCGCGGGTTTCCATCCAGGCGATGCGCTGTTTCGCCTCGGCGCTCTGATAATCGGTCTTGTCGCCGCCAAAGGCGAAGATAGCGATGGCAATCGTCACGATAAGTGTCGCCAGGACCCCACTACCCACGAACAGCCACTGTTTCATTCCGCGCGCCTTCTCGGGTTTGCTCTACCCTTCTGCATAACATGCCATGCTTGGCAGCCGCTGAATGAGATCTGTTGAATTTTAAGGGTCTGTCTCGCGGGCTTTGCGTTTGCGCCATGCTTCGCGCTTCTTAGGTGAAAGCGGTTCGCCGGCGCCGAAATCATCCTGTTTGTCGACAAAAAAATAGATCACAGGACTGAAAAACAGGGCCCACCCGACGAAAAGACTTAGAAAGCCTCCAAACCCATACTCAAATGGATCTCGAAAGACGTAGAAAGTGGCGCTGATCAGAGCAAGAAAAACGTAACCAATTGCCACGAGGACCGGAATGCCGAGCGTTGCAAAGACAAAGAGCGCGACAATCAAGCCGCCCCACCGTCCAAAATCCCACGCGCCCGACCATGGGGCCTTGTTCAGAAGTTTCCATCTGTGGAACCCGATCGAGGGTCGCGATTCCACTGCATTTCTTTTGTTTCGTCTTGCGCGTTTCAGCAGGAACCGTGCTCCGGCTCCATGAGGATCATTGTCCATAATAGCCACATGAGAATGAACTGCCCCAATTCAAGAGAAGCGGCTTGCTGAATTCCCCGAGTCCGCAGAGATTAGGCGCCATGATCAGAATGACGGACCCGACGCTTGATGATGCCGAGCTGCTATTGAAGCGCGTTTACGGCTTTGACGCGTTTCGCGGCCTGCAATCTGACGTCATTCGTGACGTACTTTCAGGGCGAGATGGCCTCGCCGTCTTGCCGACGGGCGGCGGCAAATCGCTTTGCTATCAGATCCCGGCCTTGCTTCGCGACGGGGTCGGCATTGTCGTCTCACCCCTGATTGCCCTGATGGCAGATCAGGTCGACGCTCTAAAAGCGCTGGGTGTGCGGGCCGAACGGCTCGACAGCTCCATGTCGTTCGACGATCGGGCCGCTGCGCTGCGCGCGGCTGAGCAGGGCGACATGGATCTCCTCTATGTCTCCCCCGAAGCGCTGGCGGGCAATCTCGCCCACACGCTGTCACGTCTCAAAGTGTCCGTGCTCGCCATCGATGAAGCCCACTGCGTTAGTCAGTGGGGCCACGACTTTCGGCCGGACTATCGCAGCCTTGGCCGCCTGAAAGACCTCTTCGCCGGGGTCCCGCGTCTTGCCGTTACCGCCACCGCTGATGACCGCACCCGCGCCGATATCCTGAAACAGCTCGATCTCGCCGCACCGGCCGTGCATGTCGCAAGCTTCGATCGCCCCAACCTGACCCTCGCCGCAGAGCCAAAAGCCGGCAACAAGATGGACCGGATCGTTACCGTCATCAAAGGCCATCCGAGGCAAAGCGGGATCGTTTATGCCGCCACCCGCAAAGGCGCTGAAGCGGTCGCCGAGGCGCTGGACCGGAACGGCATCAAGGCGCTGGCCTATCATGCCGGGCTTGAGGCCGACGTCCGGGCCGAGCGCCAGCGTCAGTTTTTGCTCGAAGACGGCCTCGTCATGTGCGCCACGGTCGCGTTCGGTATGGGGGTCGACAAGCCCGACGTCCGCTTTGTCATTCATGCTGATCCGCCAAAGACCATAGAAGCCTATTGGCAAGAGGTTGGCCGCGCCGGGCGTGATGGTGAACCGGCGGAAGGCGTCGCCCTGTTTGGTCCGGCTGACCTGCGCCGTTCACTGATGTGGTCCCTCGACAGCGACGCCGCCGAAGACATCAAACGCGTTCAGGTCACCAAGACGCGCCAGCTCTTTGCGCTGCTCAACGGCGATGCCTGCCGTCGTCAAACGGTCCGTACCTATTTCGGTGAGCTTGACGCGGAGCCCTGCGGGGTCTGCGATAATTGCCAGTCCGGGGCGCACGAAACCCATGACGTCTCCCGCTGGGCGCAAATGGCAGTTTCAGCCGTTTTGCGCTGCGGTCAGCGGATCGGGCGGGGTCGTTTGCTCATCCATCTTATGGGGCAGGCCAAAGATGGGTTCGATCAGGATCTTTCCCAACATTCGACCTATGGCATCGGCACAGACCTGCCCAAAGCTGGTTGGAACGCCGTCTTCGATCAGCTGCTCTTTACCGGCCTGTTGACCGAGGGCGGCGAGGTGACCCGGCCCTACATCACCGCCCCCGACCACAATGCGGTCAAAGCGCTGTTCCGCGGCGATCTGAAAGTCTATTTGCGGGTCGACCCCACCGTCAAACGCACCAGCCGCAAACGCAGCAATGTGGCCAGCGTTGCCTTCGCAGAGCTGTCAGAGCGCGACCGCCTGCTATTCGACGTCCTGCGCTCCTGGCGGGTGGAGCTCGCGAAATCCAAAGGCGTCCCGCCATATGTGATCTTCCACGACAAGACCCTCGCCGAAATCGCCAGCGAGCGCCCGTCAGACCTAAGCCAGCTGCGCCAGATTACCGGCGTCGGTGAGAAAAAAGTCGAACGCTATGGCGAGGACATCGCGCGTATCGTAAAAGAGGCGGCCTAGCGCCCAACGGGCCTAAGCCATGAAAGGCTCCAAATGGACTTGCTCGACCTTGCCACCGCCGCGCGCGAGAACGCTCACGCCCCCTATTCGAAGTTCAAGGTCGGCGCAGCCATCAGAACCGCTTCGGGCAAGACCTTTTCAGGCTGCAACGTCGAGAATGTCGCCTATCCAGAGGGCACCTGCGCAGAGGCCGGCGCCATCGCTGCCATGGTCGCCGCCGGAGAGCGCGAGATCGCTGAAATCCTGATCATTGCCGACGCGCCAAAGCCGATCACACCCTGCGGCGGCTGCCGCCAACGCATCGCTGAGTTCGCCCAGCCCGGCACATCCGTCACCATGACCACCCTCAACGGCCCCGCCGAAACCACCACTATCGCTGCACTCCTACCCAGCGCCTTCGACGAAACCTTTTTCGACTGAGGGTCAGCCCGCACAAGGCCAAGGGCCGTCCTGGGGCGAGTTTAGGACGCTCGGATCGTACCAGATTTCAGAACCAAGATTGAATTTAGCGCTTACTCAATCCGGAACAAAACACGCTCACCAACATTTCGACGCTCGCCTCTGCTTCTTGCTTGCTGGTTGTATGTTCCAGGACGCCATTTACCGATTGAATGAGAACACTCGAGAGAGCTTCCGCGCTACCGATGGGATGCGAGTATTCCATGAGAATATCCGTCACAATGTTGGAGAACCTATCGTTGGCGGCCAGAACCTGCCCCCCACAAATTCTGTTTTTTTCGTCAATTAGCTCGCGCCCAAAACTAGATGCATGAAGCAGTTCATATACCCAGCTCACGCGTGCATGCATAATGGCCAGCATTCGTTTCTCAGGCGTCCCACCAATGTTGAGGGCCGAAACAACCGCATCAAAGACCCGCTCATTCAGTCGATTGCTAATGGCCTGGAAGACGTCTTCCTTTGTTGGAAAGTGATTGTAGAGCGAGGTGCGAGACACACCCGATGCTTTCGCAATATCGGTCATGGTCGTTTTAGAAAAACCATACAATCCGAACTGAGCCAATGCGGCATCGAGCAGAGCTTCGATCGCGGGAGATGAACCAGAATCTAGGTGCGCCATATCGGGCTTATTTACATATTGAACAAAATATGTAAAGTATGATCATGCCCTCTAAACCAAATCTAGTGCTTATCGACAGATCTATCGTCATTAGGCGCCCCATCGCCCAAGTGTTCGCATTCGTTGCCAATCACGAAAACTACGGTCTGTGGTTTCCGGATGTTGTTTCGATTGTCTCGGTAACAGACGAACCACATGGCACGATTGGGAAAACATATTCAGAGACAATTCGCTTACCGACCGGACGAGAGCGGAAAATTTCCATTCCCGTCGTAGAGAGCAATCCACCTTTTCAACTCGCGACCGAAGGCGACTTTGCGCCATTGCAACCGCGCATGGAGTATCAACTCACTTCGCTTGGGGAGACAGAAACGGAAATTCGATGGCTGTTCACCAGCAGAGCTAAAACGCTGCTTGGCAGAGCGATTGTTCGCCTCCTCGCGGGAAAGACAATGGCAGCGCGAGGAGAAGTTGCACTTCCAAAGCTCAAATCGGTGTTGGAGCAGGCAGAATGAGACTTGTAATTTTTAAGGTCGGCTCTTGATCCGGAAAACACTTCTTGAGAGTCCGTTTTAGGACGACTAAAGCCGCTTGGCCTGTCTCTTCTCTTACTCGTCAGCGGAACGGACAGATTACCAAGGTTGAGTTAAAGCTGGCCTCATGAATTCGGGGTATGATTCTTTCGCGCACAAACCTGAAGCTTTGCGGATTGGCGATGGAACAAACATACCGGATTTATCAGATTGGCCGAACAGATCTCGAGCAAAACAAAAAGCTGGGGCGGGCGGAATTCGGCCTTTCCTTCATTCTGCCGTTCGCGGCGGCAGTCGTTCGATATCAACGATACACGGACGACTTGGATTGGCTTGATTTCGATAAACTGTCTCCGGAAGAACGCAAGGCTATGTCAATGCTCGTGCGTCCGCTTGTCAAAACTAAACAAACACGCGTTCATTTGTATGAAGGGCATCCCGAGTATCATGCATGCCTATATCCAATCTGGACTGCGAACCAGCAATTTACGGGGCAGGAGCCAGTTCCACGGCATACCCGTGCCAGTATGCTCCAAAGGAAACCATCCCGAGTGCAAGATCCGATCCCGCGAAAGCACCTCCGATCAGAACCGAGAGGATGGAATTTGCGCCTCGGTCGGTACAATATGAATTCGTCGCCCATGGCGTGCGCCGTCGCCCTGGTTCGCAGAGTCGTCGCCAACGGCCTTGACGAACATGGGGAGCCAAATCCCCCGCCGGCTAGTTATTCCAATTAGAGCGCTACGTCGCCGGCTCAGACAATTCGCCGAGTTCCCAAACGGGGCCCAGATAAACGCCCACGCTCAGACGACGGACGCGAAGTTGATTTTACGAGCGTCCGGTTTAGGCGTTTTGAATCGTCCGCTCTTGTCCACTTAACGCCGAAAGCAGACATACTTCAAACAAATCGAGGTGTCCGCTTCTGGCGAGTTTTGATCAGAATGCCAGCGACCGTTTTTGGGCGCTTTGCGTCATTGTCTCAATAGCTGTTGTAGGGCGAGTTTAGGACGCTCTAGGGGTCCAAAGCGGACTTTGAGCTGAAATGCTAAATTAAGCAGGGCCGTCATTATTTGTTTATGCATAAATCTTGCGTAGTGAGTGTTGTTTTCACTGCTGCTTGCAAATGTGTGGACGCTTCGCGAGCAGTGTTGTAATTAATGGGCGTGGGAAGAGATGTATGGCGAGTAAGAAAAATCCCGATGCAATCGGCACGACGGTCGCGGCGCTGGAAGAACGGGTGAATGTCCTCGGCAAAGCCGTCTTCGGGTCCGAAAATTTTGGCAAGGTCATGAATACCGCGGTGACCACGCGGGCCGTGGTTCAAAAGGGCTTTTCGAACCGGATGGCGAAGAACCTGAATTTTTACAATATGCCCAGTCAGGATGATGTCATTCGTTTGGCTGAACAGTGCAGCCGGATCGAAGAGCGGTTGGTCTCCGTCGAGGCGATGCTCCACAAGTTGGTCGATGACAAATCTGCGCCGATGCGCAAAGGTCCAGCGAGAACAAAGAAACCGAAATCCGCGACCCAAAAACGCTCAGGGTAGATAACGAAACCAAACCTCAAAGGAGATTGTCGTGGCTGAAGCGTCGCGCAAAAGCAACGCTAAGGGAAAGAGCCAGGACTTTGGGGCGCGCGTACGGACGTTGGTTGATCGGACGATCCAACGAAATATCAATGGCGCATCCTACTTCCTGACACCCGACCCGCCGGTTGGTCAAACGCGTCACGACGTCATCCACCGTCGAGGGACGTTGCAGCTTTTCCACTACCACCCCTTGAGCGACGAAGTATATCGCACGCCCATTCTGATTGTCACGCCAACCACAAACAGGTCTTACGCGCTCGACATGATGCCCGGCGTCAGTTTCGTCGAGTTCCTCCTTAAGGCCGGATATGACGTGTTCCTAATGGACTGGCAGCCGCCTCAGCCGGAAGAGAAATCGCTAACGCTTGAGGACTATTCCCAGACTTTTATCTCCGAATGCCTCGATATCGTCCTTCGAACCACCGGCGAAGAGGATGCTAGCTTGGTCGGTTACTGTATGGGCGGCGTTCTGGCGTCTATCTTCACCGCCTCTTTTCAAGGCGACCGAGTGCGTAACCTCGTCGTCTTCACGACGCCCGTAGACTTCACTGAAATGGGCATGTTCACCAAGGTGACCGATATAAACCATTTCGACGTTGACCGTATGGTCGATCAGATTGGCAACATACCGCCAAACTTTGTGTTTCAAGGCTTTCAAATGACCGATCCTGCCAGTCGTTCCGCGGCGCAAATCGGGTTGTGGCGTAAAATGTGGGATAGCGATTTCGTCGAGAACTATCGAAAATATGATCGCTGGTCGACGGATATGCTACCGCTCGCAGGCGAATATTTCCGCGACACCATCAAACAGCTGATGTGGGAAAATGGCTTGTTTACTGGCAAGCTTCGGGTTGGCGGAAAATCCGCGAACCTGAAGAATATTACCGTGCCGTTCTTTCACGCCCAGGCGCAGCATGACTCCCTGGTTCTTCCAGCCGCAAGCAGGCCACTGACTGACCTCGTAGGATCGAAGGACAAAACCGATTTGGTTCTAAAAGGCGGCCATGTCAGTTTGGTCTGCGGCGCAAGTGGGGTCGGGCGCCTATGGCCGACTTTGGATGATTGGCTTTCTGAGAGGTCTGCATGACAACCACGAACTATCCAAAGGTCACCCAGTCGGGTGATGCATCGATTGTGCTCCGTATACCTGGATCAGGCGATGAAGAGGCAATCCACGCCTTCGCCAATGATTTGCCGAGCCATGATCTTCTTTATCTACGTCGCGACATTTCTCAACGACCCGTCGTGGATGCGTGGCTGGACTCCGTCGCGAATGGCGAAAGTCTGTCCCTGGTCGCCGAACAAGATGGCGCACTGATCGGCATGTCGGCGCTTATGCTGGATCGTAAGTCTTGGTCTCCGCATGTCGGCGAGATACGTGTCTTGATTGGAGAGGCCGCGCGCGGCAAAGGGCTCGGCAGAGCTATGATTCAAGAAGCCTTTTTGCAGGCACTTGACTTGAACCTCGACAAAATCATCGCCCAAATGACCCTGGATCAAACCGGAGCCAGAACTGTTTTTCAGGAAATGGGATTTGAGCAAGAAGCCTTGCTGAAGGACCATGTGCGCGATCGCAATGGCAACGATCATGACATCATTATCATGTCGTGTGATGTGACCAGCGTTTCGTCGCGTATGCAATCGTATCGTTAGGCGGCAGCGCGCGACGCTCGTTCGTCGCGCTCCGCATCGTTTATATGCTCCGTAATCAAATTGGTGATCATATCAATTCGATTGGGGGGAAGATCGTGTCCCATGCCATCAATTAACTCGAACCGCGCGCCATCAATATTGGCGGCGATATCCAGTCCGCCATGCGGGCGTGAGAGCTTATCCGCACTGCCATGGATGACGAGAGTTGGCGCGCAGATTTGCCTCGCGAAACGCCGCAGGTCCCCGGTCGCCATGATCGCCTCGACCTGACGCCGTCGCCCCGGCGGATAGTATGCCCGATCAATCGTGGATGTGATGTTTTGTTCAAAACTTGCATCATTATATCCGCCGTCTTGCGTTCGAATACGCTTCCAGATGCGCCGAGATCGTTCTGCCTTCTTTTTGCGAGAGCCACCGCCGCGGGAGAATAAAACATCCATTGCCAAATCCAGCGGGGGCGTCGGCAATCCAAATCGATTGGACGACGACATCAGGATCGTCGCGGACCTCACACGGCTGCGGTATTTGCCTGCCACGATTTGAGCAATCATGCCGCCCATGGACAGCCCTAGAATATGAGCGGTATCGATATTCAGTGCATCGAGGACGCCCATCGCGTCCGACGCCATATCTTCTAATGTGTAAGGCACGAGTATCTTACGCTTCAACACGCGCGATGCCATGATGTGCGGGGCAAAAGGAAGAGTGGGAGGGCGCCAGCGGATTTTTTCAGACAGACCAACGTCGCGATTGTCATACGTGATAACGCGATAACCGCTTGAGACGAGGTTCTCGATAAATGGTTTTGGCCAAAAGGTGAGTTGCACGGACCAGCCGCAAATTAGCAATAACGCTGGCGCATTCTGCGGCCCGTACTCCACAACTTTGACGTCGATGCCATTAGCTTTGACCACCGTCATTAAGAGACCACTCCTGCTTTTTAAAACAACCTTAGGCTCTGCTATTCTGTGACCAAACGCAAGTTGAGAAGGTGTTCAACGTCCAGTTTCGATTGAGAAAAAGCGGCGGCGATTTCCAGATTTCGTATTTGTGTAAATGTTTCAAAAAAGGCATTGCGAGCGGTCGTTTCAGGACTGTATCCCGCATCTCCACGGATAAACCGTGGCAAGGCGAAGACAGAAACACAGCCCTGAGCTTGGTCTATGTGAGGGCCGAAGGCCCGATACGAGACCCGCCTCCACCGCGTCGCCGAAACGGCGTTAGCGCGGAGACAGAAAAACAGCCCTGAGCCCGGTTCATGCGCAGCGCAAAGCGCTGACGCGGACCCCGCTTCGCAAAGCGTGGCCGCAGGCCTTAGCGCTTTGCCAGACTAGAACCGCTCAGCGCTTGTCCAAACCCAACACCGCTATGCAAAACAAGCGCCTGCAGTTACACGCAGCCCGATGACGATGCCCGTGCTTTCCCGTTTTCAGGTCTTGAAACTCTCCGTGCCGGTCATGCTGGCGCAGGCGGCGATTGCCGCGACCGGTGTGGTCGATACGGCTGTCATGGGGCTGTATGGCGACAAGACAGATCTTGCGGCGGTCGCCGTCGCCAGTGTCGCGTTCAGCTTTATCTATTGGGGCTTTGGCTTCCTGCGCATGTCGACCACCGGGCTGGTTGCGCAGTCCATGGGGGCAGGCGATACGCAAGCGGCGAGGGCGGTTCTGCAACGCGCCGTCTTGCTTGGGGGCCTGTTTGGCAGCGTCTTGTTGCTCACATTGCCCTGGCTCAAACATCTGATTTTTGCCCCGTTTGGCGCGGAGCCAAATGTGGTTGCGCTCGCTGAGGCCTATTTCTCGGCGCGGATCTGGGGCGCGCCAGCGCTGCTGATGACGTTCGGGATAACTGGCTGGATGATTGGAACGGGGCGAACAGGCGCATTGCTTTTGCTGCAAGTCGTTATGAACGCGATCAATGTGGTGCTCGATGTCTGGTTTGTCGCCGGGCTGGATATGGGCCCTGCCGGGATTGGGGCAGGCACAGCAATCGCGGAATGGGTCGCCGCTCTGTTCGGCCTTGCGCTGGTTTTCGGGGCTCTGAAGCCCGTGCCGAAACTCCTGGACCCGGCCGCGCTCTGGAGCTTGTTTTCAGCCAATCGGGATATTCTGATCCGCACTTTGGCGCTGCTTTTCTGCTTTGCGTGGTTTGTCCGGTCCGGCGCCATGATGGGAACAGCGACGCTTGCGGGCAATGAAGTCCTTCTGCAATTCATCACCGTTTCAGCCTTCGTCCTCGACGGCTTTGCCTTTGTGGCTGAAAAAGAGATCGGCGAGGCTTATGGCGCGCGCAGCCGGGCGCGATTGCGGCGTGCGATGCGGATCACAACCGAATTGGCGCTGGCGTTTGGGGCGATCATTTCCTTGCTCTACTATGTCGGTGGGGGCTGGGTGATTGAGCAATTCGTTCGCGACATTGAAGCGCGAGACGCCGCGCTGGCTTTCCTGCCCTACTGCGCAATTGTACCGCTGCTCGGCGTTCCGGCCTGGCAGCTGGATGGCTTTTTTCTTGGCGCGACACAGGGCAGGGCGATGCGCAATGCCGGTGTGATCTCAACGGTTGGCTATGTGACGCTGGATATCTGGCTCAGGCCGCAATTTGGCAATGCCGGCGTCTGGGCGGCCTTCTTGCTGATGTATGTGCTGAGAGCTGGTGCACTTGGGACCTATCTCCCATCGCTCATGCAGGCGGTTTCAAATCCGCACCCACAGCCTCAGCCACAGAGTTGAAACCATCGGCTTTCAGCAGCGTTGCCAGATCCCGATTGATCGTCGCGATCAGGTCTGGGCCATGATAGGTCAGCGCAGAGTAGAGCTGAACAGCATGTGCGCCATTTCTGATTTTTATATAGGCATCTTTGCCGCTGGAAACGCCGCCGCAGCCAATCAGGTCGAAACGCCCCTGCAGCTCTTGCGCAAACGTCTTCAGGATCTGCGTCGAGCTCTGCATCAGCGGCGCGCCTGACAGCCCGCCGGTCTGTTTTGCCTGCACGCTTTGCAGCGTATTTGGGCGAGCAGTCGTTGTGTTGGAGATGATCAGGCCCGACAGCCATTGTCCTTCCGTCGTAAGGCTGTCCAGAATGTCGGTAATCTGGAGGTCATTGAGGTCAGGCGCGATCTTGAGAAAAACCGGCTTTGGAGTGGCGTCTCCGGTTATGCCCTTGATCGCTGCGCCGCATCGCGCGAGCAGGTCCTGCAAGGCGCTTTTCGACTGCAGATCCCGCAAGCCTGGCGTGTTCGGGCTGGATACATTGATGGTCAGGTAATCGGCAACGGGATGAACCGCTGCAATACCGGTTTCGTAATCGGCGATAAAATCTGTGCTGGTCTTGTTGGCCCCAACATTCGCGCCAACCCGCCCGGTCAGCTGTTTCCTCTGCAGCTTGCTCAAGCGCCGAACGCAAGCCTCGAGGCCATGATTGTTAAAGCCCATCCGATTAATCACGGCCTGATCCTCTGACAGTCGGAACAGACGAGGCTTTGGATTGCCAGGTTGCGGTTTCGGCGTGACCGTTCCGCATTCAACAAACCCGAACCCAAACCGCAGAAGCGGTTCGATCACTTCACCATTCTTATCAAAACCTGCGGCCAGACCAATCGGATTTGGCAAGCTGAGACCGCTCCTGGGCAGTGTGATCTGCAGGCCCCACTGATCTGGAGCTACTTTTGGTAGGCCAATCCCTGACTTTAGACCGCGAACTGTGGCTGTATGGGCCGCTTCCGGAGGGAGCATGCGCACCAGCGGAACAGCGAGCCCGGCGAGGCTCATGCGTCAATATCGGCAGGCAGTTCCGGTGTGCCATCGCGGCCAAGGGCAAGCTGCCAGACCCGGCGGGCAAGGCCGATCTTAAGCCGATCATAGAGGTGCGGGAACAGCTGACCGCCGCGGCTTTCTTCCCATTTCATGTTCGGGCCAAGCCCGTCCAGATCATATTCAAGAAGCCGCGTTTTTGCTTGGCCCGCATAATGCAGTCTCAAAGTCTCAGCGACCTGATCACGGGTTGAAAGATGGACATAACCATCGCCTTCATCCAGCCCGGTCTGGCTATGTCCAAGCGATTGGGCGAGGTCCCAATCACGGGCACTGAGGATTTTAAAAACGCGTCTTTCAGGTTCAATCGACATGGCGCTCTTGTGGCGAGATTTCTCAGGTCGATCAAGTGGCCCCTTATGAGCTGACAGGATGCATGTTGATAGGACCATTTTCCTATGATAGGGATTAAACCTGTGTTTACCATGTCTGCCATGTGTGAAGGTTAAAATATGAGACATGTCGATATCTGGACTGGCCTCGACAAGCTTGCGGCAAAGCACAGCTTGTCATCTTCAGGCCTCGCCAAACTGGCGGGTCTGGATGCAACCGCGTTCAACAAGTCCAAACGCCAGGCAAAGGATGGTCGCCCGCGCTGGCCATCGACGGAAAGTATCTCACGCGCTCTGGAAGCTGTTGGGACAAGCTTGGACGAGTTCGCTGCTTTGGTGGGAGGAACCAAGTCCGGCAGTATGACCGCGCCCCTGATTGGGATGGCGCAGGCGGGGTCTGACGGTTTCTTTGATGATGCTGGTTTCCCATGTGACACGGGTTGGGAAGAGGTTGAATTTCCAGGCGCGAGCCCTGCTGACGGCGCCTATGTGCTGGAAATCAGCGGCAACAGTATGGAGCCCGCCTATCGTGAGGGCGATAAAATTGTTGTCTCGCCAACTGCTGAAGTACGCCGGGGGGATCGTGTGGTTGTAAAAACAATGCAGGGTGAAGTCATGGCGAAAATCCTGCACAAACGCGGTGAAACATCGGTTGAGCTGCTCTCGATCAATCCTGAGCATCCGCTGCGCGTGCTGAATCCGAGTGATATTGCATGGATTGCTCGCATTCTATGGGTCAGTCAGTAAGTCTGCACCAAATAAGAGCGAAATATACTTGCGCCTGCCCTAGAGGATGTGAAAGGACTTACCCCTATGGATTGGGACAAATTGAAGTCTTTTCATGCTGCCGCAGAAGCGGGCAGTTTGACGGCGGCCGGAGAGCGGCTGGGCATTTCGCAATCGGCGGTTTCACGCCAGATCGCGGCGCTCGAAGAGCAGTTGGGGGTCTCCCTTTTTCAGCGGCATGCGCGCGGCCTTGTCCTGACGGATTCCGGGCACACATTGCATCGCTCAACGGTTGAGATGGCCAGCGCGGCGCAGGGCGCAACCGCTGCGTTGAAAGATCAACAGGATGTTCCGCAAGGTGAGCTGACAGTCACGGCGCCGGTGGCATTTGGATCAAACTGGTTGATCCCGAGGCTTGGCGTTTTTGCAAGTCAGCATGAGGATATGCGTATCAACCTATTGCTGGACGATGGTGAGAATTACGATCTTCTGAAACTGGAAGCGGAATGTGCGATCCGGCTCTGGGCGGCAGATAAGGCGGACCTCATTCAACGCAAACTCGCAACGGTCGGCACAAATCTCTATGCCTCTCCTGACTATCTGGAAAAGCATGGCATTCCGATGACTCCGCAGGATTTGGATAATCATCGGATCATTGGTTACGGTGATACAAATTTGCCAATTAATGCGATGAGCTTTGCCGAACGGGTTGGCCGTGATGATATTCGTCCGCGTAAGGCTGCGCTGACGGTCAACAATGTCTCGGCCATGCTGCGCGCGACCGAAGCTGGCCTCGGGGTCGCTGATTTGCCGGATTACATGGTTGGTGCAACGCGAAACCTTACTCGGGTTTTGACCGATTATACTGGCCCGAGCTTCGATCTTTACTTCATTTATCCGAGCGATCTGAAGCGCTCCAAGCGGGTTTCTGCATTCCGGGATTTCCTGACAAGTGAAGTCGATGCCTTTCGGCGTTCGCCGCAGAAGGCATAAAAACCAATCTTTTCAATGGTATGCAGAAATGCATAATTATCTTGATGACCTGCATGTTGAAATATTTCGCCATGCGCCCATATCGCCCTTTCGTCGTGGTTCTGGACGCAATCCAATCTTCTAACTCGATTGGACGTTTCCTCCCAAAGAAACAGAACCGAACTTTCAAGCCTGGCTGCGATTACGCGCCGGGCTTTTCTTTTTTTGAGCCGCGCTGAGCAGCTTTGCTGCAGCGGCTTTTAGCAGGTTCCGTATCGCGCTTTGCGCTCACATGAACCAGGCTGAAGGCTCCGAAACGCGAAACAGCCATGAGCTCGGTTCATCGGCCGAGCGCAGCGAGGATCGGGAACCTGCTCGAGCCGCTGCAGCAAAGCTGCTCAGCGCGGCTTTCTAAAAAGGCACGCCGTCATCGCTTTGACCTTCGCCGCCCGTGGCGAGGTCTGCAAAATCGAACAGATTGGCGTCGTGCAGGTGGCTGGGCCGTACCGTTGTCAGTGCCCGCGCCATGACCTGTCGCACGCCCGGTTTGCGCGTTTCCCAATCATTCAGCATCTGCTTCATGGCCACCCGTTGCAGCCCATCCTGTGACCCACAGAGATTGCAGGGAATAATCGGGAACTTCATCGCCTCGGAAAATTTCTCCAGATCATCTTCGGCGCAAGTGATAAGCGGGCGGTAGACCATCACGTCGCCTTCATCATTGAGGAGCTTGGGCGGCATGGCCGCTAAACGGCCCCCGTGTACAAGGTTCATCATGAAGGTTTCCAGCGCATCATCTCGGTGATGGCCAAGCACGATCGCTTCACAGCCTTCTTCGCGGGCAATTCGGTATAGGATGCCGCGTCTCAACCTTGAACAGAGAGCACAGAAGGTCCGGTCTGCCGCGATCTTGTCGGTGACGATCGAATACGTGTCTTCCGTTTCGATCCGATAGGGCACGCCGGTTTTGTCCAGCCATTCCGGCAGAATATGTTTTGGAAATCCGGGCTGTCCCTGGTCCAGATTGCAGGCCAGCAGGTCGACAGGTAAAGCTCCTTGCCACTGCAGATCCATCAACACGCTGAGCAGGCCATAAGAGTCCTTGCCACCAGACAGGCAGATGAGCCATTTCGGGCGATCTGTCCGGGTGCGGTCGACCAGCCCGTATTGATCAATCACGCTCAAGGCATTGCGGGCGAGGCGCTTACGCAGCTTCTTGAAGCTTACGCTTTTGGGCACATCCGCAAAGATTGGCGGGACCGAGGAAAATGATGCTGTGTCAGCCATAAGCCCTGCTATGCCATGTGATTGGCATCTGCAACAGGCCGTTCTGCGGGTTCAGAACGCCGGGCCTAAGCTGCTTTCTTGCGTCGGCTATCCTCGCCGCGATCATCGCGTCGTTTGCGCTTTGAGCCAGAAGGGCGGTCGTTGAGACTATAATAGGTCTTCGCGCTCATCCAGCCACGGGCCAGCTTCTTGTGCTTTGGCGCATCCTCTGAGCCCCGCGGCACGAGCATATTGTTCAGTTTCGGCTTATAGCGGCGGATCAGATCTTCCTCGATCTTCTGACGCCTGCTTTCAGAGCGAATGCATAGAAAGTGACGCTCTGATGCGCCTTTCTTTCGCGCCTCTTCCCAACGCTCATGATCGTCGAGGCGCCCCTGCAGGTTTGACGCCTTACCGATATAAACCGGCGACAGAAAGAAAAAGAAGGTCCGCTTGACCATGACATAGATCCCGCCCGCATCCGGCAGGGCCTCAATTTTCTTGGTGATCTTGAAGCGATAGCGCGCGCTGGTTTCGCCGCGCCAGACATGCCAACCATAAGGGATCATTTGAACCTGCTCCGTAAGCCAATCGGTTAACAATAGGCCTGAATTTGTTAACCAATTCCCAACGCAGGCGAGGCGGCGTTTGAGGTTTTGACCGCTCTTCGGACCGGGGCGAAGCTCATCCGATGCTCAGGACAGGGACCGAGGCGCGCTAATGCTTCGGCGTGGGCGGCGGTCCCATACCCTTTGTGCTTGGCAAAGCCATAGTCCGGATAGGTCCTGTCAAAGTCCAGCAACAGCCGGTCACGCGCCGTTTTGGCAAGGATTGATGCCGCCGAGATTGCGGGTTCCTTCAGATCCCCTTTTACAATCGCCAGCGCGGGTGCCGACAACCCAGCGGGCAGGGCATTGCCATCGACCAGGATCTTGTCCGGTGTCACACCAAGCGCCTTGATCGCTCTTTGCATGGCCAGAAACGTCGCTTCACGAATGTTTAGCTGATCGATTTCCTGCGGCGAGGCGTGCGCAACGGCCCAGTGCAAGGCCGTCTCCTGAATGATCGGTTCAAGCTGTAAGCGTTTCTTCTCGCTCAGTTTCTTGGAGTCTGTGAGGCCTGCAATCGGACGCGCCGGGTTCAGGATAACCGCGCCAGCGGTCACCGGGCCGGCCCAGGGGCCACGTCCGGCCTCGTCTACACCGCAGATCAGCGTTAGAGATGTCATGAGCAAGCAAAACACTGATTCTCGGGAGCGCGGCCATGTCAGATTCATATGTCATCCAGATCGAACAAACAGGTGGACCGGAGGTTCTTCAAAAAATTGACCGTGCTCCTGAAGCGCCCGGTCCAGGGCAGGTTCTGGTGCGCCAGGAGGCCATCGGACTTAACTTTATTGATACCTACCACCGTTCGGGATTGTACCCGGTGTCCTTGCCCTTCGTGCCGGGGTCGGAAGGGGCCGGAACGGTCGAAGCCCTTGGCGAAGGGGTCACGCACTTAAAGCCCGGCGACCGCGTCGCCTATCTGGGCGCGGGGGCCTATGCCACGCACTATACGGGCTCAGCCGCGACGATGCTTAAGCTCCTGGATGCGATCAGCACTGAAACAGCCGCTGCGGTTTTGCTCAAAGGCCTGACCGCGTGGATGTTGCTCTTTGAAATCCGCCGTGCCTCACCGGGGGACACGGCACTCGCCTGGGCCCCGGTTGGCGGTGTCGGATCGCTGCTCGTGCCGTGGGCGGCCTCCATGGGGGTGCGGGTGATCGGTGTTACCTCATCGGAAGCAAAAGCTGAAAAGGCGAAGGCTCTGGGCGCGCGTGATGTCGTCCTGTCGAACATGGATGTCGCTTCCGAAGTTCGCCGTCTCACCGATGGGGCCGGCGTGGATGTCAGTTATGACAGTGTTGGCAAGGCCTCAGCCGCTGCGTCGCTGGACAGTTTGAAGCCGCGCGGCTGGTGGATCAGTTATGGCAATGCGTCTGGCGCAGTTGAACCGCTCTCACCGGGCGTCTTGGCCCAAAAAGGCTCGCTCGTCCTGACCCGGCCCAGCCTGTTTGCCTTTATCGGAACACCAGAGGGCATGCAGCGCGGCGCCGCTGCTTTGTTCGGTGCCTTGCATACCGGAACGATCAAGGCCGAGATCGGTCAGCGGTTTGCGTTGTCGGATGTCGCAGAGGCGCATAGCGCAATCGAGAGCGGTCAAACCGTCGGCGCGACCCTGCTTCTTCCCTGAGGCCCGTTTCTACCCTGAAGGTTGCCTGAGCTCCAGTAACAGAGCCGGATCGATATAGAAATCGCCGCTGCGATTATCGCTGGATAGGTTTCGCCACTTCACCGCCCAGTGGAGGTGCGGACCCGTGGTGCGGCCCGTATTCCCTGAGGCACCGAGCCGATCTCCCACCTGCACGGTCTCGCCCGCTTCGACATCAACAGCGGACATGTGCAGGAAGACTGAGACGAGGCCGTCGCCGTGATCGAGGAAAACAGTCCCACCTTCATAATAAAGATCCGGCTCGCCAAGCGTTACCGTTCCAGCCGCTGGGGCGATGATCTCCGTTCCGACCGGGACAGCAAGATCGTAACCGCGATGGACTGACGTTCTCTCGCACGGTTCGCCATCCTTGCCGACACCTATATACTTCCGGGTTGGCCCAAAAGGTGAGGAAGCCGGGCCCTTGGCAGGCAGGATAAAGCCTGTCGTTGCGCCGGGCCCGGTTTCAAATGTCTTGAACGCCGCCTGTTTCTTGACCCAGCTGCGGCCGGCATGATCTTTCTGCTCCTGTGTGCGCGCATCGACCTTGTCGCAGTCGAAGCCCTCAATCACGCGATAGGGATCATCACGCTTTTCAATTGGGGCCGTCATGGCCAGCGATGTATCCTGTACGGAAATGGTCAGAAATGCGCCTTCATGCTGTTTCAGGCCGATCGCAACACGGCCATTCTCGCCAATGGTCACGCTACGGGCATGTGCGCCCTCTGGGGACGAAACATCAAGTATGCTGCCCGGCAAGCCTTCGCAGAGGAGAAGCCCGCCCTGTTTGGCCACACCGCTACAGTCGACATAGGCAAGCGGGGCTGCTTCAGCGGTCTCGGTCTCGTCGGCAAGACCATATCCTGCAAGGCCGGTCGCCATCGCCGCAATTAATCCAAGCCCGCGTGGGCTGATCATTCCTTTACCACCATACGTGTCGCAGCGGCGGCTGCATCAATATAGGCCTCCTGCAGATCGACGCTCCAATACCGCAGTGCGCCGAGTGGGATCTTCCGGCCTGTTACGGCGCAAAACACATAGTCGCCCGGCTTGATGAGATCGAGGTTCGCATCAAGGTAGCGGACCTTGGCTTCGCCCGGCTGTCGGTCAGTTCGTTTTAACATGAGAATATCATGCCTCATTTTCCGATTTTGGAAAAGAGACAATTACTTCAGAAGTTTTTGCTTTGTTCTCGTGAACAAACATGGTACACGATAGATAACGGGCAGCTCGAGCCCAGCTTTATCGAGCAAGTTCTAGACGAAAGGGAACGACTCATGGCCAAAGCCTCGCTACAATTGGTGGACAAGGAGTCCGGCGTGGACAAACAAAAAGCTCTTGAAACGGCGCTCTCGAACATTGAGCGGTCTTTTGGCAAGGGGTCGGTTATGCGGCTCGGCGAAAAGACATCAATGGATATCGAGTCCGTACCGACCGGATCTCTTGGACTCGACATTGCGCTCGGGATTGGCGGTTTGCCAAAAGGGCGCGTGATCGAAATTTACGGTCCTGAAAGCTCTGGTAAGACGACGCTATCCCTGCATGTCATCGCCGAGGCACAAAAGAATGGCGGTGTCTGCGCCTTTGTTGATGCTGAACATGCGCTTGACCCGGTCTATGCAGGCAAACTGGGGGTCGATCTTGATGACCTTCTGGTGTCGCAGCCCGATACCGGCGAGCAGGCCCTTGAGATTGCTGACACCTTGGTCCGTTCCGGCGCGATTGATGTTCTGGTCATTGACTCTGTTGCGGCGCTGACCCCGCGTGCAGAAATTGAAGGTGAGATGGGCGACAGTCTGCCGGGATTGCAGGCGCGCCTGATGAGCCAGGCTCTGCGCAAGCTGACCGGATCGATTGCCAAGTCGAATTGTATGGTCGTCTTTATCAACCAGATCCGGATGAAGATTGGCGTGATGTTTGGCAGCCCGGAAACCACAACGGGCGGCAACGCACTGAAATTCTATTCGTCTGTCCGCCTCGATATTCGCCGCATTGGTGCGATCAAGGATCGCGATGAAGTGGTTGGCAACCAGACCCGCGTCAAAGTGGTCAAGAACAAGGTTGCGCCGCCCTTCCGGCAGGTTGAATTTGATATCATCTATGGTGAAGGCATCTCCAAGACGGGTGAATTGATCGATCTTGGCGTCAAATGTGAAGTGATTGAGAAATCCGGGTCCTGGTATTCCTATGGCACAGAACGGATCGGGCAGGGGCGTGAGAAAACGCGCCAGTTCCTGAAAGATCACCCGGCCATGGCCGATGAGATTGAGCTTGAGATCCGGAAACGCTCCGGCCTTCTGTCCGACGTTCTGTTGGCAGAGGGGGGCGGCCCGACTGAAGACAGTTCTGATGAGGCCCAAACAGGCTAGCAACACTTTTGTCCGGCATGCACAGCCGTGACTTGGCGTGCCGGACAGATAGTCATATATCGATCCCCTGATGACAGGGTCTTTTGATCAAGGCCGGGCTTTTAAGGGATTGCCATGACAGGTGTGAATGAACTGCGCGAAACATTTCTCTCTTTCTTCGAGAGCAAAGGGCACGTGCGGAAAGCGTCAGCGCCTTTGGTGCCTGAGAATGATCCGACGCTTTTATTCGTCAATGCCGGCATGGTGCCGTTCAAGAATATTTTTACCGGGACTGAAACGCCCTTCTCTGATCGCGCCGTAACCTCCCAGAAATGCGTGCGGGCCGGCGGCAAGCATAATGATCTCGATAATGTCGGGTATACAGCCCGTCACCATACCTTTTTTGAAATGCTCGGGAACTTCTCGTTTGGCGACTATTTCAAGGATGACGCGATTGCGTTCGGATGGGATCTTGTCACCCGCGAGCTTGGGCTTGCCAAAGATAAGCTGCTCGTCACGGTCTATTCCGAGGATGAAGAGGCTGCGGCGATCTGGAAGAAGGTTGCCGGGCTTTCTGATGACCGGATCATCCGTATTTCAACGTCCGATAATTTTTGGTCGATGGGCGATACCGGCCCTTGTGGTCCGTGCTCTGAGATTTTCTACGATCATGGCGACAAGATCTGGGGCGGCCCGCCCGGAACGCCGGAAGAAGATGGCGATCGCTTTATCGAGATCTGGAATCTGGTCTTCATGCAGTTCGATCAGGCAGCCGGCGGCAAGCGAACCCCTTTGCCCAAGCCCTCGATCGATACCGGAATGGGGCTGGAGCGGATTGCGGCTGTTCTGCAAGGTGTTCACAACAATTATGAAATCGACCTGTTTGAAAACCTGATTGCCGCAGAGCAAGAGGTCTATGGACGAAAAACGAGTGACGAGACCATCGGCTCGTTTCGGGTGATTGCCGATCATTTGCGCACGTCGGCTTTCCTGGTGGCCGATGGGGTCTCGCCTTCAAATGAAGGGCGCGGTTATGTCTTGCGACGGATCATGCGCCGGGCCATGCGACACGCTCACATTCTCGGCGCAAGAGAGCCCGGCATGCACAAACTGGTCGGTGCGCTTGCCGATGAAATGGGCGCGGCTTATCCCGAGCTGATTCGCGCCCGTCCTGTCATTGAACGCGCCTTTGAAGATGAAGAAGCGCGATTCCAGCGCACGCTTGGTCGCGGCTTGTCCTTGCTGGATGAGGCCAGCTCTGATTTTGCCGAGGGCGATGTCCTGCCCGGTGAAACGGCCTTCAAACTCTATGACACATTCGGCTTTCCGCTCGACCTGACGCAGGATATCATGCGCGGGCGCGGTATGCAGGTAGATGAGGCCGGGTTCGATGCGGCCATGGCGGCTCAGAAAGAGGGCTCTCGTTCGGGTGGGTTCAAGTCCGGCGATGCCTCTGTTTCGGATGTCTGGTTTCGTGTGCGTGACCGGATTGGGGACATATCTTTCCTTGGCTATGAGTGTTTGGAAGCACGCGGCGTGCTCAAAGCGATGGTTCGCGATGGCGAAGAGGTTAAGTCGGCGCACACAGGCGATCTCGTTCAACTCGTCTTCGATCAAACCCCCTTCTATGCCGAGAGCGGGGGCCAAGCTGGCGACCATGGGGATGCAATATTTACCTCCGGCGGGCGCGTTCGTATCACGGATGTGGTCAAGCAGGCCGGTGATCTGCATGTCCATATCGGTGAGGTCGTCGAGGGCGCAATTGCGCTCGAACAGTCGGCGGATCTGAACGTCGATGGGGCAAGACGCATCCGGGTCATGGCCAATCACTCCGCCACGCATTTGCTCCACGCTGCCCTTCGCAGTGTTCTGGGCGAACATGTCACGCAGAAAGGGTCTCTGGTTGAAGAAGATCGATTGCGGTTTGACTTCTCCCATAGCGCCCCTGTCAATGCTGCCGAAATTGAAGCCATTGAAGACCAGGTGAATTCCGTCATTCGCCAGAACAAGGCTGTTGATGTCGCTGTGAGCACACCGGAAGAGGCGATCGAAGCGGGCGCGCTTGCCCTGTTCGGGGAAAAATATGGCGATGAAGTGCGCGTGCTAACCATGGGCGAGGCGCTTGGCGACGGCGCTGCGCCATATTCTGTCGAGCTTTGCGGCGGTACCCATGTCAATCGCACCGGCGATATCGCCTCTTTCGTGATTACGTCTGAAGGCGGTGTGTCTGCCGGTGTCCGCCGGATTGAAGCGGCGACGGGCGCTGAAGCGCTGTCATTCCTGCGTGGCCGGGCCCAGGTCGCACTGGACCTTTCTGACCAGTTAAAGGTCCCGCTCAAGGATGTGCCGCGTAAGGTTGCCGGGCTCGTCGAAGAACGCCGTACGCTTGAACGTGATCTGGCAGAGACGAAACGCGCCCTTGCCATGGCCGGTGAGAGCGGCGCGCCGTCTGGGCCGGAGCAGATTGGCGATGTCAACCTGATCGCCCGCGTCGCAGATGGTGTCGGCGGCAAGGATCTGCGCGCGTTGATCGATGAAGCCAAAGCCCAGATGGGCTCCGGCATCGCCGTCTTTATCGGCGTGAATGGCGGCAAGGCTGCGGTCGCAGTTGGCGTTAGCGATGATCTGACGGAGCGTTTCTCAGCGGTTGATCTGGTGCGGATTGCCGCTGCTGAAGTTGGCGGTAAGGGCGGCGGCGGGCGTCCTGACATGGCGCAGGCTGGCGGCCCGGACGGGTCAAAGGCTGATGCTGCACTCGATGCTGTACGCGCTGCGCTGGCGGGTTAGGCAACCAGCGCTTCGTCTGGCAAAAAGAGCGGCTCTTCATCACCTGTCTGCCATTGCTTGTATTTCGGCATAATCGCCGCGAAAAGCGGGCTGCTGAGATGGCCGGCAAGCCAGGTTTGCAGTCTTGGCAAGGGCTGCGCGTCGAACCAAGCCCGATCCGTATTCGCGAACTGGCGAACGAACGGGAATATGGCAATGTCGGCGAGGCTGATGCGCGTTCCAAACAGATAAGGCGCGCGGGAAAGGCGCTGATCCAGAGTTTCAAGATAGTTCAGGCCGTTTGCGCGCTGTTCAAGTCGGTCAATATTCTCATATCGCCCCGGATACTTGTAGCGATCAAGCGCGTGTTTGAACGGTCCATCGCAGGCCTCAATCAGTGTGTTCATCTCTTCCAGACTGCCGCTATCCGGTGACAGCCAGTGGCCGGGATCGTTTTGCCCAAGGCTCCAGAACATCACGTCAAGGCTCTCATCTATCACCGTGCCATCTGGCTCCACGATTACCGGTACAGTCCCTTTCGGCGAGGCTTCCAGCATTTCGGCAGGCTTATCGCGAAGCACAACCTCGCGCAGCTGGCACGTTACACCAGAGGCGGCAATCGCCATCCTCGCGCGCATCGCATAGGGACAGCGGCGAAACGAGTAAAGGATGGGGCGTGGATTGCTCATGCCGGTTGTGTCTTGCGTGGGCGCATGACGACATCATCGCCGAGATGGGTCTCTCCTCGCGCGCGGGCAAGTGCGACCTGTTTCTGACGCTCTCGCAATGCGGCGCGTTTTTTATCGCTCAGCGTATGCGCGCAATGCGGGCAGCTGACGCCCTCTTCATAGTCCGGGTGGGCCCGATCTTCCGGACTGACCGGGAACCGGCAGCCGTGGCACAGCTGATAATCGCCTTGCTTCAGCCCGTGGCCGACAGAGACGCGGTCATCGAACACGAAACACTCCCCATGCCACAGGCTTTCAGGTTCAGGGACCGTCTCAAGATACTTCAGAATGCCGCCTTGCAGATGGAAGACATCATCAATCCCGACGGATTTTACATAGGACGTCGCTTTTTCGCAGCGTATGCCCCCGGTGCAGAACATTGCGACTTTTGGGCTGCGCCCTTCCGCTTCAAGTCTGGTCTTGAAGGCATCAAACCATTCCGGGAATTCGCGAAAGGTTGCTGTTTCCGGGTCAATTGCGCCTTCAAACGTGCCAAGCTCAACTTCGTAATCATTCCGCGTATCGATCACGACTGTGTCCGGATCGCGGATCAGGGCGTTCCAGTCTGCTGGTTTGACATAGCTGCCCACCAGACAGGTTGGGTCGGTGCCAGGCACACCCATTGTGACGATTTCAGATTTCAGCCGCACCTTCAGCCGCAAGAATGGCATCTCACGTGCCGATGAGGCTTTGCTGTCGAGATCTGCGCACCCGGGCAGGGCTTTAAGGGTGGCCAGCGCCGCATCCATGGTCTCATCAGGCCCTGCGATCGTGCCGTTCAGACCCTCTGTCGCCAGCAGGACGGTGCCTTTGACGCCAAGCGCCGACAGAGCCGCCTGCAGCGGCGCTTGCAAGGTCGCGGGATCATCAAAGCGAACGAATTTGTAAAAGGCGATTACACGGATCTCAGTCATATCCGCCTTATGCCAAAAATGACGCGCTCACGCCATCGGCAGTTTCAGAATGCGGTGAAACCGGGTTCGCTACTCGGCTGACAGCCCCAAGCTTGCAAGAACGGTCTCTGTATCAGCGCCCAGACGCGGCGGGTCCAAAGCAACATCTGCCGGTGTCCTGGAAAAATTGACCGGGTGCTTCATACTGCGATACGGCCCGGCGTCAGGATGCTCACGTTCCTCAAAAAAGCCCACAGCGCTCAGGTGTTCATCGCTTAAGACGTCTGCCATCTGGTTGAACCGCATGGCCGGGATGTTGGCCTCGTCAAGCAGGTCCAGCCATTCGTCGGTCGTCTTTTGCAGCGCCACTTCGCCAATAATGGCGTAAAGGTCTGTGATGTTTTCCGTGCGCGCCGAATAGGTTGAGAAGCGTGGGTCTTCAAAAACACCGTCACGCCCTCCCATTTTGAAGAAGGTTTCCCATTGCTCGTCGGAATAGGGGACGAGGGCGATATAGCCATCTTTGGTTTTGTAGGGTTTGCGATTGGCGTTGACTGATCGTGTATAGGCGACCTTGCCATTGCCGGGCAGGAAGGTCTCTCCGTACAGGTTCTCGACCATATTGAAGAAGGTGAATGTCTCAAGCATCGGGACGGAGACGAACTGGCCTTCGCCTGTCTGCGCCTTGTGGTAAAGCGCCGCGAGCGTGGCATAGGTTGCGAACAAGCCAACGGTTTTATCGGCCACCAGACTTGGTGCATAGGACGGGTCAGACCCATCGCGCATCTGGCTGAGATGCGCAAACCCGGAGGCAGCCTGTATCAGGTCATCATAGGCCTGGCGTTTCTCGTATGGACCGCCCGAACCAAAGCCCGCGCAATGAACATAGATGATCGACGGATTGATCGCTTTCACGCTGTCATAGTCGAGGCCGAGCCGCGCCATGCCCGCCAGCCGGACATTGTGGAAAAATACATCGGCATCTTTCAGCATCGCCGTCAGCGCAGCTTTACCCGTTTCGGATTTGGCATCGAGTTGAACAGAGCGTTTGTTGCGGTTGAGATTGGTATAGATCGGTCCGAGGTCCCCGGTGGGAGATTTCCCGGCATAGCGCATCGTATCCCCGGCTTTACCGCTCTGGCCCGATTCAATCTTGATCACTTCGGCCCCAAGATCCCCGAAAATCAGCGTTGCGAGCGGCCCGAGGACGACGCTGGACATATCAATAATCTTTACGCCTGCGAGGGGGCCGCTTCTTGCTTGTTTAGTCATACTGCTTCCATCTTGTTTCTATCAAACAAGACTAAAGCCCGTCCTGCGGCGTCATGACAAGTGCTGTTTGACGCGCCTAGCCGTACGCGCCATAGGCCTGACAAATGGCCAGCGTGATTTTGTGAAACAACCGGTCAATATCTTCCAATGGTTCGATAACCTCGCGGTGGATCTGATCGTATCCGTTCGCTGCATTTCCTGCCATATGCCCAGGCTCGTTAAGGTTTCGAAGCTGTTCCTCATCGCCTTGAGAGGCAGGAAAAATATTGCAGAGCACATCGATTGCATCGCCAATCTGCATTGATTTGATGAGGTTCATAATGTCGACAACGCTGGCTTCGTGGCGACGCGAGACTAACGGTAATTCCCCTGCAAGCGACAGCGCTTTCATCATCAGTGCTTGCCGCGCCGCATGCAAGACGTGGATATTCAGCCGTTGTTCGTGGCGTTGATCGGCGCTCGGGGCTGACTCAATCCGCCCGAGCAATGGGTCGAGCTTGCGCAAGTCGATGCTGAGCTTGTTTGCCACTTTCTCGAATGACGTGTTGGTCTGACGATCCTGCAGAAGGTAATAAATCCGGCGATAGGCGAGGGCCTTGTCGCCTTCGGTGTTGCGGGTCATCGCGACCCAGAAACTTGGATCATAGATTGCCGCATAGGCCCGCAAAACCGGCACGCTGGTCATGTTTCGGGCGATGGAGGCAAGTCTCATCAAGCCCTGCATGCGCGCCGAAGATTCAACCAGATCACTGACCTGTTCTTGCTCCCGGCGAAGGGCTGAGCCGATCCCGGCCGCGGTGTTCAGGGGGATGCCAAGCTGCTGCAGGGTTGCATTGTGAGAGATCGCCCGAAGTGAGCGCGGGCCGCTTGGACCGGATGACCGACGCCTCTGGCGCGACCCCGCCTTGATCAGGAAATTCGTCGCAAAATCGCCGAGGATGTGGCCATAGTCTTCGTCCACAAACAGGCGTTCATGCCAGTTGCGTAAATCCCGGTAGAGGTCCCAGACAAGATCTGTGCGCTCATAAAAAGCATCGTCACTGGCATCGGGTGTTGAGAGCAGGTGGCTGGCAAAGGCACAATATGTCGACTTGGCAAGCTCCGGGTTGGCGAAATGCAGAAATCCATCGCCGCCCTGAAAGCTCACTTCATGACGGATGGGCACGCCGCGTTCATGCGATTGCTGCCGCGCCCATTTTGACAGTAAATGGTCAAAGCGCTGCTCGAACGTGCCCGGCCACGCACCGCGCCCCATAGATTCACCATGAGTGTTGAAGATCAGCAGCGAAAGCGGTTCACCGGTTGCCGCAACAGCGCGGCTGATCAGATTGTGAATCCGCTCAATCGCCATATCGGCCGATACCTGGCCAATGAAACGACCCGCATCCGAAAACCCAAGCTGGACCGAAAGGTAACCGCGCTGGCGCAGATAGGCCATGTATTCGGGCTCTGCGAGCAGCTGCTCAATGAAACGGCCACCCGTTTCGAGCGCTTCTGGAGTTTCGAACAGCGGGGATATGTCGAGCGATTGATCGACCCCATATTGGCGCGCGAGATATAGCGCGCCCATAACGGTTGCCGGGTTTTCGCTTTCGGCGATCAGGAAACGTATCGGCGCGTCGCTATCGATATGTTTGATAAACTGCGCGCACATCATGAATTGTCGCCGTGCGGTTGATTGCTCCAGCATCAGATCGGCAAAGTTGACCGGCAGAGGTTCATCCGTGGCTGCAAGGCCTGCCAGATCACTCAGGGCGCTGCGGCCAAGGTCACGGTTTTCTGTGTCGAGGCCAAGGTCGCGGCGGATGACAGTCCCAATCTGGGCTGCATTCAGGCGCAAGTGAATACGCGCTGTGCCAAAGCGCAGCGTTTCAATCTGGGTTCGTAGAATGATGATATCGCGGGCTTGTTCATCGCTCAGGGCAGGGTTCTGGAGAACCCGAGAGAGCGCCGCAACAATCGAGTCCGAGCTGGTCAGTCTGGCAGGGTTTGCCGTCGTCAGCGTATTCGCCGCGGCCACCAGATTGTCTGCAACCGTAAGGTCCTTGCGGAAAATCTCAGCATCGGCTTCGGTCAGTTCAGCGGCTGCCATCAAACGCTGAGCGATATGGTTCAGGTCAGACCCTGCGACCGCTTCGACCCCCTGCGCGAGGGCCAGCATGCGTGATCCATAGCGGTGCAGCTGGTCGGCCTTTTCCTGCAACCGCAAGGCAAACGATTGCGACCAGTGGATGTCCGTACGGCCATCAAGATCATATCCCACCCAACTTGCAATGGTCGGGGCGGCGATTTGAAGCGTCTTCCATGTTTCCGGGAAATGGGTCTTGGCGACGTCCAGAATAAGGGCGGTATAGGCGTCATGCGCCTCTTGCGCACAGCGGATCGCAGATTGGGCTTCGGCATGCTCACCAAGCAGTGAGATACCGTCAGACCAGGTGCGGCCATCGCGGGCGAGTTCAGTATCAAGAACGGTCTTGTTCTCTGGCGAGGCCTCACTGACATAATCGGCCAGGGCGACGCGCGCTTCGCGTGACATGGCAAATGTTGGGTGCGCCGTGAAGACAATGCCGCCGGATGAGGTTTCCAGCGCTGATCTGAACGCCTCCCAACCTTGCTCAGCCAGTGCAGTGAGTTGCGCGTTCAGGCGGTCTGTAATCGGTGTTTCTGAGGCGGTATGCTGATCGCGGAACCGTTGGGCGCGTTCTTCGACCAAATCGGAGTAGATCTGCTGAACGATATCGCCGAGTTGCTCAATATCAGTCTCGCCGCGCTCAAGCTGTCGAAACAGGTCGTGCGCATAGGTAAAGACGGAATTCGTCAGTGGATTGGCATCGATCTGACTGGCATGGCGCCGTAACGCGGCCTTGGCCGTGTCAATTTGAGCCTTATTGGTATTGTCTAACGCTATCATAGGGTCACTGTTAGCAGGCTTTACCCTAAGGGATAGAGGTTTTGTGAGGCGAGGGCAAAATTGCCTTCGAGTGGATCAAACCTGACCCGAGATTGCGCCTAAAAATACCGTCCATTCCAACACCTCTTCACTAAAGCCCTCACGGCGCAGCAGCTGGGTAAAAAGCGGGATCAGCGTTTCAGCGCTGCCACACTGTTCCAGCGCAGCATTCACCTCTGGCAGGACACGCCCTTCAAAGTCTGCCGCCAGGGTTTGGAAATCTTCGATCATACCCGGCAAACGAAAGGCTGTGAGCGGGCTTGTGGCGTTCGCTTGCAAGTCCTCTGAGAAATTCGAAAGCCGTCGAAGCTCGCCGCGATTGGACTGCGCAAATTCATCCAGAATCGAGTCCGTCTTCCAGTCGACCCACTCTGCCGTGCACGGTTCCGGTGTCACGGTTGCGCAGGCAGACACAAAGAAAAGCAGGGCGCCTATAAGAGCCTTTTGAAACGACATGACAGATCTCCTCCACACCCTTTTGGCAGAGATCAATCAAAGATCAAATCAAGCTTTGTGTCAGGCAAAATCCACAATATTGATCGGGTCGCGGCGCGTCACTTTAACAGCGAGGCCAACCGGGCTCTCTTCTTTCAGCAGTCTTTCCATCGCCGCCGCTGAAGCGTGAGCGATAAAGCGCTTTCCATCACCAGTTCGGGCCATGATCAGGCCTTTGTCCGCCCCTTCCCGACCATGCGTGACTGTGAATGTCTCGAGTGTCCCGTCGCTTGGCTCAAGCTCAGTTTCGATGAGGTCAGCCGGATCTCGTTTTGCGATTGGGTCTGTTGGATGGAAGGTTTCAGGGCGCGCTGTGGACCAGATCCCGGCCGCCTCCTTGCTCATCCAGCCGCCATTCGCGAGCACCAGCCCGAATGTCCCAGGGGCAGCGCGCAGCCTTTCCGCCATACTGGCAACGCCGTGCATGGAGTAGTTGTTGCCCGGGCCACCAAAGAAGGGCAGGCCGCCCGTGACCGTCAGCGGACGCGGGTCTGTTGCGGGGTCAATGCCGAGGGCGCGGGTTGAGCATGTGACCGCGCATGGAAAACACGAATAGAGGTCAAACAGGCTGATATCTGCCTCTGTCATGCCAGCCTGACCGAAGGCGCGGTCGAGTGCCGTTTTCATGGCCCATGAGTCGGTATAGCTCTCGCGCTCCAGAAAGAAGCTGTCTTCTGCTTCGCCGCTGCCCTGCAAGTAGACCCGCTTTTCTGCAGCGATCCCCAGAGCGTCAGCTTTCTCCTCAGAAATGATCAACAAGGCCGCACCGAGGTTCACAGCATCCTGCGCCATGTGCCACTTCAACAAAGGATCAGCGAACGGATAGTTCGCCCGGCTTGGCGCCGCGAGAAACTCTACATCAAAGTCAGTTTCAAACTGGCTGTTCGGATTGTCCAGCGCGACCTTTGCAAACGGCGCCCACAGCTCTGACATGGCTCTGCGGTGCTCTGTGCGCGTGCGCCCGGCTTCAGCGGCGTGGGCATTCTCTACCATCGCGTAGAACCAGGCCGGGATGAACAAGCCATGCGTGATCTCGGTCTTGTTGACCAACCGGCCGCCAAGTCCGCGATCATCAAAGTCGCGATCACTCGCACCTGTCCAATCAATATCGATGCCGTGCTTACGCGCCGCTTTGGACGCTTTGACCGCTTCTGATCCACTGATCAGCGCACATTCCGTCTCGCCCGCAAAGATGCGCGAGGCCATTTCATTGATATTCTGCTGCCCGGTCTGACCGCCAGAGATCGAGTAGATGGCAGCTTTCGGGTCAATCCTGAGGGCCTCGGACAGCGTGCCGGGATAGTTTGTATTCTTGCCATGCGGATAACGCGCATTGGGGTAGGAATCGTCAGTCGTGCGGGTCACACAAACCGTATCAATCTCAGATACAGACACGCCCGCATCGGCAAGGGCGCGCTGACTGGCCTCGACGCACAGGCTAAGCGGCGAAGGGGCCTCTGACACAGGCTGCGTCCCGTCCCAATGGCTCACATATTGTCCCACACCTACCAGCACAGGCATTGATCCACGCGCCATATCTCTTCTCCAATATCTTTTGCCGGAGATTGGCGGAAGCCCACCCCCGCATCAATCGGTACCGTTGCGGCAAAGGCGCTGCGAACCTTTGGGTAGGGGGGAGAGGGCAGGGGCCTGCACCTTTACAACAGTGACATGCAGCCACCTACAAGACCATGGCAACTCATCACTGAATGCCGCACTTCTATGTCCAACTCAATGATAGCGAAACCTACTCTCGACGATCCTATGAATCCATGTTTCGTTGCGAACCATAGTCGTCATTATTGAGTGTAAACACCTGTGTTGTTTCTGAGTTATCCACGCGAGCATTTTGGCAAGATCCAAAAACTGACACGTCAGCTCTCAAAGCGAAATATCCCCTTCTGGTGGGACAATCGCGCTTTGAAACTGGCAACGCGGTGGGATGAAGCCATTGAACGGGCCATCAATTCCGCAGACTATTTCGTTGTCTTCGTCTCCCCCAAGCTCACGGCGCGCCAGGACTCCTTCGTTTACAGGGAACTCGAAATCGCAAGCAAACAAGCCGAGAAACGGTTTTATCAGGAGAACTGGCTGATCCCGATCGTGATCAATGATTGCGATTGGCAGAATATTGAAATCGGTCCGCGTAAACTCGGTTCGTTCCACGCTGAGTCTTTCAAATCCGCTTCAAAATGTGCAGATTGTCTGGCCGAGGTTTGGTCATCAAACGCGCACCAAGAGTTTGTCAGTGACGAAGACTACCAAGGAAGCATATCTGACTATTTCGGGGGGTTCGAGCGTCTGGGGAGTGGTCAGCCCAAACTACGTGTGCCTGGAAAGCGCCGAGCTTGGCGAGAGCTGTTCTTCGATATTGCAGAGGCTCGGGTGAATTTAACCTATAACGTTTCCCCAGGAGACCGACTTACTTTCTTTCAGATCAACGCTCTAAAGACGCTTCATCACTATCAGGGGCGGATCGTTTTCCGACCTAAAGACGAATCCTTTATCGTATGGGAAGAGGGCGATGATAAGTTCAGAACACGCGTCACGTTTGGAGTATATGGCGCGGCAAAGTCAGTATGGGTTTATGATTTTCCATGCCCTATAATAAACAGATCGGTCGATTTTGAACTTATACGTGTCGACTGCTAGAGGCGACGCTCATTTCGCGTTGAAGGCCTAATCCGACCCAGTCGCCAACCACTTTAACCTCCCGTCCATGACACTTGAGGACCATACAGATATTGCTCTAGCACGGGGCTGGGATGCGATGCGGGGGCTCGTGGCGAGCCTGAACGCCGCGCTCACCGCGAACTCGCTAATCCGGGTCGCTGCCCGGCGCGAGGCTCTGGTTCTGCTGCGTCAGGCCGAGGCGCTGGTGCGCCGGGCCATCCTGATCATGGCACTGCGCCTGCCAGAGCCGAAACCCCGTGTAACCCACCCCGCAAGCGCTGAGACGCTCACTCACCTGCGCGCCTTGCCGCGTACAGATACCCCGGCTTTTCCCCTGACTGAGCCGCTTCCCGGCACATCTGTCTTCTGGGTGGTTCTGGACCTCGACTCTGCCCACGCCTTTCATGAGCCGCCTCATAATGTTGGAACCATTGGAGCAGCCCATGAGGGGGGCGAGCAAAACCCGGACGAAGATCAGTTCGTAGAGCCGGGCGGGCTTATCGCGCGCCTGACCGCGCTTCAACACGCGCTTGAGGCGCCCGAGAAGCAAGCCCGCCGCATGGCGAGGTGGCTGACCCGCCAGCGCCGCGCGAGAGAGACGGGTCCGGCGCGGCTCGATCCGCTGAAACTTGGCCACCCGCCGACCTTCACCCGGCAGCGGCGGCAAAAACACCCCTTCAGCACGCAGGCCCTGATCGACCTCCACCACTTCGCCCGCGCCGCGCTGGATAGCTCGTAACGTTTTTGACGCCACCTCTAAGCTGTCATCCCGGACGCTGAAAGCGATCCGGGACCCATAGGGAGTCCAGCTTTCTAAAACCTGGCTCAGGAATAATCTGCGATACGTGAGAGAAGGCGGCCGCGAAACTCAAAGAAGCTCGCCCCGCGGATCTTCACCGTTTCCCCAGCCTTTACACCATTGGGCAGGTCGACAGCGGCCTTGCCCTCAAACTCGATTTCGGCTGAGGCTTTTCCGGTGCCGATCACAAGATTGATCAGCCGCTGGCGCCGATAGGAAAAAGCATTGCCAGACAGCTCGGCGACCTCCCCCATCTGGGCGCGACCAACCAGCTTCATCGACTGACCCGCATTCGAGATATTCTCGAAGATCACATCTTCGGTGACACAATCGAGCATGCCCTCGATATCGCGGTCATTATAGCTCGAGATATAGCGGTTGATGATGTCTTCATACATGACCCGTGTGCTCCCACAGTCTGCTGTCTCGTACAAGTGCAGTTTTGTGGCCTGACTTGTGTGCTTGCTGTGCCTGATCCTTGCTCTATCGAATTTGTGAGCGTTCATACTATCGCCAGAGTGTTGCTTTAAAGGCGTCTGCATGACAAGAGACCCGTCCTGATCGCAAGGAGACAAAAATGGCCCTGAGAGTCGCTGTCGTTGGTGCAACCGGAAATGTTGGGCGCGAGCTGTTCAATATTATGGACGAGCGCGCCTTCCCTGCAGACAAGGTCCATGCGGTTGCTTCGCGTCGCTCGCTTGGCCGTAAATGCTCTTTCGGCGACAAGACCCTGCTTTGCGAAGATCTGGAGCAGTTTGATTTCAGTCAGGTCGATATTGTTCTGATGTCGGCTGGCGGGTCTGTCTCGAAAGAGTGGTCACCGAAAATCGCCGCAGCCGGTGCAATCGTCATCGATAATTCCAGCTGCTGGCGGATGGACCCCGATGTGCCTCTGGTCGTACCGGAGGTGAATGGTGAAGCTGTGCTTGGCTATGGCAAGAAGGGCATCATCGCCAATCCAAATTGCTCAACAGCGCAGCTGGTTGTCGCTCTCGCGCCGCTACATCAGGCCGCCGGGATTAAGCGCGTCGTCGTGTCGACTTATCAGTCGGCGTCAGGCGCAGGCAAGGCGGGCATGGATGAGCTCTGGACCCAGACCAAGGGCATGTTCGTCAATGACAAGCCGACGCCGGACGTGTTTTCCAAACAGATTGCCTTCAACGTGATCCCGCAGATCGATGTGCCCATGGAGGATGGCTCCTTCAAGGAGGAGTGGAAGATGCGCATGGAGACCAAGAAAATCATCGATGAAAGCATCGAACTGGTCGCTACCTGTGTTCGCGTCCCGGTCTTTGTTGGTCATTCCGAAGCGGTGAATGTCGAGCTGGAAGACCCATTGAGCGTTGAACAAGCCCGTGAGATGTTCCATCATGCAGATGGCGTTCAACTCATCGACAATATCGAAGAAGACCAGTTCGTCACCCCGATTGAATGTGTCGGCGAGTGGGCGAGCTATGTCAGCCGTGTCCGCAAGGATCCGACGGTCGAGAACGGCATCATCTTCTGGAATGTTTCGGACAATCTACGCAAAGGCGCAGCGCTGAATGCCGTTCAGATTGCCGAAGAGCTGATCAAGCGCGGCGTCCTCAAACCGGAACTGGAAGTCGCCTGAGTACGGTGAGATTGGAAAGGGATAGACAATGACAAAAGCAGAGCGAGGCTCAAATCGGGCGTTCAGCAGCTTTAGTGAATTCTATCCCTATTATCTGACGGAACATTCCAATCCGCTTTGCCGGAGCTTGCATTTCACGGGCACCGGGCTGACCTTCGCCGCGCTCGCAGCCGCGATCTTCATCAGTCCATTGTGGCTGATCGCGATGCCGGTCATCGGCTATTTCTTCGCGTGGGTCGGTCATTTCTTTGTTGAAAAGAACAAGCCCGCCACATTTACCTATCCACTCTGGTCCCTGATCGGCGACTATAAAATGTTTTTCAGCTGGCTTACCGGGCGTCTGCCAGCCCAACTCGAAGCGGCAGGTGTCGAGCGGCGCTGATCCTTTGCTTGGCATATGCAATTTCCCGCCAGCAGGCGCATTTCCCTCTTGCGCCAGACAGTCAGATACGCTTTATCCCCGGTTCGGCCCGACGCATCGGGCTGCTTACCCATTAGGACGCGGGCGTAGCTCAGGGGTAGAGCACAACCTTGCCAAGGTTGGGGTCGTGAGTTCGAATCTCATCGCCCGCTCCAATATTTTTCTATGAATGCAATCTTATACACGCGTGCGACAGGCTGACCGGGCGTAGTGTGTTTGATTATGCATTGCCCAATCAGATAGTGTTGTGCAATCGGCGCGGTCTCTGCAATTTATCGATTGCGAAGCGTCATTCGGGAGATGAACTCAGTGCTGACCCATGTGAAAAGCACAGGCGACCTCATCTACCGATTGAACGGGGAAAAAGTCTATCGCAATATCGGGATGGGCCAGAGCTTTCCGGAACCGTTATTTGCGGTTTTGAACTTCGCCAAGATCAACGATTCCCCAATGACACAAACATGGGAAATGGAACTCGATTGGGTCAAGCACGAAGTCTGGCAAGACGGACGCTAAGGAAGCGGCAAACCGATTTGTTCGCGGCCCGTCCTACGTTTTCTTCCGGTTCTTTTTCAGACCAAACCGCCGCACTTGATTTTGCGACGTCGCAGATCGGTCTTTTGGGTCCAGAACATCCAGACCAAACGGCATTTCGCGCGGCGTAATCGGTATAAGATAGCCAAAGTTCATTTGATCGTTCTCCAAAAAGCTCAAGGCTGTGGTTCGAATTCGGGTGTGCAATACATGCAAATACGCCGGATTTATACGCAAAAATCCCTGCGCAATTGCATGCCTCATCTACCTGATTTTGTGGACCTGAAGATCGATCTTGTTATGCGTCAGGCGCGGCTGGCCGCCAATTCACGTCCCATTTCTTCGACGGTCTCTTCGCGGATTGGATACAGCAACAAGACGCACCCATTGGCGAGCGCCAATCCCCCTGGCACAAGGCTGAATATGATGCGCAAACCGTCAAGCGTTTCCGGAGATTGCTCTTGATTGGCGACAAATCCGATCAGGCCGAGCAGCGCGCCCGCGCCGGCGCCGCCTATGGTTAGCCCCATCTTCTGTGCGAACATCGCGGCCGAAAAGACCAGACCCGTGCTCCGTCGCCCAGAGCGCCACTCGCCATAATCGGCGACATCAGCATACATAGACCAGACCAGAGCCGGCGTCGGCCCGGCAAACAAGCTGCCAAGAATGTTCACGCCGACCATGACCCAAAACGCCTCAGGTGGAATGAAGAAGAAGGCCATCATTGTGAAGGCGTTGAGCACGGTCAAAACGATGAGCGCGTTGCGCTTGCCAAACATCCTGGCCAGCGTCTTTGTAAACGCCAGACCTGCAATGAAGGCGAGCGACCCCAATGTGAGAAAGAGCGAGGTCTGATCCAGAAACAGGAAGTAGCGTGAGCCGTCATCGCCGACATAGTATTTGAAAAAGTGAAACGTCACCGCGTTTCGAACAGCGACATTTGAAAGCGTTAAAACGCCCGCCGCCGCCATGACCAACCAGGCCCGATTTTGCAGCAAGACTTCCACATCCTTGCGAATGTTTGGCTCGGTAACCTTTGGTGGGGCGACGCGCTCTCGTGTTGTAAAAAACGTCACCAAGAACAAGATGGTTGCAAGCGTCGCCAAGAGCATAAATGTGAGCCGGAATCCGAGCGCTTCATCAAATCCTTCTGTGCCTTGGCCGCCTCCGAAGAAGGACACCATAGGACGCGCGGCCATGCTGATAATTAGACCTGCCGTGAACGCCCCGACGAACCGATAGCTCGATAGTATGGTGCGTTGTTCAGAGTTCGCGGTCATCACGCCCATCAAGGCGGAGTAGGGCACATTGATCGCCGTGTAGACCATCATCAAGATGAGATAGGTGAGCGTCGCATAAGCGATCTTTAGGGGCTCACTCAAACTTGGCGCGGCGAAGGTGAGGAAGGTCACGAGACCGAACGGAACCGCCATCCACAGTAAATATGGGCGATACTTACCGTGCCGGGTTTTCGTGCGGTCCGCGATGATGCCCATGATCGGGTCATTCATCGTGTCCCAGATACGAACCCCCACAAATATCAGTGCGACCGTCGCGGGCGCCAAGCCCATTACGTCCGTATAGAAATACAACAAAAGAATGTTGACGCCTTGAAATACGATATTGGACGCTGTGTCGCCCATGCCATAACCCAGCTTCTCGCTCAGGGCTGGTTTGTCGTCCGATCCGTTGGCCACACTTTTTCTCCCAGTTTTGGACCCTCGGCCCGTTTTATTCAGAAAGGCCAATTCACCTCTCAGTTTTTATGTTCATTCAGCGGTTCTAAACCGCTCCACTCGACCTCTAACGCAACGCCTTTAGTTGATCGGAGGAAAGCCTGATCGTGTCTGTGAGCGCGGCTTGCGAGCTTCCCCCGACAAAGATGTCAAAGTCGCCGGGCTCTAATCGAAAGTCTCCGCTTGGCCCATAGAATCCTAAATCCCTGGCACCCAGCTTCATTTTGATTGTCCGGCACCCACCAGCCTCGATCAGGATCTTTTCAAAGGCTTTTAACTCTCGAACGGGCCGCGCGACGCTGGCGACGCGATCCCGCACATAGAGTTGCACCACCTCTTCCCCATCTAT
This sequence comes from Pseudomonadota bacterium, assembly GCA_039815485.1. Classification (GTDB taxonomy): domain Bacteria; phylum Pseudomonadota; class Alphaproteobacteria; order Caulobacterales; family Hyphomonadaceae; genus Henriciella. The sequence goes on along the minus strand of JBCBZD010000001.1, from coordinate 233,214 downwards.
CTTGCTTCCATTGCGCACCGTGACGTCGACGGAGACATGATCCGATTGTTCTGAAACGCGCAAATCTGAATAGGCAAAACTCGAATAGCTGAGGCCATGTCCAAATGGGTAAAGCGGGCTAATATCGATATCTGAATAGTGCGCCCAAACGACTTGTTCTTTTCGATTGGGTCGACCCGTGCTGAGATGGTTGTAGTAGAGCGGCAGCTGACCGACCGCGCGCGGGAAACTCATCGGAAGCTTGCCGCTTGGGTTTTCCTGCCCGGTTAGAACGTCAGTGATCGCCTGGCCGCTGCGATGTCCGAGATGCCAGGCCTGAACGATTGCCGGCACATGGGCGTCCGCCCAGGACAGAACCAACGGACGACCACTCATGACGACAAGAACCACATTCCTGTTTACGGCATAGACAGCTTCCAACAGCTCCTGCTGCAGTCCTGGTAGTCCAAGATCGGCGCGGCTGCGCCCTTCCCCTGATTGGAGCGCGGTCTCGCCGAGGACAAGCACAACTTTCTCAGCTGTGCGTGCCGCCGCAACGGCGTCCTCGATCCCATCTCGATTGTCTGTGTTTACAATTACCGGTGACGTAAAATCGGCGTCGCCGATTTGGACGGCGACGCCGCGTGCATAAGAGAAATCCAGTCCCGCTTGCTCAAACCCTTGCAGGACCGACATGGCAGAATGCGGCTCCGCTTGACTACGCCAGTTTCCAAGCGGGGCATCCTTGTCAGATGCGAGCGCCCCAATCAGGGCGATTTTCTCACTTTTTCGCAGAGGCAGCGCGCCGTCCTCGTTCTTGAGCAAGACGATCGACTTACGAGCCATCTGCAGAGACGCATCCAAGTGGCGCGCGCTCATCAATGTGTTCCGCTCACGCGTCTTGTCGAGATAGCGATAGGGATCGTCAAACAGCCCGAGCTCGAATTTCAGCCTGAGGGTGCGTCGAACCGCGTCATCAATCAAAGCGACATCAATCTCTCCCGATACGACCAGTTCCTCAAGATGATCGAGATAGACATAGGATTCCATATCCACGTCGCATCCGGCCAGTATGGACAGGCGCGCGGCATCGCGGCTGTCCTCTGCGAAGCCATGATCAATCATCTCGATGGCAGAGCCCCAATCGGAGACCAGCACGCCTTCAAATCCCCATGCCCCTTTCAACAGATCTCGCTGCAAGGCGACATCTCCCGTTGCAGGAATGCCGTTTAACGTATTGAACGCGTTCATGACGGATCGCGGACGGGTGGCCTCCAACACATCCCGAAATGGCTGCAAAACCGTGTTGTATAGCGTCACGGTTCCAATCTCGGCTGCATTATAATCTTTGCCCGCTTCAGCAAAACCATATCCCGCAAAGTGTTTGATGGTTGCCGCCACGCTATCGCATGCGCCAATATCATCGCCTTGAAAGCCATCGACCCGCGCGATGGCGATCACCGCATTGAGATACGGATCCTCCCCAGCGCCTTCCATGACGCGTCCCCACCGTGCATCGCGCGTGACATCAATCATTGGCGCAAAGGTCCAGTTCAGGCCTTGCGCGGAGGCTTCGACGGCTGCGATCCTGGCGCTGTTTTCGATAAGCTCGAGATCCCAGCTTGCGGCTTCTGCCAAGGGGATCGGGAACATGGTTTTCTGCCCATGAATGACGTCATAGGCAAACAGCATCGGGATACCCAGCCGTGAGTTTTCGACGGCGTAAGTCTGAAACGCGCGGATTTCATCATAGCCAACGACGTTCAGCATGGACCCGATGATACCACGTTGCAGCAATTGGTGTTTCTGAGCTTCGCGTTCGCCTTTGGGTGCTGGCCCTGTAATGTCATAGAATCCAGAGAATTGGATTAGCTGACCAACCTTCTCCTCAAGCGTCATTTGATCGAGCAATTCAGAGATGCGAGCCTCGTCGGCGCCGGTTGTCTTTGCACTATTTGTGTGGGTCAGCATGATGGGTTTTGTCCGAGTTGTTCGATGTGTTGGCACGGCTCCGGGTTAATCGGATTGTGCCTCAGCGGGGTCCCACTGATAGTATCGAAACCAGTCATATTCTGTGACTAATGGATATACGTTGCCCGCTTTGTCTCCACCAAAATGCTCTTGAATCTCATCATTCGGAATCCAAGAGTTCATCATAATCGAGGTCGGGTTGTTTGGAATGGGTGTCGGGTATTGCTGCGGCGGCACGCAGTCAGGATCGCAGTCAATATCGGATGCGAGCAGTGTCTTCACCAGCTCACCGTCCACATACCAGCGGATCGAACCAGGCAGCCATTCAATTGCGAACACGCGCCATTCATCGACAGGGCCGGTTTCGATTTTATCTTCCCACGCCCCATAGAGCCGGGTCTCCAGCCAGCTCGGCGCGTCGACGCCATAGATCAGGTTCGCCTGAAACTTGTCGGGCTGCCCGCCCTCGAGCTCAACGTCGATTTCTTCCCATTCGGTCATATGCGCTTGATCGAGAGACGGATCGTTCAAAAGGCGGTAGGTGAAAAGAGACGAGATGTATCCGGTTGCCACGTTGCGATCCGGGGCCTTCATACGAGCTTCTATCCGCCCATATAGATACTTGGTCTCATCAACCGTCCGCAACTCGCCGCAAGCATAATCATAGGCGGGCTTTTGGTTTTGATGATCATCAGAGAAACTGGCAGGTACCGGTTCCTCGCTGACGATCAAATTCAGCATGCCATCTTTGACAACCACACCTTGCTCTTGAAATCGGCACATGGATTCGGTTCCGACAGCACCGTCACCTCGTCGCCAAATGTCAGGATTAAAATGATCGAACCGTTCATCGATAACCAGCGTGAACCCTTCATACGCTCCCGTGAAACCGGGATAAGCTTCCAGTTCGGCGTCAGCGATGGACACCTCAGAACCTGCGATCGAACAGGCGCTCAGCAGAATGGCAGAGCCGCAAAGGAGGGGCGGAAAGCGCTTCATGTGCCGGGTCCTTCAAACGTGCACATCATTCAGTCTTGGCCTGAAGCGTTGCGAGGTGGGGCGACAGATTCCCGCTCAATCAGCGTTGCGGGTTGAACAATGACATTTTGCGGTTCCGGCGCGCCGCGGAGCGATTTGATAATCAGTTCGACGGCGAGCGCCGTCGCTTCTGCAACCGGTTGGTCAATCGCCGTGAGCGGCGGTTGGCAAAAGCGAACCCCTGGCGAGTTTTCGAGGCTGACAATGGATAAGTCTTCTGGCACCGCTAATCCGAACTCTCCGGCAACTTTCAACGCCCCAAACGCCATTTGGTCATTGCTGGCAATAATCGCGGAACACGGGTCGGTGCCGGTGAGCAAGACTCTCGCGGCTTGCATTCCGGATTCAATGCTAAAGTCGCCTTCGGCGCGGCGGCCGCTTGTCTCCAGGCCGAGATCATGCATCGTGTTCGACCAGCTTTTTTCGCGCCATTCACTGACGTTGTAATCCGACGCACCGGAGATGAATCCAATTTTTCGATGACCAAATTTGTGAAGATACTCGGTCGCCGTCCGTGTTGATCGATCATCGTCCATTGAGACCGGAATCCCATCGCCTTTTTTGCGCGAGCCAATGCGAACAAAAGGAATATTCGCTTCTGCGAGCAAACCAACAATCTTGGGATTCGCAGAGTGCGGCTGGGTTAGTATGACACCATCTGGCTGCAAGGATGCCAGAGCTGCACCAAGCTCGCGTTCGACATGGTCATCATGCGTATCGACGAGTTCGATGAGCATGCGATAGCCGTATTTCGCGCATCTCAGCATGCCCCCCAGGAGCATCTGATCGACCCAATCATTACCCTCTCGCGCCCGCCAGTGTTCGATTGTCCGATGGCGATCGTTCAGGGCCAGAATAAGGTAAGATCGCGATCCGCTCATGCGGCGAGCCGCAATCGAGGGGACATAGCCCAACTTGTCGATGGAAGCTTGAACCCGCTCCTTCATCGTTGCACTGACATTTGGCTCTTTGTTGATAACACGACTGACGGTCTGAAGAGAGACTTCGGCATCTGCAGCGACGTGCTTGATCGTAACTGATTGAAGGCGTCTCGCCATAATTGTCTCACCTATGCCGCACTCGATACGAACGGAAGTATGCCACTATTTTTCGAACCTCAAGACCGACCTTTGAGGAGCATCATTGGACGGTTGTTCAACACTTATTTTGAAAGAAAGGGCTCCGAGTCGTCAGAGCCCTTTCCTGATTTGCTAGAACTAGAACGAGAACCGCCCAAGGATTGTAAACCGGCGGTCATTACGGAAGGCCGAGCGCGTGATGCGTGTGCCGTCAAAGTCCACCACCTGGGTCGTTTCCGTGATCTCATCGAGCAGGTTCACACCCTGGATGCCGATCGTGAAATTGTCGGTCACGTCATAGAAGGCCGACGCATCCAGCTGACCCGTGGCTTCCTGCCAGATCGGCGAGAACGGGAAGATGTCATCGCGTGGTGTGATCAGGAATTCTGAACGCCAGTTATAGGCCGCTCGCAGGGCGACAGGGCCGTACTCGTAAAACACGGTCGCGTTGATCGTGTCTTCTGAAATGCCGGCCAGCGGCTGGAGCGCGGCGAACGTGCTGGGGTTCAACGCGCCCGTATTGTTGACCGAAGACTGTCCGAATGAGGCGAGGTCCGGGTTAGAGAAGTCATCACCGTTCACATAAGTATAGGTGATCTGCGACCCCAATCCGCTCCAAAGCCCTGGCAGCATGTCATAGGTCTGCTGATAGGTCAGCTCGAAGCCGGACAGCGTGCCATCCTGACCGTTTACCGGCCCCTCAATCTGCACATCCAGGGATTGCCCGCTCGGTGAGGTATAATTCACCGTCGAGAAGCCGGTATTCACAAAGCCGCTAATATCTTTCCAGAAGATCGACCCGGTCAGTGAGCCGACATCGTCCCAATACCACTCGACGGACAAGTCATAATTGATCGACTCAATCGGACGCAGGTTCCGGTTACCCGTCTCAGCCGCGAACAGCGGACCCGTTTCCAGGTTGCCCGCGTCGCGCAACGCGTCGGTATTGTCACCGATCGGAACGCCAGCCCGGAAGAGTTGAAGATCAGGCCGCGAAATGCCCTTCGAAACGGCGCCGCGAACCAGCCAACCATTTCCGAAATCGAGTTTCGCATTGACGCTTGGTAGCCAATTCTCAAATTCAATATCGCGGTCATCAATCAGGACTTCGCCGGTATGCGCTGCGGCAAATTCCGCTTGTCGTTCTGGACTGAGAGAACATACGCCGGGCAGTTCATTCGCGCTCATAGCCTGGAAGTCACAGAAGCCTGTCACTTCCGAAACTTGAACAATTCCATCTCCGTTGCCACCGCCAATCTGGTTGCCCATATCATCAAGCGCGGGGGTATCGTAGAGATCGGGTACAGGGAAGCGCGTCTCGCCGCCTGCTTCAATTGTGGTTTCGACATAACGAATACCGAAATTGCCGTCTAACACGATCCCGTTAGTGAACTCATGTTCGAAGTCCAGACGCCCATAAATAGCGTTCGTAATTTCTGTAACGTCTGAGATCTCTGACGGGCAGAATGGATCGCATTCAACGATTTCGCCCGTTACACTATTGGTTTGAGTCCGTCCGTTCACACCATACGTTGCATTCGGCGTTTGAGAGAATGTCTCAAGCGCGGCGACGGTCGCGTCAGTTTCGCCTGAAAGGTATTCAGCGAGCAAGTCATCCCCGCCAAAGAACCAGCCAGCACCACCTGGCGTTGGCACAGGTGCATTCCCACGCTGGAAGCTCGCAAACGGATCAAGGAAGGAAGAATCGTTAGGAAATTCATCAACAAAGGCACCGCCGCCCGTCGCATTCTCCTGTCCTGGAAGACCGGAATAGAGACGACCAGGCACGAACCCACCAGTTTCGGCACATCCAGGTCCCGCATTCCACGGCGCACAACCAGCGCGGCCCGCCCATGGCGCAGAGAGGTTGCCCCAGGTGCTGAAGTTGGTGTTGCGCGTCACCCGATCACGTTCAGCCCAGCGAGCGCCGAAGCGTGCCGACCGGAAGAAGCCCGTATCGCTGATATCATACTCACCATCCAAGCGAAGGCTGTTCAGATCACCCTCGTTTTTCTCGCGGCTATCAAGCGCAAACCAGTAATAGGTGTAGAAACCGCTGGTGAGCGCATCAGCCGGCGCACCGGCGGTGAAGCTTGGCGGTAGGAACTGAACTTGCGGTGTATCGCCTGTAATATCCAGCTCGATGTCAGACCATGTATTCATGGTGCCAATAATCGAGTCCCGAGTGAGGTCGGAGCTGATGGACTGCGCCTCAAAGTTAAATCTCAAGCTATCCGTTGCTGAATAGGCGAGGTCGAATGAAAAGTCTTCGGTTTCTGCGTCAGAGCCCCGTTCAAACCGCAGATATTCCGTCGGAATTCCCCCAAACGGGCTACCATATCCGCCGCTATCGGTTTGCGTGAGACGGCCGCTCTGGAAGATCCCGTTATTGTCGAATTCCCAAGTCGAACCGGGCGCCTCAACCGGGAAGAGGGCATCATCGTTTACCAGCGCCAGAATTGAGAATTCTTCTGTTTCGAAGCTGGTTTTAGAGTTCAGCCATTCAAATGTCCCCAACCACTTGCCATCTGGGCTCTCCCATTGGCCGACAAAGGAAATCGCTTCGCGGTCCCGGAATAGATTTGTTGTCCGAACCCCGGCGCCTTTGGGAACAAGAACCGAGTCAGCAGGCGGGAAGTTGGACGCATCGAACAGCGGATCGCCAGCAAACCCAGCGGAACTGACGCTCTGTGTACGGAAACATGGACCATCAAGCGTACTGGCGCGATAGCACGGGTCGGTGACCTGCGACGCGTCGGTGCGGCTTTCAAGCTCAGACGCAGCCAAACCGAACTGAGCGCCAAAGTCGCCAATATCGGTTTCCCACGTATTCGACACCAGGCCTGAGAATTCGGGGGACCACTCTTCTCTCAGGTCGCCATAATTGTATCCGACGGTTCCAGAGGCTCTGAAGCCCTGAGAGTCGAGCGGCTTGCGCGTGACCAGATTCACCGTGCCCGCAATACCGCCCTCAATCATATCGGCAGTCACGTTCTTAAACACTTCGACGCGGCCCAACAATTCGGGCGAGACGTCGTTGAAGCTCAAGACGCTTCCGCCGGTCGCCGAGAAGATGTCGCGGCCATTCAGTTCAGATCGCACGAAAGGCAGACCGCGAACAATCACGCCGGTGCCTTCTACTGAGAACCGGTCTGGGTCAGATGTTTTTTCAAACCGGCCAATGTTAACCCCTGGCACGCGCTGCAGAGACTCTGCCACAGATCGATCCGGCAACGCGCCGATATCTTCAGCGGTGATCGCATCGACAAAGGTTTCGGCATTTTCCTTGATGCTTTGAGCGGAGCGCAGCGAGCTTCGGAAGCCTTTAACCACCACGACGTCCTGGACGCTGACTTCATCTTCGTCCGCCGCATCGTCAGTGGTCTCTTGAGATATCGCGCCTGGCGTCAGGGCCAAAGCCATCGCCAAGCTGGACGCCGCTGCGAGCATGGTTGAACGCCGAGGCGTCGCATTGATTCGAAAAACTCGATTGGTCTGCACTTGTAATCCTCCCAGATATTATAAGCCAAGTGTTTGGCGATCTTATATTTTGCCTGCTAGCATTGAATGATAACGTTCACAATAGCCCAAAATGAACGTTCACATTTTCGATTGAAGCTGTTACATTTTTGTCGCGAATAATGACGTACGCCGTGCTAACTGTAGCAAGGGCGGCCAGGAACAGGACACTCGGTATGGGAATCAAAAAAATCGTCATCGTCGGGGGAGGCACGGCTGGATGGATGGCGGCCGCAGCGCTCAGCCGTCTCAAGTCAGGTGCCCCTTTGGACATCCAGCTTATCGAGTCTGAACAAATCGGCACAGTTGGCGTCGGAGAAGCGACCATTCCGCCATTCGTGGAATTCAACCAACTCCTCTCGATCGATGAGCCGACCTTGCTCGCAGCCGTTCAGGGCACATTTAAGGTCGGCATCCAGTTCGAGAATTGGGGCAAGCTCGGCGACAGCTATATCCATCCGTTCGGCAATTATGGCTATGAAATCGGCGGCATCTCATTCCACCAAATCTGGCGCAAACTCCGTCAAGACGGCGATAGAAGGCCAATCCAGGCGTTCAATCTTGAAACGATGGCGGCTTACTTCGGCAAGTTCGCGCGGTCTGCGGACTATAAAGGCGAAGACTTGCCGCCGATGAATTATGCTTACCATATCAATGCAACGGCCTACGCGCAGTTTCTAAGACGCGATTCAGAAGTGCGGGGCGTGGTGCGCCGCGAAGGCAAAGTGGCCGATGTGATGCTTGATGCTGAAAGCGGCTACGTAAACTCGGTTATCATGGATGATGGTGAACAGATTCAAGGCGACCTGTTTGTTGACTGCTCGGGATTCCGCGGGTTGCTAATCGAACAAGCGTTGAAAACGGGATATGAAGACTGGCGCGAGTACTTGCCATGCGATCGTGCTGTCGCACTTCCCTGTAATCGTGATGATGGCAGTCCGCCCCCGCCCTTCACCAAGGCCACCGCTCATCGCGCGGGCTGGCAGTGGCAGGTGCCTCTGCAGCACAGAAACGGCAATGGGCATGTCTATTGCAGCGAATATATGCAGGATGATGAGGCACACGATATTCTCGTCGCAAACATGGCAGGAAAACCGACCGCGGACCCTAATTTTTTGCGGTTCACCACCGGGCGACGCAAGAAATTCTGGAACAGGAATGTGGTTGCGCTGGGCTTGGCTGCCGGGTTCATGGAGCCGTTGGAGTCAACCTCCATCCACCTCATCAATACCGGCATTAACAAGCTGATCGCCTTGCTCAGTTTGGACGGCATCACTCAAACGCAACAAGACGCCTATAATCGCTTCACCAAAAAGGAATATGCGCGCATCCGGGATTTCCTCATTCTTCATTATAATGCCACCGAGCGCAGCGACTCTGAGTTTTGGAATTATTGCCGCACCATGGATGTCCCGGAAACGCTGACCGAAAAGGTCGAGCTGTTTCGCTCGAATGGTCAAATCTTCCGCGAGGAAGATGAACTCTTCACTGAGACGAGTTGGGCCGCCGTGATGATGGGACAAGGCATCGAAATGGAAGGGTATAGTCCGGTCGCCAGCGCCCTCGACGCAAACGCCATCAAATCTGAGATTGACGGCATGGAACAATCCATCCGGTATCTTGTTCAGCGTATGCCGGGCCATGGTGAATTCTTGACCCGCTATTGCCCCGCAGCACCGGTTTAATCAAATTTGAGACGTCGAAAAATCCCTAAGAATGATCACGGTCCGCCGCAATGGGTGCAAAGTGTCTGGCTGGACGGCTCAATTAGCTTACACGGCGCAATGAATTGGATTGCGCCACTCGAACATCCTGATTGCGCGGTGCATCCGGGTGTGCTTCAGCTTTAGTGTGAAATCTGGGGACTCTTACGATGAATTTACTCGCTTTTTCAGGATCCAACAGTCGGCAGTCGATCAACCGCGCGCTTGTCGACTATGCCGTTACGCGGCTGCGCGATGAGATCTTGCCGGCGATCAGCGTGACCACGCTCGATCTGAATGACTACGAGATGCCGATCTATTCGATTGATCGGGAGAAGGCGTCGGGCATTCCAGAACCGGCGCAGCGCTTCTTTGATGCGATTGGCGCTGCCGACGGCGTGCTTGTCTCTTTCGCTGAGCATAATGGCTTTGTCACAGCGGCCTGGAAGAACATTTTCGACTGGATGAGCCGGATTGATGGAAAAGTCTGGCAGGACAAACCGCTGGCGATGCTGGCCGCAACGCCGGGCGGGCGCGCGGGCGCGAATGTGCTGGCCAGCCAGGAAACACTCGCACCTTTCTTCGGGGCGACCCTCAAAGGAACCTATGGCGTTGGCCGTTGGTTTGACGCTTGGGACAAGGATCAGAACCGCCTTGTCAGGTCAGAAGACATTGAGGGCGTTGACCACGTATTGCGTAATCTGGTCGGCGCAGTTGAGGGCTAAGCGAGCCGCGCGATCTAATCGGCGCGCGCGGCGCCCATGGGATAGTCGGCCTGCGCTACATAGCGACTTGGCTTATTGTCCGACGTGAAGCTTTCATACAGGTGGAACCTGTCGAACAGGACCGGTTCGGTTTGCAGTGTCTGATAGGCTTCACTCCATCGCATCACATCTTCCAAAGGCGTCTGATTGCAGTAGGCGAGGGTGATATGCGGTATGAACGGATCTGAGCTCAGCTTCAAATTTAGCTCTCGCGCTATATTGCGGCAAGCCCTTGCCAGCTGTGACAAGGGGTCTGAGGCTTCAATACGTGCATAGAGTGCGCGTGGCTCTCGCCGGCCAAACCAGCCAACCCCTTTAATACGAAGCGCGAGCGCAGAGGCCTCAACGTTTTCAAGTGCCGCCGCAATCTCTTCGGCGACGTCACGATCAACTCGCCCATAGAAGTGCAGAGTGATATGAAAGTGTTCTCGCCAGCGCCAGCGTGCGCCATGCAGCTCTGTGCGCAGCGGCACGAGGCGCTCGGCAAGATCATCAGAGACGGGTAAAGCAGCGAACAGGCGATGCATTTGGGTTTAGTCTCAGCTAAAAACCCGACCTTTCAGGCCGGGTTTCTTGAATGGATTGTGTCTTGGACGTCGGCTTAACCGGCCAGAGCGTCGAGCTTTCCGAAATGCTCAGCCAGCAGGTAATAGAAGGTCACGCGACCCTTATTGCCGCCCTCAGGCTTCAGTTTTTCGCAGATTGCAGCAATTGCCGCATCGAGCTGATCATTCGTCTCAGCCAAGGCCAGTTTCCCGCGGCACCACTTTTCGCGTACGCGCTGCAGCTCTGTCTCATCAGAGCAAGATACCAGTGAGCTGTCGCGATTGCGCAGGGCAATCCCGAGATGTCCCACAATTTTTTCCGCCGCAGCTTTATTGTAGCCGCTGGCATATTTTTTGATGTTTTCTTCGTACTTTGAGGCGTCTGCCATCGTGTTCCCCTTTAATAGTCCAGCCTGCAAACTGTAATGCAGCCTGCAGTTGTGGAATGCTGCACGGCGTCGCCGGGATTGTCAAATAAATTGCCGGTATTGCGGAGGTTACGGGCAGGGCGAGGGCTGCTCGGCATGAAGCGCATTCACAGCCTCTTCCAGCGCGTCGGTCCAGTTCAGGTCAAACGCATCAATGCAGATTTCCAGCTGTTCCATACTTGTCGCGCCGATAATGGTGGAAGCCATGAAATGGCGCGTATCGCAGAACTTGATAGCAAGCTTTGCTGGATCGATGCCATGCTGCTCGGCTAGAACGAGATAGCTTTCAATAGCGCGAAGTGCTGGCGCGCTTTCATAGCGTTGCAGACGGTCAAAAAGCTGCTTGCGAGAGCCCTTGGGGAGGGCGCCATTGCGGTACTTTCCGGTCAAATAGCCTTGTCCAAGCGGAGAATAGGCGAGCAAGCCAACATCTTCGCGAACGCAAGCCTCTTCCAGCCCGCCATCTTCAAAGGTACGATTGACCAGATTGTAAGCGTTCTGGATGGAGACCATGCGGGGAAGGCTGCGCGCCTCAGCCTCGGCAACAAAGCGCATCACGCCGAACGGGGTTTCGTTCGACACACCAAGATGGCGAATCCGTCCAGCCTCAACATGGGCGTTAAGATGTTCAAGAATGTCTTCGAACTTCTCGTAGGCGTGGGAATAGGCCTTGGCATTCATTTTTGCGCCGAACAGGCCGGTCGGGCGATCAGGCCAGTGCAACTGGTAGAGGTCAATATAATCGGTTTGGAGGCGTTTCAGGCTTTTCTCGACCGCCTCATCGATCTGATCCTTGGTGTGGCGGGTCCAATCGACCTGCGAATCACGCGTCCACAGCATTTTCGACAGGCCAGCAACTTTTGTCGCCAGAATGATGTCCTGACGTTTTCCCGTCTTGGCGAACCAGGTGCCGATAATACGCTCTGTTGACCCTTGGGTTTCCGATCGTGGTGGCACCGCGTACATCTCGGCTGTATCCCAGAAACTGACCCCTCGCTCGAGCGCATAGTCCATCTGCGCATGCCCTTCAGCCTCGGTATTCTGTTCGCCCCAGGTCATGGTTCCAAGGCAGCAAGAGCTGACTTTAAGGTCTGTGCGGCCAAGTTGTCTGTATTCGATCGCCATTCGCGTTTCCCTGATTTTTTGTTCTGTATTTGCGAATAAGCGGTAGAGTCGTCCTTCGCCAACCGGTTTTTCTTGAAAATCAATAAAGTCTATCGCATATTATAGGCAATCCGGGCGCTCGTGCCCGGGCCTTCAAAAGAGGAAGCCATGAACGACTTCAACACGTCTATCGCCCGGGGCCGGACGATGGATGCCAGCGTAGATGCTGGCCTCCGGACATTCATGCTCGGGGTCTACACCAAGCTGACCTTAGGGATTGGTCTTGCTGGTATTCTCGCCTTCATTGCGGGAACCGTACCTGTCGTCACCAATCTCGTCTTCGGGACGCCGCTCTATTATGTTGTAGCCTTCGGACCGATTGCAATCATTTTTGGGTCCATGTTCTTCATGAAAAACCCAAGCCCGCTTGGGTCTGCCATCATGTATTGGACGCTGGTGACGCTGATTGGCCTCGGCCTTGGTGTCTATTTCCTGATGGCGCAAACAGGCCTCAATATGAGTACGGCTGGCGGCATCTCTCAGGCCATGAACTATGGCACGATTGCAAAAGCCTTCTTCATTACATCGTCTGCTTTTGCGGCGCTGTCGCTCTGGGGTTACACCACAAAACGCGATCTCAGCGCGATCGGTAGCTTTGCCATCATGGCAATCTGGGCGCTGCTCGCCGTTTCACTGATCTATGCTGTTTTGCCAGCGCTTGGCATCATGCAGCCATCTTCCGGTATGGAATGGATGATCTCTGGCGGGTTTGCATTGCTTTCAGCTGTACTAGTGGCCTGGCAAACCCAGGAACTGAAGGAAGGCTACTACCAGTTTGCCGGGAATGAGCGCGGCATGGCCGTGATGACAAACTGGGGTGCGCTGAACTTCTTCATCATGTTTGTGAACATGTTCCGCTTTGTCCTGATGCTGCTCGCGTCCCGCGAATAGCCGTCGTTTCAAAACCCGATACAAAAACCCCCAAGGTTCATAATGGACCTTGGGGGTTTTCTTTGGTCTGGGGTTTCAGGTCCTAGCTTCCGATAGGCCCGCCATCTGCGCGGCGTATGGCCAGCACACTTGGGCGAGGGGGCGTTGTATCGATGAAGTCTGGCCAGCGTGTGGTCGGGGTCTCGAAGGTCGCGCCATCGCTATCGCCGGGATGCTGAACCGCAACGAAAAGCGTTGTACCGTCTTCCGTAAACCGCGGCCCGCAGACCTCAGCGCCAATAGGCGCGCGGAAGAAGGCTGTCCCGGTCCCTCGGCGGTCACCGGTCGTGTCCATAGCCCATATGCCATCAGCGGCGCCCGTTCCCGGATTGCCGTCTGTTGCAATCCAGAGGCGGCCCTCAGGGTCCAGGGCGCAATTGTCCGGGCTGCCATACCAGCCGTCATCACTGGTCAGCGGATTCCAGACGGCGCCAATCTCGGCAACGCTCGGGTCGCCGCAGCGGACCAGAATCTCCCAGCGCGATTGGGTGGCGGTGAAATCTCCGTCCGGCTCTGTGATTTCAACAATGTGGCCAAAGCGATTATCCGCGCGTGGGTTTGCGGCATCCACTTCGTCGTCTGTCCGGCGACTATTATTGGTCAGCATAACCCAGACTTTGCCCGTGCGCGGGTCCGGCTCTACATCTTCCGGGCGATCCATCGGGGTCGCGCTCATAAGGTCGGCCGCGCGCCGCGTTTCGATCAACACATCGGCTTGAGAATAGAACCCGTTCTCTGGCGTCAGCAGATCTTCGCCGAAGACGAGTGGTATCCACTCAAGCCCGCCATCCTCATAGAAGCGCGCGACATAGAGCGTTCCGCTGTCCAGCAGGTCACGGTTGGCCGCCGGGTTATCAGCGTCAAAGCTGTTCTCGGAGACAAACTTGTAGACATAATCAAAGCGCTGATCGTCGCCCATATAGACGACAACCCGGCCATCCGGCGCGACAACGCTTTCAGCGCCCTCATGCTTGAAACGACCCAGCGCCGTGCGTTTCTTGGGGGTGGAGGTCGGGTCCATTGGATCGACCTCGACGACCCAACCAAACCGATTGGGCTCATTAGGCTCTTTGGCAATGTCATAACGATCAATATGGCGGCCCCACTGATACCAGCCGCCCGCAACGCCATAGCGTTCATGGTTCGTCGCTTCGGGATGGTCTTCTGGCAAGCTGCCAAGGAAGTTACCATTAAAGTTCTCTTCAGCCATCAGCCACGTGCCCCAGGGCGTTGTTCCGCCAGCGCAATTGTTCATCGTCCCAGCGACGATGCGACCCTCAGGATCTTCTGTGGTTTTCAGCCGGTCAGACCCAGCTGCCGGGCCTGATATCTCCATGGGCGTGCGGTGCGCGGTGATCCGGCGATTATATACGCTGCCGATAACCGGCTCCCAGCCTCTATCGGTCTTGGTAACCTCAACAATCGAGCCGCCATGCGCGGCCATCTCGGTCAGGCAACGCTCACGGGTCATTGAGTCCGGGTAGTCTGCTGCCACACCCGGCTGCATCAGCGCCGTGGAGACATATTCGTGGTTCACACAGAGCAGGCCGCGAGCTTGCCCTCCCGCGCCATCCGGCAAAGGAACAAAGCCGATATAGTCATTGTTATAACCAAACTGCTTCAGCTGTGAGCCTTCGCTCTGGTTCATTGGATCAAACGCCGGACTGTCCTCGAACAGGGGGTCGCCCCAGCGGATGAGCGTATCTGCGGTATAGCCGCTCGGAACATGGTGGGTTTCATCCATGCCGCGTGTGATCTCGTTGAATGTGAAGCCGGTGGACGCGACCTTCGTTGCGGGCAGAGAAACATCAGTCGTTGCGCACCCTGTCGCCAGCAGTCCGCTTGTTGCTGCGAGCCCGCCCAGAAAGCCACGGCGACTTAGCCTCGCCTCTATAATATCGCCGATTGTAATGGCTCCGGCACGAATGCGCGGATTAGAGGTTTTGTCTTCAGACTGGTCCATGTCGGTCATTCCTGTGATGCTTAACGGAGAACACTAAGCCCTCAGTGCCACAGTTTTAAGGCGTTGGGTAATCCTCAATTTCCGTCAGCTGCATCGCATACGCGGTATCACCAAGCTCGTTCTCGTTCGTCTCGACGTGAAGTGTCCCCTCAACCCAGTAAGGCGCCCAGATATCTTTGATCCGGACACTCGGGTCCGCCCGTACGAAAATGATCTGATTGGGCGGCGGCGGTGGGGTATGAATGCACGCGCCCATATAAGGAACGAAGAGAAACGCGTCGTGACGGCGTTTCAAGTTGAAATCAAAAGGCACCACATAACCGGGGATGCGGATATCCTGACCGTCGAGTTCATCTACCGTATCGAAGGTTCCCAGCTGCGGCATATAGTCAAGATCAGACCCTTCTGCGATCCCGCCATATGGATCGGCATCCGCGAGCGTCGTTGTGTTCGCGGCATAGCGTTTCTCGAGCATGGCATAAAACTCCTCATAGGCCTGCATCAGCTCTTCTTCGCTGCCCTCAGGCATCAGGTCTTCCCACATAATGGTCAGCGCTTCACCATCTTTGACGCCCCAATAGATTGGATCAGAGGAGGTTTGCGTGGCTTCGCTTGTGGCCACGTCCGGTTCTGAATCATCTGTTTCGGCCGTCCGCTCGAAAACGACGGTCTCTGCGCCTTCCGGCATGGCAGGCGGTGTCGTTTCGATGGCGTCTGCCTGTCGAGGCTCTGGTGCAGGTTGCCCGCAAGCGGTTAGCGCGGCTGCCAGAGCCATCACCGTCACGAAACGCATACTCTTACTCCTCTGATACAAACGCGCCGGACTCTATTGATCTGCTCTTGGCGCTGCGGCGCTTTAATGCCGGGCATACCACGCATCGTGCTCCGCAGCGGCGGCGTCTTCTTCAGAAGCACCTTCCAGCACGAGCACGAGTCTGGTGATGCCGGTTCCAGATATCGGGGGTGAGCGGTGTCTCAAAGTCAGGTCCTGTGACTGTGGCCAGAGCCGGCCTTTCAGCAGTATGGGCGCGCCAGTCGGGACATCGTGGATAGGGCTGGGGTCGCTTTCAGAAGCATCCAGACTGATTTGTGTTCCTGGTCCGCGATACGTGCAGATCAGTCTTGAGACAAGATTATCAATATGAAACTTGCGACAGGCATCGTCCGATACGGCCTCAAGACGAAGGCGAATGTAAGGAGCGTCGAAGGCGTCACATATGTATAGGGCAAGTCGGGCCGTGTCCTCGCAAAGCCAATCCAGCGCTGGATGGGGTGACAGACCTGCCGCCTCGCAAAGCCCAGTCATGCAGGCTGAGACATCCGCCGCTTTAACGAGCAACCGCCCGGTCGGAAGCTGCGCAGCGGGCAGGCTATCGAGCCAGGACTGGACCCCCACAGGCACGTCTCGTGTCCAGATCACAGCGTCCGCTTGTCCGCCAAGCAGACCAGAAAGCGCCTGCAAGTGCGACGTGACCTGCAGTGGGGTCTCATTGGCAGATGTGGGGCGTGCCGGGGACACAGAATTGGAAGCCATGATCTACTTTCCGGACCAGTATCGGTCTCAAATTTCTGTCCATGTTGCTCTTGTCAGCGATAGGAGTCCACCTATTTGTGATGTTATACAGTCACCAAACAAGGGCGTGTCATGTGCGGTGTATTAATCACTGAATTTTGGCTGAACCTGTCTGAAAGTCTTCGCCGACGCGTGTGCAATCGTGAAGCCACGTCCCGTTGGTCAAGAGTCTCGCTCGAACACTAATCTTACAGAATTGGTAGATGCGCACAGGAGGTGCGGATCGCCAGGACACGGGCTGAACCTTTCGGTGCAGTTCTGTCACTTACCAAAGCGAAGGCCAGCAGGCGCTCGCTATCCAACTCCTCAAAAGGAAATCTAAAATGACAAATAGTATTAAAGCCGTAATGGGTGGCTTTGCCGGTCTGGCACTGGTGGCCTGTGCTTCAACAGCTGTCGCAGACAATGCAGACGAAACGGCCGCAGGTATTACCGAAGCGGATGTCGTTGCAGCCCAAACCGAATGGGGCAATGGTATCGTCGCTATTGCAGCCGTGCATACAGCTGATGGCGATTTTGCAGCCCGCGCAACAGAGCATATCAATACGCTTTATGCCTATGAAGAGACAGCCGTGATGTTCAAGCCGACACTGGCGGCAGATGACCAGTTCCGTGAGACATTTGATGAGGCTCTGGCTTACTTCATTGGCCTTGAAGGCACTGAGGATACTGGCTTTGCAATCAAAGGCTGGACCAATGTACGTTGGGAAAGCAATGGCATCTATACCGATGACGACTCCGCAATGGCGATGGGCAACTATTACTTTACCGGCTCGGACGGCAGTGAAACCAAAGTGGAATACACTTTTGGCTACGTTCTGGACGATGAAGGCGCGCTGAAGATCAATCTTCACCACTCATCCCTGCCTTACTCAGCGGGATAAAGTCAGATCTTGCGGAAAAGGGCTGCGTCTATGGCGCAGCCCTTTTTTGTGGCCGCACCCTTTGATGCGGTTATCGCGTCTCTGCCTATTGACCCGCAGGCTTGTTTTTCTAAACTGGAACATGACAAGAACAACAGGGTAGGGCGTCGTGATTGAAACAGATCTTCCAACGGCCGGACGTATCTGTCGCGGCGCATTGCGATTGCTGTCCGAGCATGGGTATGCCGGGGTGACCGAGATGACGCTGGCCAATGGTCGCCGCGCAGATATTGCTGCAATTGGCCGGGATGGTTTGGTGTCTATTGTCGAGATTAAGTCATCGGTCGCGGATTTTCGGTCTGACACCAAATGGCCGGACTATCGGGACTATTGTGACCAGTTCTTTTTCGCGGTTGAGGCCGGTTTTCCGCGTGAACTGATCCCCGATCATACCGGCTTGATTATAGCTGATGCATTCGGCGGTGCGTTTTTGCGATATCCGGAGGCGAGCAAACTCGCCCCGGCGCGCCGCAAGGCCGTGACGCTGCGATTCGCGCGGTTGGCGGCAAATCGCCTGAACCAGCCGCTTCTGCAAGCATGACCATGTCTTTGTACCTCTGGACTCTCACGCAGCTCGCGCCTAGCTCCTCCCCATGAGCCACGCTTACCCTCTTGCGAAAACAGCGCGCGATGCGTTCAAGGCGGACGTTTCGGCGGCCCGTACGCGTTACGAGGCCGAAGCGCTTGCAGGTGATCTTGACGTCAAAGCTCTGGAGACGGAATGGATGACGCCGTCTGAAAGCGAATTGCCGGCGTTTCTGTCTCAGATTGAGGCCAGTGCCGCACATGGTTTTGTCCAGCATTATGAAGACGCGGACGGCAAGACCGTGCTGGCCGTTACCTATTGGAAGCTGACACGCCCGAAAGTTGCCAAGCGAAAGATCGTGCCGAAAGCCAAGCCAGCTGAAAACCCTTATGCGGCCGACGGCGATGATCATACAGACGATCTCTATTTCCGGGTGGGTCGTAACCGAAAAGGGCGTCGCAAACCGGCGCACAACCCGAACCAGATGGACCTGTTTGAAGCGGATGCTGAAAAACCGGATGCGATTAAGGATTGAAAGCCCAAAAGAGAAAAGAGCGGGACGCAGCCTCGGCCACGTCCCGCTTGAAAGTATGTCTGGATAGAGGGGCGGGAATCCAGACAATGAGCTGTCCGTACGGCCATGGAGAACCGCCTGCGACAAAAAACAACTTAAGAGCGAAAAATGGAGAATTCGTAAATATTCCCCTTTAAGTAGAATTCTCTATCGTCTAATTATGTGGCGTCTAAAGTGTTTTTCGCTTGCACGTTCAAATCACCCGCTCATATTCATTGCATGATCAAAGAGCTCGCACTTGCCGGATTGATATTTGTTTCGGGGCCAGACTTCGGGCCATCGGATCAGATGTTTGAAGACCTGCTTACAGCGCCCACCGAAGAAGAAGCCAACGATACCGCGCTCGATATCTGGGCGGCCTGGATGGAAAGCGGATCGGCGGCGGCAGACCTCGTGATGGAGCGCGCTGTCAATGCGCAAGCAATGGGTGATCTGGAACATGCGCATGCGCTTTACGACCGCGTGATTGCAATCCAACCGGACTTTGCTGAGGCTTGGAACCGCCGCGCCACGCTGTTTCTGGCCCAGGAAAATTATTCTGAGGCGCTTCGGGATGTGAACGAAGCCCTGCGGCTTGAGCCGCGTCACTTTGGGGCGTGGGGTGGTTTGGGCGCTGTCCTTGAAAACCTCGGCGCGCAGGAAGAGGCGCTGGTCGCCTATGAAAAAGCTCTGGAGCTTTATCCTCACTTTCCCTCCGCCAAGCGGGGTGTGGCGCGCATCAAACAGGACTTGCAGGGGCGCCGCGTTTGAAATTCATGATCTATGCGGCTGTGTTCCTTGCCATGATCGCTGCAGCCTTGCTCGCAAATAGCAGCCATTATGTCCGCAGTATCCAGAAGCAGCATCCGGCATCTGCAGTGAAAGTGCCGGTGAATGGCGCAGATGTTCATGTCCTGGAAGCCGGGCAATCTGGCCCGGTTGTTTTTATGATCCACGGCGCGTCCGCCAATGCGCGCGAATATGAATGGACCCTTGCCCCGCGTCTGTCTGACACGCATCGCGTGCTGATGGCCGACCGTCCCGGACATGGCTATTCAGAGCGGCCTCAAAACGCCCACGAGCTTGGGGTGCAGGCGGCGCAGATGGCAGGAGCTCTAAGGGCTCTTGCACCGAATGAAAAAGCGATCGTGGTCGGTCACTCCTTTGGCGGCGCGGTCGCACTGCGCCTTGCATTGGACTTTCCTGACCTTGTCAGCGGGCTCGTTCTGCTGGCACCGGTCAGCCATGATTGGGGCGGGGGCGGCGAGGCCTGGTATAATCAATATGCTGGTCATCCCGTGGTCGGCCCGGCCTTTACGCAATTAGTTCCGATTGTTGCGCCAGCGCAGGTCAAAGCCGGGATTTCGAATGTCTTCTCGCCCCAGCCTGCGCCAGAGGGCTATTTCGAACGCTCTGCGGTTGGATTGCTCTTCAGGCCGTCACAGTTCCGGGCCAACGCTCTCGATGTAAACGCCTTGCGCCTTGAGATGGCTGCGCAGCAAGATCGCTACCCGGATATCGATGTCCCGGTTGTGGTCTATTCCGGCGCGCTCGACACGGTGATCAGTCCACCCCTGCATGTCGGAAAACTCAAGCATCAGGTTGATGGTCTGGAACTCGTCAAGCTCGATGATGAAGGCCACATGCCACATCACGGACAAGCCGATACAATCGCGGCCAAAATCCGCGAGCTCACGTCTGTCACCGCCCGCTAACTAGCCCTTGTAGACATGTGAGAGCGCAATCGCGCCAGCGGTTGCAACGTTCAGACTGTCCATATCCTGTCGCATCGGTATGCGAATCGCGCGCGCTTGCGCGATAAGCGCCTCTGGCAGTCCCGGCCCTTCTGCGCCGAGCATGATAGCAAGCTTTTGAGGCCTCGGCCCTGGTGGGAGCGGCTCAGCCTCTGCGCGCGGTGTCATGGCCCAAACGTCGAACCCGGCGGCCTTCAAATCATTGATATGGTCCAGGCCAGAGCCGCCATGATGAAAGGGCAACCACAAGCTGGTTCCAGCTGAAACCCGAATGGCCTTGCGGTAGAGCGGGTCGCAAGATCGCTCATCCAGCACGATCCCGTCTGCGCCAAACGCGGCGGCATTGCGGAAGGCTGCGCCAACATTGTCATGGTTTGAGATCTCGTTCAGCACCAGCAGGGTTTGTCCGCCAAGAAGCGCGTTCAGCGATTTGGGCTGGCCTTTCCTCGCGCAGGCGAGAATGCCGCGATGGATCGGAAAGCCGGCAATCGTGTCCATCATATCCTGATGCGCCGTATAGACGGGAACCGCGTCTGGCAGCGTCGTCAAATCGTCGGCCAGTACGCTCAGCCGATTTTCTGCCAGCAGCAGGCTTTCAAGCTCGAAGCGGGATCTGGACAGCAACACCTGAAGGGTCACCTTGCCCTCAACGATAAACCGGCCATCGCGCCGACCGGTCAGGTCGCGCTCGCGGATCGACATATAGGGCGCAATTCTCGGATCTTGTGGGTCGGTAATTGAAATAGGGTCTGACATCATGGTCACACTTCACGCCAATCCGGGCGTTTGGGGAAGAGGGCGACTTGACCAACCTCAAAAACCTGTAATCTTCGCGCTCAAAGAGGGAAGTCCATGACCCGGTTGAGTTCGCGTATTGTTGTAACAGCTGTTTTTGCTGTGTTTTATCTGGCTTTCCTGATCGAGACAGGCGCGCTTTTGATGGAGTTTGGGCCCGATGGGCTGGGCATTCGCATGGCCACGCTGTTTGCCCATAACTTCCTGTTCTTCCCAATTGTCGGCTTTCTGGCCCTCGTCGCTTTCTGGCGCCCCACGGTTCTGATTGTCGATGCGCTGCTCTGGGGCAAAGTGAAATTTGGGCAGATCACCCTTGGCGCTGTTGCGGCGGTTGTCGTCACCATTGCGCTCATGCTCTCATCAGCGTTTGGTGCCAGCAATTCGCGGTCCCTGTTTGAGGTTGCTCCAGCCGCACTGGCAGCTGATCCGGGGGTTGAATCCCCTGACGACACACAACGCCGCGCATCAATCCAGGAAATCCTGGTCAAAATGAAGATCAATGCGCTTTCAGAAGGCGGCCTGTCAGATTTCAAATCCACCTGCGACCCGGAATGGCTGCGCTTCGCCGTGGCAGCCGATGAGCAGAAGCTTTGCTTTCCAACCGGGACGACCATTTCGGTCAAGGATTGCTGCCGGGCCCGCACACTTTTTCGCGAGTTCTTGAATGCCTCCCACGCTGCAGCGCCGTCTGATTTGTCAGGGACCCATCGTGCGGTCATGCCGTTCAAGATGACTTTCCTTTTGACGCTGATGGCTGTGGGAATCCTTCTGGTGCGTCTGCGCAAGCGCTTGACGACGCTCTATGGTGCCGCCGTACAGGACGTGTCGTTTCCGATCGCGGTTGGCGGCGCGCTCATGCTGCTGTGGCCTCTGATGAACGCCTCCTATCTCGATACATTCTCGCTGCTGACAGATGACGGGTCGTCGAATGTCTATCGCGTGACGGCGCCGCTTTACGCCCTTGGTTTTGGGATCTGGAGCATGTTGCTCGTCTTCTTCCACTTGCGGACTTATCCAAGCCAGATGGAAGTTGCGCTCAAGGCGGCCGGCGCGCTCGTCGCCGCGCTTGGCGTGCTGCAGTATGAGCAGATTATCGCTTACCTCTCCCGCACCCTTGGGATTGGCGGCGGGATTGTCGCAGTCGTGGTCTTCGTCGTGGGCACAGCAACGCTTGTCGCAGCGGTCATGCTAGCCAAGCGCCCGGACTTTCTCGATCCACCCGCCCCTGAAGACGTGACGGGTGAACCAGAGAAAGTTGAAGAGGCCAAGGCCTAAACGCCGACAGGCAGGCCTTCTTCCTTGGCCATTTTCTGCATGGCCTTTTGCAGCTTTTCGAAAGCACGAACCTCAATCTGGCGAATGCGTTCACGGCTGACATTGTAAACCACGGAAAGCTCTTCCAGCGTTTGCGGCTCGTCTGACAGGCGGCGCTTGGTCAGGATGTCCTGCTCGCGCTCCGACAGATCCGCCATGGCAGCGCTCAGCAGTTCAAGCCGGGCTTCAAACTCTTGCGTATGCGCAAACGTCTCAGCCTGATTTGGCTCTTCATCGGCGAGCCAGTCGACCCATTCCATATCGCCTTCTGCGCCCATCGGGGCGTTGAGCGACGCATCAGACCCGCTCATCCGACCGTTCATCGAAATCACGTCCTTTTCAGGAACGTTCAGTTTGGTCGCAATCTCAGTCACCTGATCGGGGTTCAGCTGTGCATTATCCAGCGCTTTGATCTCGCCCTTCATGCGACGCAGGTTGAAGAACAGCTTCTTCTGCGCGGCGGTCGTGCCAAGCTTTACCAGGCTCCAGCTGCGCAGGATGTATTCCTGGATCGAGGCGCGGATCCACCACATCGCATATGTGGCGAGGCGGAAGCCCTTATCCGGGTCAAATTTCTTGACCGATTGCATCAGGCCGACATTGCCTTCTGAAATGACTTCAGCCATCGGCAAGCCATAACCGCGATACCCCATGGCGATCTTGGCGACGAGACGCAGATGCGACGTCACCATTTTTTCAGCGGCTTCGGAGTCCTCGTTTTCCTGCCAGCGTTTCGCCAGCATGAATTCCTCGTCCTTGGCGAGCATGGGAAACTTGCGAATTTCGCTCAGGTAGCGGCTGAGGCCCTGTTCTGGGCTGAGCGCAATCGCGCTACCGGGTGTTTTATTGGCCATTTCTGGTCCTCCTGTTCCCCTTTGCAGACCCGCAGGCGCGGCATCTGGTCCAGTTCAAGTTATGGCAGGTGTTTAGCCCCGATCATCGGCGACGTCTCTGCCTGATAAGCGCATAGGCTCTATCGCGCTTTCGCATAGATGGGGATGAATTCCCTTTCAGGAAAGAGCTATAGCCCTGAAATTCGTCAAAATTAGGGGTGTTTATCGGTCACATCGTGTGAATAGACGTGATCCATCCGGGCAAGACCGATGCCGGGCGCGACCCGTCCAGCCAGCCACATCGGGCCATAATTGCGTAATCGACCGAAACCGCCGCGTTGATGAAAGGTCTTGGCGTTCGCCCGCGATCCGGCCTGAATTCGACTCGTTCGGGGCAATCGCTCGGTTTGATAGGCTTGCAGAGACGTTTCGATCGGACGGTCTTGATCGAGGCTTACAGCCAGTGCCCACGCATCCTCGATCGCCATGGCCGCCCCTTGCGCCATAAAGGGTAACATCGGGTGGGCGGCATCGCCGAGAAGCGCCACGTGCCCATCGGTCCAGCGCGTGAGTGGTGGCCTGTCATAGAGCGCCCAACGATACAGCGTTTCGGATGTCTCGATCAGAGTGGTGATGGTGGGATGCCAGCCAGCAAAGTCCTGTAAGGCTTCGGCCTTTGATCCTTGTGCGGACCAGCTCTCGCCCGTCCAGTCGTCTCGTTCAACCACAGCGACCAGATTGGCAAGCGCGCCGCGCCGAAGCAGATAGGTCACCGCATGCTTGCCTCGTCCCATCCAGGCACCCGCGACCGGTCTCGGCGCGTGCGCACCCAGAGCCTCCACCGGTACGACCGCGCGCCAGGCCACATTGCCGGTAAAGACGGGCGCATCGGGCCCCAGCATCTGCTCGCGGATTGCCGAATGGATACCATCTGCTCCGATCAGGACATCGGCTTCGACCTGCGAGCCATCAGACAGGATGGCGAAGACTTTTCCACCCGCCTGTTCGTAGCCCGTGACGCTCGCGCCGAGCCGAACCGCTTCTGGCGCGCGGGCCTGAATGGCGTCCTGCAGCACCCTGACAAGATCAGCGCGATGGACATGGAAATAGGGGGAGCCCCACCGTTTCAGAGCCGTCTCTCCAAGCGGCGAGCGGATCAGATGCATGCCGCTCTCACCCATGCGAAGCTCAATCGCTTCAGGCCGAAAGGCGACGTCAGCAAGATCGCGGTCAATCTCCAGCGCCTCGAAGACCTTCATCGCATTCGGACTGATCTGCAGGCCCGCGCCGATCTCACCAAGTGCCGGGGCTTGCTCCAGAACTTCCACGTCCCAGCCGAAATGCAGGCAAGCGAGCGCTGTGGTCAGCCCGCCAATTCCGCCGCCTGCAATGATTGCTTTCACACTTGCGCCTTTCGTCTCAACGCTATCTCAGCATAGGCAGCCTGCTGCGCTTGCAAAGGTGGCCCGTCGCCTCGCTGCAAAGCGTGACTTTGGGACAGCCAAACCGCTTAGCGAAACGCGCGACGAAAGAGGCTAAAAACCCATCAATTACAAACATATCGCCAGAGCAGAACTTTTCCCCTAACACTTTTGGTGAAGATCTTGATCAGGATGGCAAATGCGCGAGAGCTCAGGACAAGTGTGGCTGACGACAGGAGAGACCAGCCTCGTCCTTGACTGCAGCATTGGAGGGCGCCCCGGCGTGCTGTATTGGGGCAAAGCCCTCCTGGAACCTGAACCTGATCTTCTTGTAGATATAGCAACTCGCCAGCACGCACCCGGGAGTGCGGATCACGAAGTTCGAGGGTCCTTGCTGAATGAAGCTGGCTCCGGGGGGCTCGCGCCGCCCGGTTTTGCCGCCCACCGCTCTGGCCTCGATTGGGCAAACCTGTTTCGTGTTGTTCATGTTGAGCGGCCTACGCCTTTACGCGTTGAGATAACCTGCCGCGATAAGGCATCGAAGATCGCGGTGATGCACCAGATTGAACTCCACCCCACAAGCGAACTCGCCACGTTCGAAAGCATGATAACCAATGAAGGCGACGCGCTCTTGTTCATAGATCAATGCGCGGCCGTTTGCTTGCCACTTGATCCACGCGCGACGCGCTTGCGGGGCTTTACAGGCCGCTGGGCTGGGGAGTTTCAGCTGGAGGATATTCCCTCATATATTGGCAGCTATGTCCGCGAGAACCGCGCCGGGCGGACCAGTCATGACACCTTCCCGGGCCTGCTAGCGGCGGCAGAGCATACAACCGAGCAGGCGGGGCTCTGCTTTGCCTTTCACCTTGGCTGGAGCGGCAATAGCCGCACCCGCGTGGACCGCCTTGCCGATGGACGTGCATTTCTGCAAATGGAAGAATGTTTCTGGCCGGGCGAAAGCTCGCTTGAACCCGGCGGTACGTATCGTACGCCGGTTCTGTATGCGGGCTGCTCAGATCAGGGCTACAGCAAGCTGTCGCAGCGGTTCCACCGCCACTTGAAGACAGCCGTCATGGACCAGCGGATCTCCCGCAAGCCGCGCCCGGTTCATTATAACACCTGGGAGGCGGTCTATTTTGATCATGATCCCGCCAAGCTGATCGCACTCGCGACAAAGGCCGCTGAGGTTGGGGCTGAACGCTTCATTCTGGACGATGGCTGGTTCGGTTCGCGCCGCCATGACAAGGCAGGCCTTGGCGACTGGCATGTCTCGTCTGATATCTATCCCGATAGCTTGGACCCTCTGATCAAGCATGTCACCGATCTCGGAATGGAGTTTGGACTCTGGTTTGAACCTGAAATGGTCAATCCTGATAGTGATGTTTATCGCGCCCACCCAGATTGGGTGCTGCAGGTTGAGGGCATCGACGCGGTCCCGTTCCGCAATCAACTACCGCTCGATCTCACGCAGGATAAGGTCTTCGCATATCTCTTCGAGCGCATGCACAAGCTGCTGAGCGACCACGATATCAGCTACATAAAGTGGGATATGAACCGCGATATCCATCATCCGGGGCGCTCAGGCCGGGCGGTATCGCACCAGCAAACGCAAGCGGTCTACAGGCTGATCGATCATATCCGCAACCATCACCCGGACCTTGAGATTGAAAGCTGCGCCTCCGGCGGCGGGCGCGCCGACTATGGTGTTCTGTCGCGCACTGACCGGATCTGGACCTCTGACAGCAATGATGCCCTGGATCGGCAGATTATCCAGCGCGGCGCGTCACACTTTTTCCCACTTGAAATCATGGGCGCGCATGTTGGGCCGCGTGCCTGCCACATCACCGGGCGACGCCTCAGCATGAATATGCGCGTGGCCACGGCCCTGTTCGGTCATATGGGGATGGAGCTTAATCTGCTCGAAGAGCCCGAAACCGATCTTGCGATCCTGAAAGCCGGAATCGCGCTCCATAAAAAGTATCGCAGCCTCATTCATTCAGGCGATATGCTGCGGCTCGATGCGCCTGAACATGTAAATGCCATTGGCACTGTTGCGCCGGACCGGTCTGAAGCGCTTTTCTCCTGGTGCAATCTCACCGGACATCGCGAAACGCTTCCGGGTCGGATCTATTTTCCCGGTCTGGATGACGCCGCCCACTATCGCCTGCGCATTGTCTGGCCAGATCCTGTGCGGTCGATCAGCAAGCCGTCAGTGCTGGACGCGATGGCGCTTGACGGCGAAGGCCGTGTTATCCCTGGTGAGATGTTGCGTGAGGTGGGTCTGCAATTGCCACTCCTGCATCCTGAGACGTGCCTGATCTTTCACCTCAAGGCCGTGGAATAAGAGGTTTCAAACTTGTGGCTGATTGCCCGCCAAGCTTGGTATGGACACACTTAAAGTGGCTCGGCGACCAAAAACGAGCGCATTCACAAGCAGAGATGTGGCGATGCTCACCGTCAAGGTCACAAACATATAATGGATATAATGGACACTCGACAGCGTCGCGCCCAGACCGTCATCAAGCGTGACGCCCACATATTGATACAAGTTGAAACTGAAGACGGCATAGACGATCACACCCATTATGACCCCAATAATGGCCGCCCATGCGCTGACATTTCTAAACGCCAAGCCGACAATGAACGCTGACAGGATCGGCATTGAAAGCAGACCGTAGAGCTGTTGCACGAAATTGATAATGCTCTTTTGCGACGCAAACACCGGAACAAGCAGGATTGCGAGCAGCGTCATCACGATGGAAACATACATGCTCAGTTTCGGAACATCGCGAGCTTCTTCGACATAAGACTCGTGCAGATCACACACATACAGCGCGGCTGAAGCATTCAGAATACTGTTAAATGTGGTCAGCACGGCAGCAGCAATCGCCGCTGCAAAAGCGCCGGATAGAGCGGGTGGAAGGACGTGTCCGACAATCCGGCCATAGGCGTCGTCGTCGATGTCTCCAAAAAGTTCATAGGCGATAACACCCGGTACGACGACAATAACAGGAACAATCAGCAGGCGGATGCCTGCCGCCGCCAGAACGCCTTTGCGGGCTTCGGCGATCGTTGGGGAGGCCATGGCGCGCTGTGTGATGGTCTGATTGGTGCTCCAGTAGAAAATCTGAATGAAGATCATGCCTGTCAGCAAAGTATGCCAGGGGATCGGCGTCTCGCTGCCATCCTCGAGCGTGCTGCCGATAAACATATCCATGCGTTCTGCGGGAACGCCAGAAAAGTCGAAATCAATAGCCTGTAGGGCCAGAAACACGACGAGTAGAGCCAAGGTCAGGATCAGCACACCGCTATAGGTATCCGATATGGCAACGGCGCGCAGACCACCGAGAATGGCATAGAGCGCGCCAATGACCGCAAAGGCGATAGCGAGCACAAAGATCGTGGAGTCAACTTCGACAGCAGTGTCGACAAATAATCGCTCACCAAGCAAAGGTGAAAAATCGGCACCTGTTGTCGATTTCAGAAATAGCGATCCACCGTACAGAACAGCGGGGAGGAAAATGAATAGATTTCCGAGCAGGAACAGCAAGGAGATCAAGGCCCGAATATGCTTATTGTCATACTTTCGCTGCAACAGCTCGGTCGTGGTGGTGCAATTATTACGGTAGTAAATCGGCAGGAAGACGAAGGCGAGGACGAGCAAGCCGACGACGGCAGCAAGCTCCCACCAGGCCAGCAACAGCATCTGGTTCCCATTCATTCCAACCAGTTGGTCTGTGGATAAGTTGGTGAGCGTGATCGACCCCGCCACAAAGTACCAGCTCAGCCCGCCATTTGCGAGAAAGTAGTCCTTGTCAGACCCACGGTTTCCAGAGGGGGCATTGCGACAGCCAAGATAGGTCAAAAACCCGATCAAGGCAGTAATCCCGACGAAGATGGCGATTTGCAGCATATTCATTTCGTCGGCCCCCGGGATATTTTTTGATATTTCTCAACAGCCTATACAAACTTTCAATTGAGCAAAACCCCACTGCTTTTCAGAACGCGGCTGCTAGCCAAGCCGAATGATCTGAGCCAATACAAACAAAAATGGGAGGACCTGATGACAGCACCAAATCTCATTCTGGTGATTGACGAGGGCACAACGTCAACCCGGGCAATTGTCTTTGATAGCAACTTTAATCCTGTGGCGCAGGCTCAGCAGGCGGTCGCACTCTCCTACCCAAATGATGGCTGGGTCGAGCAGAGTGGGGAAGAGATCTGGACTGAAACGCTAAAGGTCTGCCGGCAAGTGATCGCAGAGGTCGGCGGTGCCCGGCGCATTGCCGGAATTGGTATCACCAATCAGCGCGAAACGACGCTTGTCTGGGACCGCGAAACGGGTGAGCCGATTGCGCCTGCCATTGTCTGGCAAGACCGGCGAACCGCTGAGGTCTGTCAACAGATGCGAGAGGCTGGCCATGAGCCAGCCATTCAGCAGGAAACCGGCCTGCTGATTGACCCCTATTTCTCCGGGACCAAGATTGCGTGGTTGCTGGACACCGTCGATGGTGCACGCGCGCGCGCAGAAGCTGGAGAGCTGGCTTTCGGAACAGTCGATACGTTTTTGATCTGGAAACTGACCGGCGGCGCGGTTCACGCCACGGATGTCACCAATGCGTCCCGAACTATGCTCTTTCCTCTCTCGCTCGCCCCTCAGACCGCGTGGAGCGAGTCAATGCTCGCACTATTGAATGTGCCGTCTGCACTGATGCCAACCGTTCGCCCAAGCGGTGCACACTATGGCGAGACTGATCCGGCTCTGTTCGGTCGCGCGCTCCCGATCCTGTCCGCGATTGGGGATCAGCAGGCTGCGCTGGTCGGGCAGGGGTGTCTTGCGCCCGGAACCGCGAAAATCACCTATGGGACCGGCGCATTCCTGGTCGCGAATACGGGGGCCGACAGACCAAGTTCTGACCATCGTTTGCTGGGAACGCTCGGCTACGCGATAGAGGGCGCAAGCGCAGCTTATGCTCTGGAAGGGGCGATCTTCAATGCGGGAACGGTCGTTCAGTGGCTGCGCGACGATCTTGGATTGATCAGCGATGCTGCTGAGAGCGAAGCCAAAGCCGCGGCCCTCGCAGACAATGGCGGCGTCTTTCTAGTGCCCGCCTTTACAGGACTTGGCGCACCGCATTGGAACGCAGAGGCAAGAGGAACGATTGTCGGGCTGACCCGCGCGGCGCGGGCAGAGCATCTGGTTCGGGCTGGGCTTGAGGCTGCAGCCTATCAGACCCATGACCTGCTGACAGCTTTCGCCGCAGATGGCGCGGATGTCTCTTTGCTGCGTGTGGATGGCGGGATGGCCGCAAATGACTGGCTGATGCAGTTTATCGCCGATGTCTGCGCACGCCCGGTTGAGCGGCCCGACTTTATGGAAATGACCGCGCTTGGTGCAGCGGCGCTGACCGGTATTCAGCTTGGCTGGTTGAGCGAGCGTGATTGGGCTTTGCGCACTGCTCCCGGAACCCGGTTTGAGCCGGCCATGTCATCAGACAAACGCACCGCGCTGCTCAAAGGCTGGTCCAGCGCGCTCAAACAAACATTGTCATCTTAAAGCCCGACCGTCCTGGTCTCCATCCAGAGGCCAGGGTTAATTGTTCTAAAAGGCAACCAAAACGCGCTTGTTTGCCTCTCCAGGGGCACAACTGCTGCTAGTGCTGCTGGTATGAGGACGGTTCATACCGCTTACGGAACCGGCAACACTGTCCATTTGTTGGTCACGAACCGGATGATTTTCCCGTTTGTTGCAATTCTGTCTTTTCAGCGCGTGGGAAAAAGGCCGAGTATCAGCACGTATCGTTCGGGCGACACTGTCGATGTCAGTCAGCAGCTACCAAACCAAGTGGCAAGACTGAGCCTGACCGACTGTGCGCTCGTGCGAAGTGAGTAACAGAACCAGCGGGCAACATGCCGAACACAGACTTTCTTGCCTCCCTTAACGTCCTCATCGTGTCATATCGCGATGACGTGGCAAATACGATTTCGCGCGGACTACCCGTGCCAACCCGCAAGCAGGTCTTGAATCCCAAGACAAATACGCGCGAGCGCTATCTGCACGCAGGCCATGATATTGCGATCATTTTTCGCCAGAAGGCGGACACAGATTTCCTCAAGTGCATCGCCTCCGAACTGCAGCAACATCCGGTGCCGGTCATCCTGTTTGTTGAAACCGATGAAGACAGTCTGGCCCGCGATGCCATTCGCGCGGGCATCAGCTCTTTCGTCGTCGATGGGCTGCAGCAATCGCGAATCGGAACCCTGATTGAAATTGCGATTGAGCGGTTCAAACTGAATGACGCCCTGCATCAGGAACTGTTGAAATCAAAGGAAAGTCTGGCGGCCAGGAAGTCTGTCGAACGGGCCAAGGGATTGCTGATGGACCGACGCGGCATGTCCGAGCAAGAGGCTTATCGCTCGCTTCGTGAGACGGCAATGCAACAAAGCAAGACGATTCGGGAAGTGTCTGACACGCTGATTTCAATCTCCGGATTGTTGCCCTAGGGGCACCTGTCACACTTGTCGCTCAAATCATGCTCAAAGTTAATTTATTGTGCACTGCAACCGGGCATCGCAAACATTTCACCAGCGTGATCACACCGAGAGCGCGAAAAAATCGAGCGCTCGTTCAAACCTGAAAGCGTTCAATGACGAACAATTATGCCAACGCAACGGCGCGTTGGTTCAGGCTAACGCTAGATAGAAGTCCAATGTCGGGCTTTACCAAAAAATCAAAAGCGGGTTCAGACGCCAGCGCTGCGTAAAGCACAACGCTGAACCCTCCGTCATCGCAACTCGCGAGATTAGTAACGAGTGCAGTGCCTTTCGTGCTGCCTAGAGGGATTAATTATGAAACTCACCCTGCGCGCGCAACTTATGTCATGCGCTCTTATTTCAACCGGCCTGTTCCCGGTCACGGTCGCGGCGGCTCAAGAAGCCGGCGAAGATGCTGAGGCGGTACAGGAAACCATCATTGTTACAGGTGCACGCGGTAAACCGCGGTCGGTCTCGGATTCACCTGTTCCCATTGATGTCCTGAGCGAAGAAGATATCGCAGCCGTCCCATTCACTGACGCCAACGATATTCTGCGCACCCTGGTGCCGTCATACTCATTGTCTCGCCAGCCCATTTCGGATGGTGCGTCCTTCATTCGCCCCGCTCAGCTGCGCGGTCTGCCAACCGACAAAACGCTGGTTCTTGTCAACTCAAAGCGTCGGCATCGCGCCGCGCTGGTTTCCATTGGTGGTTCAGGGACGCAGGGTCCAGACATTGCAACCATTCCGGCTGCGGCATTGAAGAGTGTTGAAGTCCTGCGCGATGGCGCGGCCGCCCAGTACGGTTCTGATGCGATCGCCGGTGTTATCAACTTCATCCTGAAAGACTCGCCAGAAGGCGGTACAATAACCGTTGATTTCGGTGAGTATTATGAAGGCGACGGCACGCAGTACACCCTGTCGGGCAATATCGGCCTGCCGCTTGGTGAGTCCGGCTTTCTTAGCATTTCAGGTGAAATCACGGATGGCGATGCAACTTCGCGCAGTGAGCAATATTGTGAAGCCTGGGCCTGTGTGGACCCAGATGACCCAAGATACCTGACGGGTGGATCTTTTGATACAACCCTCGCCGGTTACAGCGAAGAGACCTTCGTTGCCGGCCTTGCGGATGCGAATGTGGGTCAAGACACTGTCGTTCAGCCATGGGGACAGCCAAACATCGAAGCGATGCGTCTGTTCGTGAACGCTGGATATACTGTCAACCAGTACATTGACCTCTATGCCTTCGGTAACGTGTCAGACAGTAAGTCAGATGGCAGCTTCTTCTATCGCTATCCCGGCAACGGTACGATTGAGAATTATCGTCTGGAAGATGGCTCACTCTGGTCTCCGCTGGAAATTTTCCCAGGTGGTTTCACACCGCGCTTTGTGGGTGAAGTCCTCGACCAGTCCATCGTGGGTGGTCTTAAAGGCGAGATGGACAATGGCCTCATGTACGATTTCAGTGGCCGCTTTGGGCAGAACGAGATCGAGTACACGCTGTTCAACACGATCAACCCGTCGCTTGGGCCGGAAACACCGACCAGTTTCCAGCCTGGTGATTTGATCAACACGGAAATGCAGTTTCAGGCCGATTTCTCTCAAGAGTTTGAGGTTGGTCTGGCAGAGCCGCTCGTGTTCGCGTTTGGTGCGAGCTATCTCGACGAAGAATATGAACTTGTTGAAGGTGATGAGGCATCATATATTGCAGGACCTTATGCCTTGGCCGATCCGTTCGGTCTGTGTGATGGCGACATGCCGTCCGCTGCCGGCGCAGATGTCATTGCAAACGGCTCAACACTTGATTGTGCCGATCCGGATGATCCTGTTTTCCGGGCAAATGGCGTTGGGTCCAACGGTTTCCCGGGATATTCACCTGAATTCTCTGAAACCTACGCGCGGGACTCCTTCGGGATTTACGGCGATCTGACCGCTGAAGTCACTGACAGGTGGCTTGTTCAGGGTGCCCTTCGCTTCGAAGACTATTCCGACTTTGGTAATGAGACAGTTTGGAAACTGGCCTCTATCTTCGACGTCACCGACAATATCAAAGTCCGCGGTTCAGTTGGTACAGGTTTCCGCGCTCCGACACCTGGTCAGCAGGGTACGACAAACGTATCGACACGTCTGCCAAACGGTTTCCCGGTCGCGACCGGCCTCTTCCCGGCGGGTGGGCCTGTTGCTCAGGCGCTCGGGGCGGAACCACTCCAGCCTGAAACATCGACGAACTACACGCTCGGTGCGACAGGTACGTTTGGTGACTTCACACTGACCGTCGACTTCTACCAGATTGACCTTGAAGATCGTATCAACTCGATTTCAACACAGGCTGTGTCTTCAGATCCAACAGCAGGTGCGGCCTATGACAACTTCCTTGCGCTTCAGAGTGCAGGTGTTCAAGGGGCTGAATCAATTGGCGGTGTGTTCTACTTCACCAATGCGTTCGATACATCCACACAGGGTGCAGACATCGTCGCGACCTATCAGCAGGATTGGGCTGGCGGCGCCAGCACGAGCTTCACAGGGTCGATCAACTACAACACGACCGAGTTCGACAGCGAGGTGAATGAACTGTTCAATGCTGAGTCTCAGTTCGACTTTGAAAATGCTCTGCCAGAGTGGCGCGGCGTATTCACAGTTGTCCATGAAACCGGACCGTTCATGTTTACCGGACGCGCCAATTATTATGGTGAGTACGAAAACTCGAATGGTGGTAGCACGATTACCCAGATCCAGGAGTTTGATCCGGTGGTCCAGTTCGATATCGAAGCGGCTTACGAAGTAAGCGAGGTTCTGACCTTTGCTATCGGTGCGCGAAATGTGACCGACGAGTATCCTGATGAAGGCACAATCGGCGAAACCTGCTGTGGTCGAATTTATCGGTCCGATAGTATTGTCGATTGGCAAGGTGGTTACTATTACGCCAAGGCTATTGCACGGTTCTAGACCGCGTAGGCGGTTCGGAATGAACCGATAACAATGTTACGGGGAGCGATCTCGATCGCTCCCTTCAATTTAGCGGTCGACGTTGATCGCGAAACTCCTGTTTGGAGATCCAATGTTGGGTTTAGAGGGTGATACCGCGCAGCTTTTTCAGCTCGTAGGTGTCTTGATGGCGGCCGGTCTCGCCGCCGGCTTTGTTGCTGGACTGTTTGGTATCGGTGGCGGATTTGTGGTTGTGCCAGCCTTGCTGCTGGTCTTCAGTTTTTTTGGATTTGATGCTGAAGTATCAACTCATGTTGCGATTGGGACATCGCTCGGTACGATTATCTTCACCTCGGCGCGTTCGGTGCACGCGCATCATAAACGCGGGGCGGTCGATTTTCAGATTATCAAGGATTGGACACCCTGGCTTATTGTCGGTGTTTGCGGCGGCATCTTTCTCGCTCAGTTTATGGATGGCCGCTCGCTTAAATGGGTCTTCTCGCTGGGTGTGTTCCTGATGGGGCTTCACTTCATGATGCCTGTGCTAAGAGATGTGAAAATTTCCGATCAAATGCCCTCTGGATTGGCGCTTGGCGGGATTGCGTCCTTTCTGGGCGGCTTCTCTGCATTGCTTGGTATTGGGGGTGGGACGATTGCGGTCCTTACGATGACCATGTGTGGGCGGCCCATTCATCAGGCGGTTGCAACATCTGCAGGATTCGGAATGATTATCGCCGTACCGGGTGCAATCGGTTTTGCAATACTCGGCATGGGTGCAGAAGGTTTGCCGACCGGCTCATTGGGTTATGTCAATCTGATAGCCGTCGCTGCAATTTCGGCGATGACTTTCATAACAGCGCCCTTGGGTGCCAAAGCTGCTCATTCTTTGAACGGTCCAGCTTTAAAAAGAGTATTCGGCGTGTATCTGATTGCGACATCTGCAATCGTATTATGGAATGCAATGTCATGATCGGCGCGCGGGGAATGAATAGAGTAGAAATTGGTGAATTATTTTGGCCAGGGAGAATGAATTATGGCTTTTGACATATCACGGCGGTTAATGTTGACCGGTGCAATGGGCGCCTCAATTGCAGGTGCCGCAGCCTGCGCCAGTGGCTCAAGTTCGGTTGCAGGTGCTACGGCAGAGGCGGCATTTCCGCCAAGCGCGGTTCCGGACCCTTATCTGCTTGGTCCAAAGGAAGGCGTTGCCCTCCTGTCACGCAACGAAAACCCTTATGGCCCATCGCCCTCCGCACTGCAGATGATTGAGTATGCAGCCAGCAAGGGCGCTTACTACACATCTCGCGAAGCCATGATGATGCTGACAGAGATGATCGCTGAAAAGAACGGTGTTGCTCCAGAGCAAGTTGTTATCACAACCGGCTCAGGTGAAGTGCTGAGCGCCATCGCAATGATCTTTGGACCAAGCGGTTCAATCATCGCCCCACGTCTTTTCTGGGATACAACGGCGCTCTATGCGGTGAATTTGGGCATGGCGAAGATCGACCGTGTGCCGCTGGCCGCGGATATGAGTATCGACCTCGCGTCGATTGAGGCCAAGGTCACTGAAGAGACCGGGCTGGTTCAGCTCTGTAATCCGAACAATCCAACCGGTCTCGTCTCCGACGCGGCAACGCTGCAGGCGGCCGTGAAACGCATGGCCAAGAAAGCAACGGTTCTGGTGGATGAGGCATATATCGAACTATCTGATGATCCCGAGGCCAATTCCTGTGTGCCGCTGATCAATGCCGGGCATGACGTGATCGTCACCCGCACCTTCTCGAAAATCTACGGCATGGCGGGCATCCGCGTTGGCTATTCGATCTCTTCAGCTGAAACAGCCGAGAAGATCCGCAGCGTTGCCATGTCCTGGAGCCCATGCACATCCTTTGCTGCGGGCATTGGTTGTTACAATGACGAGAAGTTCTTGGACTACTCGCGTGCCAAGGTTCAGGAAGCGCGTGACATGGTCAACACGACCCTGGATACGCTTGGTCTGGAGCGTCTGGAGTCGCAAACGAACTTCGTCTACTTCAAGTCCGGTATGGAAGCGAATGATGTCCAGAAGGCGATGAGCGATAAAATGATCTCAGTTCGCGGCCAGTATATGGACTATAATGAGTGGACCCGCGTCTCGATGGGTAAAATCGAGGATGTGGATCGGTTCTGTAAGGCCTTGCCAGAAGTGATTGGCGCCTAGACCTCTCCGTTTGCCACCTCGCCGGGCGGCGGGGTGGCAGACTATCCCTTTGCAGCGCAAGTCGCTGACGGGTCCCACAGGAATTGATCCTGACACGGATATCACATAGCGTCTGACCGTGACCCGTAAGCATACACATGCCTGTTCCATCGCTGCCGCCCTGAATGAGTTGGGCGACCGTTGGACACTGCTATTGATCCGCGAGGCTTTTTATGGGGCCCGGCGCTTCTACGAGTTTCAGCAAAATACCGGAATTTCCAAAAGCCTGTTATCAGAGCGTTTAAACCAGCTTGTTGAAAGCGGTATCTTCAAACGGGTCGATTTCGCAGATCGCGGAACCAACTATGCGTACGAACTCACCGACAAGGGACGCGCGCTGGAAACGGTTATGGTCGCTCTGCAGCAATGGGCGGACGTGCATATCTATGGCGAGGGAGCCGAACCGGTTGTGCTGAAAGAGGGCGACACGGGGCAGGTTCTTCCAGACTTGAAACTAACCAATGCCGACGGCGGCATTCTCCATTTTGAAGACTTGATCGCGGTGCTGGGGCCGGGCGGCGATAAACGGACAGAACGCCGGCTTGAGGCCGCGCGCCAGCCGCGCACTTTGCCTGCGACCTCTGACAATTAGGTCGGTGCGGAAGCACAGTCGCGAGGTGGCAAGGCCAGTCGCTGCATCAGTTCATCATCATACAGCGTGCGCGCCACGGCATTGAAGCGATCGACTGTGCCGAGAAAGTCTTCCTTGGTCATGGTGCTGACGTCTCTCGTCAGAGCGATATACTGCATCCAGTGGATTGAGATAATCCAGTTCGACACGGCAAGGTCGCGGCAGAACGTTCGATCATCGTCGGTCAGGTCAAGTCCGCGTTTCACAATTTGATCTTCAAGCGCCTTGGCCTGAATGGCGACCGAGCGTTCCTGCATATCGCGAACATTGGCTTTTGCTTGTGGATCGTCTTTGTCCAGCTGTCCGAAGTGCAGGAAAGCGTAGCGCCACGTCCAGACAATTTCGAGCCATTCCAGCGCAGCCTGGCGGCGGCCTTCCTGAGACGACAATTGACCATCTGCCAGCCGGATCAGGCTGATCTCGGCAGCCTCTGTCAGACCCCCACCAAGTTCGGCGATGATGGCGTCTATGTTGTCGAAGTAATAGTAGATGTTTCCAGGGGTCAGGCCCGCCGCTTTCGCAACGACGCGGCAGTTAACTTCGCTGATGCCATCGCGGTTCAGGCACTCAAGCGCCGTGTCCAGAATAAGCTGACGGGTTTTCTTGCCCTTGCGGGCTGGCGTACTGCTCGCCTTGGGGCATGTTCGCGTGGAATCCAGGGCCGATTTCATAGGGGTCTACCGTCTTCTAATACAACAGTGGTCGATCTTTTCTAACGTGCTGTCAAATCCAATCACAGACGCCGTAGCGTCAGCTTTTATGATTGCCGCTGCGGCATCGATTGCCTTTTTTGACCACGCCGTCAAATTCAGATTGTGCGCAAGCGTGTCATGAGAGCACCGCACAAAAGTGTGTCTGGGAGGACGATCAGAATGGCAGATGCGACAACCGCAAACAGCCCGCTTGAAGGCATTGACTTCGATCCCGAACTGATCCGCGAAAAGTATCGCAAGGAACGCGACAAGCGCCTGCGCGCAGACGGCAACGATCAGTATGTCAACATGGCTGGCGACTTCTCACACTATATCGATGACCCCTACATCGAACGCGAGGAACGTGCGGCCCTGAACGACCATACCCATGTCATCGTGATCGGCGGCGGCTTTGGCGGCCTGCTTGCGGGTGGACGTTTACGAGATGCCGGGATCGCCCCGGATGAAATCCGTCTGATTGAAAAGGGCGGTGACTTCGGTGGCACCTGGTATTGGAACCGCTATCCCGGCGCTGCTTGCGACGTCGAAAGCTATGTCTATCTTCCGCTGCTCGAAGAGACGGGTTTTATGCCCGCTGAAAAATACACACGTGCACCGGAGATCCTCGCCCACAGTGCACGCATTGCTGAGCATTATAATCTCTATGACAAAGCGCTCTTGCAGACCGAAGTCACCGGCATGCAGTGGGATGAGAACCGCTCAGTCTGGGTTGTCGAAACCAATCGCGGTGATCGGATCACAGCAGATTTTGTGGTCATGTCGAACGGACCGCTAAACCGACCTAAGCTGCCCGGCATACGAGGCGTGGAGACGTTCAAAGGCCACAGCTTCCATACCAGCCGTTGGGACTATGACTATACTGGCGGCGATGCCATGGGAAATCTGACCGGGCTCAAAGATAAGCGCGTTGGCATTATCGGCACCGGTGCAACGGCGGTGCAGTGCGTGCCGCATGTTGGGGCGGGGGCAAAGCAACTTTATGTGTTCCAACGCACACCTTCTTCGATTGATGTTCGCGACAATCGACCTACCGATCCGGAATGGGCGGCTTCTCTGGAACCCGGTTGGCATCGAGACCGGATGGAAAACTTCAATACTTTGGTATCTGGCGGTTATGCGCCGGTTGATCTGGTTCAGGATGGCTGGACGGACATCATCCGAAACTTGCTGTTCATCGCCTCCAAGAATGGCAATCAGGATCTCAGTCCGGCCCGCCTGATGGAACTTGCGGAACTCGCTGATCACAAGAAAATGGAGTCGGTGCGGGCACGTGTCGATGATCTTGTTGCAGACGAAGAGACTGCCGCTGCGCTGAAGCCCTGGTATAGACAGTTTTGCAAGCGACCCTGCTTCCATGATGAGTATCTGCAGACGTTCAATCTGCCGACGGTTGAGCTGGTCGATACAGATGGAAAAGGTGTCGATCGGATCACTGAACATGCTGTGATCGCGAATGGTGAGACTTATGAGATTGACTGCCTGATTTATGCGACCGGCTT
Source organism: Pseudomonadota bacterium (assembly GCA_039815485.1). Classification (GTDB taxonomy): domain Bacteria; phylum Pseudomonadota; class Alphaproteobacteria; order Caulobacterales; family Hyphomonadaceae; genus Henriciella. Next base: position 193,898 of record JBCBZD010000001.1, on the reverse strand, counting down.
TGAAGTCGGCACCGAATACACACGGCGTGCAGGCTATGATGTGGTTGGCCGCAATGGTGAGACGCTGTCTGGGTATTGGGCGGACGGTTATCGCAGCCTTCATGGCATGCATATCCACAATTTCCCAAACATGCTTGTTATGGGCATCACGCATTCAGGCTACACAGTGAATTATCCTCACCTTCTTGAGGAGCAGGCTCAGCACATCGGATATGTCGTTTCCGAAGCAAACAAACGTCAGGCCAGAACTGTTGAAGTCACACCCGAAGCTGAGGAAGCTTGGGTACAAACCATCATAGACAAAGCGATCTTGCGTCAGGACTTTTTCGAGTCCTGCACACCTGGCTATTATAACAATGAGGGGCAGATGAGCCTTCGTTCGCGTCAGAATGCGGCCTATGGCGGCGGACCGAATGAGTTCTTCTCGATCATCACAAAATGGCGCGAGGCGGGCGATCTCAACGGCCTCAGCCTGTCATAGCCCAAAACCATAGATCAGTTTCTGGAGGATATTGAATGACCGCTCTCACAGCCGCTGAGGCCGTACAGCATATCGTCTCGACCGAAGAGGCCTTCGCGCTCGAGGAAACCGATATTCGCGGGATCACTTACCGCACGTTCAAGAACGCGCCTCAGCACCTTCGGGATTTGATGGCGACCTGTCTGGAGCATGGCGAAGCCGACTTTTTGGTCTTCGAAGACGAGCGTTATTCGTTCAATGATTTCTACGAGCAGACCAATCGTCTGGCGCAGGCCTTGCGCCATGATCTCGGCGTCCAGAAAGGCGACCGTGTGGCGATCGTAATGCGCAACTATCCCGAATATCTGATGGCGATGATGGCCATTACGGCGATTGGTGGCGTGGTTGTGTTCCTGAATTCGTGGTGGACAACTGAAGAGCTGGAGTATGGATTTACCGACAGCGAGGCCAAGCTCGCCTTTGTTGATACACAGCGCGCGGATGCCATGCAGCCCTTTGTCGACCAGATGGGCATTCGCCGGATCATGGTTCGCAGCGATGTGACAGACGGAACGATTGGCTATCAAGATCTTCTGGCGCGATCTCCGTCAGCTGATTTGCCCGACACTGAAATTCACACCGATGACGATATGGCCGTAATGTACACCTCCGGCTCGACCGGCCATCCGAAAGGCGTGGTCCAGACTCATCGCGGCGCGATCTCCGCGGTCATGTCCTGGTTGATCGGTGTGCGCATCGCAGAGGTCTTGGGAACTGCTCCCGAACCGCCTGCCGATGAAAACGGAGAGCCCTACCAGACCAGCGGCTTGATTACGACGCCAATGTTTCATGTCTCGGCGACACATGCCTGTTTCCTGGTTGGGCTCGCTTCCGGGGCCAAGATCATCATGATGTACAAATGGAATGCGCGCGAAGCGGTCGAGTTGATCGAGCGTGAAAAGGTCAGCCGCTTCTTCGGGGTGCCTACCATGTCCGCCGATCTCATTCAGGCTGCTGATGAAATGGGATCTTCGTTGACGACACTCCGCTCTGTCGAAGCAGGCGGGGCCAAGCGCCCGGCAGCGCAGGTCGGCAAGATCGCCAAAGCGGTTCCGCATGCGCAGCCGAGTACGGGCTTCGGGATGACCGAAACAAATGCACTCGGGATCGGTATGCGCGGGCAGGATTATATCGACCGACCGGGCGCGACGGGCCGCTTGTATCCACCCTTGCAGGATATGATGATTGTTGATGACAAGGGCGCTGAAGTCGCCAACGGCACGGTGGGCGAGCTGATTATCAAGAGCCCGGCCAATATGCGCTGTTACCTCAACAAGCCGGAAGCAACGGCTGAGACCCTGAAAGACGGTTGGCTGTATACCGGCGATCTCGCCATGGTCGACGATGAGGGGATCGTCACGATTGTTGATCGCAAGAAAGACATGATCATCCGCGGCGGTGAGAACATTTCCTGTCTTGAGGTCGATGCCGCTTTGCACATGCACCCGGACGTCGCTGAAGCGGCAGTCTTTTCCGTACCCCATGAACGTCTTGGCGAGGTCGTCGGCGCAGGCGTTATGCTCAAACCGGGAAAGACCCTGTCGGAAGATGCGTTTAAAGCCTTTCTCCAACCGCATCTCGCTTCCTTCAAAGTGCCGGAGCAAATCTGGTTCCTGAGCGAGCCGCTCCCACGTGGCGGCACAGAAAAAACGGACCGCCGCGCCTTGCGGACGGCGTGTCTGGGCGAGGCTGCGGGGGCTTCGCTTGTCGTGAGCTAGCTGCAGAAGCTATTGCACAAAGGCGCATATGGGCCGATTTGGCCTGCTTAATCTCTAGTCGTCTTCGATGCGCAATCGCGCGCCGATGATTTTAGGAATAAAACTTATGCGGCTTTAACTATGGAAACTGTGTGAAACGCACTATCTGGCCGGGTATGCGAAGAAGATTTCACCCGCGACTGGCCGCTGGCCTGACGGCTGCCGCTTGCGGCTTGGCCGCCTGTGTCACACCTCCGCCATCGCCAGAGCCGCAAGCCACTATTGCTATTCCGGCAACGTTCAATGCTGTCGATGTCGAGTCTCAGATTGACACTGAAACCCGCGACTGGTGGACGCGTTTTGACGATCCCTTGCTGATCCGTCTGGTCGAGGAGGCCTTGTCCCGCAATCGGCAACTCGCGCTTGCACAGGCCAACATCGCCACGGCGAGAGCGCAGCTTGCGTCGCAATTGCTTGGCCGCTCATACTCAACAACGTCAACAGCTTCTGCTGATCTTGGACGCGCGGCGCGCGACGGGGCCGATGTCGAGTTAAGCGCAACAGGCAATTTGGGTGCGAGTTGGGAATATGATGCATTCGGCCGGATCGAAGCACAGATCGAAAGCGCCAGATTTGATCTGATCGCAACAGAGGAGGCCCGCCGCGACGTCGCGGTGATTATCGCAGGCGAAACCGCGCGTGCCTATGCCGATCTGCGCGGCGGGCAAATTCGCCTTGCTGTGGCAGAGCGGAATGCAGAGTTGCAGGGAGATAGCCTGGAGCTATTGAGAACACTTGCGGAAAATGGCCGGGCCACGCGGCTCGATATTGAACGCGCCGAGTCGCAATACCGAACGACGCTGGCCACTTTGCCGCAATTGCAGTCAGACCTGCTCACCGCCGCCGCGAGGCTGGCCACGCTCACGGGGTATCCGAACGCTGCGGCTGCGCCTCTGGTGAACGAAGCCCTCGATGGCTCACTTGGAATTCCTGAACCGCCGCTTACGCTCAGCGGCGCCACGCCTGAAGATATGATCCGCCGCCGGCCTGACATTCGCGCGGCTGAGGCTGACATTGCCAGCTTTCTTGCGCTTGGCGAGGTCGAGCGGGCAAATCTGTTCCCGACCCTGACCTTCAATGCCAACATTTTTACCCTGTTCAATGATACAAATGATCTCTCCGACAGTTTCGGGTTCGGTCTTGGGCCCGGTATTCGCTGGGACGGCCCGGATTTGCGCAGTGTTCGCGCTGATATCGATATTGCCGACGCCCGAACGCAGGCGGCTTTCGTTGCGTATGAAAACACGGTAATCTCTGCACTTGGCGAGGTCGAAATTGCCTTGACCGAGTATGCTCAGGAACTCTCGCGCCGCAACGATCTGGAGATTGCAGCGGGCTCAGCGGAACGCGCTGCTGAACTTGCACTTTTGCGCTTTGAAGAAGGTCTGGATGACTTTCTGGACGTGATTGATGCGCAACGCACCCTTCTGGTCGCACAAGACCGGCTTGAACAAAGTCGATTAGAGTCAACCAGACGGGCAATTGCTGCGTATAGAGCTTTAGGCGGTATTTGGACAACGGACGCGCTGGACGCGGCCGCTCAATCGGAAGAACCAAACTGATGACACGCACTCTCTTATTTGTGGTCGCACTGACCTTATTCTCAACGATGTCACCGGCTTTTGCCCAGCGCGGCGGACCGGCAAGCGTTTTCGTTGAGCCGGTTGAAGAACAGATGTTCTCTCGCGAGATTGAGGCGCTGGGGACACTGGAGCCCAACGAGCAGGTGGATCTTACGCTAAACGTGGCGGATCGCGTGACTTCAATTTATTTCGATGACGGCCAAAGAGTTCGCGAAGGCAAGACACTGCTGTCGCTTGCTCAGCGTGAGCAGGTGGCTCTGGTCGAAGCGGCGGAAGCGAACGTTGAAGAAGCGCGTCGCCAGCTGGAGCGGATCTCGCGGCTAACACTTGCTGATGCCGTTTCCCAGTCTGAGCTCGACGCAGCGCAACGTAATCTGGATAGTGCCGAGGCCAACCTGCGCGCAGTTCAGTCGCGCCAGAGAGACCGCGTTCTGGTGGCCCCGTTCGATGGCGTGCTGGGGTTCCGGCAGGTGAGTGTTGGCTCCTTTGTCCGCGCTGGCGATGTCGTGGCAACGCTGATCGATGACAGCGAAATGAACCTCGATTTCGACGTTCCCTCAACATTCCTGCGGGCGGTTTCCCCGGGCACGGCCATTGTGGCTGAAACCGATGATCTACCTGGCGAGCGGTTTGAGGGCACGGTTGCGACACTCGACAACCGCATCGATCCGATTACCCGGTCCGTCCGGGCCCGGGCGAGCTTGCCCAACTCAGACCTGCTGCTACGCTCCGGCATGTTCATGCGGGTAACCGTTACGGCGGAACCACGTCGAAACCTCGCCATCCCAGAAAGCGCTATTCAGCCGGTCGGTCCGCAGACCTTTGTCTGGCGGGTCAGTGAAGAGGCAGACAGTCTTGTCGCACGCCGTGTTCTGGTTGAACTCGGACAGCGCAGCAATGGTTATGTTGAAGTGCGTTCGGGGCTGGAGACAGGTGACCGGGTTATCACCGAAGGCATCATTCGGGTTCGTGAAGGTGCGCCTATTGTTATTCGAGACCGCTCATTGCTGGAGCCAGGCACAATGGCGCGCGGGAATGGCGGGGGTGGTGCAGCTGCTCAAGGCGCAAGCAATTAGGGGCTGATCCATGCTGTTATCTGATACCTCTATCAAGCGCCCCGTTTTTGCATCGGTGATTGCGCTTGTTCTGATCATCTTCGGATTGGTCTCTTTTGATCGCCTCAGCCTCAGGGAGTATCCAGATATTGATGCGCCGATCGTGTCGATCGACACGCGCTATCCCGGCGCCTCGGCCAGCGTCGTTGAAACGCGGGTCACACAACTGATCGAAGATCGCATTGCCGGCGTTGAAGGTATTCGCTTCATCAATTCCAATTCCAGCGATGGCCGGTCTCGTATTTCTGTCGAGTTCGGAGTCAATCAGGATATCGATGTTGCAGCCAATGATATTCGTGACCGTATTTCCGGACTGGGGAACAATCTGCCTGAGGATGCGGACCCGCCGGAAGTCGAAAAGGCTGACTCCAATGATGATGTGATCATCTGGCTGAATCTGGCTGCAGAGAACATGACGACGCCTGAAATTTCCGACTATGCGGAACGCTACCTTGTGGATCGCTTCTCGGCGCTTGATGGCGTGGCGCGCGTTCGGGCGGGTGGCTCACGAAACTATGCACTTCGGATCTGGATTGATCGGCGGGCATTGGCCGCTCGAGATCTGACGGTCACCGAAATTGAGCAAGCCCTCCGGCGTGAGAATATCGAGGCCCCCGCTGGCAGTATCGAATCAGAGACACGATCCTACACCGTACGCATCGACCGCGCCTTCCAAACGCCGGAACAGTTTGCAAATCTGGTGATTGCAGAAGGCGAGGACGGATATCTCGTCCGGCTTGGCGATGTCGCACGGGTCGAACGTGGTTCGGTAGAGGATCGAAACATGTTCCGCGGTAATGGCGTCCCAATGGTCGGCCTCGGAATTATTAAACAGTCGACCGCGAACACCGTTGATGTCGCGAATGCAGCCAAAGCGCTGGCGGATCGCCTGAATGAGACCTTGCCGGAAGGCATGGTGATCGCTCGCAGTTTTGACAGCTCTGTGTTTATCTCCGCGTCCATCCGTGAGGTCTATACAACGCTCGCGATCGCAGTGGCTCTGGTCACACTTGTGATCTTCCTTTTCCTCGGCAGTGTCCGGGCGACGATCATTCCGGCCATCACCGTTCCAATCTCCATCATCGCGACCTTTATTGCGCTCTACGCGCTTGGCCTGTCGGTCAACCTTTTGACTTTGCTGGCGCTGGTACTTGCCATCGGACTGGTCGTTGATGACGCGATTGTGGTATTGGAAAATGTCTCACGCCGTATGGATGAAGAGGGTGAAACACCGCTCGTTGCTGCTTATCGCGGCACGCGTCAGGTCGGCTTTGCGGTTATTGCCACCACGCTCGTCCTGATTGCGGTTTTCGTGCCGATTACCTTCCTGCAAGGGGATGTCGGGCGCCTGTTTACCGAGTTTGCACTGACCATTGCGGCGGCCGTTGCGTTTTCCAGCCTGCTCGCGTTGACGCTCACGCCGATGCTGGCGTCAAAGCTGCTCAAGGCGCGTCGCGCCACGGGCGTGTCATCCGCGCTTCCACGTGCCGTGAACGCAGCGTTCGGTGTTCTTCGTTCTGGGTATGGCTGGGTCCTTGATCGTCTGATCAGACGCCCGATTGTGGTCGGTGCGGTCCTGATCGCCCTGTTCGCAGGTGGCTACCAGCTCTCGAACATGGTTGAGGAAGAATATGTTCCAACCGAAGATCGCGGCGCGTTCTTTGTTGCTGTGCGCGGACCGCAAGGCGCGTCCTACTCGTTCATGGAGCGCTACCTTGATGAGATTGAGCGCCGCTTCCTGCCTTACACCGAAAGCCAGAATGACAGCCCACCAGAAGTGAACCGGCTGCTCTTCCGTGCACCCGGCTTTGGGTCTTCCGCCTTCAATCAGGCTTTCATTATTGTCGTTCTGAACGACTGGAGTGTCCGTCGCCCTGCGCAAGATATTATTGGTGAGTTCAATCGACATGTCTCGGACCTGCCCGGCGTACGGGCCTTTGCCATCATGCGACAAGGTCTTGGCGGCGGTACAGGCAAACCTGTCCAGTTTGTACTTGGCGGGCCGAGCTATGAGGAGCTGGTCCAGTGGCGCGATACGTTCGTCGAGGCCCTGGAAGAGAATAATCCTGGTCTGGTTGATATCGACTGGGACTATAAGGAAACCCAGCCGCAATACCGTGTACAGGTCGACTATGACCGGGCTGCAGATCTCGGGGTAACTGTCTCGGATATCGGGACGACCTTGCAGACCATGCTCGGGTCGCGCCGTGTGACGACTTATATCGATGGCGGCGAAGAGTATGATGTCATCCTTGAGGGGCTAAGGTCGGATCAAAACAATCCGAATGACGTAGAAAACATCTATGTCCGCTCGACCCGCTCAGGTCAGCTTATTCCATTGTCCAATCTAATCACGATTTCAGCGATTGCCGACAGCCCAACCCTTAATCGCTATAACCGCGTCCGCGCCATCACGATTGAGGCCGGGCTTGCTCCGGGCACGACCCTTGGTGAAGCGCTCGATGCCATGCAGGAGATCGCGCGTGATACGCTTCCCATTGAGGCAACCATCGACTTCAAGGGACAGTCGCTCGACTTCAAAACCTCAGGGCAATCGATCCTGTTTGTCTTCGCAACGGGTCTGATCATCGTCTTCCTTGTGCTGGCTGCGCAGTTTGAGAGCTATCGGCATCCCATCATCATCATGCTTTGCGTTCCGGCGACGCTGGCGGGCGGCTTGCTGGGCCTCTATCTCACGGGGAACTCGCTGAATATCTACACCCAGATCGGCTTGATCATGCTTGTCGGCCTCTCGGCAAAGAATGGCATTCTCATCGTCGAGTTTGCCAATCAGCTACGCGATGAAGGCATTGAATTCTATGAGGCCCTGAAAGAGGCGTCACTTGCGCGCTTCCGTCCGATTATCATGACCGGCCTGACAACAGCAGCGGGAACGTTGCCGCTGATCCTGTCCAGCGGCGCGGGCGCTGAAACACGGGCCGCGATTGGTGTTGTCGTACTCTACGGCGTGATTTCAGCCGTGCTGGTCACCGTCCTCTTCGTGCCAACAGCTTATGCGCTGATCGCACGTGGCTCTGGCTCTCCGGGCGATGTTGCACGCCGCCTCAAAGCTGAGGCAGACGCAGCGCCAGAGCTCGCTCCGGCTGAATAAACAAACCTAGTCGACAGGCGTTTGCTGAAGGATTTCCTCAATCCAGGGCAGATGCTGTCGACCGATGAAGATCTGGTCCGCGATGACATAGGCTGGTGCATCCACCACGCCTTTATCTTCCGCTTTCAGCTGCGACACCTGCAAGGCGTTGCGCAGCGCGTGTTCTGAGACTTGATCAGTCGCCGCATCGACTGCGGTGAGAAGGGCATGCACACAGTCGAGATCATTAAGATCCGCGTCTGTGCTCCAATAGGCTTCGAAAGCGCGTTGCATGAAGGGACCTTGGGCTTCCTTCAACATAGCCAGTGCTCCGAGCGCCAGATCCGTTGGTGTCGGGGGCGAACGAAACTGAAGCTCTATCCCTTGCACCTCGGCATAACGTTCATGCGTTTGACGCTCTGACTGGGCGCGAACCCGTCGATGTCGCTCGCCGACCTCCTCGACCGCCTTGACTGCAGGGACATCCCGTTCGACCGTCTGGAAGGGCCGCCATGTGGTTTCGACGCCGTAACGCGCGATCAAGGCAAGCGTCGGCTGCAAGGCAAGGTAGGATGCGGGCGATTTAAAATCGACATAGACTGTCAGCATGGCGCGATCTCATAGGCAATGTCCGGGGCCAAGCCCTGACGCCCTGTCAAATGCCAGCGCACATACGGGAGATGCTCACGTCCAAAAAGTGGCTCTCCATCAATGATATAGGTCGGCACCCCATAAATACCCGACGGGTGGAGTTGATCGAGCAAGGCGTCATGCGCTTCGCGGCCGGTCCCGCCTTCGGCCTGAAAGGCTTCAAAGCCCGATGTATCGATTGCAGCTTCGGCAAGACATGCCTCGACAACTCCGACATCTTCAATGTTGAGCTCTCGCCGCCAGAAGGGGGGATAAACCGCGTTCAAGTAGGCGCCGAGCTTCTCACGCCGCGTTTTGACTGCCCATAGAATGGCTATATTCGCGATGCTAGAGTCCCAGATTTTCTCTGTACCTTTGAGCATCAAACCCTGTCGCTCGGCATACCGGCGCGCATCCCGATAAGAATAGCGAATGGCATTCCAGGTTCGTGGGCTGCGCCCCGATGACGCGACAACTTTGCCGTCCTTCTTCTTCGCTGAACCAAGATAACTGGGAATATCCAGAGTTAACGGACGCCAGTCAAACTGCAGTCCAAGTTCGGCTTCGAGCGCTAGCGTTGGACGGATGGCCACGAAGGCATAGGGGCTCTTAACGTCAACATAAACGATGAGCGGGGCATCAGTTTCCAGCGCTTTCATTTTGTTTCCTCAGACTTTCAGCCACCCTCCCGTGCTTTGCGATTGGGAAGTCAAGCAACAAAAAATCCCGGCAGCTGTGAGGCCGCCGGGACTTTCCAGATTTTGGACTCGAAGTCGACTAGATGTCGAAGCGGTCAAGGTTCATGACCTTGTCCCATGCTGCGATGAAGTCGCCGGTAAATCGCTCCTTGCTATCAGACTGCGCATAGATCTCGGCAATGCCGCGCAGGATAGAGTTAGACCCGAAGACCAGATCCGCGCGCGTGCCTGTGAATTTCACAGCGCCGGTTGCCCGGTCACGGCCTTCAAAGGCTTCCTCGGAACCGTCAGTCGACTTCCACTCAATGCCCATGTCGAACAGGTTGACGAAGAAGTCATTGCTCAGCGTGCCAACTGTATCGGTCAGAACACCATGTGTTGAACCACCAGCGTTCGCTCCTAGAGCACGCAGGCCGCCCACCAGAACCGTCATTTCCGGGGCTGTCAGGCTCAGCAGCTGGGCTTTGTCCACCAACAGAGCTTCGGTTGAGCGTGGGTCCTCGGTGTTCTTGTAATTGCGGAAGCCGTCAAACTTTGGCTCCAGCACGTCAAAGGACTCAACATCTGTCAGCTCCTGGGTCGTGTCGCCGCGGCCTGGTGTGAACGGCACACTGGCGCCGCTGGCTTTCTCAATGGCGGCGCAGCCACCCAGAACAATCAGATCCGCGAGAGAAACCTGCGTTCCGCTTGCATTGAAGTCTGACTGAATGCCTTCCAGTACTGAGATGACGGCATCGGTTCCGGCATTGATGTCCCAGTCTTTCTGAGGTGCCAGACGGATACGTGCGCCGTTCGCACCGCCGCGCTTATCTGAGTCGCGGAAGGTTGAGGCTGACGCCCACGCCGTGTTCACCAGCTGTGAAACTGACAGGCCTGAAGACAAGATGACGGTTTTCAGCTCAGCGATTTCAGCTGCGTTGACCACAGCGCCTTCATGCTTTGGCACTGGGTCCTGCCAGATCAACTGCTCTGATGGGACTTCTTCGCCGAGATACCGATCGATTGGGCCCATGTCGCGGTGGGTCAGCTTGAACCAGGCCCGCGCATACGCATCGGCAAACTCTTCCGGGTTTTCCAGGAAGTGCTGAGAGATTTTTGCGTATTCCGGATCGATCTTCATCGCCATGTCCGCTGTGGTCATCATCAGCGGCTGTGTTTTAGACGAATCGTGCGCCATTGGTGCTTCCGGCGCGCCCTGACCTGGAACTGGCCGCCATTGAACGTGACCAGACGCGCTTTTCACCTTCTCCCACTCATATTTGAGAAGGTTCTCGAAATACTCCATGTTCCACTGGTCTGGGGTCGGCGTCCATGGTCCTTCAAAGCCAGCAGTGGTGGTATCGTCACCCTTGCCACCGCCATGGCTGTTGATCCAGCCAAAGCCCATTTGCTCCATCGGCGCGCCTTCTGGCTCAACGCCAACCAGTTCTTCAGGGCCAGCACCGTGGCCTTTACCGAATGTGTGACCACCAGCTGTCAAGGCAACCGTTTCATAATCATCCATTGCCATGCGTGCGAAGGTGACGCGAATGTCGTGCGCCGCAGCGTTTGGATCGGGAACGGCGTCCGGGCCTTCAGGGTTGACGTAGATCAAGCCCATCATCACAGCGCCAAGCGGTGTGTCCAGCTTGTAGGCGTCCGCGTCGCCTTCATAGTTGCGCTGTCCGGAGTAGCGGCTGTTCGGATTGCCCGAAGCTGCAAGCCACTCTGTTTCAGGTCCCCAATAGATGTCCTCTTCCGGCTCAAACCAGTCAGCCCGACCAGCGCCAAAGCCGAATGTTTTGAAGCCACAGGTTTCCATACCGACATTTGCGGCCAGAATCATCAGGTCGGCCCAGGAGATCTTGTTGCCGTACTTCTGTTTGATCGGCCACAGCAGACGACGTGCCTTGTCCAGGTTCCCATTGTCCGGCCAGCTGTTCAGAGGCGCAAAGCGCTGTGAACCGGAGTTTGCGCCGCCGCGGCCATCATAGGTGCGGTACGTGCCTGCAGAGTGCCAGGCCATGCGGACAAACAGACCCGTATAGTTGCCATAGTCGGCTGGCCACCAGTCCTGACTGTCGGTCATCAGGTCTGCCAGATCTTTTTTAAGTGCCTGATAGTCGAGGCTTTTGAACGCTTCTGCATAGTCAAACGTGTCGCCAAGTGGGCTTACCTGCGGGGCATTCTGGTTCAGGGTTTTCAGGTTCACCTGTTCTGGCCACCATTTGTGGTTCGCCACGGTTCCGGTGCCGTGCATTACCGGGCATTTCATATCGTCAGCCATACTACATCTCCTGTCAGTGCATATTAGGTTTACGGTACTGAGAGCGGATATAGAGCGATCAATCTGATTGATCCAATCGATTCTATAAGCGCGACCTATAGACAAATTCTTTGTGAGATTCGCCAGCCATAAACGGATTGCGTCCAGACTTCTGCAAGATATAGGATCAGTCTCAAATGCCAGCCTGAGGGGTGGTCAACGCTGGAGTCCGCAACCTGTATGACAGATGACACTCGCAAATCGTGCTTTGAGGCAATGCCGCTCCCGCTGAGCGTGCTGCTTCAGCCGACCCTGACAGAGATCAATCGCTTGCGTATGTGCACGTCACAACAGGCTTTTCCAGGGGTTGAACAGGCTGTCTCTGGCGCGCCTTCCACGTGGCGATTATCGCTTGATGGCGCATGGCAGTTCCAATTGATTGATAGCCCTGAAACCGCGCCAGAGGGCTGGATCGATGCTGGCTTCCAAGGTGAAGATTGGCGCGCGATAGACGTCCCCGGCGTCTGGACGCGGCAGGAGACCGGCGACCTCCCGCATTATGCAAATTGGCTCATGCCGTTTGAAGGCGAGCGTCCACCGAATGTGCCTGATCGCAACCCGACCGGCCTTTATCGTAAAAACTTTGAGGTGCCGATAAGCTGGGACGGACGTGACACTCAACTACACATTGGCGGGTTTGAGAGTGTTGTTCTTGTCTGGTGCAATGGTGTCTTCGTCGGAATAGGCAAGGATAGCCGCCTGCCGAGCGCCTTTGATCTTACCCCGCATCTGAACGCTGGTGAAAACACACTCGCTTTAATGGTCATCCGCTGGTCTGACGCGACCTGGATTGAGGATCAGGACCATTGGAATCATGGCGGTTTGCATCGTTCTGTCTTTCTGGAGTCGCGCGCGCCGGTGCACGTTGCGGACTTGCAAGTCGCAGCTGACTACGACCTTCAAACCGGGGCAGGCCGCGCTGATCTCACAGTCAGTGTTGCCGGAGACTCTGAAGGCCACAGCGTTCGTGCACGCTTGCTCGATGGTGCTGGCAATCAGGTCTCACACGATCAGACGGTACCTGTCGCCCAGTTCGATACATCCGGGCATGCCATGGAGCAGTTGACCATCGCGCATGGCTTTTTTGGCTATGAAGCGCGGCTGAACTTTGCCGTTCCGGATGCAGCTCCGTGGAGCGCGGAGGCGCCCAATCGCTACCAACTGATCACCGAACTTATTGATGCCAGCGGTAAGACTGTCGAAGCGCACATGACGTGGATTGGTTTTCGCAAAGTTGAAATAACCGACCGCCGCCTCAAACTGAACGGGAAACCCATCAAGATCATCGGCGTGAACCGCCACGACCATCATCCTGAAAACGGTAAAACCGTCTCGCCGGAAGAGATGCGGGCTGAGCTGCTCACCATGAAGCAACACAACATCAATGCCATTCGCACAGCGCATTACCCTAATGATTCAGCATTGCTCGACCTCTGTGATGAGCTCGGGCTTTACGTCATCGATGAGGCCAATGTTGAATGCCATGGCCGCTACCATGATGTGTCCCGGCACCCGGACTATCAGCACGCGATTATTGAACGCACTGTGCGTATGGTGGCGCGGGATCGAAATCATCCCTGCATTATCGGATGGTCGACAGGCAACGAGTCCGGGCACGGCCCCGCTCACGATGCGGCTGCCGCAATGGCGCGGCGCATGGATCCGACCCGTTTTGTTCAATATGAAGGGGCCTGCACCCCGCGTTTTGGTCGCATGTTCCGGTGGGACAATACGCTCGCCAATGCGGCGCCGGACCGCTCCGAGTTGACCGCGACCGATGTGGTTTGTCCGATGTATGCCCCGATTGATTTTTGCATCTCCTGGGCGCGCTGGGCTGAAGCAACCAAGCTCGACCATCGCCCGATGATCCTTTGCGAATACTCCCATGCCATGGGCAATTCGAACGGCTCGCTCGCCGAGTATGTTGATGCCTTCTATTCTGAGCCCGCGCTTGGGGGCGGTTTCGTCTGGGATTGGCGTGATCAGGGGCTGGCAGAGACGGATAAAGACGGCCGCTACTATTGGGCCTATGGCGGACATTTCGGGGATGAGCCGAATGATGGTGCGTTCTGCATTAACGGGCTCACCGGCCCGGATGGGGCGCCGCACCCAGCCTTACGCGAATACAAATGGGCCGCGCGTCCTGTTACAGCGCGTTTGACTGAAAACGGGCATTTGCAGCTCACCAACCGCCGGGCCTTTAGCGACATATCAGATATCATTTGCACCTGGACCCTTCAGCTTGCAGGCCGGCCCACCCAATCAGGTACGCTCGATGTCCAGCTCGCACCGGGGCAAACGCAAACCCTCGCCCTGCCGATAAACGTGCCTGCCGGGCATCACGGAGAAGCGCATTTGCTGATCGAGTGGCGCTTGAAACAGGTTGCGGACTGGGCCGAAGCCGGACATCTGGTCGGCTGGGACCAGCTTGAACTCGCCGTCCTTGAAGCGGCTGAAGATGTAGGGCCGGGACGCTTTCCAGACTTGCCGGCACCGCCATCCATCACGCGCGGCCCTTTCCATATCATGCTGGGGCAGGACCGTCAGATTGAAAGCGTGCATGTCAGCGGCGAGCCCATCATCGAAGGCGACCTCACCGCCAGCGTTTGGCGGCCGCCGACCGATAATGATGGCGGCAAACCCGGGCATCGAACCTATTCCCCGACCAAATGCGCCGACTGGGTTGCGTTTGGCCTCAATGCGCTGCAGCGAACCTCTTGTGACACGCGTTTCGGGACAAACGGTGATGCGGATATTCTGGGCATTCGGCGAACCTGGCAGGGGAGCGGCAACGACGCTCTGCAACATGAAACGATCTGGGCGCTGACCGATCAGAAAGCGATCATCCGTGAACAGATTACCTTGCCTGATGGCTGGCTGGACCTGCCGCGCATTGGGATACGCTTCCACATCCCGCAGACCCTAACTCAGCTTGCCTGGTATGGGCTCGGGCCGGACGAATCCTACCCTGACCGATGCAGTGCGCAGACGGTTGGCCATTGGGCCTCCTCTGTCGCAGACCAGTACCATCCTTATGTCCGCCCGCAGGAATATGGCGCGCATGAGAGCGCACGTCATATCGAGTTGCGCGGCGAAGCAGGGCAGGGCGTGCGTCTGTCATTTCCGAAACCGCTCAGCTTTACCGCGCGCCCACATCATACGCGTGATCTTGATGAGGCTGAAACGCTGGCCGAGCTGGCTGCATTAAATGCAGAACGCTCGACATATGAAGTTCACCTTGATGTCGCTCAACGCGGCCTCGGGACGGCTGTTTGCGGCCCGGACGCCTTACCCGCCTATCGGATTGGACCCGGCCCGTTCGAGTTTGTCTGGACCATACAAGCGCTCGACCAAACCTGAGCTTCAGCCCAAAAAAAGAGAGAAGACAAACTGTCCTTCCTCAATCGCTTCGTTTAGGGGGCGGCGCCGTTGACTGGCGCAGCACCAGTTCATGCTCCAGCTCGCGAGATGTCTTGGCCCCCGGATTCTGGGTAAAGCCACTTGCAAGAATCTCAATCGCTTCGCCCGCCATTTCACGAATGGGCTGGCGAACCGTTGTCAGAGGCGGCCAGATTGATGAGGCATTTGGCGTGTCATCGAAGCCGACAACCGAAATGTCTTCGGGAACCCGAAGCCCCTTCTGATAGGCAGCGGCGATCGCACCGGCCGCCATATCATCATTGCTGGCAAAGATTGCGGTTGGTGGATCATTCTGTGCCAGCAACTCGATCGTGCGTTGCATTCCTGAAAGATACGTGAAGTCGCCCCGCTTGATGATACTCTCATCAATGTCCGGCATCGCTTCGAGATATCCAGAGAGGCGCAATTCGCTTGAGATGTGATCCTCAGGACCAACAATTGTTGCAATTCGTTGATGCCCAAGATCCAGGAGGTACCGGGTCATGTCTATGGCGGCCGCCTTGTCATCCATCTTGACGCTTGGCCCGGTATAGCCATCAAGCTTCGGACTGACGCAGACAAAAGAGATCCCGGACCGTTCAAGCGTATCGATCAGTTTTGGGTCTTCCGAAAGCGGGGGAACGACAATCAGCGCCTGAATGCTGGTATCGCGAAAGCGTTTTTCCATATGCTCCAGGTCAACCATATTGTCGTCGACAAACGGTTCTTCGACAATCAGATAATGGCCCAATTGCCGACAAGTATTCAGCGCCCCCAGTAGAAATTCGCTGAGGTAGCCATAGCTCGGATTGCGATAGATCAGGCCGATGAACAGCCCGCTGCGCCCTGCCAGATTGCGGGCCATCAGGTTTGGGCGATAGTTCAGCTCGCGTATCGCGTCCTCAACGCGTTTGCGTGTGGCCTTCTTGACGGTGGGTGGGTCGTTGAGCACCCGCGATACCGTCATCTGTGAGACGCGTGCAAGTGCGGCAACTTCCTTGATTGTGACGACTTGTTTCTTGTTCATATGTCTGGGTCTGTTGCTTTTGATTATCTCTGACATGGCACGTGCTTTCATTCTGAAACCAGGGGCTCCTGAACCTGTTTCAAAATCTTACCAGCGGAAGTTCTGTGCTCCTTTAAGCTACGAATCTGGCCGGGCATGCTGCCGGCGCGGCGATAATCGAATGATCTTACCGCAACTTATGCTGATTTAGCCGCAGTCTTCTATCGCGTCTTGATCTTCTTCAAGGCGAATGTTGGAAAGTGCAATAGATTGCTGCTCTGACAAACAAGCGTCAGGATCCAGAAATCCTCGACGCGGGCTGGCGGCAAGCTTGACAGCTGAGGCGACGCGACTTCGAAT
The DNA here is from genome assembly GCA_039815485.1 of Pseudomonadota bacterium. Classification (GTDB taxonomy): domain Bacteria; phylum Pseudomonadota; class Alphaproteobacteria; order Caulobacterales; family Hyphomonadaceae; genus Henriciella. The sequence goes on along the minus strand of JBCBZD010000001.1, from coordinate 177,434 downwards.
TGTTCAAATGGAAGGCTGGGTCCGGGCGTGAAAACACAACTCATCAATTGGATCGAGGCTCAGATTGAGTCTGCGGGCTCCCATGTCCCGCTCCTTCTGGTGTCGGGCGCGCAAGGTATTGGTAAGTCGACCGCGCTGCGAGCGGTTCAGGCCCACTTTGAGGGTCAAATCGCCACTCTCGGGATTGACGAGTTCTACCTGACCAGGGCCGAGCGCGCCGCGCTCGCCGCAAAGGTACACCCCCTGCTTGAAACGCGTGGTCCGCCGGGAACCCATGATCTCGACTTGTTGAACCGTGCGATCACGGACCTGCTTGAAGCCGATGCTTCAAGCCGGACGACGCTACCGGCTTTCGACAAAAAGACGGATGACCGCGCGCCAGAGGCTGATTGGCCCGTGTTTTCCGGCGCGCCAAAAGCCATCATTCTCGAAGGGTGGCTGATTGGAGCGCAGCCGGATGCGCGAGCGCCAGACACGCGGCCCCTGAACAGTATAGAAGCGCTCGATACAGATGGTGTCTGGCGTCGCTATCAGGAAGATCAACTCGCCGGTCCTTATGCGGCCCTATGGGACCGCGCCGATGCCTTCTTCCATATCATGGCACCAAGCTTTGACACCGTGCTCGGCTGGCGGGTGCAGCAGGAGGAGACAACCTTCGGCCTGCAACCTGGAACCCTGCCAAAAGAGCGCCGACTGTGGATCGAGACTTTCATTCTACATTATGAGCGGATCACCAAACGGATGCTCGCGGGCAGCGTGCGCGCTGGTCTGTGTGCCTGCGTTGGAAAAGAGCGCCAGCTTGAGCAAGTCTTTGAAGCGCCGCCTGAACAGCCGCCATTGATCGTGTTCTCAGATCTGGATGGTACGCTGCTTGATCATGACACATACAGTTTCGAGCCGGCCAGAACCGCGCTCAACCGGCTAAAGGCCTGCGGCGGTGTTTTGGTTCTGTCGAGTTCAAAGACGGCGGTCGAAATGGCCGGTTTGCGCGCGGATATGGGCTTTGCCGATTGCCCTGCCATTGTTGAAAATGGAGCCGGGCTCCTGCCGCCCGATGAGGATGAGGGCCCAACTTTAGAGGCAGGTGATACTTATGATCGTCTCATCGCAGCGCTGAACGAGACGCCGTCCCACCTGCGCGCTCAATACAGCTCCTTCAGTGACTGGGGCCCAGAAGGCATTGCCGAACAGACGGGCCTGTCGCTGGACGCAGCTACCCGCGCCGGACAGCGGCAATTCTCCGAGCCCGGCATCTGGCACGGCGATGACACCGCGCTGTCAGACTTTCAAGCTGCCCTATTGGAGCGCGGCGTACATATGCGCCGCGGTGGGCGGTTCCAGACGCTGTCCTTTGGCGCGGTCAAAGCCGACCGTATGGCCGAGATCATTGCGCAATACACAAAAGGTGAGCCGCGCCCCCTAACGATGGCGCTTGGCGACGCCCCAAATGATGCGGAAATGATCAGCGCGGCTGATTATGGGGTGATTATCGCCAACACGCATGGGGCACCCTTACCCGAATTACCCGGAGAATCGGCTGGCCGGGTTGTGCGAACGACCAAACCGGGGCCCTATGGCTGGAACGATGCGGTTCTGGACAGACTGAGTCAGGTGTTGAGTAAGACCGGATAAGAAACGCAAGAGGAAACCAGTGGCAGACTTTCATCAGAACGGACAGATTGCGACGCTGCATAATCTGCGCACCACATCAACTGAGCAGCTTGAGACCCAGCTGCGATCCTTTGCGAAAGAGCGCAATATCTGGCTTGTTTTGCCATCCCTCTTTTCCGAACTGGAAGGGGCCGCCCTTCCGCGCATTCTCGATGAGCTCAGCCATGCCGATTACATCGATCATGTCGTCATCGGCCTCGACCGCGCGGACGCGGATCAATACCGCCATGCCTGCGAGTTCTTTTCCCGTTTGCCGCAAAAGCACTCGGTCCTCTGGAATGATGGCCCACGCCTGCGCGCCATCGATGCTGACCTCAGCGAGGCCGGCGTCGCCCCGATCCGCGAAGGCAAGGGCCGCAATGTCTGGTACTGTTTCGGCTACACGCTGGCGGGTCGCCGCGCTGATGTTGTCGGCTTACACGATTGCGATATTCTCACCTATGACCGCAACATGCTGGCGCGTCTGCTTTACCCGGTCAGCCACCCGGAATTCCCGTATCAGTTCTGCAAGGGTTATTACCCGCGTACCGCCGATGGAAAGCTCAATGGCCGGGTCAACCGGCTGCTGGTCGGGCCGATCCTGATGGCGCTCAGCAAGGTGCTCGGGCCGTCTGAATATCTCGATTATCTGCGCGGCTTCCGCTATGCGCTGGCGGGCGAGTTTGCGATGAATATCAATGTCGTGAAGGACATTCGCGTGCCGTCGGACTGGGGCCTTGAAATCGGCGTCCTGTCAGAGGCCTGGCGCAATATCAATCAGCGCGCCATCTGTCAGGTTGAGCTGTCAGACAATTACGATCACAAGCATCAGCCGCTCTCGCCTGAAGACAAATCCAAGGGCCTCTCGCGCATGTCACGCGATATCTGCAAGTCGCTCTTCCGGAAGCTTGCGACTGATGGTGTTGTCTTCCATCGAGAGACGTTCCGGGCCCTTAAGGCCACGTATTACCGTACCGCGCTGGATCAGATTGAATGGTATCATTCGGCCGCCACGATCAATGGTCTGGCGCTGGACCGCCATGTCGAGGAACAGGCGGTTGAACTTTTCGCCTCCAGCATCGTGGATGCCGGCAAGGCCTTCGTTGAAAACCCGATGGAAACGCCCTTCATCCCGAACTGGAGCCGCGTCACCGCCGCTCATCCCGGCATCATGAAACGCATCCGCGACGCCGTCGCCGCCGACCAGGCCGAGTTTGGGTGACGCAAATAGCGCCAGTCGTTCATTCAAAAAAATAGTGCGATAGGCGTCTCGTAGGAGGGACGCCATGGCGATCGGCACGTCTCTTCCTCGTCAAACCCAATGCCATGACGATCATAATGTCCCTCTTGACAAATTTGGGTGTTTGCCCAAATATTGGGTGAACACCCAAATTTGTGAGGTTAAATCATGATTACTGAACTCCTTGCCCCATTCATCGGAACCTGGCCCGCGATCTTCAGGCTGACAGCTGTTGCCGCGGTCGTCGCGATATTGATCTTGCTACGTTACTTCCTGTTATCGGGTGCCGCCTTTGGCTTTGGCCTCCTGATCGAACGGTTTGCACCGTGGCGCCGATTGCAGAACTTGCCGTTCACCCGTGCGCAAATCCTCCGTGAAATTGGGTACTCTGTCTTGTCTGTCCTTGTCTTCATGGCGGTTGTCGGGGCGATCGTGGCTCTGACGCTTGCTGGCATGACACAGTTGTACACAGAGGCCAGCGCCTATGGTTGGTTCTGGTTCTGGCTGCAAATCCCGATCGTCCTGTTGATCCAGGATTGGTACTTTTACTGGATGCACAGGGTCTCACATATGAAGCCGTTTTATGAGCGTGTGCATAAGACGCATCACCTATCAACAAATCCCAGCGCTTTTGCCGCCTTCGCCTTCCACCCTTATGAGGCGTTTCTGGAAATTGCCATTTTCTTTGTTCTGATAATTGTCATGCCGTTACACGTCACAGCGCTGCTGGTGGCAGGCATCATGTCCCTGACCTACAATGTCTATGGTCACCTTGGATATGAGGTGATGCCGCGTTTCATTGCCAACAGTCCAATTGGATACTGGCTCAACAAGTCCGCCTATCACAATCAGCATCATCGCACATATCGCTATAATTACGGGCTCTATACTGTGATTTGGGATCGCCTGCACGGGACTTTGCATCCGCATGCCGATCGCCTTTATGATAAGGCGACAACGAAGCCAACCACACCCGCAGAGCACCCTCACGATGTTGATGATCGACTCCCCACTCACTGAAACAACGCAGAACTTGTTTGGCACCAAAACGCGCGGCAAAATCCTTCTGGCAAGTCTGGCCAGTTTCAATACAGACGGCTTTGACCGAGTCACCACGGCGCAGCTCGCCAAGACAGCAGATGTGCTCGAAGGCACGCTTTGGTACCATTTCAAAGCCAAAACCGATCTTGTTCTAGCGCATCTTGAAACGTTGGAGACGCGACTAAGTGATCATCTAGGCTCAGACCTGACGACATCGCCGGACAAGATCGTTTCTCACTTTCTCGAGATTTTCTCGATCATCTGGGACTTTCGGTACTTGCTGCGCGACCCCCTCGCCGCACTTCAGGACGATGATGCGATCGCGGTTCGATTACAAAAAACGTATCTGGTGATCGAAAAACGGGCCGAGGCACGGATAGAGCAGGCCGTCGAGCTTGGGTTCATTCGTCTGAATCATACGACAGCTCAGACACTCGCCGTATCCGCATTTCTGATCGGGCGCTACTGGCTCGACTATGCCAGAATTCGTTTCCCGAAAGAGCAAAACTACCAAAGTCTGCGATTGCAAGGAATTCAGCAGTTGGTCTCACTGATCCGCCCCCATTTCACAGACAAGATGGTTCATGTTCTGGAGGAGGGCAACATTGACCTGTTGACTGAAGAAGCGCGGTCGTGATCTCAAACGGCCGCCGGGCCTCTTTTATACCCGGTTCGTAATCCAGCGCGACTGATAGGGCGCGAATTCGATCTCGCCGTCGACCGGGTCGATGACATCGCCGCTGAGCAGGTCCACCCATTTCTCCCCTTCGATCAGATTGAGGGAGACGCACGGCACCATAGCTTTCATGTCGGTCACATTGTGCAAGGCAAAGATCGATTGATCCCGGTACAGGTTCTGGCGCCAGAAGCCGAAAACTGCATCGCCGAGCTGCAGGGTGAACTGCGTCGCATTCGGGTGAAACGCGCTTTGTTCTCGGCGGATTTTCAGGCGGCGGCTCATCTCCGCCAGCGCCCGTGCATGCGTGCTGTCTGGATCGTCCAGATAAGCCCTCAGTTCAGGATAGTGCCAGCGATGGCGATTGATCGCGCGATTGACACCGGTTTTCTCGACCGCTTCATGATCATTGTGCGTCGCCAGGAGGGCGTGGATGTAAAAGGCTGGCATGCCTTCAAGGCCCATAACGATGGTCTGGGAACAGATAAAGCGTTCAAACTGCCACTCATCCTCGCCATGCACCGTGCCTTTGAGCGCATCGTAAAAAGTGATGTTCAGCTCATAAGGCTTTTCTCCGCCATCGGGCAGCGCGCGCATATTGATCAGGCCGCCAAACTTTTGCGTCGTCTCGCACAGGATATCCATATCGTCTTGCGACAACAGGCCCTCGGCCGGGCGCATGCCTATACCGTCATGGCTCGCGCTGAAGTTCAGATACGCACATCCGCGCGGCGCGGGGGGCATGGCCATTTGCCAGCGATTAAGGTGCTGGGCCGTGCCGGTCAGCATCGCATGCAGGATCAGCGGCGGTAGTGAGAAATTATAGATTGAATGGGCTTCATTGCGATTGCCAAAATAGGACAGGTTCTCTGCGTTCGGCACATTCGTTTCGGTCAGCAGGACAACCCGCTCTTCCTCATAGTCCAGCATCAGCCGCAGCAGCTGTACGATGGCATGGGTCTGCGGTAAATGAATACAGTTCGTACCAATCTCTTTCCAGATGAAGGCGACGGCGTCCAATCGAATAATCCGCACGCCATTCTGGATATGCAGACGCATGATCCGCATACACTCGAACAGCACTTCCGGATTGGAGAAATCAAGATCAACCTGATCATGGCTGAACGTGCACCAGACATGCTTGGTGCCATCTGCCGTGTCGACTTCGCGCAGCAACGGATTGGTACGTGGGCGAACCACTTCGCTCAGATCGTCTTCAGGCGAGGCCTCAAAGAAGAATTCATCGAACGGGGTTTTGCCCTGCCGATAGTCACTAAACCATGTGCCCTGGCTCGAGACATGATTCAGCACCAGGTCTGACATCAGCGTAAAGTCTTCGGCGATCCGATTAATGTCGGCCCAATCGCCCAGCACCGGATTCACCGCCCGATAATCAGTGACCGAAAATCCTTCATCGGAAGAGAAAGGAAAGAAGGGCAGAATATGCACGCCGTTGACCGCGTCGCGCATGTACCGCAACAGGAAATCCAGCAACAGGTCGAGCGGTTTATGCTCGCCATCAATGATCGAATTGCCATAAGCAATCATCAGGGCGTCCGCTTCACTCCAGGCGCCATGATCATCCGGCGTGCGGGCCTTCGCGCGCATCCCGTCACCATCCGGCCAGAACGCAGCGCGCGCCTGCTTCGACAGTGCTACGGTGTCGTGGCCCGGATAGATGAAGCGCAGCAGGGTGCTCAGCTTGGTTTCGAATTGATGATCGAGATCAGACATAGAGTCACTGCTCGCTGCATCAGTATTTCCGGTCAATAGGCGAATGTCATCCACGGGCTCAAATCCCTCAAATCGCTCAAGAAAAGATCGCAATCTGCGCGCTGCAAGCTATGCGCCAGAACAGGGCTGGTTTGATAGGAGAATGAGCCTAGCGGCGACCGGTTGGATTATCCGGCGTTGCTTCGTCTGTCCGGGGCAGGGCCACATTGCCGATCGTTCCGAAAATCTGCTCCCAGAAGCCAAGCTCGCGGCCGCGTGTCGGGGTCTCGCGTGAGGCATAGCTGATAATCTGGCCTTGCGTTTCGTCATACTCGACGACTTCGTCGACAACATCATCCTCGGTAAAGCGGATCGCGACGACAGAGCGATTGACGGTGCGCGGCGTCAGAAACGCCAGCCGTTCGCGCTGGGTTGTGACGTAGAACCAGGTATCTTCATCAAACACGCTCTCGGTCGAGGCGGACCCGAGCTGGGCCAGCACACTGGCGCGTGTATCAATACCAGGTTCAATCGCAACGGGCTGAATTTCATCAGCCGTATAGCCATGATAGTCCTCGATCGGTGTAATACAGCCTGCGGTCAGGCTGGCCAAAATGACTGAGGCGATAATGACACGTCGCGCCATGAAACTACTCCTGATACTTGGAAGGGAGATAACGGCGAATGGCGCCGGATGGCAAGCGTCTGACACAGACGTGAGCACAAGTTTAGACAGGACTTTAATTCATGGCTTGGTTTCAGGGACGGGCCCGCCGTAAGATCGCCGAAGCCTGGCACCGCAACATTTTGAGGCTTGCGCGCACGCCTGCGCCTTTCGCCTCAGGATGGATTGACGATAGCTTTGAAGGCCGATTCCAGATGGTGACCCTGGTCTCAACGCTGGTCCTGCGGCGGATCAGAACCGTCGAGGATGGGACGCAGCTTGCAGATCTCGTCTATCGGGAGGTCTTTTCCGGTCTCGATCACGCCTTCCGCGAAGAAGGGGTGGGTGATGCAACAATTGCCCGCAAGATGCGCGGTTTGGGCGAGGAGTTCTTCGGTCTTGCCAAAGCACTCGATGCCGATTTCACGTCTTCTGACACGGTGAGCCAGATCACCGCGACCATAGACCGAAATGGCATCGCCAATCCCGGCTACTCAGGCCAGCTTGCTGAATGGGTGGTCGAATTGGAAGCGCGTCTCGGCGCGGCTGCGGACAGCGATGTTCAAAGCGCAGACCTGCCCGATGCGGTATACCAGCCATAAACCCGTATGATGCCCATAACCGCTGCGTTGCCTTTATGTTGAACGCCGCATAGGTTGCGGCCCGGTACTGATCTCAGGAGTAGATTGCTGCATGGCTAGCCTTGTTCTGTCCGTCGATGCGATGGGAGGTGATTCTGCGCCACAAGTCGTTTTAGACGGCCTCGCTCTGTTTGCAGATCGACGACCGAATATTAACTTTCAGCTCCACGGCAAAGCGCGTGAGTTGGAGACCGCAATCAGTCAGCTCGGCTTGATGGCGCGCTGCACTCTGGTCCATCACGACAATGTCGTTTCGATGAGTGAGAAACCGTCTGCCGCCCTGCGCCGCCGGGCTGGAACCAGCATGTGGGGCGCGGTCGAGGCGGTAAAGTCCGGCAGTGTTCAGGCTGCTGTCTCCGCCGGCAATACCGGGGCGCTAATGGCCTTCTCAATGCTCGCCCTGCGCAAGATGGAAGGCGTCCACCGCCCGGCCATGACAGCGATCTGGCCGACCATCAAGGGCCGCACCATCGTACTCGATGTCGGCGCAAACCTTGAGGCTGATTCTGATCAGCTGCTGACCTCCGCCATTATGGGGGAAGCCTATGCGCGCGCGGTCACAGGAAAGTCGCGGCCCAGTATCGGCCTGCTCAATATCGGCGCCGAGGAAGACAAAGGACGCGACACGCTGAAACTCGCCGCTGAAAAGCTGCGCGACCCGGCCCTTGGCCTCGATTTTCGGGGGTATGTTGAGGGCAATGACATCGCGATGGGCGTGGTCGATGTGGTTGTCACGGATGGCTTTACCGGAAACGTCGCCCTGAAAACCGCAGAGGGTACGGCGCGTCTGGTGGCGAGCTATGTCAAGGATGCGCTGACTGCCAACGCACTCAGCAAGGCCGGGGCTATGCTTGCAAGCTCCGGTCTGAAACAGCTTCGGCAGAAGATGGACCCCTCCAATGTGAATGGCGGTGTCCTGCTTGGCCTCAATGGTGTGGTCGTCAAAAGTCATGGCGGCACAGATGCCGAAGGCTATGCCACCGCACTTGGTCTTGCCGCCGATCTTGCCGCCAGCAGTTTCCGGGACGAAATCGCCAGCGGGCTCGTCCGGGCCAACAAGGATGATGGAGCAGAGCTATGACCGGTATCAGAAGTGTTATTCGCGGTACTGGCTCTTACCTGCCGGAGCGTATCCTGACGAATGAGGACATGTCCAAGATCGTCGACACAACCGATGCCTGGATTCGTGAGCGCACCGGCATTCAGGAACGCCACATTGCCGCTGAGGACGAGCTGACCTCAGATCTGGCAACAAAGGCAGCAGAGCGGGCTTTGGCTGCGGCCGGCATGAGCGCAGATCAGATCGACCTGATCGTGCTGGCAACCACAACACCGGACCAGACCTTCCCAGCGACAGCGACCGCTGTGCAGACCAAGCTCGGGATGCAGGGCGGCGCGGCGTTTGACGTACAGGCGGTCTGCTCGGGCTTCCTGTTTGCCCTGACCACAGCTGATTCCATTCTTAAGAACGGCCTGTTCAAGGCCGCACTGGTGATCGGCGCAGAAACCTTTACCCGCATTCTCGATTGGTCTGATCGCGGCACCTGCGTCCTGTTCGGAGATGGGGCAGGTGCAGTCGTCCTGACCGCTGAGACCGAAGCTGATGCGGGGGATCGCGGCGTCCTTACTCATCATATCCGCACCGATGGCACGAAGAGCCAGCTGCTCTATGTCGATGGCGGGGTTTCATCGACGGGCACCATTGGCCACGTCCGGATGATCGGGAACCAGGTTTTCAAACATGCCGTCGCGAATATCTCCGATGCGATCCGGGCTGTTTATGACGATACGGGCCTCACCAGTGAGGATATTGACTGGTTTGTGCCGCATCAGGCCAATCAGCGTATCCTCAGCGCGGTGGCCAAACGCATGTCACTGGATGAAAATAAAGTCATTTCAACGGTCGCACGCCACGGAAATACCTCTGCGGCGTCGATACCGCTTGCATTGGACACTGGCGTCAGCGATGGTCGCATCAAGCCCGGACACTTGATCCTGAGTGAGGCGATGGGCGGGGGTTTTTCCTGGGGTGCGAGCTTGTTTCGCCTTTAGGACTTTCGTAATTCGTTAAGAATTGTGCCCCTAATGTTAACGAAGAGGAGCCTGAACCCGTGACCGAAAGAACTTTGACACGTGTGGAACTGACCGATGCCGTGGTGCGTGAGGTCGGGCTGACCCGTCAGGAATCCTCCGATCTGCTTGACCGAATGCTGGAACTGATCAGCGCAAGCCTCGAGGATGAAGGGACTGTGAAACTTTCACGGTTCGGAAATTTCAGTGTCCGTCAGAAAGCCGCCCGTGAGGGCCGCAATCCAAAGACAGGTATCGAGGCAACAATTTCGGCGCGGCGGGTGGTCACCTTCAAACCCTCTCCGATGCTCAAAGATCGCGTCGGAGGATAGCCTCAAAGAGATATAAGCCATGACAAAATCAGCTGCTCGCAAGATCGAGAAATCTGCCGATGCCTATCGGTCCATCGGAGAAGCAGCTGACGAGCTCGGGCTGCAGACGCACGTTCTGCGCTATTGGGAAGGCAAGTTTGAAAAGACCGTCCGCCCCCTGAAACGCCGTGATGGACGCCGCATGTTCCGGCCCGAAGACATGTCGGCGCTCCGTGCAATCCAGATCCTCGTACACGACAAGGGCATGACGCTGAAAGGCGCGGCCAAACTGCTTGACGAACAAGGCGTTGAGTCCGTTCTGGCTGGGGAAGCCCTGATTGGGGCCCCAGCAGAGCCGGCTAAACCTGAGGACGCGCCCAGCCCGGCACGCCAGCTTCAGGACGATGTCCGCGAGGCTTTTCAGGCCGAAACGGCTCCTCAAACAGCACCGTCCGGTCGCAGTCTTGAGGCGGTCCTTGCTGACCTGACCGACCTCAAGCACCGTCTTGATCAGGCCCGGCTCAACAAGGCGGCCTGATCCGCACATCAGTGATTGCGTTTTACCGGCTCGCTGGCCTATACACACCGCCAGCGTCGGAGCGTAGCGCAGCCAGGTAGCGCACTTGACTGGGGGTCAAGGGGTCGCAGGTTCGAATCCTGCCGTTCCGACCATTTCCAACGGATTTGGCTTCGCCAAAAATTTTGATCCGATGGATCAAAATTACGTTGGAAATGCCGCGGCAGCGGCTGTCACTTCCGGTGGATCAAAATTACGTTGGAAATGCCCCGGCAGGGGCCGAAACGAGTTCAGCGCAGCCAAAATTTTTGATCCAGCGGATCAAAAATACGTTTTGAATGCCGCGGCAGCGGCTGTCACGTCAAGTGGATCAACTGGATGACGCAACCGACGAGGTGCGTACTAGTTCAGCCGCTCTGAAACCGTCTCGAAAGACACCTCTTTACTCTCCGGCAGCACAAACGGAATACGCCGCGATTGAAGCTGATACGGGTCGCCCGATACGGCTTCGCGAATTTTCTGGACGTAACGTGCTGCGCGGCCACATTCCCACTGACCGCCGCGCATCTGGGTGACAGGGTTGAAAGTGTTCACGCCATAGCGAAAGCACATTTCCGGGTGTCCATGGTTTGGGTGGGGCGATGTCTTCCACTGGCTGACCACGCCAGTCCGATTGCCCGGATACCAGAGATAGGCCGTTCCATGCGGCGCGATATACTCAATCTGCGTGCCGTGCTGTTTGGAATAGGTCCGGATCGTCTTTCCGACGAACGCATCGCGATACTGCACGTCGGCATCGGCATGTTGCTGCGTTTGTACGTCAACAGCGTCCGTCCCAAGAGTGTCCCTCTCGGTGGTTGCTGGCGGCGTGACTGCGGCTGATTTTGGAGTGTCGATAGTGGGTTTCCGCCACAAAGAGCAACTCAGCAGGATTTTCCAGCCATTGTAAGAGTACTCCACGGACGGCACGACCATTGACTGGTTTTCGAGATGCTCCGGGATGACGCCGTCGGTCAGCAGGTCTCGGCCTTGATTGGCCGCGAGAATGTCCTGAAGCGCCGCGCCTGTAAAACGGCGCTCTTTTGAGTCTCTGAGCTTCACCTCGCCGCCCTTGCAAAAACTCTGCTCCGCAACATGGGCAGTATATCTTACGAGGTCCTCTTCGCTGAACTGCTCAAAGGCAATCCGCCAGGCGGTCTGCTCATCCAGCTTGTTGTGCCAGGGGCGGGGAACCGTGACCGGGCCTGGCACCAGCGTTCTGACATTTAGGTTGGCTTCGAAAGGATAAGGCTCGCCCAGGCCACCAGCGACATAGTCTTTTGAGCGTAAGGTGCGATCGCCTTTGACGGTGACTTCAATAAACTTTGACGGCGGCTTGGCTTTGTAAAGCCACTCATACTTGCCGCGTGTATCGGGCACTTCAATCTCGGTGCTGTTGGTTTTCTCCCAATAGCTATCGCGGTCAGACTGATCGACCGGCGCGCCGAAATCCAGCGGATTTGGGGTCGTGCAGCTGGCAACCGCAGCAACGCATAGTATAGTAAGATATCTAATCATAGCTGCATCTCCATTCTTTGACATGGAGATAAATCAAGTTTGCAAATAGATTAGAAACAGAAACAGGGAAATATTCGATGTTTCTATTAATAACAATATTGTGACACTGCATGTTTACTGCCTACGGCTTATGCGCTGCTGGAATACAAGCGATTTACGTATACGCAAACTATGGATGTCCTGATTTTGAATGCAGCAGCCATCCAATCTAACCCCGCTTCTTCCCCCGTGCGATTTCTGTGGCCAGCGCCTCCAGCTTCGGCTCCCAGAAGCTGCGAAACTGTTCGAGCCAGGCATCGATCTCGCGCAGCGGTTCCGCCTCAAGGCTGTAATAGCGCCGTGTACCCTCAGGACGTACGCCCGCAAAACCAGCTTCTCGCAGCACACGCAGATGCTGAGAGACCCCGGCTTGCGTTATTCCAAACTCAGCCTGGATGTGCTCGACAATTGTGCCGGAGGTTTGCTCCCCGTCGCCGAGCAGCTCGATGATGCGTCGGCGCACCGGATCACCAAGGACATCAAAGGCGTGCATCAGTCCGGCTCCGGTGCCCCGGTATAGAAGGCTGTGGTTCGCGTCGCTGCTGCGCGGGCCTGTTCAGGACTTTCGCCGCCCCGGATCGCCGCTTCGCCCCAATCTGTACTGCTCGCGCGGATCATGGCCTTGCCCGCATCGCTCGTGCCGAAGACTTCTTCATCGATCTTCTCAGCTTGTGGGTCGCGCACGTGCAGCATCAGGCCGAACAGGGCAAGATCCCAGCCGACACCCGTCGCACCCGGTCCATACTGCGTCCAGAACGGGGTGACGTTGGCCGTGTGGGTCAGCGTCAGCCGGGCCTTGCCGTCGCCCTGTGCTGTCAGCGTCACCTCGACCCAGCTCACCTCATCATTGATCTCCCAGGTTAGAGAGAGCCGATGCGGCGGGTCACACTCTGTGATCTTGCCGCCCGCATTGCCCTGAACCTTGTAATGCCCGCCCGGTCGCAGATCGCCCTCAACCGGCGCAAACCAGCGGGGCAGGCGGTCTGGGTTGGTCACAGCCTCCCACAGGTCCCCGGCAGAGGTGTCATAGCTCCGGCTCAGAACGACGGCCCGTGCTGGCGCGCCTTCCTCTTCAAGGGACACGACCGAGCGTTCGACAGCCCCCAGATAAGTCTCAATATCGTTCATCATGAGCTTTTATATACAGGTATTCACTTATATAAGCAATCAATTATATTAAGGCCCGCATGATGATATCCGCCCCACCCCCAAAACACCCTACTGGTTTGCTTCTCCCATTTCTGCGCTAAATACGCTGGTGAGCGAGAAAGACCCTGTCATGCCCGATACGATGCCCCCGCAAAAAGATGCCCGCCACACCATCTCCACCCCCGGTGAGGTCGGCCCGCTGCCCTCTGGCCACCCGATGGTCAAGCAGGGCAAGGTTGGCGTCCTCCTGATCAATCTCGGCACGCCGGACGCGACCGACTACTGGTCCATGCGCCGCTATCTCTCCGAGTTCCTCTCCGATCCGCGCGTCATCGAGGTGCCCCAGCCGATCTGGCAGCTGATACTTCAGGGCCCGATCCTGACCTTCCGGCCGTCCAAATCCGGCGCCGCCTACAAGAAGATCTGGACCGATGAGGGCTCCCCTCTGCTGGTCTACACCAAGGCGCAGACAGAGAAACTTCGCGCCCGCATCGGCAGCGACAAACTGTTCGTCGACTTCGCCATGAATTACGGCAACCCGTCCATCGCCAGCAAGATTGACACCCTCAAGGACCAAGGCTGCGACCGCCTGCTTATCGTGCCGCTCTATCCGCAATACTCCGCCGCGACCATGGCCAGCGTCAATGACCGCACCTTCGCCAAGCTGAAAACCATGCGCTGGCAGCCAGCCGTCCGCACCGCGCCCGCTTTCCACGACCAGCCCGTCTATATCGCCGCGCTCGCCGCCTCAATCCAGAGCCACCTGGACAGCCTGGACTTCACGCCAGAGCGCGTGATCATGTCCTATCACGGCATCCCGAAAGCCTATTTCGACAAGGGCGACCCGTATCACTGCCACTGCCACAAGACGACGCGCCTCGTCGCCGAGACGCTCGGCTGGGCAGACGGCTATGGCATTACCACGTTCCAGAGCCGCTTCGGCCCGACCGAGTGGCTGAAACCCTATACCGACAAGACGCTGGAAGCGCTCCCCGAAGAGGGCGTCAAAAAAGTCACCGTCGTCTCGCCTGCTTTCATCTCGGATTGTATCGAGACGCTGGAAGAGCTCGCCATGGAAGGCCGCAACGAATTCATGGAGGCCGGTGGCACGCACTATTCCGTCGCCCCGTGTCTGAACGACAGTGAACGCGGCATCGACGTCATCGAAGACGTGGTCCGGCGCGAGTTAGGCGGTTGGGCTTTGTAGCTGGTCTGGCATTGCCAGAAAAACCGATCCAGTGGATCGGTTTTAAGCGAAGAAGGCCCCGGCAGGGGCTTTTGCTAGACCAAGCCCTATCTCTAACCTCGCTTTGCCATGGTTTAGCCATGGCATCCCTCATCCGAAGCCTGACTTGCGGGAGCTGGATCCCCATGACCAACCGCATGGTCTTCCACGCCCGACCCACGCAAAGATGGCGATGCCCGTCTTTATTGTTCAGGGGAAGCGAGATCCAGGACAACATGCTGAGGAGTATTTCCGCTCCACAGATATGATCCCTGATGGCAGGGTTGTTCTGGTCGACGCGAACCCTTTCAGACACGCGGAAGATCCGAAACAGTCCTGGCTTAGTTCAATCGCTTCCACACGAGCGTTGAGAGTAAAATGACAGTGACTATTGAGAACGTGAACACATTTCCGTCCAGACCGAGCACCTTGGACTGAATTCCGTTTGGATCAGTCAGGCTTCCTCCATATAGCGGCGCCAGCAACACCGCGACCCAAAAACCGGAAACGAACATCAACCCCACAAAGCAGGGGATATATATCCAGTCTTTGACCCAAAGGAAGAAGAGGCTCATCATCGCCATCGATCCGCCAAAAAACAAAAACCACGCCCCATGAACACGTGCATGCGGGCTCCATTCTGGATTTAGAAGGTGTGTTTCATTGATGTCTGCAATGGCTGGAACAATACCGTAAATGAGTGTGACGACGCTAATCAGGATCTTCATCGTGATTGGATTCTTGTTGTCAGACATAGCGCGGCTCTCTCTTGGAGATTAGCTGGTGGCTCCAGTCGCTCTCCACCCTAAGACAGCGCCTTCCAAGCTTACAAGCATGCCTCACAAACATGTTATGTGCGTTGATTTAGCAATGAATAAAGCTAATTCGCCGCCATGGAATTATGGAATGAGCTTCGAACGGCAATGGTTGTCGCCCGGTTGGGGACCGTCAGTGCAGCTTCCTCAGAACTTGGCGTTCATCGCGCAACTGTGATGCGGCATGTTGATATTCTGGAAGAGGCGTTTGGTTCTAAATTATTCCTCCGGCACTCCCGAGGTTACACGTTAACGGAGGCGGGTGAAGAGATGCTCGAAATCGCGGGTCGAGCTGAGAACATGTTTACCGTCCTTCAGGCCCGCAGCAGACAGCGCGCTGTCGATGTTTCTGGAGAACTGATCGTAACCTCTCTGGCCGATCTATCCCCCTTGATAATGCAGGCAATTGATACGTTCAGGCAATTACATCCGGAGATTAAACTCAACTACATCGCTGATGATCGATTGGTTCGATTGGAACATGCTGAGGCCCATATTGCGATCCGCGCGGGCGCGAAGCCCAACATGGAAGACTATATCGTGCGGCCTTTTCGGAGAGTGAGGTTTGGCTTGTATGGTCACAAAAGCAGATTTCAGCTGGCGAATGGAGACAAGCCTCACCGCCTGAACGACCTGGAATTCATCGCACCAACCGATGATGATTTGCATCAACCGTTTGCCAGGTTCACGAGACAAATGGATTTCGATCCCAAGACGGCACTTTTTGTAAACGACCAGCGGACTGTGCTTCACGCCGTGTTGGCTGGGATAGGTGTCGGATTCTTGGCCGAACACATCGCACATCCGTTCCGAGAGCTGACGCCCATTCTGCCACCGAGCGACGACTCGTCCGTGCCACTATGGATAGCAACGCATATGGATCTGAGACATGTGTCGAAAATTCAAAAGTTTCTTCAATACATCAACCAGTACCGCGCGACTTCAGTTCCTGAACTCGTGGATTTGAACACATAGCGAAGCCGACCGCTTTTGCCCCCGCATCCCCATCGGCGGCCTCTACCCGGACGACCCGGTTTATGGGCTAGGGCCTAAGGGGGAGTAGGGCGGTTTCGCTAAGGTAGGACGCGTTTTTCTCCACCTCGCCTTGCCACGGCTTGCGTTGCCCTCGCGCAGGCGAGGGTCCGTGGCATCCATCACCCGAATTCTGACCTGCTGGAGCTGGACCCCCCGGATAAACCGTGGGGCGGCGAAGACTAGTCTAAGTTCAATCTCCGCCAACACCCCCGCACGCTGCGCCCGACTCGATAAGGTGAGCGGGTGTCCACGGATCAAAATTTGCTATACTTTACGCCAGATACACCCCTTGGGTGCCCGCCTCCACGGGCACTGGCGGGTTGTGGAGTGCGAAGCCGACCGCTTCGGGCGCATTAGCGGACTTAAGCAAACAAACATATTCACAACATTGGAATTGCGAAAGCACACCGGGTTCACCATATACTGTTTATGCAAACTAGTTTTATTGTTCGATAATGCAGCAACTGACCGCGCTGAGCCTTCGCTTTGTTGCCGCTTTTTTGGTGCTTTTAAACATCAGCACATTTGCCACCGTATTGCCGATGGTAGTTACGGCACCGGAAAAGTCATCACTCAGTTTCTATCCAATGATTATTGGGCCTGGCACTATGGTAATTGTCGGAATTGTCGTTCTTGTTTTTGCGGACCGCTTGTCAGGGTTGCTGTGTAGACAGCCAAGTCGTGATATCGAAGTTATTGGATTGAGTAGCGCATCATTGGCCAGGGTCGGCACTGCACTGCTTGGTTTGTACTTAGTCGTTACGAGCATGCCGGGCTTCGTTATCTTCGCGACTAAGCCAGATTTTGTCATCGAAGCATCCAAGTCCGATTATCTTCGTGCCAGCCATGATGCTCGTTATTTTGCGGGCCTAATCTCATCGATTTGCAAAGCTATATTGGGATGCGTGTTATTGATATTTGCACGGTATATTTCTCGGGCAATTCTTCGCGAGTAAGCGTTACTTGCAAAACATGTGCGGCCTAAACGGGCGCAGAAGCGGTCAAAAGTCACGCTGTGCCAAATCCGCCAACACCCGCGAACGCCGCGCCCGACCAGATCGGGTGGGCTTGTGTCCATAGACCAAAACCGGCTGTGCTATGTGTGGGCAATGATCCTTGGGTACCCGCCTGCGCGGGCACTGGCGGACAGTGGAGAGCGAAGCCGACCGCTTCGGCCTTCGCACCCCATAGGTGGTCTCTACCGGAGGACCCGGTTTATGGGCTAGGCCCGAAAGAGGAGTAGGTTGAGAAGTGGGAGCTACGTCACCAAACTTCTTTTGAGATGATCTTTAATGTCCCAGAGATTGTATTCGGAACCAATCGCGTCCTCTTTGCGCAAAACGATAACGAGCCGGTCCGAGATTTTACCATCTTTGGATGCGTTGACGAACGAGGATGCAATTTCTTCAATCATTTTTCGTTTAGGCATTTGTAAACGACCTCGGCCAGTGCCAATTATCGGCACCGCTATCTCTTGTAGTTCGCCCTGTTGATGAATGAACTTCCATAATCCGTCGAGTGCATCGGAAACACCACGTTCTGTGGCTGAAGCATTTCCGTGCTCATTAAGCTCCGCCATCGCCAAGAAGTAGAATGTCTTTCCGTGAGTTGTCACCGGAACCACTGTTCCGAGTGGATAGGGAGGATCACCCCCACGATCGTTTAGAATAGCGTCTATTTCATCGATTAACTCTTGCTGATTGCCGGTGAAATAGCGGCCTGTGAACTGACCCTGCAGGCTGCTGGGTGCGATTTTTCCTCCCGCTACATCGGACTCAAATTCAGTGTTTGAGCTGATCATCACCGCACCCGCGGCATCAAAGAGGTCACCGATACGAACCTCGATTGCATAGTCGCGATTGGGAAATGATATCGTGGTTGTTTTGATGGGGCGTCTGGCGATAATCGAGAGTAGGACGCCTAAAGCTAAGAACACGAAAAAAGCTGCGGAAGCGTACTTGTCGCGCGAGTATACGTCAAAAAAATCGAGTGCTTCGACTACCAGATAAATTCCCCCAAAGTACGCAAGTACAGAAGTTATTCCTTGTGTGGAGAAAAGTACGTATCGCCAATACGCTAAACTCGTAAATGTTTCCCAAGCAAAGCGCACTACAGTCCCAAACTCTGATAGACTTTATCCGTGTAATAGTACCAGTCTACGAGTCCTTCTTTTGACTTGGTTTCATATGATGACGGCCAGTTATCCATAGCGTGCTGTATGATTTTCTGTCCAAAGGGGATGTGAATCGCCAGCTTATCTCGAACCGCCGGGGGGCACAAATCCGACTGTTGGCGAGAGCCGTTGAGGTTTACAACGATAATTGGAAGGCCTAACTTTTGGGCAACCTCCATTTCCCACTTTACGAACTTAGTCAAAAATCTCGTTCTCTGACCCACTAATACTATGAACGTTTTTGAGTTCTGAAACCTAATTCGAAGTTGCCTCTTGATACTTTCTTCCTGACTGCTGTCCCTAGCGGTGTTCAGGTCGTGCGCATCATGAAAATTGAAGCTTGTAGAATCGTTAGCTTTCCATGCGGTCATTAACCGATAGTATTTAATGTCTTCGTCCCCATCGAAGCATACGTATGTTTTATTTCGATATGCCATGAATTCATCTCCTTCTTTTCTGTTATGCGATTCTGTTTCTTTTGACTAGCGCTCGTTCCTTCAATGTTCTGTTTTAGCTTGTGGGATTACGTTCATTTTCTCGGATGCGCTGATCAATCCAATCCGACCCATGCTCCACCCACCCCATACTCCCACCCATGAGCGATCAAGCAGGCTTTGTGGAGATGGCGGGGGAGTTGGCGGACCGGCTGGCTCTGAAAGTCCTGTCGCGCGACAATGCGCATCTTGGCCCCGCCACGCTAACTCAGGCGGCGGCGCGGCGGATGCAGGCCGGGCTGCGCGCGCTGGAGGCCTATCTGCGCCGGGTCCTTCTTTATCTCGCGTTGCAAATTGAGCCGGACTTGCCCCGTACTGTGCGTGAGGCGCAGTCGCCTAAAGAGAACCAGCGTCCATCCGCCCCGAAAATTGGTTTCCGGGTGTTTCGCGGCGAGCAGGATTTTGACCCATGGGCGGTGGCAGATGCAGCCTTTGCTGAGCGTGTCCCGGCCCGCCCGGTTCTGGCGGCGCCGCTGCTTGCCCGGCTGCGCGCGCTGAAAACACTGGCGCTGGACCCGGAAGCGCGGGCCCGGCGGCTCGCCTGGACCATGGCGCGGCGCCGTCCCGGCCCAATGCTCGCGCCTGATACGTTTCGCGAGGCCGTGCCCCGCCGCTATGGCACGGAGCTTTCGGCTTCTTATGACGCGATGGGGCAGGGGATCGTCTGCGCCAGCAAAGAGCGCCCGCCGCCGCTCGGCCCGCGCCTCAAACCCGCCCCGCGCATACGCGCGCTCTAATCCAATTCAATCTGTCATCCCGAAAGCGCTGAACAGCGCTATCCGGGACCTATGGCCGTGCGTGCAGCGCGAAACCCGCTTCGTTCAGTGCAGAAAGTCCCCGGCAGGCGCCCTTAGCGCCCTGGGCAAGTCTACTCCGTGCGTGAGTGACCCTTCGGTTTGAAGGTTCTGTACAGGCTATTCAGCGCTGCACCGCCAATGAACAGGGGGACAATCGCTTCGGGCCGTCCGCCAATCGCCAGAGGCAGTCCAACAAACACGGTCATGACAATACCGATCAAGGCGAGCGCTGGCACCTGAATGACAAAAGCGAGTCGGCCAAGTATCGAAGACAACAGAGAAGCGAACAGGTTCAGCATTCGCTCCTTATGACTGAAACGCGTAAAAACGTGCTGAACCAAATCGCAGAAACTTCCAGGATTCTGGCTCAGCAAATGTGTCGTCTGGTCAAATGACTGCGGAATGACTAGGCCGGTGGTATGGATGGCTGGATCAAGAATGGCAAAGTGCGCGGGCGGATTACCGAAGACGGCGCGCTTGAAATTCGCTGTTTTGGGCTCACGACACAGGCGAAATATTACAAGACCCTGCTGCGGGAGTTCTTTCGCAAGGATTTTACGCCGCTCCGCCCCGGCTATGGCGATTATGATGTGCATATCATCATGGAATATACCGGCGATGCACCGTGGATGGACCTCGATAATCTCGCCAAGGCCCTGCTCGACAGCGTGACCGGGAATGCCTTCGAAGATGATCACCAAGTCGCGCGCTTGCTGGTCGAACGCCGGGTTGGAGACCGCGAAGGGATCTATATGCGCGTCGCTGCGATGGGCTAGCTAAGGCGTTTGAACGGCATCGGGATCGCAGTTGCGGTCGCCTTTGCCACCAGTTTGCCGTCCGGGTCGCGGCATTCTGCTTCCATGAAGGCGGCAGAGCGGCCAAGCTTCAAGATCTGCGCCTCAACTGTGGCCGGTCCTGGCATGAGGCGCCGTAGATAGGAGGTTTTCATCTCCAGCGTCGGTGCCGTCATCGTGACATTCGAGGCAATGATCACGCAGGTGCTCATTGCCTCGTCCATCATCGCTGCGATAAAGCCGCCTTGAATCGCGCCTGTCGGATTGGCAAACATCTCAGGTACATCAAAACTCATGACCACGCGCTGCTCATCCTGATGAACTTCACTCAGCCGCATCCCCAGAGTATCAGAACAAGGTGGGCGTTTCTTTGAGTTCTGAAAACGCGCCAGCATCTCAGCATCGCTAAGACGGGGTTTTTCTTCAGGACCGGGGTCGCTCATGCTTTATTTCTGGCGGAAAGCATCGAGGCTGACGACCGTATCCTCACCATTCGGAGCTGTTTCTTCAGCCGGATCAGATTGACCGGCAGCGGCCTCTGGTGTTGGGGCAACAACGTCGTCTTCGCCAGTTGTGGCCTTTTCGAAACTCACGCCAAAATTCACCGCCGGGTCGACAAAGCGGGTCATCGCTGCGAACGGGATCGAAAGATGCTGCGGTACGCCGTTAAACTTCAGCACGATCTCGAAATGTCCGTCATGCACTTCCAGATCCCAATACTGGTGCTGAATGACAATCGTCATCTCATCGGGAAACCGCTCAACCAGATGGTCCGCGATCCGCACGCCCGGCGCTTTTGACCGGAAGGTGATATAGAAATGGTGATCTCCAGGAGGCGCAGACCCTTTGGCCGCCTGGCGCAAAGCCTCGCGAACGACGCCCCGCATCGCCGCCTGTGTTAAGGCTTCATAGCCGATATAGTCCGTCATGGCCCGTCTCCCATACGAAATCGGTCTACTCCCTTGATTATACGACGACAACGCCCTTCATGCTTCAGGCGAGCGAAAAATGCAGAGCTCCCGTGATCCGATCAGTCGCTGCCTAAAAATTGGAACCTGTAATGGTATCTACGCAAGGCGGGACAAGTGTTTCGGGTATAAAGTGTGATTTTCTAGCGTTATCAATTTTCGTTTCAAAACGTGTGGAAAGATCCCGGTTTTGCAACGACGAATCGGAAAAATACAAATGTTGAGCGGAGGCGAGGACCGGTGGTCACCGTGGCGCTGATCTTCTTTTTTTTTTGCTTACTCTGGGAAAGGTGGAGGCTTCTGTTGCCAGGCGCCTCCGGGCCCCGCCTTAAGCGCTGATGCCTAAGGAGTTAAAAGCGGTTTTCCACGCACTGCGTTACGCAGCGAGCAGGTCACCTTCAGCAAAGTTGTCATTAGCAACTATTGTTGATTGAGCTTCTAACGCAGCTCAAGCGGGTAAAGGCATCGTCTTTACACGTCCGTCGATCCTGTTTCGTCCCCAGACCACCTGCTAATGACAGGGAGATTGGTGGAGACGCCGGGTACCGCCCCCGGGTCCGAACCGCTTATTACACGCGCGTTTATTACCATAGTTCACAAGGAACATAGACAATATAGCGCTGGTTGCCCTTAGTTGAAAGAGGGCTAGTCAGCCTCTTCCACAAACACCTCGATTACACCTTCGGTCCGTTCAAGAGCTGCGAGCTCTGCATCGAGGCTGGCGGCGGAGATCTCTCGCGTCGTTCTGGTGACCGCACCAGCGGCATTTGCTGTCAGGATGGTTAGCCTCAACGTGCGTTCGGTGCCGTCCAGCACACCATCAGCAACATTCACGGTCAGCTTGCCGACTTGATAAACGCCTTTGCCAGCATAGTAGACGGTCTTACCTGCGAGTTTCGCTCCCGAAACGAGCGCAGAGCCGGTCATCGATACTGCCGTCACAGCAAGACAGCCCGCAAGCAGGGGCAGCGCAGCCGCACAGGCAAGGATGTTTTTGCGCATTGTGATGGTCCCGCTCAATTTATGCGGTCAGTTTGATCTGGGTTCAGGTTGAAAGGCAAGCTTGGGCCCGCAGAGGCATCGCCAATTTCGCAGAGGATGACGCGGTTCCCTTCAGGCCGGGCGGTGTCCGCGATACAAGTGCCCCATGTTCCGCCTGAACTGGCGTCGCTAAACTCGCTCCAGGTCGAAATCAGGCGCTTTTGTGGATCAACGGTGAAAGGCAGGCCGATGGGTTCATCCTCACCGCCGCAAAAAATTTCATCTGTTGAAAGCAAGGTCAGGTTGCCCAATTGCTGCTCCAGATCATCCAGCGTCAGGTCATCGATATCAGCCGCCTGATAATCAGTCCCAATCCGATCCGCCAGTTCGCACAGAACTGAGAGTTCCACGCCGTCGAATTCTTCGCCATTTGCCTGTGAGATCTTGTACGCAATTGGCGCATTCACTGGGGTAATCTCGCATCCGGCAAGGGCAAATAGACTCAAGACTGCGCCATATCGCATTGACACCTCCAGGATTGAGACGACGGAGATATCTTTTGTCAGCGCGCGTGGGAAGAGCCTTTTGGTTGTTCGCTATTAAGAACCGGTAAGCCTGAACCTTGTGCCTTGCATTTTGTTCCTGCTAGGCTGCAACCCATGATGTGGAGGGTTTGACGTGCAGTTCTTAAAGAGACACCTTTTGGCAGTGCTGAGTATGTTGGCACTGGCGGGCTTTGCCAATGCGCAGGGCATAGAGCTAACGGAAATCTTGGCCCCGGTAGAGGCCGATTTTGTGCATCCGGCATGGCAAGATTTTCAACCTGAGTTCACGCCCTATGTCTGCCCCTATCATGACGCTGCGCCGGAGTATGACCCTGAAGAGTTTATCTGCGGCTATGTTCTGGTTCCCGAAGATCGCGCAAAGCCTGGGAGCCGCCTGATCAAGTTGTCTGTTCTGAAAATCGTATCGACCAGTGAAACGCCTGAGGCTGGGGCGATTATTCGCCTTACCGGCGGACCGGGCGGGCCATCTCTCGGCGCAGGTCGCATTCGGGCGTATCAGGCCAGTGACAACAAACGTTTGAGGGAGGCGGCCGACCTGATCTTCTTTGACCAGCGCGGTATCGGGTATTCTGATGCGCCGCTCTGCCGCGCTGTGCCGCGTAATTTCCAGTTTGGTGTTCCCGTTGAGCCAGACGGAATGCAGCTCTGGCAAGATGCCTTTCAAAAATGCTTGGCCGAAGCTCGCCAGCAGGGCATTGCTGTCGACACTTACTCAACCTGGCACAATGCCCTCGACGTACGCGATATCCGCATAGCGCTCGGCTATGACCAATGGACCTTGTTTGGCGTCTCTTATGGCACCGAGCTTGGACAAGCCGTGTTGGAAGTTGATGAAGCGGGCACTCGCGCTGCAATCCTCGATAGTGTTGTCCCCGCAGGCCCTGTTGGGCCGGGCGGCTGGGCCCCGCCTGTCTATGGTTTTCGCAGCGCGCTGACAGAGGTGTCGAATGCTTGCCTCGATGACCCGGACTGCGCGCGCGATGTCGGGGATATGGCGGCGCGTTTCATTGCCGTCTTTGAGGCTTACGATGCCGATCCGCTGATCATCGAAGACCAGAATGAAGGCGCTTATCTGAACGGCATACTTGTTCTTGATGGAACGGTCGCCGCTTCAGCGGTGTTTCAGGCGCTCTATGCCCGCAGTCTATACGCGGATTTTCCCAGCCTGCTGACGGCGCTAGAAACGCGCAATAAAGCGGCGATGGCGGCGTATGCTGAAACGCTTGGCCGGAACATCGAGCATCGTTATGGCAGCGGTATGGAAGTCGTCGCGAATTGCCGAGGTTCATCGTTAGTCACCCCGGAGGAGCGCGCTGCCTCAGAGCGAGATGAGCCGCAACTTTCAAAGTGGATGAGCACGCTATCGTGGATGGAGATCTGTGCCAATGTTTATACGGGCGGGCCCGATCCGGCTGTGGTCGAACTGGATACTGAAGTCCCAATTTTGATCGGGGCCGGGCTAGCTGACCCGATCACACCTCCAAACTTTGGACGAGAATTGCATGATCGCCTGACCAACTCCCAAATCGCAGAATTTCCGCATACTGGCCACGGCGTCATTATCAGCCACTTTGATGAGTGTGGGCAGAGGCTGATGATCGACTTTGCCACCGACCCACTAGCTGAACTTGATACCAGCTGCGCAGCAGCTGTCCCGGCCCCTGACTTCCAGACCAAGCTGATCCGCGGAACAGCGCCTTACACGTTTGCGCTAAGCGCCCTTGGTGGA
Source organism: Pseudomonadota bacterium (assembly GCA_039815485.1). Lineage (GTDB taxonomy): Bacteria > Pseudomonadota > Alphaproteobacteria > Caulobacterales > Hyphomonadaceae > Henriciella. The sequence continues at coordinate 152,589 of JBCBZD010000001.1, read as the reverse complement.
GCGTATCCCTATGGATTAATTGCGGCAGCGTTCGCCTTGGTCCTCGCGCTTGTTGCCCTGCCTGCGGGTGGTCTCGCCCGCGCGATGGAGCCGCGAACGGTGCCGAACCTGAGAATGGCTCGTCCACTCCTTTGGGCAGGGGCTCTGATATCGCTCGCCGGATTAGGGCTGGCGGTTCAGATGATCCTCAAAACCGCGACTGAGCATCCTATGGCCTTGCCCGTTGGTGTCCTGCCCGCAGCCGGGTGGGGTTTCTGGCTCAGCCTGTTCGGATTTGCCTTATCGATCGCTGCTCTGTTTCGCGCATGGCGCAGTGGGGGGCTCAGCCTTAGGCACCCGGGTATCCTGCTTGGATTGCTGATGGTTCCGGTCGCTTCCGGCAGCGTTCTTGCGTTTCTGGCCGGGCTGGGCCTGGGGCCATTCTAGGCGTCTTCGCGGGCCAGAGCGCCTTCGATCAGCTGCGCCGTTTCTTCGACGCCATACAGCGCGATGAAGCCGCCAAAGCGCGGGCCCTGTGACTGGCCAAGCAAAACTTCATAGAGCGCCTGAAACCACAGGCGCAGGTTCTCGAACGCGTGCTCCTTGCCGACGGTGAAGGTTAGGGTTTGCAGCTCGCCCTGATCAACCGGAGCGTCCCAGGCGCGCAGGCGTTTCGCCAAGTCTTCCATGGCCGCGCGTTCCTGAGCGTCCGGTGCGCGATAGGTTTTCGTTGGCTCCACAAAGTCGCGATAATAGGCCATGGCATAGCCTGCGAGCCGGTTCAGCAAGGGCTGGCTTTCGGGCGTCGCGCCAGGCGCGTAGCGGGAGATAAAGCCCCAGAGCTGATCGCGGGTTTCCGGGTTGGCGGCGCTCACCAGATTGAGCAGCAGCGCGAAGCTGACCGGGCTTGTTTCGGCGGGCGGATTGCCGCCATGAATGTGCCAGACCGGGTTTTCGACTTGCCGCTTTGGTTCCTCGCCCGGGAACTTCTCTAAGAAGGTGAGATACTCGTCGACCGCTTTTGGGATGACGTCGAAATAGAGCTTCTTCGCTGCGCGGGGCTTTTGGAACTGGAACAGCGAGAGGCTTTCCGGCGTTGCATATTTCAGCCAGTCCTCAACCGAGATGCCATTGCCTTTGGTCTTGGAGATTTTCTGCCCGTTCTCATCGAGGAACAGCTCGTACACATATTGCTGCGGCGGCTGCACACCAAGGATGCGGCAGATTTTGGAGTAGATCGGCGCGTTGTCCTGATGGTCTTTGCCGAACATCTCAAAGTCGACACCGAGCGCGGCCCAACGCATGCCGAAATCGGGCTTCCATTGCAGCTTGGTATTCCCGCCGGTCACTTCCATCGTGACGTCAGTGCCGTCTTCATCCTCGAATGTGATCGCTCCAGCTTTCGGATCGGTCGCTTTCATCGGGACATAGAGTACGCGGCCCGTGGTCGGAGAGATTGGCAGGAAGGGGCTGTATGTCGCCTGCCGCTCAGCGCCGAGGGTTGGCAGCATCACTTTCATGATGTCATCGAACTTCTCCAGCGCCCGTAAAAGCATCGGGTCGAAGGTGCCATCTTTGTAGCAGTCTGTTGCTGACAGAAATTCATAGTCAAAACCAAACCCATCCAGAAAGGCGCAGAGCCGCGCGCCCATATGCGCGCCATAGCTGTCATGCGTCCCGAACGGGTCCGGCACGGCGGTCAGCGGCTGTTGCATGTAGGGTTCAAGCTCTGCCGGGTTCGGCACGGTGGGCGGGATTTTCCGCATACCGTCCATATCGTCAGAGATACAGATCAGCTTGGTCTGAAATTCGTTGCCGACCAGGGCCTCGAACGCGGTCTTGACCATGGTCGTACGTACGACCTCACCGAATGTGCCGATATGCGGCAGGCCTGACGGGCCATAGCCGGTCTCGAACACGACAGGGCCCTGTTTTGGTTTACCCTGCTTCTCCATATTGCGCAGGCGTTTGAGCAAGGCGCGCGCCTGCTCGAAGGGCCAGGCTTTCGCCTCTGCTGCAAGTGTGGAGAGTTCGGTCATAGAGGTTGCTCCGTTAGTAGAGCGCGGGAGGTAGCACCGCTGCGCGGCGTGTCAATTTATGCAGGCCACACGGTATGTAAGAAATATTGGACATTATGTATTTGACAAACCAAATGCGAATCGTGCTAGTTTGTGAATATGGACGAGTTCAAAGTGATGATGAAATGCCCGGCGTGTGAAAGGGAGTTCCAACATGGACCCCATCGATATGAAGGGGTGCACATAGGGGGTTGGGGCTTAACTTTGTGCGGTGGGTGCGGCAGAGACCCGAGAAATGAGTTTGCACCCCTCTACAGGGACAAAGTAATCGCAATACTGCGCGAGAATGGAATAGAACCTATAATCAATGAACGAGGTTTCCTAGTCATTCCGCGCTGATTTGCGTTGTTCAGGCTTCCTGGGTTTTGATTTTGCTACCTTTTTCAAGGCGCTATCAAACTGCTGCGGATCGGTGCTGCATTCGGCTTGCTTTGCTGCATCTTGGAATTTTTTCAGCTGATCATTAGACAAAGACTTGATCCCGACTGTTTTGCCAGTTTGAGAAATTTACGGGCGTAGAAACGGACTGCAATAAAGCAACATCTGGAGCATCTAGTTGCTTTTGGAACATAGCTATCTTGTTAGGGGTGGCTATTCCGGGGGTATCTGCAAAAACGCGATAAGCGGCGTTTATAGATGCACCATGTTTTGAAACAGCGTTTATGAATACAGACCGGTCACGCATTTGGATTGCAAAATCATATCGGTATGATTTGCCCGTGCCTCCGCTGACTTCCACCTGTTTCTCCACTCTATACTGGTAGAATTTTTGATAAAGCGCTTCATAAATGAGGTCTTCGAAATCAGCACCACTTGTTGTGTTCTCTCGTTGCAGCCCGCTTAGAGAACTGGACGCCGCGTTAGCAACACTCAATATTGCGCTTTTAAGCCAGTCTGCGGACCTAGCAACCGCTGATATAACCTTAGGCCCCTGCTCATCACCAAATGCTTGAGAAGGCTTTAGTTTTGAGGGCTCCTTGAATACGCCACGCGGTTGATTGGATGAAAAATCCACACCGTAAAGACGAGCCACTTTTTTAAAGTGACTTTCGTCACTTTTCAGCGGAGCATCGCGAAAATCAGATAAGCGGACCCAGCTCTCGCCCGCATCGCTCACAATAAAGGAACTCTGTCCTAAAGATTGTACAAACACATGGACGGTGTCGAAGTTTGGATAAGTGCAATCCGTTGGCACACGTACGCCGATATCGGTGAGAGCGTAACCTGGACGCTCTCCAAGAATGCCGGTAACCAACTCAACTGATTTTACAAAATCACTCATCAAAACAACCCTCCAGAGGGGAGTCCGGGAATATCCCACTTATCTTGCTCAGCCTCAAGCTTCAAATAGTTTAGCGACCATTTATGCATCTGTTGAACAGTGTTCATTTTGTGTTCGAATGGCACGCGAGCGATTAACTCCCAGTTACTCGTATGGCAAATTTGATCACGGTTATGCTGCCATGTGTGGATGTGGGGGCCAACAATTAAAGAAGGAAGGCCAAGTTTTTCTACCCAAATCGGCTGATCATGTTCCCTTACTGTCGGGCCATCTGTCTCTTCAATATCTAAACGAAAGACAGGACGATTTCGCCAAAAAAGTTGAGAGCTGAAGCGTGATCGATTGCGATCAGAAGCCGAGTATTTTAGCGTTGCAAGCTGAGCGCCGCTTGGCAGCTCTATAGGCAGATCCATTCTCCACTGGTTATATCCAGCCACAAAGGTCCACTCGGGGTGAAAGTCAGCTAACTTTTTCTCGGCAGTATCTAGGAACAAATCGACTTTGTCTGCATCCTTGGAAATCTGGCTCATACTCAAGCGAATATGCGTATTTACTGGATGAGTCGAATCCTAGACTGGATTAACTAGGCCTCCCATATGTCAACCGCTTGCCGCCTACACTACGAAGAGCGATAATCGCACGTTCGCCATCCTCAATACCGTTTGCGGAACGGTTGTTATAGCGAAAATCAAACTCAGCCAGATAGCGGTGCAAATGCTGCTTACCGCAATGCTGATAGGTGCCTTTCATGCCGCGCTTGAACACACTGAAATAGTTCTCAACCGTCTGGGTGTGAACGGTGCGATCTTTATGGCTGACCCATTCCTCGCGACTGTGGTTTACGGACTTATGGTCAGAATGGCCAGACTCCCATTTGATGCCGCGATAGTGGCGGGCCTCGTCGGTTAGCAAGCGCGCTTCTTTGGCGATATTCTCTTGCAGGATCGGCATAATCTCTGAGCGAGACACGCGATCAATAACCACAGAGCGAGCTTGCTTCGTTTCGCGATCCACAAGAGACAGAACTTTCATCTTGTGACCAAAGCCGCCCTGCTTCTTCTTGGAGCCGGGCTCTGTACCAATAAAGGTCTCATCAACCTCAACGTCACCACCGCCGCCGCCCATAGGGGGCAGCTCGCCAGACCGCATAGCCTCGCGAATACGGTGCGCCAAGAACCAAGCTGTCTTGTACTGGACTTCCAGAACACGGTGCAGCTGGTGAGCACTAATGCCCTTCTTGCTGGAGCACATGAGATAGATCGCTTGCAGCCACTTAAACATAGGGAGGTGGCTTTCCTCAAAGATCGTGCCCTTGCGAACCGTGAACTGCTTGCGGCACTCCTTGGAGTTGCACTTATAGAGGCCATGACGCTCGATGCCTTCGGGGTTCTTCTTGCTTGGCTTTGTGCGCACGCCCTTGAGGTGCGTTGCTTCGTTGATCGTACCGCAATGAGGGCACACAGGGCCGTCCGCCCAGAGAATACTCTCCACATGGCGGAAAGCCTCAGCCTCGTCGTGAAAGTATGTCTTAGACAGAATGGACATGGGAAATCTCCTATGCCCGAAATATAGGTCATATGCTTTGGTTTGTCAAATACATAATGTCCGAAATATTTGACATGTAAAAAATATTTTACTATTCGGAGTGTATAAGATTTTTTACACTTGGAGATTGAACATGTCCTTTATGGAAAAAACAGCCTGGGTCATGGGCGGCATCTTGATCGTCGCCGGTGCCCTCTACTTTCGCATGGTGATTGCCGCATCCGAGGCGCTGGGGGCGATTGCGCCGCCGATCATCCCCTTCGTGGTTTCTTATGTGGTGATCATTATTATCGCCTCGATCGTTCTGATGGGCATTGTAGGCGCGACGAGCCCGGATGAAGCGGACGCACCGGCCGATGAGCGCGAGCGGCGCATTATTGACCGGGCGGGACACTGGTCAGGCTATGTCTTGGGGTTCGGCGTTCTCGTCGGGCTGTACCAGTTCTGGGTACGCGAAGACGGCAATTTGCTGTTTCATATCTGTTTTGCCAGCCTGATGCTCAGTCAGATTGCCGAGTATGCGTTGCAAATCTGGTTCTACCGGCGGGGGATATAGGACGTGGCTTATTGGGAACGAAATACACTTATTCTGGGACTGGCCAGCATGCTTGGCGGGGCCTTTTACTTCGGCATCGTCACCTATCTGTCGCTGTCTGCAGGCGCGATTATTATGCCAAACATCTGGATTTGGCTTGGTTACATAATTCTGCAAGTGGCGATGTCGATGGGCGGGATCCTGCTGGTTGGTCGCAATCATTTGCCTGAAGTCAAAGACTTGCACGGCGGGGAGGATGAGCGGGACCGGATTATCCGCAATCGATCTGAAGCGATGAATGGTCACCTTGCGGCGGCGTTTGTCTTCGCCTGTCTGGCCTTGTGGTTCTGGCATCAGAGTCCAGCGCTTCTGTTTCACTCTATCGTCGCAGCGATGATCCTGGGTGAAGTCGGACGCTGCCTGTTTCAGTTTTATAGCTACAACAGGGCATACTGATTATGGCAAAACGTCCGCCCATTACGAACCGGGTTCGAGAACTTCGCGAGGCGCACGAGCAGATGAGTCAGTCTGCGCTGGCCAAGGAGATTGGCGTGACCCGGCAAACGGTGATTGCCATCGAGCAGGGAAAATACTCGCCCAGTCTGGAGAGCGCATTTCGGATTGCCCGTGTGTTCGGAGTCGGTCTGGAAGAGGTGTTTGGTTGGGAGGGGGACTAGCCCGGGAGCTACATACCGCGCATATGTGCCTGTTCGAATGGAAAGGCCGAGACGGCTTCCGCTGCTGCGCGGGCATCCGGGCAAGCTGAGAACTTTCCTTGCTGGGCTTCGGGCAGTGCGGATGCAATGGCTGCCATAATCTCATCCCCAAATGCATCGATTTCAGCGCGCTTTGCTGGACCGGTTGACTTGATTACCGGCGCTGCGATTGGTTCGTGGTAAATGACCGTTACGTCCGTGCGCGGCCAACCGAGCAGTTTCTCAGCGCCAATGATGGTAATCGGCACAACGGGCGTACCGTTCTGCGCGGCCAGAAACGCCAGACCCGGACGCGCCGGGCGCAGCACTTCGGCCCAGTTGCCGCCTTCCGGGAAAATGCCGAGAACGCCGTCCTGATCCAGCACCTGTTTTGAAGACCGCAGCGTAGAAAGTGCAACACTTCCGCGAAAGGCCGGGATAATCCCCCAAAGCCTGGGGAACATGCCCGCCCAAGGCGGCGCACCCGGGTTACGATTGCCGGCGATAAATTCAACCATGCGCGGCGAGGTTGCCAGAATGAGCGGCGGATCGACGAAATTGAAATGGTTTGGCGCCAGCAGAACCGGTCCCGCCTTGGGGATATTTTCCAACCCCTCCACCTTCAGCCGTCCGAACAATCGAATGGCGATATTGGTGAGGAACCAAAGCACCCCGCGGATCGCTTTTCGTCTTGGATAGATTACATAATTGTCAGCACCCATACTCATCCGTAGCCAGAAGGCCACGAATGAGCAAATGGGGTTTTGCTAAACCGCGATCACTTTTACGCGGGCGCTTTAGACCGCGACCGGTTGCGGTTCCTGTTGCCGCCACCGCCAGATCGACGCTTTTGCCCGCCGCCGTGACCACCGCCGCGACGACGATTGCCGCCACCGCGTCCACCGCTTGGGCCTTTCGGCTTGACCGGACGAATGCTTGGATCCGGTGTTGGCAGAGCCGAAATGTCAGCCCCTTCTGGTACATCCAGCACAGGGATAGATTGACGGATCGTCTTTTCGATATCTCGAAGATAGTAGAGCTCATCAGCTGCAATGAGCGAAATGGCGAGCCCATCCTTGCCAGCGCGCGCTGTGCGACCAATCCGGTGTACATATTGTTCCGGCACGTTTGGCATCTCATAATTCACCACATGGGTGATGCCGCTAATATCGATGCCGCGGGCCGCGATATCGGTTGCCACGAGCACTTTGCAATGGCCGTCCTTGAATGCAGCAAGGGCTTTCATGCGCTGGGGTTGTGACTTGTTGCCATGGATAGCAGCGGCTTCGATGCCTTCACCCTTGAGTTTGCGAACGACTTTATCGGCCCCGTGCTTGGTCCGTGTGAAGACCAGCGCGCGATTGATCTTCGGATCTTTCAGAACAGCGCCCAGCAGCTTTGGTTTGTCGCCCGCGGCGATATGGATCACGCCCTGGTTGACGCGTTCCGCCGTGGTGCTTTCCGGGGCAACCGAGACCCGAACCGGGTGGTCCAGGAACTGGTTTGCCAGCTCTGAAATCGACTTCGGCATGGTCGCGGAGAAGAGCAGCGTCTGACGATCCTTCGGGATCTGGGCAATGATCTTCTTCAGGTCATGGATAAAGCCCATGTCGAGCATCTGATCAGCCTCATCGAGGATCAGAACTTCAATGTCGGCGAGTGTGACCGCACCTTGTGAGGCGAGGTCCAGCAGGCGGCCCGGGGTTGCCACCAGGACATGCGTGCCCTTGGATAGGTCACGGATCTGTTTGTTGATTTTCACCCCGCCAAACACAGTCTGCACGACACAGTCCATGTAGCGTGAGTAGTTTGAGAAGCTCTCGGCAATCTGACTGGCCAGCTCTCGGGTCGGGGCAAGCACCAGTACACGTGTGCTTTTTGGGACGCGAAGGGCCGGTTCTTCCAGCAGGTAATCCAGCGTTGGCAGGGCGAAAGCTGCGGTCTTGCCGGTTCCGGTCTGGGCAATGCCCAGAAGGTCCTTGTCATCCAGCAATTGCGGGATGGCTTTAAGCTGAATAGGGGTTGGGGTTTCATACCCAAGTTCATTGATGGCCTTCATCACAAGTTTGTGGAGGCCGAGGTCTGCGAATGTTTTCAAAGTATCTCTTTCAGATTCGGACGCGCATGAGTGTTCGCTCCAGCGCCCGGTTGGCTCTTTGGAACGACCCGCGTGAGGGGGCGTCTAAATCTCGTTGGTGCGTCTGAAGAGGTTGGCTCCTACTTACCGGCGCATCCGGTAAGCGCGATTCACGCTGCCAGCCTCATGCGCGATTTCGCGCTGCGACGAGGGGCACATGGGCCTGTTTCCTTTAATAGTCAATGAATCGGGCGCACTGCCGCAACGGTACCGATTGCGGTTGACGTGCACGTAAAGCATATCTTCTGCAAACATAGTCGCTGGAGAATTGTCATGGCCGAAGCTTATATCATTGATGCGTGTCGCACACCGCGCGGGATTGGAAAACAAGGCAAGGGCGCGCTTGCCCACTTGCATCCCCAGCACCTTGGGGCGACCGTTTTGAAGGCGCTCGCCGAGCGGAATAATCTGAAGACCGACACTGTCGACGACATCATCTGGGGCACGAGCTCACAACGCGGGGCACAGGGCGCAGACCTCGGCCGGATGGCAGCGCTCGATGCGGGCTATGATATAAAGGCATCAGGCGTGACGCTTGACCGGTTCTGCGGCTCGGGCATAACCTCGGTTAGTCTTGCGGCGGCTCAGGTCATGTCGGGCATGGAAGACTGCGTGATCGCGGGCGGGACCGAGATGATGAGCTACACATCAGCCACCGCGGATCCGAAAGTGCCGCCTATGATTGATGCAGGTAATCTCTCCCTGCGTGAGAAACACCCGCAATCCCAGCAAGGAGTTTGCGCCGATGCGATCGCCACTCTGGAAGGGATTGATCGCCAGGCGGTTGATGAACTGGCCTTTACCAGCCAACAGCGCGCCGCCGTCGCGATCGAAGAAGGTCGTTTCGATAAGTCCCTCGTCGCAGTCCATAATCTGGATGGGACGCTTGCGCTCGACAAGGAAGAATTCCCGCGTCCCGGCACCACCATGGAAACGCTGGGCGGCCTGAAAACCGTCTTCAACATGTTCATGGAGATCCCCGTCGATGATCAGGGCAACACCTATGGCACCATGGTAACCAAGAAATACCCTGAGCTTGAGGGCAAGATGAGCCACGTCCACCATGCTGGAAACTCATCCGGCGTCGTCGATGGCGCAGCGGCTCTGCTGCTGACATCAAAGGACTATGCGGACAAGAACGGCCTCAAGCCGCGCGCGCGTATTGTCGCTACGGCGAATATGGGTGACTGCCCGACCCTGATGCTGAATGCGCCGGTCCCAGCAGCCAAGAAAGTGCTCGAAAAGGCAGGTCTCACCAAGGACGATATTGACGTTTATGAGATCAATGAGGCGTTCTCAGTCGTGGCCGAGAAGTTCATTCGTGATCTCGATCTTGATCGCTCGAAGGTCAATATCAATGGCGGCGCGATGGCGCTGGGGCACCCGATTGGCGCAACAGGGTCGATCCTGATCGGCACGGCTCTGGACGAGCTGGAGCGTTCTGGCGGTCGCTATGGACTGATCACGATGTGCGCCGCAGGCGGTATGGCCCCGGCGATCATTATTGAGCGCGTATAGTTCGCCGCGACAGGATTAGCGCAACAAACAAGGCGCAAGCCAATCCAACGGCGGCCGGAAACAAAGCCGTCGTCCAGCTCATGTTTTCAAGCGCCAGCAGGACGAACCCGTTTCGTACCGCTCCGATTGCAAAGAACAGCGCGTTTTCTTCGTGCGGTGCATCGTATGCCTTGCGAACGGTTGGCCCGAAGCCAAGCAAGTCGACGGTCGTGAGCACAATCACGGCGGACAGCGCCGTTTCGGTAAAGAACCATAGGGGTAGGGCGCTTGCCGCCAGTACCAGGAAAACCCAGTCCATCTTAACAATGCTGGTATCAGCCGCCTTCCAGAGCGCGAGGATCGCAACACCAAAGGTCATGAGGCCGGATACGCCAATCGGCCATGCACCAATGCCCGCGCCATCACTCAGCTGTGCAAAGAACACAATGACCGTACCCACACCCCAGATAAACCAGGAGAAGACGTGCGGTTTTGTCTCCCGCTTCAGGATCGCGCGATAGTAGGGATAGAACGCCACGAACGTCAGCAGCAATGCGACACCGCCGAACACTTCCTTGGAGAACAGAACATCGATCATCGGATCATGTTGCATGGCTTCGTAACTGGCGCGAGCAAAAACGAGACCCTGTCGCGACGACCTTGCTTGCCGGTTATTTCCGACTGTGTTCGGGTGCGGACAGAACAGGTGAACAGGAACAAGACTCATGGATCTGAAAATCGCAGGAAAGAACGCCGTTATTCTGGGTGGAACACGAGGGATTGGCCGTGCCATTGCCGATACGTTGGCCGACGAAGGCACCAATGTGGCGATTTGTGCGCGCAAGGCAGATCAGGTCGCGAATGCAGTGGCTGCACTGAAAGCTAAGGGCGTCAACAGCACTGGCGGCTCCGTCGATGTGACAGACGGCGTTGCGCTGCAGGCCTGGATCAAATCGGCAGGCGAAGAACTGGGCGGCATAGATATCTTGATTTCGAATGCGGGTGCGATGGCGCAGGGCAATGATCCGGCGTCCTGGAAGCAGAATTTCGATCTTGATGTGCTCGGCGCTGTGAACGCGTTTGAAGCAGCCGAGCCGTTTCTGGGGCAAGCCGCAGATAAGAATGGCGACGCCGCTTTCATCATGATTTCATCAATCTCGGCGGCTGTTGCCGACAATGTCGGATCCTACGGGCCGATCAAGGCGGCGCTGATCCATATGGCCAAGGGCCTCGCAAAACAGCATGCCGCGCGCGGCATCCGCACCAATGTCGTCTCTCCCGGAATGGTCTATTTTGAAGGCGGGATTTGGCATCAGGTTGAGCAGGGTATGCCCGACTTCTTCAAACAGGCAAAAGCGCGCAACCCCACCGGTCGCCTCGCGACACCGCAGGACATTGCTGATGCGGCAGTGTTCCTTGCCAGCCCGCGCTCATCCTACACGACGGGATCAAACCTCATCGTCGACGGCGCGATCTCCAACCGCGTGAACTTCTGAAGCAACGCCCAAGTTCAAAACTTGCATCAAATTCAACAGACCAACTGAACTATAATCTCATTCCTGTGTGCCATTACGGGGCGTAACGAAATGAACCACGTTGCTCCAACGTGGCTGCACAGGATATGACAAGATGGCGAAGACTGTTCTGGTAATTGATGATGATCCAACCCAACGCCGCTTGCTGAGCGCTGCCGTTGAAAAAGCAGGGTTTGCTTGTCGCACCGCTCCAGATGGCGAAGCTGGTATCGCGATTGCCACCGATGCCAATGCTGGAACCGATGTCGTCTTGCTTGATCTGACTATGCCAGGCCTGTCGGGTCTGGAAACGCTGGAAATGTTGTCAGAGCGCCGGTCGGACCTGCCGGTCATCATGCTGACGGCGACCAGTGGCATCGATACAATTGTATCTGCGATGCGCGCCGGGGCAGTCGACTTTATCGTCAAACCAGCCAATCCCGAGCGTGTTGTCGTCTCTATCCGCAATGCCTTGAAGCTGTCTTCGCTAACCGGTGAGGTCAAACGCCTGACCCGCAAGGCTGATGGCGGACTTGGCTTTGATGACATGATCGCGAGTGCCCCGGCCATGCGCCAGGTCATGCGCCTTGGGCAGCGCGCTGCAGCTTCCGATATCCCGGTGCTGATCCTGGGGGAAAGCGGCGTCGGTAAGGAAGTGATCGCCCGCTGTATTCAGGGGGCGTCTGACCGCTCTGGCAAACCCTTTATCTCCGTGAACTGCGGTGCGATTCCGGAGAACCTCGTTGAAAGCATCCTGTTCGGGCATGAGAAGGGCGCGTTTACCGGCGCGGTCGCACGCTCTGCCGGTAAGTTTGTAGAGGCCGATGGCGGCACGCTATTCCTCGATGAGATCGGTGAACTGCCGCTCGACATGCAGGTCAAACTGCTGCGCGCGTTGCAGGAAGGCGAGGTTGATCCGGTCGGTGCGCGTCGTCCGGTAAAGGTCGATGTGCGGATCATTTCCGCGACCAATCGTGACCTTGCGAGCCGCGTCAAGGAAGGCGCATTTCGCGAAGATCTTTACTACCGCCTGAATGTGTTTCCAGTTGAGATGCCGTCACTGCGAGAGCGGGTTGAGGATGTTCCGGCACTGGTCGATCACTTCATCACACGCTTCAATGCATCTGAGGGCACGCGCATCACTGCAGCGTCCAAGGAGACATTGAAGATTCTCTGCGCGTTCGATTGGCCGGGTAATGTTCGCCAGCTTGAGAATGCTGTCTTCCGTGCGGTAATCCTATGCGAAGGCGAGGTCCTGCAACCTCAGGACTTCCCACAAATCTCAGGCGTCATGCCAGAGATTGCGAGCCTTCCTGAGGTGCCGACGCTTCGGACCGCTGACAATGATGCGCTTGCGTCTTCGCAGAGTGGTGTCACCATCAGCCCTGTTCCGATCATGGAAGACGGGGACGTCCGTAGCCTTTCTGACGTTGAGCGCGATCTCATCGCCTACGCGATCGAGCACTATGCCGGGCACATGTCTGAGGTCAGCCGCCGTCTCGGGATTGGCCGCTCCACGCTGTATCGCAAAGTGCGCGAGTATGGCCTCGAGGATGAGGGCAAGCGCGAGGCGGGCTGATTGCGATGTTCAGAGTTGCGCTGGCGTCTGTCGCCACACTCCTTCTGACGACCGGGTGCGGTGCAACCGAAAGCGCCGAGTTGCGGGCGAGGGCTGAAGCTTGCGTTGACGGCAATGAACGGTCGTGCCGGGTTCTGAAGGATTCTTACTGGAAGAAGATCACCGATGAGAATTTTGTAGGTTTCAACGAGCAGATGTGTGCGAACGAGCAGACCGCTGCTCTTTGTGGGATGCAAAACCGTCGACGTGAAGTCGACGCTTTTCCAAAGGATGGACGGGCTTCCATCTTGGCTCATCTGAAAGCGGCATGCGACGTTGATGTCATTGATGCCTGCAAACATGTGGCGGAGCTTTTATCGCACAATGATGGGCGCAGTGACCTCAACCACATTGACGAAAAGCCCGATTATCACATAGCGACGACTTATAGGATGAAAGCGTGTGACCTCGGCGACTACTATGCCTGTTTGTCGCTCGGCAGTCGCTATTCTTCGGGACGCACGGTTATGCCGCGGAACCTGGCGCGAGATCCCGCTCGCCTTAGCTCCGCAAATGCTCTTACCGCGCGTCTTGGGGACTATTTGCGCAATCGCTGTGATGCCGATTTTGGTAATGCATGTGCAGATTACGGTTTTGGCATTGCAAAGTTTTACCGCCACTCTGCACCTACGGCGTCAGCGCGGGAATTGGTTGAGGGGTTGGACGCGTTGGAAAAGGGATGCGCGCTTGAAAGCTGGCGCGCCTGTGAGCGCCTGTCCGACATCTATGGCGGTGAAGTCTATCGCAAGGGTAGCGGCGTGACCGCCGACCCTGAGCGTGCGACCGCTTTCTTTGAAAAAGCATGCGCGGCAAGAGATACCTATAAGGGGCCGCCAAGTCCTATTGCGAAAGTGCGTGGCTGCGATCTGTGACGGATTGCTCGTCTGATATAAGCCAGCGGTTTAGCGTCTAGGCTCTCGGTCGCGGATGCGGTCATAGGCGGCTCTGATATTGTTGAAGCGCGCTTCAATGATTGGCTCAAACTCCGTATCCGTCAGGATATAGTCCCAGTTCTCCTCTATGCCTTCGCGGACAAGTTCACCGACATAGTCGGGGTCAATTCCTGCATCAAGGCGCTCCTTGAAGGCCGCTCCTGCTGCACTGTCTTGATCGTCGGGGTTGAAGAGTTCCTCAACATCGCTGCCAAAGCGTGATTGCAGATTGCGACCGGATTCCAGGATTTTCGTTTTGATGATGCCGGGGCAGAGCACCGAGACGCCGATATTGCGATCTGCAAACTCGGCGCGCAGGCCTTCAGAGAGGGCGACAACGCTATACTTGGACGCAAAGTACGGTGCGCTGTTGGCAGCCATCAAGCCAGCGACAGAAGCGGTCGACACGATCTGCCCGCCTTCGCCATGAGCTTCGATCAAGGGCGCGAAAATCTCCACGCCATAGACCACGCCCATGACGTTCACGGCCATTGTCCAGTCCCAGCCGCTCTGGCTCCAGCTGTCATAAGATCCGCCGCCGCCGACACCGGCATTATTGACGAGGATATGGACCTTGCCAAAGCGATCAATTGTGGCATCGGCTGCTGCTTGCAATTGATCCTTCAAGGACACATCGGCGAGCACGCCCTCAACATCCGCATTGGTCTGGCGCAAATCGGCAATCGCGGCGTCGAGCGCTTCTTGCTCGATATCGCACATCATGACTTTGACGCCCGATTGCGCGAGGGCCTTGGTAATGCTCAAGCCAATTCCTGAGGCGGCACCCGTGACAAAAGCGACTTTTCCTTCAAGATCTTTCATCTTGTCCTCCATATATTTTGGCTTGAGACTGAAGGCGCTGGCGCGAGGGCAGCCTATAGCCAATCAGTGGTTTTTTGATTTTATTTTCAGATCGCAAGAAACGGGTGGTGGACGCTTATCCGCTTTGGCAGGATGGCGACATGACAACGACATTGCTTCCTCTTGATGAACGCTCGGCCGCCTATCAGCGGATGGCGGATGCGCTGACGCAGCTGGGTGATACCTGGCGCGACTGGCCGGACCTCACAGCCTGCGCGAGCGCGATTGGTCTCTCGCCCAGCCATTTTCAGCGCGAGTTCAGTCGCTGGGCCGGGATCAGCCCGCGCCAGTTTCAGGCGACCCTCGCCCATGCGGAGGCGGGCGACCTGTTGCGGCAGGGGGCGAGCGTGCTGGACGCGACATATGAGGCGGGCTTGTCCTCGCCATCGCGGCTACATGATCTCTTCATTGCGCATGAGGGGCTGTCACCGGGCGAAGCCAAATCGGGTGGAGACGGCGCGCGGCTTCTGATTGGGGCGGCACCAACGCCGTTCGGCACGGGCGTCTTCCTCATCTCACCGCGCGGTCTATGTGGGCTTGGCTTTGCCGACGAAGGCGCGGGCGAGAAAACAGGTTTTGTTCATCCTGGATATAGTGAGCAGGATGTCTTTGCCGATCTTGCAGGGCGTTATCCCAAGGCCGACATGAGGCGCGATGATGCCGAAGCAGCGCTATGGGCCAATCGTATTTTTGGGGATGGCGGAGAGATCGCGCTGGCAGTGTATGGCACGTCTTTTCGACGTCAGGTTTGGCGGGCCTTGCTGGATATCCCAGCCGGTGAAACCTGGACTTACGGGGATGTCGCCTCGCGCGCTGGCAATCCCAAGGCGGCGCGCGCAGCCGGCACCGCCATTGGCGCGAACACAATTGCTTGGCTCATCCCCTGTCATCGCGCGCTTGCATCTGATAGAAAGTTACATAATTACCATTGGGGAACAGCGCGTAAGCGCGCTATGTTAACCTACGAAAAGGTGCATGCGGCCTAAGGCACTCTGCACCCGGCAGGGAGCGTGACCGCATGTATTTCGATTGGACCACTTTTTTCTACTCTCTGATGTTTGTTCCCTTGCTCGGATGGGCCGCTATTCTTGCTTGGCGTTGGTTCAAATTGCCCGGATTTGCGGGTGAGGTGTACGATTCCAACGTCGAAAAAGGGCTGCTCAGCGCGAAGATCCCGCGCGAGACTTATATCGAGCACTATCTAGAGGCAGAGCGCCCTCGTCTTGCAATTTATCGCTGCGCCGTAGCCTTTATCTGCTTGCTGATGCTGCCCGGACTGGTGTCTTTCTTTTATGGGCTTGCTGAGGCGCTGAACGAGTGGAATGAGGCAAATGCCTTCCGTATCGGTCAGTTTCGACTGGTTGGCATTCTCGGCGATTTCGTGACATTTCTCCTGATCATGGGCACATATGTCGCGCTTCTGCTTGGCGCGACGGCTTTGTATTTCCGCAATCCTGCGCCCAGTCTGAAATCGCAAGAACGCAAACTGAGGGAACAATTTGAATGAGCGTTGAATTTCTCCATTCCATGGTTCGGGTCACCGACCTTGATGCAGCGCTGAAGTTCTATGGCGAAGGTCTCGGCCTGACCCAGATTCAACGATATGATGTTGAGCCGGGGCGGTTCACGCTCGTCTTTCTTGCCTCGCAGGCTGATATTGACCGCTGCGGCGGGGTGCCAGAAGACAAGAACCCAACCGAGATGAACATCCCGATGATTGAACTGACGCACAACTGGGACCCGGAGGATTATGGCGGCGCCCGCAATTTCGGCCATCTCGCTTATCGCGTCGAAGATATCTATGCTGCCTGCGAGCGCTTTCAGGACCTTGGTGTGACGATTAACCGGCCACCGCGTGATGGTCGTATGGCTTTTGTCCGCTCGCCAGACGGGATATCGGTTGAGCTGTTGCAGGCCGGCAAACCACTGGAGCCTGCAGAGCCCTGGGCCACTATGGAGAATGTGGGCGACTGGTAGTTTGTGGTTTCTAATGTGTTAGTTCAGCATCCAATCTCACGATACTCGCGTAACGAGTAGGAAAGAGATTGAGGGGCGCTATGCAACAGACCATGCCAACAGACTGCGAGAAACCGAGCCTGTTTTCCACATTTCGTGAATTCGGGACCCCGCTACAGTTTCTGAGATTCCCCGGAATGACCCCATCGCTACTGTCGGCATCGCGGGGGGATCGCCGGAAAGTCGTTCTGCTGCCGGGCTTCACCTCGCCGGAATTGGCGATGCAGCCACTTGCATCATACTTGAATTTTCTCGGCTATGATGCCTCAACTTGGGGCCTTGGCGTCAATAGCGGCGATGTCGATGGCCTGACTGAGAGGTTCGGTGAGAGTATAGAGGCGATGGCGGACGAGGCAGGCGAACCGATCACCCTGATCGGCTGGAGCCTTGGCGGTGTCATTGCTCGCGAAACCGCCCGTCATCACAGCACATCTGTTCGCGAGATTATCACCATGGGCTCCCCTCTGATCGGCGGCCCGAAATACACTTCCGTTGGCAGCGTCTATGCGCGGCTGACCGGTATGGATGTCGACATGTTCGAGATAGAAGTACACGAGCGCAACAGTGTCGGTCTCGATCAGCCCATTACTGTGATCTTTAGCAAATCAGATGGCGTGGTAGGCTGGAAAGCTGCCCAGGACCTTTACAATGAGCAGACCCGCCACGTCGAAGTGCGTAGCACGCACTGCGGATTGGGCGTGAACCCAACCGTCTGGAAAATTATAGCAGAGACCCTGGCTGAAAAGAACGGGCTTTAGAGATTGTCGATCCGGCAGCCGCGTGCTTCGAGGATCGGTTTCATTTCCCAATAAGCTTTCGGCGTCCGATACAGCGGAATACGCGGATGTAAGTGGTGGATGATGTGATACTGCATCCCCATCGATCCGATATTACCAAGCGCCGAGCGAAAGCCTCGCGTGTTACGATACCGTCCTTGCTCGTTGCCAGGATGGTGCGGGGCCCAGCTGAGATAATACTGAATGTAGGTTAGACCGATGTGACGTGGCAGCCACCAGAGAAGGGTCGCCTCAATGGCATAGCCGCTCCATGCGAACGCGATCAGAATGCCATAGAAGACAATCTGATACAGGATACCGTCGACCAGAATATCGAACCGCTGATGCCGCGCGGCCGCGTCTCCATAGGAGTTGAACCCGCCATTCGCGCGCGGTTGCCGGTTGACGATGCTCTTCCAGATGGCATCCAGCGGCCCTTTCGCGTGGGTTGAGTAGTCAGGATCAAGCTCAGGATCGTTGGCGTGTTTGTGGTGATCAAGATGCGTCAGCCGCGCGAGCCGAAATGGTAAAACAAGCGGTATCAGAGACAAATGCCCGACCGCCTCATTCAGCCAGCGCAGTTTTGAACCGGGTCGTGCGATAATGTCATGCTGGGCTTCATGGCTCGGCAGATAGCTCAGCATTAAATTCAGCGTCGCAATCACAAAGCCCAACCAGAGCGGTATAATCTCCATGAATACAAGCGGCCAGAGAGACAGCCAAATGGCGAGATTTCCAAAGGCCCAGAACACAGCCAGATAAGGAAACTTGTCCAGATGTCGCCGTGCCACCGCGCGCTCCAAACGCATGAGTTCGGCTTCATCTGCCCCGATAAGTGTCTCGGTCGTGGTCATATCCAGCGCCCCCTTATCTGCGCAATCAGGCCGAGCCCGCCTCCAACGATCAGTCCGGCGGTCAGGGGTGACAGCTTAAACGGCAAGGTCCAGTCCATGGCGATGATCATCTGGGCGGTAAGTGGCGTAAGAAAGCCGAAGCCGAAGATGAGCGGACCGAAGTAGAAAACGATGCGAATGGCCTTTTCCATTTACGGACAATCTCAAAAAATGACGCCTGCGTCAACTTTTTAGTCAGGCGGCTTTGGAGCGCCTCGGGGAGAAAAGCCGTAGCAGCCCTGAAACACGTTTTAAAATGGCGGCGATGGGTGCCGTTTTCTCAATCAGGTTGGCCGGGTGCGGTCGCTCATACTCTGTGATCCCAAACTCGGCTCGGATGTCATCGGCTGACTTGTGCCAAACCTCCTCCCAGGGAATGAGCATCATCGGCCTGGTTTCGCGTCCATGGGCCCAGGCCGTCGTCACAGTATCCATCAGCACGCCATAACCTGCCGGCGGTGATATGGCCCCGACGGCCGCCACAATGGCGAGGAATTGCGCAGAGTAATTATGCCCGAACTGCGCCATCTGAAAGGCAGACAGAGCGATCTCATGCAAGGCCGTGGTCTCATAGCCGGCGGTTATGTGCCACAGGTCATGGGCCTGCAGGATGCGTGTGTTGAGATAATCGAGAGGTGCAGGCAGGTCCGCCAGACCGATCTCGGCCCGGTCCAGAACCTCAAGGTCAAACTTGTTATCGACAATCAGGCGATAGAAAGTCTCGCCCAGTGATCCGTCAGGCTGGCGCGCCAAGGTTTCCAGATTGATCTTTGCGGGTAGGTCACCTGCAGCGGCTTGCGATGTCCCGGGATAGGTGAAGGACATCTCGGCGACGCGTTGCACGAAACGCGCGGGCATATCACCGCCCAGTGCAGCTGTGCGCTGTGTGATGCCGAGCGCGTCCAGCTTGCCATCGGCAGCGTCTTCAACGACGCTCCAGAACGCTTCCCAAAGGTGCGACGGGGCTGGTTCCGGTGGTTGATCCCATACTTCGATAGGGGCCGCTTCAATATTACGCGTCAGCCAGGCACTCGAGACTGCGTCATAAGTCTCTGCGGTACGGTCGGGTGCAAGAAAGGCGGCATGGGCCAGATAAGCTGCAAGCTCGGCGCGGTCCGCAGCACTTGCCTTACGACCTGTGTTTCTCAAGTACTCGGTGAGACCAGAAACGCGGGTCTGATCCAATGGGGTGTTGACCCGGCTGATGAATGTCTGAAACGCGTCCTGCCTGCTCATGATTACCTCTTTTTCAATTAGTGGAGGCAATCTCGCGCAGGGGAAGTCTAGTCTTTCTGGAAAGCGATTGTGACCTCACCGATATGTACACCGAACCGCGTGACATAAGCGCGGTTGATCAATACATCGTCTTCGAGCAGGTACATCCAGTCATCGAAGCCGACATTCCATGTGCTGTCACCAACCTTCAAGTCGACTTTGTACTTCCAGTTAAAGGCGTTCCCGGAAACCTCACCAACAGCATAGTCAGGCACATCGCCTGCCGTTCCGCGATATTGGCCATTGCCAAGAATATCGATGACCCAGACTCGCGTTTCGCGCTCACCATCATTGTAGATGAAGCGCTCATCCAGGGTCAGGACATCGTCCTCAATCGTTCCGGTAATGTCGACCTTGAAGGTCCGCCGAACCTTACCGAAGCGATCTTCGAACACGCCATATGCGGTGGTTTTCCCTTCGAAATAGTCTTCCAGGATCAGTTGCCGCTGGGCATCTGCGAAGTCGGTTACATCAGGGCCGCTCACGCATCCGGCGGCAAGAGCGGTACTGGTGGCAACGGCCAGGGTCGGAGCGAAAAGGGCTGAAACGCGCATCGGGTAACTCTCTAGTGTTTAATCAGAATACGTCAGCCTGCCCAATCTGGATTTGTACGTGGTCTATATTTCGAGTATTGTTGGTGGTGGGAGGACGATTAAATGGCGATTAGTTTTTTATCTTGGAATGTTGAGAACTTTCACAGTGATCGCGAACGTGTAGACCGTGTTATCGGCAAGATTGCCGAACACGATCCGGATCTGTTCGCGCTGTATGAGGTGAAGGGCTCGCAGGTTTTTCAGTAGGTTGTCCAGCACATGCCGAACAGTTCTCCGACCATTGCCTGCTTTATGGTGAGGTTGAACTCGTGACCTGACTAGTACAGCGTCATCAATGCCTTCGCATCATAGTCAGCCAACTCATCAAGACGATTGTCCTTGATCTTCTCAACCCAGTGCGGGTCCTGAAGTAGGGCGCGGCCGACAGCAATCATGTCGAACTCGCCCTTTTCGAGACGCTCCACTACAGCCGAGATCGGTTGGGTTTTTGAGTCTTCGCCGCGAAACGCGCCAACAAAGTCAGACGATAGGCCGACAGACCCAACTGTGATCGATGGCAGGCCTGTCAGTTTCTTGCACCAGCCTGCGAGATTGAGTCCCGCCTCGCCATCAATCTCCGGGAATTCAGGCTCCCACCAGCGGCGCTGAGAGGCGTGCAGCACGTCAACACCAGCATCAACAAACACACGCAGGAAGGCTTCCAGCTCCTGCGGTGTCTCTGCCAACCGGGCTGTATATTCCTGCTGCTTCCACTGCGACCAGCGCAGGATGATCGGCATGTCCTCGCCGACCTGCTTGCGGCATTCGGCGATTACTTCGCCTGCAAAGGTCGCGCGGCCAACCAGATCACCGCCATACTTATCGGAGCGGGTGTTCATGACCCCCCAGAAAAATTCGTCGATCAGATATCCATGCGCGCCGTGTATTTCGACACTGTCAAACCCGAGCGACTTGGCCTCGCCCGCCGCATTGGCATAGGCCATCACCATATCTGCAACATCACTATCGGTCGGTTCGTCCTGAACCTGCTTGCCTTTATGGGTGCGCCCCGATGGGCTGTCAGAAACAGCGTCCGGATCGGGCCCTGTTCCTGGTTTGCGCATCATACCCACATGCCAAAGCTGAGGGGCAATTTTACCTGGTGTTTCATGCACCGCATCAACAACGTTTCGCCAGCCCTGAAGGGCGGCTTCCGCATGGAAATTCGGTACCCGTGGATCATTGGACGCGCCGCCGCGATCAACTGTTGTGCCTTCAGTTATGATCAGTCCGACATCTGCTTCACCGCGGCGCTTATAATAGTCGACCACGTCCTGTCCGGGTATGCCACCAGGGGAGAAAGACCGTGTCATCGGCGCCATGGCGATCCGATTGGGAACGGTCATGCCTCTGATCTTGAGAGGCTCGAATAGGGCTGCGGTATCAGACATGGTCGCTCCTTTTATTGGTTCAGAGATCCTACTTGAGGGCCGATGCGACCATTCGCAAGCATGACCCAAGGTCAAAATCTGAACCAAAAATCACCGTACTGTGTTCACAACACATTCAGTCGCGGCGGCTTTAATGGAAGCATCAGCTGGAGGACGCTGGCATGAACACAAAAAGCTCAATTGTTTTGCTGACGGCTGCAGCCCTTGGGGCATGTGCAACGCCTGGTATTGATTATGAGGCCCGATTGATGGCCTCCAGTCCGGATGCTGCAGAAACCCGCTCAGTTGCTGTTGACCGCTTCCATGGCCCGGCGAGTGGCTGGTTTACCGCGCAGTTCGAGTCCATGGTTGCCAACGCTTATTTTGACGGAACGCCCTGGTTTACCTTGACCAGCTATCCCCAGCCGGATGGGCCTGACCGAGCGGGCACCTATGCTGGCGATATCGATCTCATCTCCTATGACTGGCATGAATACCACCGCACGATCAAAAGGTGTGTTGAGTGGGATGGTCTGTTCGACTGTGAGACCCGCGCCGAGGTTGAGCAGATCTGCTTGGAGCAAAGCGTCGAAGTCGCCGTGACCCCAAGGCTTATTGATGCCTCGACGGGGCACATTGTGTTCTCGAACACCTATTACGGTGATTCACATCGCGACCATTGCGAGGATGCATACTATGGTTCCGGGAAGCATCGCGGGAAAGGACACTTTGGTGGCTATGGCCATCACAGTGGATGGATCGGCCTGACGGAGTATAGCGCCCCACCAGACCTGATGCGGGAAGCGCTGAATGAGACACTATGGCCAATACGGGTCGATATTGCACCCCGCAACGCAACTGTCCGGGCGACCTTCGTCACCGAAGCGCTTGATCCGGTTGTTCGCGCTGATCCGCGTTTTGAACAAGCTGTCGACATGGCTGCGAGCGATCCGTTCGGATCATGCGACACGTGGGTAGAGCTGTCTGGTCAGTATCCGGAATCGCCTGCCATCACGCACAATATGGGGGCCTGCGCTGAAGCCTCAACGGACTATGTCGCCGCTCAAGGCTTGTACGGTCAGGCTGCCGAACTTTCGGTGAAGTATACAGCTGACGGTGCAATTGGACGCGATTTTGTAAAGGCGCTCAACAAGCTGGCAGATCAGCGTGAGGGAGAACAGCTGATTGATCGCCTGAATGGCGTGTCAGACCCGATCGTTGGCGAAGACCCGATCAGCTAAAGCGGTGCTTCAGCGACACATTGCGAGGCCATAACGGTGAGCCCTTGCTTATCTGCCCGTGCATCGGAACTCATTGCGGCCAGGGCTTGATTGACCTGCGTGCCGAGGTCACCACTGCCTTGACGCGCCGAGGCCCCCGCTTTGATTTGCCAGGAGCGTCGTGCAATCTGAGCATCAATTTGCGTCATCCAGCTTGGCTCCGTGCGGGCCATGAGTTCAAACACCGCGACGCAATGAATGGGTCCGATGATCGGGTCGTGATCTGTTGGTCGGTTGGCGGATGCTGGCAGTATTGCACCAAACATCAGCGCAGCAAGCCCCAGACGTGCAAGCATGACAATTTCCTCCCGATCCCAAATCTCTTTCGGGGAGAGGAGCAAGTTCTAAGCCAGACTAATCGTCTGACCGTTTCGTATCGTCTAGGCTCTTCTTATGGCGCGCACGAGTAAGGTGATCCTGTTCCTTTTCCGCCTTGGTGCGTCCGAACTTGATGCGGTTCTCCGCCGCTTTCTGAGTTTTTTCGGCTTTCGCTTTGGCTTTGCGCACTTTGTTCAGATTGATCGGCTTTGTCATGTGAACGGAAGGCTCTTAGTCAACCTTAGTCTGGATTCGCGTTGCGCCACTGTTCCATGGCGAGTGAGATCGCAAATGTCTCTCGATACTTCGGGCTGGAGGCCGGACGTGGGGCCTTCGCTGCGGTGAGCGCCATAATCTCGGCGAGCTTATTGTGGGCTGCGCCTGACTGTCCCGCGCCGATATAGGCATGTAGCTCAACCAGCGCACTTGAGAGCGGATCATGTGCTGACAGCACGAAATAGGGCTCATCTTCAGCAAGCTTGGAATAGGCGTCAAATTCAGACGGGTTGGCTTTTGAGCCGACGGGTGCGGTATTCATGGGGCAATGCCTTTGCTTGCAAAACTGATTCTGCGACCAGTCTAGCCCGATTTGTAACTTACGTCAGTTCCCAAAGAAGAGGCGGGAAAGTGCCCGCTGGATGGGGTATTCATGCGCGATTAGAGACCCTGCGCTGGCTGCAATCAGGCTAGGCGATACAGCCGCAAGGCGCTCAATTGCGAGCACCCGTATTTCGCCATCAACCTCAACGAGGGGGTGCAGCACATCGACAATGGCGATTTCATCTTGTTTGAGCAGCGGTGCGACCACGATGGTGCCATTGACCTCCATGCCTAGATAACTCAGCACTGCAAAGCGTTTGTTCGGCTGGCCCTTTAGTGTGACAATCGCGTAGGGCTCAGCGCTCAAAACAGGCGTAGCCCGTCAGACCAGAGCCCGTTCTCGCGAATGTCTTTTGCATTGGTGTCCATCGCCTCGCGGTTTTCTTCAATCCAGGCATCTATGCGCTTCCGCTTCACGGCATCTTGAACCGCTTTTTCGGCAATCGCTTCTGGATCGAGGCCAAGCGCGCGGGCTTCCTCTGACAGTTTGGCTGGAGCTTGGGTAAAGGGGGCTGGGTCTTCTTGAACGCCTTTGTTGACTGATAAACCGAGCAGTTCAGCGGCTGTCACTTCGCCATCCGAAACAAACTCAATCCGTTTGGCCAAACTGGGTGACGGTGGTCCGTCGCCTCTCTCGATCATCGAAATGCGCACGTGTGAAACGCCGCAATCGGTGGCCACCCTTTTTTGAGTATAACCATTTCGCTTTCGCCATTCACGTAAAGTCATACTTAAATTTAAGTGAAATACCCGTTTATTGCAAGCTCACCCCGGCCCGATCATCTTCGCCGGTACAACAATCGCGTCGAAGTCTTCCTCGGAAATTCCGAGAGCGAGCGCTTCAACTTTCAGGGTGGTGCCGTTCGCGTGCGCATTCTTTGCGACTTTAGCCGCGAGATCGTAGCCGTACTTTTCCTTGAGCGGTGTCACCAGCATCAGTGAGTTCTCCAGCCCACGCTGGATATTTTCGAGCCTTGGCTCAATCCCGACAACGCAGTTTTCTGTAAAGGAAACAGAGGCGTCTGCCAGCAAACGAATTGATTGCAGCAGATTGTAGCTCATCATCGGATTGAAGACGTTCAGCTCAAAGTGGCCTTGCGAGCCAGCAAAACCGATTGCTGCATTATTGCCATGAATATGCGCGCAGACTTGGGTTAGCGCTTCGCACTGGGTCGGGTTCACCTTGCCTGGCATGATTGAGCTGCCCGGCTCGTTTTCCGGCAGAGCCAATTCGCCGAGGCCAGATCGTGGCCCCGATCCGAGGAAGCGAATATCGTTTGCAATCTTGAAGCATGACATTGCCGCTGTCGTGATTGCCCCATGTGCGAACACCATGGCGTCATGGGCTGACAGGGCCTCAAACTTGTTAGGCGCGGTTACGAAGGAGAGGCCTGTGATTTGCGCGATCTTCTCAGCCACGCCTTCAGCAAAGCCAATCGGGGTTGAGAGGCCTGTTCCAACGGCTGTGCCGCCTTGTGCAAGCTCTAGTAGGGCGGGTAGGCTGCTCTCAATTCGGGCGATCCCATTCTCGACCATTTTGGCGTAACCGGAAAATTCCTGGCCAAGTGTCACGGGGGTTGCATCCTGCGTGTGCGTGCGGCCGATCTTGATGATCTCTGTCCAGGCCTGCGCCTTATCGTTCAGTGCATTGTGCAGTTGCTGCAGGGCAGGCAATAGGCGATGCGTGATCTCCTCGGCGCATGCGACATGCATCGCCGTCGGGAAGGTATCGTTCGAGCTCTGGCTCATATTGCAGTGATCGTTGGGATGCACCGGGCTTTTGGTTCCCATTTGACCGCCCAGAATCTCAATCGCGCGGTTTGAGATGACCTCATTGGCATTCATGTTGGACTGAGTGCCTGATCCGGTCTGCCAGACAACGAGGGGGAAGTGATCGTTCAATTTGCCTTCGATCACTTCATTCGCGGCTGTGATGATGGCGTCGCCCAGTTTCGCATCCAGCTTGCCAAGCGCCATATTGGTTTCAGCTGCGGCGCGTTTCACGATCCCAAGAGCGCGAACGATGGGTTCAGGCTGTTTCTCCCAGCCGATCTTGAAGTTTCCCAGGCTACGCTGCGCTTGCGCGCCCCAGTACTTGTCGCCTGGAACATCAACGGGACCCATCGTGTCCGATTCTGTGCGTGGCTTGGCGTCCTTGTTTCCGAAAAGGCCCATATTCGGCTCCCATGGCGATATCGTCAGCTTTGGCGCGGCTGTAACACGCTGTTGCAAAGGCGCAAAGTGGGGTGCGTCACGGCGTACTTGGAAGGCTTGAAAATTCCCTCTTTAGGAGAGTCTTGCATAAGAATTCGCGTTCCAGTAGAGATAGGGGTTCTTTCCTTTGCGGTTGAAATGGGGACTTCGCCGCAGAATTAATTGCTGATTGGGGTTCAGGTGGGGGCCGCTTTAAACGACTTGCGGGAGAATCCCGCAATCCAGAGGACCTCTCCGAGTTGGAAAATTGCTCGGAGCAAGAACCCCTGCCAAATACTCGATATATTAGCTGACCATATCGCCATGTTCGGGGCAAGCTGGATTATGCTGGGTCATATCGTGAATGTGGACCGGTTCAGAGATGCCCGCCCGCTAAAAATGACGAATGTGCGTTTGCGCTTCCTTGATGAGCTTATGCCGCACCAGGCGATCATTCATGATCCGGTTCTGCATGAGGCCTGGCAGCGGTCGGACCCCTTTTTCTGGCATGAAGTCATTCACAATGCCTCTCCTGAGGGGCTGGAGTTTCTACGCAAGGCGCGCAGCAACGGCTTGAAAGCCGGATTGACTTTTCCAATGGTTTTCGCCGGACGTCCGCTCGGGGCAGTCTCGATCGCGGGAGAGCGGCTTTCAATTTCCCAGCAGCAAGTCGCCGCGTTGAACGCTGTCCTAACCGTTGGGTATCGGCGTCTCGAAGACCTTTGCGGGCCCTATAATCTGGAACCCCGGGTGCAGCTGTCAGTACTGGAAACCGAAGTCCTGCATTTTGCGGCCTCCGGCAAGTCGAGCTGGGAGACGGCAACCATTCTGGGCAAAACAGAGACCTCCGTTTCGGCAGCGATCAAACGCGCGGTGCGCAAACTCAATGCCGCCAACCGAACTGAGGCGGTCGCTAAGGCCTTGGCACAGCGCCTGATTCTCTAAATTCAAGGTCCAAATCTGGACCTACAGCCCCGCTCTTTGTGATCGTTAGCTGGCCTCCTCAGCAAGAGGAGCCAAACATGATTGAAATCGTAACCCCTGAGAACCGCGACTATTGTCAGGATTTATTGGAAGCCAGTTATCGCATGCGATATCGAGTCGTTGTTGAGGAACTCGGCTGGAAGATCCCGGATGTTGAGCCGGGGCGAGAGCAAGACCAGTTCGATACAGATGACACTGTCTATTTCCTTGCCCCGTCACCGTCAGGAGATGAAGTGCTCGGCTGTTTTCGGTTCAACCCGACGACCAAACCGCACATGCTATCGGAGGTGTTTCCTGAATTTTGTGACCAGAAAGGGATCCCGCGAAGCGACACTATCCTCGAGGCATCACGCTTCATCCTCGACCGACGTGCCTGCGGTAATAAGTATGAGTGGACAAAAGTCAGGCAATCACTTGGGCTCGCAGCGACAGAATACTGCCTGAACCATGGCATTGAAGGAATGACCTGGCTTACCCATCACCAGTTCTTCAGCCTGATCTGTGAGACGTATGACAGCGAGGCGCTCGGCCTGCCGCGCATCCGTTACTACGATGATCAGACTTATATAGCGGCGCTTTCAAAGGTCGATGAGGCGACCTGGCGGCGGCAACGCGCGTCGTATGTCTGCGGAAACGACCTGGTCGCGATTGAGCGCGTGCCGCTTGTCTATAGCGCCAAGGCCGCTTAGCCGGGTCAGGCGGCTTCGCTGCTGGTCTTGCCGTTCTGGTTACCGCCTTCGAAAACCAGAATGTCACCAGGCTGGCAGTCGAGCTCCCTGCACAAGGCTTCAAGTGTGGAAAAGCGAACCGCTTTCGCTTTTCCGGTTTTTAGAATCGAGAGATTGGCCAAAGTCACGCCAACACGCTCCGACAGCTCTGTCAGAGACATACGCTTGTCGAGCAAAACACGGTCGAGGGTCACACGTATGGTCAAATCTGGCCCTTCTATATCGTCATTTTTTCTTCTTCCCGAAGGCGTGTGCCCTCACGGAAGACTTGCGCCAGGATCAGCAGCACGATCACTGCACCCCAAACCGCTAAATTGAACCGAATAACAACTTCATAATTTTCGCCGAGATCGACCGTGGCAGAGATGAGCAGCACAGCGAGCGTTCGAACAATCTCGATCATCCCAATCGCGATCGCAATTCTGGTCAATCGCGGTCCGTTCTCCGGGACAAACGGGTCACCATCTGCAAGGGTCGACAGAATACTCCGCAACTGGCTGCAGACAAAAGCGATACCGGTCGCAAAGACAACAATCCCCACAAGTGCAACAACCAATCTGCCGGGCGGAACGCCTTGGGCCAAAGCCTCAACCCAAGGCAGTTTGATCGTACCGCCGTTCAGGCTTCCGATCAGCCCGGTCGTGATAATCAATGACCCGATAATCAAAGAAAAGACCGCAATCCAGAAGATCGCGCGCACGACGTGCGACATGATTGCTGCCATGGAATTTGTATTGGCCTTTGCCATGCGTATCTTTCATATCTCTGTGGAGCGCATTTAATAGACGCTATTACAGACTCGGAGACTTACCGTTAAACGATAAGTATATTCGTGTAAATTGCAAGAATGGAGCCACACCTGATGCCACGAAAGCTGGAGACCGGGCGTTTGATCGCCGCGACACACAACACCGGCAAAGTCTCTGAACTCAAAGACCTTTTTGAGCCGCTGGGGTTTCAGGTCAGCTCAGCCAAAGAGCTGCAATTGCCTGAACCAGAAGAGACCGAGTTTACATTTGAGGGCAATGCGCTGCTCAAGGCGCGCGCAGCGGCATCAGCCACGGGGGCGCCTGCGCTGTCTGATGATAGCGGGATCGCTGTCGAGGCGCTTGGCGGCATGCCAGGGGTGAACACGGCCGACTGGGCAGGTCATCCTCGTGACTTCTACAAGGCCATGGAGAAGGTAGAAAATGTGCTTCAGGATATTGGCGCTGAAAACCGGAAGGCGAAATTCGTCTGCTGTCTCGCTGTGGTCTGGCCTGACGGTCACGAAGAGACGTTTCTGGGCGAATCACATGGCACGCTAACCTGGCCGCCGCGCGGCGAAATGGGCTTTGGGTTTGACCCGGTCTTTGTCCCAATTGGTCGAAGCGAGACCTTTGCCGAACTGCAACCGGCTGAAAAGCACGCCATGAGCCACCGGGCCGATGCCTTTGCGAAGCTGAAAGCTGCACTGCTCTAATGACGAATATCGCGGCAGCTGTGGGGCCTCAATATGGCTTTGGACTTTATGTCCACTGGCCCTATTGCACGAAGATCTGCCCCTATTGCGACTTTAACGTCTATGCCGCCAAGGACCGGGACACAGAGCCGCTCCTCAAGGCGATCCTCGCCGACATAGGCCGGCATCGCGATCTGATGCCCTCTCATCCGCCGCTGGATAGCATTTTTCTGGGCGGCGGAACGCCATCGCTCCTGAAACCTCAAGACCTCAGCCTGTTACTCGATGAGGCTGACCACCAATTTGGACTGAAACCTGGTGCAGAGATTACGCTTGAAGCCAATCCCAATGATGTTCTGCGCGAGACGCTCAGCGATTGGGCGAGCGCCGGGGTCAACCGTTTGTCGCTTGGCGTT
This sequence comes from Pseudomonadota bacterium, assembly GCA_039815485.1. Classification (GTDB taxonomy): domain Bacteria; phylum Pseudomonadota; class Alphaproteobacteria; order Caulobacterales; family Hyphomonadaceae; genus Henriciella. The sequence continues at coordinate 123,033 of JBCBZD010000001.1, read as the reverse complement.
CAGTCGCTGAATGATAAAGCGCTGAGCTTTCTGGGGAGAGATCACGATCGTGCCGCGGCGCGACAGGCCATCGAGAAAGTCCAGGCGGTGTTCGACAATCACTCACTCGATCTGATCTATGCACGCCCGGATCAAAGCGTTGAAGACTGGGAGCATGAACTTGGAGCCGTGCTGGACTTCGGTGCGCCGCATTTATCCTTGTATGAGTTAACCATCGAGGACCGCACCGCGTTTGGGAAACGCGCCGCGCGAGGCGATCTGGTGCCCCTCGATGAGGACGGCCAGGCGGACCTCTATGAGGTGACGCAGACCTTATGCGAAAATGCTGGATTGCCCGCTTACGAAGTGTCCAATCACGCACGCGCCCCGCAATTCCAATCAACTCATAATCAGATTTACTGGAACAGTGGCGACTGGATCGGTGTGGGGCCGGGCGCGCATGGTCGGCTGACGATAAAGGGCCAAAGACATGCCAGCGAGGCACCGCGCCGCCCGGCCGACTATATTGCCTCCAGCTGCGTTCAGGCCCAAAGCCTGCCGCTTGTAGATGTCGCGCGCGAGCTAATGTCGATGGGGCTGCGCCCAACCCAAGGGTTGCATCTGGACCGGCTGGAACAGCTGCTTGGGCCGATGACCCGCACCGATGAGCTGAACGACCTTTGGAAGAGCGGGTGGGTCGATCTGGAGGAGGGCTGGCTGCGCCTTGCTCCGCGTGGACGGCTGCTCGCAGATCACATCACCAGCATCTTGGACCCCGGCTAGCGGTCTATGCAGCGCGATTAGTGTAGACTAGTGTAACATGCTTGGTAATAGGTTCGGAAAGTCCCATGCGAGCGAAGTGTTTCACATCCCTCATTTGCGCGGCAGTGCTGTGTTCCGCCTGCGCAGCGATCCCGGAAGAACTGGTTGAAACGCCAGAAAGTGCAAGCATGTGCGATGCGGAGACCGGCGCGGCTCTGCAGATGCTGGTCGGGACCTGGTCACTACATATCGAGGCTGATGAGGGCTGGACCGGGTATGGGGAAAGCACAATCGCGTGGGACAGTTCACATGTGTGCGGAATCCTGGAAACCTCCGAGGCGGTGTTCAATCAGGAAAGCGAAACTCCCTTCGAAAACCGCTCTACCTCTTTGATTGTCTTCGATTCCCTAAGCGAGACGATGAAGCTGCTGACATCTGATCGTCGGGGTTTCGTACACCTTGGTTTTGGTTCAGACGATCTAATGGACCTTTCCTTTGAGATTGGGCAATTGGGCATGTCAGATGCCGTGCGCCGTATTCAGTATCGTAAGCTGAGCGCCAGCGGGTTCGAATGGGTTTGGCAAGGGCGCGACGCTGCTGAAACGCCGTGGAAGGATCGCCTGATGATCGTTTATACGCGCCGATGATCTATAGCGTGCTACTGTGCAAGACAGGCCCGCAATGATCCCGTGCCCGGCCGATAAGTGCAGCTTGCATTCGCTTCGATATCTTCCCGCGTTAGCAGAGCTTTGCGCCAGTCTTTCTTCGCGAACAAAGGGGCTTGATCTGCGTAATGCGGCGAACTGGCATCCAGCGTCGCATTGCCAAACTGATGGACGACATCGGCTGACTGTGAGCCGTCCTCGGCCCATTCGACAAGTGCGATCCAGGTATCCCCGGCAGAAGCATGTAAGGTCCCGTCATCGCGAATCTCAGCGGGATAAATCGCCCGCAGTGTATCCGATGCTCCGTCCAGCGGCAGGTTCACCTCACCGCGCACTAGCCGGTTGACCTCGCCCCAAGGCACGTCGATGCGGCCATGATGGGTCATCAGATAGTCGACCGCCTGCCGGAATGCGTCTGCTGGTTCTGGTGCCGGAACCTTTGTGAACCGTTCGGTGATCTGGTGAATGGCCGTCAGTCCACCAAGCGCGGCATGGGTATTCGCCGCATCCATATTCCGATCCCAGGCCCCAAGATGTGTCGCTGCTGCCGCGAGTTGTTCATCGCCGCTCCAATCCTCTGCAAGCACGGCCGATACGACCTGATCCGCTTCGGACCCTGGCGCATAGCCTGTATCAAACTTGATTTCGAGCAACGCAGCCCGATCCAGTACCGGATATTGCGGCACCAGTTCAATCAGTCTCAGGGATCGATTGGTTTGATTGGTTTGCAGACCCATCGATTGCGGAAAGTCGCCGGGCTGCAGATTGTCTGGTCCGTCAGTGGTGCTGAATGGTTCATTGTTGGCCTCAAAGATCACGCCAGACACAGGGTCGACAAGCATCGGTATGTCGGAAAACGGGCGATACCCAGGCCAGATCAAATCGGATCGATCGCCCGGCATATCGCCGCTCCAGTCCCAGCCATCGTCGCGGTCAGGATACTGGGCATTGTGGATCATCGCGATATGCCCCTCCTTATCAGCGTAAATATAGTTGATGCTGGGTAAAGCGCGCATCGACATCGCGTCCATGAAACTCTCCAGCGACATTGCCTGATTGAGGCGGTAATATTGTTCGAGCTGTCGGATCTCGCCCATCCCGGCATAGCGAACCGCATAAGTCCCATGCGGGGCCTCTATCACCGGGCCATGTTCTGAGCGCAGCACTTTGCGCTTCGCCTTGTACACGAATGGTCCCCACAGCTTGACCGGTATTGTCACTGTCGAAACTTCAAAGTCGCGCCAGTTTCCGTCCAGCTGGTACTGCATGTCATTGTCCGGATTACGCTCCAGAGCATAGACATCCGCCAGATCCTGCGCGCTGACCGTATTTGCCCATCCAAGGTGTTTGTTGAAGCCGTGCAGGATGAGCGGTGTGCCAGGAAACAAACCACCTGTGATGTCGAGGCCCTCTTCAGAGACAAGATGAGCCTCCCACCAGGCAACCGGGCCAGTCATGGGTTGATGAGAGTTGATCAAGAGCCGGGTTACGCCATCGCCTGAGCGCTCTGGTGACACCGCAATGGCGTTCGATCCGCGCTCTGGCTCAGTTCTCGGCCCGACGATCCACGCGTCCCGGTCCGGGGTAGGTGACAGGGCGATTTGCGCCGTCCGCTCATCTGCAAAGAGGTCCAGCAGTGTTTCATCAAAGCCGTAGAAGAACGGGGTTGTGAAAATAAACCCGCCAAGAATGTCCTCCGCGGTGAAAGGTGCCACACCGCGCAAAACTTCATCCGGGTGCTCCGCAGCATAAAGATTGAGCCCGGCAACATAACCTTCGGCATAAGTTTTGACATCTGCTGGCACATCGCGCTCGTATCGCTCTTCCAGAATGTCCCAGACCCCAAACAGCGCGACCAGATAATCGGTTACTGCGCCGTCCATGCCTTGATAGCGCGCTAAGCGCCCGCGGGTCGCGATTACTTTGTCCTGAATAGTCGCAAAGTCATCCTCGGCATGCGCATAGGCAAGGCCAAACGCAACATCGGCATCACGCGCGCCATAGATGTGTGGCACACCCCAATTGTCGCGAATAATCTCAGCATCATATTCGGCCGCTGCAGCGCTCAAGGCGTCAAAATCAGGATTATCGGGGAGTGGGTCGAAGAGCCAGACAGCGATCCCCGCCACCACAAGCATGATTGCGATCAGGATCCAGCGGACAAATTTCATAGCGGCAGCCTCCTATTCTATTCTTGCAAAATCTCAACAGGGATCACGCGTTAGAACAAGAGGGCCGCAAGGGAAGCCTATCGGGCTGCTTTCCAGGCCTGCCAATCGCACGCTTCGTCAATGTCGATTAGCGTGGGTAGGTCTGCAACGCGCGCGTCTCGCCCAAGATTGGCGTGAACATCGGCCATCGCATGCGGCCCGGACCAACGCACCGGCGCAAATGGACTGCGCGTGCGTTCGCTTTTGTTGAGGCCGAACAACCAGAAGCCGCCATCCCGGGCTGGACCGAACACAGCGTCATGGGTTTGCAACCGGCATATGGCACGGCGGATCAGTCCGGCTGATATGTCCGGTGTATCCGCGCCGATAAACAGGACAGGTCCGGGCGGCGCTTCGCACAAGCCTTTGTTCAGACGATCTGTCAGGTCGCCAGTGCCTTGCGAACGCCGCTCCAGGTGCCAGGGCCATAGGCCTCCCAGACTGGTGCCCAGTTCTCCGTCCGGTGCAGTGTAGAGGACCGGCGTCCATGGACCGCCGAGGGCCGCGCGCATTGTCTGGCCAAGGCTCATCGCCGCGATCCGGCGCGCCTCGACCGCGCTGCCAAGGCTTTTAGCCAGCCGCGTTTTTGAGAGGCCAATGCGCGGCGGCTTGGCGTAGATGAGAAGGTGCGCGCGATGCATGCGCCGTCTAGCATCATAGCCACTCCGTCTGCGCAAGCACCGGGCTCAGCCGATAAGGTCACTATTGAGTGTTTGTTTTGTTATCAGATTTTTGATGACGCGCTCGCTGTCTTAACCCCTTAGCGGACAATCTCGATGCCGATGACCCGGTCCTGATCGTCAATATCAAGGATAATTTGTGCCCCGCGCAGGCTGGCATCAAATGCAAAGACGTCCAGCGACCGCGCCACACATCCCGCCGTTCCAGGGCCTGGGTGGCTAGGAAGATAGATATAGCCTTCGCCGAGTTCATCTTCCCAAACAGTTTCAAGAGACATATCTCGCTCCCTCCCCAAGAATTCAGTGATACAGTTTTGCCAGCTTTTCAGGCTGTGCGCCAAGCAAATAGCGGGTGATCAGCCAGGCATTGTGCCAACTGCGCTTTCGCCAGCCATCGCGCTCATATTTTTCAGCAGAGGTCCGGGCTTCAGCGCTCAGGATGCGCAATCGCGTTTTGCCGATCGCGCGGATGATTTGAACGTCTTCCATGAAGGGCGTCTCGGGATAACGGCCAACATCGTCATAGTGCTTGCGCGATATCAGCAGCCCCTGATCGCCATAAGGCAGACCGAACGTACGTGCGCGCCAGTTGGCCCGCCGGGCCACAACCGTCGCCATATGCGCGTCGCTGCGATAGGCGAGGGTGAAGGCGGCGGCTTTGTCTGGTTGTTCTGTAATGTGCGCCTTCGCGCGTTCGGCCCAGTCCCGGCTGAGCGCTGTATCGGCATGCAGGAACAGGAACCAATCCCCGCGCGCCTGCTCTGCGCCATGGCGCAACTGGGCAGCGCGTCCTTTTGCTGGCGCGGTCAAAACTGTTGCGCCGGTCCCCTCTGCCAAACGCCGGGTTTGATCAGCGCTGCCACCATCCACAACAATCACTTCACGGATGAGCCCGGACTCGAGACCCGGCATCAGGCTGCCAAGACACAGCGCCAGGTTTGCCTCGGCATTGTAAGCCGGGATGATGATGGAAAGCGGGGCTGGCATGCTACCAGCCTATTGGCGTGATAAAGGTCAGGACCGAGGCGGCAAAAGTGCGCGTAGCCGGGATTGCTGCGCCTAAGACGGCGGACAGTGAGCCTATTATGACGGTCATCTTGAGGACCACGTCAAACTCAAAAGCGCCCCAGAAAAGCAGGCCGATAAAGCTGACAATTGTTGCAAGCACCCCATAAAAGAGCACCGCCAAAAACGCGTCCAAGACGAGTTCAATCCATTTCAAACCTCAACCCCCATCTCTTTCAACCGGGCTTGCGCTAGCAGCAAGTCTCGCCAGGCGCGGCTTTTGTCCGGGGCGCGGCGCAGCAGATAGGCCGGGTGAAACATCGGGATAAGCGGGACGCGCGTGCCGACGGGCGTCTCAAAGTCATGCTCTCGCCCGCGCAAACGTGTAATTCCCGTCTTGGTATCAAGCAGGGATTTCGCCGCCACACCGCCCATCGCGAAGATGATCTTGGGCTGAGCGAGATCGACCATTCGATCCACAAAGGGCCGACAAACCGCAAGTTCATCGGCTTCCGGATTGCGATTGCCGGGCGGACGCCAGTAATTCACGTTCGAGATGAAGGCATTCGTCTTCCGATCAAGCTGAATTGCGGCCAGCATCCTGTCGAGCAACTGCCCGGCCTTGCCAACAAAGGGCAGACCAAGGCGATCTTCCTGACCGCCCGGGCCTTCGCCTAGCACCATGACGGATGCGCCTTCGGTACCGTCATAGACAACCGTTTTTTCACACAGTTTCTTCAGCGGGCAGCCGTCAAACCCCTCGATCGCGGCTTTGAGTTCCGTCAGAGAGTTTGCACCGGCGGCCAAAACCTCTGCCTCTGCCACCCAGTCTTCGACCGTTTTCGACTTATTCCTGTTCCGGCTTGGCCGGGTCGCAACCGGGGCCTCAGTTGCCGTGTTGCGCCCTTTTGGAGGCGCGCCTTCGCCACCGACCGGAGCTGCAGCGCTTGTATTGCGTGTGCGGGTCAGCGCGCTCAGTTCTGCCTGATCGACCTCCACGCCCATCTCTTCCCACCATTCGGTGAGCGCCTTTAACGCTACGGTAGGGGCATTTTGGTCCATTGTCGCCTTGCACACTTCGGTTTATCGGGGTCAGGAAACATACGTATTTCAGGTTTGTGGCTAGCGATCAATCGCCCGACCTATAGGAGAGATAAGGATGAGCGAACGCGAGTCGATGGAATTTGACCTGGTTATTGTTGGTGGAGGCCCAGCCGGGCTGTCTGCGGCAATCCGGGCGAAGCAACTGGCGAACGAAGCCGGTGAAGAGCTGGAAGTTGTGGTTCTGGAAAAAGGCGGCGAAATCGGCGCTCATATCCTGTCTGGTCTGGTGCTTGATCCAAAAGCGATGGACGAGTTGATTCCCGATTGGCGTGACCGCGATGATCGCCCGATCCGCACTGAGGTAGAAGCTGACAAATACAAGCTGCTGGGCTCACACGGCTCTATGGGTATGCCAACCTTCGCGTTTCCGCCCTTCATGCACAATCATGGCTGCTATATTGGTTCCCTGGCCAATGTCTGCCGCTGGCTTGGTGAACGCGCCGAAGAGCTGGAAGTGCAAGTCTTCCCGGGCTTTGCGGCCTCTGAAATCGTATATGGTGATAATGGTGAGGTTAAAGGCGTCGTCGCTGGCGTCATGGGCATTGCCGAAGATGGCAGCCATAAGGGCGAGTTTGAACCTGGTATGGAATTGCTCGGCAAGTATGTCATGTTCGCTGAAGGCGCGCGCGGCTCTCTCACCAAAGAAGTGAAAGCCAAGTATGATCTGGAAGCTGATTGCGATCCGCAGAAGTATGGCATCGGCTTGAAAGAAGTCTGGAAAGTTCCGGCTGACCATCCTGAGTTCAGCTCCGGCTATGTGCAGCACACTTTCGGCTGGCCCGTAAAGGACAAGGACGGCAATGGCGGGGGGTTCCTCTACCATTTCTCAGAGGGCGGCGAGAACTATGTCTCCGTCGGTTATGTTGTCCACCTTAATTATAAGAACCCATACCTTGCGCCCTACGAAGAGTTCCAGCGCTACAAGCATCACGATGAAATCGCGAAATTTCTCGAGGGCGGCAAACGCGAGGCCTATGGTGCCCGCGCTATTACCTCTGGCGGCATTCAGTCTATCCCGAAGCTCGCTTTCCCGGGCGGCGCGCTGATCGGCTGCTCAGCGGGTTTTGTGAACCTGCCACGCATCAAAGGCACACACAATGCGATGAAGACGGGTATGCTTGCGGCTGAAGAAGCGGTTGAAGCGATCCGTGCTGGACGCTCTGGTGATGCGCTCGAAAGCTACGATCAAGCGGTGCGTGATAGCTGGGTCTGGACCGATCTGGCCCGCGTGCGCAACGTCAAGCCGCTAATGGGCAAATTCGGCACCATGATGGGGGCGATGTTCGGCATGCCGGATATGTGGATGCGCTACCTCGTAGGCTTCGGCTACATCCCGCAGATGAAGCATAAGAAGCCCGATCACGCTTACTTGCAGCCCACCTCTAAGTTCAAGCCGATCGAATATCCAAAGCCCGATGGCGTCTTGAGCTTCGACAAGCTGACCAATGTGTCTTTCACAAATACCTATCATGCCGAAGATCAGCCGGTGCACTTGAAAGTCGCTGACCTGAACCTTCAGAAATCTTCAGAACACGATGTGTTTGGTGGCCCGTCAGCTCTCTATTGCCCAGCAGGTGTTTATGAATGGGTCGAGGAAGACGGCAAAGCGCCACGCTTCCAGATCAACTCACAGAATTGCATTCACTGTAAGACTTGTGACATCAAGGACCCCAACCAGAACATCAACTGGGTGACGCCCGAAGGCGGCGGCGGCCCGGCCTATCCGAATATGTGATTGAATCTTCTCGAGCCGATCATCCCCAACTTGATTGGGGATCTCGTACCCCTTAATGCGGACTGACCTTTAGAGGTCCCCGATATGAAGGGGATGAGCGGAGTTTAAATGCGTGAGTTCACCTTCAAGCCTGCGATGATCGGCGCGGATCAGACCTGGGCGCTGAAGGATGGGTACCTGATGCGCAAGGGCGGTGATCGCGCCATAAAGCTGTCAGAAGTCACGCGTGCGAGCTGGAATGACATGACCTTGCGCGGTGTCCGGTCAACCTGGCTTCACCTCACCGATGCCAAGGGTGTCGTGAAGGTTGAAGGCAGCGATAGCGGCGGCGAAACCAATCGCGAGACCCTCCTGTCGCTCGTCAGGGCTGTTCTGGAAGACCTGGAAGAGGAGGTTCCTGCATTAGAAATTCGCATTGATGGCGGTGATGCCTTTCGGCGAGCGACGTTCATTGTCTTCGCGATTGCGACGCTGGCTTGCCTATTTTTCTTTTATGCGGGGGCGACCGGGATGGTGGTTCGAGGAGCCGTCTGGGCGATGTTAGGCGGTGGTTTGGGCGCGGCCTTCGCGGGCTATATGGCCTGGGCCTACGCGCCGTGGCGCGACGCGGTCTATATGGCGCCCAGCGATCTAAGCCGATTGATCGTGCAGAGTGGTTGAGCGGTTCACGCACCACAAGACACATCCGGCCACCAGCAAGACCCAAAACAGACTGAACGGGACCCAACCGCCAGCCTCGACCGCAATCATCGCGGCTACCACGCAGACGGCGCTCAAACCCCAATAAAAGATTGCCACATCTAGATGTCCCCAGCCCTGGTCCATCAGGCGCTGATAGGCATGATCGCGGTGCGCGCTTAACCATGACCGGCCATGTTTGGCGCGCCAGACTAGCGTTAACAGGACATCGACGAGGAAGGGTAGGGCCAGTGTCGCGACAGTCCAGACTTCAAGCCCCGAAGCGAGTCCTAGACTTGCAAACAGGGCTCCAAGACCCAGCGCGCCAGCATCCCCGGCATAGAGATTGCCGCGTAGATTATGCACCAGAAACCCGCCAATCGCCCCGAACAGCGCGAACCAACCGACACTCAGGTCGAATGCGCTATGCGAACTGCCGATGAGCGCCAGGCCAGCCAGCATGATGGCGAGACACCCAATCGACAGGCCATTAGATCCATCCATGAAATTCGCGGCATTGGTGAACACGAGCAACCAGAGTGCTGACCCAGCACTTAGCAGAATGCCAAATGTGAGGGCGCCGAAAGGTGTGAGGATAAGGGTTGGCGCAATATCGCCTCCGGCCAAAACAGCCACAACTGTAAATATGGCAAGTTTCGTTTTGGTGGAGATAGCTTTCACGTCATCCCAAAGCCCGATCGCAAACACCAGAACCGTGAAGAACACGCTGTTAAACACAAGCCGCGCAGTTTCGCGGGTCGTACTGGTCCATTCAGGAAGCACCGATGCCGGTTCACCGCCGCGTATCCATACCAGCACGACAAAACTGACCGCCATCCCGAAGATCGCGCCAATCAGGATGCCAACCCCGCCAAGGCGCGGCACGGGCGTCTCTTGGGTCTTTCGGTCTTCATCGGGAGCGTCTACTACGCCGAGCCGCATGACCCAGATACAAGCCAGAAAGCTGAACAGGAAACCGCTCACCGCTGTAAGCGTGGCTGGTCCCCACGCCTCGAAAATCGCACTCACAGCTCGCCTCCCAGCATCGTCGCGACAATCCACCAGTCAGGGTGGTCCTTGCGCAGATCAGAGGCTGCCAGCGCCGCCTGATCCAGACTGTCAAACAGAGAAAAACACGTGGCTCCAGAGCCGCTCATCCGTGTCAGACGTGCGCCCTGTAACTGAGCCATCTCCCCCAGAACGCCAGAAATCTCCGGCACCAGAATCTGCGCCGGGGCTTGCAGCGTGTTGTCCGTCCCGAACTCGAGATACTCGATGAACCGGTCGCTACCTGATCTGCTCGCGGTCGGCAGAGGATGGCTCAGCATCACCGTCGCATCTTCATCAAACTTGGCGAAGACTGGCCTGGTTGGGCAAGCAACGCCAGGATTGACCAAAATGGCAGGCAGAGCCGGAATAGCCAGTACCGGTTCGTAATGTTCCCCTTCGCCGGTCATCAAGCCGGGCAGGCTGTAAACGCAAGCCAGTACATCGCCGCCCAGCGTGGGTGCAATCTCCCGGATCACCTCTTGCACGCGGTCACCGCCATGCGCTTTCGCAATCAAACGCAGCGCTGCACCAGCATCGGCCGATCCGCCTCCGATCCCGGCAGCGCAGGGCAGGTTTTTTTTTAAGCGAAAGGCGAGAGGTGGTACGTCTCCGTCAAGGGCCTCTTTGAGCGCTCTCGCCGCTTGCAGCACCAGATTATCCCTGGCCGGGCCGGCCTCCAGAGCATAAGGCCCTTCAACTGACAGACTGAAGTGCGAGGCGGGTTCAGCCTCCACAATGTCCGAAGCGGCCGGGTCTGCGAAGGTGACCAGTGAGTTCAGATCATGTCGCCCGTTCGGTTTGACGAGGCCGACATGAAGCGAAAGGTTGATCTTGGCAGGAGCGCGCTCTGTCAGCACGGTCTACGGCGTCTTCAGCGCCATCGGATCGGCTGCGGTCAGCATTGCTGTTCCGCTGTCCAGTTTGCGGCGGATCATGTCTGTACGCTCAGCATCAAGACTGTATAGCAGGGCCCGGTCCCACTGATAGCTGGCTTCGGTATAGCGCCCAACCTGCCAGTAGGCGTCGCCGAGATGATCGAGTATATCCGGGTCCTGCGGGGCCAGTTCAATTGCCCGCTCGAGATAATAAACGGCCCTGTCATAGTTTCTGAGTTTATAGTGCGCCCAGCCCAGACTATCCATCACTGCGCCATTGCGCGGGGCGAGTTTCAGGGCTTTCTCAATCAGTTCCAGCCCTTCATCGAGATTGATGCCGCGATCAATCCAGCTGTAGCCGAGATAGTTGAGGATGGTCGGGTTCAGCGGCTGCAGTCCCAACGCCGTCGTCAGGTCGTTTTCTGCCGGTGGCCAATACCCTAGACGCTCTCGCGCAGCACCGCGGGCAAAGTAAATGCGCCAGTCAAAAGTTCCCTCGGCTTCGTCTGCATTGATGATCTCGGTGAAAATAGCTTCGGCCTTGCCGTCCTCACCCAGCGATTGCAGCAGGTCTGCAAGCTGTATCTGGATATTACGATCATCGGTGCGGTCTAATGTGTCCTGAGCCAGCTTCAGGGCTTCTTCGTTTCGCTCCTGGCGACGCAGGACCCAGGCCAGCTGTCCCTGCGCATTTGTATGGAAAATGGAAGACTTCGGAACATCCTTCAAAATGGCGATTGCATCATCGCGCCGACCGGCCTTATCCAGCGATTCAGCCCACAGCGTTCGGGCCGCGTCGAGATTGGGATCAAGATGCAGTGCCAGTGCGAAATAGACGCCGGGTAAGTCTGAGTCTGTTCCGTCGGCAAGCGCTGCCGTTGCAGTATAAAGATACAGCGCCACGCCTTCATCAGCGGAATGTTTGGGGAGATCGATCGCTGCATCGTTTTCGATCTGACTTGCCAGAACGGTCAGGGCAGGATTGCGTCCAACGTCTCTGCGAAAATCCCGAATGCGTTTCAGGGCAAGATCGCTGCGCCCGGTCTTGGCGAGGACGCGCGCTTCAACTTCAACTCCCGTCGCCAGCCGCGCGTTTTCGCGCCACAACGCGTCCAGATCCTTCTCCGCCCCAGCCAGATCGCCGGTCTGAGTTTTCATGATTGCTGCACTGGTTCGCGCAATTGAGGACAGCACCGGATCATTCGTCGCGATTGTCTGGTGCAAGGCAATTGCGGAGACGGGGTGAGATTCAAGCATGGACCACGCCCCGATACTATGCGCGATGGAGGCGTGGAATGTATTGTCCCATGAGCCTTTCAGGTGGGTCATGGCCTCATCGGGCCTGTCTCGGGACAGGGCGTCAATTGCCAGCGTCAGCCGCGGTAACTGGCTTTGGGCAATATCTTCTGGTGAGAGTCGCTTCGCCAGTTTGATCGCATGCTCGGTTTCTCCAACCAGCAAAGCTGAAAAAACCGCCCGCTCAACCAGATTGCTATCGCTCGGCGTTGAGCGTGCAATGCGTGAATAGTTTTGTGCTGCGGCCTCAGGGTCTTCGGTGAGCGAGGCATAGCGCGCAATCGCAAATTGCGAATAATCCTTCGCTTGCCCCCGTATGGTGGCTTCTTTCTTGGCCCAGGCCACGGCTTCTTCGGCGGTCATGACGTGCTGCGTGCTGGCACAGCCGCCAGCAAGAAGCAGGAAAGGAAGCAATAAACTCAGTCGACGCATGGCCAATATGTTCCAGTCTCTCTGCCTCTGAGCAAGCCTGAACTTCAGTGCTCTTTAGATGTCCTGACGCGTAATCTCTCCGTCATCTTCCAAAGAGACGTCTGGTAGAGCTCTTTTTTCTGGTGGCGGCGTTAATAATCCGTTTTCGTACTTGTCCTGAATACGCGCGCGCTCATCGGTCGGGGGGTGTTCTTTCAAGGCATACCCCCACGCTTCTTTCGCGTCTTCCTTGCGCCCAAGATGCCAGTAGACATCGCCCAGATGATCTTCGATTTCCCAGTGCCGATTGGGTTGCAGCTCACGGCGGCTTAGCTCGATATATCGCCGCGCCCCTTCAAGATCACCCATCTTGTAGCGGACCCAGCCAAAGCTGTCGGCAATATAGGAATCATTTGGTTGCAGAGCCGATGCGCGGGCCAGCACCTTGAATGCTTCTTCCAACCGGTCTGTATGCAGGACCAGATAGTAGCCGAGCGTGTTCAGCATGTAAGGATCGTTCGGTCTCGCAAGTGCCTCCGAGCGAAGAATACTCAACCCTTCCTCGATCTGTCCGGCTTCGGCCAGCGCGTCAGACAGCGCCACTCTGCGGGCATGCGTATCGTCGAGCTCTCGGGCAGCTTTCGCAGCTGTCAGGGCGTCTTGATACTGCGCAAACTGGCGGTACACCGCTGAGCTTTGCCCATAGGCTGACGCCTTCTCGGCGGGTGTTTCCGCAAGCTCAGGCAGGCGGGCTGCGAGATCGAGCGCGGGGGCTTCTTTCTTCATCAACGAGTAGAGTGCCATAGCCCCGCTATTGACCGAAAGCTCCTCGTCTTCATCGGCAAGTTTAAGCGCCTGCTTCAGCGCGTCTGTCGCGCGTTCCTCATCTTTCAGACGCAGCAAAGTTGAGGCTTCAACCATTTTCAGTTGCGCGCTTGGCTCCGGCGCAGAGGTGAGGACGTGAAGCGCGCCATCATAAAGCGCGACTTCTGCGAGGGCATCGTGAACGTTGAGCCGCAAGGGCTCATTGGCTGGATCGATCAGGAGAGCGAGTTGATCAAACGCGCCTTTGGTATCGTCAAACCCGCGAGACCGATTGCCCATCAAGGCTTCAGCAAAAATCCGCTGATAGGCGAGGCTGAGTGAGTAATCGACCATCGCGCGCGCCATTGCAGAGGTCAGCGTCGCAGCCTCGTCTTCAATCCCGCGCCCGGTCGCAAGTGCATCAATCGCATCGGCATAGCTGACGGCTTCTTCTGGCTCAGCATCGGCCAGACGTTGATAAACAGCTTGCGCTTCCTCGATGCGACCTTCCTTGCGGAGTAGCAGCGCCTTGCGCGCCACGACCAGACGCACGTGAGAGAAAACCAGACCTTGCGGGTCAAAGTCATGATCTGGCGCAACGATCTCGGTTGGCATCATCGTGTCATAAACGACAAGCGCCTCATCATTGCGACCAAGCGCTTCAAGCATTCCAGCAAGAGATAGATCGCCCGTCAGTCCTGGCAGCTGCGAAGACACCTGCCGATGCGCCCGGATGGCTTCATCTGCCTGACCATCAAGCGCCAGATACCAGGCGTTCAGAAAGCTCGCCATCGTTCTGGTGTCGTCATCTTCCAAGGCAGGTGCAACGGTTCCGACAGCCCGCGCATAGTCAAAGCCTGCGGCTTGATCGAGTGACATGACGACCGCGGCAAATGCTGAGGTTTCGCCTTTGCTGACCGCCCCGGTCTTGATTGCTGAGATAAAGGCTGCAGTGTCGCCTGCACGAATAGCATCGGCCGGATCATCATAGGCCAATAGCCCGACAGGGTCGCCGCGTTCGTCGCGCACAGCGGTCGCCATAGCCGCATCGGACAAGTCGTAAGCACCGGAATAGGAGGCGAGCGCGATCATCAAGTCGCGCTGGCGCGGGGTCAGTTCTGAATAATCAGGTGAGGTCGCAGGTGTGGCGCATGCGCCCAGGGCCAAGGCTGATAGACCTAAAAGGGCGGTGCGCAACGAAACCATGCTTTTCATTCCTCTATATCCTGGGGGGACTGTGCCGAGGCCCTACAGGCTTGTCCAGCACTTGCACCTAAACGCTTTGTTACTTCTTCAGTACGCTCGCATGATGAGCGATATGATCGGCCATGAAGCTTGAGATGAAATAGTAGGAATGGTCATAACCAGGCTGGAACCGGTAGCTCACCGCCTGACCGTGATTGCGACAATGCATCAGGAACAGACCACCATCCAGCTGCTCGGTCAGGAACTGATCTGCTTCGCCCTGATCGATCAGGATTGTCGTAGGGCTTTGTCGTTTCTGCACCAGTTCAGTCGCATCATATGCTTCCCACACCGGTGATGCCGGGCCGAGATAAGTCTTGAGGGCTTTTTTGCCCCATGGCACACGCGCTGGTGACAGGATCGGCGCGAAAGCCGAGCAAGTCCTGAACATGGACATGTTCTTCAGGTGCAGCGTGATCGCACCATGCCCGCCCATGGAATGACCCATAATGCCCTGGCGTCCAAGGTCGGCCTTCGGGAAGTGTTCGGCCAGAATCCAGGGCAGATCGACGGTTATATAGTCGTCCATCTTGTAATGCTTGTCCCATGGCGCCTGCGTCGCTGTCAGATAGAAACCTGCGCCTTGGCCAAGGTCGTAACCTTCTGCATCAGGCACATCGTTGCCGCGCGGGCTGGTATCTGGCGCAATGATCATCACCCCGTGTTCGGCTGCGTGTTTCTGGATGCCGGACTTTTCCATGACATTGGCCCAAGTGCAGGTCAGCCCGGACAGATACCACACTACCGGTACAGGGCCGTCCTCGGCTTGCGGCGGCGTGTAGACGGCAAACTGCATGTTGCAGTTCGTGACGTTCGAGAAATGATCATAGACCTTGAGCGTACCACCATGACTGGCCCAGGCTGAGACTTCGGTAAGGGACATGATTGCACTCTACATTTTGCGTTTAAACTTGAAGATCATTTCACGTGACGTCGACTCATCAAATACTGTGCCATCCCAATCACCCAGTAAAGCGGTCTGGTAAAGGCCTGCGTCTTCAGCAAACTCCCTGACCTGCTCGTAGGTTGGAAAGCGCAGCGTGCTCTTGGACGTGACCGGTCCGTCCGGGAAGTCATAATCCCAGGCAAAGCTCAGAAATTCGGGGGCGCGGGCGCTGGAGGTTGTCCGCCGACGGGCTGTCACCAGGCCATAGGCCGTCTGCATCTTGTAGCTGCGCGCCCAGATCGCATCCCAGTCCAGCGCCGGGTTCCGACTCTCAAAGACGGCGAGGCCATCCGGCTGCAAGTGATCGGACATAACTTTCAGAACGCCGGCAATTTGCGCGTCGCTTAGCAGGACTTGAAACGCATGCCCTGTCATGATGATCAGGTCGTAATGATTGGCAGAGACGAAATCTTCTGCGCCCGCATGGACCCATTCGATGCGCTCGCCATTTGGTTTCGCGCGTGCCACATCCAGCATGGCCAACGCTGGATCGACACCGGTCACATGGTGTCCCAAAGCAGCTAAACGATCCGTGATCAGCCCGGTGCCACAGCCAAGATCGAGTACAGTCTGCGGCGGCGCACCCGCAAGATTCAGATAGAAGTCCCGGTCTTGTGTCCCGGCATTCCCAAGGTCGTAAATCGAAGCGAGGCGCGGATCGGTATATTGCAGGTCTGGCATGAGATGAGGTCATGCGAGCGATGCTCTGCCGCGTCAATTACCTAGCGCTTTAACCGGCCTTTGCCACGGGGATCATCACTTCATTCCGCCGAAATGGTGCGGGTTTCCATGGCGCGTCATAGCCCGCGTAGCGCGCGGGCCCGGTGGCAACGTAACCCTGTTCCTGAATCCAGGTTTCCAGATCGACCTGTTTGCTCATATGTGCGCGTTCCGAGCCGTTGCCGGAAAACCGCACTGTTGCCATCAGTTCGCCCGGCACGTTACGGATCGTTACATCCGGATTGTTCGGCATGGGCAGCGTTTCCATTGTAAAATCTGACGGCATGACAAAGGCGACGGTCCAGACATCGTCGTCGGATTGTGTTCGTGTGACCGGCGCGGTCATTGCAATCTTCTCAGACTTCTGCCGCGTTACGGGTGCCGTCATATCGATTTCAGTGCGTGCGGTATTGTTACCGAAGATAAAATCAGCGAGCGGGCGAAACCCGGAGTTGCCAGCCCGGCGCATATCGCCCGTGACTTCGACCTCCGCGACGATCACCGGATCATATTGGCGAAGTTCAAATTTGCCATCCTTCATCATGACCGTATGGGCAGGTTCTTCAGTCGCGCTGGCGGTCATCGGAACGAGTGCCAGCAGCAGGGCAGCGAGAAATGCGAAACGCATAAGTCAGTCTCCTTGTTCATGCCCTTCTATACGCACGAACAAGGAAACCGGTTTGCCTGAAGCCCAGGGCTTTAGCCGCGATGCAGCGCGCACAGCTTGTTGCCGTCTGGATCACGGAGATAGGCAAGATAAAGACGCTGGCCGCCGCCTTCACGCCAGCCGGGTGGGTCTTCAATGGGCTTGCCGCCGGCTGCTTCGCCTGCGGCGTACCAGGCGTCGGCTTGTTCCGGATTTTCCATAGCAAATCCAACTGTCATGCCATTGCCGTGACTGCAGGGCTTTCCGTCGATTGGCGGCGTAACCATGAACACGCCATCATTGTGAACGTACATAAGGCGCCCTTTCGGATCGACGATCGCCTCGCGCCCACCAATCGCTTTGAAAACCGCGTCATAAAAGGCCTTGGACTTTTCGAGGTCATCCGACCCCACCATCATGTGACTGAACATTTTTCGTTTCCTCCAAAGTGCGCGATTATGCGTTGTCTAAAGTGCGATGGACGGCGCATAATTTGTTGCCATCCGGATCGCGTAGATAGGCGAGATACATACGCCCGGCCGGTTCATCGCGCCAGCCCGGCGGGTCTTCAATCGTCTCGCCGCCAGCCCTGACCCCCGCAGCGTGCCAGGTATCGATTTCTTCGGCAGACGACATGGAAAACCCAATTGTGCCACCATTCGCAAATGTCGCTGGTTCGCCGTCAATCGGTAGCGACACCATGAACACGCCGCTATTATGTAGATAAATCAACCGGCCCTTAGGATCGAGAAATCCCTCTCGCCCGCCCAACGCTGCAAACGTCGCATCGTAAAACGTCTTGGCTGTGCTGAGATCGTTGGCCCCAACCATGATGTGATTGAACATCATCTAGCCTCCTAAAACACCACCACAGATCGAATGCTTTCACCGGCATGCATCAGGTCGAACGCTGTATTGATCTCTTCCAGTCCCATAGTGTGAGTAATCATCGGATCGATCTCGATCTTGCCGTTCACGTACCAGTCAACGATCTTCGGTACGTCGGTCCGCCCCTTTGCGCCGCCAAAGGCCGTGCCGCGCCAATTGCGTCCCGTGACCAGTTGGAAGGGGCGAGTGGAGATTTCCTTACCCGCCTCGGCGACCCCGATAATCACACTGGTGCCCCAGCCGCGATGGCAGCATTCCAGCGCATCACGCATTACTTCTGTATTACCGGTACAATCGAATGAGTAGTCCGCCCCGCCATCGGTCAATTCGACGATATGCTCGACCACAGACCCCTGCACCTCGCGCGGATTGACGAAGTGGGTCATGCCGAATTTCTCGCCCCATTCGCGTTTGGATGGGTTGATATCGACCCCGACAATCTTGTCGGCGCCCACCATTTTTGCGCCCTGAATGACATTGAGGCCGATCCCGCCAAGGCCGAACACGACGACATTATCGCCAGCCTGAACCTTTGCTGTATTGGTCACCGCACCCACGCCGGTCGTCACACCGCAGCCAATATAGCAGGCCTTGTCGAACGGTGCGTCGGTGCGGATTTTCGCGACCGCTATCTCTGGCAGGACAGTGAAGTTCGAAAAGGTTGAACAGCCCATATAGTGATAGATTGTCTCGCCCTTATAGCTGAAACGCGACGTGCCGTCTGGCATCACGCCCTTGCCCTGCGTCGCGCGGATCGCCGTGCAGAGATTAGTTTTGCCGGAAAGGCAGCTTTTGCACTGCCTGCATTCCGGGGTGTAGAGCGGAATAACATGATCGCCCGGTTTTACGCTGGTCACGCCCGCGCCAACCTCGCGCACAATCCCTGCGCCTTCATGGCCCAGAATGCTCGGAAAAATCCCTTCTGAATCCAGTCCGTCGAGTGTGTAGGCGTCGGTGTGGCAAATGCCTGTCGCCATGATCTCGACCAGCACCTCACCATCCTTCGGGCCTTCGAGGTCAAGCTCGACAATCTCCAGTGGTTTCTTGGCCTCAAAAGCGACAGCGGCACGTGTTTTCATATCGGGTTCCCTCCAGATTTTCGGGAACCATAGCAAGCGCATCTATCGCGGCAAGCTGAACTTAATGCGCGCGGCTCACGCAAAAATCAGCAAGGTCAGACAATGCTTTTGTCCACTGGCTTCTCGGCAAGGTCCGCAGCGCCGACTTTGCAAGGTCGGCATAGGCTTTGGCCTCTGCAATGGTTGCTTCCGCCGCGCCGGTTGAGCGGATCAGATGAATCGCATGAGCGAGATCCGCATCTGTCTGCTCTTCCACATTCAGCGCTCGGTCCCAGAACGCAATATCCTCATCAGAACCGCGCCGACGTGCAATAATGGTTGGCAGCGTGGACTTGCCTTCCCGGAAATCATCACCGACCGCCTTGCCGATCACAGAGGTCGTGCCACCATAATCCAGCGCGTCATCAACGATCTGAAAGGCGAGACCCAGGTTCTTGCCATAGGCGGCGAGCGCATCCGCATGCTTTTCCCCGCCATTCCCAGCGCTCAGCGCCCCGGCGCGGGCGGCTGCTTCAAATAGCGCAGCGGTCTTGGCTTCAATAATTGCCAGATATTCTTCGGTTGGCAGATCATTTCGACCCGCAGCCGCAAGCTGGCGAACTTCACCCTCAGCGATCACTGAAGAGGCGTGCGACAGAATCTTTAGAATCTCGAGATTTCCGGTCTCAACCATTAGCGTGAAGGCACGTGCAAACAAGAAATCCCCGACCAGGATGGAGGCATTATTGCCCCAGACATTCTTAGCCGCCTGTTTGCCCCGGCGCAGATCGCTGTCATCGACCACATCATCATGCAGCAGTGTCGCGGTATGAATAAACTCAACAGCTGTAGCGAGCGCATGCGTCCCGTGATTCGTGCCGCCGCAAGCCTGCGCCGCCGCCAGTGTGATAATTGGGCGCAGCCGCTTTCCGCCAGCAGAGACAATATAGCCTGAGAGATTCGGGATCACCGGTACGGGGCTGGCCGCGCGCTCAGTCAGCAGTTTCTCGGTTGCAACAAGGTCCCTCTTGAGCAGGCCTTGAAGGCGCTCGACAACCGAACCGATCTGATCCGTGTTTGTGTTTTGGGCTGAAGCTGACACGCGTTTGTACTATTCCACTTTCGCTCATATTTCCATATGGGTAGCGCAAAAGTTATCACCATGACCTGCGGTGCCGCGCCGCAGCGTTAATAGGGAGCATTACTTGGAAGAGATCTTTCGCACCAACGACTTTGTCAAACTCTCCTACATTCGCCATTTGCTGGCTGAAGATGGCATTGAAGCCTTCGTTCTGGATGAGCATACCGCAATGATTGATGGGCGCGGTCCAATGGTGCCGATCCGTGTCACTGTGCGTGAAGATCTCGCCGATCGAGCGCGCTGGCTTCTGCGTGAGGTCGAACCCGGGTGAACCAGATTACGCGCGATCAGTTCTATTCGGGCCGCGTGACGGTGTTTCAGCCGACCAAAGGCTTTCGCGCCGGAACCGATAGCGTGCTCCTCGCTGCCGCCTTGCCTCCAGACTTGCGCGGTCATGTACTGGAGATCGGATGCGGGGCAGGCGGTGCTCTGCTGCCCGCGATGAACCGTCTTCCGAAAGCGCAATTTACGGGCCTCGAGCGCGATCCAGCTATGGCGCACCTTGCCCGCAAAGGGCTCACAGAAAACAGCTTCGAGACGCGCGGAAAGATCGTTGATGGTGACGCACGAGCCATTCCGGCCGATTGGGAAAACCGGTTTGATCTTGTCTTCTCAAACCCGCCTTTCTTTTCAGAGGGGGCCATACAGCCACCGGGCGAGGGCAAGGAAGCGGCCTATCTCGAGAGCCTACCTCTGAAAGACTGGCTTGGCGCGATGCTCTTCGCGCTGCGCCCCAAGGGCACGCTGACCCTTATTCACCGTGCAGCCGAGCTGGCGCGTATTCTCGCTGTTATTGAGCGGCGCACCGGCGACATCACGGTTCTCCCGGTTCGCAGCTTTCCCGGGGCGGATGCCAAGCGCGTCATCGTTCGAGCGCGAAAGGGCCTACGCTCCGGCCCTATGCGACTGCTCTCTGGGATCGATCTTTATCAGTCCAAAGGCGGCGAGCGTACAGACCTGATGGGATGCGTTGCAGGGCAAGGCGAGGGGCTCGACTGGAGCTAACAGCCTGCGCTACAAAGGCAAATGTCCACATGCCATGACGACATCTTGCTTAAGCCAAACCCACTGGCGGAGCTCCTGGGAAGTCTTCCGGAGAAAAGCGGACGCTGGCAGCTATCTATCCAATTGCCCTCTGACAAAGGCAGGCTCGATGTCAAAGCCAGCCTCACCTCTATTCCGAAAACAGGCTTGTTTAGTGAGCGTGCAAAGATGATTTTCGAAAAGAACGGCGAGTATGCCTTCAAGCTGGAAGGAGACGTTGACGGGGAAATGAGCCTTGGCGCCGCCGAATTTGACGTGCATGTGCTTAGCCCGCAATCTCGGTTCCCATCCCTCTTCTGCACTGTCAAAGCCACCACACCGGGTGAGGCTTATGATGGCAACTGGACCGCGCCTTGTATGGACCCGGAGGGTTGCAACTGTGACGGCCTTAAGGGGACTGTAAGCCTCGTGCTACAAACCATGGCTTCAGAGATGTGATTGCTGCAGCTCTTATTCGACTGTGGGCAGGCCTCAACGTCGTTTTTTCATCACCATCTGGAAGATGTCATCCATCGCAGAACCATCACCATCAGCGTCAAGCAAGTTGCCGAGCATGCCCATGCCGCCAGAGCTTTGCTGTTTCGACCCGCCGCCCATAACGGCACCAAGCAGACCGCCTAAGCCGGAACTTTTCTGTTGCTCTTGCTGGCCGCCCAGTGTGCCCATCAGTTGATCAGCGACACTTGAATCCTTGGTCTGCTTGGACAGCGAGCCCATTACCATGCTGGCCACCATTGGCAGCGCGGCTTTTAGAACTTGATCGCTGATCCCTGTCTTTTGCGATGCGGAGCTCGCAACTGAGCGGCTCATGTCTTTTGATCCGAGCAGGTGACTAAGGATCGCATTTCCATCCAGGGTGGCTTCAGGTTGGCGTAAGCGCTGAGGTTGCTCCAAATACTGGTCATGATCGCCTTTCGACAGAGCGCCTAATAGAGCTTCAAGTCCGCCTGGCTGTTCAGTATTCGATTTCAAGCCCGCCGAGAGGGCAGGGAGCAAAGCCTTTATGGCTTGGCTCGTCTGATCCTGGTCAAGACTAAGCTGTGCGCCCATTTCCTCACGCGCGCCGTTACCTGCGGCGCCCATCAACATGTCCATCAAATTCAATCCAGCCATTTTCATGGTCTCCCCTTTGTTGCTCAATCACTTAACCAGCCTTTCCTGAGATGGGAAAGGGCGGCAATTGCCGGTGGGCTGATTTCTTTCAACCGAATGCAGTGCTTGCGAACTTTGAAGCGGCGCATTACCCGATGGGTGAATAGATTCACCATTCGGACCTGCCCGCATGCCTACACCTAAAGTTCCAAAACCTGTTGCCAAAGATAAACCGGCGTCGTTTCAGGATCTGATCCTGCGCCTTCAGGCCTATTGGGCGGGCCAAGGCTGTGCGATCCTGCAGCCCTATGACATGGAGGTTGGCGCGGGTACGCTGCATCCGGCGACCGTCCTTCGCGCGCTCGGGCCGAAAGAATGGCGCGCCGCTTATGTTCAGCCCTCCCGCCGTCCAGCTGATGCCCGCTATGGTGAGAACCCGATGCGGCTTGGCCATTATTACCAGTATCAGGTGATCCTGAAGCCGAATCCGCCAGACCTTCAGGATCTTTACCTCAACTCCCTTTACGCGATCGGCATCGACCCGACTGTGCACGATATACGCTTCGTCGAGGATGACTGGGAGAACCCGACCGTTGGGGCCTGGGGCCTTGGTTGGGAGGTTTGGTGCGATGGTATGGAAGTTAGTCAGTATACCTATTTCCAACAGGTCGGCGGTCTCGACGTTTTCCCTGTTTCGGGTGAGTTGACGTACGGCCTCGAACGCCTCGCCATGTATGTGTTCGGCGTTGATAATGTCTACGACTTGCCATTCAATGCGCCGGATAGCGCAGTGCCGCTCTCTTATGGCGATGTCTTCCTTGAGAATGAGCGCCAGCAATCGGCCTTCAATTTCGAGTATTCAGATGTCGAGATGCTGCTGCGCTGGTTTGCCGATTGTGAGCGCCAGTCAAACACGCTGCGCGAAGCTGGCAAGCCGCTGCCTGCCTATGACTATGCGCTGAAAGCAAGCCATACGTTCAACCTGATTGATGCGCGGGGCGCGATCAGCCCGACTGAACGTCAGGCTTATATCGGGCGTGTAAGAGATCTTGCCCGCGGCGCTGCTGAGCTATGGGCCAAACAGGAAGTGGAGCGCGCCGCATGAACCGTAACCTGATCCTTGCAAGTGCAGCCATCGTGTTGGTCTCCTGCAGCAATGCGACAGATACCAGCGATGCCGACGCGCCCTTGCCGCCGCTGATTGAGACCGATGCGCCAGAGCTGCCAGACCAGCCGCCGCTCTACAATTACGCCTCGATAAAGGCCGCGATGGCAGAAGCGCAATCAACGCTTCCGGTATTCTGGACGCAGTTCAGAAGCCCCGGCCCAAGCGAGGACCAGTTCAAGGTCAAGATCAAACATCCCAGCGATGAATACGAGATTGATTATGTCTGGGTGGAGTACCTGCAGCAGAATGGCGAAACCTCCTGGCGCGGTGCAGTGATAATTGAGAATGGCGGCAATGATCGCTTCCGCACGGGCGACACGCTTCAGTTTGACGAGGCGGATATTGTTGACTGGGGCTATACCGAAGGTGAGAGGCTGCGCGGATCCTATACCACGCGTGCAATGTTAGGCTTGGCACCTGATGCAGACACAAGTGCAATCGAGGCTCGTTTTCATGACAGCCCAGTACCAACGCCCGCAGGAGATGCAGAATGACTGATAAACCTGAAATCGCAGCCAAGGAGCCGATCCCGATCGATGTAGAGGAAGGCAAGATGTACTGGTGGTGCACATGCGGGCGTTCGAACCGTCAGCCATTCTGCGACGGATCGCATAAACCCACCGATTTTGCGCCCCAGGGCTGGGAGGCACCAAAGACCGGAAAAGTCTTTTTCTGCGCCTGCAAGCATACCGGAAAGCAACCACTTTGCGATGGTTCCCACACGAAATTATAAGACTTTCAGGGTAATATGCGCGCTCGTTCATGTGACTTGAGAGGCGCTCTGCATGACCCAATCAGCCAAGAGATCTGCCCTATGGGCCGTGGCCTTGATTGGCATGGGCCTCACGCTCGCTGGGTGTGATAGGGGCGCTTTGCTTGGCGCGAAAGACGAAGCGTCAAATCTGGTTGCCGCAGATCCTGCAGAAACAGCGATGCAGACGGCGGTGAAAGAAGCGCGCGAAACCTTGCCGCATATCTTGCATCAGATGAAGAACCCCAAGGATGGTCAACGCAGCTTCACCATCAAGGTTGCGCTACCAACTCCGGAAGGCAGTCTGGAGCATATCTGGGTTTCAGAACTGAAGCGCGTGGACGATACGATTATCGGTAATCTCTCAAACGAGCCGTTCAATCTGCAGGGTGATCTGAAAAAGGGTGATCCGGTCAGCTTCACCCGCGCCGATGTCACCGATTGGGGGTATCTGGATGGGGAACGGCTGCGCGGTCATTTCACAACCCGTTACCTTGCAACGCAGATGACGCCGGAAGAAGCCACCGAAGTACTCAACATGATGCATGATACGCCTCTGCCGCGAGCACCGCTCCGTCCGCGATTTGCGGGTTAGTTACCCGAACAATCCTGCTCAAAATGCATGGCGATCTTGACCGGATCAGCACGGGGCGTAAGGCGTGTGCCGATAGTTTCATCCAATATGGATATCGGTAAGTATGGCTGACCTTCTACTCGAGCTTTTCTGCGAAGAAATCCCGGCCCGCATGCAGGCGAAAGCCGAAGCAGACCTTAAGAAGACCGTCCTTGAGGGATTGAAATCTGGCGGCCTCGGCGTCGGCGATGGCGTTGTTTCAATGTCTGGCCCGCGCCGCCTTGCGGTTGCGGTTCAGGGCCTCGCGGTGCGCTCTGAAGATGTCGTCGAGGAACGCAAAGGCCCGAAAGTTGGCGCGCCGGAAAAGGCGGTTGAAGGCTTTATGCGCGGCGCAGGCCTCAGTGATATCTCTGAAGCTGAAGTGCGCAGCGATCCCAAGAAGGGCGATTTTTACGTTGCGGCGAAGACAATTCCAGGCCGGGACGCCCCTAACATTATCGCAGAGCTGGTGCCAGAGATCGTACGCGGTTTTCACTGGCCAAAATCAATGCGGACCGGAACAGGCGATCTGCGCTGGGTGCGGCCGCTGCAGCGCATCGTCTGCGTGTTTGGCGGGAAAGTCGTGCCGTTTGAGATTGATGACTTGAAGAGCAGCAATGAGACCGAGGGCCATCGCGTGCATGGCCGCGGGCCGTTCGTTGTGACCGGTCTTGATGACTATGTCAGCCAGCTTGGCGGGAAAGGGCATGTGCTTCTGACCCGCGATGAGCGGCGGGCGAAAATCGACGCTGACGCAAAAGCGGTTTGCGAGAAAGCCGGTCTGGAACTGGTCGAGGATAAAGGCCTTCTGGAAGAGGTCACAGGTCTGGCGGAGTGGCCCTATGTCATTCTCGGCGACATGGATGAAGCGTTTCTGGAACTGCCGCCGGAAGTGATCCAGCTCTCCATGCGCACGCATCAGAAATATTTCTCGGTACGCGATCCGAAGACCGGCAAGCTCGCGCCGCACTTCGTCGTCGTCGCAAATATTGAGGCGACTGATGGCGGGACGGCGATTGCGGCGGGCAACCGAAAAGTGCTCTCAGCGCGCTTGGATGATGGTCGGTTCTTCTGGGAGAATGACAAGAAGACCGGGCTAGAGGTGATGGCGTCGAAACTATCCACGATCAAGTTCAAGGATGAGCTGGGCTCGATCGCAGACAAGGTGGAACGAGTGGCAGCGCTGGCGCGGGAGTTAGCGCCGAAAGTCGGTGCTGATCCGGACCTGGCCGAACGCGCCGCCAAACTCGCCAAGGCGGATTTGGTTTCTGAAATGGTCTATGAATTCCCAGAGCTGCAAGGCGTGATGGGCGGTTACTATGCGATAGACGCCGGCGAGCATCCTAGCATTTCCGTGGCGATTATTGATCACTATAAACCGCAAGGGCCATCTGACGATGTGCCAACTGACCCGGTCAGCATTGCCGTCGCGCTGGCCGACAAGCTTGATACCTTGGTGGGCTTCTGGGCGATTGATGAGAAGCCGACGGGCAGCAAGGATCCGTTTGCGCTGCGCCGCGCGGCACTAGGCATGGTTCGGATTGTTTTGGAAAATGTCCTTCGCCTGAGATTGAAGACCGAATCCGCTTACTCCGCTGGTATTCTTGGTTCTCTCAGTAAAGCAATTGATAGTCGATTCGAAATGGTGCGAATTGCAGTTCCTGATGTAGATAAGGGGCTTCGAAATGCTGAAGCTCAACTTGCGAACGACCTCCTCGCCTTCTTCGCGGACCGACTGAAACAATATCTCCGCGACCAGGGCCAACGCCACGATCTGATCGATGCCGTTTTTGCGCTGGGCGAGGATGATCTCGTCCTCATCACCAAACGTGTCGAAGCCCTCGGTGCCTTCCTCGAGACAGAGGACGGGGCGAGCCTGATGGCGGGCTATAAACGCGCGGCGAACATCCTGAAGGCAGAAGAGAAAAAAGACGGTACAGCGTTTGACGGTGCGGTCGATGAAAAGCTGCTCGACGCGAAAGCCGAGAAAGCCCTCTTCAAGGCAATCACTAACGCCACCAAAGATGCTGAGACAGCCCTGAAAGCCGAAGACTTTTCTGCAGCGATGTCAGCTTTGGCGAGCCTGCGAGGGCCAGTCGATGCGTTCTTTGATGGCCCTGATAGTGTGATGGTCAATGCCGATGAAGCGAGCGTGCGGGCCAACCGCCTCAACCTGCTCAACATGATGCGTAGCGCGATTGGTACAGTGGCCGATTTTGGGAAAATCGAGGGGTGATCTGTTTTTCCCTGACACGGAAAACGAGTATAAAACTGGAAAGCGCTTTCCAATGATTGTGTAACTATGTCGCTGACAGCGCAATCACCGACGCAAAGCTCTTGATTCCCGGCATTATCCGTGACCGATAACATCGCACCGCGAATCCGGGCCAGTTTCTGGCCAATATTTTGCAATTCTTTTGGGGGCGGAAAAGGAGTACTGACATGGCAGATACAGACACGATGACGGATGTGAAGTGGGTCTACTCTTTTGGCGGCGGGAACTCGGACGGCGATGCCTCCTTGAAGAACCTGCTCGGCGGCAAAGGTGCAAACCTCGCTGAGATGGCGAGCCTCGGCCTGCCTGTCCCTCCCGGTTTCACTCTAACAACAGATGTCTGTACGGCCTATTACGACCTCGGCGAAAAGTATCCCGATGAGTTGGCGGGGCAGGTTGATGAAGCGTTGGCAGCGCTTGAAACAAAAGCAGGCAAGACCTTTGGCGATCCGGCAAACCCGCTGCTCGTTTCCGTTCGCTCCGGCGCGCGCGCCTCTATGCCAGGCATGATGGACACGGTTCTGAACCTTGGTCTTTCCGAAACAACGGTGCAGGGCCTTGCGGCGAAGGCGGGCGACCGGTTCGCTTATGACAGCTATCGCCGCTTCATCCAAATGTATTCCAATGTCGTGATGGGACTTGGTCACGACACATTCGAATACATTCTCGATGACTATAAAGAAAAGTATGACTATCAGCTCGACACCGAGATGATGGCGGATGACTGGAAGGAAATCGTCGTTCAGTATAAACGCGCCGTTCAGCAAGAGCTTGGAAAACCTTTCCCGGATGATCCTCGTGAGCAACTCTGGGGCGCGATTTCTGCGGTCTTTGGCAGCTGGATGAATGACCGGGCGATCCTCTATCGCAAGCTGAATGATATTCCGGCTGAGTGGGGTACTGCGGTCAATGTGCAGTCCATGGTGTTCGGCAATATGGGCGAAACCTCGGCGACCGGCGTTGCGTTTACGCGTGATCCGTCAACGGGTGAAAACACCTTCTATGGTGAGTTCCTGACGAACGCGCAGGGTGAAGATGTTGTGGCTGGTATTCGCACGCCTGCGCCGATCTCACGGGCGCGCGCCGACGAACTCGGCTCTGATGAAGCGCCTCTGGAAGAGGTCATGCCCGTTGTCTACAAGGAACTTGTTGCTGTCGCTGAAAAGCTTGAAGCCCATTATTCTGACATGCAGGATATCGAGTTCACCGTCGAAGATGGCACGCTTTACATGCTGCAGACGCGCACGGGGAAACGGACGGCTGCGGCTGCTCTGAAAATCGCTGTCGATATGGCTCAAGAGGGCGTGATCACCGAAGAAGAAGCGATCTTGCGGCTTGAGCCGAGCCAGCTTGACCAGCTGTTACACCCGACGATCGCGCCGAATGCGGCTCGCGATGTCATTGTGACGGGGCTGCCCGCCAGTCCCGGTGCTGCTGTCGGGCAAGTTGTGTTTGAGAGCGATGAAGCCGCCCACCTCGCAGAGGCTGGACGCGCTGTTATCTTGGTTCGGGTTGAGACAAGCCCGGAAGATATTCACGGCATGCACGCTGCGAAAGCGATTGTAACCGCGCGGGGCGGGATGACCTCTCACGCTGCGGTTGTGGCGCGCGGCATGGGTCGTCCGTGTGTCTGCGGCGCCGGATCTTTGCAGATTGACCACGAAGCGGGGACATTCACCGTCGCAGGACGCACCATCAAGAAAGGCGAGATTATCACTGTCGACGGCGCTGAAGGGCAAGTGCTGTTTGGGGAAGTCGAAATGCAGCAGCCGGATCTCTCCGGCGACTTTGGTTTGCTGATGGAGTGGGCCGACAAGGCGCGCCGCCTCAAAGTTCGCACCAATGCAGAGACACCAGGCGATGTAAAAGTTGCCAAGGATTTCGGGGCTGAAGGGATCGGCCTTTGCCGGACCGAGCATATGTTCTTTGATGCCGATCGTATTCCGGTTGTGCGTTCGATGATCCTGGCTGGCGAAAAGGCCGGGCGGGTCGCGGCCCTCGAGAAGCTGCTACCGATGCAGCGCTCTGACTTTGTAGAGATTTTCCGCATCATGGGCGATCTGCCATGTACGATCCGTCTACTAGACCCGCCTCTGCATGAGTTCATGCCGCACGGCGATGCTGAAATGGAAGAAGTTGCCGCTTCCGCGGGCGTCGACGTGAAGTCCCTCAAGGCACAGGCCGATGCCCTGCATGAAAGCAACCCAATGCTTGGGCATCGCGGCTGCCGGCTCGGGATCACTTATCCTGAGATTTATGAGATGCAGGCGCGGGCGATTTTCGAAGCCGCGATCATCGTTGCGAAGGAAACCGGGACAAAACCGACTCCTGAGGTCATGATCCCGCTGGTTGGGACACGCAAGGAGCTTGATATCCTGAAAGCTGTTGTCGATGGCGCAGCCAAGGCCGTATTTGAAGAAACCAGCACGCAGCTTGAGTATCTGGTCGGCACCATGATCGAATTGCCGCGTGCGGCCCTGCGCGCAGGCGAAATTGCCCAAACGGCTGAATTCTTCTCCTTCGGTACGAACGACCTGACCCAGACAACGCTCGGCATTTCACGCGATGATGCTGGTCGTTTCCTCGCGGCGTATGAAGATCAGGGCATCTATGAAAAGGATCCGTTTGTGACAATTGATCAGGACGGCGTTGGCGAACTGGTGAAGCTGGCAGCAGAACGCGGCAATGCAACCCGACCCAGTATCAAACTGGGAATTTGTGGTGAACATGGCGGCGATCCGGCCTCGGTGATCTTCTGCGACCGTATCGGCCTCGACTACGTTTCCTGTTCACCTTATCGAGTGCCAATTGCGCGACTTGCGGCTGCGCATGCTGCCTTGACCAAAGCGTAGTTTGAGCGAAAAACTCGAAATCTCACAGTTTTGTGTTGATCGCTGGAACTTGCGTATGTTGTATTTTAGCAACACGCTAAGTCACTGAGATTACTCGCTTATTACGCGAACTCGTTTTGAAAGCGTAATAATATCCGTGTGTTGCAGGCAACATTGCCTCGAATTTATGGCAAATTACTGCCATTCGTCCCTGCGTATGCCTAGAAAAACGCTATGTGGATCGCCGCAGTAGAATTGATTTTTCGAAATTAGGCCAAGTAAATGCAGAAACAGACATCCTCTTGGGACGCGTTTTCAAGTCCGTCTGAACATAACGGCGTGAAGTTTGCAGAGACAGAGATCTCTCAAACTGGTGGGACCATAGACGATATGACGCTATCAACGAACCATAGCCCAATCCGGGGTTCGATTACCGCACGGTTCTCGCGGTGGTGGAAGGCCGATACGCCAGCGCGCCGGATTGCTCTGGTCGGCCAGGGTGGCTTTGGCGCTGTCTGTTTGTCGGCCTTGGTTATTGGCCTGCCTCTGCTGGGTGATGTGAACTCTGACCGTCAGGATGCTTCAGAGCTGCGTGAGCGTACGCTGCGTCTGGCTGAAACGCGCGATGCGACGATTGCTCTGCGCGCCGAGCCAAATACATCGCCGCTGCTCGGACATGACTGGTTGCGCAGTGTCGAATACTCGCTTGAGCGTGATACAGATTCCGCGCTCAATCGCTATGCCGCACTGGAACGCGACCGGGCTGCTCTTGATGGCCTGAAGAGTTTCGAGCCAATGCATATGGCGCGGGCCGATGATATGGTGCGCCAGACCAAATGTCTTGCCGAAGCGGTGTACTATGAAGCGCGCAGTGAAAGCAGCGCTGGCCAACTTGGCGTTGCCGAAGTCATCATGAACCGGGTCAAGGATCATCGCTATCCGAATACGATTTGCGATGTTGTTTATCAGGGCGCGACGCGCACAACTGGATGCCAATTCACCTTCACCTGCGACGGTGCGATGAGCAAACAGCCAAAGGGCTGGCGCTGGGACAAGGCAAACTCTGTGGCAGCGCATGTCCTGATGGGCTTGAACGAGACCAAGACCGCTGGTGCTACGCATTATCACGCGACTTATGTGAATCCGGTCTGGAATTCTGGTCTTGTGCGGACGCGCCAGATCGAAACGCATATTTTTTATCGCTTCCCGCGTGGCGGCGAGTGGGCGCAAGCGACGGCTCGTCAAGAGCGGCGTCTGGCGCAGCGCAGAAGCGGTCTGTCCACGCTGGTTCCCGCAAAAGTGGCCGAGACGTCAAAAGCAACCTTGATCAAGGCTGCAGCACCCGTCGCCAAGGAAGCGACGGATCTCAACGCGGCGCAGTTACAGTCTCTACAGCCCGCAGTCGCGTCAGCCGATATGGTTCAGGAAGCTGAGCAAAGTCTCAATGTCGAGCCTGTCATCGACGAAGTGATTGGCGCAGGTTGAGGCCCGCCTTAACCTAATCACGCCAGACGATTTCACTCTCCGTATAGCCTTGAAAATACAGCGCCGCTGTCAGGTCCGTATGGTTGATCGCGGCGTTTGAGGCGTCTGCAACAATTGGCTTTGCGTGGACAGCAAGGCCTAAGCCTGCCGCTTCAATCATGGCGAGATCGTTTGCGCCATCTCCCATCGCCAGAACGTCGCTGCGTCCCAGCTGAAGTTTTGCGCGCGTTTCGTCGAGCGCTGTGAGTTTTGCTTCCCGCCCCAGGATTGGCTGTCCAACCTCTCCGGTAAGGACTGAACCGTCATCAATTAGCGTATTGCCACGATGGTCCTGAAAGCCTGCGGCCTCTGCCACACGAGCAGTGAAATAGGTAAAGCCACCCGAGACCAGAATGCAGGACCCGCCATGCGCGCGCATGGTTGCTGTGAGTGTTTTTGCGCCGGGCATCAGGCTGATGCGCTCATCATAGCACTGACCAAGCGCGTTCAGCGAAAGCCCCACAAGCTTGCTCACGCGGCCGGTGAGCGCCCCCTCGAAGTCAAGCTCACCAGCCATGGCGCGTGCTGTAATCGCCGCAATTTCGTCTTTAAGACCCGCATAGGCGGCCAGCTCATCCAGGCATTCCTGCTCAATAATGGTGGAATCCATATCAGAGATAAGCAGCTTTTTTCGGCGCTCCGCATGTGGAAGCAGCGCCACATCAAACTTTGCGGCCAGTCTTGCCTCGAGGGTGGTTCTAGCCGCTGAGACACGCGTCTCGCCCAATGCAAGATCAAGTTCAACGGCGGCCCACTTCCCATCTGCGCTCAGCATGCGGGTCGGTGAGGTTTGAACAAGATTTGCGGCGCGGCAGGCCGCCTCCAGTTCGTTCCCTAAGGTAAGGAATCCGACGTCCGCCGGGGCGACGGCGACTGCCACGTGTGATGGCCTGCTATTTTTGTCCGTCATCGAAGCATTCCCGTCTTTACGCCTTCCGAACGCTTTCTTACGACTGGAAGCATGAAATCCGCAATCCTGATTCACGGTCCGACGGCAAGTGGCAAGACCTTGCTCTCAGTGGCACTGGCGAAGACTCTGGGTGGAGAGGTGATCAATGCAGACTCGATGCAAGTCTATTCGGACCTGCGATTGATATCCGCGCGCCCAACCGATGAGGAAATGGCGAAGGTTCCGCATCACCTGTTCGGGCACGTGCCTGCCTCGGAACGCTATTCAACCGGGCGCTGGCTCGAGGCAGCAAAGAAAAAAATTACTGATGTTCAGAGGCGGGGTAAGGTGCCGATCGTTATCGGTGGCACAGGGCTCTATCATCTTTCCCTGATTGAAGGGCTCTCCAAGATACCCCCCGTGCCAGAGGATGTCCGACTCGAAGTGTCCGAGCTTGTGAAGCGCGGTGGCACGGATGCGCTCTATGCGCGGCTCGAATCTGTCGATGCGCCGATGGCAGAAAAACTTGGCCGCGGTGACACGCAAAGACTGTCGCGGGCTCTGGAGGTCTGGCTCGCCACAGGCAGGTCGATTTCGAGTTTTCAGGGGCGGCGCACGCGCCCCGCGCTTGCCGACGAAAAGTGGCTTGGCATTGCTCTGACTCCGCCGCGCTCGCGCCTTTATGCGCGCATCGATCGTCGATTTGAAGGCATGTTGATGGAAGGTGCGATGGAAGAGGCGCGGGGGCTGATGGCGCAGGACTTGCCGGAAGACCTGCCCGCCATGAAAGCGCACGGTATTCCATGGCTGCTGGCTTACTTGCGGGGTGAAATGAAGGCTGAAGCAGCAGCGGAACACGCCAAACGCGATACGCGTCGCTATGCAAAGCGGCAATTCACCTGGATCGGGCGTCAATTCCCGTTCTGGGCGCGTATTCCGTCTATGTCCCTGGATGATCGAAAAAGGGTGATTCTTGCCCTCTATAAGGAGGTTGACGGCGGTTGAGGGGTAATATATGCCTCGTGAGTGAATTTTGGGAGGAAACGCATCGTGCGTCCAACACTCGTACTCGTGATTAGGCATCTGTAGCAGGCTTTACGTCAGCTGCAGATGCTTATCATTGGGGTCTCTTGAACAGGGACCCTTTTTTCTTGTCTAACGCTCAACCACCACTTTTTGATAAAGGACTTCGTCATGGACACCCAAGCCCATCCCGGCGCCGATACTGAAACCCGCACAATGACGGGTGCTGAGATCGTGATCACCGCGCTAAAGGAGCAGGGCGTGGAGGTGATGTTCGGCTATCCTGGTGGAGCGGTTCTACCGATCTATGACGCGCTGTATACGACCCCTGAAATCAGGCATGTCCTCGTCCGCCATGAGCAGGGCGCCGGCCATGCGGCTGAAGGGTATGCCCGGTCCACCGGAAAGGCTGGCGTGGCGCTTGTCACATCCGGGCCAGGGGCAACCAATATGGTGACGCCGATCACGGATGCGATGATGGACTCGATCCCTATGGTTGTGATTACGGGGCAGGTGCCCACGCACCTGATCGGAACGGATGCGTTTCAGGAGTGTGATACGGTTGGCATCACCCGCTGCTGCGCCAAGCATAATTATCTGGTGATGGACGTTGAGGACCTGGCCCGAACCATTCATGAGGCCTTTCTGATCGCCACAACGGGTCGGCCCGGGCCGGTCGTGATCGACATTCCAAAGGACGTTCAGTTTGCAACTGGCCCCTATGTCAGCAAGGCCGGGGTAACGCGCCGGACGTATCAACCTCAGACGACACCAGAGGCAAATCAGATCGACGAGGCTATTGCCTTGATGCGTAAGGCCAAACGGCCAGTGTTTTACACGGGCGGCGGTGTAATCAATTCCGGGCCAGAAGCCTCGCAGGCCTTGCGCGACTTGCAAGCTGCAACCGGGTTTCCGGTAACCTCAACCCTGATGGGGCTTGGGGCATTTCCTGCCAGCCATAATGACTGGCTCGGCATGCTTGGCATGCATGGCTCATACGAAGCGAACCATGCCATGCACGATTGCGATCTGATGATTTGTGTCGGCGCGCGGTTCGATGATCGTGTGACCGGTCGCATCGATGCCTTTTCACCCGCTTCGAAGAAAATCCACATTGATATTGATCCAAGTTCGATCAACAAAGTCATTCCAGTCGATCTGCCGATCATTGCTGATTGTGGTGAGGCGCTGAACGCGCTGAAGGCCGCATGGAAAAAAGCCCGAGTAAAGGCGCCGGACCTGTCGGACTGGTACGCGCAAATCAATGCATGGCGCGCGCGTAAGTGTTTTGCCTATGCTGGAAGCGATACAGAGATCAAACCACAATACGCAGTTGAGCGTCTGTATGAGATGACCAAGGATCAGGAGACGTACATCTCGACCGAGGTTGGCCAGCACCAGATGTGGGCGGCGCAATTCTATCACTTTGAAGAGCCGAACCGCTGGATGACAAGTGGGGGTCTTGGGACCATGGGCTATGGTTTGCCCGCCGCTGTCGGGATCCAGGCCGCCCATCCAGACGCGCTGGTCATCGACATCGCAGGCGAAGCCAGCGTGCAGATGGTGTTGCAGGAGCTTTCAACCGCCGTTCAGCATAAGCTGCCAATCAAGATTTTCATACTGAACAATGAGTGGATGGGTATGGTGCGACAATGGCAGGAATTGCTGCACGGTGAGCGTTATTCTCACTCCTACTCTGACAGCCTGCCTGATTTTGTGAAACTGGCCGAGGCCTATGGTGGCTTGGGGATCATTTGTGATGACCCAAAAGAGCTGGACGCCAGGATCCAGGAGATGATCGACTATGATGGACCGGTCGTGTTCGATTGCCGTGTTACCAAGGCTGAAAATTGCTTGCCAATGATCCCATCGGGAGCAGCGCACAATGAAATGATCCTTTCAGAGATCACAGGCGATGAAATCGATGATGAAGGGCGCCGACTGGTTTAATGTTGAGGGGGCTGATGATTGAAAGCTTTCAACCTGCGCAAGGGTCTGGCAATGGAGAGGCCGAGCGTGAGGGGGAGAAGATGGATTTCAATGCGATGCTGACAATTCTGCGGGATAATCTTGAGGTTTTGATTGCCGTCCTGTCAGCGATTGTCGCTGTCGCTGGAGCCCTTTTAAGCCGGGCTGAGACACGTCGGCAGCGCCATATCCAGCTCGAAAACCTCAGGCACGGAATTGACGCCCAAAGTCTTGCCTGGGGCAATCACTGTATCGATGTTCTCAACCGGGCTGCCATGTTTGCACGTACCCGCCAACATCAGCAAAACGATAGCAGCTTCCTGCAACAACGGGTGAATTTGATGCTCGCTGTGTCTTCGCTTGTGGAGCGCGGGCGGCTGTTCTTTCCGAACATCGACCCGAGCAGCAAAGGTGCTGAGAAACAGGGGGCGTATCGCGGTTCGCGACCACCCATTCTCGATGCGTTGATGTTTGCTTACTATGAGTTGGAGGCGATGAGCCGCACTGACGGGCCGACGGCTGACAATAGCGCTGATTTTGTTGAAGACTGTCGACGTTTGCTTGTATCAGAGCTGCAAGCCCACCTCGACCCGCGCCGACGCGATGCCGTTATCGGGCGCTATGATGATCAGCGCATTGAACAGAGACAAGATGCCGTGGGCTTTGCACAGAGTTTAAAGACAAGGCTGCAGTCACGTCGGCCCGGTCTTCAGATTGATGCCCGTAGAGAGACGATTCAATGAGTGAGAAAAGTACCGATAATCCAGCCAGTGCTTATGATATGAGCCATGCTGACGAGGCAGAGGAACGCCGCACACTGGCCATCATCGTCGACAATGAGCCGGGCGTGCTCGGCCGTGTCGTGGGCCTGTTCTCTGCGCGGGGCTATAATATTGAGAGCCTCACAGTCGCAGAAGTGGATCGCCGCAGACATCGTTCACGCATTACGATTGTCACCAATGGCAGCCCGCAAATGCTGGAACAGATTGAGGCGCAGCTGCTGCGGCTGGTACCGGTTGCCAGTGTTACGGATATGACCAAATCGAAACGTGGCGTCGAGCGTGAGCTTGCCCTGATCAAAGTGGCTGGAACGGGCGATAAGCGTGTCGAGGCGTTGCGTATCGCAGAGATTTTCCGGGCCCGCGTGATCGATACGACGAATGAGAGTTTCATTTTTGAGCTGACCGGTGCAAGCGACAAGATCGATCAGTTTTGCGCGCTAATGCGTCCACTTGGCTTGAATGAAGTCAGCCGAACCGGCGTTCTATCGATCAAACGTGGAGCCGAACCCGGATGAGCGAATACGTGCGTCCCCCGTTCAATCGCGATGTCTGGGCAGTTCTTGGCATGCCGGTTGATAATGTCACGGTTGGTGAAGCTGCGGCTCTGGTTGAACGGGCGGTTGAAACGCGTGAACGCTTGTCTTTTGTGACGCCAAATGTGAACTGGCTTGTACGGGCGTTGAAAGATCCGGCCGCGATGCGCCAGATCGTGAATGCAGATCTCAGCCTCGCAGATGGCGCGCCGGTCGTGTGGCTTGCACGCAGGCTGGGCATGCCCCTTAGAGAGCGTGTTGCCGGGTCTGATTTGTTCGACCACTTGCGCTACGATGATCGGCCTGACGCTGCGCCTATCCGGGTATTTTTCTTTGGTGGTAGAGACGGCGCGGCGGAGGCTGCTTGCGCGGCGCTGGAGCGCGAGAATGGACGGCTTGTGCCAGCCGGTTGGTATAATCCCGGGTTCGGCGATGTCGCCTCAATGAGCGCAACTGAGATCCAAGACAAGATCAATGCAGCCCGGCCCGATTTCATTCTCGTCTCACTTGGGGCCGCCAAAGGGCAAGCCTGGATCGAACATAATCTGGATGCGCTCGAAGCGCCTGTCCTTGCGCATCTTGGCGCTGTCGTTGATTTTGTTGCCGGCACGATCCGGCGTGCGCCGGGCTGGGTGTCGCGGATTGGCCTTGAATGGGTCTGGCGGATCTTCGCGGAGCCAAGCTTGTGGAAGCGCTATTGGAGTGATGGGACAGCGCTTCTCTTGCTCGGACTTAAACGTTTGCGCCTGCTCAGCGCGGTTTCGAAATCTGACCAAAACAAAAACCTGATCGTGACGACCCGTGACGATCAGATTGCGTTAAGCGGTGCGGCGACACTCGCGAACCGGGATAAGCTGCGATCGGCCTTTAGTGCCGCGGGGGACCAGAACCGCGATCTCACGCTAAGCTTCCATGGTGCCGACGCTCTTGATGCTGCTGCGATTGGCCAGATCAGAATGCTGGAAAAGACCCTCTATGCGCGCGGGCACATTCTGCACATTGAGGCTGGACCCACGCTCGGCAATGCACTTGAAGCTGCTGGTTTCCAAGCAAGAGCGGCCTGACATCAATTTACAAGACATGATTTTCAAGGAGTAAGACTAAAAATGGCAATCTATTACGAACAGGACGCTGATCTCAATCTGATCCAGTCTAAGAAAGTTGCAATCGTGGGCTATGGTAGCCAGGGCCATGCGCATGCACTGAACCTGAAGGACAATGGCGTTGATGTTCGCGTTGCGCTGCAGGAAACATCCAAGTCCAAAGCCAAGGCTGAAGCTGAAGGTCTGACCGTGATGACACCGGCTGATGCCACACAATGGGCAGATGTCGTGATGATTTTGGTTCCGGACGAGAAGCAGGCTGTCCTCTGGGCGAATGAGATTGAACCACATGTCCGCGCCGGTCAGCACATCATGTTCGGTCATGGGTTCAACATTCACTACAACCTGATCCGTCCGATGGCAGATGTCGACGTCTCACTCTCCGCGCCGAAAGGCCCGGGCCATACGCTTCGCGCGCAGTATCAGATGGGCTTCGGTCTGCCGGGCCTGATCGCGATCCATCAGGATGCCAGTGGTACCGCGAAAGACGTTGCGCTATCCTATTCCAAAGGAATCGGAAACACACGCGCGGGTGTTATCGAAACCAGCTTTAAGGAAGAAACCGAGACCGATCTGTTCGGTGAACAGGCTGTCCTTTGCGGTGGTATTGTTGAACTGATCAAGGCCGGTTTCGAGACCCTGGTTGAAGCGGGCTATGCGCCTGAGATGGCTTACTTCGAGTGTTTGCACGAAACCAAGCTGATCGTTGACCTGATCTATGAAGGCGGCATCGCGAACATGAACTATTCGATCTCCAACACAGCGGAGTATGGTGAGTATGTTACTGGCCCCCGGGTGATTACGGATGAGACGAAAGCCGAGATGAAGCGGGTCCTGACAGATATTCAGGATGGGACGTTCGCACGAAACTGGGTGCTCGAGAATCAGGCCGGGGCGCCAAGCTTCCTCGCCAAGCGGGCCCGAATGAACGATCACCTGATCGAAGAAGTTGGCGAAAAACTACGCGGCATGATGCACTGGGCGCAGAATGATCGTCTGGTCGACAAAAGCCGCAACTAAAACCTACCCAGAAAAGCTGATTAGGCGACTGATCAGCTTTTTTGTTTGCCTTAACATCACTAGCGACCTGTGCGAGTGCGCGTATCGATTGAAAGCGGTAAGCTTGGGCTTGAATATGACATCGCTGTCAGTATGATGAGGCGGAAGCCGAACAAAGGGCGGAGTTTTCACGATGGCGAAGTTTATACCAGTCGATGCATTCGATATTGTTATCTTCGGCGGTACGGGCGATCTATCAAAGCGCAAACTGCTACCGGCTCTATATCATCGCTGGGCTGATGGACAGATCCCGGAAAGCACGAACATTATTGGCGTGTCGCGCAGCGATATGAGCGATGAAGAGTTCAGCACATTCGCCTTCGAAGCCTGTGATGAAGCCACCAAAGACGACATTCAGAAAAAAGAGTGGGCCGCGTTCCGCAAGCACCTGAAATTTGTGTCCATGGATGCAACTGATCTGAAGGCAGATTGGGACGGTCTGGTGCAGATGCTCGACCGCAAGGAAGGTCGCCCTTGTGTCCTGTATCTGGCGGTCACCCCAAAAATCTATGTTCCGATCTGCAACGCGCTTGGTAAAGCAGGGCTCGCAGATGGTCAGAGCCGGGTCGTGCTGGAAAAGCCGATCGGGACCGATCTTGCCTCCGCCAAAGCAATTAATGAAGGCGTCGGGGCGGTATTTCCAGAAGAATGTATCTACCGTATCGACCATTATCTCGGAAAAGAGACGGTGCAGAACCTCATGGTGCTGCGCTTTGCAAACTCTCTGTTTGAGCCGCTTTGGAATCGGACGGCGATCGATCACATTCAGATTACCGTCGCTGAACAATACGGTGTTGGCGATCGGGCAGGGTATTATGACGGGTCTGGCGCGCTGCGTGACATGGTTCAGAATCACATCCTGCAATTGCTCTGTCTGATCATGATGGAGCCGCCAAATTCGATTGATGGCGACTCCATTCGGACCGAAAAAATAAAGGTGATGCAGGCCCTCCGAACGGTGACGCCAGACGTTGTCAGCGAAACAACGGTCAGAGCACAATATGGTTCAGGCGCCGTCGGTTCCGAAGTGGTTCCTGGATATCTCGAAGAACTGGGTCAAGAGAGCCAGACAGAGACGTTTGTTGCGATAAAGGCGTTCGTCGATAACTGGCGCTGGGCACGCGTACCGGTTTATATGCGCACGGGAAAACGTATGAAGCGGCGCCATTCAGAAATCGTCGTGCAGTTCCGGCCGACGCCCGTCGATATGTTCGGGTCTGAATCGGCACAAAGCAATCGCCTCGTCATCAACGTTCAGCCCGACGAGGGCGTTCAGCTCTTCCTGCAAATCAAGGAACCGGGGCCAGGCGGACTGCGCATCCGCTCGCTGCCCCTCAATCTGTCTTATGGCGATAACTTTCTGGTACGATATCCTGACGCTTATGAGCGCCTTTTGATGGATGTTGTGCGCGGAAACCTGTCGCTGTTTATCCGCCGCGAGGAAGTAGAAGCCGCCTGGGATTGGGTCGATGGTCTATTGGCTGCCTGGGAAGAAGCAAATGTCCCGATGCGGTCTTACCCGGCAGGGCTCTCTGATGGCCCAATGGAGGCTCAGATGCTGATGAAATCTGATGGACGCGAATGGTGGGAGGCTCCGGAATGACCGTCTTGCATCCTGTAATCGCCGAGGTTACCGAGCGCATCGAAGCGCGTTCGAGAGACAGCCGCTCAGCTTATCTGGAAATGGTCAATGCGCGCCGGCCTGATGGCTTTGCGCGAAACAAATTGACGGAAGGCAATCTGGCGCATGCTTCGGCAGGTTGCGCGGTGATGGATAAAGTCGAACTCTTGGGTGGGGCGTGGCCGAATGTCGGGATTGTCACCAGCTACAACGACATGCTCTCAGCCCACGCGCCGTTTGAGCATTATCCTCACGTCATCCGCGATGAAGCCCGCAAGAATGGCGCAACGGCGCAGGTTGCGGGCGGCGTACCCGCGATGTGCGATGGCGTCACTCAGGGCCAGGAAGGCATGGACCTGTCACTCTTTTCGCGTGATGTGATTGCCATGGCCTCAGCGGTTTCCCTCAGCCACGACACATTCGATGCCGCTTTGCATCTTGGCGTATGTGACAAGATTATACCTGGATTGGTCATCGCCGCGCTTCGGTTTGGCTGGCTGCCCCATGTCATGGTCCCGGCGGGGCCGATGCCATCTGGGCTTCCCAACCCGGAGAAGCAACGTATCCGCCAGGAATTTGCACTCGGCAACGTTGGACGCGATGAGCTGTTGCGCGCTGAGTCTGAAAGCTATCATACGCAAGGGACCTGCACGTTTTACGGAACCGCCAATTCAAACCAGATGTTGATGGAAGTGATGGGACTGCACTTGCCCGGTGCAGCCTTTCCAAATCCGGGGACCCCGCTGCGTGAAGCCCTTACCCGTGCGGCGGTGCGTCAAAGTCTCGAAAATTCCATTCAGGGCACGTTAAAGCCCATCAGCGACGTAATCGATGCACGCTCGATCGTGAACGGTGTGGTAGGTCTTATGGCGACCGGTGGGTCGACCAATCACATGCTCCATCTACCTGCAATGGCAGCTGCAGCAGGCATTGATCTGCGGCTTGAAGACTTCGCGGCGATCAGCAAAGTCGTGCCGCTTCTCTGCCGCATCTATCCCAACGGCCCAGCTGATGTGAACCATTTCCATGCCGCTGGCGGTATGGGCTATGTGGTGCGCCAGCTGCTGGAGGCGGGCCTGATGAATGGTGAGGCGATGGGCGTTGCCGGACCGCTCTCAAACTACTCGCAAGAGCCATGGTTGGACGGTGAAGACTTGCGCTGGCGCGAAGCGCCTACCGAAAGCGGCAATCTGGATATTGTGCGGCCCTATACGGACCCGTTCGCTGAGACAGGTGGGCTGCAGATGCTGGACGGCGCCATGGGGCGGGGTGTCATCAAGGTATCTGCCGTTAAGCCTGAAAATCAGATTATCGAAGCGCCGTGTCGGGTTTTCGACAGTCAGGATGACGTGAAGACGGCTTTCAAAGCCGGTGAACTCAATCGTGATGTGGTCATTGTTGTTCGGTTCCAAGGGCCGGCAGCCAATGGCATGCCTGAACTGCATGGCCTGTCTTCGATCCTTGGCGCGCTGCAAGATCAGGGGCACAAGGTCGCCTTGGTAACTGATGGTCGTATGTCCGGTGCAAGTGGCAAGTTTCCGGCAGCTATCCATGTTGGGCCAGAAGCCTCACGCGGTGGACCTTTGGCCAAAGTGGAAGATGGGGATGTCATTAAACTCGATGCACCTTCCGGACGTTTGGATCTCGGAGTTGATGAACGTGAGCTGGAAGGACGCATAGCGGCTGTCTTTCGACCAAACCGCGGCGGCGAAGGGCTGGGCCGGGAGATGTTCGCCGGTTTCAGAGCAAATGTTTCAGACGCCGAGGCGGGTGGGAGTGTGCTGTCCTTAATCAATATAGGGAGCAGATAAGTGTTGGATCCCGTTCTCGTTGGCGATATTGGCGGCACCAATGTCAGGCTTGCAGAGGCGATGCGCGATGATGATGGCGCACTTCTGCTTGACGATGTGCGTGTGCTTGCAGGCGCAGATCATGATGATTTCGAAGCTGCCCTCGAATACTATCTGCATCAGCGCAATCACAGGGTTTGCAAGCAAGCACTGTTCGCGTTTGCCGGGCCGGTCATCGACAATACGATTGAGATGACCAATCGGAACTGGTTCATCAATGGGCAAAGGTTGGCGGGCAAGTTCGGTTTTGAGACCGTGACTCTGGTGAATGACTATGCGGCCATGGCGCGGTCCATCCCCGAATTACCTGACAGTGTTTTCGAAACACTGCACGCCGGGGCACGTCCCAAAACCCGCGCCCCAATCCTCGTTGCAGGCCCGGGTACAGGACTGGGTGTCGCAACCCTTTTACCGGATGGCCATACAGGATGGCGCGTGATTACCGGCGAGGGCGGCCATGCCGCGTTCGCTCCCAGAACACAGCTGGAGTGGACACTTGCCGAGCGGTTGCGGGATCGGTTCGAGTACGTATCCAAGGAGCTGGTCCTTTCAGGCTCGGGAATGGACGCTGTCCACCGCGCGATTTGTGAGATTTATGGCGTGCCATGGGTCCGCACCCCGCCCGCACAATTGCTTGATGAAGCCAAGCGCGAGCCCGGTATCGCCCGTGACATCTGCCAGATACGGGCAAGAGCGACTCTGGACGCGCTCGGCGATGCTGCGGTGACCAATGGAACGACCGGCGGGGTCGTAATTACAGGCGGCGTTGCTGTGCGCCTCGCTGACTGGCTGCGCGAACCAGAAAGTCTTGCGCGCTTCTTCAATCGCGGACCTAAGCAATCTTACATGATGCCAATACCGATTCGCTTGTTGCATTCAGGTCAGGCTGCGTTAATCGGCGCAGCAGCGCTCCATTACGATGAGGAGATGGCCGCATGATCAACATGGCCACATTCCATAACAGCTTGAGTGACGCACCGATCGTTCCTGTTTTGACGGTTGAAAAAGTGGCGCATGCTGCTCCCCTCGCTGCAGCTTTGAAAGCGGGGGGGCTAAAGACTGTTGAGGTCACTTTGCGCACGGCAGTTGCGCTTGAGGTGATCGCCGAAATGAAACGGGCTGAACCGACCATGATCGTTGGCGCGGGCACGATTTGCACCGAAGGGGATGTCGATGCAGCGCTGAAAGCGGGGTCAGATTTCCTTGTATCTCCCGGGACCAGCCCCGACTTGATCAAGGCCTTAGCCTATCATGATGGTGTCGTTCTGCCTGGGGTGTCGACAGCGAGTGAGGCTATGGCGCGCTTTGATGAGGGCTACGGCGTCCAGAAATTCTTTCCGGCCGAAGCCGCAGGCGGCGCAAACTTTTTGAAATCGCTAAGTGGTCCGCTGCCGCATATCGACTTCATGCCGACAGGCGGTGTTAAGCCCCACAACGCAAACGACTATCTTGGCCTGCCAAATGTCATCGCTGCGGGTGGAACCTGGATCGCCTCGCCTGCAGATATGGAAGCGGGCAAGTGGGACGAGATTACCGAGCGTGCCACTGAAGCAGCGGCTTTGGGGAAATAGATCACAATGGCGATGAGACTAAGCCAACCTCGCGGTCGCAGCGCGAAGATCGTTGCCACACTTGGACCGGGCAGTTCTGCTCCGGGAACGATCCGGCTCTTGGCCGAAGCTGGCGTCGACGTTTTTCGCTTGAACTTCAGTCATGGTGAACAAGAAAAGCACAAAAGGACTTGTG
Source organism: Pseudomonadota bacterium (assembly GCA_039815485.1). Lineage (GTDB taxonomy): Bacteria > Pseudomonadota > Alphaproteobacteria > Caulobacterales > Hyphomonadaceae > Henriciella. Next base: position 79,263 of record JBCBZD010000001.1, on the reverse strand, counting down.
AAGCAGTTCGTATGGTTGAGCAGGGACTTGGCCGTCCGCTGGCGGTACTTGCAGATTTGCAAGGGCCGAAAATTCGGGTCGGCAAGTTCCCAGATGGGGCTTTGAAGCTTGGGTTTCGAGCTGAGTATGACCTTGTTGTTGGCGATGAGACGGATCAGGCGGACACGATCCCGGTGCCGCGCAAGGAGATCCTCGACGTCCTGGAAGAGGGCGATACCATCCTCGCCGACGACGGCCTGCTGATCTTTACCGTGATTTCCGCTGGTGAGCGCCCGCGCGTTCGGGCCGATGTGCCGGGTTTACTCAGGGATAGAAAAGGCTTCACAGTGCGCGGCAAAGCCCTTCCGGTCCCCGCGTTGTCGGACAAGGATCGCAGCGATCTCGCCTTCGCGCTGGAAATGGATGTTGATCTCGTCGCGCTGAGCTTTGTGCAAACAGTCGCTGACATCGAAGAGGCGCGCGGCATTATTGGCGACCGTGCATTGATTGTGGCGAAGATCGAGAAGCCAGCTGCGATTGATAATCTGCGCGGTATTGTGGCGGCAACAGACGCGATCATGATTGCGCGTGGTGATCTTGGCGTTGAATTCCCGCCTGAGGATGTTCCGATCATTCAGCGACGTATCGTCCGCATCTGCCGTGATGCCGGGCGGCCTGTGATCGTGGCTACCCAGATGCTGGAAAGCATGATCGAGAACTCTGCCCCGACCCGGGCGGAAGCCGGCGATGTCGCAACCGCGATTTATCAAGGCGCCGATGCCGTGATGCTGTCTGCTGAAACTGCAGTGGGTCGTCACCCTGCAACCGCCGTTGCAATCATGAACCGCATTATCCGCTCGGTTGAGGGGGCCAGTGATTATCGCCAGGCCATGGGCCAGTTTGATGGTGGCGGCGAGGCACGCGATGATATCGACTCGGTCGCCAAGACCGCAAACGAGATTGCCGCGCGCAATGGCGTGCCCCTGGCGCTTCGCACGGGTGATATTCCACGTCTTGCGCAATTCTCAAGAGTACGCGGCAGCCCGACCATTCTCTATGGGTCAGCGGTCGATAAACGCTTGCGCCAAGCGCAGCTCCTATGGGGCATACACCCCGCGCGCATGCAGCCCGGGCCGGACTGGACGCGCCAACTAATGGAGAATGCGGGCTTATCCGGACCGGTCTCTTATGCGGCCTGGCAGGGCGAGGATGGGCACTGGGCCTGGGCAATTGGTGTGGAAAAATAGCCTTTCCTATGCTTGTGAACTGGCTTGCCCCTTTATTCATGGGCTTCGAATCCCCATAACAGGAGCCGATTGACGAACAGCCCATGGGGCCAAGGAGGCAGACATGGCCGATACCGAACAAAATACCGTCCACACCGAAATCCTGATCATTGGGTCCGGGCCCGCTGGCTGGACGGCCGCTGTCTATGCGGCGCGGGCCATGCGCGACACGCTGGTTGTCGCTGGTGTACAGCCCGGTGGTCAGTTGACCATCACCACAGAGGTTGAGAACTATCCAGGCTTTGCGGAAATTCAGGGTCCGGAACTGATGGTCAAAATGCAGGAGCATGCCCTGAAAATGGGAGCCAAGATGGCTGAGGATCATATTTCGTCGGTTGATTTTGATGCGCGCCCGTTCCGCGCGATTGGTGAAAGCGGGACAGTCTATACCGGGGACAGCGTCATCATCTCCACCGGCGCGCAGGCAAAATGGCTCGGATTGCCGAGTGAAGACAAGTTTCAGGGCTTTGGCGTATCAGCCTGTGCGACCTGTGACGGGTTCTTCTATCGCGGCAAGGATGTTCTGGTGGTCGGCGGCGGCAATACCGCCGTCGAAGAGGCGCTCTTCCTCACGAACTTTGCCAGCAAGGTTACTGTCGTGCACCGCCGGGACTCGTTCCGCGCCGAAAAAATCCTGCAGCATCGCTTGCTGAACAATCCCAAGGTCGAAGTGAAATGGGACACGGTTCTGGAAGAGGTTGTTGGCGACGAGACACCGCTGGGTGTGACCGGCGCCCGCCTTCGAAACGTGAAGACTGGCGCTGTTGAAGATCTGCCCGTGCACGGCGTGTTTATTGCGATTGGCCACGCCCCATCGACAGAACTGTTCGTTGGTAAGCTGGACATGAAAGAGAATGGCTATCTTATCACCGCATCAGATTCGACAGCGACGAATGTTCCAGGCGTTTTTGCGGCTGGTGACGTGACGGACGAAACATATCGTCAGGCTGTGACCGCTGCGGGGATGGGATGTATGGCGGCTTTGGAAGCAGAACGTTTTCTGGAAGAGGCGAAGGCGACCGAAGCCATTGCGGCAGAATAGGCGCGCTGCAGATACGTCTTAAAGCATGCGCTCTGCAATCCGTTCGACCTCACGATTGGATTGTGCCTGAAGCGCCAGGTTCAGTTGAACGGCGCGTGCTTTCATAATCGTTTCAAGTTCGGTTTCGCAAGTCGCACGATAAGCCGCCTCAAGCGCGGCCTGAACTTCCTTGCGGTACTTTCCAGCATTCAGCGCGGCAAGTGCGCGAGCGTATTGCCAATGCGTTGAGGCATCATCGGGGTTTAATGCCGTCGCGTGTTGATAGTGTCGCCGCGCTTTCTTGACCGAAGCGCCCATCATGGCTGATCCGAGGCTGCCGCCGCGGCGCACCACTTCTAAATGCCAGACGGACATGAACCCGTGCGCGTAAAAATTGTCTGGATCATCGTCCAGCACGGATAGGACCAGTTTCTTAGCCTCCGTACCAAGCCCGGAATCGAGGGCCTGGCGCGTCGACATCGGGCGAGCACGAAGCGAGAGCGCGATCGCCAGTTGCAGACGGGCTTCTACATGTCTTGGGTCAAGGCCTAACGCCCGCCGCGCGAAGTTTTCCGCTTCCTCTGCCAGGGCGAGTGAAGGGATGTGGTCTTCTGCGCTCATCGCCTCTGCAAGCAGGCTGCGGGCAGCGAAGGCAAGGCTGTCGGCGCTATCTTCAATTTGTGCCAGCGCAACTGCGTCTGCATAGCGCCCATCGGCAAACGCGGTCAGCCGCTCTGACGTCTCAGCCGAAGCGAGCGGTGTCAAAATCCAGATGAGACAGATGAATCTCCACATCTGCGTCAGAATAGCGCAGATTCCGATCTGGCCCAATCACAAAACCGCGCGTCTAGTCATTTTTATGGATCGTTTCGAAGCAGATGTTGTCGTAATTGGCGCCGGAGTCATTGGTCTGGCAACGGCACGCGCCTTCGCCCGGAAAGGGCGTGAGGTGATTGTACTGGAGGCCGAGAGCCAGATCGCGACGCACACCTCCTCGCGCAACTCTGAGGTTATCCATGCCGGTATCTACTACGCGCCCGGGTCGCTGAAGGCGCGCCACTGCGTCAACGGCCGCCGAATGCTCTATGCCTATCTCGAAGAGCGTAGCGTGACCTTCAATCGCTGCGGCAAGTTCGTTGTCGCCTATGCAGATGAAGCAACAGGTCTGCAAGACATCCTGAACCGGGCCCACGCCAATGATGTTGAAGACCTCAGCCTGATTTCCGGCGATCAGGCGCGGGCCGAGGAACCAGCGCTACATCCCGGGATTGAAGCAGCCATACACTCAAAACAGAGCGGTATCTTCGACAGCCACGCCTACTTCCTGTCGCTGCAGGGGGACCTCGAAGATGCTGGCGGAATGATTGCCTTCGGTTCTCCGGTCGAGGACGGCACTTGCAAGCCAGATGGGGTGGAGCTTGTCACAGGCGGAGAAGCCGCATCTATCATTGAGGCGCGGACCGTTATCAATACAGCTGGGCATCGCGCGATTGATGTGGCCGCGCGAATTTCAGGGCCGCACAGCCCGGACCTGCCGACGCCAAGGTTCGTAAAGGGCAGTTATTTCTCAATCTCCGGCAAGACGCCTTTCTCGCGCCTGATCTATCCCATGCCAGGCCAAGCAAGTTTGGGCCTGCACCTGACCGTGGACCTCGCGGGGCGCGGAAAACTTGGCCCGGATGCTGAATGGCTGCCGGAAGGCGCGGTTACCCCGTTTGAGTATCAGGTGGATCCGGGCCGCGCCGACCTGTTCTACGCCTCTGCGCGCCGCTATTGGCCCGGCCTGCCGGATGGCGCGCTCGCCCCTGACTATGCCGGAGTGCGCCCAAAACTGGTCCAGCCGGGCGAGCCATCGGGCGACTTTCAGATCAGAGACACAGGCGCGGGACTGATCAACCTTTTCGGGATTGAAAGTCCGGGGCTTACCTCGTCGCTCTCGATCGCTGAATACGTTGCGGAAATGCTGGATTGAGGGAGTTGCGCGCCACCAGCGAGGCGTGTATTGGACACGGCTTCGGATGGTTCGGTAGCTCAGCTGGTTAGAGCGCACGACTCATAATCGTGAGGTCGGGAGTTCAAGTCTCCCCCGAACCACCAATAATCGCAACAGAATGCGCGGGGCGTCCGGTTTTCACGTGGACCCAATAAGATCCACACGGATATTGTCAGTCTAATGCGAACCTATCTCCAGCATCGTTTGGGGCAGGGATATTTCAGCTGACAAGTCCCTTTGGATATCTATCTCATAACTCCATGAGCCCCGGTCATAATGTTCAATTGCAAGCGCACACGTTCAAGCTCATACTTGGACGACACAGCGGCAAGAGAGGCTTGCTCAAGCTCAATTCTGACATCGACGAGATCAGGTAGGGTTCGATAACCTGTTTGATGCTCAAGAAGTGCCGCGTCAAACTCTTCGTTTCTTAGCGTGAGCACAGTGTGCCTGCGGACAGATTGCGCCTCAAGTAATAGCGATCGGCGATGCAAAATTTCGACAGTCTCCCGAAGCTCTCTCTCTGCAGAAAACAAATCACCGCTCGCGCGTGACGCTTGGGCTTGAGCGCGCTTGCGCCGAGCATCCAAAGCTCGCCCTGAAAGGATCGGGACACTGATATCAATCCCTAGGCGCGTCTCAAGGTCGAAATTTCCTTGAAAGTCTTGTGAGCCATAACTGGCAATACCAACAAGATCGACGGCGGGTAAGCGATTGCGCGCTTCACGCTCGGCAGCGATTGTTAGCCCTGACCGTGTTCGTCGAAGCGCTTCAATTTGCGGATTGGCCTTAAGCGCATCTTGGACCATTTTTTCGACAAGGTCCGGGTCAAACGCATCATAAACTGGATCGATCAATCGACCTGTGATTTTGCACGGCTCCGAGCGCTCACCTGTTGCAATTGCAAGTTTCGCAGCCGCTTGATCCTTTAAGTATTCAAACTCAAATCGAAATGCCTCCGCCGTGGCAAGCTCGGCTGCGACTTCAGCGCGTTCAATGCGCGTCGATCCACCTTGATCCAGCAGGGCTTCAATCGCGTCGAGTTGGCGCGTGAAATAGTCTATTCGTTCAGACGTAACTGATAGTTGTTCGCTCGCTTCGAGCCACTCAATATAGGCGCGGCCGGCTGCGAGTTCAGCTTGATTTTCAGCATCTATAATCAAGCTTTGCTGCGCTGTTACATCTTCTTCAGCAGCGCGACGCGCGAGTCGAGCATCACCGAAGTCGAGAAGTCTTTGTGATGCCCGAACGCCGATTTGGTTTTCGATTTGACTATCGACCAGGCCTCGATCGCCCACTCCAAGCCGACTGAATGTTGAAAGCTGAGGGCGTTGCAAAGATCGCGCCTCTTCTAGATCTGCTTCGGCATCTTGGAGACCGGCCCGCGCGATAACAACGCCAGGATCATTGCTTGCCGCTAAGTTCAGTGCATCTTCGAATGCCAGGCAGCTTTCACGTGGCTGCGCATGAGCGATAAAACCCAATCCGGCACTCGCTATCGCTGTGAGGAATGCGAAAGAGAAGACTCGTCCCATCATGATGTCTGAAGCCCCTTGGTGATGGAAGTCGAAATCGGCTCAAATAGATAGTCCGCCAATGTTCTGCTCTTACCGCTATAAATGAAGACATCGACCGGCATGCCGGGTATGATTTCTAATTCCGATAGGTCCGTGAGTGCTTGCTCTGGCACACGAACCCGCGCTTCATAGTAATTCGCGCCGGTTGCAATATCTGTTTTCAGATCAGCACTGACATCAATAATTTCACCGGCGACACTTGGCGTTAACCAGCTCTTATAAGCAGAGATCTGAACGCGGACATCTTGGTTTTCATATACCGAAGCACGGTCCATCGGCCGTATGCGTACAGAGGCTGTCACAGCGCCGATTTCTGGCACGATTTCCAAGATTGCCTCGCCGGGGCGGACGACCCCGCCTTCTGTTGAGAAGGCAAGATTTAGAACTTCTCCAGATACGGGGGCAGTGACCACAGCGCGGTTGAGGATGTCTTGCGCCGCGAACAATTGCTCCTCTGCCGACAACAGATCCGAATAGGCGGTGCGAAGGTCATTCGCGATTTGCTCACTAAACTGAGCACGTCGCTGCGTCACCTGGACAGCCAAGTCGCTCGCATCGGCTTCGGCATTGATCTGTTCAGTTCTAAGACGAGCGATTTCACCTTCATAGCGGGCCATAGAACGCTCAAGCTGAGTGATCTTGTCTTTTCGCACCAGTTTTTCCTCAAACATGGAGCGTGCAACGCGTAATTCTTCACTTGCTGACGCACGGGCGCGTTCAGAGATTTCAATTTCATTGTGCTTTAAACGCGCGGCCTCTTGAGAGGAGGCCTGGCGATTGCGTAGCACGGCGATTTCTGCATTGATGTTTGATCTTTGCTGCGTGAATAGATCACGCTCGCGCGCGATAATCTCAGTCAGCTCTCGCGGCGAAACATCCAAGTTGTTTATCGTTGAAAAATCTACCGATCCCTCGCCCGACTGGAGTGATGTCAACCTCGCAACACTTGCTTTCAATGCCGCAATTCTTTGGCTGACCTGGTCGCGGCTGGCGAGCGAGGCGGTTTCTTCTAGCACAAGCAGTGTATCGCCAGCTTCGACAAATTGGCCATCCTGTACGGAGATGGTTTGGATGATGCCGCCTTCCAGATGTTGAACCACTTGGCGGTCACTCTCGACAACAACGGATCCGGCGGCTGAGACGCCCTCCTCAAGAGGAACAAAGCCGGCCCAGCCAATAAAACCGCCCAATCCGATCAGGCACAATCCGCCCATAAGATGGACATAGCGATCCGTTTTCTGACGTGTCGCGTGATGTGTGTTTTCGTGGTTCATTTTGCCACCTCTGCAAGCTTAGGGAGTGTTTCGGACGCCGCTATTGCGGAGCGATAGGTCGGTGCCGGTAGGCTCAAGATCGAGCCATTTCGGATCATGAGTACGATAGTCATATGCTCTATGAGGTCGTGATCATGAGTTGAGGCCACAATGATCGTGCCTGCGGCTGCAAGCGCCTGAATGGCATTGATAATTCTCGCGCGTGTATCGCCATCAAGATTGGCCGTTGGTTCGTCCAGTAGCAGTAATGAAGGATTGCCAAAGAATGCACGCGCAAGGCCAATGAGTTGGCGTTGACCGGCTGAAAGGTGAATACCGCCTGGGCCAATCAATGTGTCATAACCCTGCGGCAGACCGACGATCATTTCGTGTGCGTCAATGCTGCGAGCGGCAGCAAAAACCTCATCATGCCGGTCCTGTTCAAAGCGTGCGATATTTTCCGCAATCGTCCCCGGCACGAGTTCTACGTCTTGCGGCACGTATCCAACATGACGGCCGCGATCTTCGCTTGGCCATTGATGAATATCTCTTCCGCCCAGACGAATGCGTCCCTCAAGGACAGGCCAAGCACCGGCCAGGGTTTGCAAAAGCGTCGTTTTGCCTGAACCGTTTGGGCCGGTGAGCGCAACCATTGTGCTAGCTTCGGCCGTGTATGAGAAAGGTCGAATAAGGGCGAGATCCGTTCCCGGTGTGCCGACCGCCAATCGGTCCAAAGACAGCTCAGCCTTTGGTTTAGGCATGGGCGTATAAGCAGTGTCATCATAACCGTCATCAAATCTTGCGATAAGCTCGCCCCAGGCGGAGCGTGCGACGACCAGCGTGCGCCAGGCGCCAACGATCTGATCGATGGGGGCAAGCGCGCGGGACATAATGACAGACCCTGCCACAATCCCGCCGGGCGAAATTTGTTGTGAAAGCGCTAATGCTGCGCCAACGCCGAGGATCAAGACTTGTAGTACTTGTCTGAGCGATCGGGACACTGAAGAAAACGTGCCTTCGCCTTTGGATGCGGACAATCCGTCGTCTGAAGCTTGTTCCCGTGTTTCTGACCATTTTTCAAACAAGCGTTCTGTCAGGCCCATAGCGACCATTGCAGAGCGTTGGCGCGCCATGCCTTCTGCAAAGCTTTGCGCCGTCGCTGAAGAGGATGCAGCTTGCTGAGCCTTATCGCGCGTTGAGCGTTCAGAAACACATGCAACGGCAAACACAATCACAGCACCCGCAAGACCAATATGGCCGAGCAGGGGATCCAGAAGATACAAAAGACCGATGAAAAGCGGCGTGAATGCAAGGTCGAAGAAAGCCAACATGGCGCCGCCTTGCAACAAGGCTTGCAAACGCGTGAGGCCGATAATGTCAGTGGGCAGACGCGGAGTGGGATCGTCTCCACGTTCAAATCGCACGAAAATGCGCTTGGCAAATTTTTGTTCAATGACTTTTCCAGCAAGAGCGATGAGCCGTCTGCGACCAGCCTCTGCGGCAGCATAAATCGCCAACAGAAAAACCGCGATGAGGCTAAGCCAAATCAAGGTATCGATCGATCCAGAGGACAGGATCCGATCGTAGATTTGCAGCATGTAGAGCGGAGACACCAATAAAAGAAGGTTGACGGCAAGACTGAACGCTAAAATGCCGGCGGCATGCTTAGGCGTTCGGGCGATAAACCCGAAGACCCAGCGAGACGTGCTCATCGGTTTTTCAGGATGCGGATTGGCAGGCGAGAGGGAAGGCATGAGGGGAGCTCCTGAAGTTCAATTCTATGCTCTTTGCGGCGTGTTTCTGAGGACCAACTAAGCCCTGATTTGCCACGTTCTCTTCTTCGTCGAACGACCGGGTCTGAAGGTTCAAACTAAATGGGAAAAAGGCGTGCGCTCCTTGCAGCGCACGCCTTTCCCCGGTTCGCATGAAAGGTGCTCCTAACCGATCATGCGCACTTGGATCAGTTAGGTCTTATAGGCTATCTCCCAGCTCAAAAGCGGTTGGAACCTGGGCGAATGCTTCAGTCTCTGGGTCAAATGGATCGACCACAAATTCTGCCGCTGCAGTCGTTGGAAGAGGGGCGCTTGCATTTGCAAATGCACTCACTTCGGCGGGACCAGGCACCGGGCCTTCAATCACAGTCTCGGTCATAACACTGAGATCCACAGCTTCCGGTAATGATTCATCTTGCGGGCTGACACTTGAGGCCTTGGAGGCGGCCGCTGTGTCCGTCCCAAAGAAGTTAGCCTCGCTGAGCGTACCGACCTCAACACCGGTCAGTGTCATCGTGTCGCCGTCACCAAAGTCGATCACAGCGTCACCGTCGACATCACTCGCAAGCGCCAGGGCTTCCGCAGCTGTCAAACCGAAGTCAGTGACATCAATCAGGTCTTCTGAAACCGTAAAGTCTGTGACCTCATCAGCGTCTCCGCCAATAGTTGCTACAAACGTGTCTGCACCGCCTTGGCCGGTAAGCGTATCATCGCCTTCATTACCTTCCAGAATATTTGCAGCATCCGAGCCGGTAATCACATCATCGAAGTTCGAACCCATCACGTTTTCGAAATTGATGGCGGTATCGTTACTTGAAGATGCATCAGTTGCGATAAACTCACCTGTTTCCAGGTTGATATCAAACCCGGTGCCGGGGTTGGTGAGATCGAGCGTGTCGATCCCCTCACCGCCGTCAAGTTCTATCGCTATGGCGATATCGACGTCATTGATCAAACGCGCTGTGTCATTTCCGCCGCCAAAATTGACTTCAAGCGTCTCAGTGTTCGTAACGTCGAGTTGAAATAGACCATTTACCGACTGATCATTAAGCTCAACGCGGTTGAAGAAAAATTCACCGGTTGTTGCGCTATCAATTTCAACAACATCGTCGTTTTGCAGATCGGTTTGCGACAGATCGGTGTTCTGGTTGAAATTGACTTGAACGCGGTCATTGTCGCCGCCGCCGTCAATCAGGTCGGAGCCGTCGCCATTGTTCCAGACGATAAGGTCGTCGCCAGCGTCTCCGAACATTTGGTCGTCGCCGAGGTTTCCGGTCAAAGTATCGTTGCCGTCACCCCCGCGAAGAATGTCCGTATTGTCGCCTTCAGCATCGGCGCGAGCCCGATCAACATTGTTGCCGCCAATTAGTGTATCATCGCCGGCGCCGCCAATGAGTGTATCATTGCCGCCGAGACCGTTCAGGACGTTGGCCCCATCGTCGCCGAGGATCACATCACCAGCAACGGATGAGCCGTTAATGTTCTCAACATTGATGAACGTGTTGACGGTTGCACCTTCTGCGATGGCATCACCAGCTTCGTTCGAATTGCCAGCAACTCCCGCTGCAACGTCAACGAATTGACCAGCGCCGAAGCCGTTCAACAAGAGCACGTCCGTGCCTTCGCCGCCATCGACAAAGTCGGTACCGCCGAATGGATGCAGAGCGTCATCACCGGCACCGCCGATCAGAACGTTGTCCTGAGCGTTACCCAGAATGACGTCATTAAATGCTGTGCCAATTGCGTTTTCAAAGTCATTTGCCGCAACAGTATCATCGCCGACAGTGACGCTACCGAAATCGCTGAGACCCGGTGCGGTCGAGTTGCTGTTTTCATTCTCAGCTTGCAATACGCCCTGATTGTTCACATCAAGATCGACGACTGCACCTGCACTTAGGCCAGACAGATCCAGGGTGTCGCCTTGTGCGATATCGTCAGCAGAGCTCGCTTCACGTTCATCAGCAGAGTCAGATCCACCATCAAGTTCGATTGCAATCGCGCCCACAACGTCGCCTTGCAAGACCGCAACATCATCGCCGCCGCCGAAATTTGTATCGAGAACTTCTGAATTCACAATATCGATACCGAACAATCCGTTTACACTTTGACCGTTCAATTCTGTTCGGTCGAAGCGTACACCGCCCTCGCCGTCACTGACGATTGTGGCCACATCATCATTTGAGACATTCGTATCGGAAAGGTCAGAATTGTTCTGGAAATTGACCTGAGCAATGTCAGTGCCTTCGCCGCCATCGAACAGGTCAGTGCCGTCACCGTTGTTCCAGATCAGAAGATCATCACCGGCCTCGCCGAACATCGCGTCGTCGCCGCGGTTGCCAGCCAGGACATCGTTACCATCACCGCCGCGCAACGTGTCGTCTCCACCACCTGCATTGATAGTATCATCGCCGCCGAGACCGTTGATCGTGTTGACGTTATCGTCACCAATAATGAAGTCGCCAGCGACAGAGGAACCGTTGATATTCTCGATGTTGATGAACTGGTTTACAGTAGCGCCATCGGCAATGCCGTCACCTGCTTCATTGGCATCACCGGCAATACCGGCGGCAACGTCCACAAACTGGCCATTGGCAAAGCCGTTCAGCAACAGAACGTCTGTTCCTGCTCCGCCATCAACAAAGTCTTCGCCGCCGAACGGATGCAGCGCATCATCGCCATCGCCACCGATCAGAACGTTGTTCTGAGCGTTGCCAAAGATGACATCATTAAAGTCTGTCCCGATGACGTTCTCGAAGTCTGTGACGTTTGCGACATCGTCGCCAACAGTAACAGTGCCTTCCTCAGTCAAGCCCCCATTGGTTGGATCCTGAAGAACACCTTGGTTATTAACGTCGAGATCAACCCGGGCTCCGGCCGTCAGACCTGATAAATCCAGAGTATCACCTTGCGAAACGTCGTCGGCTGATACAGCTGCACGCGTGTCTGCGTCATCAGCACCGCCATCGAGATCGAGTGCGATCGTATTGATCACATCGCCCTGAAGCGCTGCAGTATCGTCGCCGCCGCCAAAATTTGTGTCGAGAACTTCAGAGTCCACGATGTCAATTCCGAAGAGACCATTGACGCTTTGCCCGTTTAGTTCGGTGCGATCAAACCGAATGCCGCCATTGCCATCTTCAACAATGGTTGCAACGTCATCATTAGAGACATCGGTATTTGAAAGATCAGAATTGTTCTGGAAGTTGACTTGAGCGATGTCAGCGCCTTCGCCGCCATCAAACAAGTCTGTTCCATCGCCATTGTTCCAGATCAGCAAGTCATCGCCCGCATCACCAAACATGGCATCATCACCGCGATTACCGGAAAGGATGTCGTCTCCTGCGCCGCCGCGAAGTGTATCGTCGCCGCTGCCGCTTTCAATGACATTGCTCTCATCGTTCCCGGTCAGGTCGTCAGCGTCGCTCGTACCGACAATGTTTTCGAAATTGGTAACCGTTCCAACGCTGACACCGTCAATCAAGAGCTCTCCATCAACGAGAGTGACAGTTGCGCTTTGGCTGATTGCAGACAGGTCGAGTGTATCAACGCCGTCGCCGCCATCTAGCTCCAGAGCTCCGGTAAAGTCAGCCAAATCGAGAATACGGGCCGTATCATCACCGCCGCCAAAATTTACCTCGAGAGTCTCGGTTTCCGAAATATCAAGCTGGAACAGGCCATTTACGGACTGACCGTTCAGTTCAACCCGGTTGAAGGTAAGGCCACCAGCACCGTCACCCGCGATTGTTGCAGTATCCGCATTTTGCAGATCGATTTCTGACAGATCGGTATTTTGATTGAAATTGACTTGGGTGCGGTCATTGCCTTCACCGCCATTCATCAAGTCTGATCCATCACCATTGTTCCAGACCATCAAATCGTCGCCAGCTTCGCCGAACATCTCGTCATTGCCGAGATTTCCAGTGAGCGTGTCATTGCCGTCACCACCGCGCAAAACATCGGTATTATCGCCTTGCGCATCAGCGCGGGCGCGGTCGACATTGTTGCCGCCGATGAGTGTATCATCGCCCGCACCGCCAATGAGTGTGTCATTGCCACCAAGACCGTTCAAAACATTAGCGCCATCATCACCAATAATCACATCGCCAGCGACAGAAGAGCCATTTATGTTCTCGACATTGACGAATGTGTTGACCGTAGCGCCCTCTGCGATGGCATCACCAGCTTCGTTCGCATTGCCGGCAATACCAGCTGCGACGTCCACAAACTGACCAGCACCAAAACCATTCAGCAGAAGAACGTCCGCGCCTTCGCCGCCATCGACAAAGTCGGTTCCACCAAATGGGTGCAAAGCATCATCTCCCGCGCCGCCGATCAAAACATTGTCTTGCGCGTTGCCGAGGATGACATCGTCAAATGCCGTTCCGATCGCGTTCTCGAAATCGATCGCGTCTACGGTATCGTCGCCAACAGAGATACTGCCGATTTCGCTCAGGCCAGGCGAGGTATCATTGCTGTTCTCGTTTTCGGCTTGCAGAACGCCTTGATTGTTGACGTCAAGATCAATGCGAGCACCTTCGCCTAGACCCGACAGATCAATGGTATCGCCTTGAGCAATATCAGCCTCAGAAGAGGCTTCGCGCGTGCCCGCGTCGTCCGCGCCGCCATCAAGCAAGGCATCGAATTGATCAGCAATGATCTGGTCATTGCCAGCACCGCCAGACAATGTGTCTGCCCCGGCGCCGCCATCGAGAATATCGTCGCCCGCACCGCCAATGAGCGTGTCATCGCTTTCCAAGCCGCGAATTGTATCATTGCCACCCAGGCCATCTATGATGTCGGCTTGAGGTGTGCCGATCAGTAGATCGTCTGCCTCAGTTGGGACAACCACACCATCATCATCATCGTCGCCATAGCCGCCAGATGCTGCTGCTGCGACACCGAGCGCCGCAACACCGCCAAGACCGTAGAGGAGGGCATTGTTGCCAAGGAACGCAAACGCGCCGCCATCAACCAAAGCTGTAACGGCGTCCACGCTCACCATGACCTGGCCATCGACCATTTGGACCTCGGAGGCATCGACGCGCGCAACGCTTCCATCTTGCATGATCAACTCGACCGAGCCATCGCTCAACTGGCGAACCTGGTCGACACCGTCGATTTGAGAAGCATCAACCCAGTCTGATCCATCTTGGGCTTGGGCCGTGCTCGCGATGCCGAGCGCTGCAAGGACTGCGAGCAGTGCCTTGTCACGAATATTCGAAGAAGTCTTGTTCATTTTCATCTTGAAGAACCATACCGGATTGAGGGAACCGCTCCGCCAAACCATCCTATTGCTGACGCCGAATGGCCTCATGGACCCCGTTCGGCATTGAGTTGAAGGGCCAATGCAGTCTGATCCAAAACGGGTCAGCCGATCGGGAATTTGATGAAAATTATGGAGGGCCAATTTTGCGTTGGACCACCAAAGGAAAACATCAAATTCCCTGATCTGTCGAATGAGGGAGAAATTTAGTTCAAACGTTTTTGAAAATTTTAGTTTCATACGAAAGAAGACTCTAGCTAGGATTTGGTGGCGTCAGTCTAACGCGAACCGTTCTCTAGCATCGCTCGAGTGAGCCCCGTTATGCGGCGAGAAGTTCGCGCTAACGGAGAAGTGCGGAGGAGCGGAGGTCCTTGAATCGGTAACTTTGACGAAGACGTCGCCCAGGTGCCACCGCCGCTGCGGGCTTTGTCTCATCGATTGGGATAGCTTCGTTCTGATTTCTGAGGCGAACATCAGTCTAAATCTGTTCCACCAGTGACGCACGCTTCCGTGGCAGACGTCGACCCTACGCTCGTGGAGTAGGTCTTCAAAATTCCCCAGCGAAAGCGGAAACCGAACATGCATCATTACTGCAAGTTGGATGATCTCCGGCGACGTTTTGAAATAACGGAAAGGTTTCGTGGACATCCAATTTCGATATCACACTCCGATCGTATCCAAATCACGACTTGATCTGACAGTACCGGTGAGTTGATGCAGCGGGGTCAGAGGATAGCTGTTACGACTTATGAGGTCATTGCCATCGACGAGCTCTCGCAAGCCTCTGATATTCTAGCTAAGTGGCGCGCGGAAGACGGCATCGTCTAGCATCTTTGAACATAACCCTCTATGCGCAGTTCGTTTCATGAGGATACGGTATGCGCTCAGAAGATTTCAGCTTCCAAACTAGACTAGCGGCAAAAATCGATAGCAAGACGAAGCCTGTTGGGGCTTTGGGGGACATTGAAGCGCTCGCCAAGATTATCGCGAGCGTGCAAGGAACGCTGGAACCGCGCGCCGAGACAGCTTTGCTCACGATCTTCGCGGGCGATCATGGCATGGCGGAGGCTGGCGTATCGGCCTATCCGCAGGCTGTGACGCGGCAAATGGTGTTGAACTTTTTGGAAGGAGGTGCGGCTGCGAATGTGTTTGCCGCCTCCGTTGGAGCGCGGGTGCAAGTTGTTGACGCGGGTGTTGCGGGGGGCGCGATTGAGCATAAGGGTTTGATTAATCGTCGTATCGCGGCTGGAACACGAAATGCGGTAGAAGCGCCTGCGATGACTGAGGATCAGTTAAACACTGCTTTGGAGGTCGGGCTTTCTATCGGGCGCGCGATTGAAGAAGATGTGGCCTGTTTCGGTGAGATGGGGATTGGAAATACGTCATCTGCATCGCTCGTCGCCGCTAAAGTTTTAGAACGTCCAGTTTCGGAGCTGATCGGGCGCGGTACGGGGCTGGATGATGAGGGATTGGCGCGTAAACGCACGCTTTTGCAGACCGCCGCTGACAGAACACCTGATGCATTGGACGCCCGCTCGGCCTTGGCCGAATTTGGGGGCTTTGAGATTGTGATGATGGCGGGTGCAATAATGGGCGCGGCTGAAGCGGGGCGTGTCGTTATTGTAGATGGGTTCATCGCAGCCGCTGCTGCGCTTTGCGCTCGGGAAATTGCACCTGGATGTAAGCGGGCCTTTGTCTATGCACACAAGTCGGCTGAGGCCGGGCATGTTGCACTTCTTGACGCGCTAGGCGCAAAGCCATTGCTCGATCTAAACCTGCGTTTGGGCGAAGGCACAGGTGCGTTGCTTGCCTTTCCACTGGTTAAAGCAGCGGCGGCCATGCTGCGTGATATGGCGAGTTTTGAGAGCGCGAATGTGAGCGGCCCGGCATGAGGAATGAGATGGCCTCATTTCTGCTGGCCGTTCAGTTTTTGACGCGCTTGCCTGTGCGGTCCGAAGACATTTATGCGCCGGATCGGATGGCTGGATCGGTGCGTTACTATCCGCTCGTTGGCGTCATTATTGGTGGCCTATCGGCAGGGGTGTTTTTTCTCGCCAGTATGCTCTTTCCGGTTTTGATCGCCGTGCTTTTTGCCATCGCAGTCGGCCTGCTGATCACCGGCGCGTTTCACGAAGACGGCCTTGCCGACACGTTTGACGGTATCGGGGGCGCTCTAACGCGGGAAAAAGCCCTATCGATCATGAAGGACTCACGGCTTGGCACCTATGGCACGCTTGCGCTGGTCACCGCGCTCTCCTTGAAGTTTGCTGCCCTTATTGCTCTTCCGCTCACCGTCATTCCGCTGGCTTTAATCGCTGGCCATGGGCTGTCGCGCCTATCGAGCGTGATGGTCATCGCGTCGAGCCGCTATGTCAGGGACGAAGGGACCGGAAAACCTGTTGCAAGCGGCATCAGCACATCCAGCTTGATTGTTGCGATTGCGACGGGCGCTCTTGTTTTCGCGCTCTTTTGTGTTTGGGTGCCCCCTTTCGCCGCCATTTGCGCACTGATTGGATTGGGTATCGGCCATGCCCTGATGCGCCTCTTTTTTGAACCCAAGCTTGGCGGCTATACAGGCGACACGCTCGGCGCTGTTCAGCAGGCCAGCGAGATTGGCTTTTATCTTGGGCTGGTCGCATGGCTTTGATCCTTTTGCGTCATACGACACCGCAGGTTGCTGAGGGTATTTGTTATGGACAAACGGATTTACCACTCGCGGACCATTATGAAAGCGAGGTGCAAGTGGCCCTAGAGGCGCTGCCGGATTTCAACGCGATTATCACCAGTCCACTGACGCGCTGCAAAACACTGGCGGAGTTCATTGGCTTGCAAACAGGGCTTGCAGTGAACCCTGATACTCGCCTTATGGAAATGGATTTCGGCACGTGGGAGGGCGTCGCCTGGGATGACATTCCGCGCAGTGAGATTGATGCCTGGGCTGAAGACTTCCTTCATGCGCGGCCACACGGGGGTGAGAGCGTGGCGATGCTGCGCGACCGAAGCGTGAAAGCCCTCACTAACTGGCAGACCCGTTACGAGCGTCCGCTAATCGTGACCCACTCTGGTGTCATTAAAGTCGCTCTTTCAAAGGGTGATACCGCGCAGGACTTCAATGCCAAAATCGACTTTGGCGCATTTGTCACCATATCGAGCCTGTAAGGAGTTCCAGATGAGCAGCGACGACACCCACAAGGCGGAAATGCAGAAACTGCAGGCCGAACAAAAACGCAAAACGAGCGAGGCGGCCGATCCCGGCCGCGGGCTGGTGCTCGTCCATACTGGCAATGGTAAAGGCAAATCAAGCTCTGCCTTTGGCGTGATCATCCGTGCGCTTGGCTGGGGGCATAAAGTGGGCGTGGTTCAGTTCATCAAGGGCAAGTGGATCACGGGTGAGCGGCAATTTTTCGATAAGCTCGGCACTGTTGACTGGCACACGATGGGTGAGGGTTTTACGTGGGATACCCAGGACAAGGACCGCGATATCGCAGCAGCTACGGCAGCATTTGAAAAAGCCGCAAGCATGATGGCAAGCGGAGACTATGACCTGCTTTTGCTCGACGAGATCAATATCGCGCTGCGCTATGATTACCTGTCTGTTGAGACCGTTATTGACGCGCTAAAAGCCCGATCAGACCGCACAAGCGTTGTCTTGACCGGCCGGGATGCAAAGCCTGCGCTTTGCGACTACGCAGACCTCGTGAGCGAAATGCGCGAGGTGAAGCATCCGTTTAAGGCGGGCATCAAGGCTCAGCGCGGGATTGATTTCTGATATAAAGAGTGTCGACCTAGCAGAATAGCGAATTGACAAACCTTTGCGGTCGCAGCATGAGCACGCTCAGATGGTGCCTCTTTAACGGGGGCTAAGAGGGAAACCGGTGTAAATCCGGCGCTGTACCCGCAACTGTCAGCCAGGAGCGACAGGCCAAAGTGTCACTGGGGAGCATTCTCCGGGAAGGCGGCCTGAAGTGTTGATCGGCGAGCCAGGAAACCTGCCATCGCGTCGTTCGTCCGGAGGCCGGGAAGAGTTCTCAGCGGGCGGGAAGGCCGGATATGTCCGGACCCTCTCCTTTGAAACGACATCCAATAGGCTCGGCCGCCCGCATGGATCACAGGTTCATGGGGCCAGTCGTCGTTTTCAAGCGTGCCTTTTTCCGACGGGCGGCAAGGCGCGAAAAAGAGGGGTAGACCCCATGATTTACAAAACTGCGCTGCTTGGCGCTGTATCGCTCTCGCTCGCTTTGCCTACACTCGCACAAGAGGCAGAGACCGACCAAACCACACTGGACACTGTGATTGTCGAAGGCTCACGCCTCAACCAGACTGAAACCGAGATTGGTTCCAGCGTCACCGTCATTACAGCGGAAGATATTGAAGAGCTTGGGTTTGATTTTGCGCTGGATGCCGTCGCTTCCGCACCAGGCGTAACGATCAATTCGAATGGCGCGTTTGGTGGCTCCGCGAGCGTTCGTATCCGCGGCGCCTCGAGCGAGCAAACGCTGGTCCTCGTTGACGGCGTGCCTGTGAATGACCCAACCTCGCCCGGTGGCGGTTTCAACTTTGCACGTCTCGATACAGAAAACATTGAGCGGATCGAAGTCCTGAAAGGCCCGCAATCGACGCTTTGGGGCACGGACGCGATTGGAGGGGTTGTCTCCATCACGACGAAGCGCCCGGATGAGGGCCTCGGCGGCAGCGCGTTTGCTGAATACGGTAGCTTCAACACCTTGCGGGGCGGTGCATCGATTGAAAACGCGACCGACGCGGGTGACTTCCGGCTTGCAATTGTCGGCACATCTTCGGATGGCATTTCGAAAGCTGATGAGAACAATGGCAACACCGAAGACGATAATTATGAAGCGCTGACCCTGTCCGCAAAAGGCGGTGTGAACCTTGGCGGCGATGCGCGCCTTTCAGCAGACGTCCTCTGGACCGACGCAGAGTCCGAGTTTGACAGCTTCTTCTTCGGATCGCAGGGCAATGTCTCTGATGGTGACGAGGTCAGCGAAACGGAGGAGCTGTCAGCGAACACCTCCCTCACCGGATCGCTGTTTGACGGGCGTCTCGAAAACCTGGTCCTGATCGGGTATTCCGACATCAAGCGGGAGAACTTCACCAATGGCGCGCCGAGCTTTGATGCTGAAGGAGATCGCACGATCTTCCGTTATCAGGGCACGCTGAACATTAATGATATGAACACGCTTGCTTTCGGGGCGGAGCGTGAAGAATCGAATGCCAATGATGACGATACATCGATTGACGGCCTGTTCGCGCTGTATGAGTTCAAGCCGACTGAGCAACTGACGCTCACCGGTGGTTTGCGGGTCGATGATCATGAGCGTTTTGGATCGGAGACAACGGGCCGGGTCGCGGCGGCGTTTAATCCAACTGACACGCTAACACTTCGCGCAAGCTGGGGACAGGGCTTCAAGGCCCCGACCATTTTCCAGACCACCTTCTTCTGCTGCGGGGCCACCGAACCTAATGCGGACCTGCAGGCGGAAACCTCCGAAGCCTTCGACATTGGCGTTGATTTCCGCTCACCGGACGGAAAAGCCGAGGCGGGCATCACCTATTTTGATCAGGACACGGAAAACCAGATCAATTTCTCATTTGCTGTCGGCGGGTATGAGAACATTGCTGAGGTTGAGAGCCAAGGTGTTGAGCTCTATGGTGCTTATCAGTTTACCGATTGGCTGCGCGTCTCGGCGGACTATGCCTATATCGATGCGAAGGATGGCGATGGAAACGCGCTGGTCCGTTTGCCGGAGCATTCTGGCGATGTGACCTTTTCTGTCGATCCGGACGGCCCGCTCTCCGGCGCGTTGCTCGTGCGTTATAATGGTGAGGAGCCGAACACGGACGGTACGACGCTTGACAGCTGGACACGCGTGGATGTCACTGGAAGCTATGACCTGAATGAGCGGGTTGAGCTGTTCGGCCGGATCGAGAACCTGTTCGATGAAGAGTATCAGCAGATCCTTGGCTATGGCACACCGGATCTGTCGGGCTATATCGGCGTCCGTCTGCGGTACTAGGTTTATGGCGAGGCTGACCGTTCTCTTCTTTGCAATTTGGCTTGCCGCTTGCGGCGGTGGGCCGGTGCAGGAAACAGCGTCGGGGGATAAACCGATGCGGATTGTCAGCCTCGATTTTTGCGCGGATAATTATCTCCTCAAACTCGCAGACCGCGAGCAAATCCTCGCCATCTCCCCGGACGGTGTGAAGGATTTCTCCTATATGCGTCAGGCAGCTATCGGCATCCCGACAGTGCGGCCAGTGGCGGAAAACGTGCTGATCTTGAAGCCCGACCTTGTCGTGCGCTCCTATGGCGGCGGTCCGAATGCTGCCGTTTTCTTTGAGCGCGCTGGTATCCCGGTGCTCCAGATTGGTTGGGCTTCGAACATCGATAGTGAAGAGATGGGCTCCATCCCGTCTTTGATCGGTCACGTGAGTGAGGGCTTGGGGCAAAAAGAGCGTGGCGATACAGTCATATCGGAGTTTCGGGCGCGTCTTGGCGCGGTTAAGGCGCGCCGGTCTGGTGATACAGTTCTTTATATGACCCCGGCCGGTGTCACGACGGGCGAAGGTTCGCTTGTCCATGAGATGCTTACAGCCGCCGGTCTTCTGAATTTTGAAGCAGGACGCGGATGGCGCTCGCTGCCATTGGA
The DNA here is from genome assembly GCA_039815485.1 of Pseudomonadota bacterium. Taxonomy (GTDB): domain Bacteria; phylum Pseudomonadota; class Alphaproteobacteria; order Caulobacterales; family Hyphomonadaceae; genus Henriciella. Next base: position 58,451 of record JBCBZD010000001.1, on the reverse strand, counting down.
ACGCCTTGCCTATGAACAGCCTGATCTGGTTGCAGCATCGTTTTTTGAAACGCTGACCAATCACCCAAACGCCTGGAGCGCCTCAAAACACCCGGTTGCGCGGGCGCAGCTGAACGACCGCGATGTTGTACCGCTTGAAGGCGCTTGGACCGCTTGTGGCGGCTGGTTTATTTTAGACGCCATCGAGGCGCTGGCGGATGGGGCATTGGCGCAATGAAGATGTCACATTGGCTCACACCCGGACTTGCGTTGGCCTGCCTTGTTGCGATTTTCGCTGCCTGCCTGCTCGGCTCAACACCGCTGCCAGCCGATCGCGTCTTGGCCGCATTTGTAGGCGGCGGTGAACCCGGCGACCGGCTCGTTGTCTGGTCGATCCGCTTGCCACGCGCGCTCGCGGCCTTTCTGGTCGGTGCCGCGCTCGGGCTCAGCGGCGCTGCCCTGCAAGGCCTGTTGCGCAACCCCTTGGCGGAGCCGGGTGTCCTGGGTGTTTCGGCGACAGCCTCACTTACAGCGACCTTCTCGCTCTATTATGGACTTGTCTCTTTCAGCGCTTGGGCACTTCCGGTTGCGGCGATCGTCGGCGCGCTGGCGGCCACGGCGCTATTGGCCCTAGCGGCGATAAAAACGCGCTCCGTGGTGACGCTTATCCTGATCGGTGTTGGGATATCCAGTTTCGCGGGCGCGCTGATGAGCCTTTTAATGAACCTTGCCCCGAACCCATTCTCGCTTTCGGACATGATCAACTGGATGCTAGGGTCTGTCGCCAATCGCAGCTTTGACGAGATTGGCTTCACTCTACCGTTTTTGCTCATCGGTAGCGCGATTTTGCTTGTCACACGGCGGGGCCTGTCAGCACTCACGCTCGGCGAAGAAGCCGCCAGCGGGGTCGGTCTGAACCTGCGAAACCAGCGCATCTTCACGGTGGTCGGTGCAGGCTTGGCCACCGGTGCATCTGTCGCCCTTGCCGGCGCGATCGGCTTTGTCGGCATCGTCGCGCCGCACTTGATCCGGCCTTTTGTCGGGCATGATCCGGCGCGGTCCTTAATCCCATCAGCTTTACTGGCGGGGCTGATCCTTGTCATCGCTGATATTGGCGTACGGCTCATCCCGACCGACAATGAATTAAAACTCGGCGTCGTTGCAGCGCTGATCGGCGCGCCGATCTTTGTCTGGATCGCTATGCAAAGGCGGGCTGTGCATGGCTGATCTCGTCGCCGACAACCTGACGCTTAATGTCAAGGACGCCACGCTTGTTGAGACGGCGAGTTTCTCCCTCCAGCGCGGAGAGTTTACCGTCCTGCTCGGCCCGAACGGGGCGGGCAAAACCAGCCTGATCCGTGCCAGCCTTGGTCTTGAAGTGCCGACCAGCGGAACGGCGACGCTCGGTGGGGAGGATACGCGCCAACTCAGCCCCGTCGCCCGTGCGCGGAACATTGCCTACCTGCCTCAAATCAGGCCGCTCGCTTGGCCCAATACAGTCCGCGATGTCGTTGCGCTCGGCCGCTTCAGCCATGGCGCGGCACTCGGACGCTTGAAAGGCGCAGACGCCGAAGCCGTCGCACGCGCGATTGCTGCTTGCGATCTGACAAGCTTTGCGCATCGCCGCGCCGATACCCTCTCTGGCGGTGAGCTCGCCCGTATGCATTGCGCCCGCGCATTCGCCGCTGAAGCCCCACTGCTTGTCGCGGATGAGCCGACCGCCGCGCTCGATCCCCGCCACCAATTCCGTATCCTCGACCTCATCGCCGACTTTGTGAAACGGGGTGGCGGCGCGCTGGTTGTCCTGCACGACATTCAAATGGCCGCAAGCTATGCCTCCCGCCTGATCTGGATGAAAGACGGGCGCATCGTCGCTAACGGCCCGCCGACAGAGACCCTAACTTCCGAGCGCCTTGAAAGCATTTACGGCATCCGCGCTGAGGTGAACGATCTGCGCATAGACATGGAGGGGCCCGTGTGACTGCCAAGGCGCTGATGCTGCAGGGCACAGGCTCTGATGTTGGCAAGTCTGTCCTGACCGCCGCGCTCTGCTGTATCGCGCGACGCCGGGGCCTTAGCGTAGCGCCTTTCAAACCCCAAAATATGTCTAATAATGCTGCGGCCTGCCCGAACGGCGGCGAGATCGGACGCGCACAAGCCCTTCAAGCACTCGCCTGCGGCCTTGATCCGCATGTCGACATGAACCCAGTCCTCTTGAAACCCCAGACCGATCGAACCTCACAAGTCGTGGTGCATGGCCGCGCAACTGAGGCCATGGAAGCCGCTGATTATATGGCGCAGCGCGATCGCCTGATGGGCGCGGTTATGGAGAGCTTTGAGCGCCTCGCCTCACACCATGATCTCGTCCTTGTCGAAGGGGCCGGCAGCCCGGCCGAGATCAATCTACGCGCCCGCGACATTGCCAATATGGGTTTTGCGCGTCGCGCCGGGGTGCCTGTGTGCTTGATCGGCGACATTGAGAAAGGCGGCGTGATTGCAAGCCTCGTCGGCACTAAGGCGGTTATAGAGGCAGATGACGCGGCCATGATTGGTGGCTTTGTCGTGAACAAGTTCCGGGGTGATCCACGCCTCTTTGATGACGGGGTGACGGCGATTGAGACCCGCACCGGCTGGCCATGCTTTGGTGTTATTCCCTGGCTTTCAGAGACATCGCGTTTGCCCGCAGAAGACGCCGTGACGTTGAGCAAGCCGCAAACCTCGCAAGACGGTGCCCTGAAGATTGCGGCGCCAATGCTCAGCCGGATTGCGAATTTCGATGACGCCGACCCGCTCAAGCTTGAGCCATCCGTGGACTTCGAATGGATACCTCCGGGGCGCGCTATCCCGAGAGATGCTGACCTGATCATTCTGTTCGGCACCAAGTCCACGCTCGGAGACCTAGCTTTCTTACGCGCGCAGGGATGGGACCATGACATTATTGCTCATGCAAGAGCCGGAGGCCGAGTACTTGGAATTTGCGGCGGGTACCAGATGCTGGGGCGGACGATTTCAGACCCGAAAGGTGTTGAGGGTGTTGCCGGTGTGGCAGAGGGGCTTGGGCTTTTAGAGGTCGACACGGTTATGGGCGGCGACAAACGGGTTGCGCCCGTCAGCGGTCACTGCGCGGCAACAGGTACGCCGCTAACTGGATATGAAATCCATATGGGGCGCACAGCAGGCCCAGATACCTCGCGGCCGTTCGCGGTTATCGACGATACGCCCGATGGCGCGACAAGTGCGAATGGGCGCATACAAGGCACTTACCTGCACGGCGCATTCACGAGCGACGCCTTCAGGCGCGCTTGGCTTCGCTCATTAGGGAGCGCGGCCGATAGCGCGCTGAATTACAGTAACGAAGTCGAGCGGGCGCTTGACGCTTTAGCGGATGGGGTAGAAGCCGCCGTCAATGTCGATGCGCTTTTCGCTTTGGCAAAGCCGCCCGGTTGGATACCGAGTGCGGGATGAGCGCCGCAGCGTTGATGCTGCTGGCGTGGGCCATCGAGGTGACGCTCGGTTGGCCGGATTGGGTTTACAGGTGCGTCCGCCATCCGGTCGTTTGGTTTGGGGCGTTGGTATCACGTTTTGAGCGGGTCTTTAATCGAGAGATATGGTCCCATCACTTTCGCTATCTTGCTGGCGTGTTTGCTGCCCTGTCGTGCATCAGTGCCGCGACCAGCCTTGGTTGGACGGTCGCTGCCCTAATCCCTCAAACCCTATGGGGCGTCGCGCTCGAAGCCCTCATCGCGTCCAGTCTCATCGCCTCACGCAGCCTTCATGCCCATGTTGCAGCCGTCGCTAAACCCCTTGGTGTAGGCGATGTAGAGGGCGCGCGAAAATCCGTGGCCATGATTGTCGGACGCGATCCCAGCCAGCTTGATGAAGCGGGGATTGCTCGCGCAGGTCTCGAAAGCCTTGCGGAGAACACATCTGACGGCGTCACTGCGCCGCTTTTTTGGGGCGCTATTTTCGGGCTGCCGGGTCTTGCCGCTTACAAGGCGATCAATACGCTCGACTCCATGATTGGACATAGAAATGAGCGGTACGCCGCCTTTGGCGGATTCGCCGCGCGGCTTGATGATCTTGCCAATGTCATCCCCTCGCGGCTGACCGGTGTTCTTTTTGCCATCGCAAGCGGCAAGGCATCTGCATTTCAGATTATGTTTCGTGACGCACGCCGCCATCGCTCGCCCAATGCCGGCTGGCCCGAAGCGGCCATGGCGGGCGCACTGGGCGTGCGCCTCTCCGGCCCGCGCGCCTATGGGGCGGGTATTAAGCAAGAGCCATGGCTGAACGAAGGGGCACGCGATCCGACCGCAAGCGAAATGGTGAGAGGCTTAAGGCTTTATCGCCGAACGATGGGCTTAGGCGCGCTTCTCTTGCTATGCCTAGTGCTGGCAATGTTCGTTTTGAGAGGCGTGCTATGAACATAGACCTCATTCATGGCGGGGCGATAGATGCGATGCGTGCGGCCTATCCAAATGCACCTCAGCCGTGGATTGATCTCTCCACAGGCATCAATCCGTGGCCCTATGAAGATTTGAGCGTATCTGAAGCCGCGCTGATACATTTACCGACGCAGACATCCTATGCGGCTTGCAGAAACGCCATGGCAACCGCCATCGGGGCGAATGCTGATGCGCTGATCCTCGCGCCGGGAAGCGAGTTGCTGATCCGCCTGCTCCCCGACATTATCAAGGCGCAACGCGTGGCGATACTCGATCCCACATATGGCGATCATGCTGAAGTCTGGACCCGCGCCGGGGCGGAGGTCATTCGCACGCATGACCCTTTGACCCTTGCCGCCTCTGTAGACGCTGTTGTCATCACACATCCCAACAACCCGGACGGCCGCACATTTAGCCTCGACGCACTTCACGAGGCTCGCCAGACGCTCGCGGCACGCGGCGGCTGGCTCATCATCGATGAGGCGTATGCCGATCTTACGCCAAGTGACAGCTTTACCTCCTATGGCGGTGAAGAGGGGTTGATTATACTACGCTCATTCGGGAAATTCTTTGGCCTAGCCGGTGTTCGTCTTGGCGGCCTCCTCGCCCCACAAGCGGTCCGTGAGGCCTTTTCAGATCGCCTCGGCATTTGGCCTGTATCGGGAATGGCGCTAGCGATCGGAGAGAGAGCCTACGCAGATTTAGAATGGCAGACAAAAATGCGCGCTAAGCTCAAAACGGCTGCGCAGCAGCTCGACGATATGCTTACGTCTCAGGGCCTTAAAGTGGTCGGCGGAACAGATTTGTACCGACTGGTCGAAGTCCACGATGCGCCTCGCCTGTTTGAACGCTTAGCCAAGGCCGGCATCTATGTCAGGCGGTTTGCGTGGTCGCATAAGCACTTAAGGCTTGGCCTGCCGCCTTCCCTAGAAGCTGAAGCGCGGTTGAAGTCGGTGCTTAACCTTTCAAAGTAAGCGGCAATCCAGCCGCAATGAATTCAACGTGGGCACAAACCCTCGCGACAGCTTGATTTAACCGTCCCTGCTCATCGCGAAATGCACGCCCAAGCGGCGTCTCCGGAACGAGCCCCATACCCACTTCATTGGACACAAGAATGATTGGGATCGGTAGGGCTGTGATGAGCTTGCACAACTGATCCGTTTCATCTGCGATATCTCGTTCATGGTGCATGAGGTTTGACAGCCACAGCGTCAGGCAATCGACCAAGCAAACGTCACCCGTTTCTGCTGCCGTTCCAATTGCTTTGACGATGTCGAGCGATGCCTCAATCGTTGACCACTGCGCGCCCCGCTCGTCCCTATGCTTCGCGATCCGGTCAGACATCTCCGCATCCAGTGCTTCAGCTGTAGCAATGAAATGAGGTTTAGTCCCGATCTCAAGCGCAAGCTCAAGCGCGCGGCGACTCTTGCCCGAACGCGCACCGCCAAGAATCAGATATCCATTCGTCATATTGTCGGAGGTAACACATCGGCGCAGATGATCGCAGGCGAAGTTTTGAAATAGTAAAATGGACTCTGGTTCATCCAGATTGGTTAGATCTATTCAAATCGATCGGGCAAGGCGGTTTGCGCTGACAATTCCTATTTCGCAGACTGAACTGACTTTGGGGCGGCAATTGGATCCGGGGCGTCGGTTTTCGTGTCGAGGCCTTTGGCTTTCGGCGTCGGTGTGGAGCCTTCAACGAAACCAACTTCCCAAGTAGCCTTATCAAAAATCCATGGCGGTAGATCCTGCATAAAACTCATCGAAGCGAAAAGTGGGTTCCAGTGTCTGGGGACCCAACTGTCATCTAATGCATCGCTATCACACCCGTATTCCGCCTCTCCACCTGCCGGGCATGGCAATTACATGAAAACAGAGCTTGCAATGCGGTGACGGCCAAGACCCCAGTTCGATTTTTGCCAGCCTTTGCGCTCCATATAATTCGCTCCGACCATTACCTCATCAACATCTTCAACACCAAAACTTGTATGGTTAAAGCGTGTTTTGCAGTCACAGATAGGGAAAGGCGCATCCGCTTTGAGCCAGTAGATTGAATGGTGATTATTCGTACCTGGCGCGCGTCCTCAAGTGGGCGAATAATAACTGACGATCCTTCTTCGAGTTCAAACAAAGACTCTCGATCGGAGATCGTTATGAGTGGGAGCCCGAAATCATCAAAATAACGTGTGCAGAGATCAAGATCCTAGACTCCATAAATGACCGTTTCTATGCCGTTTATCCCCGCCATATTGGTACTTCCTTTGGTGGTTTTTCCGAGGTTTAAGCTAGCGAACTCAATCTATTCCGAGAAATGGATTGATAAGATGGAACCTATCGCTGTTGCGGATGGGCGCTATTTCCCTGAACGCAAAGTCCATTTAACCGCCGCTTGTAGTGTCTTATTCTCGTGAGCATTTAGGCGAATTTGTTGCGGCCTCAACAAGATGCCTTTGACCTCATTTAAGCTGTTCGATCCGGATAAGATCGCTGCTCGCGCAACTTCGCGTATTGTATCATGCTCGTGTTCGTTGAGATATTCGACGGGAGATTTACCGTCGACTCGAGCGAGGAAGAGCACTTTTCGTAGACGAAATCATTCTGCCGCTACTTTCCTCTGACAATGCTCTTCCTCCCATTTTACTCACACGGCGTAATGTCCACACGCGTAAATTTGAAAGCCGGGGTCTTACTGCGAGGGTCGACATCTGTCCCGGTCAATGCGTTGGCTTCTGGATAATACGCAAGAATGTCACCTTGAGGAACATCAAAGGCCTGGACGAAAACACCTTCCATTTTGCCTTGATCGGACTCGACATCAACACGATCCCCGTCTCGAAGGCTTAGCGTTTGCATATCAGTGGCGTTCATCAATACCGTCCATCTCGAAATCGTGCCGCGATAGCTGTCCTTTTCTTCGTAGATGATAGAGTTGAACTGTCCTTCGCTGCGAAGGGTGGAAAGTGTAAAGCTCCTTTTTGAGCTCTGGAGATGCGGCATCGGGCAGACTTTGAAATGGGCTTTTCCAGATGTTGTTCGAAACTGAGGCTTGTGGATCAAACGATTGGCGATATGGAACTCACGTTTAGCCACATCGATATCCGCCAGGTCTTCCATTCCAGGTACGATTTTCGCTATCGCGTCGCGTACATTTGAATGTTTGGCAAACGTATCAAAATCGATGGGGCTATTGAGCAATACACGTTTGGCAAGATCAGCCAGAATGACGCTTTCAGGGCGCACGTTCGCAAGGCGTTTTATGCCACCATCGCTTAATCGCACGTAGTTGAACATGGATTCCTGAGTTGTGGGTTCCCACTCTTCATCTCTTGCGGTTACAGGCAAAATCAGAGTGTCCCCGCTATTGATCCCGCTGACGTGGCCGTTGTTCAGCGTTGTCGTCAGAAACAGCTTGAAGCCGATTTTGTCTAAAGCCGATTCGGCCCAGTTCGAGTTGGGGTTTGCGGCGAATAGATTTCCACCCATTATCACCGCGGCGTCGATTTCGCCTCTATGCGCGGCTTGCATAGACGCCATCGTGTCAAGGCCGCGCTGTTCGGGCAAGGTGATCCCAAGTGTCTGTTCCATCTTATCGATCACGTGTTCGGCCAGCACAGGCTTAACGCCGATAGTGCCCACGCCTTGAACATTGGAGTGCCCGCGCAGCGGTAAAAGACCAGCGCCCGGCCGACCAATCATGCCTCGCATTAAAGCGAGGGCAGTGATCATCGAAGCTGGCAACCCCATGCGCGTGATGGGTCATACCCATGCCCCAGGCAAAAACGGCAGACTTCGAATTCGCGTAAATCTTGGCAATTCGCACGAGGTCATCTTGGTTAACCCCACTTATGCGTTCTATTTGCGACCATGAAGTTTGCACGATGTCAGCTCGAAAGCCGTCCCAATTTTGGGTGTGGGAGGAAATGAAAGCCCTGTCTTCGGAAGAAAGTTCCAGGAGCGCTTTCGCAATCCCTTTGAAAACAGCGATGTCGCCTCCGATGCGTGGCTGTAGGAAGTCGGACGCTATCTCACTACCGCCGGTAAGAAGCGACTTGGGACTCTTCGGAAGCGCGAATTTGAACAATCCAGGTTCACGTGCCGGATTGATAATGATCACATCGCCTCCGCGGTCGCGGCAGCCCTTAAGTTGGTGGATGAACCTCGGATGATTAGACGCAGGGTTTGCGCCAATAACGAAAATTGTATCACAAAGCCCGAGATCATTGAGCTCGACTGTCGCTGTGCCGGTGCCAACTGTGCCGGAAAGGGCCACCCCGGTTGCCTGGTGACAATAGTAAGAACAGTTAGTCACATTGTTAGTGCCGTACATCCGAGCGAACAGTTGGAACAGGAAAGCGGCTTCGTTTGACGAGCGCCCAGATGCGTAAAAGAATGATCGTTGAGCTTGTGTGTCGCGCAGGCGCTCAGTCGCAAGATCGAGCGCATTATCCCAAGAGATTGGCGAGAAGGTATTTCCGCCCGGGGATTTGTGAATTGGCTCTCCAAGCCGCCCGAGCTTCTCCATTTGCTGCGCGGACAAGTCCCTAAATTCATCAACAGAGTGTGCAAACACCTCGATCGGGATGGGTGGCTGAATGTCTGTCGATTGCGCTTGGACACTCTTGTTACAGACCGCTGGAAACTCGCCGAGCTCATTGGTCATACCTCCAGCTTGGCCGCCCATACCCAGCGCGCATGCCTTACATGTGTTCTTTGCAGAGAGAGCTTGGGCTGAATTTAGCAAGCCAATCTTGCGAACCGTGTTGAGCGTGTAGAGAATCTTAGTTGCGCCGCCGCCTTTGCGCTGTTGCATGTTCTCTCCTTTCGCAATCGAGCGTGAAAAATCGCCAACCCGCGACTTTGGGTGAGGAAACCGCGGGTGACCCCTACAGTTTCATTTTTATCGCAAGCGTTCACTATGCCACTGGATATGATCCGCCATGAATGTTGAAATGAAATAGTAAGAGTGATCATAGCCATCGTGCAGGCGCAAAGTCAGGGGTTGCTGAGCTTCGGTGCAAACCTCTTCTATTCGATTGGGCATCAGTTGATTTTCGAGGAAGTTGTCTGCACGCCCCTGATCGATCAACAGGTCAGGTAAACGCGCGCCATCCGTTATTAGTGCACAGGCGTCATACTCTCGCCATTTGGACCGGTCCTGACCAATGTATCCGGCGAGCGCTTTCTCACCCCAGGCGCAATTGAGCGGAGACACGATTGGTGCGAAAGCAGATACAGATTTGAACCGGTTTAGATTGCGCAAGGCAATGGTGAGCGCGCCATGTCCGCCCATCGAGTGTACAGTTATGCCTTGTCTTTGCATATCAACTGGAAACTTATCTTCGATCAACGCCGGTAATTCGCTCTCGATGTAGGTGCGCATTTTGTAGTGGGTCGCAAAAGGGAGCTGCGACGCGTCTACATAAAATCCCGCACCGAGACCGAAATCATAGGCACCCTCTGGGTCATCTGGCACATCGTCTCCGCGCGGGCTAGTGTCCGGTACGATGAAGATGATACCGTGCTCCGCACAGGCTTTCCGGAACTCGCCTTTCTCCGCGACATTCGCATGTGTGCAGGTCGGGCCAGAAAGGTACCAGAGCGCGGGTAACTTGATCTCTGGCGCGTGATCAGGGACAAAGACAGAGAAGGTCATCTCTGTTTTGGTCGCTTTGGAGGCATGTTTATAAACGCCTTGAATGCCGCCGAAGCTTTTATTGGTCGAGATCTGTTCCATCAGAATGTTCGTTAAAAGACGACAACACTGCGAATGCTCTCGCCCGCATGCATCAAATCAAAGGCTTTATTGATTGCTTCCAGCGGCATGGTGTGAGTGATCATTGGATCAATCTCGATCTTGCCTTCCATATACCAATCGACGATTTTTGGAGTGTCGGTGCGCCCGCGTGCGCCGCCAAAGGCGGTACCTTTCCAGACGCGGCCTGTGACTAGTTGGAAGGGACGAGTCGCGATTTCTTTGCCGGCTTCGGCAACGCCAATAATGACGCTTTCGCCCCAACCGCGGTGACAGCATTCAAGAGCTTGGCGCATCACGTCGGTGTTCCCGGTCGCATCAAATGAATAGTCGGCGCCGCCGTCGGTCAACTTGCCGATTTCGACAACGACATCATCGACGTTTTTGGGGTTGACGAAGTGGGTCATCCCAAAGCGTCGACCCCATTCTGCTTTGTCATCATTGATGTCTACACCAATGATTTTATCTGCGCCGACCATTTTGGCGCCCTGGATCACATTGAGGCCAATGCCGCCGAGACCAAACACAACAACATTGTCCCCGGCTTGCACTTTGGCTGTGTTTGTCACCGCACCAACGCCCGTTGTCACGCCGCAGCCGACATAGCAGGCCTTATCAAAGGGTGCGTCTTTGCGGATTTTCGCCCATGCGATCTCTGGCAAAACAGTGAAATTCGAGAAAGTGGAGCAGCCCATATAGTGGTAAATGGTCTGACCTTTATAAGAAAAACGAGAAGTGCCGTCCGGCATTACCCCTTTGCCTTGGGTGGCGCGGATTGATGTGCAAAGATTGGACTTTTGACTCGTGCAGGTCTTACACTCACGGCACTCTGGCGTATACAAGGGGATCACGTGATCGCCTTCTTGAACACTCGTAACGCCCGCGCCGACTTCACGAACGATTCCAGCACCTTCGTGTCCGAGAATCGATGGGAAAATACCCTCGCTGTCGAAACCGTCCAGTGTGTACGCATCGGTATGGCAGATACCAGTTGCCATAATTTCGACGAGCACTTCTCCTTCTTTGGGGCCCTCCAAGTCGAGCTCTACAATTTCTAGTGGCTTTTTGGCTTCAAATGCGACCGCGGCTCGAGTCTTCATTGGGTACTCCTTAGATTGGTTGAAAAATCTTTATTATGTTTCCAGTTCTGGGATAATAGATTTTTTGGCAATGGTTTGTTCCAGAATGGGGATAATAATGGAAAAGAAATGGCAAGGGTTGGAAGAGCTTGTCGCCGTGGCGAGTGCGGGAAGTTTTGTCGGCGCGGCACGGCTTTTAGGTGTTTCCACTTCGCATGTAAGCCGTGCCATTATCGCGCTTGAAGAGAGGGTGAATACGTCACTCTTTTTCCGAACGACGAGAATGGTTCGTCCAACGGATGCCGGGCTCGAATTGGTAGACAGGGCCCGACAGCTTATCGAAGAGCGCGATGATGCGTTCAACCTGATCATGGGTAAAGGCGAATTGTTCGGGCAACTTCGTATCACTTGCTCAGTTCACTTAGGCGAGCGTTTCGTCGCACCGATAACGCATCGGTTTGCCAAAGAGCATCCAAATGTATCCGTTCGACTGGACCTTACAAATCGACTGGTAGACCTAGTTGGTGAAGGATACGATCTCGGGATACGTACAGGGAAAATAGGCGACGATAGACTGAATGGCACTCCGATCGGCGAACGATCGTTTTACTTGTGCGCGGCGCCTTCATATCTCGTTGTAAATGGGAGCCCGCGCTCGGTTGTCGATCTCGAGAACCATGACTGCTTGATCGGGAATGCTCAAATTTGGCGCTTCAAAGACGGCGACAATCAGATGACCTACGAACCACATGGGCGCTGGGCCTGCTCGAGCAGCGCCGCGATTGTCGATGCCTGCCTGGCCGGAATGGGAATTTGTCAATTGCCAGCTCTTTACGTCGCCAACCATCTAAGAGAAGGGCGCTTAGTCAGGCTGTTAGCGCCCCATGAAGAGAACCCCCAGATGGTGTGGGCGATTTATCCGCGGCGCTTTCGTAGCCTCGCTAGAGCTGAAGCGATGATCAAACTACTCGCAAGCGAATTGCCGCAGGCGCTATCTGTCAATGAGATGAGATGTTTTGAGCAACCTGTCGGAGCTGCAGCGCAGGATGATAGTGTTGCGACAGGATTTGAGTGAGTTGTTCGCCGCGTTGGTGTTGTCAGTCTAACGCGAACCGGTCTCCAGCATCGCTAGGTTCAGACCGGCTAGGCGGCGAGAAGCGCGCGCCATTCGAGAAGAGCGGCGTTTCTTTGGGATTTAAACGTCTGTCTACGGTTGGTGTGGCGGTCTAGATTGAAGTGATTGTGGAGCGAAGCGTGGGTCGAAACGAATTTCTGTAAGTTCGACATCCTTCGAAATGTCGACATTGCGCGTTCTCGTCGTCGAAACGGTAAGTGCGAGTTTTCGGCTCTGTTGTTTAAGTGGCGACCGACCTCCTGGCGGTCCACGTTTCCAATCTCTTCCATAGCGGCGCCGTATGAACGAAGCTGGTCTGTGACGACCACTTGTGGATTTCCGTAGCGCTTCATGGCTTTCTTCAAAAACGTAATCGCCGCCTGCTTATCCCGGGTTTTCGCAACATATGATTCCAACACTTCACCTTCGTGATCGACAGCGCGCCAGAGGTAATGCTGAACTCCATTGGTCTTCACAAAGACCTCATCGAGATGCCACTGCCATTTAGTATGTTGGCACATGTGTGAGGCGCGTTTCGTCCGGATCTTACCGGCGAACATAGGCCCAAATCTATCGACCCACATCCGCACGCTTTCATGACAGATATCAATGCCGCGTTCGTGGAGCAGGTCTTCAACATTTCTAAGTGAGAGTGGAAACCGGACATACATCATCACGGCAAGCTGGATGATCTCGCGCGATGTTTTGAAATAGCCAAATGGGTTCTTATTCATCCAAATCAACTAAATCGATTCAAACCGACCGGGCAGAGGCTTTTCCGCTGACAACTCCTTCTGATGTGTTCGATGCGACGGACTTAGACGACGGCGATCGAAAACGGGCATCTGGTTAATATTGGTACTTAAAAGATGGAAAGCGCCCTCGATTCGCCAACCTGAGCAAACTTATGCATTTGGTCGATTAAGTCGAAGAATACGTCGTAATTGGCAAAAACCCAGAGCGTAGATTTGTAGAGTCTATGCGGATTCAATATCAAACATGGTTGGGAAAAGGAAAAATAGTCTTCTAGGTTGGCAAGGTTTCGATTTTTATTCGTATGATTTTGGGGTATATTGGTTTGTCTTCAGGTGGGCGACTGATGTTTTCGTGAAATTAGACGTGCATAGGTTCCAACAGTAGGGAGAGCGGAATGACTCTTTATCGCGACTTTGGCGAAGAGTTTCCAGATCTCCCCAGGCCTGAAAGTGTGTACGCGCGCCTCGATACAGTTGAACCTGACCCTTTGGTATCTGAGGAAAGTGAGTTGGTCTTCTTAGACGCCATCCACGCTGATTTCATTGACCATGAAAACATCAGCCGGCGCAGCATTGAAGAAGATATGTTTGATGAATTAGTTTCTATTCTCGAATTGCGCGGTGCTTCGGCTTGGGATTTCGTGTCGAATAGGAAAGAGCCAAACGGTTCCATCTGGTTTAAAATCGTATTTGGCCAGGGCGATGTTGAGGTTCTACAATATTTGAACCTCTTCGCCGGCGGAATTGAACGCCGTGCGCAGGCGCGAATGTGTGATGCGTCGACGTCAAAACGGTTGGACGATCTTCTAAGCTTGGACGATTATCCGGATGCTGATGTCGATGACATAGGAATTGCGATTGATGTTTTGGGAGATATTGGAGCGGCTGTTTATGATGTTGGGCAGGGCAATTGCAACGCCATTGTAAACGATCAAGGCCAGCCGCTCTTATACTATGACTTTGGAGGCGGCGTGATTGGGCACAGCTCAACATACCGTACAGGCCTTTCACAGTTTTGCTTTTCACAGACCCCCGCAATCGTGATGTCACATTGGGATTGGGATCATTGGTCTTCGGCGCTTCGAATTCGATCAAACACACACCGCGCAGCTCGTGGCCCAGTTTACTCTGACGCAATGAAAGCAACGTGGATTGTGCCGAGACAAAACAAAAGCTTGGGCGCTGTACATCGAGGCTTTTTGGCCAAGCTGTCGAGTGTACTTGTTTGGCCCACATCTTTGAAAAGTGTGATGAACGGACCGGTTACGATCCACAAATGCCTCGGTCCAGTATCGAACCGAAACCATTCAGGGCTTGCGATGACTCATCATCCAAGATGGGCTGTTGGAGATGGTGTTCTTTTTACCGGAGATTGCGATTACAAATATCTGCCCCCATCGTGCTCAACGACGAGCGGGTTCGAATCGGTAATTGTAACTCACCATGGAGGGCCGGTCTCTCCGACATCAACCATTCCCATGCCGGTAGGATCTTCGTCCTATTGCCGGCTTTGTTATTCATTCGGCGCGGGTAATACATACGGGCACCCTGTCCGAGCGACGATGACGAAGCACCACGGCGTGGGTTGGTCTGCGACGGATGAACGAAATACCGACAATCGCTCGACGATGGCCAATGGTCACTCAAGTGGACACATTATACTATCGCCAACTTCAACGCCCACAGGCTCCACGCGGTGTGGGCTCCGCTATTGTGATACCGGATATACACAAAAGTAAAATCGCCTTTGTGCTCTGGAGTAGGACCAATGCCACTTTCTGAACCTCAGATCCCCGCAACTATTATACAGCCCACAGTCGCTGATGGTAGTCGCACATCCAAATTTGAACCAAACAGTGTGGGGCTGAGCTGCTCTGGTGGTGGATACAAATCTGGTGCGTTTCAACTTGGCGCGTTTATACGATTGAATGAAACCGGGCTCCTAAAAAGAATTGATCGAATATCATCGGTTTCCGGCGGATCAATTGCTGCGGCATTTCTGGGATTGCGTTGGCACAAACTTGTTTGGGAAAATGACATAGCGACCAATTTTGATGCGGTTATCGCCCGCCCATTGTCGAGCTTTTTTACCTCGAAAAGCATCGATATCGTTAATATTGTTGCTGGGCTTACGCTTCCATATAGGACGGGCGCTTCCGGTTTGAAAAACGCTTACCGAAAGCATCTATTCGGCGATGCAACGCTGCAGGATTTTCCGGACCCTGCAATTGGAGAGGCACCTCGTTTCGTAATTCTCGCAACCGATTTCGAACTCAATACGCTCTGGCGGTTTGCTAAGCCTTACGCCGCTAATTATCGTGTAGGTCAAATCGACAACCCTCGCTTCTCGCTCGCATCGCTCGTTACGGCGTCGTCAGCGTTTCCACCCTTCTTCTGTCCCATCGACATAGATTTGCGAAATGAAACAATAAGGCCCTATGAAGAATCGGATCGTCACGAGCCACCCTACACGATGCGCATGCGGCTTGGCGACGCTGGGATCTATGACAATCTCGGCGTTGAGCCGATCTGGAAAAGATGCGGAGTGGTATTGGTAAGCAACGCCGGAGACCCATTCGGCGAAATGTCACGTTCAAAACGATGGTCACAGGTTTTGAGACGCTCGATGTCAATGATGCATCGACAAGCAGAAAACAATCGAATGCGATGGCTTCACTCTCTGCGCCTTCGAGGCGAACGCCACCTGGCAGATTGGCATTTGCGGCAAGATGTATCTCGTTTTGAGGGCTATCAGGGCATTGGGCTCGGCGGCTCTGACCTGGAAGATGCGCAAGACTATGCCGTGCGGCTAAAACGCGTCCGACAGAGAGACTATGAATTACTGGTTCGACATGGATACTCTATGTGCTCAGCTGCGTTGCAACACGCTAAACTGATGCCGAACGCAAAACCAGCGGCCTGGCCGACTTTGGCTTAGGTCGGGATTTAAAACGATCTAACGCTGTCGTGGGCCGATAGCTTCAAGAAAGTGTACGAGTGAGCGTGCGACAGAGTACTCTGGCGCGCTGAGCGATACGTGCTCTTTATGCAAATTATTAGAAATGTAACCAGCGGCCCAACAATCCGGAGATTTACTAAACATTGTTTGATTGAAAATTTCAGTTTCAGCTTCTCTATGGAGCTTTTTAACTGTATTGTGCGCCCAGGGAGGTTTATTATGACTTCATCGGACGACAATGTTCAGTCTTACAAAGAACGATTAAAAAACCGAAAGATCGACCCGCGATTACGTTTGCTTGGAAACTGCGACGAAGAAGTTTGCTCAGTGCGAGCAGAAACCGATGCGGCGCTCGCGTTTCCTCTGACATTCGACTTCAAGAGTCCGCTCGCATTGGCAGCGCCAACATTCGAGAAACTAGCGCGCGATAAAAAGCCATCCAAAGGGCATATGGAAAGCTTAGTACATGACGTGAGAGTGAGCGTCTTCTTGCGCCTAGCGACTGCGCTAGACTCTGGTTCGCTTGAAGAAATCAGGCGGATCTCAGGCATAAAGGACCTTCCTCAGCGCGGCGAAATCCTGACACTCGAATTACCGCTTGATCGTCTACCCGACCTCGCTGACCTCGCTGGCGTTGTGAGCATCGAAGTAGGAGACCGCGTGCGCGTTCCACCTGTTCTCGAAGGGGCAGAGAGTGTAGCCATTCGCAAACCACCAAGCGGTCTAAGAAGGGTTCAACAGTTATCGAAGCTTCACGCATACGGTGAAGGAGTTTTGATCGGCATTATCGATGTGGGCGGTTTAGATTTCGCTCATGAAGACTTTCTATCTGAGGACGGATTGGAAACGCGAATAGAGCGTATCTGGGATATGGGAGGAGACTTTAGGGACAATCCTGCAAAGTCTGGAATGCGCTCTGAGTTCAACTATGGTTCAGAGTTTCGGCGAGAACACCTCAACGCAGCAATTACTTCCGCGAAGAAGATTGGTGTTTCTCCACACGATATCGAAGTTCAAGGACACCGTGTGAAAGGATCACACGCTACCCATGTTGCAAGTATTGCGGCCGGTAATCGCGGTGTATGTCGAAACGCCAAAATTGCCGCAGTTATGCTGGATCTTGAAGACGATATTGGCAAGGACCGGCGTAAATCGTTTTACGACTCTGTGCGGATCGCGCATGCCGTAGATTATCTCTTTCAATTGGCCGATGAGCTTGGCTCGCCAGGGGCGCCGCTGCCAGTATCCATCAACATAAGCCTGGGGACAAACGCTCATGCTCATGATGGTTCAAGCGCGGCGAGTCGATGGATCGATAATGCGCTTGTTGAACCCGGACGCGTTGTTTGCGTCGCCGCGGGTAACTCTGGACAAGAGGCACCAACTTATTCTGGCGATCTCGGTTATCTAATGGGGCGAATCCATTCGAGCGGTCAGGTTAGAGCGCGCGGACTAACACAGGCTCTCGGTTGGGTTGTTGTTGGCGACGGTATCGCCGACATGTCGGAAAATGAAATGGAAATTTGGTACGAACCTCAAGACCGCCTTTCAGTGGTTCTCGAGGCGCCCAACGGTCAAAAATTCGGCCCCGTTCAACCTGGTGAGTTTATCGAAAACCTTCAGATCTCCAACGGATCTATGATTAGTATTTATAATGAGTTGTATCGTCCTGCAAACGGCTGCAACACGATTTCAATCTATCTTACTCCATTCAAAAAAAGTCCGTATGTCGGCGTACCTTCGGGCGAGTGGAGAGTCGTTTTGCGAGGAGAAGACATAAGAGATGGATGTTTTCATGCTTGGATAGACAGAGATGATCCGCGCCCACATTTCCGCAAAGCGGGCGATTTGTACGCAGATTATCCGTCTCATTTCATCGCTCAGAGTAATGTCGATTCTCACTCGATAAATTCCTTAGGCTGCGGAGAGCGCATCATAGCGGTCGGAAATTATGATCATCGTGCCCGAATGGCCAACATATCTTCGAGCCAGGGGCCAACCCGCATTAATCGTCCGAAGCCTGAGATTCTTGCCCCCGGGACCGAAATCGTGGCTGCAAACGGTTTTACCGGTCGAACGAATGAGTGGATTGCAAAAACAGGCACAAGCATGGCCAGTCCATATGTGTGCGGAGTCTGCGGATTGATGTTGGGGGTAAATCCACAACTCACCGCGGCACAAATGATTGGTATTATAAGAAGAACCGCCCAGCCTTTGGAGAACGGAGACTACTCTTGGCAAGATGATTCCGGCTTCGGAATGATCAACGCGGCGGACTGCATCGATGAGGCGGAGCGTATCCGCCAACCAACAGAATTGGCGTGATGGAGAGTTTTGATGCGACTTCGCGTGTACCAAGCAAACGATGGTGACTGTTTGCTCCTTTCCAGCGATAGCGGTAATCATGTTTTGATTGATGGTGGAAGGTCGAGCACATTCTCCAAAAATACTTCGGATGATCTGTCTGCGCTCGGTAAGTTAGACTTAGTTTGTGTATCGCATATTGATGCTGACCACATCTCGGGCATCCTAAAGCTATTGGACGATATGGTCGATTGGCGAATCCATGAACATGAACGCGAAAATCCGCCGATAGGGCGTGTGCCGAAAAGAAAACCGCGTTCACCGCGGCCCCCTAGCATCTCTGAGATTTGGATTAATGGGTTTAGCGAACAACTCGCTCAATCGGCTGACGATGCTCTCGCCTTAGTGGGGCTTGCATCGAGTGTTCAGGCACAAATGAGCGACGCGGATCTTTTGCCCAGGCAGCATTATCTCAGAGACCTAGCCCTCGGAGAAGCCCAAGCGATCGAACTGGGATTTCGAGCGGGCCCAGCGCAACTCAAAATCCCAATCAATGAAAGATTTAAGAATAAGCTGGTTCGTGCTGGACTTGCAAAAAGTCGAGTACCAATCGGCTCAATGGCGCTTGAGGTCATAGGTCCATTCCAATCGGACCTCCGAAAGCTACGAAAAGAATGGAAACAGTGGGTCGCAGAAAACACAGAGAGAGTGTCTGAAATAGAAAAAGATATGGACAGTGATGCGCAGCGCATTCGTGCCAGTAACGTTGATCGGTTTCTAGAGAACTCTCGGGCTATACTGACATCGGGCGGAACCTTCGGAGATCGAGAGTCCATAACGACCCCGAATCTAGCCTCCATAATGTTTTTGGCCGAGGAGAATGGAAAAACAGTACTGATGACCGGTGACGGCGCAGGGCAAGACATTGTGAAAGGTTTGGAAAAAACGGGTCGTTTGGACAACGGAAAAATCCACGTAAATGTTTTGAAAATTCAACACCATGGCGCGACTGCGAATATCGATCAAAAGTTCCTAAAGGCCGTGACAGCCGATCATTATGTATTTTGTGGTAACGGAGGGCACTCCAATCCAGAGTTGGGTGTGGTCCAGTTAATAGCTCAGTCTCGATTCGGTAACGAGAAACAGAAAAGCACGCACCCCAAAGCGCAAAACCGTTTTGAATTACATTTCAATCACGACACAGTGACAGCGAACACCAAAAGCCGCAAAGAGCACATGACGAAGGTGGAATATAAAGCAGACCAGCTCGTTCAAGAATCCAATTCTCAAATGAGCGCTTCTTTTCACGCGACTCCATTTTTCGATATTGTGTTTTAGCATGTCATCGTATGGCGAAGCAGGACCTCAACGCTTGAGATAGCCTTCAGTTGCCTTGATGACCGAAATCGAGCTAGTGCAAGCTACGAACTGCGATAAAGTTCTGACTTGCAGAGGTCCGTTTGTGTTCTATGGGATAAACTCTGTCTCACCAGAAACCCGGGTGTTGTCAGTCTAACGCGAACCCGTCTCCAGCATCGTGTGGGGTAGGGGCTCTTATCCAGCCAGAAGCTGGCGCCATTCTGAGAGGGCAGCGTTTCTCATCGATTTGAATGTAGAGCGATGGTTGATATGGCGGTCTAGATTGAAGTGATTATGGAACTAGGCGTGAGTTGAAGCGAACTTCTGCAGGTTCGACATTCGCCTGAATCTCGACATCGCCCGTTCTCTTCGTCGAAAGGGCAGATGGCTGTTTTCTGCTCGGTTTTTCAAGTGACGACCGACCTCCTGGTGGTCAACTATTCCAATCTCTTTCATGGCGGCTCCATAAGAGCGAAGTCGGTCAGTGATGACTGTTCTCGGAGCCCCGTATCGTTTCATCGCTTTCTTCAAAAAGGTAAGTGCGGCCTGCTTATAACGGGTCTTGGTGACGTAACTCTCCAGCACTTCGCCTTCATGATCGACGGCGCGCCAGAGATAGTGCTGGACGCCATTGATCTTCACGATCTCGAAGCTGGTCGCGATAGCGATCATCTGATCCAGTGGACCAGATGAAGGCGGAGAAAGCCCCGTCGGGGCCTCATCCAGGTGCCACTGCCACTGAGTATGCTGGCCCATGTATGAGGCGCGCTTCGTTCTGATCTTTCCGGCGAATATTGGACCAAAGCGATCGACCCAGAGTCTCACGCTCTCATGGCAAACATCAACGCCTCGCTCGTGGAGCAGGTCTTCCACGTTTCTCAGAGAGAGTGGAAACCGAACATACATCATCACTGCGAGTTGGATGACTTCTTGCGACGTTTTGAAATAGCGAAATGGGTTCTTGGTCATGGATCAAGCCTGAAGCAGGGCGCTTAAAGTTCACTTTCCGCTGACAATTCCCGCCGTCAGCCAAAATCTATTTTTAGTTGAATTAATTACTCAATAACCCTGTGGGTTGAAAAATGGTTTGGGTTGTCAGTCTGGGAGAGGCGAATGGTTCGTTTCGGCTTGTTAGCGAGTGCTTGCTGTTCGGGGCTGTTGCAAGTTGCTGCGGCGCAGTTAACCGCTAGTGTTGAGTTCCAGCCAGCCGAGCTCGGTCGAACGCACATGGACGTCGGCGGAGCCTGGTCGGGAAGTGCTGACGTCTCAGCGGTCGGTGACCGCATTCAACTCACACTCTCAAATCCAGACCCTACAGAAACTGCGTTTGACATAAGTTTCACAGCCACTCTGCCGGCAGGGTTCACTGATATTACCACAGCCCTGAACACAAGTTTGGCCGGTTCTGGAAGCTGCGGAGCCGCGCCCTCAATCAATGCCACTCGATCAAATGACGATCTCATATTTGACACTACGGGATTTGATTTACCGGCTCTCTGTGACCTTACCTTGGACTTTGGACTAACTGCGCCTGCTGGTACTCCGAGTGGAACGTATACTATCGGACTATCGGCTGAGGCTTCCACCGCAGAAGGAGACCTCGCCGATCTTTTTGCCGCTCAAACGGAGAGCTTCCTTGTTCAAAACGGGGCCATTATCCTTGAGAAAAATCCAAACGTCACAAACGCGAAGTTCGGTGATGTGGTTACATGGGAAGTGACGGTCAGAAATAGCGGACTTGGTGGCATCTTTGATCTGGATCTTAGCGAGCTTGGTATCGGTAGCGGATTGTCGCTTGATCAAATAACACCTTTGCAGCCTGTAACGCCGACCCCAATTGTTTCGGGCGCATCTGTACTTCTGCCGTATCTGGCCTCGGGAGAAACCCTGTCTGCTGCCATTGAAGCGACGGTTTCACAATGTACAGGTTTAACCAACACAGCTGCGTTAACTGAACGAACCAGCCTTTTGTCTGCCACGGTAGATGCCACGGTTCAGCTTGAACTTGAGACACCCGAGATCAGCTATTCTGTCGTAACGTCTGATGTCCCTTATGCAGGCACGGGCAGCATTACGTTGACCATCACAAACTCCGGCGATGGGGATGCACAGAATTTTGGATTGGATACAAGCCTGGTGGGGGCAGCGCTAGCGGTTGTGTCTACCTCAGCAGGGTGGTCCTATGACAGTGGAACAGGGCGGCTTTCCAAAGACGATGGTTCGTTTCTGGCGGGTGCAACTGAAAGTGTGACCCTGACGGTTAGTGATGCTGGTGATGTATGTTCGGTCGTCGGCTCGATTCCCATGAGTTTCACTGCTGAGTTTGAAGATGATTGCGGAACAGTGTTCACGACACCTGCGGAGATTGCGCAAATCAGTTTGGATCAGGTTCCAAATGTCAGCCTAAGTGGTGGTTCAGTGCCGCGGTTGTCTATCGGTCAGTCTGGATCTCTGACCTTGACTTTGAGTGCGAATGAACTTGACAGCCTGGATACGGACCCGGTCAGCGTTACTTATACGCTGCCTCCGGCCATACAAGCCGGAGCACTTCTCACGCCTTCTGCCGGGTCTACGGTCTGTATCGGCAGTTGTGGTGCTGGAGATGTTGTAACCTGGACGGTTCCAAGGGCGAGCTTGAGCAGTGCGCAGACGCTGACTGTAGGGATTACGACGTCGACAGATGCTTGTGACGCGGGTGCCAGCTATGCGACACCTGCAGAGATCAGTACGACATTTGCGGCAGGTGCGTGCCCCTTGGCTGATTCAGCTAGCACCGGGTTCCTGCTCTCGACATATCCCAACGTTGCTGCAACACAAGTCTTCAATCAGTCTGGTTCACCTTTTGAAACAGGAACGCCTGATGATGGCGACGGTCTTCGCGAAGAGGGTGAAGGTGAGGAGGCGCAGTTTTCCGCGTCCTATTTCTTTGATGTCTCCGATGCAGGTGTTTGGACAGGATCGACTTATGTGGATGACTTTGGCGGGATCGCGGCTGCGACGCTGACACCAGACACATTGGAGTACCGTTTAAATGGCGGTGCCTGGGTCGCTGTTCCGACCATTGCGATAACCAATGGAAGCGGTAGCCTGACCGTTGAGTTAGACTTCCTGGCAAGTGTCGACTCCAGTGCTGCACTCGCCGGCGATAGCCTGGAGTTTCGCTATCAGTTGACTGCACCTGATAGTGTTTTGGGCGGTGCTCAAACAATCTCAACTGAGCAATTTGCAACTCTCAGCGTCAGTTCAGGGACAAATGGCGGTGATTCCTGTCCTGCTGCGGCGGACGTGTTTTACAGTCAAGGTGATCGTGTGACTTGGCAACGTGCTGCGGCGACCCTTGGGGTGACACTGAATGATAGTGTTGTTGATGTCTGTGAAGTCGTGGACGCGCAGGTGACCATCGGAAACCAGAACAATCAGTTTCCGATTCGCAACTTGCTCGCGACATTGGACTTGGGCAGTGATTATGAGTTGGTAACACCGTCCGACCCCGTGTTCGCAGGTGGTCTCGGTACTGGTGCAAGTGTAACATATGATGCGCTTGTCCCGGACTTTGAACTGAACGATGAAACACTCTCTTCGCAAGGCGCTGCAACAATACAGGTGCGCCGCCGGGCCACGGCCAGTGATCAAGGAGGCGCTCTTGGCGCAACTCTGGATTACGATGATAATGAGACTGCTCCGGCAGGTGCGAGGCGTTTTCAGTCAACCGCTTCAGATACCCCGTTTCTGGTCAATACGGCAGAGCTGGACGTCTTTGTCTCTCCAAGCACCCTGCCTGCAACGACTGATACAGTCTCATGGGCGATCACTGTTCGTAATGTTGACTCAGGCACAGCGTTCAATACGGTCATCTCCGATATTATTCCTGCTGGTTTAAACATGGACGCGGCGGATGTCGCGGCGATGGACCTGGTGAATTCATTCTCGGCATCGGTCGCCGGTGACACAGTAAGCTGGGATGTTGGAGATCTTGCACCAGGGGCTTCGGTTGTTCTGAATGTTGTCGCATCAGTTGATGGCAGCACGTGTTCGATCCCCAATGGGTCGAACCAGGTCAATGCCCAATGGGGATGTGGTGGCTTCACCGCACAAAGCGTTGTAAACACCCGGCCAGATATCAGCTTCCCTTCCGGCCAGATGGAAGTGATCCATGATACGACAGGCGCCTATGCATCCCTGTGTGGCGCTGGTCAGATTGTCATTCGCGCCCGGAATAATGGAATTTCGGAAGTTACGGACGTGACGGTCACCGAGCTATTGAACACGGCCACTACCGGGATCAGCCTGATATCGGGCAGTGTTGAATACTCCAATAGTGACGGTGCGAGCTGGACCAGTGCGAGCGGCATTTCACCCAGCTCCACCTTGCTCTTCGATGCAAGCAACATTCCTCCGCTTGCCCTTCTGGCTGCGAATGGTCAGAGCGGTGATGAAGTGCTCATCCGGTTTGGTATAACCACAACCGCTCAAACAAACAGCAATTCCAGCGTTACCGCGTCAGGCTCGGGAAGTCTTCACTGTGGAGATGCGGTAACCAGTCCTGGGTCTGCATTTTCAGTCCCGATTGCAAAACCCAGAATGCGGGTCTCCAAGGTTGGTCGCAACGTGACGCGTGGAGGCGTCAATGGTGAGAAAGTCTACGCGGCACCCGGCGAAACTGTTGAATGGACCGTTACGGTTCAGAATGACGGTGATCTGGCAACCAGCGAGTTGCGGCTTCGTGATATTCTTGCCGGTTCGAATGGAGCGGCGACGATTTCGGGGCCAGGGATCAATCAAACGGTGACTGCGGACTATGTTGTGATCACGGATATCGCGGCAGGCGGTTCAGCAACTTATACAATCACCGAAATCCTGGGGTCTACCTGTGTAACAGCACCAAACACTGCCGATGTGACTTGGGGCTGTATCGCACAATCGGCGGGGCAGGCATCTGAACTCTCTTCGCCAATTGATAATGAAGATGTAGCCAGCCTGATCATGGTCCCCCTTAGCAGCGAGATCGATATCGTTCAAACGACTACCGATGCGAGCGGTGCGGGCGCCTTGACAACCAATGGCCATGTCACATTGGAGATTACCAATAATGGCGCGCCTTTCACCGCTGCTGCCCTGACAAATACTTTGCCTACCGGTTTCAGATTTGATCCCGCATTTACACCACTAGTCAGTACTACAGACGCGGGAACCGATGCCTATGATGCGGTGTCTATTGACTCAAGCAATGTCAATGAGCCTATCATAACGTTAACCCGTGGCGGCGCTGCAGGTTACTTGCGTCATGGCGAGACTTTCACCGTCGAATTCGCTATCTATCAGGATGGCTCACTGGACACCCAGAGCGACGCAACCATTCGCGAAGAAACGATGGGCTCCTCCGACCCGGATCTACCTGTTGACAGCAATAACAGTGTTGTTCTGAGCTATGAAAGCGGTTGCGGAATATCGGGCAGCAAGTCAGATGTGCAGGCTGTTGCGCCGATTACCCCGGATCTCGATATTGACATCGCTGATCCAATTTCTCGAATTGTGTCTGGAACCGGCGTGGTAGAGACTTACACAGTCAATGTAACGAATAATGG
Source organism: Pseudomonadota bacterium (assembly GCA_039815485.1). Classification (GTDB taxonomy): domain Bacteria; phylum Pseudomonadota; class Alphaproteobacteria; order Caulobacterales; family Hyphomonadaceae; genus Henriciella. Next base: position 33,117 of record JBCBZD010000001.1, on the reverse strand, counting down.
AGAAACAACGGCGGAGAATGGCCAACTCGAAATCGTCATTGGCACTGGTTGGAGCGGGGCTGCTCCAAGCGGCTGTGTGGGGGCGATACCTGGGACGCTCACTTGTGATCTCTCCGGGGCTTCCGCCCTTGCCAGCGGTGCGACCCGCAGTTTCGCGCTTAACCTCACTGTGGCAAATGAAGCGGGCGATCTTGGGGTCTCTGCAGAAGTAACAGGCATCATCAAAGATGCTGACGATGTGCCCACGGGTGGGAATTACAGTTTAGACCTTATCGAAGCTCAGACCCTCGGGTTTCGTCAGACCCTCAGTTTGCACAGCACATCCGAGGCTGATTTCGCTGCGGCTGGCGATGTTCAGATCGGTGAAGAGGCTGTGCTGCGAATTGAATCCGTCTGGTTTGGCGGCGGGGCTTCTCTGATTGAGACCCCAGTCATAGAGCTCGACTTCGAACGACTGACGGGATTCTCTCGTATTTCAGAAACTGTGACGACATCGCAAGCCATTACAAATCAAACCAATTTTGGAAGTGGCGCACCAAGCGCAATTGTCTATGAGTTTGCCGACTTTACGGGCGGTAATACGGTTGCAGTGGATGTGGTTGTGCGGGCGCTGAACAATGGCGCAAATACCGCCGGCCAGGATTTCGAGTTCGTGTCGACGGCGAGCAGCGAATTTGCGAGTCTGGTTTTTGATGACAGCGTACCGGGTTTCCCTACTACTGCTGACCGAACTGAGCGCCTGACTTTTGAACGTCCGGTTCTGGATGTGACAAAAGAAGTCAGAAACCTAACGCTTTCGGGTAGCTTTGCGGCGACGGCTGAAGGCGATGCTGCTGATGTGTTTGAATACCGAATACAGCTGGTCAATACCGGGTCTGCGCCTGCCTTCGACCTATCTATTGTGGATACGGTTCCTGACGGTTTTACAATCGCAGGGTTTAGCGGCGATGGTCTGGACAATGATGGTGATGGCTCTTCCGACGAGGTCGATGAAGGTGGTGTTTCTGGTCAGGTCATCACGTTTGATCGCGGCACAACCGATGAAGGTAAGTTGGCCCAACTTGGTCCTGGCGAGACCCTCACCCTGCTTTATCAGACCACCGCGAACGCGACAGTAAACCCAAGTGCATCAGCCATCAACTCGGCAGACTACCTCTTCGATACGCTCAATGGAGTCAGCGGATCGCAGACGGCTCCCACAGGAGCAAACAATGATAGTGATGGTGCGTTCGAGGACGGTGACACGGTCACCGCAACTGTCAGGATTGATGCCGTCGATCTGATTAAAAGTCTTACGCTGACATCGGTCGGAGGGGATACATCAACAGATGTGGTCGTCGGTGAACGCGCTGACTTTCAGCTTTCCATCGTTTTGCCCGCGGGCACGGCTGAAGATTTCCTGGTAGAAGATCTCCTGCCGGAGGGGATGGCGCTTGTTGCACGCGACCCTGTTGTTTTTGGTTCCGGTGTGTCCTGCGCCAGCTCAACAGTGTTGCCAGGAACATTGCCTGCGTCCGGGGCGCCGCTCACGGCGAGTTGGGACTTTGGAACCTGCACTGTTGCAGATGTTGCGGCAGCGGATCGAACCGTTTTGGTCAGCTATACGGGTCAGGTTGAGAATATCGCATCGGTCGAGGATGGTGATACGCTTACAAATGCAGCGCAGTATAACCATTCCGGACTAAGCGAGGCCCTTTTAGCGACACCGGTTGATCTGGCTGTTACTGAACCACGCCTGACTCTGACGCTCGATGTATCGTCCGGAACGAATATAGATGCCGGCTCGCCTATGACGCTGACTTATGTGCTGAGCAATGCTGGAACTGCACCTGCGTTTAATATCGATCTTGCCACTGTGCTGAACGATAATGGAGTTGATGATGGTGCGGACGGGGACGTCAATACAGACGTCACATACGGCAATAGTCTTCGCGATGTTCAGGCCTTCAATTGTGACGCTTCGAACGTGGCCGACGCATCGGCCAGTCTCGGAAATTTCCTGTTCAATTTTGATCCTGCAGATGGTGATGGCGACGCCACGGACGAAGATGCCGATTGTTCGTCGCTTTATCAAAATATCTTTGTTGACGGGTTCGCAGCAGGGGCAAGCCTGACTTTCGTTACTGAGGTCGAGGCAGATGCGAGCATCGTCATGGAAACCGACTATAATTTGGAGACTATTGCCAATGCGACGTCCCTGCCAGCTGGAAATGTAAGTTCTGATGATAGCCTTTATGAGCGCTCTGCAGCAAATGACAGCACCAGTTCTGGGCGTTATGAATCAAGTGCGAGCGACACATTCTCAACGCGCGATGTTGCAGCGACCCGCAAGACATTCACGGCAACGAGCGACGCGCTGACCACACCAGAATCCGGCAATGCTATCAATGTTGCGATTGGCGAGACCTATACAGCAGAAGTGACCTATCGGTTCGATGAAGGGATCACGCACGATGTAACGCTCCGCGAGTTGGTGCGCCTGGATTCCCCTACGATGCCAGCCGATGTTGAGTTTGTATCAGCCCGCTTAAGACGGACCGATAATGCCTTGATGGCCGAGGATAATCCCGCAAACATAAATTCAATACCAGCTGGTGACTATGTCGATATTACGTTGCTGATTAGCGAAAACGCTTCAGGCAATAACACTGTTTTCTCAATTGATGTCGGGGACGTCATACATTCTGGGTCATCAGGCAGTCTCGACGCGGGCCGCGACTTGCAAAGCTATGTGATTGAGTACACGTTGCGGGTTCGGGATGTTACGTTCAATCAGGAAGCAATTCGCATCCGAGATGTTGGCCAAACCCGAATGCGTGATGGGGACGGCGTACGCTTGCCGAATCAAGGAGGCAACGTTCGTTATGCCACCATTGTCGGGCCGGAATTGACAGTTGCAAAAACAAGCTCAGATTTAGATGGTATTCTTTCCGGCAATGAAGCCGTAGCCTACTCGCTGGAGGTCTCGAATATCGGGACCGGCCCAGCCTACAATGCTGTTCTAGAAGACACCCTACCCTTGGCTCTGCGAGCTGCCGGGCCAAGCGGCATTAACGTGATTGTCGATGGAGTAGCTCCGACTATCTCACCCGTATTCAGCTATAATAGCGCGACGGGTTTGGCGCGATGGAAATTTGATGAAGCCGATGCACTCCTACCCAATGCAATTATTGAGATCACATACACAGCTATCGCCGATGCAACTGTGGCTCCAGGATCGGTTCACACCAATGCATTCGAGGTCGCAGCATATTATTCACAAGCCAGCAGCCAGCCTGTTGAAAGGCGCCAGTATGATCGTTCGAATACGGCAAGTGTGACCCTGGGCGCGCCCGAGATTGCATTTATTCCAGACCAAAGTGAATCAACACAGCCTGGTTCGACTGTCATCTATCCTCATATCCTGGAAGTCCCAGCAAGCTTAGCTGCTGCGACGCTGGATTTTTCCTCCGCATCGTCTCAAGGCCTGGAATGGCAGATCTGGTATGATACCGATGGCAATGGCGTCCTGAGTGGTGGTGATATACGCTGGACAGACGGGGCCACTTTGCCGACGACCGGCAGCCTGCAATTCTTCGCACAGACACAGGTACCGACCGAAGCGCATGATGGCTGGCGGGATGTCACTGTCACGACCGCATCACTTACCCAGGGCAGTGTTACTCTAACCGGGCAAGTCACCGATATCACGACCGTGTCACGCCTACAGGCTGGTGAGCTTACGGCCGCAAAATCGATGGCGATTGATCGCGATTGTGATGGCAGCCTGTCAGATGAGAGCACGTCTGACGCCACTTTTGAGGGCCAGAAAGGTGCGGCTCCGGGCGAATGCGTGATTTATCGGATCAGTTTTCGGAATGAAGGTACAGGCGCAGTCACAAATGTCGATGTGCGCGATATGACACCGGCGTTCACAATCTATGTGGGAGGATCGGCGGCTTATGAGACAACGCCTACTGCTTTGACACCGGGTACGCCCATGACACCGGCGGCAAACGATAGCGGACCCCTCTCGTTTCCATACTCTGGATCACTACCTTCCGGTGATGAAGGTGCTGTGACCTATGGAGTGCGTGTTGGTGAGTAGAGTTTCGACGTATCGCTTCGGTTTAGCCTCTACTTCGGTTTTGCTATTGAGTGTGGCTGTATCGCCCGCTCATGCGGATACACCTGCTGCCGGAACAAACATCGTCAACCAGGCAACAGTACACTATACCGATGCGACTGGCGCTGACCGAGAGGTCACGACAAATGAAGTCGTGCTGTTCGTCCAGGCTGTTTATTCCTCAACACTAGAGGCCGACCGCGCCCTTGCTGTAGCGGCAGGCGGCGAAACAAGATTTCTGCACACGCTGACCAATACCGGCAACGCAGAAAATACATTCTGTATTAGTGCCAATGACCGAACGGGAGACAGCGGCGACTTTGGTCGCATTGATGTCATTTATGATTCCAACGGCGATGGTGACGTCAATGCCGATGAACAGATTCTCTATTCCAGTTCATCTGGTAGCGCGGGTGAGCTGGTTCTCAGTAGTGGCACTCGCGCCGGCCTGATTGTTCAGGGCCGCGTTCCGGCGGATGCCGCAGTTAGTGATGCATTCGGTTTGGACCTATCGGTCTCATCACAGGATGGGACAGCTAGCTGTGGCGCCGGTTTGCCGGATGATATTGGCGATGATGCAGATGGTCTCAACGGTACAAACACCGACATCGCAACGGTTTCGGCAAACGCGATTCTAGAGATCGCAAAATCTTCAGACTACCGGCCGGGACTTGCGAATGATCTTAGCGATGATCAGATTGAGTATACGATTATTGTTCGCAATATCGGTATTCTAGACGCCACAGACGTACAGATATCAGACACGCTTCCGAACGAAGTCAGTTTTGACAGTTTCGCCACTACAACCAACAGCGAGAACCATTTGGCGGGTATCGTGACGGCGCAAGCTGCAACATTGATGCCCGATGATGAAGTGGAAGTACGGTTTGTCGTTGATGTCGACCCGACACTGGGTTTTTCAGGCGAGGATCTTGAGATTGAAAATAGCGCGCAGGTCGAAGCAAATCTTGATGGGGTAGCCGGGTTGGAGCCTGCTATTCCGTCCAATACCGTGTTGGATGAGATTGACCCCGTTTATGGCGTTGTGCTTTCCGATACCGGTGGAAGTGCGAGCCCAGGCGTAAATGACGGCGCAGACGATGATGCTACCATTAACGATGTCCAACTAGTCGACGTATCGGCACCCGGTGATGTCGCGCGGTTCACGTTGACTGCGACGAATACCGGCAACACAATCGATACCTACAATATTTCCGATTTTTCGCGCGCAGGCTGGTTTAGCGATGCCGGTCTGCGCTATCTGAGTGCAGACTTTGCCACGCCGCTTCTCGATACAACGGGTGACGGTATATCAGATACCGGCCCGCTGGCACCGGGAGAGAGCTTAACATTCATGGTGAGCACGTCGCTTTCCTATACAGAGCCAAGCTCGCCGCATACGCTTAGTCTCAGAGCAATCTCGACCGCTGAATTGAGCGGCGGTGCTGTGAACGTAAGTGACCTAGCCGGTCTTGCCATAGGTTCAGGCTTGGCGCCGGGTGTTGATATTGCAAACAGTGCCTCTGCCGCTGGCTTCAACGATGCAGGCGGTGTCAATGCCGATCCGGATAGTGCCATAACAACCACTCTTGTGGCTGCACCTGGCGGGTCCGTACTCTTCGATCTCTTCGTTGCGAATGAGGGCAGCAGTTCCGATTCATTCAGCCTGTCCGGGCATGCCAACTCTTCAGCGACGCTGGACTTGCCAGATGGCTGGGGTGTGAGGTTTCTGGCGGTCGACGGCACCCCAATTTCAGCAACGCCTTTGCTTGAGGCGGGTACGTCCTACGCCTTTCAGGCTGAAGTTACCACGCCTGACAATGTGTCTGATAGTGTGCTGCAAAGCGTTTTCTTCCGGGCAGCCTCGCTAAATGCAGGCGTAAGCGACATAAAACAGGATGCTGTTTCAATCAGCGCCGCGCCTGCGATCAGCTTGACGCCTGATCAATTCGGCCAAATTGCAGCCTGCGGTCGCAAGGAGTATCTACACACTCTGATCAATTCTGGCGGTACACAAGAGGACATAACGCTCAGCTTGGTCAGTCAGTCGAATTTACTGGCGGAGCTCAGGCTTCCTACGCGGGTCGAGGCAGGCGAGCCAGTAGGATATGAGGATCTTAGTTTTCTTTCAGTGGGTTCAGCGATAGCTGTTCTCTCAGATGGCACTTGGGCGACAGTCACTTTGGTTGCAGACGGCGGATCAGGTTTCGCTGTGCCAATGGCGGCAGGTGACGAAACGCGCATACTGGTCCGTGTGATCGCTGGGTGCGAGGTAGCATCCGGAACAGTTGATACGCTGAGGCTGAAGGCTGAAACGACGGATGCCGATGCTATTTCCAGAGCCACTGATACCACAACAGTTGCAAGTGCTCGAATAAATGTAACCAAGTTAGGCGCGCTTGATGCCGGCTGCTTAGGCGGGGCAGATACAGCATTCGATGACGCGCGTGTTCAAGCCGGGCCCGGTGATTGTGTGATCTGGCAAATCACGCTTCGCAATAGCGGAGTTGAGCCTGTCTGCAATGTCGTTGCACGTGATACGGCTCCGAGTTTTACTTCAATTTTTGGCACCCCATTAATAACTCAGCAACCAAGTCCGGGCACAGGTAGTTGCAACTTAAACGGGAATACTATTGCCTGCTCGGTTGGGAACTCATTTGATATCGACAACGATTCTTCATCTGAGGATCATTGTCTACTCGGCGGGGAGCAAGCACAAGTTGAATTTCTGGTCATGATTGAATAGGAGATAGAAATGCTGAGAGTTTTTGCCATAGGTGCTTTTACGGCGAGTACACTATTTGGAGTGGCTAACGCCCAAGATGCATTGGAGAGTAGCCTGAGTGCCTTCGTAGTATCTTCAGATGATACTGGCAAAGAAACGCTAGTTGAGACTGAAGAGATCGCACCGGGAGAAACAATCGAATATGTTCTCACGTACAAGAACGTTTCTGACTCCGCTTTGAGTGGGATTGTTGTGAGCGCGCCAGTTCCCGCGTCAACTATCTTTGTTGCCGATAGCGCGTCAACCGATACTGATGCACTTTTTGAGGTTAGTGCAGATGATGGTGCTACTTGGGCGACGCCACCTCTGACACGCCAAACCGATAATGGTGACGAGATTATTCCACCTGCTGAATATGATATGGTGCGCTGGACGCCAGAAGCAGCGATTGAAGCTGGAATATCCTGGGGATTTGAGTACCGTATTAGTGTTCAGTAGCTCAGTTCAAATTTTGAAATAGGGGGAAGTCAGCTTCGATTTCCCCTTATTTTTTAATGGTCTATCAAACCATAATTGCAATTTAAAGTAGAAATCCCTAGTGTGATTAAGTGCATATTTACCATCACGTATTAATTCAACTTACAATTGAAAATGCTCTGATGGGAAGACTTAAATGCAATTCAAAATATCTACAGGTGCGTTGCGCACATCGCTTGTCACCAGCGCAGCTACGACCGCGCTACTTATGGCCGCTGGATCAGCTTCTGCGTTAACAGAAGCGGGACAACGTATTCAGAACCAGGCAACGGCAACATACAAGGATGCTTTGGGCAACGACTATACCGCACAATCAAACCTTGCCTCAGTGGAAGTCACACAAGTCTACTTCGCGACAATTGAGAGCGATGGCGCAAAAACTGTCGCGTCAAACCAAACGGCCTATTTCCAGCACATTCTTAAGAACACAGGAAACGGGGACGACACCTATTCCATCAGCGTCGCCCAAGACATTGCCGGTGCTACGGATTCCGGCGAATTTTCAACGCTTCAAGTCTATGTCGATGCCAACGATAATGGTGTGGTGGATGCTGGTGAGGTCACTGTAACATCCTATACACTTGGTGCTGGTGAGCAGGTTAGTCTGGTCGTTGCAGGTCTTGTTCCGACGACAACGCCTAACAGCACGTTTGATGCAACTCTGACTGTTACGTCTTTGAATTCAGATGTCGAAGATCTTACCGCATCCAAGGGTATCGATGGCTTAGACAATACAAACGAAAACAGAGCGACAGTGTCCGGCGATGCGGTTCTGAATGTCTTCAAATCATCAGTACATGACGAGTCGACCAATCAGATAACCTACACGGTAACGGTAACAAACACAGGTAACTCGGCTGCTGAAGATGTTGTCCTGTTTGATGGTCTTCCGGAAGGTACGACACTTGTTGGATCGCCGACCGCGTCCGGTTTCGGAACAGCTATTGATGCCAGCGATGTCACCATCACTTCCGGCGAGCTTAGTGAGGCCAATACCTCGCTCGACCTCAACGGCGACAATGACACAGATGACGATACTGAGAGTGAACTCGGCATTGATCTCGATACGAACGGCAGCGTTTCGGCGAACGCTATAGACGGTGTCTATGGTTTCGATGCGGTGTTACCACCTGCCACGACCGTCGAGTTCAACTTCACGGTCTCCTATGATCCGGACATTCTGGGCGCGGATGAGTTGATTGAGAATATCGGTCATATCGCTGCTGATCTTGATGGCGATGGCGACCCTGATGGACGCATCCCGTCAACCCGCACAACTGACACTGTGCCACAATCCTATGCGGTTACGGTCACCGATACTGGAACAGGTGAAAACGATGCCATCAATGATGGTGGTGACGATGACAACACTGCAAACGACAGCCAGGAAGTTGCTACAGCGCAAGCGGGGGAGCTGATCCTGTTCACGCATGTCGTTACAAATACCGGTAACGGAACGGACACTTTCGAGCTCGAGATCGACAATATTGTCGGCTTCCCGTCAGGGACAAGTTTTACGATTTGGAACGAGACAGGCACGGTTCAGTTACTGAACACAAACGGAGCTGGTGGTGTCGACACTGGTCCGATGGATGCCGGTGAAACACTCACGGTTCGTGTGCAGGTTCAGCTTCCACCAAGTGGTGCAAGCGCGACAGCCAGCACTTATGACCTAATTGCAATCTCCAGCGCGGATCCAGCATCATCTCCTGCGACGGATGATACTGAAGGTGAACTTCTTCAAATCCTGGCACCCACTGTTGATCTTTCAAATACCACTTCTGACGGTGATGCGTTGGCAAATCAGCATGTCTACAACAATGATGGGGTTCCGGTATCAACGCAGTCTGCCAACCCCGGTGATACGGTTACGTTCCCACTCTTTGTGCAGAATGATAGCCAGGTCGCTGACAGTTTCCAGCTGTCTTCTGGTGGTTTTTGGAATAGCGGTACGAATACCCTTGGCGCATTGCCAACAGGCTGGTCGGTTGTCTTCCGCGATTCAGGCGGCTCTGTTGTCACGACGACGCCTTCTATTGCGCCGGGTGGTAGTTTAAGCCTCACCGCCGACGTGACCATTCCGTCAGTTGAAGCCCAAGCGCTGGCTGATCGGACCTTTGTTCTCGACAGCAGCGGTAGCGACGATGTTGACGGAGGTACTGGGACCGGCGCCAGTGATGGTGACGGCGACTATGGTATCTTCTTCCGCGTTGTTTCGGTGAACTCAGGAGCATCAGACGTAAAACTGGATGCGGTTGACGTTCTTCCAAACGAAGAGCTTAGCCTGCTCCAAGACAATTCCGGTCAGATCCAGCCCGGTGGTTCGATCGACTATCCGCATACGCTGCAAAATGACGGCAATACCGATGAGCGCTTAAGTCTTTCAGCCACCAACGGAACCGCGAATTGGTCTAACAACCTTCTCGTTGATACCGATAATGATGGAATTGCAGATACAGCTTATGCCAGCCTTGCTGATGGCGATAGCTTCTACATTCTCGATGCGAGTGGCACGCCAAAACTTGTGGCACTGGATTCGAGCCTCACTTTCCCGCTTTTGCCAGGCGAAAGTGTTGATTTCGTAGTCCGTGCCTTTGCGCCGACAAGCGCGCCAAACGGACAGTTGGATATTGTTACAGTCACTGCGAGCTACAATTCCGGTGGTGACAGTGTAACCAATATCGACCGGTCAGAAGTGGTCGAGGCGCAGTTGCGTCTTTTCAAGACGGCTTCGGTCGATGCGACCTGTGCAGGTGCTGCGTCCTTGTCACTCGGACCTGATGTTGCGTTCACAGAGACGGCAGGTCAGGCCGAGCCGGGTGACTGCGTTGTTTGGCAAGTTGTGGCAACGAATGCAGGTGTCGATACCCTCACGGACGTTGAGATTACCGACTCGATTCCAGACTTCTCGACTTATGAAACCGGCACGCTCCGGATTTGTGAAGGCAATGCCGGACAGGGTGTGGTTGAGGCCTGTACATTCCTGTCTCTATCAGACGGTCCCGGCGACGATGAAGGTCAGTCTTCATCCGGCGATATCCTGTACACACTTGGCGCAGGCACGGCGCCGGTTCTGAGCCTCAGCTCAATTGCGCCCGGCGAAAGTGTAACCGTCCGGTTCTCAAGCGAAGTCGAATAACTCGCTGATGCTTAGGCATTCCCGGCGGGACTCCGTCGGGAATGTCGACTCCAGAACGGAGCAATCTCGAGCGCACTGAAGGCGATTAAGACCTGACGGTGCTCACTCAATAAACCGCGCAAACAAAAATAGATGCGCGGCAGGTGATGGTGATATGACAATACGCGCCCTTCTTCGGGTTGCGCTGAGCGTATGTGCGCTCATGCTTCAGCCCCTGGCCGCAAACTCTGCGACGCCAGCTGGTTCTGTGATCCGAAACCAGGCTCAAGCAACTTATTTCGATCCGGTGCAGGATCGGTCCTACTCTGTCAGCTCGACGATCGCGACCGTCCGGGTCCGCTCGGCTCCGGATTTCGAACTACTCGTCGACAATGAGCTGATCGCAAGCCCGGATGAAACCGTAACCTTCTCGCACACCCTGCTTAATACCGGTAATGAGACAGACTTCTACGCGCTTTCCTATGCGCTCGCTACTGGCAGTCAGTCGCTGATAGCGCTGCAGATATTTCATGACGTAAACGAAAATGGCGCGCTGGATCCCGGTGAGCCTGAGATTTCACAGACCCCTTCACTTGATGCAGAACAGTCGGCCTCCTTGTTGCTTGTCGGACGCGTTCCCTCAATCGCGGTGTCCGGAGAAGTCTTCACACTGCACTTCACCGCATTGTCGGATGCGGACCCCAGCAACAGCCAGACCCGCCAGGACGTGGTGAGCGTGGCGACTGACTTACCGCTGCGAATTAACAAATCATCTTTTCCGGCTTGTGCGACGCCAGTCAGCCCAGGCAGCACTATCGATTATGAGATTGACCTGCTGAATCTCAATGCATTGAGCGGTTTCGCGCGCGACTATGTTATAGGCGGCGTAGTCCGACGGGGTTTTGTCTTCGATGACACCATTCCGGCAAATACCTATCTAGTATCAGGAGGTCTCAACCGCCGGGCCCCTGACATTGCAGAGCTTGTAGTCAGGCACGCGTCTTCTGCCAGCAACACATACGAACCCTACGCGAACTATAGGGGTCGCGAGCTTCTTCGATCCGTTGGTTTATTCATTCCTGAAAGCGGACTGGCTGTTGGCCAGTCTGGACGTTTTTCCTTCCAGGTTCGGGTGGTAGAGACGATTACCCCGGGCACGATTATATCGAACTCCATCACGGTGGATTTCGACAATGATGGTCAGGTCGACACCATGTCGAATGAGACCTGCAACACAGTTGACCCACAGGGCGAGGCTGCAAAGTTGCGGTTTCTTGAGCCCTCCCAGGACATCCGGATGGCCCTTAGCGGTGGATCCGAAACTGGGCCGCAGCATTCAGACGACACTAACTATGCCGACGCGCCGGTTTATCGGCTTGACAGCTACCCAAACTATATTTTGACGCGTGATGGGGTTTATCTTGAAGTCCGTTCTACGGCGCTGAATGCCAAAGCCTTTGTTGCCGAAAATGAGTTCGGCCAGACCTTCATTCGGGTGCGCGTACAATCTGCTAATACGGCTGATACACTGTTTGTAAGACTGCTCGAGACGGCACCCAATTCAGGCCTGTTCCGCGCCGAAATCCCCTTTGCGCTCTCCGAGGTTGAAGCGGGGCAGGGCCGTGATTGTGCGCCTGGCATTGAGGAGCAGTGTATCCTGCGGAGCAGTTCCGGAGATCGCCTGCTCGCAACCATATTTGATCCCGGCACAAAGGTTGAGTTGCAGGATCTTGCCGTCGTTGATCCGCTTGGGCTCGTGTTCGATTCAACGACACTTGAGCCGGTTCCTATGGCTTTGGTCCATATCCAAACGCAAGACGGGCAGCCTGCGATCGATCCAGATACTGGTAATCAATTGGCAGTGCAGGAGACAGGCATTGACGGTCGATACACTATTCCACGACTTGCTTCCGGCCTGTACGAGATCTTCGTAATCACGCCGCAAGATTACACGTTTCCATCCATTGTTGCTCCCGACGTTTTTTCAGGGCGCAGGATCGTTGACGATCGCTCATACGGTCGTGATGGACATAGTGGCATATCAGCGAGCGGTCTGTTCAATGCAAGTTTTGCAGACACACCTCCGGTTATTGATGTTCCGATCGATCCAGATCTTACACTTGGTCAACTCAGCTTGGAGAAAGAGGCCGCAAAGGACATTGTCAGCTTTGGGGACACGCTGACCTACACACTGACCACTCGAAACGGCTCTAACGCCGTGCTGCTCGATGTCGAAATTGTCGACGCCCCTCCGCAAGGCTTTCGCTTTGTCGAAGGCAGCGCCGCTCTGAACGGCGTTCCTTTGACAATCACGCGTGGTCCCGATGCACGGGGCCTGACTTTCCCAATCGGTCGTCTTGAAATTGGCGAGACAGCTGTTGTGACCTATCGTTTGCAGGTCGGTCCCGAAGCCCGGACGGGGGAGCGGACAAACGTGGCCGTAGCTGCCGGTCGAACAGGCGGAAGCGTGCCAGCAGTCTCGCCGCGGGCAACCGAAGCGGTCCAGGTGCGCGATGATGGCCTGTTATCCGATCGGGCTTACCTGATTGGTTCGGTGTGGGCTGATGCAGATGGCGACGGTGTTCGCGATGAGTTGGAGGTTGGACTTCCTGGCGCTCGAGTCTGGCTTGAAGATGGGACGTGGGTGGAGACCGATGAACTTGGCCGTTATTCACTCTATGGCCTTCAGCCAGGCCTGCGAATTGCGCGGCTCGACCCTGAAACCCTTCCTCAGGGGTACAATGCCCATCGAACGACATCTCGCCAGCTTGGCGACGGGGAAATGAGGTTTGTTGGCCTTGTTGCGGGCGATTTGCATCGCGCCGATTTCCCACTTTCCTGCTCTGCAACGGTGGATTGCGGTATTGGGTCGGCTTTTGCAACTTTGGCGGCAGAGCGTGCGGCGAGGCAATCTCCGAACGCGATGTTGGATCAGGCCCTGGCCTATGAAGGCTTGATTGGTGAGACCGTAACGCGAAGCCTCTCTCGCTTGCGCGAACAGCCCGGCCCCGACGGCGATATTTCAAATGGTCTTCTGAGTATTGCTGGTGCACCTGGCGTTTCTCGTAGTCAGGCCAATGCTCTTTTTGCAGCAAGTGATGAAACCGTTTCGGCTGTTCCAGCAGGGCCGACCGATCCGGAAACCGCTGCAGCGACGCTCGGTCGAATTGATGTCAAAGAGGGTGCATGGCTGTGGCCCTTGCCCGACGCAGAAACGGGTGAAGTATATGCACGCGATGGTCGGTTCATGGTTGCAATCCGGTCTGGCATGGACCCTGTGCTCTATGTGGATGGGGAAGCTATTGGATCCGAAACTCTGGGTGCTGTGATCGAGAATCGCGATCGCGGGGCAACCGTAGCTGCTTGGTATGGTGTTCCCGTGACAGCCGGGACGCACATCGTCGAAGTTCGCGGCGATGATATGTTTGGGAACGAGCGGGTGCTCGCCAAGACTGAAGTTGTACGGCCTGGATCAGCCAAGCAGTTGCTGATCGAACCGCCGCTGGAACAGTTGTCTGCTGATGGTCGGTCCACCGCTCAAATCGTATTACGAGTGCTTGATTCGGATGGAGCGCCTGCAAACGGCAATCATTTTATCACATTGGAGGCCTCAATCCCGGGTTCAGAAACCCGGCTGCGGTTCGCCAGCCAGGATGTCCAGCCTAATCAACCTGGGCACCAGGTACGCCTGCGTGATGGCTCTGCTATTGTCGGATTGATTGCGCCAGAGACACCTGGTGAAGTAATGCTTGTGGCTTCGAATAGCGGTGAGCTAAGTGCCCAGAGTGAGATGCGGTTCACCACGCCCGTCCGAGATTTGATTGCGGTTGGCCTGATTGAACTCAACGGCACTAAGAACTGGATCAGCGGTGCCCTAGAGCCGGCAGATGAAGAGTTTGCTTCGGAGTCCTGGGTAACAGATGATCGGGCGGCGGTTTTCCTGAAAGGACGGGTGAAAGGCGAGGCCCTGCTGACTTTTGCGTATGACAGCGAAAAATCTCGTGATGATGGTCTATTTCGCGATATTGATCCCGAGGCCTACTATCCCATCTACGGCGACAGCAGCGAAAAGGGCTTTGAGGCCCAATCGAGATCAAAACTATATGTACGCCTTGAAAAGGATGGCAGCTCTGTGATGTGGGGAGATTTCCGGACCGACGCTTATGCTGAAGACTCTCTTGTACGTACGCGCCGCGCTTTGACGGGAGCCAATGCGTTCTCACAGCACGGTGATTGGGAAGTCCAAGCGTTTGCTGCTGAGGCATCACGTAACCAGCGGATGGAGCGCATTCGCGGCACAGGCCTTGCGCTAGCGATAACGCTGCCCAACGCACCTCTCGTCCGAAACAGTGAAGTGCTGACGATTGAAACCCGGTCACGAAACAATCCAGGACTGGTTGTCGATGAAGAGGTGCTAACTCGATTTGTGGACTATCTCCTGGATGATGAAACAGGGAAACTGACACTAAAAGCACCGTTACCCTCGGTGGATGACAATCTCAATCCGGTCTATCTACTGGCGACCTATGAAGTTGAGGATGAAGTAAATGATGCGCTTGTCGCGGGTGTTCGGGTCAATCTGGAGCGCGATTCTGGATCTGTCTGGACCGGGTTGACCTATGATGAAGCACAGGCCGGTACTGACCGGCGCGTATTTGCATCTGTCGGCACTGCGCGCGAGTTCGACAACGCACGAGCCTATGTCGAGTTGGGTATATCTGAGAACCAGGTTGATGATGTCTCGGAGAGCATGGGCGAAGCCTTCCGGGCAGGCTTGGAGGCGAACATGTTTGGCGGCGCACTGACGGCTGAATATGCTCAGGCGGACTCTGATTTCGAGAACCCGGACGCTCCTATTCTGGCCGGTCGGCGGGAAAGCCGTGCCGAGTTTACGCGCCCCTTAAGCGCCAGTTCGAGTTTGAAGGTTGGGGGCTACCATTCCGAAGAACTTCAGTCTGCAACAAGCCGGACAAGCGCACAGGCCCTTGCTGCGACCCGCCTTGGTGATTGGACCTTGTCTGCTGGCCCACGCCATACGAGTGACACAACAGCCAGCGCAGAGACGGATTTTACTTCCGCAGTCGCCCGCATCGAAAAAGTTCTATCGGCATTCGCACGTCCTGCGAGCGCGAGCCTGGAGCTAGAGCGCTCATTTAATAATGACCGGTCGCGCCTTCAGCTCGGCGGTGACTTGCTCTTGCGCGATGATACGCGTTTGTACACCCAACATCGGGTCTTGGATGAACTTCCCGATCAGACCTTTGTGCCTGGCCTTGCCGACAATCAGGCTAATTTCTCTCAACAGAAAACAATCGTCGGGATCGAGACCGGTATCTTGCCGAATACAGATGTCTATGGTGAGTGGCGTGAGCCAGGCGCTTTGGATCAGGGAACCGGTGAGGCCGCTTATGGTGTTCGCGCGCAATGGGATTTTGTTGAAGGACTATCCGTTGCGCCGCACTTGGAGATTGTGAACAGCGTTAACTCAGCGGCTGACGAAGGTTCCGAAACGATATCAGCAACCGATTCAATTGCGCTCTCACTCGCGATTGCCGATCGTCGCCACAAAGACTCACGGCGTTCCGCTAGGATTGAGACACGTGACACCGAAATTTCGACTTTCTATGCGGCGCGGCTCGGTTGGGCTCAGCGGTTTACTCCGACTTGGACCGGCGCGGTAAAAGTCGATGCGGCCCTCGATGACATTGAATCTGGCGATGATATTGAGCGTCTTCGCTTTACGACTGGCATTGCCCGGCGGCCCGGAGATGCCTCCAAAACGGATTGGTTTGCGCTCTATCAATGGAATACGGAATTCCAAGACAATGAGCGGCGCGACGTTCACATTGTGTCGGGTCATGCCAACCGGCAATTCAGTGATCGCTGGATGGCATCTGGCCGCGCAGTTTCGAAATTGGAGAATGCTGAAGGAGCCAGCAGCTCCGCGCAGTTGATTGGCGGGCGCGTAATTCGAAACATCGCGAAGTCTGTTGACTTTGAAGCCCGCGGTTCAATTCGTGCTGTGCAGTGGGGTGATGCCTATCAATCCAGCTTTGGGGTCGCCGGTGCTTGGCAGCCGCGCGATGATATTCGCCTGACACTTGGTTACAATTTTACGGGATTCAGGGATAAAGACCTCGACCCGGATGGATATGATGCTCAGGGATTGTACTGGCGAATAGCTATTGCGATTGATGAAGACTGGTTTGGTTGGCTGCGCCCCGATCGCGCTTCCCAAATAAAACCTGCCTCAGGTTTTAAGTCTAAGGCAGAGAATTCTGTGCAAAACCCGCCTCAAAGACTTACTGAGAATGAACTTAAGGTAGCTTTAGACGTGAATCAGCCCAGCCAAATAGAGCCTGAGCTTGTTGAGCCATCGCCAAAATGCGAACTTGGCTATCAATCAACTAGCCTGCGCTTCAAGCTGGATAGTGCAGAAACAAACGCTGCTCATGTTCAGAAAATCAGCAATCTGTTGGATAATTTGAAATTGCACTCAGAATGTGAGCTGGTCGCAGTTGATGTTTTCGGACACACAGACACTTCAGGACGCTTTGAGTACAATTTGAGTCTGTCTAAGCAAAGGGCGGATGCTGTTGCACAGTTACTCTTTTCTCAAGGGATCGATCCAGAAATTGTGGCAGTCTCCGGTTTGGGAGAACTAAACCCGGTAAACGGAATGAATGCGTCAATGAACCGCCGCGTCGAGGTCGAGTTGCATGCAAGGTAGCTAACGAACTTCAAAGTCTCGGGTATTGGCAGCGGGTTGCTGTTCAGTTCCCGCAAGCACATTACTCAAACTTTTGGTGGTGGGGAGATCTGACGAATTCTTGGCTTTGGCATCTCGTAGGGCCGCGTCAGTCTTGTTTGAACCCGTCTTTCGTGATTTCCCATATTGGGGAATTATCGAATATTGCCAGTGACTTGACTGTGTGGCGATAGCATGGCTCCACAAGATCATGATTGAAGGCGAAACAGCGGGTTTAGAACCAATTCGGCCGAGCAGTGTCAGATACATAAAGCTCGGCCCAAACAATCTCTGGTTTGAAGATTGCCTTGAACATGGCCGCATCGATCTTGGACATAGCGGCGTTCCGCATGAAGCCGCGCGGGTGGGGGACTGGGATGCGGTTCGTCAGAGTTGGAGCGAAGATACATCGCCAGGCAAGATCAGCGACCATCTGCGCAAGGTCAAAACGTTTTACACCCTAGGTCAGGACTGCCTCTGGATCACATTTGCCCGCGGCAGATTATGGTGGGCATTCGCTGAGCCAGATGTAGTTTTGCACGGATATCGAGAGCCTAGCGGCCCATCCCGATATCGCCGAGTGATTGGAAAATGGCGATCAATTAACAGGTTTGGAGAGCAGCTCATTCAAAGTGACATTTCGAGCAAGCTGACTAAGACCGCAGCCTATCGCCAAACCATCTGTCGCGTACAGGCTGAGAGCTATACCGTGCGGCTCATCAATGCAGAAGAGGATCCTGCCGTTGTCGAAGCAAAGGCCGCTCAGACGGCTTTAGAAACCGCCTTACTCCCCATTATTCAATCGCTGCATGAAACTGATTTTGAAGTTTTGACCGACTTGCTTTTTCATCGCCTAGGCTGGCTGCGCGTCTCGACGCTAGGCGGCCTGCAAAAGGATACAGATTTGATCCTTGAGCAGCCTGCCACAAAAGCGCGGGCGCTCGTCCAGGTAAAATCAACCGCTGACCAAAGCGTCCTGGATGACTATGCGGCCCGCTTCAAAGACATGCAGGCCGACGCCAGTTTCTTTGTCTGCCACTCGCCGCGTGGTGAGCTCGTCGCAAATGACAACACACACGTTTGGATCGGCCAAGATCTAGCACAACGTGTGATCCAAGCCGGCCTGGTACATTGGGTGCTGGAGCGGGCTGCATAAGCCCTGCGCAGACGCGACGATATTAGATCAGCTAGAATTCGTCTTCTTCGACCTCTTCGATTTTAAGCGGCGTGGTTTCGAGAGTTGTGCCTTCAGGCGCGAGTAAGAATCCTGTTGCTGGCGCATCGAGGTCCGGCATCCGCCGTAACTCGAGTTTCTCGAAAAAGGCGAGGGCACCGTCGACGCGATCTTTGAGAGCGCGCTCTTTTAGCTTCAACAAAACTAATTCTAGAATACTCACCTTGCGCCCAAGCGCGGGTAGAAAATGTCGTTCGTGCGCCACCTTTCGAACAATTTGAACTTCCTCCGGTTCGCGTTTTGAAGCACGCATCTTATTCTTCAGTTCGCGCTGCTGGGATTTGGCCAGTTGGGTGAGGGTAGACTTGCCATCGTAATCGTTGGGCATAACCACCACGCCGTGTGGTTGGAAGTCATCATGCTCATCGAGTAGTTTGAACTTATCGAGCCGGTGGATGAAACGCTTGATTGCGACCAGTTTGCCTTCAATCGCATTTTGCGCCGTCTTTCTGAACGCCGCTTCAAATCCAGAAACTTTTTGCACTTTGCCTTCAACCTGCATTGAGACGGGCTCAGATAAGACCGAGATGGGGCTTTTGTACTTTTTAGGCCGGCCCTTTGTATTTCCCGACTGGCCAGGTTTGAACTGGCTGTGCTTAGGGGGCTTTTTATACCCAACATCTTCATCATCCGACATGGTCGACTTCCTTTATAAGGTTAGAGAAGGCCTCGCCTGAGCGTTCGCTTACGCCGTCTAATCCGGCCACCAGAAAGCGCTTAAGGATGACATCGCAATAGGCCGGGTCTAGCTCGATGCCATAACCCACGCGGCCGGTTTGATGCGCAGCCAAGAGGGTCGTGCCACTGCCAGCAAAAGCGTCAAGCACAATGCCGCCTCGATTTGAGCAATCGAGGATCGCATCTTTAACCAGCTCAAGCGGTTTGACGGTCGGATGCATAGCAAGGTCATCGTCGCGTGTTTCACTGAATGCATTGGCGCCGGCATACGACCACACATTTGTTCGATTACGGCCATGCTTGCCAAGCGCGACATTATTGATGTGCGGCTTGGTGCCTGACTTGAACACGAAGACGAGCTCGTGCTGAGAGCGATAGAGCGAGCCCATGCCGCCGTTAGACTTTGCCCAGACGCAGAGATTCTTCAGCTCCGTATATACCCCGTCAGCAGCCCCAAACACCTCGCGAATGTGCCGCCAGTCCATACAGACAAAGTGGATGGACCCATTTTGACTGACGCGTGCAAGCTGTACGAATGCAGAATTCAAGAAGGCCTGAAATTCTTCAGAGCTCATCTCGCCGGAGGCCATGGCAAACTCGCCATGCTTTTGTTTCCCGAGGCCGCTCACGTTGCCAGCGACCGGAACGTTATAGGGCGGGTCGGTAAAGACCAGCTCTGCTGTCTTGCCATCAAGAAGCCGATCATAGGTCTCTGCGCGCAAGGCATCGCCGCAGATCAAACGATGGGGACCGATTTGCCAGATGTCTCCTAAGCCGGTTATGGCTGGGCCATCATTGGGGCAGGGGACTGTTGGATCCTGCGTATCCTCGTTCAGATCGAGCGTTCCGATCAGCCTATCGATATCGCCCATATCGAAGCCCGTTAAAGTGACATCGAATTCAAGCGCGGTAAGCGCATCGAATTCGATGGCAAGGATGGCTTCATCCCAACCCGCTTTGAGGGCGATTTGATTATCGGCAATTACATAGGCGCGTTTTTGTGTTTCAGTCATATGCTCGATACGCACGATCGGCACATCAGTCATGCCGATAAGCTTGGCCGCTTCAACGCGGCCATGACCGGCGAGAATTGAATTGGTCTCATCAATGAGAGCAGGGTTGGTAAACCCAAACTCTTCTATCGATGCTGCGATCTGTTTGATCTGCGCTTTGCTATGAGTTCGTGCATTGCGCGGCGAGGGTTTGAGCGATGAAAGGGGCGCATGCTCTACGCCTTGGATTTTGGACATAATATACCTGTCGGTTCAGAAGGTTGAAGTTTTCTCCTTTTCTGAACCGCACGACTTCGAGGCATATGAGCCGAAGAACAGGGTAGTCTTTCCAGGCTCATGGCCCTTCTAGTCGCTCCAAACAGCCGCGAAAGGCAGGGCTGCTGAGCTACAAAGCATATAAGCAATTCTAGGCGTTTATTCAAGCGATCTCGTTACATCAAACGTCACCGAAACAAGGGCAGATAGTTCCTAAAACCGGACATAATCAGCGCTGCTGGAGTGTTCGCTTTTACTCGGACCGAGGACGTAAACTCAGATTACCCGGAATATCCGGGGCGTTCAGCTAGCGCCTCGTTAGTGTAAGGCTCATCCAGGAACAGCAGCGGGTAATAGTATTCCCGCAGGTCTGCGTGGAAAGCCCTCACGCGGCTTTCATAGTCTGCTGCGGCATGCGTATTGGTTCGTGCGATTGCTTGAAAGACGCGCTCGATTTTTGCCGGAGGCGACAGCCAGGAAAGCGTTGCCGAAAATTCATCCCGCCGCATACGTCCGTCTCGATATGCTTCGGATAGGGGTTCGACAGTTTGATCTCCGACCTGCTGAAACGCATAGTACCATTTCCATTCAAACGTGCCTTGAATGGTCGTGTGGTCGGCCCATTCGGGGTGGCGCTCTACGAACGGGTCCATCGTCGCTGAGACGGGAAGGTCCCACGCATCATTGACGGCCTCGCGTTGGGTCAAAATGATATCGCCGCCATCTGGGACGACAATCGCCGAGTCAACCGCCATCTTGATGCCGGCGGGCGCGACGATGGCAAGCGCCAACCAAATGCCGAATAGCGTCGTCAGGTTTACAGGCGCCGTCCAGCCTCGGGCATTGATCCAAGCAATGACAGCCCACCAAAAGAGCAGGTGCATGAGAACAGCGGCGCTTGCGAGAAGGATCTGCAGTCCGGTCGCGCCGCTCATGATCGCGGCAATCCAAAGCGGTAGGAGCAAAACCAACGCGACTGCCGCCAGGCGAAGGGCTGCGCGCGTACGCCAAATGCTGGCATCCGTGGACTCTAAGAGTTCAAACCGCCCATTCGCTTTTTCGCCAGCGCGCAGATCATGGAGTAAAAGGATCAAAAAGAGCGGGGCTAGGATCGCTACAACAAAGGCGTAATCGAAGCGGCCAATCAAAGCGAAATCTGGATTAGGCGCGTCGGTCTCGTAAATCTGGCCTTCCAAGGCAAGCATGCGGATACGGTGTTTCCAAGGCGCAGTATCGCGTTGTCCGAGGGCCGCAAACGTAAATTCAGACGGAGCGTCATAGGTCAGGTGGAAAGTGTAGTAACCGGCGCTGCCCCAATCGCTATATTCCTCGACCGCGACCTCGCGTTCAATAATATCTGCCGCTTTCAAGCGCTCAATCGTGTCTTTCTGCGCTCCCACTTCTTGGAGGCCAAACAACACAGCAAAACTCGCGGCCGCAAAGGCGATCAAAAGCCAAACCTGCGCCGCCCGGTCGCGCGAAAGAAACCAAAGCTCGCGGGACAGCGCGTTCATGGCTTCAGCCTCGCGCTCATTGCGGTGCCAAGTGCTAGGAGTGCCAGCAACCAAGCGCTCAGCATGAGAGCGGGCGCCGATGCGCGCGCGGTTCGTTCATAAGCCGCGGCAGGCGAGAACTTAAACTCGTCTAGGACTTTCCAATTGTCTGATGAAATCCGGGCACGGCGATTGGCTTCTGCCCCTTGATTTCGATTTATATCGTCAAGGTAGGAGAGTTCTTCAACATGGCTCTTATTGAGTCCTTGAACGAAGTCGAACCGCACCGCCTCAGCTTCTCGCAAGAAACGATGATGCGTACCTAAGTCTGTACCTGACAGGTAACGCGATGCAGCAGAGATCGCGATAACCGGGGACAGCCAGCCATATTGGTTCACATGCAGGGATTGAGACTGCTCAACCCCCATCCGGCGCTCGGCATACTCATTCATCACCTCGGTAAGATCGGCTTCAGAAGTCTGCGCGACAATTCCTCTGAAATTGACGGGTAACTCTTCGACAGTCTCAACGCCATATTGCACCAGCAGATTGGCACGCAACTGCGTAAAGGCGGGATCGGCCGCATTATGACCGTCGCCCAATTTCCTGATATCCGCATACATCTGAAAATCGGTTTCCAGTTTGCCCGGCACCGAGACAGCTGCACTTGCCGAGGCCACCGCCAGGCGTGGAACGATGAGGGCCCAAATCAACCACACAAAAACCAATAGGCCGAGTGCGAGGCCGCGCGATGAGGACGAAGCTGATACAAGGACAATGAGGGCACACCAAACAAGCAAATAGGCGACATAGCCGAGTGTCACGCTCAGCCCCATGATCAAAGACTCGCCAAGTGTGCTGGTCACGCCGACAAGAATGAGCATTGGCAAGAGCAAAGCACCCGTCAAACCCGCCAGCGCGAGGAATTTCCCAAAATATAGCGACTGGCCCGAAAGACCTTGCGCCAAAAGTGGCGCGAGCGTTCTGGCTTCACGTTCCCGGACGAAGACCCCGTGTCCCAGTGCGATCAGCAGAAGGGGAACGAGCATTTGATAAACGAAGGCCGGTGTGATGCCTTCAAAGCTTCCCAGATTGGCGCTTGCGCGGACATCCGCGAACATGGCTGTGTTCTGCCGATGCCCTTCCAGAAAAATGGATTGCCCGGTAACGGCATCGACCCCTGGGTCGAAAAGAGCCAGTGGGGGCGGCGCGCGAAACACGTAATGACCATAGTGAACCATCCGGTGCGGATGACGATCAGGCTGCTCCAGGAACGTTTGCTCGGCGACCTCTTGCTGATGGATGCGCTCTGCCCGCTCATCTGCCATCCGCCCAGTATTTAGAACGCTAGTTGCAGCGATGATCAGGCTGACAATCACGAAGGCGATGACAGCGACTTTCGACCGGAGCCAAAGCCGCCATTCTTCGCGAGCGATGATGAGCGCGTTGGTCATGCCGCTGAGCGTCCAGCGAATGCTGCGTGCACGGCTTCGGTGTCGATTTGGCCGGAGTCAGGACGGTCAAACGCTCCAACGAGTTCGCCGTTCCGTAGCAGTCCGATCCGATCGGCGACCTGGCAGGCACCATAGACATCGTGCGTGACCATCAGGATGGATCGCCCCTCTTCGGCAAGCGAGCGGACAAGCGTGTTGAACTCGTCAATGGCTACGGGGTCCAATCCAGATGTTGGTTCGTCGAGCAGCAGAATGGGAGTATCCCGCAGGAGAGCCAGCGCGATCGCCACTTTCTGGCGCATGCCTTTGGAGTAGGTGCTAAGGCGATTTGCGCGCGCATCGGCTTGAAGCGAGACCCGGTCTAGCGCCGCATCAATCGCCGCGCGATCCGCTTTCACCTTCGCTAGAGATAAGAAGTAATCGAGATTCTCATAGGCATTGAGATGCTGATACAAGGTCGCCGCTTCTGGGAGGTAGGCTGTTGATTGGCGAATGGACTTCAGGTTTGCGTCAACGCTTTCGCCCAGCACTTTCGCGGTGCCTGAATCTGGCGACAAAAAACCGAGAAAAGTGAGCAGCGTCGTCGACTTGCCTGCACCATTGCCACCGAGCAAGGCGTAGACATCGCCAGCTGAAACACTGAACGAAACATCTTTCAGGACGGTTTGTCCCGACCGTGTGACGGTCAATGCTTCAGCTGAGAGCGCAGTTTCCATTATGTACTCCTAGAACCGGTAAGCCGCGCGCAGACGGAAGCGCTGCGGTGCACCCGGCTGAACCCAAACATTGGCAAATGAGTCCGTATAGTATGTTTCATCGAAAAGATTATCGACGTCCAGACGGACAGAAACGTTGTCGAGTGGCTGAATCTCAGCAAACAGGCGGACCGTCGTGTATTCCGGCAGCATGAAGTCACTGCCAAGTTCACCGGACCGTTCGCCAACATAGAGAAGGCCACCGCCAAGGGTGGCAGGCTTATCTGCTATGTCGAATTCCTTCGTGACTTGTAGGCTAAGCTGATGTTCGGGCGAGTTCACTAGCGGAGAGCCCGGATCGAACTGGGTGAAGGTCGACGTATCGATGCCGCTATTGGTGTATTCGCCATCCACATACGCGTAAGAGATCCAAAGGCTAAGATCGTTCTCGAAATCGAGGTTTGCGTCCACTTCGAGGCCTTGGCTTTCAGCTTCACCCGCAGGGATTGGATCACTAAAGCCGTTGCCGAAGACCAGGATATTGCTTTGCTCGACATTAAAGAGCGTTACGGACGCTGTGCCTTCAACTTGAGATGAAAGTTGTCCAAGATCTGCTTTCAGGCCGATTTCAGTAGACTTTGTCTTATTCGGATCGAATGAGTTTCCGTCTGGATCATTTCCTGAAAGCTGACGGATACCTTCGCCATAAGCGGCATAGAGGCTAACGGCATCGCTCGCGCTATAGACGATACCAAATTGAGGAGAGAAGTATGTGTTGGACGACGTTTCTCTCGAAACCGGGTCAGTACGGCGATTGTCCAGTTCTTGCTCGAAGTCGTCAAAACGACCCCCAATCCGGATTTGGAGTTTATCCGTGAGGTCAATCTGGTCTTGTATGTAGAAGCCTGTGCCACTCAAATTTTCAAGACGGTCGATTTGTGGGGCCGCATCAGGACGGGCATAAATACCGTATTGCGGGTTCGCAACATCGACGAGGAGATACTCTTCGGCACGTCCGGCTGCAATAAGACTTGCGCTCGTCTCACCGCCTAGGCCGCCTTGGCGGAAACGGGTTGCGACCTGATCATTGTCAAACGTGTCATAGTCCACCCCGACGATAAGGCGATGGCGCAAAGGCCCTGTCTCAAATTCGCCTGTAACTTCGCCGCGAAGGACGAAGTAATCCGTTTCGTAGTCTCGGAACCGGAAGAAGCGAGAGATCGTTTGACCATCTACGAGATAAGTCTGACGACTGCCAAAATTGGTTTCATATGCGTCCCCAAACAGTGACGTTTCTCGATAGCCGGCACCAAGGAGGAGGCCCCAGTTTTCCGAGAAATCATAGCGATACTCGAGTTGATGCCCAACGACTTCAGTCTCAATCAAAGCATCAGGCTCACCAACGAAAAGTTCGCGTGGGGAGAAGCCGAATGTTTCAGAGAATACGACGCCGCGGTCTTGTGGGAGTTCCTGATTGGTATATTCCAGCTCATACGTGAGGCTGGAATTGTCACCGAGGTCAAAGGCGATGGAAGGATAGAATCCCGAAGCGTTGGTCTCTTTGCCTTCACGGAAGCTTTCTGCATCCTCTACGAAGCCCACAAGACGTATCCCGACATTTTCGTATTCGCCTAAGACGGTCTGAAAGTCGCCCTCGAGCCGGTATTGGTCCCAACTACCGATTGTACCTTCGATATAGCCGCCGGTTTCAAAACCAGGTCGCTTGGTAACAAGGTTGATGGTGCCGCCTGGTTCACCCCGACCAAACAGGGCTGAGCGTGGGCCTTTCAGCACCTCAACAGCCTCGATACCGGCAAGATCACGCGGACCGGCAAAACCACGACCGGCGTTAAAGCCGTTGACCAGGAAGCCGCTCGGCAGGTTGATGTCACCCGAAAAACCACGAATAGAAAAACTGTTCCAAAGACCACCGAAATTGTTCTGGCGGGCAACCGACGCAGACAGGTCGAGCGCTTCATTGAGGTTCGTCGCGCCGGTATCGCTTAGCAACTCCTCACTAATGGTCTGATTGATCGCCGTCTCTTCAAGAAAATCAAAATTGCCTTGATAGGCGCGACGTTCACCCAGCACGAAGATCGTCTCTTCGACGCGTTCCGCTTCGTCGTTTTGCGCACTCGCGGGTGCAATTGACAAAGCTATCCAGCTTGCCGAGGCTAGGATTGCGGCTAAAGCGGTTTTCTGTATTTGGTTTTTTGCAGTCGTACGCATAGTCCATTCTCACGCTGTGGATGTTTTCAGTCGGATGCGTTATGTTATCTAATAACAATAATCAAGCGAGACGCTGGCGCACTCCTCACCCAAAATCCGATCAGCGTTCTTTTTTGCAACATATCAAACGAACGGGACGTTTAAATCCAAGCACTCAAGCAAAACCATGTGAACCACTCGATACTTCAGGAGCGGCAGCTCACAACTCTATACTCTCGGCCAAACTAAGAGCATCTTCTACTTCTACACCAAGGTACAATACCGTGCTGTCGATTTTGCTATGTCCGAGCAAAAGCTGAACTGCTCTGAGGTTGCCGGTTTTGCGATAAATCAATGTTGCTTTGGTCCGTCGCATCGAATGCGTTGCGTAAGACGATCTCGGGAGACCAATCGAGCGAACCCAGCGCTCAACAATCCTCGCATACTGCCGTGTTGATAGGTGACGCGTTGCATCCTTTCTGCTTGCAAACAACCAATCGTGTGGTCGGAG
The DNA here is from genome assembly GCA_039815485.1 of Pseudomonadota bacterium. Lineage (GTDB taxonomy): Bacteria > Pseudomonadota > Alphaproteobacteria > Caulobacterales > Hyphomonadaceae > Henriciella. The sequence continues at coordinate 6,343 of JBCBZD010000001.1, read as the reverse complement.
ACCTTTCACTTCAATCCAAGCCTCAACCGCGTCACGAGTTTGCTTAGTGACTTCGAATTGCACCGCTGTACCTGTTTTCTGCTGAATGATCTTGGCCCGGCTTCTAATCTCGCCGCCCATTCTCAAATCCGAGACGCGCAGCCGCAACAGATCGCACCCTCTAAGTTTGCTGTCGATTGCTAGATTAAAGAGAGCCAAATCTCGCTTGTTCTCGGCGAGCTGCAGTCGGACGCGTATCGACCAAACTTCCTGAGGTTTGAGCGGCGCTTTCTGACCGACTAGCTTTCCCTTGTTCCAGGGAATCCATTTTCCTTCTGACTGATCAAACGGCATCGTTTACTCCTTTGCTGCCGATCTATCGGCTGCAATGGGCCTGCCAGGGGCGAATTTCTTACGTCTGGTTTTGCTCGCTTTTCGGAAGCCTCGAGGGTCCGTTCTGGTGCGAGTTTAAGTCGCTTAGCCAATGTCCGCTCTCGGCGAGTGGATTCACCCGGTCATCGCAACACAGGCATTTAATCGCTCAGCTGGGGTGTCATAGTCCAGTGTTTTTCTTGGACGCTCATTCATCTGTCTTGCGATAGTGTTGAATTTAGCCTGCGAATGGACCGACGGATCAGTGCCTTTTGGGAAGTGCTGGCGCAAAAGACGGTTCGTGTTCTCGTTCAATCCGCGTTGCTAGGGGCTTTTTGGATCAAAAGCAAATGTCACTGAATTGGTTTAAGCGAGTTCCCGTTTAAAGACCTCAGAATCCTGAACGAATCTTAAAATACTCGGGTAATGCCAATCTGCGTTTCCGTAGTCTTGCGCCATTGTGAACTCACCTGGAGTGACCAATGTCTGGATACCTGCCTCGAGCGCTGAATTAAGAGAAGCAACGCTGTCTTCGATCGCGAGACAGTGTGCTGGATCTGTTTCTAACCGAGCCAGTGCCAAATTATACACTTCGGGATGAGGTTTGGACTGACGTACATCTTCAACGGTGAGGATCTCCGAAAAGTCTTCCAGTCGTAGGCTTTGCCTAGCGCCGACTTCGATTGCCTGGATATTCTGGCGATAAGTCGTCGTTACCAGCGCCATCGTTATTCCAGCCTGGCGAGCAAAGTGCATCAACTCGACGATACCGGGTCTGAGATCGATACCCTTTTCAGCGATCTCCCTACAGGCAATCTCTGTTTTACGCGCATGAAGGTTTTCTATTGCATCCGGGGCCAAAACCTGATCCTGATCTGCACTTAATCGCCTCAACCGTTTCATGCCGCCGCTGGTTAGCAGCAAAGATTTGTAGGTGTCTCTATCCCAGTACCAATCGAGGCCTGCTTCCCGGAAGGCCTGATTGTAAGCGCGCCGTTGGATATCCGACGTTTCCGCAAGCACACCTATGCTACCAATAAGAATATTTTGAATGGTCATTTATTTAGTCTCCTCCTCTTGATACGTACGGAAACGTGCGATGGTTTATCGGGAGAACGGGTTACTTCTCTGACGGTTGCGGCAAAACATCCAAACGTCGTGAATGGCAAACACTTCGCGAGTGAAAGTCTATCCGGGAGTTTCCGCTGGAAATTTATACGCTTCGAGAAAACAGAGACGCGGTCGACATCAGGTTTAGGCTGTAATTCTCTGTGCGCCGAGATGGAACATCGGCGCAATGTGTCGTGATGCATCTGAACCGATGAATCGAACAAGACCGCATGCTCAACGAGGCACTGATCAACTGCAGCTAGCTCGTGAAGAGACGCTTGCTTTCATGCGACTTCAACGCTGTCTTCAGGAAGCAAAAAACGAATTTTGCGACATTTTGGCGCAGCCCCTTGTGTGAGTGGTGCCACTGCGTCCGATCTCTAAATATCCCATAAAAGGCCTGTAAGTCACTGATATATAACGTTATTTAAAATATATGTGATCTAGGATACAAGATGTTTCGTACGCGCGCCCGAGACAATCGCAGGATCGAGAGCCAACGCTGACGAAAATCTGGATCCTCCTCGAATGAGACATAGCTCACCGATCACGGGATGTTTCCCGGGCCTTAAAGGAGGGTCAAATGTTTGAAATATTGGGGAGTCTATCCCCCGACCAATATACGCTTGTGTATAATTCGTTCTCGTTCGGAGCTGCGACATTCGCTGCTGCGACGATTTTCTTTTGGCTCGGCCGTTCGCAAGTCGCGCCAGAGTACAAGACTGCTATGACAATCACCGGTCTGGTGACCTTCATTGCCTTTTACCATTATCTGAGAATATTCCAGAGCTTTGACGCGGCTGTCGTATTGGACGCCGGCGCGATCGAGGCGACAGGGAAAGAGTTCAACCGCGCATATAGATATGTCGATTGGCTGCTCACGGTTCCGCTTCTCCTCATAGAGTTAATCCTCGTAATGCGGCTTTCACGCTCCGAGACTGTTTCAAAAAGTGTAACGCTCGGTGGTGCAGCAGCATTGATGATCATTCTGGGTTACCCAGGAGAGGTTTCCGGTGGTATCGACAATACTCGATTGATCTGGGGCGCACTCTCCATGCTGCCGTTCCTTTACATCGTTTACACGCTCTATGTGGGCCTCGGTGAAGCAATCAATCGTCAACCAGACGACGTCAAAGGCCTCGTAAGCCTTGCACGTAATGTGACTGTTTTTTCCTGGTTCTTCTATCCGATCGTATATTTCGCACCGTTCGTCATTGATATGGAAGGTTCGTCTTCATTCGTCGTGATTGAAGTTGGGTACACAATTGCCGACATCATCGCGAAAGCGGCATTTGGCGTGCTCATTTATACAATTGCAGTCCGCAAATCTGAAGCCGAACGGTCTGGTGCACCAGCCCTCAGTGCAGCGGAGTAACATACCTACTTCCGGCACCCGCACTCATTATTGTGCGGGTGCCGGAACACTCAGCTCACGAACAGACGTAGCCCTACAATTGTATAGCGGCCAAGCACGCGGAGGATTGAGAAATGCAAGATAAAACTAGTGAAACATTGCTGCCCGGAGTTGAGCGGTTGATGAGCGAGCTCACCACGTCTTCAAACGGGGAAGCTTCTAGGGCCGCTTCCGATCATCTGGAAAGTGGTGGAAAGCGTGTCCGGGCTCGACTCGCTCTTAATGCTTCAACGTCTCTTGGCCTGTCACCGATCAAATCAATTGCTATCGCTGCGGCCTGTGAACTAATTCACAATGCCTCTCTCATTCACGATGATATACACGACAAGTCTGAAACACGGCGCGGTAAAGCAGCAACCTGGGCTCGCTTTGGGAGTGGGACAGCGATCTGTGCAGGTGATCTGCTGATCTCAGCAGCATATGCGGCGATTGCACGAACTCAATCAGCGTCCATGCCTCAACTTCTCACTCAAACCCATCGACGAGTTGCTGAGGTCATTTCAGGGCAGTGTGAAGACCTTCTTGCTCAGTCGACAGACTCGCTCAGCCTTGAACTCTACGAAACAATTGCAAAATCAAAATCAGCACCCTTGCTCGCTTTACCGGTCGAACTGGCTTTAATAGAAGCCGGACATCAACAAGCGAGTGAGCAAGTAGGCTATGCTGCGGACGCTTTCGCGCTCGCGTATCAGATCGCAGATGATATCGAGGACATCTCGAACGATATTATTCAAGGTCAACCAAACATCATCTCGGTGCTTGGGGGACAAAACGCATCGTCCTCTCAGGGTGAACAAGCTCGTCAGATCGCGGTTGAAAACTATCGATTAGCGGCCCACTTCGCTAATCAGCTCCCACGCGGCAGCGGATCGCTACTATCCGCCTACGCTCGGAAAGGACTAGCGACGGTCTTGCCTGTTGGAGAAGCTGCATGAGCCGCGCAGCGATCATTGGCGGAGGATTCGGCGGCATCGCTGCGGCGCTACGAATGCGTGCGAAAGGGTACGATGTCACGGTCTTGGATCGTTGTTCACGGTTGGGCGGCCGGGCTCAGGTGTTTGAACGTGATGGCTTTCAATATGATGCCGGGCCGACTGTGATTACTGCGCCGTTTTTGTTTGAAGAACTGTTTGAGCTCTTCGGCAAAGACATCCGAGATTATGTCGACATTGTTCCACTCAATACCTGGTACCGGTTCCGTTACCCCGATGGCGACGTTTTCGATTATGGCGGGACGGTCGACGATACGCTTCGGGAGATTCGACGGATTTCTCCGCAAGATGAAGCCGGCTATCTCTCGCTTTTAAAGGAATCGCGCCGTATTTACGAAATCGGGTACGAGCAACTTGCCGATCAACCTTTTCACTCGTTTACTAAAATGGCAAAAATCACGCCACAAATGCTGAATTTGGGGGTCCGACGGTCGGTTTGGGATCTGGTTTCGTCGCACCTCAAACATGACAAACTGCGACAGGCTTTTTCGGTGCAACCCCTACTCGTTGGCGGGAACCCGTTCGATACAACTTGCATCTACAATCTCATCCACTTTCTCGAACGGGCGCACGGCGTACATTTTGCGATGGGCGGGACAGGCGCCTTGGTTGATGCGTTTTCGAGGCTGATGTCGGAACAAGGGATTCAGATCCGCTTAGGAGAAACCGTTACGCGCTTGCATAGCGAGAACGCCAATATTACCAGGCTGGAACTGGCGAGCGGTGAACACGTCGACTGCGATCTGGTTGTCTCAAACGTCGACCCTGCGCATCTGTATCAGAACATGGTGCCACCTGCTGAAGTCGACCGCTCTGCGAAAGTCAAAGCGAAGTTCGCCAAGAAATCGATGGGCCTTTTCGTTTTATTTTTTGGGACAGATACGACTTATCCGGAGGTCGAACATCATACGATCTGGCTCGGACCACGTTACAAAGCGCTCTTAAACGATATCTTTAACCGCAAGGTTTTGGCCGACGATTTCTCACTCTATTTGCATCGGCCAACAGCGACGGATCCAAGCTTTGCCCCGAAGGGATGTGACAGCTTCTATGCGCTCGTCCCGGTGCCAAATCTGCAAGGCGATGTCGACTGGGAAACGCAGGGAAGTATCCTCCGCGATCGGGTTGTCGCGGCGCTGCAAGAAACCATGTTGCCGAACCTCAAGGATCATTTGGTGCACGATTTCTGGATGACCCCGGAAGACTTTGCGCATGATTATCTCAGTCCTGCTGGGGCTGGATTTTCGATCGCACCAAGTTTCACGCAGTCAGCCTGGTTCAGGTTTCACAACAAGGCCGAGGGGCCTGATAATCTGTATCTCGTCGGGGCCGGCACGCATCCAGGAGCCGGACTGCCAGGCGTGGTGTCTTCAGCCAAGGTACTGGACAAACTCGTTGGTCCACCCGCCGAACAATCGCGCGACTTCCACCACTTACAGGCGGCGGAGTGATGGCATACGCGATGTCGGCCTCCATTCAAGAGTCCGCCGCTGAGATTCTGCGCAAGAATGGGCGCTCATTCAATTTTGCGCGCGCATTTCTGACCGAAATCCAGGGACAACGCGCGGCCCGATTGTACGCATTCTGCAGATATGTCGACGATGTGGCTGACGACGCAAGTAACGCACGGAAAGCCAAGGCGGTTCTTGACCAGGTCAAATCAGAGCTCGCGGGGATGCACCCTCCGTCTCCCCGTATTGCCGACTTTCTCGATCTTGTGCGGGAAACCAATATCGATCTCGGCGCGGCGATTGCGCTGATTGATGGGGTTGCTTCGGATCTGGAGACAGTTGCATTTCAGACCGTGTCGGACTTGTTGCAATACGCTTACAAAGTCGCTGGCACAGTTGGCTTGATGATGTGCAGTGTGCTGGAGGTCGACGATCCCCTCGCAGCGCCGTTCGCTATCGATCTCGGCATCGCGATGCAACTCACCAATATCGCTCGTGACATTCAGGAAGATGCAGAGAATGGACGTCGCTACGTGCCTGGGGCCTGGTTGTATGGGGCTTCCGCTGCAGATATTGCCGATCCAGACGATTCCTTGAAGCCGGACTTACAAGCTGCGGCGGAGCGTTTGATAAAGCTTGCTGAGCTTTATTATGAAAGCGCCTATGACGGGTTCGGGTTCCTACCATCAAGATCGAGACTGGCGATTCTGATCGCTGCGCGCGTCTATCGACAGATCGGCGTCAAATTACAGCGCAAGGGTTTCGCCGTCTGGCGCGGGCGCACGGTGGTCGGCACCTCAGAGAAGATCGCAGTCGCGAGCGCTGCGGCAACCACTTATCTGACGCAACGTCGTCTGCATCACAGATCAGATAGCCACAACGCAGACTTACATGGTCCGTTGTCCGGTCTGACCGGTGTTCACGAGGCGGTGACATGAGCAATTCCTACGATCTTGCCATCCTCGGCGCTGGCTGCGCGGGGCTTTCTCTGGCGCGTGAGTTGATCCGGCATGGATATTCCAAAC
>JBCBZD010000009.1:0-141023 GCA_039815485.1 Pseudomonadota bacterium | reverse complement strand
GCCGAAGCCGAAGGAGAGGTGGTTGCGCGCTTGCTCCCGGTCGATGATCAGTCTGTTCGGGTCTTCCTTCCAGAACCGCTCATCGCGGTTTCCAGACACATACCACATCGCGATCTGGTCCCCCTTCTTGATCGTTTTGCCGTGCATCTCGACATCCTCAAGCGCGGTCCGACGCATATAGGCAAGCGGTGTCTGCCAGCGAATAATCTCGGAAACCATGTTCGGGATCAGACTGTGATCGACCCGCAGCTTATCAAATTCTTCGGGAAACTTGTTTAACGCATAAACGCCGCCCGACATGGAATTGCGGGTGGTGTCATTCCCGCCAATGATCAGCAGGATGACATTCCCCAGCATTTCGAACGGATCCATGTCCTTGGTCGCGGGCCCATGCGCCAGCAGGCTCATCAAGTCATCAGCGGGCGGCGCAGCCTTGCGATCTTCAAAAATTTTCCAGAACACCTGCATGCACTCGGTCAGCTCCGCGCGCCACTGCTCCATACCGCCGGGGCAGATATCGGGGTCACGAGGATTGGTCGTCACATCCGACCAGCGCGTGAGTTCGCGCCGTCTTTCTTGCGGATAGTTGAACAGGGTTGCGAGCATCATGGCCGTGAGTTCGATCGAAACCGCGTCGACCCAGTCAAACGGCTCTCCTACAGGTAAATTGTCCAGAACATCGCGTGTGCGCTGGCGGATCAGTGGCTCATATTCACGCAACATTGTCGGCGCGACTGCGGGCTGGGCGGTTTTGCGCTGCGCCGAATGGATTGGCTCGTCTGAAGAGATGAAACTCCGGCTGATCAGGCCACTTTGCATATTGCCCAGTGTGATCCCACCATAGGTCTGGTCGGATGAAAACCGTTTATGATCGATGTCGATCGCCATGATGTCTTCATATCGGGTGACCGACCAGTATGGGCCAAGAAAACTGTCCGGCGTCCAGTGCAGCGGGGCTTCCTGGCGCAGGCGCGTGAACCGATCCCACATCTTGTTTTGTCGCCAAACTTCAACATCCACCAGATCCAGCGTTTCCAGATCCAACTCATCGGCTGGCGGAACCTGATCGCCGCGTTCCAGATAGTGCGGCCGGGCCGGGTCGCGATAACTCAGCTTTGGCCGCTCCAGTGTCCTGGCCAGCTCGTGTGCGGTATCTGCCATCGCATTGTCCTCCGTTTGGGCGCTCAAGCACCGCTTATCTGGAAGCTAGCGTATGTATTTTCAGCAAGATGTGAATAGGAAACGCCCGACTTTTCGTTTTCCCAAACGGCAAGTCGAGCATTTCAAGACAGGTTACTTCAGGACAAATGTGATCTTCATTACCACGCGGTATTCTTTGATTTCACCTTTATCAAGGATGACGGACTGATCCTTGATCCAGCAACCTTCAACATTTTTCAGCGTTTCGTTGGCGCGTTTGATGCCCTTTTCAACAGCATCTTGAAAGCTCTTTTTAGAGCCAGAAATAATCTCGGTTACGCGTGCGACAGACATTTGAATTCCCCTTCATAGAGTTTGGAGCGAAGTCTTCTTCTCCGCTCAAGGGAAAAATGCGCAGATCATGCTATGTCTGGCAAGTGTATGCGCCTGAGAGTTGAATCGCGGCTATGCAGCAAGCCGATCTGGTTCGCCCGCGTCACCTACTGGCGTAGCATCTACCGGGATCCAGCAAACCACTTCAGTCCCCTCGCCTGGTGCCGACTTGATCCCGACATTGCCGCCATGCAGCTGCACGAAATGCTTCACCAGAGACAGACCAAGCCCTGCCCCGCGCTGATCGCTTGAGGTGAAGCTGTCAAACCTGGTCGCCTGATCCTCCGCCGGGATACCGCGACCATTGTCCTTAACGGTCAGCTTCGCCGTATCGCCGAGGCGCTCAGCAGAAATGCTGACTTCCCCGCCAGCTTCAGAGAAGCGCATGGCATTGGACATCAGATTAAACAGAATCTGCCGAATACGCCTCTCATCGGCGTGGATCAGACCAATATCCTTTGCCACATCGGCTGTTACCTGAACCTCGGTATCTGCGGCACTGACAATCCCAATCTCAACGGTTTCCTTGATCAGCGCTTCCAGATCGACCTCGCTAATATCCAGATCCATCCGGCCAGCTTCAATCATGGCAAGGTCCATAATATTACCGATCAGATCATTGAGATGCTGCGAGGCCTCACAAATTGCCCCCACTTTATCGCGCTGACCTTCACTCAGCTCGCCAGTCTGCTCCATTTGCAGGAATTCCGCATAGCCCAGAATGGTCTGCAGCGGTGACCGCAGCTGGTAGCTGACATTCTTGACAAACTCGGTCTTCAGGCGATCAGCTGTTTCAAACGCCTCGGCCCGCTCTCGCAAGGCACCTTCAACCGACCGCTGCGCTGTTACATTGGCAAACGCTACCAAAGTATTGCCGTCCGGGAGCGGTTTGGTGACATATGTCAGGATCGAGCCATCCGCACGCTTCATTTCACCGGTCGTCATCTGACGCGCCGTTGAGGACGGATCGGTGATATGTCCCTTGATCTGCTCCCAGATATTCTGGTCGTGGAACAATGGAATGCACGCCTCGATAATCACATCATAGTCCGGCTCATCCTTGAGGATATCACTGTCGAGCGCCCAAAGATCAGCGAACGCCTCGTTCGACAGCTTCAGCCGCCCGTCGGTGCCAAACACCACAACGGCTTCGTGCAGACTGTCCAGGGTTTTACCCTGTGTCTTGATCATCGCATTATAGCTGGTCCGTAGCTCCAGCTCGCTGGTTATATCCTTGAACAAGAGCAACAGGCCGCCCATTGGGTGGCGCTGGCGTGTCACTTTAAGTGTGCGATTATCCGGCAGATGCCACTCATCTTCTTCAATCCCGCTAATATCGAGATAGTAGGACAGCTCATCCGCGCGCCAGGCCGCATAGTCGGTCCGCGCTGGCAGCTTTCGTCGCTCCCGCAACCGGTCGAGCAATTGGCCGTGGCTCGGCATGTCAAGCAGAAAGCCCTCATCCATCTCCCACATTTTGGCAAAAGCCCGGTTGTGGAAGGTCAACTTGCGATCACCGCTAAAGATCGCCACCGCGTCGGCAACATGGTTCAATGTCTCGTCATGCGCCTTGACGTGCTTGTCGAGATCATCGCGGGCTTTCTCTTGCAGCGTCACGTCAAAGGCCATCGCGCCGACACCGCCAGAGAGCGGGAAAGACAGAATACGCATCGCTCGCCGGTCGCCCTTAATGCCAATATGGCGGGTCTCATCGATTTCCTTGCCGTCGCTCAGTGTCTTGCGAACCTGCTCGACGGCTTTCTCGTCCAGCATCACCTGCCGCTCAAGCACACGGTCCAGATTACCGCCTTCAACCGCTTCAATATAAGCAGGGTTCGCCCATTGCAGGCGTCCAACCCCGGAAATCCGCCAAGCTGGGAACGGGGCCTTACCAAGCATGTCCAGGAAGGCTGTCGGGTCGCGGGCAATCACCTGCCGCGCCTCTTCCAAACGTCCTCGCGCAGAGCTTTCTTCAAGGCCCTTTATAGTCGAGTCTGTAATCCAGACGACAACGCGAGCCCCGGCTGTCCGCCCGTCGGCCTCCAGAAAGCGCCCGTTCTGCCCGATCAGTGTCAGCGAAAAAGGCTGGCCTTCTAATGCCAGCTCGCGCAAACGGATCCGCAAGGTCGTATCAATGCCGCTCGCATCACGCGCTTCGAGATCGGCAAGCCCCTCAATGATCCGGATTGCCGGGTCTATTGACACGGCATCATCGGTAAAGCGCAGCAAGCTCGCAAGCGCGACCGGCGAACCGTGAATATCAGGCGGCGCGATCTCGTCGCTTTCGCCATCCAAATCATCGCCCTGCCAGACCAGAATAACGCCCGGATGTGCGCCCAGAACGGATTTGATCTCGGCCAGCGACGATTCCGACTCAGTCGCCTTGTCCTTGTATCGCTTCGCCGCACCGCGCGCGCCATCTGACGTTCGCAAAGCCCACAAGATAAAGGCAAGCCCCAGCGCCAGCGCACCAGCGGCAATGATCAGGGGCACCTGTTCGGCTGCAAGTTGCATGGTGGGCTCCATTAAAGCCGCCCCCACTGGGAATCGGCGTGTCTCTACTGATTAATCGAATGGGGCATCGACGTTAAGTGAGAGTTAACAAAGCAAGCCTTCCTGTTAACCCCTCGTGGACGATAACAAGTACCTGTGTGAGGCTAACGCCAGTTCCCCATCAAGACAAATGGCGCCCAATAGTAGGGATGACGAGTTGCAGGATCATCAATGAGTTCAAGCTGTGCAGTTTGCAGCGCCGCAGCTTTGCTAGGGTCACCTTTAACAAGCTCGCTGTAAAACACCTTCATTAAATCGGAGGTTGGTTGGTCGGCGACATCCCAAAGCGTTGCAACAACAGCTGCCGCGCCCTTTTGTTGCGCAAGCACGCCAAATCCTTCAAATTCAACGCCCGACCTAAGATCCACGTCGGCATCTCCTTGACTGTTCAAACCAGTCGAGCACGCGGAAAGCGTCAATAATTCAACGCCATAAAAAACCAGACCGACGGACGTGAAGATTTCAGCCAAACTCAGCGTGTCGCCGTTACCCAATAGAAGAAAACTCTCGGCATCATTGCTAGGCCGCATCAAAAAGTGACTCGCAATATGAACAATCTGAGGTCGCTCGCTTAGAGCCGCTTCAAGCTTGGCCTTCGTAAACCCGTCGTCTAAATGCACCTGACCCGATAAGATACCCGAAGTCGCGGTCGAGCCCAGAAGCGTCTCGAGTTCGGACCTGGTCCCGGTCAGCTCCGGGAACCTTCCAATCCCGTCAACCACGTGTGCTTGAGTTACGCCAAATCCGACCGCCTCTGTCAGTGAACCGGCTTCCTCAAACCTCGTACCGACAAGCGGAGAGAAAAGCGCCAATTGGTACCTTTGCGTAAGATACTTTTCGCCATCATAAAGGGCCGCAAAGGGAACATATCGAATGGAGCCCTGAAGGTTCAGCATTAGGGTTTCGGGTTCAAGTACGTCGAGTTCTTCCTCTACCGGACGAATAAGATAGTCGTAGAGCGTGCCAAAGAGACGCTTTACGTCATCTTCGGGTGCAGGGTAACCGGTTGGGCCGGGCTTGATGGCCTTTCGCGCTTCAAAAATCGCAGCATTGAGGTCAGCTCTGGAGACAGGAGTTTCAAAATGTTTCAAGGCTAATGGTGTGATCAGAAAAAAGTGTAGGCTGTCATCCAAGGCAACAATTTGCAGAACCGCGACGTCATCGCCAACCTCAGAAATCTCGCCTTTCAGCTGAACATGGTTCGCGACATTGAGTCTTTCCGCCTCCGTTTGGATCGTCTCATCCGAAATGCTGCGAACATTCGATATCCAGGTGTTTACGTCATTTGCGTAACGCGCGAAGGCAACTGCATGTTGCTCATTAAGTTGAGAAAGCTGCTCAACCTCCAGGGTTGTTAACGCGACACCTGACTTCTGCTTTTCGCTCAGAATGGCCAATTCAAGTGCAATTCGGTTCGGACGCTCACGCCAACTGGCGAACTGTCGATCCCAGTCTGCTTCAGTTTTTGTCAGCTCCGAGCGGCTCGAAGCAATGCCATCGACCACGCCAGTGCGTTGTTTGATAAACTGCCGGTATTCGTGCTGTTTCAAAAGCCTGCCGACCTGATCTGCTTCTGCAAACCGCCCCGCTCGGACCAACATTTCGATAAGGTCCAGATAAACCGGCTCATACCTGTCGACAAAACTCAAACTGTAATTCTGAAGCGGACCCAGGCTCTCTCGTTTGTCCTGAATGATGTTGACTGCTGTCTTCTGCAAATAAATGGCAATCGTTTGTAGAGACTGACTGGAGCTATCCGCAAAAGAACCGGCCGCAATGGCACATAAACTCGCATAGGTATGGCTCGAGTAGACTGCATCATCCCATCTTTGGAAGACTTTGAAGCGGATAAAATCGGCCAGTTCCGAGCGCGTTGCACCGCTGCTTTGAGTGAGCCGAGAGGACTGTGTCTCTGGGGCTGGGCTGCTGGCTGCCCGGCTTAGAAAGAGCGCATAGTTCAATGCAACTCGGGCTTCGTTCAGGCTCCCCTCAAGCCCGTCAGCCTGAATTTGCGCCAGCTCTTCAATATAATCATTACGCATATATCCGATTTCGAATCCGGCATTGAATATCTCGGCATCACGATAAATTCGAACCCTTACCGGGTTGGTGGGAACAAGCCCACTTTCAGCAACCCTTAGCGCCTGCTCTATTTGGTCTAGTGCCTGGTCGATGTAACCAAGACGCCAGAGAAAAACCGCATATTGATGATGCGCACTTGAGATCGATGCGAAGTCGCCAAGCCGCATGCTAATCCGTATAGCTTGACCATACTTTTCGGTCGCGCCGCGTTCGTCTCCAAGTTCCCACAATAGTCCACCATAGATACGAAGCGAATTGACGTATTCATGGCTTACAACACCAGCAATGCGTGCCGTCTGCTTATTGGAGTATTGTATGTCTTCCAGCGCCTCGCTGAAGTTGCCCATCTCCAAATGGATCTCTCCGCGAAGTTCCTGAAGTTGAACCATTCGCCAGCTATCGCGAGCGTGCTGGCTCCTTGAAACCTGAATTTTGCCTTTTATCAGCTCGAGTGCTTCAGCTTGCTTTCCCATCTCGAGCTTTAGTTTTGCAAGCGCGATGGCTGTAGTGATTGAGTCGTCGCTATCCTCGCCAAACCGAGCATCCGCCTCATCAAGCAGCGTTTTATAAGCGCCCACCGCCTCAGCCTGGCGTTCATCGGCCTCATATGACACCGCGAGGCATTCCAGCGACGCAATCACCCGGTAATCTATATCAAGATTTTGCCTTTCCTGCAGGGCGCGGTCGAATGAACGTTCTGCGAACTCTCTGGCCCGGGCATAATGACCCAGTTCGTAATAGTGGATGCAGCGATCATTCATATAGTCCCAGGATCTACGTGGAGAGTCTTCATAGCTGCCTTGTGCCGTCGCCAAGCCAAAACCAACGACCTGAACACCAACAATGAGCAGAAGTATACGGCAGGCTCCATAGCCTGATAAACATCTCGCAACAAACACCAGCAACGCGGAGCCCTTGGCTCGCATCATCTATCTATCCTCACCTCTTGAACGCCCGAACTCCGATGCTTCAGGCGCACTCCGGTTGCAGTAAAGCCGAAGCTTGAACGCGGAACAAGGCTCTGAAAGTGGCATGATAGAAATCAGGAAAAGCTGGTGCCGCGAGGGAGAATTGAACTCCCGACCTCATCATTACCAATGATGCGCTCTACCACTGAGCTACCGCGGCTTTCGTATCGGCGGGAATTAGCTTAACCTGCCAAGGATGAAAAGAGCGTTTCTGAAACCGAGCTGCAATCATGCCTGACAAAATCCGATCCGAGGAAAACAAGGCCCGCCGAAAGGCTGCGTTGAGAGACAATCTGAAACGTCGCAAGGCCGCCGCGCGTAAAGCAACCCAAACCAGCAAACCCTTCAACAAGCCTGACACCGACCGGTGAGATCATGCCTGCTGGCCCTGATCGCTCGCACCGCACCTCTGCGCTGAGCGCAATTCAGGTCAGCGAAGCGATACGGGATGAAACACAAGATGGTGCGGACGGCCGGGATTGAACCGGCAAGGCCTTGCGGCCGGCAGATTTTAAGTCTGCTGTGTTTACCTATTTCACCACGCCCGCACGGGAATTGACGTGATATTACCGCCTGTAAGATCTTCGCAGGAAGCGGCCTGAAGCCATATAAACACAGTCGCTTGCGTCAAGCCCGAAATGTCCGCATATGGGCGCTGACGTTTACCGAGGTGACCCATGCAATTCTTCATCGACACAGCAGACATCGACGCCATCAAGGACCTGTACGCAACAGGTCTGGCAGACGGCGTGACGACCAACCCGTCTCTGATCAAGAAATCGGGACGCGATTTTACTGAAGTAGTCACGGAAATCTGCTCAATCGTGCCCGGACCGGTGAGCGCAGAAGTCATCGCGACAGATGTCGACGGTATGCTTGCCGAGGGCCGTAAACTGGCCTCGATCGCTGACAATGTGGTGGTCAAACTGCCACTGACGATTGACGGCCTCAAAGCGTGCAAGACCTTCACAGATGACGGCATCAAGACCAACGTGACGCTGTGTTTCTCGGCCAACCAGGCGCTTCTCGCCGCAAAGGTTGGCGCGACTTATGTTTCACCCTTCATTGGCCGTCTTGACGATATTCATATTGATGGCCTCGAGCTCATTCGGGAAATTCGGGTCATCTATGACAATTTCGGGTTTGAGACCCAGATTCTCGGGGCCTCAATTCGTAATCCATTGCATGTCAAAGAATGCGCATTGGCTGGCGCTGATGTCGTGACGTCGCCGCCAGGCGTGATCAAGGCGCTTGCAAACCACCCGCTGACAGACAAAGGACTCGCTGCGTTTCTGGCCGATGCAAAAGCTGCCGGGATATCCGTCTAGGGCGACTTCTGCGTCTGCGATGCCCTGTTGCCTTTTGAACACTGGCGTTCGGCATAGTTATTGAATGCCTAACAAAATTGACATGATGGGCTTTCCTATCCCTAATTAAGCGGGTTTTATAAGTCGGCTGTAGAGTTCGTCCGGGAGGATGCAATGAGATGTTCTAATTGTATGTCTGTCCTGGTGGAAGATGGCACCAGCCTGAAATGTCCATCGTGTGGGTTGGTTCTTGACCTTGATGAGAGTTTCGAGGCGCCAACGCCGCTGGACGATCCCTATATCAAGGCGTCATTTAATTCTGGCAGCTCCGAAAACTTGAACCTTGGAAGATATGCCCTCTACGGTTTAGCTGGGGCGGTATTGCTCGGGCTAGGTGTCGGTATTGGCTGGTTTGGGCAGTCATTTCGATCGGATGAGGCCCTGCCTGAAGCACCGCTTACATCAGTTGAGACGACGGGTGAGATTTTCCAGTCTGTCAATTCCGAGGTGTCAGGCGGTCAACCCATCCTGCAAACCGATCTACCTTTTCTGGATCTGATTGCGACCAATGATCCAGAGGTGAATGGTCTCGTTCTGATCGGATCCCGCGCTGTGCGCGATACGGCAAGATCGCAGGGTAATGCCCGGTTCGCCTTGTCCTTTGATCGTGACGGGCGCCTTCGAAATGAAAACAGTATCGGCCCGGTTGCTGAGGGAACTGTTGTAAGCGCCCTGGGCGACCCTGCAGGCGACATGGTTTTTGCAATCAAGCGCCGTTCGACAGTGTCGATTATCTCACAAACCGTAGAAGGCCAACAGCTTTGGAGTCGGGACTTTCCGTCAGCTGAAGAAAAGGGCTTTGATGCCAGCTTGTATCGTCTCGGCGATGGCACAGTTGCGATTTTGCCTGGCGAGGGATTTGACGAGTTAGCGGTTCTGATGATCGGCGCCGATAGCTATATTGACTGGCAACGCCAGTTGCCATCTGCGCTTGGCACATCTGCAGTTGGGGTTCTGACCCCTTTTGATGAGATTGTGATTGCGTCTGAAAGCATCTCCAGTTCGGGAGACCGGGTCTTGCACCTCTCGTCGCTTAGCCGTGCGGGACAGTTGGTTATGTCTGAACGAGTGGTCCTGCGACAGGATCAGGACTTGCTGGCTATCACTGTGGATCAGAACGGCGTGACGCACATGCTGCTCAGCGGCGCTGTCCCACGCGTGCTGAGTGTCGATGCACTCGGGCGAACCATAGGGGATATCGCGCTACCCATTGCTGCGGCGATGGAAGACACAGGCAATTGCGCCATTCGAAAGTCGGGCACGGAGCTGAAGGTTAGCTGTCTGGAAGAAACAGGCCTGAATACAGCAAGTTATGAAACGATCGTTGGAACCGCAAGCTCCAGCATGTTGTCGTTTGGCGCGGTGTCCGGTGATGAGCTGCAATTCCTGGCGGTAACAAACGACCATATTGCGCTCACAACCCCCCGCCCTGATCGAAGCGGAATGACAGCTCGTGTTATACCCCTGGAAGCCGGTCCGGCCTTTCGTTTAAATGATCTGCCTGAAGTTGACCTGACCCAGATTGACACAGTCGATACGAGCTTGACGGCCGCTTCGACAAACCCCGCCGAGGCGGCTGAAATCGAAACAACGACTGTCACTGGCCTACCTCAGACAGATGCTGCGCCCGTTTTGGAAACCACTGAGGAGACGGTTGATCCGATCCCGGTGGAAACAGAACCCGTGGCGATCGAGACCGATCTATCCGCTTCAGAGATACTTGAAGCGAATAATCTCGCCACGTTCGAGAATCCGGACGGCGAAGTGACAGAGGAAACTGCGGCAGCCGACGTGCTGACAGCAAACACTGACTTCATTTGCCGATTCGTCTGCACAGACCCAGGTGATGATGAGGCGATCTTTACGCTGACCCGACAGCAAACATTTACGATCGGAACAGCGCTGGCTGATATTGAGATTATTGCTGCAGCTCAGTCTTCGGATCTGTGCACAACCATCCAAAGTGTGCCAGCCCTTGACCAGCCGGTGACGTGTTCAGCGGCACCCTAAACCAGCTCCGCTACGCTAAGCAGACGGTTCTGAAATTCTCACCAAGCGCTGTCAGCGAGAGTGTACGTCGTTCAAGGCGTGGCCGAGCACGTTTTGGCAAGCCATCTCGGATTTCAAGACAAAAGGGCTGGTTCGTCAGATCCGCATAGACCTCTTCATCCCGAATGGTCAGCGTGTCCGGGCTGGTGATCAGTTTTAACCGGTCGAGATTGTCGATATAAGTCGGAATAGCACGCTTTGCCTTGCAGACATCCGCGAGGTGCTTAGGTACAATTGAGCGGTAGACCATTCGCGTTCGTCCACCACCCAAACTGAGGTGAAGATTTCCAATTGGTAGCACCTCATCCTGGCCTGGCATAAGCGAGAGAATGCGCAATTCATCTGGCGCAAGCTGGCGCAGAATATTTACGAAAGCCGGATGGGCCTGATGCGACAAGCGGCGATCCATGGCAGATGCAATCAAGGCCGTCATCTCTGTGCGGAACTTGCAATACCGCATCGCTTCAATCGCGGGCACAGCGATATCAAGGCTTGGTGCCTGCACGTACTGCCTTGGAACCTGTCTTGCCGCGAGCACATCTTCAATTTTGCTCGATACAAAGTCGTGGATTCGATCAAGACCCCAGATTTCCTGATGCGCGTCGCTCAGAACCGTATTGATCTCAGTCGAAGTGACACGCGGCATACGCGTGACAGACCCCTTCTTTGAGCGGGCAGGCTTAGGTGCCGCCCGCTGGCGTCGTCGTGGAGAAGGCGGACGTTGGTTCATGTACACTCCACTTCCGTCGCAATTCATTAACATGGATCATCATACTGCGATCCCATCGCATTCTGCGGCGGCAACTAGATTAACAGCACAAATAACCATCTGGCGCAAACGAGAATCTGCGCGTCAAGTTTTAATGACCATTGACTGAAATTAATAATAAATACTTACGCGAAACTGGCCTTTAGGGAGTCGACCAGATCCAGCTTTTCCCAGCTGAAACCACCATCGCCCTCTGGCGTTCGACCAAAGTGCCCATAGGCAGCCGTGCGCGCATAGATGGGCTGGTTCAGGCCAAGTTTCGTGCGAATACCGCGTGGGCTTAGGTCCATCACGTCCAGCAGGACTGCTTCAAGCTTGCGTTCATCAACATTCCCGGAATCGTGGAGGTTGACATTAATGGAAAGTGGCTGTGCGACCCCAATCGCATAACTCACTTGCAGGGTGCAACGCTCTGCGAGGCCTGCGGCAACCACATTCTTGGCGAGATAGCGGCTGGCATAAGCGGCTGATCGGTCAACCTTGGTCGGGTCTTTACCCGAGAAGGCTCCGCCGCCATGCGGCGCTGCGCCGCCATAAGTGTCGACGATGATCTTGCGCCCCGTCAGGCCTGCATCGCCGTCAGGACCACCGATGACGAATTTACCGGTTGGATTAACGTAGAACTTCTCTTCCGGCGGGAACCAACCGTCGGGTAGGACATCTTTTACGATTGGGCGTACCAGCTCTCGGACTTCTTCTGCAGACAGGCCATCAATGTGCTGGGTCGATACCACGACCGTATCAACATCGACCGGCTTGCCGTTAGAATAGCGCAGGGTCACCTGGCTCTTGGCATCCGGCAGAAATTCGGAGCGCTCGCCAGAGTGCCGCAAGTCCGCCATCGCCTTGAGGATTTTGTGAGAATAGATCAGCGTGGCTGGCATAAGCTCTTCAGTTTCAGCGCTCGCATAACCGAACATAATGCCCTGATCGCCAGCCCCTTCTTCGGTAAACGTGCCCGTTCCGGCATCTACGCCCGCAGCAATGTCTGCTGACTGGTCGTGCAACCAATTGTCGAGTTTCAGCTTATTCCAGTGAAATCCGTCCTGCTCATAACCAATATCCTTGACGGCACCGCGCACAACAGACTCGATTTCATCTTTTGTAATCGTATCTGGCCCACGCATTTCCCCGAGCAGAGCCACCTGATTTGTCGTTGTGGCTGTTTCGCAGGCCACACGGACCAGAGCTGGATCAAAACCATCGCGAAGCGCGGATCTAAAGTAAAGATCGACAATTTCATCAGAAATCCGGTCACAGACCTTATCGGGGTGCCCTTCAGACACGCTTTCGCTGGTAAACAAGAAATCCAAGGCATTCACTCCGCACAACCATTGAGGACGCGTGTTAACCCGCCCAAACATTCATATCAACAATCATTTATATATAAATTTGCAGCCCCCGGTACAGAATGTGTCAGTGAGAAGAAAATTGCCTGCATAGCGGTAACTTTAGATTGACCCCTAAAACACGGTGTGTTTCAGACGATTTCGCTTGGTATCGCAGAAAAATCGCTGCGAGGTCGAGTGCGGTAGCTATGAAAACATACACAAATTCAGCATCTTGCGTAAGCTCGATACAGCGCGCAGATCACCAGCTTAGCGCAAGACGCGTTTCAGCTTCTCCGTTCAAAACGGAGGCCGGTAGATGACTTCAGCAGGTTCAACACCTCACACAGAACCGGCAACTGAAGCCCTCGCTTCGCCTGTGCAGCGTTTTACAATTTTGGAAAGCTGGCGTGCGATACTTGCCTGGTGGGTTGTCCTCTCACACGCCATTGCCATGCTGCGCCTCAAGCCTGAACATATCACTGAGATGCGAGACAGCGTGACCCTGATGGGATTTGATCTGTTGGCCTGGCTTCAAATTCTCGGATACGATATTCTGTTCCTGGCGCGCAGTGGCAAGATACCAGTCTATGTCTTCATGATGATGTCGGGCTTTGTCATCATGCACCTCCTCACTCTTAAGAAAGAACCTTACGGCATCTATTTGATGCGTCGCTTCTTGCGTCTCTGGCCGGCACTTATGTTTGTTCTTGTGCTCTACGCAGCCGCTTATGTCGTGGGCCGCCCGCTCGGATACTCGACTGATTTTTGGGGACATTTCGCTTTGGAAGCTACGATGTTCCACGGTCTTGTTCCGGACGAAATCTTCAAGAAGGCTTCCAGCGCGATTAGTGGGCCGGGTTGGTCCATAAGCCTTGAGTGGCAGTTCTACATTGTCGCGCCATTTATTCTTACGGCATTCGTCAAGGGGGGATGGCGAGGCTGGTTATTGTTCGTGTGCCTCTACGCCGCTTACTTTTTTGGCATGGTTGGCACACGAAGTGCATCAGTGTTCGGCGAAACTTACACTTGGGAGCACCCGTCAGCCTTGCCTCACATTTTCGGCTTCTTTGCACTCGGTATGGGCACCTACTTCCTGTTCAAAAAGGTTCGGGAAGCGGAGGTCCAGCCAAGTATGCCATTGATCGGGCTGTTAGCGGCTTGCTACGCGACAATTGGGTTTGTCGGGCCGGAAGAACTTACGCCACCCATCCTGATTTGGCTCGCCGTGTTTGTGACATTGATCACATCCGGGACATGGCTACACAGTCTTCTCAACTGGCCCGTTCTGAGATGGCTCGGTGACATCAGTTATTCCACTTACATTACACATATGCTTGCCATCCCTGTAGCGCATCGTATCGCCCAAAAACTGGGCTTTGCTGACGGGTCGCTGCAGATCTTCCTGGTTATGATGGTGTTTGCCATCCCGATGATTTTGACCCTGTCGGTGATTTCCTTCTATTTCATCGAAAAACCAGCCATCCAGTTCGGGCGCACACAAGCCAAGCGCCTTATGACCAAACCACTTATGGAGACCTCTTAGATGCACCTTAAGAACAGAGTCCTGATCACAGGGGGCGCGGGCTTTATCGGTTCTCATCTCTGCGAAATGCTGCTTGAAACCGGTGCGGAAGTGCTTTGTGTCGACAATTTCTTTACAGGCGCGCGCGTTAACGTCGCTCACCTTATGGACCACCCCAACTTTGAAATGATGCGGCATGACGTGACGTTTCCTCTTTTTGTGGAGGTTGATCAGATCTATAATATGGCCTGCCCGGCAAGCCCGGTTCACTATCAGTTTGATCCAGTGCAAACGACCAAGACCTCGGTGCACGGCGCGATCAACATGTTGGGCCTCGCCAAACGTACTGGCGCGCGGATACTTCAGGCCTCAACCTCGGAAGTCTATGGCGATCCGGACGTTCACCCGCAGCAGGAAGACTATTGGGGCAACGTAAACCCAATCGGTCCGCGTTCCTGCTATGATGAAGGCAAACGTTGCGCAGAGACACTGTTCTTTGACTATTATCGTCAGCACCAGACTGACATCAAAGTGGCCCGGATTTTCAATACTTATGGCCCGCGTATGAACCCGAATGACGGCCGAGTGGTGTCAAACTTCATCGTCCAGGCGCTTAAAGGCGAAGACATTACCCTCTACGGCGATGGTCAACAGACGCGCAGCTTTTGTTATGTCGACGATCTCGCACGCGGCCTGATCGGACTGATGAACAGCCCGGAAGGTGTCACCGGCCCGATCAACCTTGGCAATCCTGGGGAGTTCACCATTCGCCAACTGGCCGAACAGGTGATTGATTTGACGGGCTCCAGCTCAAAGCTGACACACAAACCTCTGCCTCAGGATGATCCACAGAAGCGTCGGCCAGATATTAGCCGCGCGAAAGACCAGCTGGGGTGGGAACCCACCATCGCGCTTCGCGACGGTCTGGTAAAAACAATCGCTTACTTCGATGAGCTGCTCAAAGCCTAGACCCTCGGACCCGGACCGGATCTGAACCAAAACATGAAAGTGCTCGCCCTGGTAACCGAGGCCTTTGGCGGCAAGGGGGGAATCGCGAGATACAACTGCGATTTCCTGACGGCTTTGTCGGCCTACCCGCCGGTGACTGAAATAGACGTGCTCCCACGACTGGCAACACCTACAGAACTTTTGCCTGCCAGGATTAAACAGACCAAACCTGTCTTCGGGCGCATGGCATATACCGCGCTTGCAACGACGTATGCCATTCGCAAACAGCCTGATCTTGTGTTTAACGGCCACCTCTATCATAGCGCGCTCGCTCGAATAGCGGCACGTGTCAGCGGTGCTAAACTGTTAAGCCAGCTGCATGGCACCGAAGTCTGGAAAGCGGTCGATGGCAGGCATTTAAACCCAATGCAGCGCTCCGACATGGTTCTTTGCGTCAGCCACCATACCCGTGAAAAGTTCCATGAACTGCTCGATGCTGATGAGACGGTTCCAGACACCCAGATTTTGGCCAATACAGTTCGACCAGATTTCAAACCCGCACGCCGTGAACCTGTACGCGAGAAATATGGGCTTGATGACGCCTATGCCATTTTGACAGTCGGACGCCTCGATGCACGCAAAGGCTTCGACGGACGCCCCGGTTACAAGGGGCATGATCGTATTATTTCGACACTGCCAGACCTGCTGAAAATCAATCCAAATACCGTCTACATGATTGCCGGTGACGGCGATGATCGCGAGCGCCTGGAAGCGCTCTGCAAGCAGTTGAATGTCTCAGATAAGGTCAGGTTCCTGGGCCAGGTTGACGAGCCGACACTCGCAGACCTCTATCAGGCGTGCGACCTGTTCGCGATGCCGTCAGCTGGTGAGGGGTTCGGGATTGTCTATCTTGAGGCCATGGCAAGTGGTTTGCCCGCGATTGGTGTTCAACTTGGCGGTGCCCCGGATGCCTTGCGACACGGTGAGCTGGGAACATGTGTTCCCGATGGCGAGTTTGAAGCCGCGCTGGTCGCCGAGATCCAAAAACCGCGACAGGATCGAGAGCAGCTGTCGGAATTAGTGCACCAGCAATTCGGCTTTGATCGATTTCAGGCCAACATCCATGAATGCCTGGATGAACTGATGGAAGTCAGACAGAAAGCAGCATAACTGCCCTACAACGCGCGAGGCCTGCTGCCTCGGTTAACGGATGCAAATCATATGACAGACGTCAAACCCATCGAAAAACCAAAGTTCGAGATCGTCCTCGAAGCTGGTCGTGCCGAAAGTAACTACTGGGCCGACTTGTGGACTTACCGGGAACTCTTCGTTGTGCTCGCGTGGCGAGACGTATCAGTCCGGTACAAACAGTCTGTCATCGGGGCGTCATGGGCGGTCATCAAACCCTTGCTGACCATGGTCATATTCACCTTCATCTTCGGCCGGGTCGCGGGCCTGGAGTCAGACGGACAAGCACCTTATGCTATTATGGTGTTTGCGGGCATGCTGCCTTGGTTCCTGTTTTCGTCCATTCTCTCAGAGGCGTCAAACAGCCTGGTGACCAACAGCAACATGATCCGAAAGATATACTTCCCCCGCATCATGATCCCGGCGTCAACATCGGTTGTATCACTTGTGGATTTCAGCGTGTCGCTCGCGATGATGGTCGTTCTGATGTTGATCTTCAGTTATTATCCGAACCATAAGGTCGTGTTCCTGCCGCTCTTTATCATTTGGGCGATCATGGCGGCGATGGGCCCGGCTTTGCTTCTTGCGGCGCTGAATGTGCGTTATCGCGACTTCCGTTTCATCGTGCCCTTTATCGTTCAGTTCGGCCTCTACGTAACGCCTGTTGGCTTCTCCAGTTCAGTTGTACCGGACGAGTACCGGTTGCTGTACAGCGCCAACCCGGTTGTGTCCGTGATCGATGGCTTCCGCTGGTGTCTGCTCGGCAACGACGCTGCGCTTTATATGCCAGGTGTTTATATTGGCCTGATCACAAATGTCTTCTTCCTGTGGCTCGGCATCAAAGTCTTCCGAAACACAGAAAAAACCTTCGCTGACTTGATCTAGGAGCTCCGGGAAATTGAATAAACATAACGCGCTCCATCAATTTGGCGGTCAGCAGGTCTTAAAATGAGCACACCAATGATTAGCGCCGATAAAATCGGCAAGAAGTACCTTATCGGTCAACGCACAGGTGAGCGCTCATCAACGCTGAGGGACGTTATCACGCGTTCAGCTGGACGCCTCGCGCGCACTTCACGGGACATCGTAAAGGGCCGGGCTCTGATTATGGGTGACGAGGTTCAGGAGTTCTGGGCCCTCAAGGACGTAAGTTTTGAGCTCAACCAGGGTGATACACTGGCCGTGATTGGCCGAAATGGTGCTGGCAAGTCTACACTTCTGAAAGTCCTGTCGCGGATTACAGAACCCAGCTCCGGGCGCGCCGTGCTGCGCGGACGGGTCGCCAGCCTTCTTGAAGTCGGCACCGGTTTTCACCCGGAATTGAACGGGCGCGAAAACATCTTCCTGAACGGTGCCATTCTCGGCATGACACGTCAGGAAATCCAAAGTAAATTTGACGAGATTGTCGATTTTGCGGGTGTTGAAAAATTCCTCGAGACACCGGTAAAGCGCTATTCCTCAGGCATGTATGTTCGCCTCGCTTTCGCTGTGGCCGCACACCTTGAACCAGAAATTCTGATTGTCGACGAGGTCTTGGCGGTCGGCGACGCTGAGTTTCAGCGCAAATGTCTCGGCAAGATGGAGTCGGTTGCCGGTGAAGGTCGAACCGTCATTTTTGTAAGCCACAACCTGTCCTCGGTTCGCCGCCTTTGCGAGAAGGGCCTGGTCCTCTCATCAGGTCAGGTCACCTATGAAGGCACGGTCGACTCGGCGATTGAATATTACGCTCAGTTCGCCATGGACGGCTCAAAATCTGATGAACTTGGACGATTTCAGTCAGATGAAGGATTTGGATCCGAAAGCTTCGCTGTGCACGAGGTCAAAGCGTATGGCACGGCGAAACAGAAACTGGGACAGGTTTCAACCGATGAGGAAATGGCGATTGAAGTTGAATTCTCTCAACCTGAGACGCTTCAGTCTATCCGCATGACGGTCATGCTGTTCAATGCGGAAGATGTGATGCTGTTCGCCACAACCGATGAAACCGCCCGTTCCAAAATCACAGAGACAGAAGCCGGACGCTACCGCGCCCGCTGCCTGCTACCCAGCAAAATTCTCAACCGCGGGGAATACCGAATTGAAATTCAGGCGGCTATCCCGCGAACCGAAGTCCTCCTTAAACGAACGCATTTCTGCTCTGTTCGGGTCGATGGCCTCCTGCTCTCAGGTACACTTGCAGACCAGGACTGGCCAGGCGCGATATCTCCCGAGATGGACTGGTCCATCACACCTATAGGTCAATAAACGGTAACGGCTGGAAACATGACATCATCTAAACCCGTTCGTTTCTTGATTGTCGGCATGCAGCGAAGCGGCACGACCGTGATGCAGGAATTGCTGACCGGACACTCAGATATTGCCGGCTCCAAGCGTGAACTCTCGAACATGCTGTTCAGGCGGTTTGACGAACCCTACTACGCGACGCCTTTGCCACCGACGGCGGAACATGAAATGCACCTGAGGCTATTCGATGCTCTTGCGGGACTTGATGATCAGACGTTCGCAGGCCACAAAGTTGCATCCGGCACACCTATGCAAGCCAAAGTGCTGCACGAGCGTGTGACAGAACACTTCCGGGACTTGAAAATCATACGCGTAAAGCGGTCGGACGCCTTGGCTGGCTGCGCCTCTTTCTACCGTGCCCAGACCACGAATGTCTGGCATAATCGTGGTCAGAAACTCAAGAAAACAAAAATCAAACTGCCAAAAGGCTATATCACGCAGTACATATATATGTGGTGGAAGATCAATCAGACGTTCGAGCAGTTTTCAGAAACTCACGATATCTTCGACGTGTCATACGAAAGTGACATCGAAACCGGAGAAATATTTCACGATCCGGCCGTGTTCGAATTTCTCGGCGCAAAGCATCAAACGGTTGACTGGATCACCATGAAAAAGCTCAGCCCGCCTCTCTCAGAGTCGATTCTCAACTTTGAGGAAGCCAGAGAGCATGCCGACTTCATCATGGCTGAGTTTCGTTCCGGCAAGGATATCGACAAACTCTATGGCCAGTACGGTCCAACATTTCGCGATATTTTCGGGCGCAAGACGCGCCGCTTGGTAAAACACCCGGGAAGCATGCTGAGCAAATCTTTCTGGCGTGATTTACTGCGTCCACTGAGGCACGGTCGTATTTGAAGATTGCGTTAGTTTCCTATGAATATGCCGGCGTTGGAAAGGGCGGCGGCATCGGCACCTATATGCGAAACCTGGCAACGGCTCTGGCAGGTAGAGGACATCAGGTCGAAGTCTTTACTGCAGCTGACGCGGATGACGAACTTGAAACGGAAAATACCAATCCCAAAGTGCATGCGGTGGCCTCGAACGATCGGTACCGTTTTATGGACGACGTGTTGCCAGTCTTTACGCGACGCCACAACGCGACTGATTTTGACCTGATTGAGGCACCGGAGTTTTGCGCAGACTCTCTGCAAATCGCGAAGACCTTTCCAGCCCTACCACACGTCATCAAACTGCATACGCCGACCGAATTGATCCGCGATATCTCGCGCACCTATGTAACAACAGCTTCCAAGCTCCGGTTCATTGCGGGCGCGCTGGCACGTGGCCGAAAGCCGAAGCCGTTCTGGACAGCTGCTCACGGCGATACGGAAATTTGCCGACACGAACGTGAGGTGACCGAAACCGCTGATATGATCCTGGCCCCCAGCCAGTCTATTCTGGACATAATGGGCGGCCGATGGACCTTACAGGCGGATCGTCTGATGCATTTGCCAAACCTGTTCAATCCGGGTGACGCTTTGTTGAATATCCCGCCTCATAGAGGCGAGAAAATCATTACATTTTTAGGCAAGCTCGAAGTTCGCAAGGGCGTTACAACACTTGCAGATGCCCTGCCCGCATTCCTGAAGCGGTTTCCAGACTGGAAAATCGAGTTTGTCGGTCGGTCAATGCCCTATCCAGGCACCGGCAAGGACATCAAGGCGATGATCGACGAGCAGCTCGCACCCTACGCAGATCGCATCATTCACACAGGCGCTGTAGAATATTCGAAGATCCCGAGCATCCTGGAAAATGCTTCGATCATTGTCTTACCGAGCGCGTGGGAGAATTATCCTTATGTATGCCTCGAGGCGATGAGTGCCGGACGCCCCGTTATTGGCTCAAATGCCGGCGGCATGTCGGAGATGATCGAAGATGGTCATTCCGGCCTTCTGGTGCCACCGATGAAATCGGGCGATATCCTTAAAGCCCTGATCACGCTTGCCACCGATGATGACAAGCGCCTCGCTATCGGCGCAGCTGCACGGTCCCGAGCGCTCGATGTCTCGAATACAGACCGGCTGATGGACATGCAGGAAGCAGCTTATGCGGCAGCCATCGAAAATGCGCGGCAAAAACAAAGCCACTCAATTAAATCGGCTGAACACGCAGTATGACAAGCGAGGACAGGACTTTCATCCTGGGCGTTGGCGCGCAAAAGTGCGGTACGTCCTGGCTGTTTAGTTACCTCAACAGAAATCCCGCCATTGCTTCGTCCACTTACAAAGAACTGCATTTCTTTGACGCGATCTATAATCCCAAATGGTTCGGAAACTTCAATGATGGCTTCGCACGCGACATCACCGAAGAATTGCAGCGGCAGGGCACAGACGAGTTTAACGCAGACCGCTTGCGGGATGCGAGCCTGCGTATCAATGCTCTTTATGACCGTGACTTGTACCTCACGCTGTTTGAACGAAATGCGACGCGAGCCACGACGCATTTCCTGGAGATAACACCGACATATTCAACTCTGTCCGAGGATCAGCTACTCGAAGTGCGATCATTGATCTTGTCTCGATGTCAAAAGATCAAAGTCATTTTCCTGATGCGCGACCCGGCGGAGCGTCTCTACTCGCTTCACAAACATAGAACGAGAGCAGGCACAAAACGGCTTGAGAAGGTCGGACTATCATCCAAGTTTCTGGCTCGTAAACTGGCAGGTACGCCTGATATTCTCGACCTTATGAAAGAACCTGCAGCTGCTGCACGTGGGCGGTATGATCAGAGCATCACCGCGCTTCAAGCTGCATTCCCGGAAGAAGAATTACACTTCGAATTCTATGAAAATCTGTTCAGTACAGATGCGGTCCGTTCCGTTTGTCAGTTTCTGAATGTGGACTTTGTCTCGCCAGATTTTGACCAACGGGTAAATGCGTCACCTGACAGTCTTGATGCCGGCACGGAAACGTTTGAACAGGTGCGGGAACATCTCGACCCGGTCTATCGTTTCTGCGCTGATCGCTTCCCGGACACTTTACCTAAATCCTGGATGGTGTGACCAGACCCACGTCATGACCGCATTGACCGTCATAATCTGCGCCCACAATCCGCGTCCAGAATATATCGAAGCCACACTCAGCTCTATAAGGGCGCAGCAGCACGATGCCTCGACAGAAGCGTACGAGTTCATCATCATCGATAATGCGAGCAAGACACCACTTGCAGAAACGCTCGATCTGAGCTGGCATCAAAATGCCCGTATCATTGTTGAGGACAAACTCGGACTGACGCATGCGAGGCTTCGCAGTTTCCACGAGTCTCGCGGCGATATCCTGCTTTATATTGACGACGACAATATTCTGGAACCCGACTATTTTACAGAGGTTATGAAGGCCTTTAGTGCTGACGAGACGCTGGGGGCGATTGGCGGAAAATCGATCCCGAGATACGAAGTCGAGCCGCCAGTATGGTTCCCGGAAACAGGCATTGGGCTCGCCTGCCGCGATCTTGGCGAAAAGCGCATTGACGCAGACTGGCCAGACCCAAAATCACCCGACCGGGCCTACCCGACCTGCGCGCCCATCGGGGCTGGCATGGCGATCCGCCGTAGGGCCTATGCGACATATGTCGAGATGGTAGAAACCGATCCACTTCGCCAGTCCCTTGGACGCAAGGGCACCGACCTTGCCTCAGGCGAAGACAATGACATGATCATGTCGGTACTGGAGCAAGGCTATTCGATCGCCTACCTGCCGCAGCTCAGTCTAATCCACCTCATTCCGGGTTCTCGGGTCACACAAGCTTATCTGGAGCGATATGCCTTCAGCTCAAACCGCACGTGGGTGCAAGTTCTCGATGTCCACGGCATTCGACCCTGGCCAGCAATTGCCGCATGGACATCACCTTTGCGGAAATTCCGGTTCTATCTGCGCTCAAAAGCCTGGACGTCGCCGGTGCGGAAGATCGCCTGGAAAGCTGTATGCGGCCGGCTCGAAGGACAAGCTAGCCTGGACAAGGCAGCATAGCTGTAATGATGCAGTTTCCAATCTTCAGCCGTAATGGCGAAATAGTCATCACGAGCTTCAAGGTGATGTCATCGCACTTTCGCGACAATCCGGACTTTCAAAGAACCTACTGGAATCGCAAATCTCTTCCTGCAGCACTCTCAAACCGCTTTCTCGGCAACCCGCGAAGCCATTTTGTGTTTCGTGACCCGGTGTCCCGCTTTCTATCCTATTTCAAGGACAAGTTCCGTCAGGAACCCGCCCGCATGCTGGCCGAAGACCGATTGAAACCTGAGAACCTTCAGGCGTGTCAGCGGTATTGGCTGGAATCCACCGATGTTGATGTATCGAATGTACCCGATGCCTGCGAAGCTTTACTCAGTGCGTCTATTGGGGACGTCATTAACTGGCTACCGGAAAACTACACGCGCGATGGGCACACGATGCCACAACTCATGTCGCTCTACTTTGATTGGCGAGGTTTGAACTTTCGTCTGAAACCTGTCGCAGTCTATCTGCAGGATGACCCAGACGACGTTGCCCAGCTCGCTGCCGATCTGAAGTTCAAGATTGCAGAAAAGGCAAACTCAACATCCAGATACAACGCATCCGTCAGCATCACTGATGCTGAGCGTGACAAAATCAAAGCGATCTATGCTGCAGATATGCATCTGTTTGAAAACAGCCTTGATGTGGCGCTTTTTGAACGTCCTAAACATATTCAAGCCGCTGTCCGGCAACTGGAAATCTCGACCCGATGATGAGGTCGCTTGCCCGCAAATTCGGTATAGGGAACCTGGTTCGCCTATACTACCACAGACCGATCGGACTGATGCGGCTGTCCATGGCAGAAGGCGGTCCACTGCAACAGCGCAAGACCAATCAAGGCCACGAAGATATGAAGGTCGCGGCTCGCAAGCTGCCCGCAATGGCAGAGCCTTCGAACCCGTATCCGGTAGGCGTGACTTATCTCAGCGGAGAGAAGTATTGGCATCAGACCCTGTTCTGCTTCATGTCTTTGCAGATACACACAGATCGGAAAATCGATTTTCAGATCTTTGACGATGGCAGCTTCACCGATCAGACAATGGACTTGGTGCGATCCATGGTGCCCTGGGTGGAGTTTGTGAAAAATGACGATATCACCACCCGCTTAAATGCGAAATTGCCCGTTGAGTCATATCCGTCCTTACGGGCGCGTCGCCTGGAATACCCGCACCTGCGCAAACTGACCGACATTCACTGCCAATCAGACGGTTGGACCCTTGTTCTAGATTCCGACATGCTGTTTTTCAAACGGCCAGATGAGCTGCTTGACTGGATGGCAAAGCCCGACCACCCGATCTTCATGCAAGACGTTCAGACCTATTATGGTTATCCAAAAGAGTATCTTGATCGCCAAGTTGGGATTGACGTTCCGGAACGGATAAATGTTGGTCTCTACGCATTGTTCGGTCCTGATATTGACTGGCAGAAGGTGGAGCTGTGGTGCCACGATCAGATCCGCGAACTCGGCACCAGCTATTTGCAGGAACAGGGGCTGACCGCGCAGGTCCTTGCGCTCCATGGCCCGCGTGCACTGCCTGATAGCGAGTATGTCGTGAAACCGGACCTTGCCGAAGGGTTCGCTCCGACGGGCGCCCTTCACCACTATGTTGCAGAGGCCAAACGCGCCTATTTCCAATTCGGCTGGCAGGAAATCCAAAAACGTCTCTTTGCGACAACCGGAAAGAGCGAGGCCGCCTAGAGATGGCAGGTTTGCTCACCCGCATCGCACGCCGCGCCGGCGAAGAGAGACATCGATTTGGTCAATCGCTCGTTGAGAAGGGGCTACTGCCGGGTTGGTCTGACTATACAAAGTTTGTCGTTCTGTCTGATATTCGCAGCGGTTCGACCATGCTGACCAATTTCTTGCAGAGCCACCCGGCTACGCGCGTCTTCTATGAGCCGTTCCACATCAGCCCAATCGGTGTACCATTCGATGTCCCGGGCTATCTGGCGCGCGGGCGCTCGGTTTCTGTTTCAGAAGAACGCAATACTGACCCGGTCAGTTTCCTGCATCACCATCTCTACACCCGGATGCCGAAATCGATTGAAGCAGTTGGCTTCAAACTGATCCATACGCAAGCCCGTAAGGCGGCAACCTGGTGGGATGAACCTGGCTATGCCGATTGGTGGGAGCACGTTGATGAAACAGCTCGCTTGCGCTGGCGGACGGCGAAATCTGATCTGTGGCAAGCGCTGGCCGATGATCTGAGCATAAAAGTCATTTTGCTGGAGCGTGAAAACCCCCTTGAAGGGGTCGTCTCGGCTGAACTCGCGAAAGCCACGGGGCATTGGGGCATTGGCGCAACAGGGGGTATGAAAGAGGGGGCGAATGAAGCTCAAGTCACCCTTCAAACCGACACGCTCGTCCGTGACCTGAAAGCGGCTAAACGTCATCATGCCGACGCTGCAGACCGGTTTGCAAAGCACGAGATCATCGAGACATCATATGAGCGGCTGGTTGCCGACCCGGCGGAGGAGCTGGCACGTTTGCAAAACTTCCTTGGGCTGCAGCCAAGCGAACTGAAGACCAAGACCCGCAAACAGCAAAAGCGTCCCTTTACTGAAACGGTATCGAACTGGGATGAGGTTGTGACACTGCTCAACAAACATGACCTCTCGCATCTAACTGTTCCGGGGACCTGATTACGAAGGCGAATGTCTGCCACAGTCTCCATTCTAATGCCCTGCTATAACGCAGAAGCCTATTTGCCAGCCGCCTTGGACAGTGCGCTTGGCCAGACTTATACATCGACTGAAATAATAGTCGTGAATGATGGCTCAACCGACCGATCCGTGGAAATCCTGAATGCCTATGTCGACAAGGGTGTGAAGGTAATCCATCAGGAGAATGCGGGCCAATGCGCCGCAGCCAACCGCGCTTATCAGGCGTGTTCGGGGCAAATGATCAAATTCTTTGATGCTGACGACATTATGAGCCCCGAAATGATTGCGCTTCAGGTCGCCGCGCTTGGCGATGATACGACGAGCATTGCTATGGGCGAATGGGCGCGCTTTCGCGATGACCCAGCGACAGCGCAGTTCAATCCGCTGCCAATGTATCGCACAACTGACCCGGTCGACTGGCTTCGGACGGAGTGGATGGACGCACAGCCGATGATGCAGTGCGCGCTCTGGCTTATACCGCGTGCCATTCTGGAAAAAACCAGCACGTGGGACGAACGGCTATCCTTAATCAATGATTTTGAGTGTTTCGCGAGAGTGCTGCTCGGCGCGAATGAGTTGAAATATACCCCTGGCGCACGGCTTTACTATCGCTCGGTCCCGGGCAGCTTGTCAGCACAACGCAGCCGCAAGGCAGTTGAATCCGCGTTTCTGTCGCTGACTTTGGGAACAGACCATTTGCTGGCCGTTGATGACAACGCCGAAACGCGCCGGGCTTGCGCCAACGTTTTGCAGAATTTCAACTATGAGTACTTCCCCAAACACGCGGATCTGCGAAAACAGATCAGCGATCGGGTCAGAGCGCTCGGCGGGTCAGATCTTGTGCCAACCGGACCACCTAGATTTCATCAGGTTCGAAAACTCTTCGGCTGGCGCACCGCCCGCCGCATTCAGCACCTCTTCGAACGCGCGCAGGCCACCTCATGACGAGGGGACGGCTACCCGATTTCGTCATTGTTGGCGCACCCAAGGCCGGAACATCAGCCTTGTTTACAACGCTCCAGGAACATCCTGATCTTTATATCGGCACGACAGGCGAAAAACGCGGTGAGCCTAACTATTTTTGCCACGTCGCTGACGGCTGGCCGCGCTGGGGTATTTCGAACGATTCCGACTATCGCGCCCTGTTTGACGCAGCAGCGGCGCACCAGACGCTGGGAGAAAAATCGACCTGGTATCTGTCGTCAGTAAAGGCCCCACAATTTGCCTTTGAGCAGGTTCCCAACCTTAAGGCGATCGCGTGTTTGCGTGATCCTGTAACGCGGGCCCACTCGGCATACCTGTTCAACAAGCAGATGGGTTGGGAAGACCAGCCAAGCTTCAAGGCCGCGCTCGCTCTCGAAGACGCGCGTATTGCTGACGGCGCGCTGCGAGACCTCTACTACTTCAATACGGGCGCTTATGCCGCTCAGATCGATCGGTGGAAAAATACGCTGAGACCGGGACACTTTCTGACCGTTCTTCATGATGACTTTGTTGCAGACCGGACCCAGTTTCTGGCTTCGGTGACTGACTTTCTCGGCGTCGCCAACTTCACAGACGACGTTGAGAACATTGACAAAGTGAATGTCACTTCCGGCTTGAAATCCTATGCATTGAAGCGCGCCCTCAACCGCGTTCGCGGGACCAGCATTACCAAATTACTGCCAACCCGTGCGCGCTATCATATTGGCAAGGCCATTGGCCGCGCCAACAAGACGGAAAAGCCCAAACTTGATCCAGAGACAGCCCGTGACCTAGCAGTCCGCTATCAGCCGGACGTCGAGCGCTTGTCCAGCATCCTGGACATCGACCTTAAGAGCCTCTGGCTCGATAAGCATCTGGTCTGATGACAGGTATGGTATCATCTCCGCGCAGGGGCCGAATTGATACGCTGGAAGTTGCCCGCGCTGTCGCGGCAA
The DNA here is from genome assembly GCA_039815485.1 of Pseudomonadota bacterium. GTDB lineage: Bacteria > Pseudomonadota > Alphaproteobacteria > Caulobacterales > Hyphomonadaceae > Henriciella. Next base: position 113,849 of record JBCBZD010000009.1, on the reverse strand, counting down.
TTGCTGTTGTCGCGTTCCACAGCAATACCGTCGCCAACGCGAACTATGCTGACATTCCCACCTATTCAATTCTCGACCTTGGTGAGCGCGGGGTCGACTTCTTTTTTGTTCTCTCTGGTTTCATCATGATGTATTCGGGCGGACGCTTTCTCGGCGAGAAAAAGGAGTTTCTGCCTTTTGTCCGTCGCCGCTTCCTGCGCCTCTATCCGGTACTTTGGGTTGTTGTTGTGCTAAGCCTAATCGGGAATCTTCTTATCGACGGACAGGGTCCAAAAACCGGTACGCTGGTTACCAGCTTGACCCTTTTGCCATCTCTTGACGTACCAAACCCGCCCGTCATCTGGACTCTTCGCCACGAGGTCATGTTCTACGCCCTGTTCGCGCTGGTGATTCTCAGTCGAAAAGCCGGGGGTGCTTTGATTGGATTGTGGTTCGTCGGGATTGCGTTTCAAACAGTGCAGCATCTTAGCGGGCAGGCGGGTCTGACCGGGCTCTACGCCTTTGTCTTCAGTCCGATTAATCTACAGTTTTTCATGGGGGCGCTGATCGGCTGGATCTATCTTCGGGGATACCAGGTCAACGGACTACTCGTTTTTACGCTGGGCTTGACCGCGCTTGTTCTGTTCAGCGCCCTGACTGTCTATGCTGGCGTTCCAACGCGAGAAGTATTTGACTACAATGTACCTCACGAGGCGCTTTGGGATATCCTCTTTGGTCTCGCCTTCATGGTCGTGGTTCTCGGCCTCGCCGAGCTCAACAAAAATACGAAAATGCTGTCGCTGCTGGTTTTCCTCGGTGCAGCGAGTTACGCGATCTATCTCGTTCACTTGCCTGTCATGGGACTCGTCGGACGGCTATCTGCCAATATTGTTCCAGACTTCATAACCACTGTCGGCGGCGCGCAAATCCTCCTCATGATCGCCGCAATTCTCGCTGGCAGCCTTCTCCACATCGCGTTTGAGCAACCGTTTGCCAAACTCGCCAGAACGTACTTTTTTCCACGACCGGCCAAGACCGCGCCCCAGGATAACCTATGAGAATTGCACTATCTGCTGATCCAGAACTCCCCGTTCCTCCAAAGCTGTATGGTGGGATCGAGCGGATTATCGATATGCTTGCTCAGAAGTATGCCGAAAGAGGACATGAGGTGACTGTGTTCGCACATCCTGAATCGGACACTGCGGGAAAGCTCATCGCCTGGCCGCGCCCAACCAGTCAGTCCCGGTCTGACACATTGTTCAACAGTGCAACCCTAGCCAGACATATCATCGGCGGGAAGTTCGATATACTTCACAGTTTTTCCCGGCTCGCTTACATGACGCCGATCCTACCGCTCTCCCTGCCAAAGCTGATGACTTATCAGCGCGCCATAACGGCCGACCGGGTCAAGCGGGCGCGGGGACTGGCTGGCAAGTCACTGGAATTCACCGCCTGCGGTGCCTGGATGCTGGACACGCTTCAGGATCGATCGGGATGGCATGCCGTGCCGAATGGTGTGCCGCTGGAAACATATGATTTCACCCACGAAGTTGCCGAAGACGCGCCTCTTGTTTTTCTCGGCCGTATTGAAGAAATCAAAGGCACGCATCTGGCGATTGAAATTGCCAAGCGCACCCATCAACGCCTGATTATCGCCGGGAACATCCCGGATGAGAAACGCGATTGGTATGAAGCATTCGTCGCGCCTCATCTTGATGACAAGCAGATCAAATATATCGGTCCGGTCAACGATGTTCAGAAGAATGAACTCCTCGGCGAGGCGAAAGCCTTTCTGATGCCCATTCTCTGGGATGAGCCATTTGGCATTGTGATGGCCGAAGCAATGGCTTGCGGAACGCCTGTAATTGGCATGCGGCGCGGCGCCGTTCCGGAGGTCGTCGTACATGGGTCTACTGGGTTTGTTGGCGATACGATTGAGGACCTCGTCGCCGCCATGAAGGATATACAGGCGCTTGATCGGGCCGCCTGCCGCAAACGCGTTGAGGACCACTATTCCAGCGATGCCGTCGCAGACGCCTATCTCAACATCTACCAAAATCATGGTGCGCGCGCCAAATGAGCAAACCTGTGAAGCTGAAAACGCTCGTTGCCTTTCCATCGACCGCGATCTTCGGTCAGAACGCCGCCCTCGCGTTTCATGAGCGAGGCACGCTCGACAAGTTCATGACCGGATTTGCCTATGACGAAGGCGGTCCAGTCTCCAGCCTTCTGAAAGCACTGCCTGGCAGCAAAAGCCAGCAGATCATCAAAGAGATGAGCCGACGGCGCGTCACAGCCTTGTCTCAGGATGCTATGAAGACCCACGCATTCTGGGAGATCGTGCGAACCGCAGCGGCGCGTGCCGGAGCCAGTCCAACACTCGTCGACCGCATCTGGGAGCATATGTCGAAAGACTTTACCCGCGCTGCAGGCAAACGCCTTAGGCAAGGCGCGAACGCAATTTACGCCTATGAGTATACCGCGCTCGAGGCATTTGAAGCAGCCACGAAACATGGCGCCGCCAAAATTCTTGACTTTCCGTCCCTCAACAGCCGCCAGTTTGAAACACTGCAGAGACAACAAAAAGCAGACTATCCGGAGCTTCGAGGCCCGCATGACGACTATTTTGAACAGCTGTTCGAAACACGTCAGGGCCGCCGCGACGAGGAAATGAATGCGGCAGATATAATCATCACAAACTCTTCCGTGACACGGCAATCTCACATTGACGGCGGCGCGAACCCGGACCGCACTTACGCGGTCCCCTATGGCGCGCCGCCGGCGCTGCCAGAGGCCTCAAAACCTCCCGATCCCTCTCAGCCCCTTCGCGTATTATGGGCTGGAACATTCAATATCCGGAAAGGTGCCCACCTCTTGCTGCAGGCTCTGCGAGATGGGCAGTTTGGTAGTGATGTCGTCGTAGATGCCTACGGCGCCGTACCGCTGCCTGAAAGGCTTTTGAAGCCAGCTCCTAAAGGGATTGAGTTCCATGGTTCAGTGGTCCAGACGGAACTCTTCGCCGCGTTTGAAGCCGCAGATGTTTTGATGTTTCCGACCCTGTCTGACGGGTTTGGAATGGTTGTGACCGAGGCCTTTGCCCGCGGCCTCCCTGTGATATCGACAAATCAAGCTGGGGCGTCAGACCTCATTCGTGACGGCGAGAATGGACTTATCATCGAAGCAGGGAACCCCGACGCGATCCGGACTTCAATTGAGTGGTGCTGCAACAATCGTGAGCAACTCGGTAAAATGAGGCAAAACGCGCTCGAAACTGCTCGCAACTGGCAATGGTCAGATTATCGTAAAGGGCTCTACGATGCTGTGACTGACGGCCTCGGCAAGGCCGGTTTTGAAGTGGAAATGAGTTAGGCTGATGGCGCGTATTTGCCTCATATCTCCGGGTCAGATTGGGTCTAATCCCAGAATTGTGAAAGAAGCGCAGCTTCTTCATGATGCCGGACACGATGTGCAAGTCATTGCAACAAAAGTCGCTGATTTTGTTGAACCACGTGATCAGGCGATCATGGCCAAGGCTTCGTACAAGATCACTCGGGTCAACTTTCAGAACAAGCTGACTTGGAGGCTCGCCAGACTACGGCAACAATTTTCAGCTTTCTGCGCGAAACACCTCGGGATGGCCTCTGCCAGAGACTTCGCGCACAGCCCAATGACAGGCAAATTGGTCGCCAAGGCCCAATCTGTGCCTGCTGACCTCTATGTGGCTCATTATGTTGCAGCTCTGCCAGCCGCAGCGCGCGCTGCCAAAAAGCACGACGCAATCTTTGCCTTCGATGGTGAAGACTTTCATCCCGGAGATTTGCCCGATGTCAGCGCGTTTGAAGAGGCGCGGGACTTGATCAAGGATATTGAAGGGCGCTACTTGCCGTCTTGCGCCTATGTGACATCTGCCGCGCCGGGCATCTCCGATGCGTATGCAGAGGCCTATCAGATCGAACGCCCAACCACCGTTCTTAATGTCTTTCCACTATCGGAAGCTACCGGAACCGTAACAGATAGGGGGAACGCGTCCCCCGGGCCGTCAATATACTGGTTCTCGCAAACCGTTGGCCCTAATCGCGGTCTGGAGTGCGCCATCAAAGCGCTGGCCATCTGCAAGACAAAGCCGCACCTTTATCTGCGGGGCACACCCTCAGCGAACTATCCTAATATGTTGAGGTTGCTGGCCTCCGACCTCGGCGTCACCAAGCAACTTCACTTCCTACCTCCAGGGCCACCAGCAAAAATGGTTGAGTTGGCATCAGCCTACGATATCGGCCTGGTCGGAGAGACCGGTGAGACACACAATCGCCGGATCGCGCTGACAAACAAGCAATTTACCTATTTCCTTGCCGGCGTTCCGGCCTTGATGTCAGACGTCGACGCCCACAAGACATTTGCAGAGCGCGCTGAAGGCGCTGTGGAACTCTACACCGTTGAAGACCCCAAAAGCTGCGCGGCGGCGATCGACTATTTGCTGGAGGATACCGATACGCTTAGCCGGGCGCGTCGCACCGCCTTTGAACTCGCGCAAACCAAATTTAATTGGGACGCAGAGAAAGAGATCCTTCTGCGCTGTGTAAACACCGCGCTCGACAATCGATCAAACTCAATGGGGGCGGCGACGTGAGCGTCCCCCTGCCTAAGCATCTTCCATCCATTGACGGACTTAGAGCGCTTGCGATTATCCTCGTGCTCGTCTCTCACATTCCATACACAGCGGGATACGCTCTGCCGGAATACAAGCGTTACCTTATCCCTCTTGGAAGCTTGGGGGTTCGGGTCTTCTTCGTGATCTCGGGGTTCCTGATTACTTATCTGCTCCTTCGTGAGCACAAGGAACGCGGATCAATTGGCATACGCTCATTTTACATTCGGCGTGTGTTCCGTCTGCTGCCGGTCTACTATGTTTATTTGCTTGTGGTCTTCATCCTGCAAATGACGATCGGCATCCGGGAAACCACCGGCAGTTGGTTTGGCAGCATCACGTATATGCGAAACATGTTCGGCAACGGCGACAGCCTGACTGTCCATTTCTGGTCGCTGTCGGTCGAAGAGCAATTTTACGTGTTCATGCCTTTCATCGTTGTTCTGTGCCTTATGTCCAAGCACTATTTAAAACTGCTCGGCGCAGTCTTTGCCTCGTTTTTGGTTATTGGTCTGGTGGCGCGAACTGTGCCATGTGCGAGCGAGAGCTTTGTTTGCGAACGCTTGATGGCACCGCGCTCTATCCTGAAATACATCGACTCCCTCGGGGTCGGCTGTCTTCTGGCGGTCCTTTTCTTTTCCGGTGTCGTGAAGGTACAGAAACGCTTGTGGGGCATAGAGTTCATCCTGATGGCCGCGATCATTGGGACGCCTTATGTCCTTTGGCCATATGAAATCAAAGCCCCGATCCAGCTGATACAGGCTGTGCTCATCGCGTCGCTGATCGTCTACTGCCTCAGCTCGACATCAGCCCTGTATGGCGTGATGAACTCATCGCCCGCTATATGGATTGGTCGACTGTCCTACTCCCTCTATGTCTGGCACATGTTGTTCATTGTTCACTTCTATGGCGACGTCGCCCCAGACATTTGGCTTATGGATTGGAAATTCTGGCTCATTCCGTCCGTCGCGTGTGCTTGTGCGTCCTATTTCTTCCTCGAGAAACCGCTTCGCAAAGTGGGGCATCGTCTCAGCAAACGACTGACCTCTCAGATCGATGAGGCCGCACAGCAAGCTCCGGAGCCAGTGCGAAGTTAGGGGTTCACCTTAAGCTCGCGCCCATCTCTCAAAGAGTTCGATGAAGACCGTCCTGATCGTATCACCGCACTTCCCGCCATCCACCTTAGCGGGCGTGCACCGGGCCCGGCATCTTGCCAAATACCTACACGGACAGGGTTGGCATCCGGTCATTATACGCGTCGACGAGGCCCAATACCCCGAAACGCCCGACCCGGATCTCGCCGCGCTTGTTCCAGATCATGTTGAACAGATCCGCACAGGCGCGATCGACATCTCAAAGACCAGACGGTTTGGCATCGGCGATATTGGCATACGCGGCTATTCTGGTTTGAAAGCCGCCGTTTTAGCCGAGGTTTCAAAACGAGATGTCGACGCAATTCTAATCACCGGATCTCCTTTCTATCCCATGCTGATGGCAGGCGCCGTGAAGCGCAAAACAGGACTTCCTATTATTCTCGACTTCCAGGACCCCTGGATTGCGGCGCAGGGTGCTGAGCGCCCTTACCTCTCAAAAGGCCGAATGGCACACCGGCTGTCTATGATGCTAGAGCCTCGCGCAGTAAAACACGCTGACTTCATTACATCAGTATCAGAAACTCAAAATGCGCAGATGGCCGAACGCTACCAGCATCTTCATGCTGGCATAATGGCCGCAATTCCGATTGGCGGTGACCCGGAAGACTTTGATGCGCTCCGCCAGCGCCCGCTATCGCAGGTCGCATTCGTCTTGTCTGACGACCATATCAATCTCAGTTTCGTCGGGACGTTCATGCCGCGAACAGGGCCTCTAATGGCCCTGCTATTCCAGGCGCTGCAGGGCCTGCTCGATGAGACCCCGGATTTGCGAAACAGGCTCCGGCTCAATTTCGTCGGCACCAGCAATCAACCGAACGCAAGCGACCATAAACCCGTAACAGATCTCGCCAACGAATTCGGCCTATCCGATATTGTGCGAGAGCATCCACAACGCGTTCCCTTTTTGGAAGCCCTAAACATCCTCGCAAATTCAGATGGCCTTTTACTGATCGGTTCGGATGAACCTCACTATACCGCTTCAAAAATATACCCCGGCCTGATGTCAGGAACGCCCTATATTTCACTATTTCATGACGCTTCCAGCGCGAATGAAATCCTTACCAGTGCGCAAGGCGGACTGGTCCTGTCCTTCAATTCCGAGCGAAACTTGGGCGATCTAGTGCCCGAAATTGCCGATGCCCTTAAAACTCTCATCTTGAAGCCGGAAACCATCCCAGCATCCAATCCATCCGCTTATGCGAACGTAACCGCAAATGGTGTCTCGCGCGATTTTGCTGATGTCTTTGACAAGGCTGTGGCCAGGGCCTCGAAGGCCTCGTCTTGACACTGCCTAATTTCATCATCGCGGGGGCGCCAAAATCGGGCTCATCATCGCTCTGGAATTACATGGGTCAGCATCCCGATGTCTACTTTCCAGAGAACAAAGAGCTGTTCTTTTTCGACTTCAATTTCGACAAAGGCCTGTCCTGGTATGAAAATTGGTTTGCAGATCATCAATCGCAGAAAGCGGTAGGCGAGGCGACAGTCTGGTATATGCGGTGGGACGAAGTGCCGGAACGCATGGCTAAAACCCTTCCGGACGTGAAGCTGATCTTCCTGCTTCGTAATCCGGTCGACAGGGCCTACTCAAACTGGTGTCATGACATGCGCGACGGGCGCTACCCGTTTGACCAATCGTTCGAAGCGTTCCTCGAAACAAGCACCCGCGACGATCGCAAAATTCTGTCATCAGGATACTATGACGAACATATTGAACGCTTTCTTCAATATTACTCGCTGGACCAGATGTTTATCTGCACAACGCGCGAACTGCGCACCGATGCATCCAGCGTTTGCCGTAATCTGTTCGCCTTTCTTGAGATCGATCCGGAACAGGCTGTTACCAGCTTGGAACAGGATAATGTCTCCTGGTGGTTTCATCGCGGCGCCCTGCTCCGTGCCGCGAATAAACTTACGGCTCCTGTAAAGTACCTCGGCCTCAAACCGCCAGTGCGCACCCTTTGGTCAAGTAGCCGTCATTTCCGCCAACTTTTCTGGAACAAGACCAAGCGTCCGCCAAAAATAAGCAGCAAAGCAAGAGATTACCTTGCAGATCACTATGCACCGCATGTGACCCGGCTTGAGGCCCTGTCGAAACGCTCATTCCCAGAGTGGAAATAGCCAGAGTGTCGAATTGATGCGCCTCGCTGTCCTGACATCCCACCCGGTCCAGTACTACGCACCACTCTTTCGTGAGCTCACCAAGCATGTGAACCTGCATGTCTTTTTCAGTCACAATCCGAGTGCTGAGCAGCAAGCAGAAGCAGGCTTTGGAACCGCTTTCACCTGGGACATCGATCTTCTGTGTGGGTACGAGCATACCTTTCTGAATAACGTCTCGAAAGCACCGAGTACGGCAACCTTTTCAGGCTGCGACACCCCAGAGATCGGGCGTAAGCTGTCAGACGGCAAATTCGATGTGGTTCTGAGCCTCGGATGGCATTTGAAGTCCCTTCTGCAGGGGACGATCGCGGCGCGGCGGCGCGGCATACCAGTTATTATCCGCGGCGATAGTCAGCTGCGGACATCACGTGGCTTTGCCAAACGCGCGACGAAAGAAGCTGCCTATCCACTCTTCCTGAAACTGTTCAGCGCCGCTGCCTATGTTGGTCAGCACAATCGTGACTATTACCGCCATTATAAGTATCCGGAAAAACGGCTGTTTCACTCACCGCATTGCGTTGAAACAGAACGCTTTTCACTTGGCGCCACGTCAGAAGCCCGCGCCCAGAAACGGAACTCACTGAGTGTTTCAGATGATACCCAACTCGTCCTGTTCGCAGGAAAATTGATCCCTTTTAAAAACCCGCTTGATACGGTTGGGGCAGTCGCCAAGCTTCGACAAGCTGGGCGGAAGGTCGAGCTTATGATTGCCGGCTCGGGACCACTGGAAGAGGAACTGATTGCAGCAGCAGCTACTGAGAACGTACCTATGCATCGGCTTGGCTTTTGTAATCAAAGCGAAATGCCGGGCGTGTACGCGGCCGCTGACATACTCGTGGTACCCTCGACAGCGCGCGAAACGTGGGGGCTTGTCGCGAACGAAGCGCTCGCTTCAGGTACACCAATTGCTGTTTCCGACGAAGTTGGCTGCGCACCGGATCTTGCCGCTGACGGTCAAGCAGGCGGTATTTACAAGATGAAAGATATCGAGGCACTCTCAGCATTGATTGATCAAACGCTGAAAGATCCGCCTAGTCTTAGGGCAATTCAGCAAAAGTCTGCCGAGCACAGCATAGAAAATGCGGCGCGGGGTATCCTTGAGGCAGCAAATTGGTGCATAAGGTAACCTTAATATGTTCAGGCTGGTAAGGCTGATCTCCACGAGGACTTGAGATGGTTGTTTCCAAAACGCTCCCGATCATCTTATTCCTGTTCGGCGTCGTGGCGTCGATTTTCAGCCCTTCGCCATTTGTGGTGATTATCTGTTTCGCCAGTCTGGCAGGCTCTTTTCTGTTGCTTTGGTCCCCGAAGGACCTTCCCATTCTACTCCTGCCAATCTGTCTCCAATGGCTCGCGGTATCGATCAAACCGATCCAGACATTTGTGCTCGATACCGAGATCGATCTGTTGACAGAGCGCGGGGCACCGCTCGAATCGGCTGCGATTTTCGGATTTCTGGGTCTTTTTTGCATGGCCATCGGGATGTACTTGGGGAAGGCAAACCGGGGTCAGGACACACTTTCCATGATTACGGCCGAGGCTCGAACATGGCCACCTCGACTGATCCTTATATGCTCTTTGCTGGCAATCGCACTCGGCCACGTACTTAGCGCCACCTCAATGGGATTTGGACCATTACGCCAGGTTGCGCATACCATGGCAGGGATTCAGTTGGCGGGCCTCTTCACGTTGACATTCTGGTGTCTCGTCAACCGCGTGCATTATCCGCTTCTCATATTTGTGCTGGTTTTCGAAACACTGTCTGGAATGATGGGGTTCTTTTCATCGTTCAAGGAATCTTTGATCGTCATCGCAATCGCAATCGTTTCGGCCAGGCCAAGACTCAACATGTCAGCACTTGTTGCAGGCGGCGCAATTGCAGCCCTGCTGATGAGTACAATGGTGTTCTGGACAGCGGTTAAGAGTGACTACCGCGTGTTCATCACCCAGGGCTTGGCAGCTGAGCACGGCTACAGACGCGCCGATGTTTCGATCGGTGACCGATTGAGTTATCTTGGCGACAAGGTTAGCAACTTCGACCAGGAACAATATGCAGACGGCTTCGCGCGGCTCTCAAAACGCCAGTCCTATATCGACTTCCTCGCGCAGACGATGCAGCACATGCCTGAAGCAGAACCCCACACGGGAGGCGCTCAAACCGGTGAAGCAATCAGGCACATCCTTATGCCGAGAGTCCTGTTCCCGAATAAACCGGCCGTGGCGCACGACACTGAAGTGACCATGAAATATACCGGTTTGGCGTTCACGAGTGCGAACATCACCTCGATCAGTATTGGGTATCTCGGAGAGTTCTACGCTGATTTCGGCTATGGCGGGGCGCTTGCCTGCATGCTGATTTTTGGCATGATTATTGGACGAATGTACCGCTTCATCATGAACTATCAGAACGGCAGTCTACTTGTGAATGCAGCTCTCGCCGCCATGATGATGATGCCTTTCATCTTCTTTGAACGCGCCCTCATCAAACTTATCGGGGCAACGCTTATCGCCTTTGTTGCAGCGCTGCTATTGCAGAGAATTGCAATACCTCAAGTCCTCAAAATCCTGTCACGTGGGCACGAAACTTTCAGAGCGTTCCATGTCAAGGGACCTCAAAAGAAGCGTGCCCCGTCAAGTCGGACGCACTATCCGGTTGGTCCGGGCTGGTAGCCTCAGTTCAGCGACGTGAAAGTTTGGCACACAGTCCCCTCGATTGCAGAGGAAGCCTCTGGTCCGTCTTATACAGTGCCACGCTTATGCTCTGGGCTCTCCGAGCAGGGCGCAAACATCACGCTTGCAACGCTTGGCGAACGGCAAACTATTGATAGAAAAGGGTTTTTGCACGAGCGCTTTCCGCAAAGCGGGCTCACGATGGGCCCGCTTAAAAAGCTTGGTTTTTCAGGCGCATTGAATGCGGCCCTACAGGCCGCCAATGCCCAAATTTACCATAGCCACGGCCTGTGGATGATGCCCAATGTCTATCCTGCAAAAGCGGCCCGACGCAATAATGCGGTACTGATGATGACCCCCCGTGGAATGTTCGGCGAGGAAGCCATGCAATTCTCGGCTCGGAAAAAACAGATCTTCTGGTCGCTCTATCAGGGGGCGGCCGCGAGAAGCGCTGATTGTTTTCACGCCACCAGCGACGCTGAAGCCGAGGATATTCGCCGTCAGGGACTAACCCAACCCATTTGCATCATTCCGAATGGCATAGATATTCCTGAATTTCGGCGTACTAAACAGTCTCGGCCTGATGCGCCATTCGCCCTGTCGCTTGGCAGAATTCACCCGAAGAAAGGGCTAGATCGTCTCATCCGCGCGTGGGCAAAGCTGCCAAGCCGGCTCCAAGATTGGCGGCTAAAGATCGTCGGCCCTAGCGAGCTGGGCCATGCTGATGAGCTTGAGGCCCTGGCTCAGTCGCTACAAGCTCGAAACATCTCGATTGAGCCACCCGTGTTTGGAGACGAAAAGATAGAACTAATGCGCTCCGCGGAGCTGTTTGTTCTGCCAACTCTGAACGAAAATTTCGCAATGACCGTTGCCGAAAGTCTAGCCGTCGCGACGCCTGTTATCTCGACGCGTGGTGCCCCTTGGGATGGGTTGACGATCCATCAGTGTGGTTGGTGGATCGATCATGGGGTTGAGCCAATGCGCACGACCCTCGAAGATGCTCTATCATTGAGTGTCGATCAACGTGCAGCGATGGGCCTCAAAGGGCAGGCATGGATGAAAGACGCTTTCTCATGGACAGCAATTTCCCAAGACATGCTATCAACCTATGAGTGGCTCCAAAAGGGTGGAGCGAAGCCGGATCATGTATTTACAGATTAATGATATGCAGACGCGGGCTCCCCGATGCGCATAGAAATCCACGAGACCACTAGCTGATGGGTATCATCCGACTATTACTCGCAATCGCTGTTGTATCGGTGCACACCAAAGGCGGGATCAGCATCTTTCCGTTTTTCGGTAACTCGGGCGTTACGCCTGTAATGATGTTCTATGCAATCTCTGGATTCTATATGGCTATGGTCATCAACGAGAAGTACGCCGAGGATACGATTTACTTCTATAAGAAGCGCGCTCTGAGACTCATGCCAGTATATTGGATCATCTTGATTCCCACCATTCTACTCGCGTTGCTTTATACGGTTTTCGTGAACCCAATTTCGCTTTTTTCCAGCGTTCTGAATGAAGCTGATCTCCTGAAATCAGCTTCAATTCTGCTGCTCAACGTTTTCCCGGTAGGGGCTGACATGGTCACACTTTCGACCATGGAAAGCGGCGGCACGAGTTCGGGACTATACTTCACGCCTGTGATCTGGAGTATCGGAAGTGAGATAACGTTCTATTTGCTGAGTCCATTTTTTATTCGCTCAAGAGCTCGTACAATTGTCGTTTTTGCCGTGTTTGTGTCTGTTCGAATTGGGGTTTACGCCTTGTATGACTTTCAATGGACGCCCTGGCTTTACTTCTTCCCGGCAGCGACATTCCCATTTTTCATAATGGGCGCACTTGCCTACCAGTGGCTCAGACCCATCGCAAAACGTGTTACCGAAGCACTCGACACCAAACTCTTATTCAAAGTGCTCGCACTCTCGATATTTCCAGTTCTGATTGTCATGCATCAATGGTTACCTCTCAACGACACAGTACTGATCGTATTGTTCGCGCTCACTATTCCTACTCTGTTCGAGCTGACAAAAACAAACCGGTTTGATCGCATGATAGGAGAGCTCTCCTACCCTCTTTATATCGCCCATTCAGCGGTCATCTTATTCTGGGCACCGTTTCGGCATGTCCTCCCCGTTGAGGCGAAATTCATCTGGGTTTTGACAGCAGGCATCCTCGTCAGCCTCATCGCGCTGAAGGCTGAAGCCTTAATTCTGCGAACAATCAGAACCTCAAGGCAAAGCAAAAATGCTGTTCAGGCCCACAAATGACCGAGCTTGATATTTCCGCCAATCGCAGTGCAGAAAAGTGGAGTTTTCGCGCCAAAGTCGGACGCTTGCTTTGGGGATTGGCACGGCCATTATTTGCGTTGAGCCCGCGCCCATTATGGGGCTGGCGCCGCTTGCTGCTCAGACTGTTCGGAGCGAAAATCGGCAAGCATGTGCACATTTTCCCAAGCGTTCGCGTGACCATCCCGTGGCACCTTACAATCGGCGATTATGCCGCTATCGGAGATCGCAGCATTGTTTACGCCTTGGGCCCGGTTGAGATCGGCGCACGGGCGACAATCTCACAAGGCGCGCATATCTGTGCCGGGAGCCATGACTATAACGATCCAAGCATGAAGCTGCTAAAGACACCGATCAAAATCGGTGCTGATGCGTGGATTTGCGCCGATGCTTTTGTCGGGCCAGGGCGCACGATTGGGGACAAGGCCGTGGTCGCTGCCCGCGCAGTTGTCACCAAAGATGTTGCAGAGCGTACGGTGGTCGGCGGAAACCCTGCTGTCCTCGTCAAGGAAAGAGATCTTATATGAGCTTGTCCAGGCTGCCGGTAACGGTTGTGGTTCCGGTCAAGAATGAGGAAGCGAACCTTCACGCTTGCCTATCGCAACTTTCGTCCTTCGAGCAGATCGTCGTGGTCGATTCTTCCAGCACAGACCGCACCCCTGAAATCGCGGCAGAGTTCGGTGCCAAATATCTAAACTTCACATGGGATGGTAAGTTCCCCAAGAAACGAAATTGGGTACTCACAAACCACCCACCAGAAACAGATTGGGTCCTGTTTCTGGATGCCGACGAGATTATCGATCAGACCTTCTGCGACGAGCTGGCAGAGACACTCGCTGTAACCAAACACAGCGCATTCTGGCTCAATTTCTCAAACTATTTTCTTGGCAAAGAACTCAAGCATGGTGTTCCACAGCGTAAGCTGGCCCTGTTTAGGGTTGGGTCTGGCCTCTATGAGCGCATCGAGGAAGATGGTTGGAGCACGCTCGATATGGAAATCCACGAGCATCCAGTGATTGAGGGCAGCGTCGGAGAAATCAAGGCTCAGATCGAACACAATGATGATCGCGGCATCTCAAAGTTCATAGAACGCCATCGCAATTATGCAATGTGGGAAGCCAAACGCGTAAAAACCTTGCGCGCCAAGGGCGCAGAAATGTTTGACGACCTGACGCCAAGACAAAGATCAAAATACAAGAATATCGACAAGTGGTGGTTCTGCTGGTCTTATTTCGTTTTGACCTATGTCATCCGCCTCGGGTTTCTCGATGGTCGCACGGGGTTTGATTATGCGTTCTACAAATTCTGGTACTTCCGCACAATTCGTCTGATGATCGAAGATGACCGCCGCGGCGCTGTCAGCTAGTCAGACGTCGTAGCCCGCCTCTTCAAGCTGTGCACCTGCTATCGCCTTGAACGCTTCAACCTCCGCGGGACTCAACAGTTTTTTATAGCGACCAATGCTGCTTGTCGTTATCGGCTTGTCCAGCTTGTGAAAGCCATCTCTGGACGTTTTTGAAGTGTTCGAGCGGTGGCTTTCGTCGATTTGCCCGGGTTCGAATGGAAACCCTATAAAGTCCATTACCTTCTGCATTTCGGCCTGAGGTTGGCTCACCAGATCCTCGTAGCGTAGCAAATATACGCTCGGGTGGTCCTTCACCTTTATCGTGCGCTCGGTCCATTTCCGCCAGCTATTGGCAAAGGCTGATAAATTATCGCCCGTCGACGTGATCACGCTCTTGTTTTCACGTGCTGAACAAAACGCGTCCCGTCCGTCCCTGACCATTGCAATGAAACGCGCCTTGGGAAACACTCTCTTTGTGTTAGAGAAGCTGAACGGGGTTGGGGCGACCTTCTCAACACAAAATGTTTCACCCGCGACTGCTCCTTGCTCGAGATAGAAGCGCTCCACGAAACTCGCGAAATCCCGACTGTTGTCGTATACCCGGTCCATCGCTTCGGCTGAGAACTTCCCACTGAAACGTTGTCGATCCATGAGGTTTGCCGTGACATAGTGCAAACCGGCTTCACCATCGAAATGGACAGCTTTGGAATGACTTCCGAGCAGCAATTGCAGCAATGATGTGCCATTGCGCGGTCCAGAAAAAATGAACACAAATGGCCAGTCACTTTTTCCGCTGAATGCCCGCCACGCCAGGTTGCGGTAAGCGTCACCTGGCCGATCAAGGATCCATCGATAAGCCTTGAAACGGGAATTAAGGAATTCCATGGCCATAATAGATCAACCTATGCAAAATCGACGACAAGAGTCCCGCATATCCATCGCGGCCATTGTCTCTCTTCGCCTGATCAATCCTGAAAAATCAACCCTGCAAGATCTCAAGGACACACGCGTCAATCAGAAGAACCCCTCCTGACACCACAGACTTAAAACCTTTAAGCATATGATTTCATGACATTTTATAACTATTGGGCACCTGAATGCATTGAAAATTCCCTACTCAGCCAATGAAAGGCAAGAGCAAATCTCCCAAGGATTTTTGACCCGATGCTCATAAACCACGCAGCGGCCATAATATGCCCAAAGTGCTGACCTACCAGGTTGCAACATGATTAACGGGCTGGTACGAGCACCTCAGGCTCGGGAGCTTAAAAGGGACGTATTACAGTATGTTACGGACTATGTGCAGAAATGCTTTTGCGCTCTTGGTTTGCGTCGCTCTTGTTGCGTGCGGAACCACTCGTGGTGAAACTGATTTCTCATCTGAGCCTTTGCAGCCGCCAGATTCAACCTCGATCTTGCGCAGCGGCGATATCCGCATCAGCCCACTGGATATTATCAACGTTTCAGTTTTTGGCGTTGAAGAACTGGATGGCAGATATCAGGTAGATCACTATGGCAGAGTAAAAATGCCCTTGGTTGATACGGTTGATGCAAAAGGGTTTACCGCACTCGAAATGGCAACCGTTCTCGAGCAAAAGCTTGAAGAATCCTTCTTGCAGAACGCAGATGTGACGGTCATCATTCAAGAATCTCTTGGCGAACAGGTGACAATTGAAGGGTCAGTCAAAAAGCCAGGCATGTATTCTGTACAAGGCCAGGTTACTTTACTTCAGGTCGTCGCCCTTGGTGGTGGGCCAAGTGAGACGGCTAACCCTCGCCGTATCGTCGTATTTCGTGAGATTGAAGGGCAACGCCAAGCGGCCTCATTTGATCTGATTGCGATCAGAAACGGTGAGCTGGAAGATCCGGTGATTTTCGGAAATGATATTGTCGTGGTGGACGGCTCCGAAGCCCGTAAGACTTACGGCGAATTGCTCCGCTCCTTGCCACTGATGGCTTTTTTCCTAGCGTTTTAACAGCCCAAATCGGACGATATTTCTATGAGTTACGATACTTTCAATGATGGGCCGAACAGCCAAAAACGATCTGGCGGCATCGTCCCCCACAGCCGTGGTGAAGTGGATTACTACGACACGCCAGTCGGTTCCTACAGCAGCGATAACTCGTCTGAAGAACAAAGCATCAATTTCTGGGATGTCTTGCGGATCATCAACCAGCGCAAATGGATGATCATGTCCATCACACTGTTGGGTGTATCAATCGCTGCCCTCCTGACAATGCGTGTAACTCCAATGTTCAAGGCAAGCGCATCGATTGAAGTCCAGCGTCAGGAAACGAAAATTATTGAGGGCGCTTTTGACCCTTCCGTTGTTGCTGATGACGAATACATCGCAACCCAGTTTGCGTTGATCAAGAGCCGTTCCCTTGCAGAGCGTATCGCCGAAGATCTCGATCTTGTATCGGACCCTCGCTACGCTAATCAGAATGCGTCAAGTGAACGTCGACTGAAACAAGCCGCCAATGCAGTTACGCGTGGGATTACAATTCTGCCCGTTGGACGTAGTCGAGTCATCCGGATTCAGTTTGAAAGCCCCTATCCGCAAGAAGCTGCGAGATTGGCGAATGCGACTGTCGACAATTTCATCCAGGCTAATCTGGAGAGGAAGTACAGTACCACCGCCTATGCGCGGGAATTTATTCAGGAACGATTGGCTGCAACGAAAATTGCACTCGAGGAATCAGAACGACGCCTGGTCGAATATGCTTCAGCCAATGGTATCCTCGACTTATCGCTCGAAGAGGGTGCCAACTCGCTTGATGCCAGCGCGATCGCCATGCTCAATAGCGAGCTCACAAACGCACAGAGTGCGCGCGTAGAGGCAGAGCAACGCTATCTGCAGCTCATGGATCCCCAACTCGGCGAGCGACTGCTCACAAGTGAGAATCTAACGCGCTTGAAGATTCTGCATTCCAGCAAGACAACTGACTATCAACAGCTTTCGCAAACCTTTAAGCCCGGCTATCCTGACATGATCGCCTTGCAAACCGAGATCAATGCGGTCGAGGCTGACATCGCCGCCGAGAAAAGCCTGCTGCTCACATCAGCGCGCGCAAAATTTGATGCCGCCCTCGGACGTGAGCAATCCATTCAACAGCGCATGAATGAGCTCCGCGGCAATCTTCAGAGTCTTCGCGACCGCCGGATTGAATACACAATTCTTGGCCGGGAAGTTGATACCAATCGCACGCAATATGATGCACTCCTGCAGCGTTTAAAGGATGTTTCGATTTCCAATGCACTCGGGTCCAGTCAGGTATCAGTGGTCGACCGCGCCCTTACGCCTGGTGCACCTTTCGAGCCTAATTTACGCGGTGCAATTTCACAGGCTCTAATCCTCAGCTTGGCATTGGGGATCGGCATAGCCTTCCTGCTCAATTTTATTGATGACACGATCAAGACCCCAGAAGACGTCCGCAAGAAACTTGGACTACCAACCATTGGTGTTGTGCCGTGGATCAAAGGATCGAAAGACATTCTGACCAGCGATCTGAACAATCCGCGATCCGGGATTTCAGAGGCCTTCCTGTCTGCCCGGGCTGCACTTGAATTCACAACCACTAGCGGCGCGCCGAAATCGCTTCTCGTCACCAGTACACGCCCGGCAGAGGGTAAAACCAGTTCAACTGTCGCGCTTGCCATGTCATTCGCCAAGACCGGCAAGTCTGTGCTGATCATTGATGCCGATATGCGCAAGCCTTCATTTGTCGCAGATGCAGGCGCGTCAGTCGGTCTTTCCGGTATGCTGACACGCGATGCTGAGCTGGCAAACGAAGTTGTGAACTCAAGCACTGAAGGCCTGTATCTTCTACCAGCCGGGATCATCCCACCAAATCCAGCCGAATTGCTGGCATCACCAAAACTGCAGAGCCTGATTTCAGAAGCAGAAGAGCAATTTGACCTTGTTGTCGTCGACAGCCCACCCGTGCTGAGTTTTGCAGACTCGCCAATCCTCGGGTCAATTTGCGAAGGTGCCCTTGTGGTGATCCAGTCAGGCTCGATCCGCACACCATCGGCGGTCCGTACAGTTGGCCGCTTGATGGAAAGCCACACCAATGTGCTTGGCACAGTTTTGAGTAAGTTTGACTCCAAGAAAGCCGGCTACGAATACGGCTACTACTATTACGGTCAAAGCAGCAAGGCTTACAAATATACCGAACGCGCTGTTCCAAACAAAGCCAGCCTACAACGCAAAATCCGTATCTTCTCCAACGATGAGCACCAGCCTCCCGCTGAGTAACCATCGGCATGGTGAGAGTTACAACCTATCTGATTTGCCTTGTGGCAACCCTCTGGTTGTCACTTATTCTGGTGGGCCGCCTGTCCGATGAACTGCCGGTGTCGACGACAGCGCTCAGTCAACTGGAACTCGCGCCGCCTGTATCGCCCTTCATAGCTGATCTCAAAAACGAGATAAGTGGCGGCGAGTTTACCCCGGTTGCGCAAGCAAAGGCCGAACAACTCGCGCAGAACGCGCCTTTCGCCGCAACAGCCTATGTTCCTGTTATCGTCAAAGCAATTGCGGAAGACGATGCGGCTCGCACTGAGGCAGCTTCCTCACATATCCTGAAAATCGACCCACGCAATCGCGCTGCCCGGCTTGCCCTTGTTAAAGCAGCAGGCGACCGCAAAGATTATGAAACCGCCCTGTCTCTACTCTCAGAACTGACGCGGCTGGATTACGACAGTCGCAAAGTCTACGTTGATGAGATCGTTAAGCTGGCCGACACACCAGAGGGAGAGTCAGTTGTTTTTGATGCGCTATGGGATCAACCAGACTGGGGATCCGCAGCGCTTACCCTACTTGGGCGAGACCCGCAAAAGCAAGCTATGGTTTATCGCTTGCTTCCCAAATACCCGGAAAAGCAGAGCGCATTTGTAAGCAGTTTAGCCACAAGGGGTAGTCTGGATCAGGCGTATGTATCTTTTCTGAATTTTCTGCCGCTAGAGCAGATTCAGTCGCTCTCAACGCCATATGATCCCACATTTCAGGGTTTAACTGGCGCAAAGCCCTTCAATTGGAACGCCCACCGAAAGCACACATCCTACGAACCTGACGGTGGATTGAGCATTAGCTTCACAGGCAAAAGGCAGCTTTCGATCTTGCAACAAACGAGTGTTCTATCCGCTGGCACATACGACTTCACTGCTCGTATGCGTGGACAGGATTACCGAGGCAGTGGCACACTCAACTGGATGATCCGATGTGTAGACAGCCGCGAACCCTTGTTCGATCTCGAGATTACGCAGCTATCTTCAGAAGAAGCTGCGATCGAAACCCGTTTCATTGTTCCATCATCGGGCTGTAAATATCAGACGATCATACTGGCGGGTATCCCGGGTGAGTACCGCAAAACGATACGCGCAGAACTCTCATCGATCCGCGTCGAACGGGTAGAGTAGAGACCAACGAGTTGCCGTCATCTCCCTATATCCGCCGTGCACGCCCTTACTGGATGCCAATCGCCCTACTGATCATGATCCTGTTTGGGGGAAGCAGCCAATCGGCCACATCTTGGCATCTCTGGCTGCAGCTTTCGTCATGTTTCATCATTATGGCGTCAGCTTATCGCGCATTCGCCGCTGAATGGACCGCTTTGATGGCTGGTTTTGCAGCAATACTGATGCTGCTGATTGCCTGGACAATTCTCCAGATGGTGCCGCTTCCCTATACGCTTTGGTCGCAAATGAGTGGGCGGGCAGAAATTGTTCAGGGGTTACAGCTATTGGGCATTTCCCCAGATCAGCCACGGCCGATCAGTGTTCAGGCGGATCAAACATTTACCGCCATGCTGGGCTTTCTACCGCCCATTGCAGTCTTCTCCCTCTTTCTCGCGGTCGGGTGGCGAAGTTCATATCGGTATGCACGTTGGCTCATCCCGGGCCTTGGCGTCGCCAGTGTGGGCCTTGGACTGGGCCAGATCACAAGTGGCTCCGAAGACTTGTATCTCTATGAAATCACCAATCAGGGCTCACCGGTAGGTTTATTTGCAAACGCCAACCACCAGGCAACATTCCTCCTCATGTGCCTGCCTTTCACAGCCAATCTTGCTAACCGGGAGCGACTGAAATGGCGCACAGGAGAAAAGGACATCGCGAGCGCGGTCTTGATCGCGACCGTCGCAATCATCCTTCTTTCCGGAATTGTCGCGGCTGGCTCTCTTGCAGGCTATGGCCTGCTTGTTCCCGTTCTGATGATGTGTGTCATGCTTGTCAGATCCGGTCGAAGCGATCGACGCGGCACCTATGTAAGCGTCGGCGTCGTTGCCGGTGCGCTTGTACTTGCAATTCTTACGGTCGGCGCCAGTCCTCTGCTCGGCGAGCTTGGCCTGACTTCACTGTCGACCGGCGAGACCTCACGTTTGGGCATGTGGGCGACGTCAACCGATATGTTATCAGATCATATCGGGTTAGGTTCGGGCCTTGGGACATTCGCCGAAACCTACCCGCTTTACGAAGATCCCAGCACCGTGCAGGACAAGTTCATAAACGCGGCTCACAATGATTATCTGCAATTGGCAATCGAATGGGGCTTGATGGGCGTGGCGCTCGTTGCGCTCGCCCTGGTCTTGTGGATCGTTTCATTCATTCAGGTCTGGATGCCGAGTGGTCGTGAGAACATTCAGGCGCGGCGGGTCGCTTCGGCGGCCATGTCAGTCGTCCTTCTACACAGCCTTGTCGATTACCCAATTCGAACTCCGGCCATTGCAGCCCTTTTCGCTTTTTGTCTCGCCGTCATGCTCGTACCGGCGCAGCAGAAGGGCAGAAAGTCGAAGAAACGAGACGGGGATGAAGAACGCTCTGGCGCTCACCTAACGCTTTAGAACGTCTTCCCATTGCTGAAAGCAGTGTTTGCGGGACGCCTCGGCATCGATAAAGGCCCGCGCAGCTTGACCGAGTTTTTCGACACGTTTGGGATCACGAGCAAATGCAAGAATTTGCTCGGCCAAATGCTGGTTTTCGCCGATACCAACACAAACGCCGAAGCCATGACGCTGCGCCAGTCGCCCAATTTCACCATCCTTGTCCCCAATCATCAGAACCGGTCGTCCGACCGCAGCAACGCCGTAGAGTTTGCTTGGGACAATCAGGCCTTCAAGCTCCGGTAACAGACTGATCCAATGAATATCGGGCACGCTAAGCGATTGCGCCAGTTTTTCCCGAGGCTGATAGGGTTTAAAATCGATGCTTGTCAGCCCGCGTGTCTCGGCCACAGTTTCAACCTGTTGCTTAAGATGGCCGCCGCCGACAAACAGGAAGCGGATATCAGACTGATTCTTTAGTATCTCCGCAGCACCGAGCAGGGTCTCGACATCATGCGCGCGGCCGAGGTTTCCAGAATAGCCAATAACGAAATCGCTTTCGCGATAGCCCCAGGCCTTGCGCAATAGCTGCCATTCCGGTGGATCAGGCCGGACACTGTCATCATCGCTGAAATTCTGGATCACTCTGATACGTTCCGGTGCCACTCTATTTTCGCGCAGAAGCTCAGCCATCCGCTCGCCAATGGCGATGTTCAGATCGGCCCGCCTTAAGGAGCGATTGCGCAAGGCCCGCAGGAATGCGCCAGCCGGACCTCGAGCAAGCTTCATCCCCAGAGCACCCGCCACTTCAGGAAACAGGTCCTGCAGCCAGTTCATCATACGGGCCCGTTTCAAGCGGGTCACAAATCCAATCGGAACGCTCAGCAACGGTGGATCCGTCTTGATGATAACCGTGTCGTTGCGCTTCGCACGCTTCAATATGCTAAAAAAGCAAACGACATAGAATGAAAGATAATCCAATGTCCGCCCGATAAGATTTGCCCGCCCGAATCCAGTCGTTGGCAAGCGCACGATGGACACCCCGTTCCATTGTTCGCGCGGTTCAAACCTCTCATCAGGGTTAGAATAAGACAGTCTCGATGTAACCACCTCAACCTCGAACCCGATATCGGTCAGGTGACTTGCAAGGTCGCTAAGAATTTGAGCTGTAGCACCATGATCCGGATAAAAAAATCTGTTTACGAAGATAACTTTCCCGGGACCTTGATCGGTGCTCACACTTCTCCCCTTCCAGCTGCCAAGTTGGCTCCAACAATGTCGGTCTGGCCTTTGGAGAATATGTGCCAGCGAAGCCTGATAATCACAACTGGCGCGTAGATGCCGATTAATCCTGCTGAATTGGCAACCAGATCCCAGATGTCCCGGTCGCGTGCGAAATAAGGCTGTGCTGCCTCAACCAGCGCACTTTGCGTGAACAAAAGCAGCAGCAGAACAACGGCCGGTAACCTCGGAAACGCGACCAGAGCCACACCGCCCAGCACGTAATAAGCGATGAAATGCTGCGCCTTGTCCCACGGTATAAGGCCCATTACCGCGCTTGTTTCATCATTTGAGACAAAGGCAAGTACGGTGATCAAGACCAACAGAGCAACAAAGGCAAGTCTCGCCATCCAGACAATTACCGGCAACATGAAATCAACCTCAAAATTTGCGACGAATACCGTCGAACTCAATACTCACTCGTTGCAAATTTAAAGGCGAATTTATGACCCAGAGCTGTATTATTTGGTCAGCCTGTGCGATCAGCTGCATCCCTGTTCGTCGACCGAAAATACGTACCGGATCTATTTTGACCCGCTGCCGGTAAGCATGACTCCGGCGGTCTTGATCGCAATCAGGACATCCGTCCAGACGGAGAAATGCTTTACATAGTAGAAGTCATATTCCAGCTTCGCCCGTACGTCCTCAACGCTGGTGACATGCCCCTGCTTCACTTGCGCCCAGCCCGTAATGCCTGGGCGAACAATGTGACGATAGCGATAGAACGGGATTTCCTGCTCGTACCATTTTGACAGGCTAAGCGTCTCCGGACGCGGCCCGATCCAACTCATCTGCCCCATCAGAATGTTCATCAGCTGGGGAATCTCATCGATCCGGGTTTTACGAATAAAACGCCCGATCCCGGTAATCCGATCATCATCTGTCTTTGTCATATCGGCAGAACGATCTGTGGGATCCTTCTCCTCCATTCGCATGGAGCGGAACTTGTAAACTGTAAACGGCTCGCCGCGATAGCCCATTCGTTTTTGCTTGAACAGCGCTGGCCCCTTGCTGTCGAGACGGATCAGGACTGAAATCACGAGGATAAGCGGCGATAGGATCACAAGTGCAATAGCCGCCGTGATGACATCAATATAGCGTTTCGCAGGGGCATAAATTGAGTCCGGGTCAAGATGTCCGAACGTTGATCCCGTCAATTTACCAATCGGCACGCGACCGCGTAGCGACTCAAGGATCTCTTTTGAGTTATAGACTAACCGACCGGCAATCGCCTCATCGGCGAGATACCGTTCCCAAACCGGATCAACTCGCTCGCTACGAAAATCTACGACGAGTGGCAGGTCTGAATAGGCCTTGGCTTCAGCCGGTGTTGGCGTTGCAACCCACTCAATTCCGGGAATGCGCGGCATGTCGGCCAAGGCGCGATCCGTCATCACAGCGAACCGACATCGCCGGAACCGATTAAGCAGGAACATCAAGATATAGAAGCTGACCACAACCAGGACGAAGCTCACAAGGAACTGATAACGGCTGTATTGCAGGCGAAGGATAAAAAATACGCCGATCACAAGACCATATGATGTCAGGAAAGACGGTATGATGTTCATGAAAGAGGTCGCGCCGGGAAGCGCGCTAACCTTACGGAAAAACATGTAACCGATGAGAAATGCAGACAATGTCCCAAACAGGGAGTTGTCATAATTGACGATCTGGTCCGGAAAGCGTTCAAAGTTACCGCGCAGAATCACCGGTGCAACAACCCCAATAAGTAATCCCGCGAGAAGCTGAAATCGCATCCGCGCCATCATCATGACCATGCGTCGCCCGATCGTACGAGATTGACGCTCTCGACTTGGATTTACCGCTGCATAATCCAGAAATTGCATGACTGACCCCTTTTCCAGTCGTGTCCCTTACGCCGCTTTTACGACATCTCTGCGAAGAACCGTAACTGGCACCTGCCGGGATACGGCATCAATGAGCAGAGTGACCCTCTCTTGGTCAGGAAGTGACATGACTTTACCAATCCAATTGTCAAAAGTTCCTGAAATGACCTGAACTTCGTCACCTGGATCAAGCGGATCGGAAAATTCCACCACTCCGAATTCATTCGTCAGTGCAAGCATGCCGGACACCAGCTCTTTTGGAAGTCGTGCCGGCCGCTCGCCGAATTTCAGCAAACGCGTCACGCCGCGCGTCCCATCAATCGAACGCCAACGCTGCGTTTCCAGATCTATCTCGACAAACACGTAACCAGGAAAGAGAGGCCTTTGCACGGATACTGTACGGCGTCCGCGCCGGACCATCTTCAAAATCATTGGGCACCAAGCTTCAAAGCCCTGGCGCCGAAGATTCTCAATGGCGTATTTTTCTTTGTTTACAACCGCCTGAACGGCAAACCATCCCACCATAATCTTTTTCACTCTACGTCACACCCGCCCACAGCCTCGAACTCATAATGGTTAATCACAAGGCCGAATAGAGAATCTTGAGCTGCGTTGGTAAATAAACGGGTAACTGTGACTTAACCAACACAAGCCTATTGCCCACTTTGAAATCGCATTTGTCTCCACATATTAACCATTATTCGTAGCCAAAGCTTCAAGAACAGGCAGTCACGAGTGTCCAAATTGAATGATGTTTAAGCGGCGTTCGCCATCTCGAAAATCGGCAGATAAAGGGTATCCCAGAGGGGCGCCTGGCAAGCGCGTGTACGCGATTGGTGATGTTCATGGTCGTTATGACTTGCTCTGCGACCTTCTGGGTAAGATTGAGCAGCATAATGCACAGCGCAGCCGCGCGAAGTGCAACGTCATCATGCTGGGAGACTTAATTGATCGCGGTTCGCAATCGCGAGAGGTCATCGAACTCTTTCTAAGGAGGCGACCATCTTTCGCAGACTTTCATTTTGTTAAAGGGAATCATGAAGAGGCGATCGTGCGGGGCCTTTCCGGAGAGTCAAACCTTCTGTCAAATTGGCTGCATCACGGTGGTTATGAAACCGCCGAAAGCTATGGCATCGACCGTAGTGTCTTGATCGGACAACCCGATTTCACACTGGAACACATCCTTTACTCGGCCATCCCGGAAAGCCATTTGCGTTTCATGGAAAAGTTCTTTGATAGTATCCGATTCGGTGACTATCTTTTTGTGCACGCTGGTGTGCGCCCGGGTGTGCCGATCCAGCAACAGTCTGACAAGGATTTGCGTTGGATTAGGCACGAGTTCCTGAACAGCGGTGAAGATTTCGGGGCCATGATTGTTCATGGCCACACCGTTACTGACACGGTCGACATCAAACCAAATCGGATTGGCCTCGATACAGGCGCCTATTCTACGGGCATACTAAGCGCATTGTGGATTGAGGAAAGTGAAACAGGCGTGCTTCAAGCGGTCGGCGAACGCGACGACAGCTATGAACTGCATAAGGTCTGAGCAGCCAGCCAAAATTCACCTAATAAGTGTATACTTCCGATAGTGATGGGTGTATCTAAGACCCGAATTCACATTTGGGGATATCAAATGAAAAGCATCAAGTTTTCTTTGGCAGCTGCGCTATCCACAGCGATAGTAGGCTCTGCAGTCGCTCAAGCTGTCGGAACAGTTTCCAGCTTGCCTGGCGAACTCGGCTCCGTGCTCGTAACACGTGGCGGCTCGACCTACTCACTCTCCGCGGGCGATCCCCTGTTCGAAGGCGATGTGATCACAACGCGTTCTGATGGCTCCGTCAGCCTGAACGCCTTCGGATGCGCACAAAGTCTCTCATCAAGCGCAACTGTCACTGTTTCAGCTGCAACATTCTGCGAAACGACACCTGTGGTGGTTGAGCAGCCTGCAGCTGGTGGTACAAATGTCGCGGGTGGCGGCGGTGCTGGCGGTGGCAGCGGTGTTGGGCTTGGTTTGGCGGCCGGAGCAGCTGCTATTACAATTGCGGCTGTTTCATCGGGGGGCGATGATGATGATGATACTGCTCCTGTCAGCCCATAAGGGCGAACCTAAGCCAGGATAAAAATTTATGAAACCGCGGTTTTGATCATTGGATGATCTACCGCGGTTTTTTTGTGCCGAGCAAACAGTCTCTTTTTAGCTCAATTGCCAACGCTCTCTGAGTTCGCGGCCATCACCTCTTGGATAGCGGGTGTGACAAAGCGAATAGCGCCCGCCGCTGACAAGTGATCGTCGTCAATGTAATAAGTCTGCGATGCAGAATGGGTCTGACACTCACCGGCACACATTCGCTCAATAAGCGACACATACGTCACGCCCTCACGGGCATCGGCAATTTGCATCAGAAACGTTTCCGACCGGCGCTGCCTTTGCATAACAGCGGCCCGATCAGGGGTCTCTGGTAGTGCGTCCCCCCATTGCAGGTTCTGTCCTAAGTAGTCAGGTACATCCCAGCCAATCTCTGGAACCGACCCCAGAATAATGACCTCGCGTCCGCTGGCCAGGATCAGATCAATCGTCTCGGGCAAATACCGTGACATAAGCTCAAAATTCTCCGAAACGTCCCCTGCTGCCTTAGACCCATTTATATTCTCACTGAGAATGGCAGGTACGCCGAACTCTCCCGGCGCGAGCTGACCTTCAAAATTATAGGCCCAGCGGGAGGCTAGAATGACCGTCTTGATCGCATCTTCCTGTTCAAGAATTTGCCAGACCTGGCGGCGCGCTTCCTGACAGCGAGTTCGGTTGGTCAGCGAGTTGTCCAGCCTGGCAAGCCCCAGAACAGGCGGACAGGAATTCCGGTTGGCCAAAAGCCCGGGCATTCGCAGGTCATTCGCCATAGCGTTAAGGCCCGGGGCGATCGCCGCCGCATGCGAGTCGCCCCATACAAGGAATTGGGGTTCTGAGCTGGCGGCCTTGTCACCGCCAAGCAGACAGGTTTCCAAAGTCGCTGCGCTCCCTTCGCAGGTGAGCCCTCGCACCAAACTCACATCATCCGTCGAGACAACCCTGATCAGATCCGGAGAATACCGGCCGGGCAGCCCCGCCCAACCCCAGACACCAAGGCTCGCAAGCATCACAATCAGCGTCGCCGCACCTGAAGACTTGAAGATAGCGCCGCGTGACAAACCCGCTGCCCCCCGCACTCTGAACGGCTTCTCAATGAACCGCCACGACAAGATAGCGAGGACAAAAGACAAGGCCACTGCCGCCAGTCCAATCTCAATCGGGATCTCTGTCGACAGCAAGCGTAAGCGCATGAACGCCAGGATCGGCCAGTGCCAAAGATACAGGGAATAGGAAATCAGACCGACAAATACGAATGGCCGCCAGGACAAGAACCGTCCAACTTGACTACCGCCATTACCTCCAATCCAGATCAGGGCGGCGGCCCCGAGACAAGGTGGCAAAGCGGCAAGGCCTGGAAATCGGGTCTCGCCAGTATACGCCACAACCGGACCCAAAATAGCGATCAGCGCCAGTAAAGCGAGAGGTTCGCGGATCCAACGCGGCGCTGCCTTTGGCGCAAATCCCAGAGCCAGCAGCACGCCTAACCCGAGTTCCCAAATTCGCGATGGCAAAAGAAAGAAGGCAGCACTTGGATATCGTTGTACCGCGACAACTGAAATCACAAATGATGCAAGCACCATTAATACGATAATCCCGACCCGCCAGCGGTGGCTGGCCCCGGCAAGCAATATCAGCAAGAGCGGGAAGAAAATGTAGAACTGCTCTTCGACAGCCAGTGACCAGGTGTGCAGCAGCGGCGAGAAGTCACTATTATAACCGAAATAGTCGTTCACATCGTGCCAAAACCAGATGTTCGAGACAAAGCCCAGTGTCGCAAGAGCCGACTTTGCGAAACTCACAAACTGTGATGGCAAAAGTACAAACCATCCAACCAGGAACGAAGCGGCGATCACCGCCATCAGGGCTGGCAAGATCCGCCTTGCGCGCCGCTCATAGAAGCCCACAAGCGTGAAACGACCCTCGCCGATCTCACGGTGGATAATATTTGCGATCAGGTAGCCCGAAATGACAAAGAAAATATCGACCCCGATATAGCCACCTGACACACCGGGAAGACCTGCATGGTACAAGACGACCGGCACCACCGCCACCATACGCAGCCCGTCAATGTCGGCGCGATACTGATGCGCTGCCATACTCATAGGGCGGCCTCAATCGCGTCCTTCACATACCCGCGAATACGATCTGTTCCATGCTTGGATAGATGTGTCTCATCGTGATAGAGCAAGCGTCCCTGCTGATCAAAGAACAGAACGTCATTCTCTGTCCCTTGGAACGCACTTGCGATGTCAACCACCTCGACCGTCTCGGAACCAAATTCGAGCAGCAGAGCATTTGCTGAATTCCGGCTCTCGGACAGAAAATCCGGCTCAAAAAATGGCGGCTTTGCCCCCTGCCGAACAGATTCACGTGTCACCGTGTTCGGCAGCATAGGCGGTTGGTTTATCAGGATGATACGATCAGCATCAGCGCGCACCTCAGACAGTGTTCGCTCAACCCGCGTTCGATCCCGCCTGAGTTTGCGTTCCCAGGCGTTCGCAATGATCAGCACGTCTGGCTGAATGGTCTTGATGGCTTTGATAGATGCGGACCAGAGCTCGGGCGGGGAATGTCCTTCAATCGGAGGCAAGGCATCTTCGCCCGCCACGCTCAGAACATGCAGGTTGCAGTCAAGTTGCCAGCAGATATCTCGGATCATTCGACCATGCATCGACCCGTGACTGTCGCCCATCAGCACGATGGTCGGTCGTCCCTCACCGGCTTCAAAGTACAAGCCACCATCCGACACGGATCTAAGCTCAGCATTCACGTAATTGTCCGCGCGGATTTGTAATCCAACCGGCACACAACTCATCGCAATAATGGCGAAACCTGCATAAGCGAAACGTTGTTTGGACGCACGGTTAAAGAAGCGTCTCGTTGGATTTTCGATGACGTAATAGGTTAGCAGGGTGAGCCCGAAACTAAGACCGATCTTGATCGCGTATCTCAGCTCATCTGATTGCGTAAACAAGGCATAGTCAGTCATACTGAATACAGGCCAGTGCCAGAGGTAAAGCGAGTAGGATAGCTTTCCCAAAGCCACCATCGGCGCTGCCGCCAAGACGTTATACCCGACATAGGGCCCATTTAGACAACCAATAAGGATCGCTGCTGTCCCGACCACCGGCAAAGCAGCCATATATCCAGGGAATCCCATACTTTCATGCAACAGAAGTGACGTCACCAAAATCAGGACAACGCCCAGTAATGGCAACCATCGCGCCAGCGCCGAAGGAACAGAAAGTTGGTTTCTCACCATTAGAATACCGATAAGCCCGCCAACCCCGAGTTCCCAGGCCCGGGTCGGCAACAGGTAGAAGGCAGCAGATGGCGATCTGAAAGTCAGCAAGACACAAGCGATAAAACTCACAATTGTCATCGCGGCAATTAGGGTCAACAGGTACTTGCGCGCCCATCTATGCATCGCCCAGAGCAGCGGCGGGAAGACCAGATAGAACTGTTCTTCAACAGAAAGAGACCAGAAGTGCAGAAAAGGCTGCGCATCTGGTGACAGTTCGAAATAATTGCCCTGAAGGAGAAACTTGATGTTCGCAACAGACAGCACGGCGGCCACGAAATTGATCCCGGCGGATGCAAAATCCTGGGCGCTGTAAATGATGCTCGCCGCAATCAGCGTTGCAACCGAGACAATCAAGATCATTGGAAACAAGCGGGATATTCGCCGCTGATAGAATTTAGCGAAACTCAGCTGACCCGCCTCGATATCAGTGTACAAAATCGTGGTGATCAGGAAGCCGGATATGACGAAGAAGACGTCGACACCGATAAAACCACCAGGTAACCAATTCTCGTTCAGGTGAAACAGAAACACTGTTCCAACGGCAATCGCTCTCAGCCCGTCAATGTCGGCGCGGTACTTCAGCTTCGAACTCATGGGACCTTTGTCCAACTCCACTCGATCTGCCAACAGATCCTGCAACTGACTTGCGACACGCTCTATATCGATGGCCACCTGAAATCTGTAAAGTGGTTAATTGGGCGTCCCTCCGGTCTATCTCAGCAAGTGCCAAAATAGAGGCAATTGACCCGAACAGCATGGCTGTTGGGCATGATTTGCACGTCATCAGCTAAATGGTTGACGCTTGATCGCAAAAAGGTAGGGCTACGCGAGGGGACAGTCGATAAGGCTGCTTTCATTAGCTCTGCAGTATCAAGGTTCGACCGGTCATTTCACATGCCTCAAGTGTTTTCCTGGAACCGCAGTGCTTCTGTTGGACACATAGCACTCGTCGACGGTTTACGGATCGTCGCGGCACTGTCCGTATTTCTCTTTCACTTCCGCCCTCAAAATGTTGGCTATGGTTATCTTGGCGTCGATATTTTTCTCGCCATTTCCGGCTTCCTCATGGCCAGCATCCTTGTCCATAAGTCACGCACAGTCTCAGAGTTTTCCCGGTTTCTGTATCGCCGGATCATGCGGATCATCTTTCTGGCGGTCACGGTTGGCTTGATCACGGTCGCAGTCTTCGCCCGCCGCTATGGACTGCCTGATTTCGAAAACCTGCTCGGTAACTTCAATTATAGCCTTGGTTTCGCGTCCAACGTCTTTTCAATCCAGGCGATCGACTATTTCTCACAGGACATCAAATATTTTCCGCTCCTGCACTATTGGACGCTCTCGATTGAGCTTGTGGCCTATATCATCATCGCCGTGTTGTATTTTACATTTGAACGGGTGCGCTTCCTTCTCCTGCTCGGCTTGTGCTTGCTGAGCGCTGCGGCATTTGCCTGGTTCACGCTCACCGCAAACCCGAACCTGCAATACTATTCCAACCTGTCGCGCACGTTTCAGATCCTCGGGCCGTTCTTTCTGTTCCTGTATTTCTCCTTCCGCCAGATCTGGTGGATTTCAGCAGGCTTAACTCTCGCGGCGTTCGGGCTGACCTTGTTCGTCAACATTGACTTCATCCATTATCTTGTCACCGCGGCGACCGTCATGGCTTTAAACGTGGTGCGCTTTGTCGGCGTCAGGCAGGGGTTCGCAACATCCATTTTGAAGTATTTCGGGAAGCTATCTTTCCCGTTCTACCTCATCCACTGGCCCGTTTTAATCTATCTCGGCAACTCAACAGCCTTTTCAGTCGGTCTGCTTGCCCTCACCATCACCTGCCTGCTCTCAGTGCTCCTCGATCAATTTGATCGCCTGCAACAGGGCTTCAAGTACAAGTCATATACAAGTTGGGCCTTCCCTGCGGGCTTTACCGTCGGTGCGTTTGTAGTCGCAAATTTCGGCCTCGTTTCGATCCATGGAAATTGGCTGCAGGAAGGCCCACCGCGCGCTCAGGCTTTCAAACAGTACAAGATCGACAAGACCGAGATCTATCGCAGCGGGTCCTGCTATTTACATGGCACCATGCCGGCACAGCAATTCGACCAGGCAGGCTGCTTGAACGCTCCTGAAGACGCAGAGACTCTTCTGCTTTTGGGGGACTCGAACGCCGCGCATTTTCGATACGGACTCGAAACCATATTTCCCGATAAGCATATCCTGCAGATGAATTCAGGCGTGTGCACGCCGCTGGTAGACAAGGTCACATCAGGCGCAAACAATCGCAGCTGCGAGACCCTGAATGCCTATCTTTTCGGAGATATGGCCGAAGATATAACGCCTGATACAATTATTCTATCTGCACGCTGGCGCCCCGAAAATGAGACAGACATTCGAAGCAGCCTCATCCGCCTTCGCACGCAATGGCCCGCGGCAACCTTCATCATCTTCGGCCGATCCCTCTACACAAATGGCGAGCCGCCCACGAAAGTCATGCTTGCGGAACTCCCACCTGCGCCAACAGACGCAGACTTTGACCGCATCAAGACCGAGATGACCCGCCGCTACCTGCCAGCCTCAAAACTGAGTTCGAGTCTGGCTATAGACGAAATGATGCAGACCATCGCTGGCGATCTCGCAAACACCCGATTTGTCAGTATCCGCGACCTCCAAATCGATGCCGATACGGAATTTGCGGTTTGGACAGAGACCGATCAGCCGATGTATATCGACGAAGGTCATTTCACTGAGTTTGGCAGTGTAGAGCTCATGAAAAAGGCTGCGCCCCTGATCGAACGCAGCCTTTCCAGTTCAGAACCCTGAGTAAGCGCTAGTAGCGATAATGCTCCGGCTTGAATGGCCCGGCGGGTGTCACGCCAATATATTCTGCCTGGTCACCAGACAGCTCGGTGAGTTCAACACCCAGCTTGGCAAGGTGTAGGCGCGCCACCTTTTCATCAAGCTCCTTGGAGAGCGTGTAAACCTTGTTGCCATACTCACCTTTGTTCTCGTGCAAAGCGATCTGCGCCAGTGTCTGATTGGTGAAGCTGGCTGACATGACGAAACTTGGATGCCCCGTCGCGTTGCCAAGGTTCACCAAGCGTCCTTCAGACAAAAGGATGATGCGCTTGCCATCCGGGAAGGTGATCATGTCGACCTGCGGCTTGATATTCGTCCACTTGAAATTGCGCAGGGCTTCAACCTGAATCTCATTGTCGAAGTGACCGATGTTACAGACAATCGCCATGTCTTTCATCGCCCGCATGTGATCGACGGTCAGGATGTCCTTATTACCGGTCGCGGTGACGAAGATGTCTGCTTTCGGGGCCATCGTATCGATGGTCTGAACATCGTAGCCGTCCATGGACGCCTGCAGCGCACAGATCGGATCGACTTCCGACACTGTCACGCGCGCGCCGGAGCCTGACAGCGAGGCTGCGGACCCTTTGCCCACATCGCCATAGCCAGCGACAAAAGCAGTCTTGCCCGCCATCATCACGTCTGTACCGCGGCGGATGGCATCAACCAGACTTTCCTTACAGCCATACTTATTGTCGAATTTCGACTTCGTAACACTGTCATTCACATTGATCGCCGGGAAAGGCAGCTCGTCCTTCTTCTCCAGCTGGTACAAACGGTTCACACCCGTCGTCGTCTCTTCAGACACACCTTTAATGCCCGCTTTGATCCGCGCGAACCAGCCCGGTGTTTCGGCAATCCGCTTCTTGATCTGACGGAACAGCGCCTCTTCCTCTTCAGAACCCGGATTGTCGAGCAAGCTCGGGTCTGCTTCGGCCTTTTCGCCGAGGATCAGATACATGGTGGCATCGCCGCCATCATCGAGGATCAGGTTCACCGTCTCACCGTTCGGCCATTCAAAAATCTTGTCTGCCAGCTGCCAATACTCGTCCAGCGTTTCGCCCTTGTGCGCAAAAACCGGTGTGCCATTGGCGGCAATCGCGGCTGCGGCGTGATCCTGCGTTGAGTAGATGTTGCAGCTTGCCCAGCGCACTTCCGCGCCGAGGGCTTCAAGCGTCTGGATCAGGACAGCCGTCTGGATCGTCATATGCAGAGACCCGGCAATACGCGCGCCTTTCAGCGGTTGCGCCGCGCCATACTCCGCCCGCGCCGCCATCAGGCCCGGCATTTCCGTTTCTGCGATCTCGATTTCCATATTGCCGAACTCGGCAAGGGAAATGTCCGCTACAGCATAGTCCTGAGACATATCAACAATCCTTTATATGATGCTCTGAAGCTGCGTATAGCAGGCTGTGCGAGAATGCCAACTCCGGAAATCTGCAGTCCAACAGAAGTGTTATGTGGCATTCATGCAACATGTGAGTATATGAAGGGTGTGCAAGAGGATGTTTACTATGAACCGTACCCTGTTGAGTCTCGCCCTGATCCTTGGTTCCTCAAGCTTGGTCGGCCTCGCGTCGGCTGATGAGCCGCAGGACGAGGACGCACTCGTGCGGGTCACACAACCTCTGAAACGCGAGGATCTTCAGAAGCTGAGAGGCTTGCGGCCAGACCGCCTCAAGCCGGGCGGCGGCCTGTTTGTCAGTTTTGATGAGAACATTGATGGTCAAGTCGACCTTGCAGAGATCGAGACCGGCATCGCAGCCGCCTTCGAAGCTGCTGACACAAGCGAGAATGGAACGCTTTCCGTTCTGGAACAGCAGGTCTGGGCCGAGGGCCTGTCGACCGCTGACACCTCCCTCGCCAATCCCGTGCGCTTCGACCCCAATCTCGACCGCCAGATCAGTTTCGAGGAATTCGAGAGCGTGATTCAGGATCTCGCCAATGACTATATGAAGGAAGATGCAGAATATATTCTCGTCGAAGACCTTGAGATCGAACAACCTGAACGCGTCGATGAGGATCAAGTTGACGATTTGCGCGAGCGAGCCCGTCGAAATGGCTTGCCCGGACGCGACCGTAATAATTCATCGCTGGACTAAGCCTGCGGTCCAAGCCCTCCTAGACTGGTGCTTTGCGCTCATGCCTCTGCGAAGGCCTGATCAAGCCAAGCTTTCACTTGCGCATCGAATTCTTCTACCTGCATCAGCTTCACCCGGTGCGTGCACATGCCACCCATGACCTCCAATCGACCCTCTGGCACCTTACCCTTGAGGTTGATCCCCAAATCGATTCGGGTTTTTGTACTGGGCTGGACCAATGCGAACTGCTTGCTTCTGCGCAAGCTGACACTTGTCTTCTTAGGCGCGATCTCAACGTCATCACCCAATGTCTTCACATACGCCACTATCGCATCGTAGATCAGCTTCAGCCCTTCTTTTCCCTGATACTGAGCTGATACAAGTTCTCCAGGCGCGGTCTCGCCATGCCCACGTGCCTTCTGCGCGATGAGATTTGCAAAGCCGTGAGTAACGCCATATTCGCCCTTGAGGAGCTTCATTATCTCACCGTGCTTTTCAGCACCGCTCGCTTTGATCACATCGATCCATTCGACCAATGGCTTACCCGTTTTCTCAGGCAGGTTATCGATCATCGTCTGGGCAAGCTCTTCTGGTGACTTAGCCATTTAGTTCGCCTCCCGCACGGTTTTCAACGCAGCAGGGTCTGTCTCAAGTGGCCAGTGTTCGATCCGCTGCTGTTTCTTCGCGAACAGAGCAATCACCGGAGCCATGACGCCCACCATTCTTCCAGTAAAGGCTGGCTTTCCGGTCTCTGCCAAACGCTTTAGGTTCGACGCAATAAAATCCTGCGCACCAAGCATTTCCTTGTGCAGCTTGCTGCCCTCAATTGCGTTCTCAATGATCAAATCGAACTCGGTCCCACCATCCTTTTCGCGCAATTCGTAAGTGACCTGACAGGGATCATCGTCCAGATTGGTCATCTTGAATGTATGGCTGTAGCGATACGGTGGCTCAAATGCGAGCACCTCTCCAACGACCATCGCAATCCTACGGTTCGGATGCACCATCCGCATCTTTGCTCCAGGTTTCAAGCCATCTGCCGTATCGCAAATGCTTCCGAAGAAAAAAGGTAAGGGCTTGTCTGTTGCCACAAGGATCGACCACACCGTTTCAATCGGTGCATCAATCTGTGTGCGGTGAATGGTTTTCTCTGCGTATTTTGGCGTGTCGGACATGCTCTAATCCCCCTTCTTGTTGCCAATGGTTTTGGCCGCATCTTCAGCAGCCTGTTTGATGAAACTCAGACGATCAGCCCAGTAGGCGCTGTAAGTGTCGATCCAGCGTTCATGGATCGCCTGGATCGGCATCGCGTTGAGATACAGCCGACGAGAGCGCCCATCCTTCTTACTGATGATCAGACCTGCCTGCTCCAGAACATTGAGATGGTTCATCACCGCAATCCGGCTGACATCGAAGGATTTGGCCATCTCTCCGACACCCTGCCCCGGCCTGTCCCGCAACAAGTCGAGAATCTGCCGCCGTGTCGTGTGCGCCAAAGCATGAAAGACCTGATCCATATCATCATTAGTAATCATGTAATTACATAATTACATAAAAGATTGAGAGTCAAGCCTGCGAGCTTGGACATATTATTCGAGCCCCCTACCCTTCCGTTCGCGAGCCCGCTAAACCTGCCTTCAACACGAAGGAATCAGTTTCATGCCCAGCGCGCCGATCACATCTGACAGCCACCTCTATCTGATCGATGCCAGCGCCTACATCTTCCGCGCCTATCATGCTCTGCCGCCACTGACGCGCGCTTCTGATGGTCTGCCAGTTGGCGCCGTCTCCGGCTTTTGCAACATGCTGTGGAAGCTGCTGGAAGACCTGAAAGGCCCGGAGCGCCCGACCCACTTTGCCTGTGTCTTTGATAAGTCCAGTTACACCTTTCGGAACG
Source organism: Pseudomonadota bacterium (assembly GCA_039815485.1). Lineage (GTDB taxonomy): Bacteria > Pseudomonadota > Alphaproteobacteria > Caulobacterales > Hyphomonadaceae > Henriciella. The sequence goes on along the minus strand of JBCBZD010000009.1, from coordinate 77,392 downwards.
AGATGTACCCTGAGTACAAAGCCAACCGCTCAGAGCCACCCGAAGACCTCCGCCCGCAATTCCCATTGGTCCGTGAAGCGGCAATCGCCTTCCACACGCACGCGCTGGAGATGGAAGGGTATGAGGCTGATGACCTGATGGCGACCTATGCCCGTCTCGCCGAAGCCAAGGGCGCGCGGGTCACCATCGTCTCATCCGACAAAGACCTGATGCAGCTCGTTACCGACAAGATCTCGATGCTCGACACGATGAAGAACAAACATATCGGGCAAGACGAAGTGTTCGAGAAGTTCGGTGTCGCGCCGGACAAGGTGATCGACATTCAGGCGCTTGCCGGCGATAGCGTCGACAATGTCCCAGGCGCGCCCGGGATCGGTGTAAAGACGGCTGCACTGTTGATTAATGAATATGGCGATCTCGACACGTTGCTGGAGCGCGCAGGCGAAATCAAACAGAACAAACGCCGCGAGAATCTGATCAATTTCGCCGACCAGATCCGCATCTCCCGCGACCTCGTCACCCTGAAAGAGGACGTTGCCGTTGAGGTCCCGATGGAAGACCTCGCCGTCGCCGACCCAGACCCGAAAATCCTGCTCGATTTCCTTGAGCGAATGGAGTTTCGCACCATTACCCGCCGGGTCCGCGAGACGTTCGAGCTCGAAGGCACGCTGGAAGAAGCCACCGAAGACGAGCCGGTCCAGATTGACCGCTCCGCCTATATCACCATTCGCGACTTTGACGCGCTAGTCGACTGGATCGCGCGCGCCCATGCGCAAGGCTATGTCGCTGTCGACACTGAAACAGACGCCCTCGACGCCCACGAATCCGGCCTCGTCGGCGTCTCCCTTGCTCTCGCCCCCGGTGAGGCCTGCTACATCCCGCTCGCCCATATCGACCCGAACGCAGACCCGAACTCAGACGACATGTTCGGCATGGACCCGCCGCGCCAGATCAATATGGAGAAAGCCCTCGCAGCCCTGAAACCACTGTTCGAAGACGACAGCGTCCTGAAGATCGGGCACAATCTCAAATACGATGTCACCGTGCTGAACCGCTACGGCGTCCGCATGGCCCCGATCGATGACACCATCCTGATCAGCTTTGCGCTCAATGCCGGCATGCACAATCACGGTATGGACGAGCTCTCAGAGCGCTACTTCCACCACACCCCAATCAGCTTCAAGGACGTTTGCGGCACCGGCAAGAAACAGATCACGTTTGACCGCGTTCCGCTCGATACCGCCACCGAATACGCTGCCGAGGATGCCGACGTCACCCTCCGCCTCTGGCTCGAGAACAAGAAGCGCCTGCACAAGGCGCGCGTCACAACTGTCTACGAAACGCTTGAACGCCCACTCGTCCACGTGCTGTCGGATATGGAGGCGCACGGCATCAAGGTTGATCGCGATCACCTCTCGCGCCTCTCGGCCGACTTCTCCCAGTCCATGGCCCGCTACGAAGCCGAAGCCTATGAGCTTGCCGGCCGCGAGTTCAATCTCGGTAGCCCGAAACAACTCGGCGAAATCCTGTTTGACGAAATGGGCCTTGAGGGCGGCAAGAAAACCAAGACCGGCGCGTGGCAGACCGGGGCTGACATCCTTGAAGACCTGGCTGCTGAGGGCCACCAGCTGCCGCGTACGATTGTCGGCTGGCGCACAGTCTCCAAACTCCGCTCAACCTATACCGAAACGCTGCAGGGCCAGATCAGCCCGCGCACCGGCCGCGTCCACACCAATTACGGCATGACCGGCGCGCAGACCGGCCGCCTCTCCTCCAATGACCCGAACCTGCAAAATATCCCGATTAGAACGGAAGAAGGCCGCAAAATCCGCGAAGCCTTCATCGCAGAGCCCGGCCATGTCCTTGTCAGCGCTGACTATTCCCAGATCGAGCTGCGCCTGCTCGCCCATATCGCTGGCATCGATGCGCTGAAAGACGCGTTCAAACAAGGCCTCGACATCCACGCGATGACGGCGAGTGAGATGTTCGACACGCCCATCGAAGGCATGGACCCAATGATCCGCCGCCGCGCCAAAGCGATCAATTTCGGCATCATTTACGGCATTTCCGCTTTCGGCCTCGCCCGCCAGCTCTCCATCCCGCGCGATGAGGCAGGCGCCTATATCAAGGCCTATTTCAAGAAATTCCCCGGCATCAAGGCCTATATGGACGAAACCAAGGACTTCGCGCGCGAGAATGAGCGCGTCGAGACTATCTTTGGCCGCGTCCTGCATCTGAAAGGCATCAAAGCCAAAGGCCCACAACGTGGATTTGCTGAACGCCAAGCCATCAACGCCCCGATCCAGGGCTCGGCCGCCGACATTATCAAACGCGCCATGATCCAGATGCCCCCAGCTTTGGAGGCTGCAGGTCTCAACGCCAAAATGCTCCTCCAGGTCCATGACGAACTGATCTTCGAATGTCCGGAGGACGAAGCCGACGCGCTGATCGATGTGGTTAAGAGCACAATGGAAAAAGCCCCCCTGCCCGCGCTATCTCTGTCCGTACCGCTGGTGGTTGAAGCGCAGGCGGGACAGACTTGGGCCGAGGCGCATTAGTTTCTTCTCATCAAAATGCACGTTTCAGAGTATCAACAAGTTATTCGGACAGATTGCCCCTTACGATTAGGGACTGAGACCTTCGGTAGTGTACTTTACGGGACTTGAGAATCGAGGGATTTCATCAAAATCAATAGCGCTACAGGCAATTCTGGTTTTTGATATCCGCTTATGAGTCGCTAAGCCATATAGACTTAGTTCGCTAGATCCGACGGCACCTTCAAGGCGAGCCGCGTAGCACTTTGGGAGAGCAGTTTTTCAAAACTGACTGTCCTCAAGTGCGAAGCTTTGTGAAAATTCTGTCTAAATCAAATCGCGTTTGGATTGATTGGCGGTCGAAATCGGGTACATTGAATACAACAGAGATTTTACGGGCGCCGAAGTGGCGCCTTTTTTGTATCTGAATATGAAAATAGTGCGCCCAGTTGGGCGCTTTATAGTTTCTGGGCATGTCGCTCAGAAGTCGTCCTCATATTGAGGACAAGGAGCAAGCGATGGACAACGTGTCCACTTTGCTCGTATCGCTCGCGAGGAAAGCCCTCGCAATGTTTCAGACCAAGTCTGATCCGAAACTGTCAACTACGACGACTGGCTCCCTGAAGCGCCGACGCTCATCTGAATGGAGTGTTGCGTGGGGTTTAGTCCGACACAAGGTGACGGATAGCGATACGAGTGAGTGGGACGGTCGCTCAGACAACTAAGCGCCGTCTGCATTACAGAACTATTCGGAATAAGGTTCAGTAGTGGACAAGGGCGGCTGGCGAAAATTCCAAGGTGTAATATATTTACAATGCAATCTTTCAGTCTTGAAGTTAGACAAAAAATCGAAGATGTAATCCCTCAATCCAAAAAGGGAGGCGATCATGTCACGTAAGATCAAAGACTATGAAGAAATGCCGTCCTTTCGAACGGACGTCTAAACGACGCAAAGGGTTCCCGTCAGAGACTCAGGTCAAACGCGGCCAGCGGTCTGTCAAAGGCGGTGAAAAAGAACTCGTAGAAAAACTCGGCCGGAATGACCCCTGCCCCTGCGGCTCCGGGAGGTTGTTTCAAGCGGTGCTGCCTCAAATCGGGCCGCTTTCGATGGCGAAAATCGCAGCGAATACTGGCGCGACTAGTCCGTGGTGCTTTCCTCGGCCGCAGATGCGGTCGCCTCTGCGCCAGCGATCGCGCCGGTTACAGCGGCGTCCGCTTCCTCAGCGGCTGCAATCATCGACGCATCCGAACACGTCGTATTCTGCAACAGATCGAACGCATCGCTGGCGGCCCATACGGCCGGTTCACCGACCTGATCGGTGAGGGCAACGGCTTCGTCATCTCTCAGCACCATGCCGAGGCCATTCGCCATGATGGCCTCCACGCTGTGTTCGGCCAGCAAACCATCGACCACACACGCACACTTTGGTGCATCCATGCCATGCGCGCCGCAGGCACCGGCGTATATGATTCGAACATCCGCTTCAGAATAGCTGGTGTCTTCAGCGTGCGCAGCGGTGGACACGCTAATAGCCAGCGCGACCAGTATTGCCGGTTGAATTAGCGCCTTCATGGTCGTCCCTCCATCGATCCCCCCAGGACCCCGAATTGGGCAACATACACCAGAAGTGTCCAAGTGTTCCACCCATTCAATCCGACCCACTTCCCAACCCATTTACGCTCCCAGCCCATGGAAGTCCGCTTCACCCTTTCTGCTGTGCGCCACGTCCCGGTCTATCTCTGGCCTTGGGTCTGGTGGCAGCTGCTCGGCATTCGCAACTGGTGCGGCTTGCAGCAGCGCGAAGTGCTTTGGGAGGTCGATCCGGATGGCAAGGTCTGGGTAACCTATATGTCCGACGATCCGCGCGATCTCGTCGCCTGGTTCAAGCGCGAGAACAAGCTCTACCGCGCGCACTGGTATGCGCTCTACAATGAAAGCGGCGAGATGCATCTCAGCGGTATTCACTATTGGGCGGGCCGGCTGATGACGCGCTGCGTGCAGGTTTCTGCACCGCTGATACTGGAAGCAGAGGCGGGCGCGCCCGCGTTTCAGGACTCCTCTTAAACTGTCATCCCGGACGCGTAGCGATCCGGGACCCAGTGTTGTTTTCACCGCGCTAAGAGGCTGCGCCTCACGCGGTGGAAGCGGGTTCCCGATCCTCGCTTCGCTCGTCCGATGAACCAAGTTCAGGACTGTATCCCACGACCACTGGTTCGGAATACAAACAGCCCTGAGCTTGGTTCATGCGCAGCGCAAAGCGCTGACGCGGAACCCGCTAAGCAAAGCGTGGCGCAACGCGCCTTAGCGCTTTGCCAAACACAACTCCTCCGAATCCACCAAATCAGCCGCATCCGCGGCCGCACGCGCTGCGGCTTGACGAACATCTCAAACACTCATATCGTTTATCGATGAACTCCAAGTACGATCTAAAACCCGGTGACATCGTATCTGTCCGCTTTAACGGGGTGATGCGCCATTATGGTGTCGTCACTTATGGGGGCCGCATCATGTCAAACAATGGCCGCCTCGGCGGCGTCATCTCGCAAAGCCTGACTGAGTTTGCCGACGGACGCCGGGTGAAACATCATGGCAGCTCAAGCGACGGGGACGACTATCTCGCCCATGCCAGGGCCCGGCGCAAGCTCGGCCATGACTATCATCTGACCGGCTCAAACTGCGTCCATTATGTCCGCCACGCAAAGGGCCAGCGCCCAACCAGCACGCAATACGCACGCGCTGGTCTGATGGCGCTCAGCGACCTGCTCCGCTCGCGGCGATAGCCAGAACTAGCTCTCCGCCGGGGCGACCTTGTCTTGCGTCTTGGTCTCGAAATCGCTCGCATCGTGGCGTTCCAGTAGCTGGCTGGATGGCTCGCCAAAGGGACGGTTGACCATCCGACCGCGTTTGAAGGCAGGCCGCGCCATCAGCATGTCTGCCCAGCGAATGACATTGGTGTATTCATGCACGGACAGAAACTCTTTTGAGTCATAGAGCACGCCTTTTGCCAGCGCGCCGTACCATGGGGCAATTGCAAAGTCGGCAATCGTCAACTCATCGCCAGCCATGAACTCGCGGTCAGCCAGGTTGCGGTCCAGAACATCCATCTGACGCTTCACTTCCATGGCAAAGCGGTCAATCGGGTATTCCATCTTGGTCGGTGCATAGGCGTAGAAATGGCCAAAACCGCCACCAAGATAAGGCGCGCTGCCCATCTGCCACATCAGCCAGTTCATCGTCTCGGTGCGCTTGTGATGATCGGTTGGCATGAAGGCGCCGAACTTTTCAGCCAGATAAACGAGGATCGATCCGGACTCAAAAACGCGGGTCACAGGATCAGTTGTGTGATCGGCCATGACCGGGATCTTGGAGTTTGGATTCAAGTCGACATAGCCGCTGCCGAACTGATCACCTTCTCCGATATTGATCAGCCAGGCATCATATTCTGCGCCAGAGTGCCCAAGCGCCAGAAGCTCTTCCAGCATCACGGTGACTTTCACACCATTCGGCGTGGCCAGTGAGTAGAGCTGTAATGGATGCTTCCCGACCGGTAGTTCCTTGTCATGGGTCGGCCCAGCGATCGGACGGTTTATACTGGCAAAGCGACCCCCGCTTTCCTTGTCCCAGGTCCAGACTTTTGGCGGTGTATATTCAGGGGTGTCGCTCATGAGTATTGCTCCGATCATCAGGCACTTTTGTATCTTGCGCGAAGATGTGAGTCCTGACGGAGGGTCAAACAAGCCCGTTGAGATAACAATTTCTTATTCCTGTCTGGAATTTGCCTGACTCCCATGAGCAGGTGAAGAACGCCATGAAGGAAATGCCGATGCACCGATCCAAAATCATAAGCGTACTTCTTCTCGCAGCAGGGGTTAGCACCACCCTCCCCGCGATTGCAGAAGGCGAAACCGACTGGAACTGCCGCAATACAAGTTATGAGATCAGTTGCGATGAGACAGGCTGTGAGGCTTCAGACGCGCATACACCCATGGACATCTATCTCGGCGACAACACAATGGAGGTTTGCGCCTATACCGGTTGCTGGTCAGGCATGCCGACTTATCAGCAACGCGGCGGCCGGTTTGAGGTCTGGACAGGCCATAACTTGCCGTTCTCAACCCGCACGGACTGGACCGCTAACATCTCGATCACGGTCGATACTGAAACAGCCGTCGCCACGGTTCTGGTCGGCAACCTCTATGCAACCCCGGCAACATGTGAAACGCACCAAGCTTTAGTTGACTGACCCATAAATCGCGCCGGACTGGCGGAAATAGGCCCGCCAGAAGGCTTTCACATCATTTAGCGGCAAATCGTACATCTGACGCGGTACGATCCGGGCGACGACTTCGATATCGCTCATGTCCGGAATCTGCTCGCCGAGCCGGGTCTCACCGAACGCGGTGAAATCGGCGCCGACCTTGTAGAAAGAAAAGTCATCAGAGTGTTGCATCAGGTCGGACACCAAAACGACACGGCGATCACCATGAGACGGCTGGAAGTCAGCGCGGTCAGCAATCGCATACACCGCCTCGCTTAGAGGTGAGCTTGGCTGGCGCGTATCAACCATGGCGGTTTCGACCTCGCCCACCAGCGGCGTATAGAACGTATCGCGCCAGGTATCATCAATCATACGCGGGTTCTGAAAGAAGGCGTTTGCATCCTCCACACTGCCCGGTGAGCACTGACTGAAAACCATCGTCGGCTGATAGGGGTCGCTTGCGTTTGGCGTCAGGACGGTCAAGCGGCCATACTTCGGCAAGGCTCGCGCCTCTGAATCCACGAACTCATAAACCCAATCCAAGTCATTGGTGTTGAACGGATCAGACTGATCGATCAGCAAGATTGTATGGGCCGGATCGTTACGGTCCAGCCGACAAGCGGTTTCCTGATCCAGTGCTGGCGGCGTATTGAACGCAGCCACAGCAAACAGGCCGAACACGGATGTGATCATGACCGCGATTGCCGTGCGCCAGAACCACGGTCCACGTTCTCTCGCTCTCGCCATGAGGTGTCTCCTTTAGGCTCTTCTTGCCTCGCCTGACGTGCTACTCATGCGCTCTTCGCGCACGCGGGCAACTTCATCACGCGCTTTCTTCTCGATGCTAGACAGGCCTTTCTGGACCTGTTGGATATGCTGCTCCAGCCATTCACGCGTAATGTTGATGGCCGTCAGATTGTTATCAATCACCCGCAGGGCTTCATCGGCCTGCGCCCGCTCTTTTGAATGATCGAAAGGCGGTAGGTTTGGCGTAACGATCTCATCGAAATAGGCCGGAACGGCAGCTTGCTCGCCCAGCTTATCCCGCACGGTATTACGCTGACGGCGGTGGGCCTGGCGGTAAGCCACCTTCAGCGACCGCTCCTGATCACCAGCACGAGAGGCGATTGAAACCGCAAGATCACGGCGCTCGTCCAACTCATTCATCGCTTTTTCGATTTCCCGCTTCGCCGCAGTGTGGCGACTGTGCTGGGTTTCGAACCAGAAACGGCACCGCGTGAAATAGTCAGACAAGTCATCTCGAACACCGTTCCGAACGGCTTGACGCTGCTCATAGGCAAGGCGCTCTTTACGCCAGACCCGGCCATAACCTGGATAACGGTCAGAGAGTTTGTCATAGCCTTCGTAAAGCGCGATTCCGAAAATGGTCAGGCCAATCAGCAACAGGCCGATTGCAACCAGACTGTCGAGTGCGAAGACATTCGGGAACATGTCCACAATCACAGCGCCTGGCGTGATATCAAACATTGAGAACCCGGCGAGCGAGCCTGAGGCTTTCGCGGCAATCAAGCCAGCTTCTACCGCATCACGGAAATGCGCGACGAACAGGTTCAGGAAGATCCCGATCAAAACGCAGATTGCAGCAACGACACCGCCAACCACTTTCATCGGCGTTGCAGGGTGGTTGAGGTAGCGAAGTCCAAGGAACCCGCCAACGACGCCGAACAACACGTTTACAGCACTCACCCCAAAGGCAATCATCATCCCACCAAGCAGGCCAGAGGATTGCGCATCTTTGAACAACAGCGCATTAAAGCAGCCCTCAACGATCATGATGAAAATCAGGATCGCAATGGTCTGCTCAACATTCTTCTTGATGTCGGGTGTGCGTTTTCCGATCTGGTCACCGTGCGTGCTGCGGAATTCCTGCAGCTCAATAACTGTCGCTTCGTGATGCGCAGCAGCGCTGGTCGCATCATCGGCTTCGTAATGGCGAAACTCATTCTCTTCAGCCTTGATCACTTCGCGCAAATGGTCGGGGTGAATATCTGCAGGGGTGCAGTCGGTGATAAAGTTGCGCACCGCTTTTGTAGCGCTGCTCATCCAGGTTGAAAGGCCACGGCGCACCCGTTCGGCGCGCTCGGCAACGTCCTGCTCACGCTCGGACCACTGGTCCTGCGTAATCGCTTCGGAAACAGGGATGCCATCTGTTGCATCCTTTTTCGCCTGCGAGCGGGTCATCGCCTTGCTAACCCCCAGCTCACCTTCGGCAAGTTTCCCTTTCAATCCATGAGCAGCGAGCGATGTCTTAACTGTCAAAGATTTGATTTTATCCTGGTAGCCAATATCGGCGCCCCAGCGCACTGACCGTTTCATCATAACGTCTACCCTCTTAACAGCATGAGCAATTTCATTAACCAACGGAGAGAAAATGCGACCGCAGATTTAACAAGTTGCTAAGCTTGCTGGAGACTAACGCCGAATCTGAGGCCGTTTCGTCTTAAACTTCTGTCACATCCAGAGCGGGAATCGGTCTTGAATTCGCCTGTCTGACGATCACTTGCACAGCGCTGTTTAAGCGATTATCGCTGCAGACGTAGAGGGCACCCACCCCACGCAACACTCTGAAAGATAAGAAAAAGTGACGATACGCGGCTTTCTTCAAACCGACCTTCCAACCTTGTATCAGATCAACCAGGAGTCAGTGCCAGGCGTCGGTTCGGAGAGCGAGGAAAGCCTCTCCAAGTGGATTAACCTTTCGACAGTTTTCGTTGCTGCAGACGCTAAAAATCAGCCGCTGGGCTTCATCACACTGATCGAACCGGGGACACTGGACTATGAAAGTGCCAATCTTCGATGGTTCGAAGCCTGGAAAGAAGAGCACGGTCGCGACGTGGTTTATGTCGACCGGATAGCCATTTCACAGGCCGCGCGCGGCGCGCGATTGGGTGAAAGACTCTATCAGGCGGCTTTCGAGGCCTTTTCTGATCGAGGTGAGATCGGATGTGAAGTGAACATCGCTCCACCGAACCCGGGCTCACACCGCTTTCATAAGCGGCTCGGCTTCATACAGGTTGGCGAGCGCAGCTATGACGAAGGCCGAAAATCGGTCGCCTACTATGTCAGGGCGCTGGGTTGAGCGACGGGTTTCGACGCTGCAATGCCAGACCCAACCGGTTGCAGTACCATACGGATAAGCGAAAGCTGCAAACCAATAACGACAATCATGCCCGGTAGCCCGCCGACATTGGAGAGCATCCGAACGCCGTCAATGCCGGAAAAGGCGACCATGATCCATGCCGTCATAGCGAGCAGAATAATCCAGGTGATCTTCAAAACCGGTTTGTGGTCCATCTCATCGGGCAGCGTATCTTGCCGATTGCAGATTTGTGAGATTGCCTCAGTATTTGAATCTGCAGCGGTGACATAGGAAATGAAGGCGAGGAACAGCAAGACTGGCACGAGAACTTCGGAAAGCGGCAAGGTTGCCAAGGCGGCGAACATGATCGCTTCAATCCCGTCTTCGGCTGCGACAGCGCCTAACATTCCGTCACTTGCCAACTCTACTTGCATGGCAAACACGCCAAAGATGCTCATCCACAGCAGTCCGAACAGCGATGGCAGGACCAGATTGACCAGAATAAAAGCCCGGACACTGTAACCGCGGGCGATGCGCCCCAGAAACATAGCCGTCACTGGGGCCCATGCAAACCAGTTCGCGAAATAGAAGATCGTCCAGTCAATTGCCCATGTCCGGTCGGCCGCAGCCTCACCTAGAAATAAGGAGCGCGGTACAAACTCCGCAACATAGGTCACAGCCGCACTGCCGCCTTGGACGAGAATCTGCTGCCAGGGCCCAAACAGAAAAACGAAGACTGCGAAAGCAAAGAAGAACTTGATATTGATGTCAGAGAGAATGCGAATGCCTTTGAGCAGTCCTGTAATCGCAGATAACAGAACCACTGCGCCAATCATGGCGGCAACAAGCGCCATCAGGACGGGACCATTCTTCAGCCCGGTTATATTGGCAATACCGCCGGACAGCATCAACATACCCGCACCGAGAGACGCTGCCATGCCAAGCACCAGAGCCATCAGGATCGACATATCAAGCAGGCTTGAGACGGGCTTTGGAACAGCCCGCCCGATCAGCACGCCAAAGGGTCCCGAGACCGAATAAGGCTTGCCCAAATTATGATAGGATAAGGCAAAGGCGAGCCCGGCAACCGTATAGATCGCATAAGGTGACAGAGCCCAATGCATGAACAGGGACACCATCGCAAAGGATTGTGCTTCCGTGCCGCCGGGTTCAATCGCGCGGCCACCGGGCGCGGCCAGGTGAAAAACCGGCTCGGCCATAGCCCAGAACAGAATGCCTGTCGCAATCGTTGTGCAAAGCGTGATCGAAAACCAGTTCCAGGGCGTCAGCAGACGCTCCGCCTCAGGTCCGCCGATTTTCATCCGGCCAAAAGGTGACAGTGCAATCGCCCCACATGTTACGACAAAGCCAAACACGGACCAGATGATCAGGGTCGAAAAGTGCGCCAGGATCCAGTCATTGAGAAGCTTTGCGAAAGCAAAAAAACCATCAAGATCAATCAGGCTGGCAATGGCTGCTGCACAAAACAGAAACATGGGAACGAAAAGAACAAAGGGTCGTAGTGTTCCCATCAAGTCAGCCTAATTGTCCAGGCCTTGCGGGTCTCCTACCACAATGAACGTGAAATTTTCGGGCCGCAGATAAGTCTCTGCCAGTCGGTTCACATCTTCCAGCGTAACAGCCTCGATCAAGGCATTTCGCTTGTCAAAGGAATCAACCGGCCGACCATCGACACGCAGTCCCATCATGTTGGCAGCAATCTTTGCATTGGAATCAAACCCCAGGGGATAAGACCCTATAAGATAAGCCTTCGCATCTGCCAGCTCCTGTTCGGTAACGCCATCTGTGACCAGCTTCGTCATTTCGTCTTTGATACCTGCGATAAACTCGCCCGCGCTTTCATTCTTGGTTTGGCCATTCCCGGACCAGGTTTGAAGATGCTTGCCGGTCGAAACCCGGGTTCCGACACCATAGGTCAGGCCGCGGGCAATCCTCAACTCCTTCATCAACCGACTCTCGAAGCCCCCACCCCCAAAAATATAGTTCAGAACGGCCGCCGGATAATAATCGGGATCGTCCTGTGCCATTGCAGGTGCGGTAAAGCTAACAAGGCTTTGTGGTTGCGGCAGCTCAATCACGATCGGCTCAGCCGGCGGGTCAGCAAGTATGACATTTTCCGTCGGCGTCTGCTCGAACCCGGACGGCAAGCCGACAACCGCTTGATCAATCAATGGGGCAAGTGTGTCGGGAGAGATTGCTCCAACCGCTGTGACGATTGCATCACCTTGCGTCATGATCGTGCTTTTATGGGCCTTGGCAGCCTCAGCCGTTAGTGCCGCAATACTCTCGGCGCTGATCTCACGCGCATAGGCGTGATCAGGGTAGAGGGCCTGACGCACGGCCCGGCTGGCCAAAAATCCCGGATTGGTCTCACGGGTGTTCAAACTGACTTCCCGCTCGCGCACAAAACGTCCGAACGGCCCGTCATCAAAGCGCGGTTCAGCATAGGCAAGCGCGATGAGCTCGAACGACTCTGATACATTATCGATCAGCATGGACGCGTTGCAATACGTCGAGTTGCGTCCCGCACCGCAACCAAAGCTCATATTCAGCTCTTCCATACGCTTGGTGAAGGCCTGACTGTCGAGATCGCCAGCCCCTTCATTCATATGATAGACCATCGCAGTGGTAAGACCTTCCATCCCAACCGGGTCTGTCGTGGTCCCGGCAAGCCAGGCCATGCGAAGTGACAGGATCGGGATCGACGGTTCTTCAACCAACCAGACCGAGACCCCGCCCGGCGTTACGAACTGCTGAATGGTTGCAAACTCTCCGTCATGAACCGTGATTTGCAGGTCGTTCGGGCTATTGATCTCTGTGCCAGATTGGGTTCCCGGCTCAGGCTGGCCACAGGCAGAGAGCATAATGGCGGCGAAACCGCCAAGCGTGTGCTTCCAAAACGACATGCCTAAAGCGCTCCATCTTCTGGCAGCAGATGCGCCTCGATATAGTGATTTCCATCTGCAAAGACCCGGCGAGCAGCGGCAAGCGCCTCTTCGGTTGTGACGGCGCGAATATCATCAGGATAGGACAGAAGCTGATCAATGCTGCCACCGATGGCGAGCCACGCACCGAACGTATTCGCCATCGCCACCTGGCTATCACGCTGATAAATTGCCTGGGCCGCGAGCGAGTTGCGCACACGCTCGACATCCGCGTCCTCAAACCCCGTTTCGAGGGCCAATCGCAGCTCCTCCATTACCGCAAGCTCTAGCTCCTCCATCGTGACACCCGGCGACGGCGTCGCATAAATCAGGGCTGGGCCTTCATCGTGCAAGGTATTGAACGCGCCGGTGCCGACGGCGATAGCAAGCTTCTGGTCTTCAACTAAGGCCTGATAAAGCTGGCTGGTTACCCCGCCGCCCAAGACCTGAAGGCCGACATCCAAAGCTCGGGAGAATTCTGGATCACGGATCGCAGAGGTTCCATCATAATAGCGATACCAGACAGGTTGTCTGATCTTGGGATCGCTGTGAACAATTTCCTTGGTTTCCGTTAGCGGATCCACCGAACGCCACTTGCGGGTTCCGTCGACAAGTCCGGACGGTTCGATCTGACCATAATGCTCTTCGGCCAGCGTGCGGACCTCGTCACCCGTGACATCACCAGCGACAACAAGAATGGCATTTTCCGGTGAATAGTATTTCTGATAGAAATCGAGGCCATCCTGCGGTGTCAAAGCCGAAACTTCATCCATCAGCCCGATAATAGTGATTTCGTAGGGGTGGCCTTTCCAGAATTCGGCCAGCACCTGTTCTTGAAGAATGACACCTGGATTGTTGTCGATCCGCTGACGACGCTCCTCTTTCACCACATCCCGTTCGGTGATGAAGCCGCCATCTTCTGCCTCATCGATGATCAGGTCGGTCATACGCTCAGCTTCAAGTTCCATCATCTTGCCGAGGTGCTGTTTGGCGACGCGCTCATAGTAGGCGGTGAAATCCCAGCTTGTAAAAGCGTTCAACTGGCCGCCATTGCGCTGCACGATGGAGGTAAACTCTTCCGGGCCGATATCATCGGTTTCCTTGAACATGACGTGTTCAAACAGGTGGGCGATCCCGGACTTACCCGGATCCTCATCAGCGGCGCCAACCTTGTACCAGACCATATGCGTCACGACCGGTGCGCGATGATCCGGCAGGACAACAACGTCCATCCCGTTCTCGAGCGTGAAGGTCTCCGGGGCCCAGGCCTCAACAGACGTATCGGCAAAGGCCACGGCACCGACCAATCCAAGGGCGGCCACTCCGCCGGACACAAAATACTTCATCTCTTTCTCCGGCGAAATTTATGGTGACTTAGGTACCCGGCAGCTTCAGCCGCGCTGTGCCAGATCCGCGTTCAATGGTGACCGCTTCACCTCCGGTCGCGCTATCTTCAACCGGAAACTCTTCTTCAGACCGGTTCCAGAACATGATGCGGTCCATAGCGGACTGTGATTTGCGGATGACGCGCGCCTCTTCATAATCGACCTGCGTGCGCACAACGCTGCTGACCGCGTTGGCATCAGCGGCGGCGATCAAGGCGCGTTCTGAAGCGCTGGCGTCAACGCCAACGGTGGTTCCGAAAGCGGTTGTCACTTCTGTTCGTGCCGCGTCGAGTTCGATCGGCTGTGCCTGTCCGGCTTCCGGCGGGCGCAGATTGTACTCTGGCGGCACAACAAGCGGCGCTTTCTTCACCACACGGAACTCATCTGGTGAAGACGGCGCACCGCCCACACTGACGCATCCTGCTGTCATTGCCAGAGCACCCCCGGCAGCCATGATTGCAATTGTCTTTTTCATGGGCGTCCTCGCCTTATAGTTTCGATTATCCAAGCCCGCCCCGAATTCATTCTCGTGACATTAGAAACTGGTCGATAAAGAGCAAGACTGCACCGACAGTAATTGCCGCATCGGCGACGTTAAAGACCCAGATGAAATAAATCCCGGAAAAGTCGAAAAAATCGACAACTGCGCCAAACCGGATTCGATCAATCACATTGCCAATCGCGCCGCCAACCACCAGAGAGAGCGCCAGTCCAGTCCAAAGCCTTCCGGCGCGCCAAAGCCAGATTGCAAAGCCAATTGCGATTGCCATGGTCATCACAACCAGAACCCAGCGCATAATCCCCTCTGATTGCCCGACGCCGAAACTAACCCCGCGGTTCCAGACCATAGTCAGGTCAAAAATCGAGGAGATCTCGATCTTGCCACAAGGCTCACTGCGGTCGAGGCAGCCAAGTGCATTAAAGGTTGGCTCCTGCAAGACCAGATACTTGCTCCACTGATCGAGGATCAGAACAATCGGGATCAGTCCGAACAGGCTGTAGCGGAGGCGGTCGCTCATACAGCGCCTCTGATTTCACGGACAGCGGCCGCATCTCGGGGTGTAATGTCCGGGAAGTCCGGGTCCGCTGTTGCCGGGTCGAAGTATTTCCAGCTACGCGCACATTTAATGCCGCTCGCTGTCGCCGGCATCACACTAACAGCCGCCTCATCCTCCAGCCTGAAGGCTTCAGACGGCCCTTCGCCAGATTTCAGCAACGCTTGGGAGGTGATGAAAATATCCTCCGCCACTTCGCCCTCAAACGCGGCCAGCAAATCAGGATCGGCGATGTAGACGTCGGGCGCAGCTTCCAGGGAAGACCGGATTCGTTTTTCCCGGCGTTCAATCTCAATAGCGCCCGTTACAACCCGGCGAACCCGGAAGATCTTCTCCCAGCGCGCGGCAAGTTCAGCATCTTTCCAATCAAGCGGCGTCTCCGGGAATTGCAGCAAGTGCACACTTGTCGCCCGATCTGCAAACACGCTCATCAGAAACGCTTCTTCCGTTGTGAACGGCATGATCGGCGCGAGCCAAACCAGCAGCCGCTCCATTATAGCGGCCATAACGGTGCGCGCCGAGCGGCGACGTAAATCGCTCGGCGCGTCGCAATAAAGACTATCCTTGCGGATATCGAAATAGACAGCCGAAAGATCCACAGCACAGAAATTCAAAAGCGCCGCCATGACACGCTTGAAATCATGGCCCGCATAAGCGGCGCGAACCTGCTCATCGAGTTCCGCCAAACGATGCAGCACCCAGCTTTCAAGGCTTGGCATTTCAACCGGCAGAACAGCTTCGTCCGGTGAGAACCCATCCAGTGCACCGAGCAGGTAGCGCAGCGTGTTGCGCAAGCGGCGATAGCTTTCGGCATTGGTTTTCAGGATCTCATCCGACATGCGGAGGTCTTCAGTGAAGTCCGAACTCGCCGTCCAGAGCCGCAGGATTTCAATCCCGTATTGCTGGGCGACTTTCTCCGGAGAGACGGCGTTGCCTTCCGATTTACCCATTTTCTTGCCGTGCTCGTCGACAATGAAACCGTGCGTGACGACCTCCTTGTACGGCGCCATACCGCGCGTTGCGCAACATTCCAAAAGCGAAGATTGGAACCAGCCGCGATGCTGGTCGCTGCCTTCCATATAAACGTCGGCCTGCCCGGTCTCTTCGTCAATGATGCCACGGTCACGCAGAGCGAAGGCATGCGTCGTACCGCTGTCAAACCAGACATCGAGCACATCATTGACCTTTTCCCAGCCCGCTGGATCGACCACACCATCAAGGAAGTTTTCAACATCAGCGCTGAACCAGGCCTCAACCCCCTCGGCGCGGATCGCTTCAAGAATACGCTCATTCACTTTGGTTGCATCGGCTTCGGACAAAGCCTCAGTGTGCGGCTTGCCATCGGGTGACACAAGCAATGTGATCGGCACGCCCCAATTGCGCTGGCGAGAGATCAGCCAGTCCGGGCGGTCCCCGACCATGGCCGTGATCCGGTTACGTCCGGTTGGCGGTACAAAGCTGGTCTCATCGACCGCTTTCATGGCGAGATCGCGCAGCGTTTTACCATCCATGCCCGGCACATCCATGGAGATGAACCATTGCGGCGTCGCCCGCCGGATGACCGGAGCTTTTGAGCGCCAGCTATGCGCATCACGGATCGTCGCCAAGCCGCGCGCCAGCAGATTACCGCTCTCGGCGAGCAGCTTGAGGACCGCGTCATTGACCTTGCCGGGTTGGCCGCGCTTCTTGCCGGACGTGCGGATGATATCGAGCCCGCGAAGCGGTTCAGGCACCTCATCCGTATAACAGCCATCGGCATCCACGATCTGGCGAATGTCGGTGGTCTTGCGTCCGGACTCTATCCAGACATTGAAGTCATCTTCGCCATGCGCTGGAGCGGTATGGACGAAGCCCGTACCTGCATCGTCGGTCACATGGTCACCCGCTAGCATCGGGATATCATGCTGCCAGAATGAGTTGAGGCCCGCGAGGGGGTGCGCTAGGGTAGCGATAGTAATGGGTGCAAAATCACTCACGCGAGTATACCCGTCTGGTCTTACTTTAGCAGCATCGAAAACCATCTTGGCCAAGTTGTCTGCAACTACGACGCGTTCGCCTGCACTTACATATGGAGCAAAGCCGAGCTCTTCTTCAGTCATAACGTCCGTAACTTCATAAAGGCCATAACGAATCTGATCGTTGAAGCTAACGGCTTGGTTAGCCGGAATTGTCCATGGCGTTGTTGTCCAAATCAGAACAGAAACACCACCTAGAGTTTTAGGGTCGTGCCCTTCCAAGGTCTGCGCTGTCTCTGAATAGCTTCTAATGGGAAACTTCACCCAGATCGTTGGGACCTTGCGGTCCTTATACTCCACCTCGGCTTCGGCCAGCGCGGTCCGCTCAACCGGCGACCACATAACTGGCTTTGCGCCGCGTACGAGCCGTCCGCCCATCGCGACATCCAGAAACTCACGTACAGTCGCCGCTTCTGAAGCAAAATTCATTGTGAGATACGGATTATCCCACTCACCCTCGACGCCGCAGCGGCGGAAGCCGGCCTTCTGCACTTCGATTTGCTCGGCAGCATATTCACGGCAACGCACACGAAACTCCGCGCCAGTGACATCATCCTTGGTGCGCCCTTTGGAGCGGAACTCCTCCTCGACTTTCCACTCAATCGGCAGGCCGTGGCAGTCCCAGCCCGGCAGGTACGAGGCATCATAGCCGCGCATCTGGTGATTGCGGACAATGATGTCCTTGACAATCTTGTTCATTGCCGTGCCGAGGTGGATCGGCCCGTTCGCATAAGGCGGTCCATCATGCAGAATGAACGGCTCAGCGCCGCGCGCTTTGGCGTCCGCGCGCATCATCTCGTAGAGTTTCATCTGATCCCAGCGCTCGATCCATTTCGGTTCGGCCTTGGGCAGGCCGCCACGCATCGGGAAGTCAGTCGTCGGCAGAAACAAGGTGTCCTTGTAGTCGCCTTCAGATTTGGTGCCTTGGGGTTTGGTATCAGTCTCGGCCATCGGGTCGTCTTCGGGTTGGCAAGTAAAGGAAGGGCTAAAAGCAAATTCCCCCGGCCGCTAGCGTGAAACTCAGCGCGCGACCGGGCCGCTAATTCGAATGACGGATATGGCTGTCATTTTCCTCATTACCGCGCACTAGCAGAGCGCGCGCGCACTGTCACCCTGCCTATACGCTGCGGGCTGCAAGGATTGCTTTGGCTTGCTCGGCATCGCGCTGCATTTGCACCACCATGTCGTCCAGTACATCAAATTTCAGTTCCGGGCGCAGGAAATGGACGAGCGCGACTTCCAAAGTCTGGCCATAAATGTCGCCGTCAAAATCGAAAATGAACGTCTCCAACAGCGGATCGCGGATCCCGGTCGTTGGCGTGCGGCCAAAATTTGCGACCCCGCCGAACCAGTCCTTTTTGCCGCTGATACGGGCACGTACAGCGTAAACGCCGTGACGCGGATGGATCAAATCACCCAAGTGAAGGTTCGCCGTTGGAAAGCCAATTGTCCGGCCGCGTTTCTCGCCATGCTCAACTGTGCCATCAACCACCCAGTCATGCCCCAGGATTTCTGCGGCCTTTTCCGGCGAACCTGCAATCAGGGCCTCGCGAATAGCGGTTGAGGACGCTTTGAAGCCAAGCGATTCGACCTTCTCTATAATGGTCACGCCAAACCCCAGCGCGCGGCCTAGCGACGATAAACGCGTTGCATCACCCATCCGTCCGCGCCCAAACCGGAAGTCAAATCCAACCGTCACATGCGCAGCGCCAATGCCGTCCGCCAGAACATCGCGGGCGAAGGCCTCATCTGTCATCGCCGCCATATCGGCATTGAACGGCAGTTCGAAGATCGCCTTGGCGCCAATCTCAGCCAGCCGGGCGTTCCTGCGCGCCGGGCGATAGATTCGAAACGGCGGATCATCAGGCCTGAAGAAAGCGCGCGGCGGGGGCTCAAACGTCGCAACCCCCAACGGCGCGTTCACGGTCTCGGCCGCCTCAATTACGGCGCGATGGCCTGCATGCACGCCGTCAAAATTACCCAGCGCAACGGAGAAACCCCGGGCCGTCTCAGGCACATCGCGATAATGCGCAATGACCGGCATCAGCTCGCCCCGGCATCCTCGCGAGACGGCACCGTGACAGACGCCTCACCAGAGATCGCAGCCTTACCATCAACGATGCAGGACACTTTCAGGGTCACGCGGTTGCCGCGCGGCTGCATCTCGGTCACCTCAACTTTTACCAGAACATCTGAACCGATATAGACCGGGCGGCGGAAGCGCATGGACAGGCCAACAAAAACGGCCCCCGGTCCGGGCAGATTATTACCCAGAATGCCTGAGATATAGCTCGCGGTCAGCGCGCCATGGGCGATACGCTGACCGAATGGCGTTGTCTTGGCATAGTCATCGTCCATGTGCAGCGGATTGCGATCTCCGGACACTTGGGCAAACAATTCCACATCATCTTCGGTAATGGTGTGCTGTGTCTCATGGGTCATCCCTGTGGACATATCCTCGAACTTGTAGCCGTCTTTAAACGTCATGGGCAAAGCGCCTCCAAATCAGTACAATCACGCTCTGTTACAATGTGTTGCAGCGTTCGTCACCATTTCAATCCGGGCATCGCCCAGTTCGCGCCAATCGCATACTGTTCAAGCAGTTCAAGCACTTCGACGTTGAAGTTTTCGCCATGGGCGGCAAGCCCTGTCCCGACATACAAGCCATCATAGCCGCGCAAGACCGCCCCTTTCATATCCGTGGCAGGGCTGTCTCCAATACACAGAACACGCCCCTGGCCCGGCTCGACGCCGAGATCGGACAGTCTCGACAGAGCCAGATCATAGATCGGATCATAAGGCTTACCCGGATAGATCACCCGGCCGCCCTCTTCTTCGAAGATTTTCGCCAGAGCCCCGGCACACCAAAACAGTTGATCACCGATGCGAACCTTGATGTCCGGATTCGCGCAGATCATTTCCATATCCCGGTCGGCAGCTTCAGCAAGGCGATCCCGATAATCTTCCGGCTCATCACCCACCTGATCTTCCAGTCCGATACAGAGTAGTGTGTCAGCAGATTTCGCATCGGAAAACTGCAGGTCCAACCCTTGATATAGGTATTTATCGTGCTCCCAGCCCTCATCAGACCCCATACGCCAGAAGACATCCCCGGCACGCTGGCTCAGAATTTCCCGCGTTGCGTCACCTGAAGTCACACAATCATCATAAGCTTCGGGCGGAACACCGAGCGGGTCGAAGTATCGGATGGCTTGCGCCTTTGGCACGGGCGCATTGGTGATAAGGCACACCGCGCCGCCTCTCTCTCTAAAACGGACAAGCGCTTCGCACGCCTCGTCAAAGGCATTTCGGCCATTATGGATTACACCCCAGACATCACAGAGAATGGCATCATATTGATCAGCGATAGCGTCCAGGCCGGGCGGAAAATCTGGTTTGGTCATGAGCGCCAACTAGGTGGCGATACCACCCGGGTCAATCAGCCACGCGCGGTCAAGCGGCGGATAAGGTCGGCAGGCGGCGCTGTTTCTTCCATCAATGACGACTTGATCGGACGCGGCACACCGAAAATATGCCCCTGGCCATAAGGGATCGCATATTCAAGAATTTCGACCACGCTTGCTTCTTCCTCGAGTTTTTCTGCAATCAGCGTGATGCCATAGCGTGAGCAAACCGATGACACTTCGTCGCCGCGCAATTGCCGGTTCACAGAGGAAACCGGGCGTGGCCCAAATGGATCGCGCAGCTGATCGATCATCTCACCGCCGTTCAGCTTGACGAACCGGATGCCCGCATCCTGCAGGCTTGCAAGATCAAGCTTGAGGCTGGCTGCATGATCAATTGAGAAGCGGAATCCAAGATTGGTGAGCTTGCGCATCGCTGCCTTCATCTCATCACTGCGCTGCTCAAACCGGTCTGCTCGAAGCTCAAAAATCAACGCACCTGCAAGATCCCGATTGGCTTCCATATGATCCAGAAAGAACGGGAAGAAATGAGGGTCCTCAAGCGAGCCAGACGACACATTGCAAAACACACCGACACGCCGGTCACGCGCGGCAAGTCGGCGAACGACCTCGACAGAGCGATACAACATCATGTTGTCGATTACACCCATCATGTTGGCGCGGCGGGCAGCATCAAGGAAGTCGGCTGGCAGGATCAAGGCCCCTTCAGCGCTTCGCAATCTCGTAAAGCCTTCATAGAACAGGACCCGGCGCTGCGGTAGCGATACAATTGGCTGCAAGTGCAGGTCGACCCGCCCATCCTCAAGAGCATCTTTGACAGCGCGCAAGACAGCGTCATCCTGCGGCGCGACATCCCCCTCCGTCTCGGCGCTTGCGAGCTTTGCCTCAAAACTGTTGGAAAGGCGCTCGATGACCGTTTCAAGCTGCTTCATCTCGGTGACAAGGGCGTCGCGGCGTTCGGTCAGCTCCTGCTTTACTGTGCTCTCAATCGCATCCGTTCGTGCCTCGACCACGTCAATCCGTTCAGCAGAGTCTTTTTGTGCAACCGCAATCGCATCAATCCGGTCATTCAGGTCCTGACCGTTTCCGCCCATGGCAAACAAGTGAATTTGCCCCAGCAGCGCTGTGATGATCGCGCCTGCACAAACGGCAAGTGTCACCTGCACATCAGCAAGCGCAAAAAGTGCCCAGCCGGAAACCGCTCCGATCGCAGAATAGATGAGGAAGAAGACGGCAAACATCTCTCAATAGCCCTTAACCACGCTCTAACCTTAACAGATAGGCGCCAAGTGTTAACGAATTGGAAGCTCTAATGCTGATTTGGATTGAATGCCAATTATCGATTCAGGTCATCTTCATCGCTGCGGGCTGCATCAAGCGTTTCACGCAATAAAGTCAGGGTCGGGAGAATTTTGACCAGTTCGGCAACATCAATCTGGTCTTCCAGGTCACGTGCCACGCCCGCGAGCGCCGCGATCCCGCGTTCCCGTGCGGCACGGCCGTCCGCTGTAATCGAGACCAGTTTTCGCCGTCTATCCTCCTTGCTGCCAATAATTTCGACATAGCCCTTTGATGAGAGCTTTCCGAGAATCGCTGTCATCGAGGGTTTGGTCATCTGAAATGCCCGCGCCAGCCGTGAAGGCGTCTTTTGTCCCCCGAGTCTGACAAAGTGGTTCAGCACGCTGAACTCTGAGACATTCAGATCGGGCGCAAGGCGTCTTGCAAACCACGTGGACGATAACTGATTGATAATCCCGATTTCATTGAAAACCTGGAAAATGGGCGGATCAGTTGGGCGCGACTCGGTCATTTCATGATCGTATAAGCTTACTCGTCAGTGGCCAACGGGGGGAGGGAGGCGGAAACTCTGTATATCCGACCCGGCCAAGCATATGTACGACGCCGGGCTCAGCGATCTCAAGCTCTTGCCTGATTGCCCGGTAAGGCTCAGCCATCTCGGGAAACTCTTGCAGGATCTGACTTAAAGGATGGATGCAAAGCCCCACCTCTTGCGCGGCGAGGTTCATCCGCACCCACGAACGCCCAGCCTCTATTTCGCTGAGCCGTGTATGCTCAGGTACGCTGATCCAGACAAACCCACAGGCTGTCTGAATGATATCCCGGTACATATCGATACCAATCTTATAGGCTTGGCTATCAGGATCACGCAGGGCCTCGCGCGTCACGATGCCCGCTGTTTTAAACAATCCCATTTGCAGACCGCCCATGTCGATCCCGTCGGGATTGGCGACAACTTCCCGGTTCCCAATCCGCATAAGATCAACGCTTTCCCCAAGCGTTCTCGGGGTCTCATACTCGATCAGCCAGCCCCGCCAGCAGAGATCAATCAGTCGCTGAACCTGCTCGCGATCAACCGTCCCGCCAACCTGAACAGTGTCTGTTGCGCCCGCCATAACGGCGTTGAGCGCCTCCGGAGTAACACGTTTGGAAGTGTCGAAAGGCTCTTTTGTTGAGCGACGCTGCAGAACGCTCGTGAAAAGTGGATCAGACTGCGTCGCTTCAGATTTTATCAGGCGTACAGACGCAATCCGATTGGTCGATAAGCGAGGCTGTGGCTCTCCATCCGGGAAGGCCTGAATGTCCGCTCGAAGGCCTTGCTCGGCAGCTGCCAGCGAGAGAAGCTCGAGCATACAGCCAAAACCGATTGTGATCTGCCGGTCAAAAGGATCAGTATGCGGCAACCGTTTATCGAGATCACAATAGACATCGATCTGGTCCTCGCCGACCAGTTGGAACATCCACGGTTGGCGATTGTGAGGGTTAGGTGCCAGGATCGCATAAGCTAACGCGTCAATACGGGCATCCCCGAAACTCTCTCCGGCATGCGACCAGGGTTCACGCGCTGCGGTTTGCCCTGGACCATGCACCCAACCAACAGTGCCAGCAGCAGCAAGGCCGCCAATGACAGCGACAGCTCCACCCGTTTTAAGAACCGTTCGACGTGAAACCATAATCGCTCTCCATTTCGTTAGTTTTTTAACTAATAAAATGGTTTTGAGTTTCTGTCAAACCGATGGAACGCTCCACCTCTCTCAAAAGCGTGACAAAGACATCACACATGACATCTCGTCCATGCAGGGGCGCATCTTGCGTTTGACACACTCGACGACGCTTTTTAGGGAAGGGAACAAATCCTGACCGCCTCAGGTCCACGGCCACTTTTTTGGCCGGATGGGGGCGTCTCGGGGGAGACCGGGGTCTCGCGAAAGCGAGGCCCCGTCGCTTTTTAGAGGCCTCAACTCAGATTTAAATGGAAATCGCCAGCTGGCAGCGCTTTACCACGCGCATATCACAAGGATTCAGATAGCAGATTCAGTCTGCAGCATTCTCTGAACGCGTTGAATTTTGTAGTGGAGCCTCGGTGGCTGATTTCTTGTCAGCTTCGGCCTCTTTCGCATCGCCAATCAGGAAGCTTGTCACAGATTCCCGATCCAATCTTCGCTGCTTTCGCTTTCGTTTCTTGAACCCGAAAATCATCCCGCTCCTCATCCAAAAAAATGCATAACACGAAACATAATAAGTACTGGATCGACGTATCAGCCTTGTGACAACAAGGCTAATAACAGCAATATTCATACCAGAGATGCAAATTCTTGTAACTTAAAGTTCTCGACACAATTTTACTTGTAACAGTGTGCGCCAGCGAGCCTTTTAACGAAACACTCAATCATTATCAGCCATCTGCCAGTGAAAAGAGCATCACATGCTCGGAAAGAGGCCAAGGGAGATCGCTTGTTTCGCATGCAAGCCCAGCCTCAAAGTCAAATGAGATAGATTCGGCGTCGGGCAGCCAGATCCCACATGACGACAAGACAAGATCAACCTCATAAGAAATACGATAGTCCACCCTACCATCGGCCTGAACGCGCCCGGCAATCATCAAGTCACCTGTATCAAAACCGACCTGCGCCTGATTGCCAAAGCCCAATTCGCGTGACGTGAGGATCGCAGCATCATATCCACCGGGCGGAATACCCTCATCTACAATGCGTAGCGCATCTGCTTGTTCAAACGCATGATTTAGCGCTTTAACGGCGGTGTTTGTACCCTCAGGCCCAACGACCAAGAGCGGCGCCTCGCGACCTGCGCGCCAACTCATGTTCCGCACTTCGTCCAAGCCTTCGAGGTCCGCGCTCCTGAGTGAGAAAACCATGACCGCGTCGAGCTGGCGCAAATCACCCGCCTCAAGGCTCCGCCCAATCCCAGCAGGGGTTCCAAATAGCACACGCTTGCCGCCTGCGATGGCCAGTGCGCAAGCAGCCTCGGCATCGGCTATGCCGCAAGGCATCAATACAAAGTCTTCCGGCCGGAACGTCTCGGAGACATTCACATCTGCGGACTGCGAGCCACTACACGCCGCCGCGCACAAGGCGATCAAAGCCGCTATCTGTCTCATTCCAGAACCGTCGCTCCAGATTCTCGAACGATGGTATTTTCAATATGTCCCACATTTTCGATCTCAACCCTCACCTGGTCGCCGGCCACCAACCATTTCGGCGGTTCGAACCCCGCCCCAACGCCGGCAGGCGTACCAGTAAAAATTACGTCGCCAGGCTCAAGCGTAAACGCTGCGGTTAAGTGGGCAATCTGTTCTTGTATGGAAAAGATCATATCCCCGAGCTTGGCCGACTGACGAACCTCGCCGTTGACCCGCGTCGAAATCGCTAAGGCGTCCAGATCACCCAACTCGTCCAGCGTCACAAGCGCCGGACCAAACGGCGCGTGGGTGTCAAACCCCTTCCCCATGATCATGGTCGGGCTGGCCTTTTGCCAGTCCCGAACGGAATAGTCGCATCCACAGGCTACACCAGCCACAATCTCCATCGCGCGTTCAGCGGGCACATGCCGTCCGCGCTTGCCAATGATCACAGCCATTTCACCCTCATAGTCGAGCTGAGAGGACACAATCGGAAGCGCCACATCACTATAGGGCCCATTCGCTGCGGTAGCCTGCTTATTGAACCACTTCTGAACTTCTGGCCGCTGATTGGAAATGAAGGACACGGACTCAGAGACATGAGCTGCATAGTTCAGACCGATGGCCAGAATTTTTCGCGGTTGCGGGATCGGCGCACATAATATCACCGATCCAATATCGGTAATACCGGCCTCGCCTGCCCGCAAGCCGGCACCCTCAAGGTCTCCAAGAACAGCTGATAAATCTGGCACATGCAACAACTTGATCGTCTCACCTTCAAGGAGGCCAACGCGCAAAGCCCCCTGATGCAGAACCGTGACAAACCGCATAAACTGCTGTGACCTCTTCGCTACGATTGATTGAATACTGACGATTTAATGTGTCGCGGATTTGAAGCTTTTGCATATTGCGTCTAGTCAATAAAGGTAAATGGCTGGGTAGAGTGAAAGAATTCAAAGCAATGACCAAAGGACTTCGCGCTCAGGAGAGCACGCTATCCGACCTGCTGCGTCCCGGTCTGCAACTCGCAATGCCGCCTTACCAGCGCAGCTATTCCTGGGACAAGGACGAGGTCAATGACCTCCTCAATGACCTTAATCAAGCAAGCGAGGAAGACACCGCCCATTTCGTCGGTGCCATCGTGCTTGTTCGCGAAAAGGAAGGCCGCTTCCTGATCGTGGATGGTCAGCAGCGCCTGACCACACTGACCATTCTCCTGGCTGTTCTGCGCGATCTTGAAACCGACAGCGCGCGCGCCGATAACATTCATCAATTGATTGCCGACACAAATGGTGAGGATGAGCACCAGACCGAATCGTGGCGCATTTCTCTCAATCACATTGACGGGCCCTACTTCCGTGAAGCCATACAGGCGCGCGGGGCAACATTGCAAAACGACATTGATGCGAATGAGAGCGAGAGCCAGGTTCGCATGGCGACGAATATGCAGATTTTGAAGACGGCAGTCCAAAAAGTAGGACCCGACATGCAGCGCAAGCTGGTAGACACGATTGTCAACAATCTCCTCCTTGTCCGCGTCGTGGTGGAAGACTGGGATGGCGGCTATAATGTGTTCCGGGTTCTGAATACGCGCGGCAAAGCCCCCAATAGCCATGACATTATCAAAACAGATTTGCTGGAGCGTTCCAATCTCACCCTTGAGGAGGCAAACACCTTCTCCAAACAATGGTCGGAGCATGAAGCACGCCTTGGTGGGGCGCCCTTTGATGATCTGCTCAATCAGATCCGGGTCCTGTATAATCGTAACTCCAGCTCTGATCCTTCCGGCTTCCGAAAGGCTGTCCTCGGCAAAACCAAGGCGCGCGATTTCCTGGCCAAGGAACTCCCCGCTTATGTTGATGCCTATGTGACCATTTCAAAAGCCGAGGTGAACTATGGTGACCTGTCTGAGGAGATTAAGATCCCGCTCAATCACTTGCGGCTGATTGATCACCAGCTCTGGCGCGCCCCGGCTCTGCGCTTCCTGGTAACACATGATGGCAACCCGCAAACAGCGCTTGAATTCTTCACCAAGCTGGAGCGCTTCGCTTACGCAATGATGCTCGTGGTGACAGATCGCAAACAGCGCCTGAAGCGCTATGGCCGAATTGCTGATGCGACCGACAATACAACCTATCTGCTCTCGGCGCGGGGACCGTTGTCTCTGTCCCGCGACGAACGGCGCAAGATGGAAACCCGGCTCCTCGGCCGGTTTGGCTCTTTCAGTCAGCGACGTGCCATCGCACTTCGCCTGAACGCGGCAATTGATGGCGGTCGTCCGCTCGGCCCTGACAATGGTGCCACGGTCGAACACGTCCTACCCCGAAACCTCCCCGATGGGTCCAGCTGGCTGACCTCATGGCCGTCGTCACTGCAGCATCGCGAGCTAAGCGAGACGATCGGGAACTTTGTGCTGCTATCGCAAAAGTCGAACCAGAAAGCCGACAATGGCTCGTTTGAACAGAAGAAAGCGCTGTATTTCGCACATGGCACGCCAGAATATGCGTTGACGCGGGATCTCGAAAACAAGGTGGCGTGGACACCAGAAATCGTGCGGACGCGCACAGCGCAGCTGGCGGACATTCTCGCGCGGGCCTGGGATCTGTAACTGAGTCTGGAGCGGTTTAAGACGTTTCGATCGTGCGTCCGGCACGCAAATCCGCCAGAGTATCCGCCATTTTGCGAGCATCTCTGATCGCATGATCAAGGTCGGTAAGCGCGTCCTGCGTCGGGTTCATGTCGAAACTGCCTTGAGACGCAACACTTTGCAGCGCTTCGATAAAACTGGTTCTCGCTTTTTGAGCTGTCACCAGAGATGTCTCGAAGCTCATCACATCTGAACGTCTGATTGCCTCGGCTGCGGTGGGGTCAGCAATGAAAGCCTGCGCCTCTGTCGTGATCGCGGCAAGCCTCGTTGCGGCCTCGCGAACGTCCATGTCGATTTCAGTCAGTCTGACTTCCGGGTCAGCGATGTCTGCTTCCAGCATTTCCAGGTATGACCCTGCCCGGCCGTCCTGGTCTCCAGAAACACCATCCATGAGGACCTTTGCCAGATCCATAATTCCGCCGGAAGGCTGAACCCAGTTTTCATCTTCCGCTGTTTGGACATAGGCTTCACTGGCGTTTCGAAGTGTGGACTGCTCCGAGGAGAGTGTCGCTTCAACGATCGTCGTGCCTGGGATCATAGATACGGTCGCGCAGCCAGCGAGCGTCACTGCCGAAACGAGCGATAGAATCACTTTGCGCATGGGCCAATCCCGCCAGTTTACAATCCCGCACCCGTATGAACTCATACAGATGAGATTTTCGCCGTCCATACCCTTTATTCATAACTTAAGTGTCGATAGGTGAAGAGGTCGTGAACAAAGGCAAAAAATGCTTAAATTGTATGCACCGGTGGATGTGAGGCGCAGTGGATTCCTGCGCGTCTCCGACCTTCATGAGATTTATTGGGAGGAATCGGGAAATCCGGACGGCTTGCCGGTGATTGCCTTGCATGGCGGTCCGGGCGGCGGCTCCAGCCCGGAAATGCGGCGCTTCTTTGATCCATTGATCTATAGAATTATCTTGATTGATCAGCGCGGCTGCGGAAAGTCGACGCCTTATTCTGAACTCGAAGACAATACGACCTGGACCCTGATCAAAGACATGGAAACCGTGCGCAAAATGCTCGGGATCGACAAATGGCTCGTCTTTGGTGGCTCCTGGGGCTCAACCCTCGCGTTGTCCTACGCCGTTACCCACAAAGCCCACGTGATCGGGCTCATCCTGCGCGGTATTTTCCTTATCACGCAAAAAGAGATCCAGTGGTTCTATCAGTCCGGCGCAAGCCAGCTTTTCCCAGATGCCTATGATCGCTACATCGCGCCAATCCCGGAGGAAGAACGCGGTGATCTTCTCAACGCTTTCTATAAACGGCTAACTGGCCCTGATCTGGATGAGCGCCTCAAGGCCGCACGCGCCTGGGCCTGCTGGGAAGGTGAGACAATCACCATTCAGGGCCCCATGAGCCGCCCCAAACGCTTTGAGGAAGCCAGCTTTGCCGACGCGTTCGCGCGCATTGAATGCCACTATTTCGTCAATCAAGGCTTCTTTCCCGAGGATGGGTGGCTGCTCAAGCAGGCCGAAGCGAACCTGCAGGATGTCCCCGGTATCATCGTCCATGGACGTTATGATGTGGTCACGCCTCTGTCGTCTGCCTGGGCCTTGAAAAAGGTCTGGCGCGACGCAGAGCTTCACATCGTTCAAGGCGCCGGACACTCAAGCCTGGAACCGGGCATTGTCGACAAGCTGATCCGCGCAACACGCGATTTCGCCCGCCGCTTTGGATAAGAAGTGCTAGCTGTTAGGCCCGAGGAAAACGGTCAGGAACCCCGGTAGGTCGACACCATACTGATCCTGTATCTTGTCGAAGAAACCAAAGAACAAAACGAACGCAATGAAGGGCGGCACGAACCAGCGAATAAGAAAACGCCAAACGTTCATAACCCGGCCCTCGCCTAACTCGGTCTCCAGCATCTGACGGCTAATGATCCAGCCAGCGAACACCGCCACCAACAGACCGCCAAGCGGTAGCAGTAACCCCTCAGTCATGAAGTCAACGAAATCCAGATATTCAAGCGAGAAGACATAGGCCCCGCCAATCATCCAAAGGACAAAACCAACGCCGAGCGCTGCACCAAAGCGCGTGACACCCTGACGTTCTTCCAGCCACGACACCCCCACCTCCATCAGCGAAATCGATGATGTAAACGCCGCAAATAACGCCAAGGCAAAGAAGATCGTGGAGATCACTTCTCCGTACGGGATCGAACCAAACGCGACCGGCATCGAAATAAAGAAAAGTCCGGGGCCAGCTGCTGAATCGCAGATTTGATCGGGCGGGCAATCAATCGAGATGTTTAGGCCAGCGCCAAATGCGATCGGGAAGATTGCAAACGCGGCAATCATTGCAACGAATGTGTCAGCGCTTACGATAATTGCCGAAGATCGCGGAACGTCAGTCTTGCTGTCCAGATAGGCGCCATAGGTGATCATCAGGCCAACACCTACGCCAATGGAAAAGAACGCCTGACCCAACGCCGACAGAAACGTCTTGAAGCCCACATTTTCCCATTTCGGGCTGAACACAAAGTCGAGCGTCTGGGCAACATCGCCTGTGGTAAGAGCGAACCCGACAACAACGATGAGCATCAGGAAAAAGAGTGGCATCAAGATCGTTGCCGCCTTCTCGATCCCCTGCTTCACGCCGCGCCCGACTACAAAAACATTCGCGGCAATGAAGAGTGAGAGCAAACCAAGGATGCCCCATTTGGTCGCCGAAGCGTTTTCGCCCTGTCCGATCGTATTCATAAAATTAGCCCCGGAAGTGGCCGCATCCATGCCGTCAAATCGTCCTGTCGGTGCCTGAAGCAAGAAAGCAATCAGCCAAACCGAGATGACCATATAAAAGGTCAGAATGAAGAACGCAGTCAGCGAACCGACCCAAGTTGCAACGCCCCAGTATTGCGTCTTGCCTTCTGCGCGGGCAAGCGATTGCACCCCTTCAATTGCCGACTTACCGGATTTGCGGCCCATGCCGTATTCGGCCATCAATAGAGGCAGACCGATCAGCAGCACGCACATTAGGTAGATGACAATAAACGCCCCGCCCCCATTCTCGGCGGCTGTATAGGGAAAACGCCAGAAATTTCCGAGACCAACGGACGACCCGACCGCCGCCATAATGAATCCGAAACGCGAACCCCACGTGTCCGTCTTGCGACCAATCGCATCCATGCTGTCTCTCTCCCAGAGGTATAATCTTCGCCGGACACTAGTCAGCGCAAAACAAAAATCAACGCGCAGCCCCACATCGGGGCATAATCAGGTCAGGTGCCGTGAAGCGCCTCATCGCGGCCGAGATGGACAGCGCACACCAGTCCAAAACATCCTGCAGTCGTCAACATCACTGTCCCGCCATACGACATTAGCGGCAGGGGCACACCCACAACAGGCAAAAGGCCCAGCACCATCGCGACATTGAAGAGAATATAGAAAGCGACTGTCGCCACTGCCCCCGCCGCCACGAAGCGTCCGAACAAGCTGGTGGCACGTAATCCAATGACCATACCCATGCCAAGGATCAGCATCCAGAGTAACAACACACCACTCGTTGCCAGAAAGCCGAACTCTTCCGCAACAACTGTCAGAATGAAGTCGGTGTGCTGCTCTGGGATATAGTCGAGCTGTGACTGCGTCCCCTCCATGTAGCCCTTTCCAAACCACCCACCTGAGCCAACCGCGATCTTGGCTTGCTCGATCTGGTAGCCATCATCCATGACATTGACCGACTGGCCGGTTAGCTGTGCCACAAAAGTATCGACCCGCTCACGCTGATAATCCTGCAGCACAAAGGCATAAACCAGCGGCACACTCGCAATCGCCACAGCGGCAACCGAAAAGACCACACGCTTGTACAGCCCGGCCAGGAGGATCAGGATTCCGCCAGAGGCGAACAATGCCAGCGTTGTTCCAAAGTCCGGCTGTCGAAAAATCAGGGCGGCTGGCATGCTGATCAGAACAAGGGCTGGCAAATGAATGAAAAACCCGCCCGATCCATCATTCCAGTGTTTATGGTAATAAGACGCCAGTGCCAGTGTGAGGGCCACTTTCATCAGCTCTGAAGGCTGAATACCGATTGGCCCGATCGCAAGCCAACGCTGTGCTCCGCCTCGTGTATCCCCGAACAGCTCCACAGCGATCAGCAGGATCAGGGTGACCAAATAGGACGGCCAGGCGAGCTTCAGCCAGACATTCAGGGGCACTAGCCCAACAAAGATCAGCACCACAAGCGCGGCCATAAGGCGCGTCGCCTGACGCATTGGCAAGTCCGCTTCAGCCGGGTTTGTAAAGGTCGACGAATAAAGCGTCGCCACCCCGATAACAGCCATACCGCATAGCAATAAGATCAATCCCCAGGGCAGGGATGTGAAACTGGAAAGCAGCGTCTTCCGGTTGAAATTCAACCCACTCGCACCAGCCTGGGCCATGCTTAGAGGCCCCCACTTGAGGCGCTGTTCGAAGATGTACTTGCCGTTTGCACATAGTTCGGCGTGCGGCGGGCATCCATTTCCATTGCTGCGGCCATGATATCACGCGCGATCGGCGCGGCGGTCGATGACCCGCCTTCACCGTGCTCAACGACAACGGAAATTGCATATTTTGGATCGTCATGCGGTGCATATGCGACAAACAAGGCATGATCACGCAGCCTGCGGTCGATCTGATCGCCTTTGAGAATGCCTGACGCACGCTCTTCTCTGGAAATCCTGCGAACCTGCGCAGTGCCGGTCTTACCCGCCAGCCGCGGACCTCCAAGTCCAAGGTCCCCAGATCGCAAGGCCGTTCCGCCCCATTCAGAGGTCACACCAAACATGCCCGCCTTCATACGCTGCATGAAATCAGCGTCGAGAGGCTCATCGAATGGGATGTCATTTTCCGGACGCGGACCCTGACCAATAATCTGTGGGGTAATAATCCGGCCTTCAGCCGCGATCCGCGCTGTCATGACCGCGAGCTGAAGCGGTGAAGAGGAGACCTGTCCCTGCCCAATCCCGACATTTAGGGTCTCGCCTTCAAACCACGGCTCACCGCGGGTCCGCAGCTTCCAGGCATTGTCAGGAACTACGCCGCTGCGTCCGCCATGCAGGCCAAGATCCCAGCGCTGACCAAAGCCAAACTTGCGAGACGTTTCGGCAAGCTTTTCGATCCCGATCCGCTTGGCCACTTCATAGAAATAGACATCACATGACCCCTTGATCGCCGAGTGCATGTCGACCGAGCCGTGACCCTCTTTTTTCCAACAATGCCAGGTATTGTTGCCAAACCGATAGTGGCCAGGGCAGTACACCCGCTCGCGCGGATCGATCACACCCTCTTCCAGTGCGGCGGTTGCCACCACCATTTTAAAGGTCGATCCTGGCGGATAGGTCCCGTCATAAGCCTTGTGATACAGCGGTGAGCGATCATTAAACCTGAGAAGATCATAGTCGGCCTGGCTGATCCCGTTGACGAAATCGTTGGGATCAAAAGCTGGCGTAGAGACAAAGGCCAGAATGTCGCCGGTCTCAATATCCATAACGACAGCCGCACCGCTCTCGGTACCAAATCGATCAATCGCCACTTTCTGAAGCTCTGCATCCACTGTCAGATGCAGATCGCGGCCGGGCTTTGGCGCAGTATCATCACTTGGCAACTCACGAATGATCCGCCCGGCAGCATTCGATTCAACCCGCCGCCATCCCGGTTCACCACGCAGCCACTCTTCAGCAAAGCGTTCAACCCCAGACCGGCCCGTCCGCATATCAGGGTGCTTGAAGAGACGTCGCAACGCGTCGCCTTCGTCTTTGCCCATGTCCTCGGTCAGGCGGCTCATATCATCCTGACTGGCCCGGGCGACATAGCCCAGAACGTGCGCAAAATCGCGGCCACGCGGGTAAGACCGGGTTTGCGCCATCTCAACAATCAGACCCGGAATATCTGGCGCGCGTAGTGAAAGCTTGGCGAAATCCTCGTAGGAAAGCTCGCGGGCAATGATCGTTGGTTCGAATGAGGCGCGGCGCGAAGCTGCCCGAATGATCCGGGCTTGCAACTCTTCAGACAGCTCAATGTGTTTGGCAACCTCAAGCAGCGTCGCCGCCACATCGGGTGTCATTTCTCGAACAATCGAAGCCCGCCCCGCCTGCCTGTGTGAAGCAAGCGGTCGTCCAAACCGATCTAGAATCTGCCCACGCAAAGGCGGCGCCAGAATCGAGCGGATGCCGTTTTCCTTCGCCGCCGTTTGATACTTCTCGCCTTCGAGAATCTGCAGCTGAAACAGGCGCGCAATCAGCCCGCCGAATAACAAGCCCCCGCCAGCGGCTGCCGAAAGGGCCCGGCGAGAGAAAAGCGCATCAACATGGCGATCAATCATAGTGATGTCTCCTGCCCACTACGCGCTCTCACACCGAGATCGAAAAGCGGGGCGACAATCATCTGAACAAAAACTGTTGCCAGAAGAGAAGCCAAAAGCGGTGAAAACCGCACGGCATGATTGCTCGACAGGCTAGCCAGCAACCAGACAAAACTCATCCCGATAAAAAGGAGCGCAAGGGGCAGACCGTAATTCACCCCGGGCGAGCGTTCAGCATCAAAGGCCTGATACAAGGCTGCTGTGATGCCATAAGTGGCGAGATTGACCAGTGCAAAGCTGCCCAGCGGCGCTGATGCTGTGACATCCTGCGCAAACCCGAATGCAATCAGAACCAACAT
Source organism: Pseudomonadota bacterium (assembly GCA_039815485.1). Classification (GTDB taxonomy): domain Bacteria; phylum Pseudomonadota; class Alphaproteobacteria; order Caulobacterales; family Hyphomonadaceae; genus Henriciella. The sequence continues at coordinate 42,945 of JBCBZD010000009.1, read as the reverse complement.
CGGGGAAAAGCCGAGCCCGGCCCGCCCCCAACCAATGGCCGCGATCAGCGCCATATATGGCCAGCTGAGTGCCGCGCCAAAGAAGACATTCGGCGTCAGGCCCATCAAGCCAATGAGACCTATGAGAATTGAGCCGACCACCAGCCTGAGGCGCGGCCGGGCATTCGCCCACCAGCGCAAGACAACCGAAACAGGAGACAATGAACCGCTCAACGACCACCCCCGCTTGTCACCGCAGAGGTCAGCTCTGCGTCTTCGGCGTCAGTGGGGGCCGCTTCAGGCATGTTCGCCTCAGGTGTGGGAATGAGCGGAGACTTCTTGAGCCGAACATAGCCCAACTGACCTCTGATCATAGCAAGATCGACCTTCAGGCCATTGCCTTCGCCTTGGACCGTTCCAACAACAACACCGCGCGGGAACAAGCCCCCTTCGCCAGAGGTCAAGATCCGCTCACCGCGGATGAAAGCCCCGGCCTCAGGCTGGTCGGTCAGTCGTCCATCGCCATCACGTCCACCAAACATGATTGCGCGCAAGCCGCTGGACTCGCCCATCACTGGGACGCGGCTGTTAAAGTCAGTAATTTTGAGAATTCGCGAGGACCGATAGCCGACCTGCACGACGCGCCCGACAAGGCCGCGATCATTTTCAGCGTAATAGCCAACCTCGACACCATTAATCAGCCCGGCATTGGCCAATAGCGCTTCAGCAAACGGACCATCGGCTTCGGCCATGATCCGGGCTGTCACCTCAGCGCCGGCCGGCTCGCCCTGCATGTTGAGAATATCTTCGTAGACTTCCAGTCTTTCAGCCATGGACAAGGCCAAGGCCTGATACTGAGCCAGCTCGCGAACACGCGCTTCCAGCTCCAGAATACGCTGGTCCTTTGCCGACGCACCGGTGATCTGGTCGAGCAGGCTTGGTTTGGACATATGGAACAGCTGATCGGACGCGGCGGTGCGCACAGGTTCAATCTGCTCGCTGAGACGCGGCGAAGTCTGAAGCAAAAGCAAGGCAATCAGGCCTGCAACCGCGATAAAAAACCCATATCGCCGCAGAGGTCGTTTCTTGTATCCCTTGCCGGCAAAGCGAGGCATGGGCCCTTGTCCTTTTCTTCAATCTGCTTCTCAGATCTTCATGTGCCGAGCATATCAGACTTCTGGTGAAAGCACATTTTTCATTCGAGAGATGTTCTCCAAAACGAATCCACACCCATTCGCGACACACTTCAATGGGTCTTCGGCAATCATAACCGGCAGACGCGCTTGCTCACGCAGGACAACATCAAGATTTCGCAGCAGTGCGCCGCCGCCTGTCAAGACGATTCCGCGATCAACAATATCGGCCGCCAGTTCTGGCGGCATCGCCTCCAGCGCAATGCGGACGGCTTCAACAATCTCATTTACAGGATCCTGCAGCGCCTCAGCCATCATGCGCTCATTGATCTCAACTTCGTTCGGAACGCCGTCACCCGTTGCGCGGCCACGTACCGTCACAGTCATACCGTCGCCATTTTCAGGCGGCACAGCGGTTCCGATTTGTTTTTTGATCCGCTCAGCCGACATCTCACCGACCAGAATGCCGGAATTCTTACGCAGATAATTCATGATGGCTTCGTCCATCTTGTCACCGCCGACACGGACAGAGCGTGAGTAGACCTGACCGCCGAGGGACAGGACCGCGACCTCAGTTGTTCCACCGCCAATATCAACGACCATGGAACCGGCCGGCTCCTCAATCGGCAGGCCTGCACCGATCGCCGCCGCAAGCGGCTCATCAATTAATTCGACCTGACGCGCGCCTGCAGCGAGTGCAGACTGGTGAATGGCGCGGCGCTCAACATTTGTTGCAGAGCTTGGCACGCAGATAATTATGAGCGGCGAAACGAAAGCGCGGCGGTTATGCACCTTGCGGATGAAGTGCTTGATCATTTCTTCCGCAACTTCGAAATCGGCAATCACCCCATCCCGCATGGGGCGGATCGCTTCCATATTCAAAGGCGTCTTGCCGAGCATTTTCTTGGCATCATCACCAACGGCATAGACCATTTTGCGGCCGCCCTGGTTCATGTAAGCAACCACAGAAGGCTCATCGAGCTGGATGCCCTGACCTTTCACATAGACCAGCGTATTGGCCGTCCCGAGGTCTATGGCCATGTCTGTTGAGAGTACACCGAGAAGGCTGCCGATCATGATCTCTGTCGCTTTTTACTGAAGATGCCACCGCTTCAGGTCACATCTGATCCATTGGTTAATTTCCAGCCTTATACTCTAGTGCCGTTTACATCGTCTTAATGCAAGCATGCATTCGCACAAATAGGTGTACTTGCCGTTCCGAATAGTAAAAACCCCCGTCACTATTGGGGCAGGGGCCTTCGTGTCATGAAACTTTGATTCGTTACGGGAACGGATCGTTCTTGCGCTCTATTAAGCTGCCAGTCGTTTCAGCCGGCGGGCTTCAAGCTTGTTTAGCGCATGAATATAGGCCTTGGCACTTGCGACCAGAGTATCTGGATCTGACGAACGGCCAGTGGCCATGATGCCCTCCCCTTTCAGGCGCACACTGACCTCAGCCTGTGCATCCGTTCCGCCCGTCACCGCTTTCACCTGAAACAGGTCGAGCTTGCCCTGATGCGGAACAATGGTGCGGATCGCATTGAAGACCGCATCAACCGGGCCGTTCCCCTCACAGGTAACCTCATGCAGTTCATCGTCGACTATGACCGACAGATCGGCTGTTTGTGGACCCTCTGATCCCGCCACCACGCGCAGCTTCTGAAACGAGATGCGTTCACCTACCGCAGACAGCTGATCATCTACGAGCGCCAGAATATCATCATCGAAAACGTGCTTCTTCTTGTCGGCAAGCGCCTTGAACCGCACAAAGGCCTCATTCAACGCCTCCTTGTCCAGTTCATAACCAAGGCTTTCAAGCTTGTCGCGGAAGGCATTGCGCCCTGACAGCTTACCCATGACGAGGCTGGTTTTCGATACACCCACATCTTCCGGCTTCATAATCTCATAGGTTTCGGCATTTTTCAGCATGCCATCCTGATGGATGCCGCTCTCGTGAGCGAAAGCATTCTTGCCGACAATCGCCTTATTATACTGAACAGGAAAACCGGTAATCCGGCTGACCATGTGGCTCGCCTGAGACAGCTTCGTCGTATCGACACCGCTGCTAAAGGGCAGTCCATCACGCCGGACATTGAACGCCATGACAACTTCCTCAAGTGCCGCATTACCAGCCCGCTCACCCAGGCCATTGATTGTGCACTCGACCTGCCGCGCCCCATTCTGAACTCCGGCAATTGAGTTTGCGACCGCAAGGCCAAGGTCATTGTGGCAATGGGTCGACCAGATCACTTTGTCACTGTCAGGAATGGTTTCTCGCAAGGTCTTGATCAGATTGCCATATTCCTCAGGGTGCGAGTATCCGACGGTGTCGGGGATATTGATCGTTGTTGCGCCGCTGGTAATTGCCGCGTCGATGCACTTGCATAGAAAATCAAACTCGGTGCGGGTTGCATCCTCTGGGCTCCACTCGACATCATCAACCAGATTGCGAGCTTGGGCTACGGACCGGCCCACAGCCTCCAGCACAGCATTGGCGCCCATTTTCAGCTTGTGCTTCATATGCACTGGGCTGGTCGAGATAAAAGTGTGAATACGCGGCTTGGCAGCATGGCGCACGGCTTCGGCGCAACGGTCAATGTCGTTAGGCGTGGAGCGCGCCAATCCGCAAATCGTAGCAGTCTTGGAGCGGCGCGCAATTTCGCTAACCGCTTGGAAGTCACCCTGAGAAGCTGCCGGAAAGCCAGCTTCGATCACATGGACGCCCATGCTTTCCAGGAGTTCGCTCAGCGCGAGCTTCTCGTTGTGCGTCATAGATGCGCCGGGCGACTGCTCGCCGTCGCGCATGGTTGTGTCAAAAATTACAATCTCGGAAGGATCGGATATCTGTGTCATTGCCTGTGGCCTGAAGATCTAAAGAAACTGGTGGCTCTTCGTCCCCTGACCGCGGCCTACGTTGTCAAGACGCAGACGCTTCCGGCCAGGGGCCGATAAGCTCTAGGCTCTCTAGGAGCGTTAGGGGCAATTTATTGCTCATGAACTCGTTCTGTGTCCGCTATTGCATAGTGTCAACCGGCTCATCGTCCTCAAGAGCAATATTTTGCTCACTTTTCTGACGATGTTTCACATAGGTCCGGCCCGCAATGAAAATTGCGATCGCACCAATCGCTGTGCCACCTGCTAACCACAAATTGCCGCCAAGGGCCGCCTGAACAGCCTGCAATCCAAAGGCAACAAGCAAAATTTTTGGAATGATGCCGACTGCTACTCCCGCAAGATAGTGCAGATATTTCGCCCGCACCGCGCCGAATACCATATTGACGATCAGAAAGGGGCCGGTCGGAACATTGCGAACGAAAACACTTGCGGCAAAAGCATTTCGGGCGATGAAATCTGTAAACTTTTTGGTACGCGCACCAGAGAAGCGTTTCAGCACATCCTGCCCCGAAAACCGGCCGATCCAGAATGTCAGGCTGCCTGAGAAAAGCGTCGCAACCCAAGCCCACAAAGCCCCCATAACCGGATCAAAGGCAAAAACCGCAACGCCAATCAAAACGAACTGGGGCACCGCGATAAACGCGCAGGCACAAAATGCAAAAATCAGCGCAGGAACGCCGAACGGTCCATCGGCAAATTGTCGGATCGACTCTCCGAGAGCACTGCCGAGCACCTGTGGGTCAAAGAAGCCACCAAACTTACCGATGGCCAACACAAGAACCAACAGGGCGAGCGCACCAATCGCACCCCAGACGCGGTAGCGTCCGGTCTGCGCTGTCTCGGTTGCGGTCGATGCCATATCCATGTGCCTTCCCTGCGCTTCGAGTTCGGCGTGGTCAAGCCTGCTGTACACGCCAGGCTGCTTACAGAAGTTTAAGCTCAGTTGCGGACAAGCTGGATCAGAAGAGCGGCTATGCTTCAGCCAGCATCTGTTCACTCATCTCCCATAGCCGGTCCGCCTTTGCTTCGTCGGTGATCCACTCGCGTGCATGCTCCCAGCGTTGGCTCTCTTCTGTGGCCAATTTGGCAATATCGCAGTCTTCGCAGTATTCCCCGCCACGGCCCTCCAATAGTGCTGATGTTGCTGCCCAGGTTGCGGTCGAGGCGCCTTGCTCCGGCGTCTTGAACATCGCCTTGATATGATCAGGAATGGTTCCGTCCGGGTTCATCCAGCCAAGCGCGGCCATCTCTTCCGTGCTCAGATGTCGCTGCAGCGGCGTAAAAATACCGCCCGGATGAACACCAAAAGCTGTTACGCCATATTTATCCCATCGCCGGTCCGCCCCCAACGCAAACAGCGCATTTGCCGATTTGGCCTGCCCGTAAGCGCTCCACTTCTCATATGGATGCTGATTGAAATGTGGATCATCCCAGTGAACATCGCTCATGATGTGCGCGGTTGAAGACAGTGCCACAAGGCGCGACTCTCCAGCTTTCTGAAGCGCAGGCAGCAGACCCTGCGCCAGAGCCATGTGCCCCAAATGGTTGACCCCGAACTGTCGTTCCCAGCCCGGTCCAACGCGCGCCTCCGGACACGCCATAATGCCAGCATTGTTGATCAGAATGTTGAGCGGCCTGCCTTTACTGACATAGTCATCTGCGAACGCCCTGACACTTGCAATATCTGCAAGATCCATCGCGGCAACCTCAATAGTTTCGGAAACCTCCTTCAGAGCCTCGCGAGCGACATCTGGGCGCCGTGCAGGCACGGTAATAGATGCGCCGACAGCTTGCAGAGCGCGCACCATCTCAATACCGATCCCGCTATATCCGCCCGTAACAATGACGTTTTTCCCGGTCAGGTCCATGCCAGAAACGACCTCACGCGCCGCCGTTTTCGCTCCAAACCCAGATCCAATCGGTTTCTGATTTTCCGCTGCCATCTATGTGGGCCTCCCATTTCTTTTGTTTTATTGACAGTGTCAGCCTGATTGCTGCGTGGCAAGGCTCGACAGAAGAGGGCCGCATTCCTAGCTATAGTATTACACAATCCACGGTTTTCGGAGACGCCTGCAATGCTCAAACACCTGTTTTCAGCTCTGACAAGCTGCCTGTTTCTCGTCAGCCCCGCCTTTGCGCAATTTGGACCTGAACCACCGACACCGCGTGTGGCCAAGGAGATTCAGGCCGATCGGGCCATGACAGATGCCTCACAGCTGGTTCGAACACTGTATACAGATGTGGTGACAGAGGATGATGGAATTGATCCTGAACAGGCGAACCGCTGGTACAAACTAGCCCGTGAAAACTATACCGAACTCTGCGCCATGCGGGAGGAACCAACCGACTTCTGGTCCCGCAATTGCTACAAGCTGGCCGATATTTATCGGCGCGGTCTCGGTGTCGTCCAGGATTATGATCGCGCAAGTGAACTCTATACCGAGGCGTGTCTGACAGGGCGACATCTGAACGCCTGTCTGCAGCAGGCACACATCGATCATGTCGGAAATGCCGGCGCTAAAGACTGGCCGAACGCTCGAAATCTCTACGAGATTGCCTGCGATATGGGGGATGCGTCTGGCTGCGCCGGGCTCGGCAATATGCTGTATCGGGGTCAGGGCGGCGCGCCGGACCGCATTCAGGGCGCGCGGCTGTTACAAACGGCCTGCGCTGACGATTATGAGTGGGCCTGCGAGCGGATCATCAGCTATGGGATACCCGAACGGCGCGTCCGCTAGTCCGCCTCACGCATTATGGGCATCGCAGCAAAGGTGGCCACTCATAATCGTCGATTGAGGGGATCAACTTGTCGTCCACGACCGTGTAAATCATCTCCATCGGTTCCTCATATCCCTCAACGCTGCAAGACCCGTCGACTTTCCACGAGTTGGGCGCAAGCTGAACAACGAGATCAAAGCTGCAATGGGCTTCGTGCTGGTCATAGCCCTCCATGGTCAGGATCATCGGTGCGTCCATGACTTCCTGAAAATTCCCACATTGCTCAAGGGTTTTCCCCCAGGTGCCAACCATGGTAACCGGCTCGGCAGATGGCTCTGGAATTTCTGTTTCAACCGCCTCAATCACGACGTCTTCTTCGGCAACCTCTTCGATCACCTCTGTAACAGCCGAGGTGTCGGTTGCTTGAGCCGAAGCCGCCTCTTTAGTCGGAGGTTCAGGGACATCCAAATCAGCAACTGTTGATGCTGTCTGACCACCACAAGCCGCTAAAAGCCCTGCACTTATGGCCATTACAAACCGTTGAGCGCGCGTCTTCATATCTCAGTCTCCTCATTCTGAAGACCAGCCTTAACGAAAGCGCACCCCGCGTCCACGTCTACACACGGTGTATTCAGGAAATTTTCTAGCATGGGGCGAAGCCGACTCGCCAAACTCAGAAAAAGCAAGCAATGTGACAGAACACATAAAGAGTATCGTCAGCCCAGTAGGGTATAAAGACGGATCGTTGGGAGAACGGAATGGAACAGCTTCAGGGCATGGACGCCTCATTTGTGGCGCTTGAAACGCCAAATTCACCCATGCATATCGGTTCGGTGCTGATCTACGACCCCTCCACGGCGCCCGGCGGGTTCGTAAGGTTCAAGGACATCCTGCGCTTTTACAAGGAGCGTATGCGGTTCTCGAAGACCATGCGGCAGAAACTGGTCAAAGTTCCTTTCAACATCGATTATCCATATTGGGTTGAAGATGCCGATTTTGATATGGAATATCATGTCCGTCATGTCGCTCTGCCAAAGCCCGGCGACTGGCGACAGCTCTGTATTCAAGCTGCCCGGATTTTTGCGAGGCCGCTCGATCTCAATCGCCCGCCATGGGAGTTCACCGTTGTTGAAGGTCTGGACAATGTGCCAGGTGTTCCCAAGGGGTGCTACGCTGTTGTCACCAAGGTGCACCACTCGGCAATTGATGGCATGTCCGGCATCGACCTTATGGAAGCCCTCCACACGGTCGAACCGACCGTCTCTCCGCCTAATGAGCCCGACAACTGGAAACCGGAAAAATACCCCAACAAGGTTGGTATGTTCGCAAAGGGCTATGTCCGGGCCTGGTTAAACCCCTTTCGCCAAGTCAGCGTCGCGGCGCAGGCTGTGCCGGGGGTTTATCGGGCGGCGCGGGGGATGATTAAAGGTGACTTTGGGATGACCGCCGCAATTCGCGCGCCAAAGACACGGTTCAATACGAAAGTTTCGCCGCACCGCGTTTATGAGGGCCGGGTGTTTGAGCTGTCAGATATCAAGGCGCTACGCTCGCTTGCCGAAGGTGCGAAAGTCAATGATGTCATGCTGACAATCATCGGCGGCGGCTTAAACAAGTATCTGAGCCATCATGGCGAGTTGCCAAAAACGACCATGACGGCCATGGCACCGATCTCGGTTCGCAGCGAGGGTGAGAAAAACAGTATGGGCAATCAGGTCAGCGCCATGATTGCCCCGCTCGGCACCCATATCGCCGACCCTGCCGAGCGTATGGCATACGTCTTTGATCAGACGAGCCGGTCTAAAGAAATGACAAATGCGATCGGGGCGCGGCAGATGACTGAAGCGAGCAAGGTTTCTCCAGCGCTGTTCATGGCGCTTGGAGCGCAAGCCTATACACGCCTCGGGATCGCGAACATCAACATGACCCCTGTGATCAATACGATCGTCACAAATGTTCCGGGACCGCCAATCCCGATCTACTCGTGCGGCGCGAAACTGATTTCGATGCAAGGCATGTTATGTCTTATGGACGGTGTCGGCCTGGGTCATGTGGTGCAATCCTATGTCCGAGAGGCAACCATTAGCTTTACGGCGGATCGCGCGGTCATGCAGGACCCTGAATTCTATGCTGATTGCATACAGGAAAGCTTCGAAGAGATGATGAAAGCCGCTGGTTTGAGCAAGAAGCCTGCAGCAGCTGCATCAGAACCCAAGCAAAAACCTGCAGTTCGCAAGAAAACGACCGGGACAAAAGCCACTGTAAAGTCAGCGGCGAAACCTCGCCGTAAGCGCCCCGCTGCAAAGGCTGGTTAATCAAGCAAACCCTAATTATATACCTGACAAAGCAACATGAAATCAGTGTCTTCTAACTCAGGAGATACGAAAATGCCCATGTCACTTGATAATCCGATCTTTACAAATGCTGACGCAGCGCGCGAACACCTCGAAACGCAGGATGCTCGGCATCTACCAGCACTGCGGCGAAGCCCACCTGTTTCGTTATCTCGTTAAGTATGAGTTTCGTTACAATCGACGCTCTGCCCTCGGTGTTGAGGGCGAAGAACGCCACAATCAATTGCTAAAAATGATCGGCGGTAAACGCCTGACCTATCGGCGGATTGGTGAAGCCAAGATCGCCTAAGCAGTTCACAAGGAAGCTCTTGTTGTTGAGAGCTAAGAACAAACCGCGAAAACGCAAGACGCCTCTAGAGTTACACCTTAAAATCTGAACCAGCGACCGATTCGTTTTCCAAAAGAGAGCAATTTGTCGCCGTGTGGAATGGAGCCTGAGGCCGCTATTTCGCCTCTGTACTGTGACCAAGGTAAGGCCGCTAACCGCGCCTTGGCATCGTCCAGATCGCGAGCGCGAACCTCAAGCGCCCATTCTGCTCCATCGTGGCGGTACTCAAAGAGATACCGCTTAAACTGATCCGACTCAGGAGCATTTAACATGTACTACCTCGTTTACCGTGACGCCAGCAATCAATGGCGTTGGACACTATATGCGGCGAACAGCCGTAAGATCGCCAATTCTGGTGAAGGCTACTTTAACAAGCAAGACTGTGTTCACGGCATAAATCTTGTCGCAGGCTCTTCCGGTACACCTATTCGCTACCGCTAGGAGTCTTGGGTTGGGGCGCAGGCTTTGTCTTGCGCCCCTTCTTCATGTCTTTGTGTTCCTTCGGGGGTGAGTCCATCATCCGCCGAAGGGTTTTGTTGAAAGGAGATCCTGGGTTGGCTGAATCAGAACTCATGACGGAACACCACTTCTATTTGTTTGGGTACGTTGTGCACCAATACGCGAGAATTGAAAGTGGACTGAACTTCTATATCGCTGACTCTCTTGGCATCGATATTATCGCGGCAGAGATAATCACTAAACCATATTCCTCTCGTGATTTCCGAAACGTGGTTCGGGCTTTGCTCTCGTTAGACGCAAGAGTAGAGATGGAGGATGAGCTCAAGCGGCTACTTGGCGAGTTTAAGGCCATCGGAAGGATCAGAAACTTGATCGCCCACAGTCGCTGGAAAGCGGGGGATCGTCCAAACTCGATAAAACCTACCGGATTGCAAATTCGAAATGACAAACTCGAATTTGTGGGCATGGAAAAGGATGATGATGACTACACCATTGAAGAGCTTGAGGCGCTAGGAGTGAGAACAGAAAAACTCCACACCGATTTCGTCAATTTCTTCAAACGTCACAAGCTCAGTCTTTTTGGCGAGCAGACATCAGACGATACAGAAGAATAATTTCTTCGTCTGATGGGCGCTCCTCAATAGGTATCGTCCTGTCGGGCGAATCTGAAAAAAGTATGCTTTGTCATATGTATGACTTGCGAGCAAACCCGTCCGGTTTCAACCAACTCTCTATTTGCGTGTGTCGCCCTTAACCTTGCGCCACCTCAGCTAGTCCCTTGCCTGTTGCGACAATACAGCCCATGTTTCCTGCAAAGGCCCAAAAAATCGGGGTCAGGAGGACAGGAAATGACCAGCGCGACGATTGCGTCTAAACCCCCATCTCTGTTTTGGACACTGACGGAAGGTCGGGCAATATTTGAACTCGGAGCCTTTGGGCTTCTGCGTAAACCAATGAGGAACCTGCCTAAAGGCGATGGTCATCCTGTTTTGGTCATGCCGGGTTTCATGGCAAGCGACGTCTCGACACGTCCGATGCGGCGTCTCCTTGATGATCTTGGGTATCAGACATTCGGCTGGGGCCTGGGCCGCAACATTCACTTCAACAAGAAGCGCGAAGAAGAAATGAGCCGCCTGATCGAGGATATTTTTGATCGAACAGGCGAAAAACTCTCGATTGTTGGCTGGAGCCTGGGCGGGGTATTCGCACGTGAGCTTGCCAAACTGCACCCGAATAAAGTGCGGTTTGTGATCTCTCTTGGCAGCCCAATTTCAAACGATCGTCGTTATTCTGCACCGAGTGCGCTGTTTGAGCGGATCAATGGCAAGGAAACCGCGCCAGAAGCAGAAGGCCGCTATTCCAATCTGGACGAGGCTCCACCTGTCCCGACCACATCGATCCTGACCAAGTCAGACGGAATTGTATCCTGGAGAGGCTCGGTTCAGTGCGAGCTTAAAGGCGACCAGACGGAAAATATTGCTGTGCCCGCAAGCCATGTCGGTCTTGGCGTGAACCCACTTGCAATGGTCGCAATTGCCGATCGACTGGCACAGCCCGAAGATGCTTGGGCACCGTTTGATCGCACTGGCTGGCGCCAATACGCCTTCAGAGACATCTGAAACCCGTATCAGAGCTAACACCAAAGGGCAGCGGTATGCTGAACGGGTTTCTCTCAGCCCCCCTTCTGATTGCTGTTGTGGCGATCGCTATGGGATCGGGCATCGATGCTCTGGTCAAAGCGATCGCGCCAGATGCGGGATTGCATCATTTGCTCGCCTGGCGGTTCCTGTTTGGTGCGATGATCGCCCTCGCCGTCTTCAAGGCTCAAAAAAGGCCGCGTCCACAACTTGAAGCGATACGGTTTCATACCATCCGCGGGCTGATCCAGCTTTCATGTGGTTTTCTGTTTTTCTATTCCTTGATGCATCTGCCACTGGCCGAAGCGACGACGATTGGCTTCACAGCTGCCCTGATGGTTCCGGGAGTCGCCTGGGCCCTGCTGAAAGAACCGGTCACACGGGTTGCAGCTGCAGCAACACTGCTCGGCTTCGCAGGCGCAGCGCTCGCGATATCAGCCGCCCCACCTGACACAGTTGAAACCACGCAGCGCACCTCGGCACTGGCGGCCTGTTTCCTCGCAGCATTCCTGTACGCGCTTGTGCTTGTCATGTTGCGCATGCGCGCCACAAAGGAAGATGCAACCACCATTGCAATGTTTACTAATACCGTACCCGCAATTGCGCTGCTGCCCGTCACTTTTGGCATATTCGGCTCGCCCCAATGGTCCGATCTGCCGCTGTTCATGATGTTTGGCGTGCTCGGATTTGCGGTCTGGTACCTGATGACGCTGGCTTATGCGCGGACAACCGCTCAGCGTCTTGCACCGCTGGAATACACCGCGCTGGTCTGGAGCGGTCTGTTCGGGGCCTTATTCTTTGCAGAAGTGCCCGGCTGGCAGACATGGACAGGGGCCATCATCATTATTGCCGCCTGCCTGCTCGTTGCGTTCGAGGGGCGCTTTGCCACGCGCAAGGCAACCCATATGCCGTCCAGCGATTTACCAGACTAGGCAGACACCATTTTTCGGTGACGCTCCAGCATCTGTTCCAGAACAGCCTGCCCTTCCTCGCCCATGTACGGCACGATCTGCAGCATGAACTGCAGAACCGTATCGTGGATCAGCCGCGGCCCACCTCGATTTGCACCCTCTATGACATCAAAGCTTAGCCAGAAGGTCAGCGTTGAAACCAGCTGGTCGAGCAGGGCCGCCCGTAGGCGTTTGTCGATTGAAACAAGCCCGCGCTGCTCCAGCGTGCTGAGGACACGTTCAATGGCGCGGCGCTTCATCGCGAGGACGTTTCGAAATCGTATCGCCAGCGACGCATACTGGGCGACCAGCTCACCGACATTACGATAAAAGAACCGGAAATCGTAGATCTCTTCGAGCACGATGTAGACAAAAACCCAATTGTCCTCGATCGATTCAACGGCACCGTGTGTTCCATTCAGAATAATCGTCATCTCATCTTCGAAACGACCGAACAGAGCCTCAATGATCGGTTCCTTGCCCTTGAAGTGATAGTAAAGATTGCCCGGCGACATTTCGAGCGCATTGGCAATGTCAACCGCGCTCAATGCAGCCTCACCCTCCTGATTGAACAGGCTCAGGCTGGTATCCAGTATCCGATCACGGGTTTTCATTCACACTCACTCACCTCAGGCGCGAAAAGGCTGTACTGACACCCTAATTGACACAAAAACCTCAATATGAAACGAATTTGATTGGGCAAGGTTAGTCAAATTTAGACTCTATCGAATAAGAGCAAACCTTGCCGCGCGCTGGCATTCTCGGCGTGTGGAGGATAAAGGAGATTTCCCATGGCGACGACAGGGGAGCAAATCGGTGAAGCCGCGGCTCAATCAACAACGGCTTTAAATCCGCTCATGGGCGGTTTGAACCGGCAGGAATTGCTGGGATCGGTTGCCATGATGCTACGGCGCACCTCTTACTCGCCAATCGCGAACGCGAAGTTTGCTGGCAAGATGGCAAAGGAGTCCTATGAAATCCTGTCTGGCAAGTCAGAGCGTGCACCTGAACGCAAGGACAAGCGGTTTCGCGATCCGGCATGGCAGCATAATCCTTTCTACAAGCGCGGCATGCAGACCTATCTGGCCATGCAGGAAAACCTGAAAGACTGGGTTGGCGACCTGAAGCTGGGTGAAATGGAGCATGCGCGCGCTGAGTTCGTGATGAACATGATCACTGACGCGATCTCCCCAACCAACGCGCTGGCGACAAACCCGGCCGCCAAGAAACGCCTGATCGATAGCGGTGGCCAGTCTCTGATCAAGGGTCTTCAGAACGCTTACGAAGATCTCACCAAGAATGGCGGCATGCCCAGCCAGGTCGACGGGCGTCCGTTCGAAGTTGGCGACAATCTCGCAATCACCCCCGGCAAGGTGGTGTGGAAAAACGAGATGATGGAATTGATCCAGTATACACCTGTCACGGAAGAAGTTCGCGAAATTCCATTCCTGAACATTCCGCCACAGATCAATAAATTCTATGCGAGCGATCTCGACCCGATCACCAGCATTATTCAATTCCTGCTGAAGAATGGCTTTCAGACGTTTATTATCTCGTGGCGCAACCCGACCAAGGAACACCGCGATTGGGGCCTGTCTGACTATGTCGACAGCTTGATCCAGTGTACCGAAGTCATCCGGCAAATCACGGATAGCGACAAGATCAACATTTCCGGGGCCTGCTCGGGCGGGATCACAACAGCGACATTTGCAAGCCTTCTGGCCGCAGCGGATGATGACCGGATCAATTCGCTGACCTTCCAGGTCTGCGTCCTGAACCCGCAACCGGACGATAGCGATATGGGCCAAATGGTGTCCGAGCGCAGTCTTGAGATCGCGCGGCGCTATTCAGCGCGCAAAGGGATCCTCAAAGGCGACGATCTGGCACGTATGTTTGCCTGGATGCGCCCGAATGATCTCGTCTGGAACTATGTGGTGAACAACTATCTGATGGGCGAAGATCCACCGCCATACAACGTGCTCTATTGGAACAACGATACCACCAACCTTCCAGCGGCGCTGCATTCGGACTATCTTGACTTTGGTCTGACACAGCCTTTTGCCAAGCCCGGCACCGTTGAAGTGGCTGGACATATGGCGGATTTGTCAGCTGTGACGTGCGATGCGTTCATTGTCGCCGGCGTTACCGATCACATCACGCCGTGGAAAGCCTGCTACCGCACAACCGGCTTGCTTGGGTCCAAGAATATCGAGTTCACGCTCTCAAATAGCGGACATATTCAGTCGCTTCTCAACCCACCCGGTAATCCAAAAGCGAAGTACTTTCGTAATCCGAGTATTGAGCCAACGCCGGATGCCTGGGCAACCGGTGCTGAGGAAGTTGCTGGCTCATGGTGGACACGTTGGGCAGAATGGCTCCACGAACGCTCAGGGGCGATGGTTACAGCGCCTGCAACGGAAGGTTCAGAGCAATTCCCGCCGCTATACGAGTCGCCGGGCAAGTACGTGTTCGATTAGACGGTTAAGGCGTCTTGCGGCATCGACAAATCAGGGAGGGCCGCATGGCCAGAAGACCAGAAGCAGGACGCTTGCCAGAAATTTCGATGGAGACTGTAGGGTCCTACACGCTGCGCGTTGCCTATTGGCCTGCCAAAGGGGCGAGCGACAAGCGCCCACTGCTCTTCTTCAACGGCATCGGTGCCAATCTGGAGCTTGCTTTTGCACTCGGTGAGTGGATCACTGACCGCGAGATTATCACATTTGATATGCCAGGCATCGGTGAAAGCGAGCCTGCCCGCTTCCCCTACCGTCCCTGGATGATGGCGCGCGTTGCCCGCAAATTGTGTGATCGCTTTGATATAGGCGATGTCGACGTGATGGGGGTATCCTGGGGGGGCGCGATGGCCCAGCAATATGCTTTCCAGTATCGCAAATCAGTCGGCAAACTGATCCTGTGCGCCACAACCGCCGGCATGACAATGGTACCTGGCAAAGTCAGTGCGCTTTCGAAGATGGCAGATGCGCGCCGCTATACTGACCCGGAATACATGCGCGACAATTTCCAGCGACTCTATGGCGAGGCAGCGGACGAAGGCGCAGGGCAACATATCACCAATCTGAAACCGCCAGCGCCAATGGGCTATGTCTACCAGCTGACCGCCTTCCTCGGCTGGTCAAGCTTGCCATTTATCCGTTTCCTTCGCATGCCAACGCTTGTCATGGCGGGCGACAAGGACGCAATCGTTCCTATGGCGAACGCCCATATCCTGAACACGGCGCTGCCAAACGCGCGGCTCCACGTGGTTGAGAATGGCGGCCACCTGTTCCTCGTGACAAAGGCCGGTACAAGCGTACCAGTGATCACCGAGTTCCTTGATGAGCCGATCGAGACCATGCAGGCCAGCTCACTTTGGGAAACGGGCATTTCAGCCGCCTGAAAGCACTATCTCACTGTTATGGATGCGCCTTAGCTCTTTGAGCCCTTGCGCCCGGCCATTGAGATAATCCGGCTGTCATCCCCATGAACGGGCTTCACTGAGCGACCCGCACCCTCTTTCAGGGCCGAAATCAGCTCGGCCTGGGCCTGGGGCCGGGCAAATAAATAACCCTGCATCTCGTCGCAGCCCTGCTCCATCAGGAACCGTACCTGAGCTTCTGTCTCTACCCCTTCGGCGGTCACTGAAAGATTTAGTGCATGCGCCATCGAGATCGTTGCCCGGGCGATTGCACAGCTTTGATCACTGGTTTCAATACCGCGCACAAAGGCTTGATCGAGCTTCAACTTGTCGAACGGAAAACGCTGCAAGTAGGCGAGAGACGAGAAGCCTGTCCCAAAATCATCGAGCGCAATACGCAGCCCAAGATCCTTGAGGTGTCCGAGCCGTTCGAGCACAAACTTGTTGTCGGAAAGGAAAACAGACTCCGTGATTTCAAGCTCAATCCGGTTGGCACTTACACCCGTCGCGGCAAGCTTTTCTTCAATCAGGTTGATAAGGGCGCTGCTGTGGATTTGTAGCGGGGATATGTTGATCCCGACCTTTACAGTATCGGGCAGTTCAGCAGCCGCCTCTATCGCTTTTTCAAGCACGGCATCTCCGAGATCGATGATCATCCCGTTATTTTCTGCCACCTGAATGAAGGTCGCGGGCGAGATATCGCCGCGCGTTGGATGGAACCAACGCGACAGGGCCTCAACACCAATCACTTCCTTGGTTGTGCCATCAACGATTGGCTGGAACCGAAGCTGCAAATCGTTTGTTCCGATTGCACGCTGCAGGTCTCTTGCGAGTTCGCGTTGTCCACGAATACGCGCCTTGAAGGCCTCGGAATATTCTTTCCAGGTCGCCCGTCCGCCAGACTTGGCCGAATACAATGCAAGATCAGCCTCCTTCATCAAGGTCGCCGCTGTCGCATCGTCCTCACTGCCGCCGATACGCTTGAAACCGATACTGGCGCTACACTGCACCTCAGAGCTCTCCAAATCATATGGCTTGGCCAGCTCTTCTGTCAGTTCCTCAACGAATTGGCGCAAGCCATCACCTTGGCGCGAGCGGGTTGCGAGCACGGCGAACTCATCGCCGCCAAACCGACAAACGACATCGCGTTCTTCACAGAAACTCTGCAAGCGCTCAGATACCGATTGCAGAACCTGATCCCCACCAGAATGTCCGAATGTGTCATTGATCCATTTGAAGTTGTCTAGATCGATCCACAGGATACCCCCCTCACAATCGTTTGCAGGCGGCGTATCAAGCTGCAACTGGACGGCGCGGTAAAAACTCGAACGGTTCAGCAGGCCTGTAAGCGCGTCATACTCAGCCAGGAAAGCGGCTCGTTTCTCACTGGCCTTAAGGGACGTAATGCTGCTTGCAGCACCGCGATAGCCGTCAAACACGCCCTCAACATAGACAGGCCGCGCTGACAGTTTCCACCAGGAGGATGGCGCACCGTCCTGGCCTGGAATCTCCAGTTCCAAGGCTACGATTTCTGATTGCCGTGACATGCGCACCTTCAGAAGATCACGCTCGAGAGACGGTTCAAACAAGGTGACCAGGTTCGCGCCAACAGTAACTTTCTTGAAAACGTCGAGATCGGCAAGTGCTTTATCGGTTTCGATCAGGATGCCATCTGCATCTGTTCGCCAAAAATAAGTATCGGCAGCATGACCCACATCTTTCAGAACGCTGCTAAGCTCACGCGCCTGAGCTGCTGCTGACTCGATATCGTTCAGGCGTGTGCTGAGGCGGGCATAGTACCATCTGGCGCAAATCGCCAGAACGCTGAAATAGGTCAGCATAATCAGCGAGATAGATGTTGTTTCAACATCGCGGTAGAAGAATGCATTGGCCGCAAAGCATCCAACAATTCCCGTCAGCAGCATTTTAGCGAGCCCTGGCATCGCCGGCAAAAGCAATGTTGCTGACATCGTCAATCCGGACAGAACTGACCCCATGACCAATTGCGACGGGACAGGCTCAATCAGTGCCAACACCCCCGGCACAACACCCCATATCGCACCGAGTGCAATGAAAGAAAATTTCTTGACTGCAGAAGACTCTGTAATCAGTGCCTTGCTGAAAAGAACTGTTTTTTCACGAATACTGCCAAGGAAAAGAGCAGCACATACGATGCACTGCGCAAGTAACCAGAACCAGAACACACCGGACACCTGACTAAGGTCCGACATGACAAGGATTGCAGCGCTGACCAGACTTCCCATGAACAGTATGGGTGATATCAATGAAATCAGCGCCAGCTCACGCGCGTTCGATACCATATAAAGGGGCTGTTGTTCTGCATCGCCTGCAATAAGCCCATCTTTTTCTTCTGTCGTTTTCGTCATAAGATCCGCCCATCTTGGACAGATACATTACGCAGATGGCGACAATACTCCGTTGAAATGAAGCAAGCAGTTCGGCGAATAAAAGTAAGACCGCTATAACCAATACAGCCATCCAGACCGAGCGCCGGGATGACTGTATAAAAGTAATGTCAGTTTTCGTGTCTAGATATCCAGCAATAGACGCTCTGGATCTTCAAGCGCTTCTTTGACGCGGACAAGGAAAGTCACCGCCTCTTTGCCGTCCACAATCCGGTGATCATAAGACAAAGCGAGATACATCATCGGACGGATTTTTACCTCGCCATTGATGGCCACGGGGCGTTGCTCGATGCGGTGCATACCGAGCACACCAGATTGAGGTGGGTTGAGGATCGGTGTCGACATCAGGGAGCCATAGACCCCGCCATTGGTGATTGTGAACGTACCGCCTTGCATGTCGGCAATCGACAGCGAACCGTCACGAGCCTTCTTTGCGACTGTTCCAAGCGCATCTTCAATACCAGCAATTGAAAGCTGATCACAGTCACGAAGCACCGGCACAACAAGCCCTTTGTCCGTTCCGACCGCCATGCCGACGTCGTAGTAATTCTTGTAGATGATGTCGGTGCCATCAATCTCGGCATTCACGGCTGGAATTTCCTTTAGCGCAGAGACGACGGCCTTGGTGAAGAAACCCATGAAGCCGAGCTTCACGCCATGCTTCTCCAGGAAGGCTTCCTTGTATTGCTTGCGCAGAGACATCACCGCCGTCATGTCGACATCGTTGAAGGTCGTCAGCATCGCGGCTGTATCCTGAGCCTCTTTCAGGCGGCGCGCGATAGTTTGGCGCAGGCGCGTCATACGAACCCGCTCCTCGCGTGGACCAATGTCTCTTGGCGGTTTGGCTGCGGCAGGCGCCGGGGCGGCTTTCGGAGCGCTGTTCACATAGGCCATGGCATCAGCCTTGGTTGCACGGCCATCGCGGCCCGTCCCGGGAATGTCTGACGGATTGACCCCGGCCTCAGCGGAGATGCGGCGTACGGAAGGCGCAACCGGGCGATCACCGGTTGCCGCAGGCGCCGCTGCAGCAGGTGCAGGTGCTATCGATGCCGAAGCCGGCGCAGCAGCTGCTCCAGCGCCAGCCGTAATCCGAGCGATGACCGACCCTGGGGTCACACCGTCACCTTCGGCGACCAGCCACTCAGCGATCACACCATCCGCACTGGCAGGAACCTCAAGCGCAACCTTGTCGGTTTCGATCTCGGCAATTGTCTCATCTTTTGAAACCGTGTCGCCAACCTGTTTGGTAAAGGTACCCATCGTGCCTTCAGCAACACTTTCGCCCATGCTTGGCACAACAACATCGACAGCTGCCCCGCCCGAGGATGCAGACGCGGCAGCAGGGGATGCTGCAGAGGCGGGCGCTGGCGCCGCAGCAGAGGCTCCGTTGGCCCCGCCAAGCTTGCCGAGCAGCGCGCCGATCTCAACCGTATCGCCTTCCGCAGCCACGATCTCGCTGAGCGTGCCCGCCTCGGTCGCAGAGACTTCGACGGCGACCTTGTCCGTTTCCAGCTCAACCAGAACCTCGTCTTTCGCAACGCTGTCACCGGCGGCTTTCATCCATTTTCCGACAGTCGCTTCGGTAACGCTTTCACCGAGGGTCGGTACTGTAATGTCAGTCATATCAGATCTCTGCTTTATGTCTCTTTAGCCTGTTAGACCGTAACGAGGCTGTCTTCTACCGGTTTGTCGCCTAAGGCTGCGGCTATAAACGCGTCCTTTTCTCTATTGTGGGTTGCCAGAAGGCCGGTTGCCGTTGCAGCAGCTGGTGGTCGGCCAACATATTTCGGGCGCGGATGCGCAACGCCAACTTTACTGGCACACCATTCAATCTCGTCGCGGATGAAGGTCCAGCCCCCCATATTGCGCGGTTCTTCCTGGCACCAGACCATCTCAGCCTGCGGGAAGCGCTTCATCTCATCCATAATCGACTTGCGCGGGACCGGATAGAATTGCTCGATCCGCAAGAGATAGACATCATCAGCACCGCTTTCTTCGCGCGCTTCGAACAGGTCATAATAGACCTTGCCAGAACAGAACACGACCCGTCGGATTTTCTCATCAGCTACAAGTTTAACCTTGCCTTCCCGTCCGGGTGTCTCAGCGTCGTCCCACAGGATGCGGTGGAAAGACGACTTGGTGTTGAGATCATCGAGAGAGCTGGTCGCAAGCTTATGCCGCAGTAGCGACTTTGGCGTCATGATGATGAGCGGCTTGCGGAAATCGCGATGGATCTGACGGCGCAGAGCATGGAAGTAGTTTGCTGGCGTCGTCAGATTGCAGACCTGCATATTGTCTTCGGCGCACATCTGCAGAAACCGCTCAAGGCGCGCCGATGAATGCTCCGGTCCCTGCCCTTCATAGCCGTGCGGCAGCAAGCAAACCAATCCACTCATACGCAGCCATTTACGCTCCGAAGACGAAATAAACTGGTCGAAGAAAACCTGCGCGCCGTTTGAGAAGTCACCAAACTGGGCTTCCCAAAGCGTCAGCGTATTGGGATTGGCAAGCGAATATCCATACTCATAACCAAGAACAGCTTCTTCTGAGAGGAGCGAGTCAATTACTTCGTATTCAGCCTGGCCGTCACGAAGCTGATTGAGCGGGGTGAAACGATCGCCCGTATTCTGATCGATGAAGTGGCTATGGCGCTGCGAGAATGTCCCCCGACCGGAGTCCTGACCAGACAGACGGACCGGGAAGCCCTCGTCGAGAAGTGTCCCATAAGCAAGGTGCTCTGCCGTTGCCCAATCCATGCCCTTGCCGGTGCCAACCGCTTCCTTGCGGGCCTTGATGACCCGCGCGAGGGTGCGATGAATGTTCTTACCTTCGGGGATGGTCGTCAGGGCCTCGGACAGTTCTTTAAGCTTCGCCTTTGAAACACCTGTGCGACCGCGGCGATCATCATCCGGCGGCAAACCAAGACCAGACCACTCACCTTCCAGCCAGTCGGCCTTCTTGTCTTCAACTTCCTTGCCATCGTCGAACGCCTTATCGAGGAAAGCCTCGAAAGCTTTGACTTCAGCTTCCACCGCTTCTGCCGTCACCAGCCCTTCATTGACTAGCCGCTCTGCATAAAGCTCTCGTGTCGAACGATGTTGCTTGATCCGGGTATACATGACCGGTTGGGTAAACATCGGCTCATCACCTTCATTGTGCCCGAACCGTCGATAGCAGAACATGTCGATCACGACGTCCTTGCCGAACTTTTGACGATACTCAGTCGCGACTTTTGCAGCGTAAGTCACCGCTTCTGGATCATCGCCATTCACATGGAAAATAGGCGCTTGAACCATCAATGCGACATCAGACGGATACGGCGAAGAGCGTGAATACATCGGGCTCGTCGTGAAGCCGATTTGATTGTTAACGATAAAGTGGATCGTACCGCCTGTGCGATAGCCCTGCAGGCCAGACAGCGCAAAACACTCCGCCACGACACCCTGTCCTGCAAAGGCAGCATCACCATGCAGCAAGAGCGGCAGTTTCTTGGACCGATCCAGCGTGCCCGTTTCAACCGCTTCCATTGCCTGTTTAGCGCGAACGCGGCCCAGCACCACCGGATCAACCGCCTCCAGGTGAGACGGGTTGGCATTCATGGTCAGGTGGACTTTGTTGCCATCAAACTCACGGTCTGAAGAGGCCCCAAGGTGATACTTCACATCACCGGACCCGAAATCGTCTGCGCCTTGCGTCGACCCGCCCATGAACTCATGGAAAATATGGTCATAAGGTTTGCCCATCACGGCCGCGAGCATGTTCAGGCGACCACGGTGCGGCATGCCGACGACAATCTCGTTCACACCGAGTGCGCCGCCGCGTTTGATAATCTGCTCAAGCGCAGGCACAGCCGCCTCGCCGCCATCAAGTCCAAATCTCTTGGTGCCGGGATAGCGTTTGTGAAGGAAGCGCTCGAACGTCTCAGCTTCGATCAGCTTGCTCAGAATCGCCTTCTTGCCTTCAGGCGTGAAGGCGACGCCCTTGTCCGGTCCCTCAATCCGTTCCTGCAACCAGCTTTTTTCTTCTGGATCAGAAATGTGCTGGAACTCGATCCCAAGGGTCGAACAATATGTGCGATTTACAATATCGAGGATTTCGCGAACCGTCGCATGATCCAGACCGAGGACGCCGTCGATAAAGATCTTGCGATCCATATCTCCGGCCTCGAAGCCATAGCTCTTTGGATCAAGTTCGGGTTGATACCCTTTGTCCTCAATCCCCAATGGATCAAGCTCCGCATGTAAATGCCCACGCATACGGTAAGCGCGGATCATCATCAGCGCGCGCACGGAATCCTTGACGCTGCGGGCAATATCCGCCTCTGACGCTGCGGGTGCAGCGGCTTTCAGCTTTTGCTCAAGCTGCGGCTCCAGCAGGGTCCAGTTGCCATCAAAGGCAGCCGTTTCTTCAGCGCTCTCCGGCTTTGGCCACGCCGTCCGCTTCCAGCTTGCCCCGTCAGCATTGCGTGTTGCAT
Organism: Pseudomonadota bacterium; assembly: GCA_039815485.1. GTDB lineage: Bacteria > Pseudomonadota > Alphaproteobacteria > Caulobacterales > Hyphomonadaceae > Henriciella. Next base: position 20,180 of record JBCBZD010000009.1, on the reverse strand, counting down.
CTGCGCTGCCATCGCCCAACTCGCCAAAGAAAGCGCGCCAGCTTTCAGGAACCGAATTCGGGTCTTGTGCGTAGGCGGCCTGCATCTGTTCGATCCATGTCGCGCTTCCGCCATACAGAAACGCCGTGTCGAGCAAGGCATTGTTAGCCGCACTGCGACCATTGCCTACCGGGGAACCATCATCTGCCATATCAGTAACCGTCCTGATTTATTGGACGGCCGGTCGGGGTCATTCTGGCCTCGTCTGGCCGCCATTGACCACACTATATAGTGCGGAATTAGCCTTTAAGAACCTCTACCATGGTCGTGCCAAGTCGGGCAGGGCTTGGTGACACACGAATGCCCGCCTCTTCCATTGCCGCGATCTTGGACTCAGCATCGCCTTGACCGCCTGAAACGATGGCACCGGCATGGCCCATCGTCCGGCCTTTCGGCGCGGTCCGCCCCGCAATAAAGCCAACCATAGGCTTCTTACGACCTTTCTTGGCCTCATCGATCAGGAATTGCGCGGCTTCCTCTTCAGCTGAGCCACCAATCTCACCAATCATGATAATCTGTTCGGTTTCATCGTCCGCCAGGAACATTTCCAGCATGTCGATGAACTCTGTGCCTTTGACCGGATCACCGCCAATACCGACCGCAGATGTCTGACCAAGGCCCGCAACGGTCGTCTGATAAACGGCTTCATATGTCAGCGTCCCGGAGCGAGAGACAACGCCAACTGAGCCTTTGGAGAAAATCTTGCCTGGCATAATGCCAATCTTGCACTGCTCTGGCGTCAAGACGCCCGGGCAGTTCGGACCGATCAGACGCGAGGATGACTTATCAAGCTTGGCTTTCACACGAACCATGTCGAGGACAGGAACACCCTCGGTGATACAGATGATCAGCGGGATTTCAGCGTCGATCGCCTCTTCGATGGCGGCTGCTGCGCCCGCTGGCGGGACGTAAATCACAGAAGCGTTTGCCCCGGTTGCGTCTTTTGCTTCAGCTGCATTGGCGTAGATTGGCAGTTGCGCGCCGTTATCGGCGGCCCAGCTTGTCCCCGCTTTCTTGGGGTGCGTTCCGGCCACCATCTGTGTGCCGTAATACTCAAGCGCCTGATTGGTGTGGAACGAGCCGGTTTTACCCGTCAGGCCCTGAACGATAACTTTTGTGTTCTTGTCGATTAGGATGGACATGTGTCTTTAGGCCTTTACTGCGGCAACAATTTTCTGGGCGGCATCGTCGAGGTCATCCGCCGGGATGACATTCAGGCCAGAGTTCGAGATGATCTCCTTGCCTTTCTCGACATTCGTGCCTTCGAGGCGCACCACGAGCGGCACAGCGAGATTGGTTTCCTTGACCGCCTGGATCACACCCTCGGCAATGACATCGCATTTCATGATCCCGCCAAAGATATTGACCAGAATACCTTTCACGTTCGGATCTTTCATGATGATCTTGAACGCCGCCGCAACCTTCTCGGCATTTGCGCCGCCGCCGACATCACAGAAATTGGCTGGCTCTTCGCCGTACAGCTTGATGATGTCCATTGTCGCCATGGCAAGGCCAGCGCCGTTGACCATGCATCCAATCGTGCCGTCGAGCGCAATATAGGCGAGGTCCCACTCAGAGGCTTCGATCTCTTTCTCGTCTTCCTCTGTGGTGTCGCGCAGCTCCATAATATCCGGGTGACGGAATAGCGCGTTGCCGTCGAAAGAGACTTTCGCATCGAGCACGCGAAGGTCGCCGCTTTCCATGACGATCAGCGGGTTGATCTCCAGCATCGACATGTCTTTTTCGGTGAAGGCTTTATACAGTGTCGGGAACAGTTCCATGCCGTCCGCGCGGGCTTTGCCTTCGAGCTTAAGCGCATCACAGAGCTTTCCAGCTGCTTCAGCGTCGACACCGCCATCAACCGGTAGCGTCAGGATCTTCTCTGGCGTCTCGTGCGCGACTTCCTCAATGTCCATGCCGCCTTCGGTAGAAGCGACAAAAGCGATCTGGCCTGAAGCGCGATCAACCAGCATGGAGAGGTAAAGCTCGCGATCAATGTCCGCGCCGTCTTCGACGTAAAGCCGATTGACTTGTTTACCCTCGGCAGAGGTTTGCGCCGTGACAAGATGATTGCCCAGCATGGCCTCGGCATGCGCCATCACTTCATCCTTGGAGAAGGCAAGACGTACGCCGCCCTTTTCGCCAGCAGCCGCTTCAATGAATTTGCCTTTACCGCGGCCACCCGCATGGATTTGACTTTTCACGACCCAAAGCGGCCCCGGCAATGTGTCGACCGCCTTTTGGACGTCATCGAGCGTCAAAATCGGCACACCATCGGCGACCGGCGCCCCATAAGATTTAAGGACAGCCTTGGCCTGGTATTCGTGAATGTTCATGTGTTGAGCCTCATCCAGCATGTGCAGGCACGGGAGGCCTGCTAAGATCGCGCCGCTTATAACACCGCGATCCCCTCTGACAACAGCGCGGCAATAAATGACAGCGTTGTCAGGGGCTAATTCCCGCTACTTTTATGAGGCTGGGTTCGATCAAAATACTCAGGTATCTGAATCGCTAGTCGATTCCAATGTCGGAGAAGGCCACGTCATTCTGCCGGATCGTCTCGCCTGAATTGTCTTTGATAAGCAGCGACAGTTGCCTGCCCGCCCAGTCAACTTCCACGACACCATAATTCTCAACCGGCGCGCCAGCACCGATCTGCCGGGTGTCGAATTCTGTACTTTCAGTCGCGAAACTGACATTCAAGGAAGAGGCGGTTAGCTCATTTGCTTCGTATGGCAGAATACCATCTTCTTCATAAATGAAGGCAGTGTGGCGATCACCGGATAGAAAGACGACGCCAGTGGCACCGGCCTGTTCAATTGAATCAAACAGGCGCTCTCGCTCAGCTGGCATCGTGGACCAGGCCTCCCAGCCATGAGCTGTTGGCATGACCTGAATAGATGATGCAATGAGACGCAAATCGGCTGGCTCACGTAACTGGTTCTCCAACCAGGTCCACTGCGCCGCGCCCAGCATATCCTGCATGGAACCTTCCGGAGCGGGTAGATAACGTTCCTTACCCTTTACGCCCCAATCGTCAGTTGGCGTCAAACCTGAGCGGAAAAACCGGGTATCGAGCATGATGACCTGTGTGCGCTGACCTTCCGGACCGAAGGTTCGCGCATAATAGGTCCCCGGCCAGAAGCCGACATCTTGGTCAGCAAGTCCCCAGAAGACCTCATGAATACGCTCCGCGAACCCTCGAAATGGGAACTCGTTGCCCGCATCATTGGCGCCGTAATCGTGATCATCCCAGGCCACCATCATCGGCATTGCGGCGCGCACCGCCTGAAAGTCTTCGCGTTTCGCAAGATCGGCAAACGACTCGCGCAGCTCCATAAGGTCTGCGTCATTATTGGTATAAGCGCGGCCATCACGGTCGCCATAGACATTGTCGCCGACCATCAGGAACAGATCAGCGTCTTCAGCAGCGATGCTCATCATCGCCTTGCTCGTATCTTTCTCTTCATCCAGACATGACCCAAGGATGACGCGAGAGATCACGGCGTCATCAGCCGGCAGAGACATCCCGGCCGGGGCGGTTGGCAACTCACTGTCATTGATTGTATCATAGTAGTATTCGAGCGCCGCTTCAGCCGAGTCAGGTTTTGGCGTGAAAATCTGCGCGATCCCGCCATTTTCCGTCACACATGCCCCAAGCGACAATAGCGCCGCTCCCATCAGTGTCAGTCGCTTCATGCCCAACTCTCCTGCTAAAAAACCGTAATCGCACTTCCTTAGTTTGGAAGCACGACGATGGTGTAACAGGATTCACTCTCGTGATGCGAGAAATCTTACTAACGCATCCAGTTTATGCCCATGTGCCATGGAAGCCGAGCGGCCAGGTATAATCTGCGCGCCAGATACAGACCGGACCGTCACTGACACGGGCAGCGTCGAACACACAAATTTCGCGGGCTTTGGCTTTCAGATTCAAAACAGGCCCGATCAGCCAGGCGTCTTCTTCTCGAAGCCCGCCTTCTTTTAGAACGAACAGGAACTCCTCAACCATGCGGTCGCGGCCCAAGTCGAAAGTATCGGTCTCGCCGGTTTCCCAATTGTGGACCGATAGTGCTGTTGCACCGGGTCGGTCCGGAGCTGCTCCTGAGGCAAGCGCCGTGAGCTTGCGAGACATGCCACTATAGCGCGGATTAACTTGCGGGAACTCTCCGTTCAGCCCCGTCTCGATCAGGGAAGCATCCCCCGAAGGCGGGATCACAATTTGCGTAAAGTCAGTGACAAACCCATCTTGTGGTTGCCAGTCACCGCGAATTTCTGCGGTGCCTCCACCCTCGCCAAGTACGGGTTCCCGGTAGAGTGCTGCGTCGACACGAATGGTGCCGTCAGCATCCTCCCAGGCCGACCCTGTATGATAGAAGGCCCGCGCCGGTGCCTGTGCCCAGCGCTGCTTTGTCATATCGTCCTTGTCGACGATCAGAACTTTCAGCCCGTCTTCCGGTTGCCAGACAAAGCTGTCGATAAACGGTGGAATGGGGCTGGTATTGATCCAGGGCTGCACCAGAATCACAAGGTGGCGCTCGGTCATTGCCCAGTCGTGAATGTAGGCTTCCTTGCCAATATTCACGATACTGAAATCTTCGAGCATGCCGTTCGCTGCAATTTTGTAGATCACGACATTGGCCCCGCCCATGCCGAGATTCCAGATCCGGCCATTCGGCTCAACTTTCGGATGGGCAAGGAAAGGCATACCCGCAAGATCTTCGCGCCAGACCTTTGGTCCATGAGTATCCAACGTCTCAGCATCCAGAGAAAAAGCCGACCCACCTTCCCAAAGCGCCAGAAGTTCACCATTCACCATCATGACGGATGTATTGGCGGCATTGACGTCGTCAGACGACATAACGGGAAAGGAAGGGTCGCCCTGTGTTCCAAATCCCGGAGCAATGAAGGCCCCAGCCTCCAGTTCTGCCTTGCGCTTATGAGTCTGTACAAACCGGCCAGAGTGGACGGCGCGGCCTTCATCGATCGCAATGCGATGGATCAGGCCGTCCCCGTCAAACCAGTGGCTGGCATAGTCTTCACCATGCTGCAGCTGAGCCGGTCCGTTGCGATAGAGCGCGCCTGAAAGATCCCTTGGCGGGGTCCCGAAGACAAGCTGCATGGGGCGGGAGTCAAACCCGTTCACCGGCGCATTGCGATAGCCAAGGTGCCAGTCAGGTTTTGCGGCATGTGGGCCTGCCATTGCCGGGCTGAACCCTGCACCCGCGACCGCCGTCATGGCGAGGCCGGAGCCGACAAAAGTGCGTCGTGAAATGTCCATAGCTTTGTCTCCTGCGCTGTTGGCCTAGTTCATCGTGATCGCATGGACCGTGCTGTCGGCAGACACCGTGAACTTGGCATCGGCCCAGCTTGCAGGACCAAAGCGGCCTTTGGCATTGTTGGAGAAAGCATAGGGCTCAATCGGCATACCGAAAGGATTGGTATTCATCTCACCGTCGCTGTTTATGTCGTGGTACAGGCGCACAGCGTACTCACCCGGCGCAAGGCCTTCAAATGTGGCCGAGATCGTATCACCTGCGACCGTGATATTCGCCCCATTTATGGCACCGTCGCCCTTGTAGGTCGCTTCATCAAACAGACCGAGCACAATCGTTCCCTCGGCGGTCTCAATACCATCTACGGTAACGGTGAGCTCCGATGCGAGAGCGACTGGCGCTGCCAGCAGAAGCGCGCTGAGGTAGGTGAGGGCTGAAATCTTGCGGATCATGATTGATCTCCTTGATCGGGTTAAGTGTTATGTCAGAGCCGGTGTGAAGCGGCTGTGACATCGTTATGGCAGGCACATCCCGGCCTTGCTGCAACGTCTTCGCAAGAGGGGTGGAATCCTTCGCGAATTCCGGCCAATGTCACTCACGAAACGTGGATGACAGGGGCAAAACGCTTTGCGTATCGCGATTGAATGGCAAAAGATGCGGCGCACTCTGATCGCGTTCGTCGCGGTTTCGGCCTTTCTGGCATTTATCAACCCATACAATGCTGCTGGTACGATGTCGTACCCCGCCGCCTTTCTCTACTGGCTTGGCATGGTTGGGGCTGGCGGCCTTGGCGGAAACCTGGCTGTGATGGCTTACAAATATATTTTTCCGGATGGGCCAAGGCTGGTCGGCCTTGCTATCAGCGCCCTTATGGCAACGGTTGCCGTTTTGATTTTCATTGTCGTTGTGACCGTTGCGCGGGGCTATTACGTACCGCTGGAGGCCATTCCGCGCCTGTTCTTTCTGATCCTGGTTATCTCTATCGCGATCACGGCCATGAGTGACCTCATCGACCGCGCCTTTGCCAATGAGGATACCCCACCAGAAACGGGCAAGGCTGTGGAGCCAATGGCCGCTTTTCTGGAACGCCTGCCGGTCAAGTATCGCACCGCCGAGCTGCACGCCATTTCTTCTGAAGATCACTATCTGCGCGTTTATACAAATCTCGGCGAGGCGTTGATCCTGATGCGGCTCGCTGATGCTGTGCGCGAACTGGAAGGCGCAGCGGGCGCTCAGGTCCATCGTTCCTGGTGGATCGCCAAAGCGAGTATCGCCGATGAAAAGCGGCAGAATGGACGCAGTCTGTTGGTTCTGAAATCCGGCACGGAAGTGCCTGTCTCACGCAGCTACCACGCCAGAGCCAAGGAACTCGGCCTCATCACCTGAGAGCCCGGTGACGGCCCAAAAAAGGTTAATGGCCCGAAATTTGCCCCATTCCAGACCTGCATGAGCCCTATTCCATATCCATAGTGTTCATGTGGGCAGTGAAGTCCCATCTGGTCGTCAACACACAATGACGATCAAGATCGAAGAACACGAAGGCAAGAACGATGAACGGCTCTCAAACCATTTCCCGCACACTGACTGTGATTGCCATGGGCGTCGCGACAACCGTTCTCTTCGTCATGGCCACCACACCTGCAACTTCGCTTTTCGCCGGTTAACAGGGGTTCCCTTCAAAACTAGGGGCCCTTTGGTCCACCCGGCATTACGGGGCGATCACGCCAACCGCCCATGCTGCGGACCCGATCATACATGACCAGCGCGCCGGCCAGGCTGACATTGATACAAAAATTGGTTGGGATCTTGATGATATGATCACAGCGCGCCTGCATCGCAGCCGACAGGTTGCCACGCTCTGGCCCTAGCACATAGGCCGCCATGCGCGGATGCCGGAACTCTGGCAGATCAACAGCCTCATCTGTCAGTTCCACACCGACCATCTGACACTCACGGGGCAGCACCATTTCATCAATCGACTCCCACTGATAGTAAGGCACCGATTTGAACGTGCGCGAGGTGTCGGACTTATAAGCAATTTTGGTGCGGTCTTCAGCATTGACCGAAAACACAAAACTCGCGCCGAATGCATTCGCGGTGCGCATCAGAGCGCCAAGGTTCATTGGCTTGGAAATGCCTTCAGCGCCGATCGCAAAATAACCCTTCATCAGATCACTCCCAGTGAAAACCGGCCAACCACAAGCAAGGCCAGAATCATGACCGGCGTGATGACGCTGACGCGCCGCGCCAAACGCAAATGCCTCAACGGTTGGGGGTAGGTCTCTATCAGGTGAGCCGTTGCAGTTTGCTGAAGCGGTTCATCTCCGGTACGCACTTGGTTCGAACTGGCGGCCGCGATCACAGCGCCATTGGCAAGAACCTGATCTTCCAGTTCCGGCTTCCACGCTTTCAAGGCCCGGCGCAGGACGACGGCAATCATCATCCGCATCTGCACCGCCAGCGCGAATGCAAAGGCAATCACGACAAATACGATCCAGAACAGAACCACCTTCTCCACGCTTTCAACTCCGCTACGTCACGCCTTCACAGCGCCGGTTGCCACGGCTACCAAGGGATCGTCAACGAAACACCTGAAAAGACTGATAGAGGAAACGCTCATGAAAGCCCTGCTCTCGAAAGCCCCCGGTGGCCCTGAAACACTGGTTCTGGAGGATGTAGACAGCGCCGAAGCTGGCAAAGGTCAGGTGGTTATCGATGTGAAAGCCATCGGTGTGAATTTCCCGGATACGCTGATCATCAAGGACATGTACCAGTTCAAACCCGAACGTCCCTTCAGCCCCGGCGGCGAAGTGTCTGGCGTCGTAAAATCTGTTGGCGAAGGCGTCACCAATCTGCAGGTTGGGCAACGCGTTATTGGCTCTTGCGGTTGGGGCGGCATGCGTGAGGAACTGGTGCTGGAAGCGGGACGCTGCATCCCCATCCCGGACACTGTCCCATTCAATGACGCCGCCGCATTCGTTATGACCTATGGCACGAGCTACTATGCCCTGAAAGATCGCGCCGATCCAAAGCCCGGTGAAAGCCTCCTCGTTCTCGGGGCGGCGGGCGGCGTCGGCATCGCGGCGGTTGAGCTGGGCAAAGCCATGGGGCTCGAAGTCATTGCAGCTTGCTCAACGCAGGCGAAGGTTGATTTCTGCCTCTCCAAAGGCGCTGACAAAGGCCTTGTCTACCCAACAGGCGAGCTGGATCGCGGTCAGCAAAAAGAACTGTCCAATCAGATCAAGGAGCTTGGCGGCGGCGGGGTTGATATCATTTATGACGGGGTCGGCGGTTCCTATGCAGAGCCAGCAATCCGCGCGATGAACTGGGAAGGCCGGTTTCTCGTCATCGGTTTCCCGGCTGGCATTCCGAAAATCCCGCTAAACCTCACGCTGCTCAAGTCCTGCGATATTCGCGGCGTCTTCTGGGGGGCCGCGGTGGCGCGCGATCCAGCCGCGAACCAGCAGAATCTCAGCGAGATGTTCCAGATGTATGCTGAAGGCAAGATCAAGCCGCATGTCAGCGAGACCTTTCCACTGGAACGCGGCGGCGAGGCGATCCAATACCTGATCGACCGCAAAGCCCTCGGCAAAGTGGTTGTCACCGTTTAGGCCTCGTTCAGGCCTAAAAGTCGTGCGTAGACAAGTCGTCTTACTCTTTCACCGGATAAAGGAAGTCGACGGGATAAGTTGATACTTTATCCGGTCGATTCCTGTTCTTATACGTAAACAGGTCCCGCGCCAGAGTTGCCACAAGCTTTGGGTCCTCGGTGTGTATGAAGTGATTGGTGTCAACCAATACGACGCGGCCATTCGGGATCACATCTGCAGACTGAAAATATTCTTCGGCATGCTGGCCCGGGTCCCGCGTCCCCTGCAAAATCAGAACCGGCATGGTCATTTTTGGAAACGTGTTTGCCATCCTGAATTCCAGTTCCTTGTCAAAGCTCGTGCCCTGAAAGGTACGAGCTGAAGCTTCTGCCGTACCCTCAAACCCCCACTCCCACTCCAACCTCGCCAATTCGTCCTCTGGCATGTGAACAGAGACATAGTTGCCCGCATACATGTTTCGGATCATGTTTTCTGCACTATGAAACTGCGGCGTCGCCATCTGGGCGTGCGGTGGACGCGGCAATCCATGCGGCTGATCAAAGGACTGCTGCATGCGCAGAAACGCGTTGATACGGTCGCTGATCCCGTCAGTTGCAATCAGGTGATCACTGATGACGCTGCCACGATCGTGGGCGATCAGATTGAAGTCGTCGATACCGATGCGTCCAAGGAGTTTGACCAAACTGCCCGCCACCGCCGCGTAGCTCACATCAATTTCCGCACCTTTATCGGACTGGCCATAGCCTAGCGTATCAACGGCGATGACATAGAAGTCATCGGCCAGGTCCGCCATAACTTTGTGATAAGCATACCAGGTGTCTGGATAGCCGTGGATGAACAGTACAGGCTCCTTTGACGGATCACCAGCTGTCACGAAATGCCAAGTTGCGCCTTCGACATCAACAAACCAGTGAGCACCAAACACACCATCTCCAATATATTCGACCTCGCCGTGTCGATTTACAGCTTCTTGCGGTGCCTGGCCCTCAGGATAACGGGATGTGTCCTCGACGTAATACGGAAATGGATACGGTTCATAGGAATACTTGGTCCAAGAGTATTCAGGCGAATGGGTTGAATCGTCAGCGGTCGCTACGGTTGCACAGGCCGTCATCAAAACTAAAGATAGAGCCGCGCCAAAAGCTTTTGCGCCGTAAAGAGTCGGCATTTTCTGGATCCTCATCGTCACAAGTGAAAAGTCGTCTTACATCTTGAGTTGCCGGTTCGTCCGGCCTCCAGAACACTGCATTCATCGAGACGTCTTAGAAAGATGGATGGTCGCGCATCAGGTGCGCGAGAATGTGGACGTCCAAAGCCTCGCCTCAGCACCCGACCGAGCCGGCTGAAAACCAGCCCTTGCACCCACAAAGGAAGATCAATAGGTCGAAGCCATGCCTGAACTCCCCGAAGTTGAAACTGTCCGGCGCGGCCTCTCGCCCGCTATGGAAGGCCGTGTGATCGAGCGGTTGGAGGTCAACCGTGCGGACTTGCGGTTTCCGTTTCCAGAGCGGTTCAAGGCCCGCGTCGAAGGCGCAGAAATTGTCCGAATGGGGCGCCGCGCAAAGTTTCTGGTGACAGAACTCTCAACCGGCGAGGCGCTGATCATGCATCTTGGCATGTCTGGACGCTTCACCGTGGACAACGCCGCCACAGCAGAGTTTCACCATGATCCCGGGACCAACCCGGCGCATGATCATGTCGTCTTTCACATGGCGGGCGGCGCGACTGTCACCTATAATGATCCGCGACGGTTTGGGTTTATGGAGCTCTGGCCAATGGAGGAGATTGAAGCCTATCCAAGGGTCAAGGATCTCGGACCGGAACCGCTCTCCAACCACTTCAATGCCGCCTATCTGAATGACGCCTTTAAAGACAAGGCCGCACCGATCAAGGCCGCGCTTCTAGATCAGAGCATGATTGCCGGTCTCGGTAATATCTATGTCTGTGAGGCCCTGTTCAGAGCCGGCATCAGCCCGCGTCGCAAAGCCAGCTCTGTGAGGGGTCAGCGAAGCCAGCGCCTTGCACCAGCGATTAACCAAGTGATTGCCGAAGCCATCGCAGCAGGCGGCTCAAGCATATCGGACTTTACCAGCGCCAGCGGGGAGCTTGGCTATTTTCAGAAACAATTCAGCGTCTATGACCGGGAAGATGAGCCGTGCGAAACATGCGGCACACCGATACAGCGGATTGTCCAGTCCGGTCGCTCCACCTTTTTCTGTAGCACCTGCCAGCGCTAGTCAGCGCCGCGATTGCTGCAGAATTCCGTCGCATCTTCTTCGAGGACGGCCTGTTCGATACATCCCATATTCTTGCCAGAATGATTGGCGATCTGGGTCAGGCCACTGATCAGTCCCATCGCGACCAGAGCCATGATAAGGGCATATTCAATAGCTGTTGCACCGCTTTCTTGATCAGCGAGCGATCTGAGCGACTGGCGCGTTAAACAGGAAGGTTTCCAGGTCATACTTTCCAGATCAGCAAGATACTTGCCAGATCTGGAAAGGTTTCATTTACCAATCGCGGTTTTTAGCCATTGCCCCAGAGCCGCGACCACCACGACCCGTTCGATTTCTCAGGCAGATCAATATCGATTGATGCCGCTGAGTAACCACCATCCGCCATTTTCTGCTGGATATCTTCCAGATCCCAACCGGTCAGCTTGGCAAGTTCTTTCGCTTCAGCATCCCAGCGCTCGACCAGCCCTTCCGCATAGATGCCAGCTTCTTCGCACTGACCATAATCACCGCGCCACGGATGACGCAGGACATACCGGCCCTGATAGTTTTCGCGGTCGCCGGTCACCTGAAAGTTTAGATCTTCCGGGAAGGACTGCCCGTCATAGCGGACGTGCAGGCGCGTCACGAACGCGTCGACAGGTTGCGGGCCAAACCCTGGGCGCATGGGCTCGATATCGCCTTGGTCGCCCTCATCGAGCCACATGACACCCAGCTCGCGCAGTTCAGATCGTGACAATGGATTGGCCGCGCACGGGTCACACCAGGACATGTCCCAGGCATATTCCATGAACACGGCTTTGCCGTTTTGCTTCTCAGTCTGATGCGCGAACATGGCTTTATAGAACTCGCCGAACTCGTCCTTCACATAGATCGGAACATCCATGTTGGAGGGGAGTTTGACCGTCTTATAGTTGGTAGTTTCAACCCGGCCGTCTCGGGTGATGGCGAAGACGAACAGCTCTTGCTTGCCCTCCGCATTCACCGTGCCGAGCCGGATCGGCAGCATGAAATCTTCGTCTTCATAGGCGACCTGAATGGGGCGCAGCATGCTGGACCCGGAATGGCGTTCTAGGTTCACTTTCGCAACAAAGAACTTCATCCCGCGGTTCAGGTAAGCCCCGACGACGTCTTCAGCGCCATCCGGAATGCGGTATCCATTGCCGTTCAGCCAGGTGATCAGGCCGTCAGACTCCTCAGCAGAAAGGATGAGAATGTCATATTCGCCGACTTCGTATTCCGCTTCGATGGTCACGCCGAGCGCTTCGGCTTCGGGCGCCAATTCCATAACCATAGGCGCCGGCGATCCGGACATCATCACGATGTCTTTGCGATACATCATCCGATCACAGGGATTGTCATCATAATACTCAACCAGGCGCGGCGCTGTGTACTCATCAAGATGATCCACCAGAGCCGGGTTCGCGACATTGATCTGTTCGCGTTCCGGGATGTCGACAACCGGGACGACCATGGCGAATTCGCTGGCCTCACCGCGATAGTCGCTCGCCATCGTGATCACTGTGCGCTCTTCATCACGCACCAGAACGACTTTGGAAGCATCATTGAAGAGGTCTGTATCAGCCTTGGCGACATAAAAGCCGCAAAAGGCGGAAGCCGCGGGCGCGCTAAACGCGAACGATGTAAGGCCGAGCGCGCACGCTGCTGCCAGTTTTTTCAGTTTCATTTCCATGTCCCTTTCTGGAAATCCATTGAAACCGCTCGGCCGGAATGATCCGGTCCAGAACGGGAGTGAGTAGTGCAAGCCCCGCCAGCGCATAGAGCATGCTGCCGCGCAGATGATACTCCCAGCTCAGCCAGGCCGCGAAAGCTGCAACCGCAAACGCAAAGATGAGGCGGCCGATCCAGTGATCAGGTGTCGAGCGCGGGTCAGTAATCATGAAAAAGGCGAAGACAAGCAGCGCCCCGGATTGCATCTGATGCATCGGGATCGTCATCGGATCGCCCAGATAGAGCGCCCTTCCGATCAGCATCAGCGCGAAGAAGCCAAGGAAGCCAAGTGCGATATCGAGCCGTTTAGCTGATGACAGCACCAGAGCGGCAAACCCGATAGCAAAGGCTGCAAAGATTGGGGCCTGGCCCCATTGCCCGGGACTGACCCAGGCCGCACTGCCGGCGAGCAGGCTGATTGTTACAATGCCAATACAGGCCGGATTGAAAATATGTTTGCCGCGATACTGGATCAGGAATTTTGCGCTTACGCCAATCAACCCGGCAGCCAGCCAGAACCAGGCTGAATTTGCGCGTAGGAGAATGGAGAGCGAGAGTGATGTGATCAAGGCAGACTTCCATTGAAAGTCAGCCATCATGGCAACACCGCCAGATAGTCGCGATCCTCGCCAATGCCCGCCTTTGTCCGCATTTCGGCTGGCTTTCGCCCGGCGCGCATTCACCAGGAGCGTGCCCGCCGCCTGAGCGATCATAGCGCCAAGCACAGCCGCGAGCAGGTGCTTCGGCTTGGCTCCAAAATCGCTGGTCATAAATGAGATTGAGAAAAGGGCAGACAAAGCGAGTATTTGCCAATGCCGGGCATCAGCGTTCAAGGCCTGAAACAGCCGGCGGGTCTGCGTCCAAACTGCCATGTGCGAAACTCAACACACAAATTGCGGGCGAATTAGGGCGATGACCACTCAACCTGCGACCGCGGCGTCTATGGCACTTTTCAAAAAGGCAGAGTAGACCAGCCAGATGAGCCAAACTACACCCGAGAAAACCGTCTCCTTCGGCTATGAGACCGTGACACCTGATGAAAAGGTAGACCGGGTGAAAGGCGTGTTTGACTCTGTCGCCAGCAAATACGACCTGATGAATGACTTCATGTCCTTGGGCATTCATCGCTTGTGGAAGCATGACACGATGACCCGCCTGAACCCGCAGCCAGGCGAGCGTCATCTCGATGTTGCAGGCGGTACGGGCGAGCTCGCGCGCGGCTTTCTGAAACGCGCCGATGCAGCGGGCAAACGCCGGGGCGATCCACGCCAAGCGACTGCGGTCGTCTGTGATATTAATGACGCGATGCTCGAGGCCGGAAAAGCGCGGGGCGACACTGCAGAATGGGGCGACCGGCTCGACTGGGTTTGCGCAGACGGCTCAAAACTGCCCTACCCAGACCGCAGTTTTGATGCCGTAACTGTCAGTTTTGGTATCCGCAATTTTGCGGATCGCGTTGCAGGCTTGAGAGACTTCCGGCGTGTTCTGAAACCCGGCGGACGTCTTGCAATTCTTGAGTTCAGTCACATGACGGCACCGCTTCTGCAGCAAGCCTATGACACGTATAGTTTCAACGTCATACCGCCGATGGGCGCGATGGTGACGGGAGACCGGGACAGTTACCAATACCTGATCGAGAGCATACGTCAGTTTCCCAAACAGGATGTCTTCAAGGCCGAGATTGAAAGCGCCGGGTTTTCGAATGTGAGCATCACAAACTTCTCCGGTGGCATTGCCGCTTTACACTTTGGGTGGGCTGTTTAGGCCATGTTCAAGGCCCTTGCCGATTATGCCCGCTTGCTCCGCGTTGGCACTGCGCTTGCCCGGCATGATGTGATCTTGCCCGGCGAGTATCACGCCCGTCTTCCTCTACCCGCAAAGCTCGCTGGCAAAACGCTGCGCCTGTTTGGCGGCGGCGCGAAAGGCAGACCCGGTGAGCGACTGGCGACGGCGCTGGAACGGCTTGGCCCGGCTTACATCAAGCTCGGCCAGTTCCTCGCGACTCGCCCGGATGTGTTCGGGGTTGAAACGACAACCGATCTTTCCCGCCTCAAGGACAAGCTGCCGCCCTTCCCGATGCAAGCCGCCCGCAAGGCTCTGGCTGAGGACTTCCCGGACGAACATGAAGCACTCTTCCCGGAACTTTCCGAGCCGATCGCAGCCGCTTCACTGGCGCAGGTTCATAAACTCCAGACTGATGAAGGCGCCCGAGCTGTCAAAATTTTGCGGCCCGGCGTGGAACTCCTGATCGCGCGGGAGTTGCGCGCCATCAAACGCGCCGCCCGAACCGTTGAGCGCGTCTCTATTGAAAGCCGCAGACTAGAACCGGTCGCCTTTACCGAAACTGTCGGCGCGAGCATGGAAAAAGAACTCGATCTTCGGCTGGAGGCAGGCGGCGCTGATGAGCTGCGAAAACTCGACGAAGCCGCCACCTATTTCGCCATTCCCGCGGTCGACTGGAGCCGCTCAAGCAAGCGCATTCTGACGACGGACTGGGTCGACGGCACGCCGCTGACTGATCCATCTGCGGCAGACCAACCCGGGCTTGATCGCAAAGCGCTCGCCAACAAAGTGACGCAAGGCTTTCTCAATCATGCGATCGGCTTTGGCGTCTTTCATGCTGACATGCATGAAGGCAATATGATCCTGACGCCAAACGGTGAGCTGACGCTGGTCGATTTTGGCCTGATTGGCCGCATCGGGATGAATGAGCGCCGGTTCCTTGCAGAAATCCTCTGGGGCTTTCTCCGCCGGGATTATCACCGTATCGCAGAAGTGCATTTCGAAGCAGGTTATGTTCCACCAGACAAAAGCGTCGGCGACTTTGCCCAGGCGCTCCGCTCTGTCGGTGAGCCGATCCATGGCAAGTCGGCCAGTGAGGTTTCGATGGGGCGATTGCTGCTGCAATTGCTCGACTTCACCCACACGTTCGGCATGCGTTTGCGCCCAGAACTCATCCTCCTGCAAAAGACCATGGTTCAGGTTGAAGGCGTTGCCCGAACGATCGACCCAAACCACGATATCTGGGCGGCTGCTGAACCGATTGTACGCGACTGGATCAGCAAGGAATTCGGCCCGGCTGGGGCTGCAAAACTGATCGCAGCGAATGTTCGCGACGTGGCGGATCGTCTGAAGCGCTTGCCGGATATCATGGATGCGCTGGAGCAGACGCTGATAGCCAAGCCGACCCCTGCGCCGCCAAAGCCCGCTGTGCCCTGGTGGGGCTGGATGGGATTTCTGATCTTGCTGGGCGCTCTCGCCATATGGGCACTGAAATAGACAATTCGCGCTTTGGGTGAAGCTGCTCGTTTTGCAAGCGAAACATGTTAGGCTTCCAGAATAGATCGGAGAATCCGGTCACGATTCTGGAGGAATCCTGCATGAAAACCCTGCTGTCCGGCCTGCTCGCCCTTGGCGCTTTCGCTGCCCTGACCCAACCGGCGCAGGCGGCCCCCTGCAGCATAGTGGTCGGCCAGACCAATCCAGACTGCAATAGCGCGCGTCAGCTGAAAATCATCGATATTGAACCAGCCGAAACCCGCGACCGCGCCGGTGTCACGCTGCTCGGACGCGGCCTGCCAACCTCAATCGCACCCGATGACGAAGTTGACGGGCCGCAGATCTACAGCCCTGCTGTTACCCAGCGCGCCCGCACTGCGGCCTGCAATGGCAGTGTTCGCCGCGTACCAGATCTCGGCCAGCGCCCTGTCCGCTTTGAGATTTGTACCAGCCCGCTTTCAGCCGATAGCGAAGAAGACATTGCCGCGCTCTATCGTTCGATCCGCAATGCCTCTCGCCGCGTCTGCCGTCTCAATGGGGCAAGCTCAGCCGACCAGCAGCGCTTCTGCGTTCGCGATACGCTCTATCGAGCCGTCCTGGATGCCCAGCGTCCGGAACTGACCGCCTACTACACGTCCAAGACCGGACGGCGCACCCCGCGCGTCGAGGTCAATCCGGCGATCCAGTATTAGAGGCAGCTGCCGCTCCTGACCCAATGCCGTGATTATAGCCCCCTATGGCTAGCGTCGTATTCTCAAACCTTCTTCGGTCCGAGCGATGACGTTTTCGATGGGTCGGGGGTTTTGTCCTTGAAGCGGCAGAGGTCGCGGATGTTACAGACATAGCATTTTGGCTTACGTGCGACGCAGGTGTAACGCCCGTGCAGGATCAGCCAATGATGCGCGCCCTGTTTGAACGCGTCCGGCGTGGTGCGCTCCAGGCTCACCTCAACCTGATCAGGGTCCTTGCCGGGGGCGAGGCCGGTGCGATTGGAGACGCGGAAAATATGCGTATCCACCGCGATCGTGGGCTGACCAAACGCCTCGTTCAGCACGACATTCGCCGTCTTGCGGCCGACGCCGGGCAGTTTGACCAGCTCGTCGCGGGTTTGCGGCACTTCGCCACCAAAATCATCCAGGATCATCTGGCTGAGCGCGATGACATTCTTGGCTTTGTTGCGCCAGAGGCCAATCGTCTTGATGTGTTGCTCAACGCCTGCCAGCCCGAGATCGAGCATTTGTTGCGGCGTATTGGCGACCGCGAACAGGCCCTTGGTGGCTTTGTTGACCCCGACATCCGTAGCTTGTGCGGACAGCGCCACAGCGACGACCAAAGTGTATGGGTTCACGAAGTCGAGCTCGGTTTTCGGGTCCGGCCGGTCTTCGGCAAGGCGCGCATACAGCACCGCTGCCTTCTCTTTTCCGAACGTCCTGGGCGCGCGTTTGCGCTTGGGTTTTGTTTTTATTTCCGCCATAGGACAAGCGATGTAGCCTATTCTTCAGGAACGAAAAGCCTCTCATGGTGAAAGCCGTCCTCTTCGACCTCGACGAGACCCTGTTTGATCGCAGCCGGACGCTGCCTGTCTTCCTTAGCGACCAGTTCACGCGGTTTGAGGCGCACCTCGGCACCGTTGAGCGCGGCGATTGGTGCGCGCGGTTTCTGGAACTCGATGCCAATGGGCGCACGCACAAGTCGATTGTCTATCCGGAGCTGCTATCGACGTTTGGCGGCGATCCAGAAGCCGCACCCGCCCTGCTGGACGATTACTACGATCACAGCACGGCCAAACCCTTTGCCATACCGGGCATGAGCACTGTCCTTTCAGATCTGCGCCGGTCGGGATTGCTCTGCGGCCTGATCACCAATGGTGAAACAAGACTGCAATCGCGCACGATCTCTGCCCTTGGGCTCACCGACCGGATGGACGTGATCCTGATCTCTGAAGCCGAAGGGGTGCGAAAGCCGGACCCAGTCATTTTTCGGCGCACGGTTGAACGACTAGGCGTACTGCCCAATGAGGCTCTCTATATCGGGGACAATCCCGAAGCCGATGTCTGGGGCGCGGCAAATGCAGGCCTGCACGGGGTCTGGTTCAACCCGAATGGACGCGCCTGGCCGCAACATCTCAATCCGCCGACTGAAACGGTGATGACCCGCCTCACAGACATTCTGGCGTTGCTGAAGATCAACTAAGGCGGCCCTTGCGGCGCAAAGCCGCGCTTGTCGACGGGATATACCTTCGGCTTATATCGCAGGCATGGAACCAACAGATGATCTTGTCTATTTCGACGCAACGCTGACCCCGAACCGGTCGCTCAGTCCGCGCGCGTTTCTGATTGTCATGTCCATCATCGGCACGGTCAGCTTCATTGCCGGGATCGCCTTTATATCGATGGGTGCTTTCCCGGTGATCGGCTTTTTCGGTCTCGACGCACTGATCATCTGGCTCGCGTTCAAACGTAATTTCCGATCGCTGAAGCAAAGCACGCAGGTTCGGGTCACCGCTGAAACGATCGCTTTGCGGCATCAGGAGCCAGGACAAAAGCTGCGCAAAGTCGATCTGCCAACCGCCTTTGTCTCTATCGACCTCGACTATCCGGACCGTCGCCCGAGTGAGCTGAAATTATCTTATGGCGGATCGGCCTGGGTGATTGGCCGGTTTCTCACCCCGGCTGAACGCAAATCGCTGTTCAAGGCGCTGAAAGCGTCACTGTTGAAAGCCAATTCGGAACGCTACGCGACCTAGATCAAAAAAATGACGCATGCGTCATGGTTTTTTTATTCTGTCTGTGCTATTTCTTCTGTAACGCGAAATCTCGGCCTGCAGACCGAGTGCAATGGAGGCAATATTGGCAGATACACTACACACGATTTCTCACGGCCTTGAGCGCCCTCACATTACCAAACGCGAGCCCTTGCATGAAGGCTATCTGGAATTCGGAGCGCCCGTTCCGGATGCGAGCAGCGTTAGTATTGATGACCTGAGTATTCTGGATCCGGAGATCTGGCGTCAGGGCGCATATTGGGAACGTTTTGACCGCATGCGCGACGAGGATCCGCTGCACTGGACGGCGGACAGCTTTGCTGGCCCGTTCTGGTCTGTGACGCGCTATGAAGACATCATGAAAATCGACATTGACCACAAGCGGTTTTCATCCAGCTGGGAACATGGCGGCATTGTGCTTGGTGAGCCACTGGAAGATTTTGAGCTGCCCATGTTCATCGCGATGGATGAACCCAAGCATTCTGAACAGCGTAAGACGGTTCAGCCAGCCGTCGCACCAAACATGCTGAAAGAGTTTGAGCCGCTGATCCGCAAGCGGACTCAGGAGCTACTCGACAGCGTGCCTGTTGGTGAGCCATTTGACTGGGTCGATACGGTTTCAATCGAGCTGACCACCATGATGCTGGCGACACTTTTCGACTTCCCGTTTGAAGATCGCCGCAAGCTGACACGTTGGTCAGATGTCTCAACCAATCGTGAGAACCCTGACATCTGCCCGGGCGGCTTAGATCAGTGGAAAGAAGAATTGCTGGAATGCCTGACCACTTTCATGGGCCTGTATCAGCAAAAGCAAGCCGATCCGATCCGCAATGACTTGATCAGCCTTCTCGCGCATGGCGAAAAGACCAAGAATATGAGCCCGCAAGAATTGCTGGGGAATGTCATCCTGCTGATTGTCGGCGGCAATGACACAACTCGCAATTCGATGACGGCTTCCGTCTACGGGCTGAACAAGTTCCCGGAAGAGTATGAGAAGCTGAAGGCTGATCCGTCCCTGATCCCGAATATGGTGTCAGAGGTTATTCGCTGGCAAACACCGCTCGCCTTCATGCGCCGCACCGCGGTTAAAGATGTGGAGATGCATGGCAAAACGATCAAGAAGGGGGACCAGATCGCGATGTGGTATGTGTCTGGAAACCGCGATGAGCGGTTCTGGAAGGAAGACCCGAACAGACTGATCATCGACCGGGAGCAAGCGCGCAACCACCTCTCCTTCGGCTTCGGC
>JBCBZD010000026.1:0-3695 GCA_039815485.1 Pseudomonadota bacterium | reverse complement strand
CCGGCCGCCAGCGGGTTGGATATCGGGTGCTTTGTCCAAGTCTTTGACTTGAGGGGGGCGCTTGTGAAAATCGACGACATCGGCAAATTCACTCGTGGTGCGCTGCAATTGTCGGATGTGATCGCCAACCTGACGCAAACGGCCGCCCAGCATGAAGTTGACCGTCAACACAAACGTCACGTCGCCCGGGCTCGCTTGCCCCGCTTTGGCAAGTTCGATCAATACAAAAATGGTTGAGAGCTGGAGCCCGATCCAGAGCAATTGCTGAATGGCTGCAAGATCTTGCCCTTTATTCCAGGAAATTTCGGCAAGTCCCGACCACCGTCCCACTACGCCGCGAAAACGACTGTCTTCCCGGTGCTCTGCGCCAAACGCTTTGACTGCAGCGTTGTTAGTGATGCTATCGGCAATCGAGGCACCGATCGCACTGTCAGCTTCAGCGGACTTCACGTTCGCTGGACGGACATATTTGATCGCGAGCCAGGTGGAGATTGAAATGTAGATCAAAACAGTGACCAGGAAGAGGATCCCAACAATCGGAAACCGCAACAACATGATCAGTGTGATCCCGCTGACCACTAATCCGAGCTGCAGGAAGTGGATCCAGAATATGTCGGATATTCCGTCATAAGCCCATTTGCCTCGGGTGATCTTTCGCACCGTAGCCCCTGCAAACGTATTAGCGTGCCAGTCCGACGAAAACCGCTGAACCCGTTCGAATGTGTCAGCCAAAAGCTCACGCATGTTGGCTGCGGCCATTCGGTTCCAGACCCGCGAGTGAATCCAGCGCAGAGTAAATCCGAAGACACCCGCCGCCGCAAAAATCAACAGGGCCATATGGGCCGATGACATATCGCCATCACCGACAATGGCTTCAACAATCCGGTCGACCATCGCGCCCGCTGCCATTGGCATCGCGATATCCGCCGCCACCATGCCGACAATGATCAACATAGACAGGCCAAAGTTGACTGGTCGGCGCATCCAATATTGGCCCAGCAATGCAAACATATCCCAAGCGCTGGTTTTCAGCCTGGGATAAGGTCGCAAAGGTCCGCGCTTTGATGCTGCAATTTGGGGCTCGGCGCTCATCGCTCGGTCGATGCTCCATCTTGCTGCAATTGGTACAGCGCGCGATAGCGACCACCGGTTATCTTTATCAGCGACTGATGATCGCCTTGCTCAACAATGCTGCCTTTGTCGAAAACCAAAATACGATCTACGTCGCGAACCGTAGAGAGCCGGTGCGCAATGATAATCGTTGTGCGCCCTTTCATAAGCTCTGCCATCGCATCTTGAATGTGATGCTCAGTGATTGTGTCGAGGTTAGAGGTTGCCTCGTCAAAAATCACAATTGGCGCATCGGCCAAGAAAGCGCGAGCGATGGCAACGCGCTGGCGTTCACCGCCAGAGAGTTTAACCCCCCGCTCGCCGACCAAAGTCTCGTAGCCCAAAGGCAGCGCGTCGATGAATTCATCCGCATAGGCTCGGCGCGCCGCTTCCTTGATTTCTTCGCGCGTCGCATCTGGGCGCGCATAGGCGATGTTTTCCGCAAGCGATCGGTGAAACAGGTGAGGGTCCTGCGGCACCAGAGCAATCGACTGGCGCAGGGACGCTTGCGCGACTTGCGAGATGTCACTGCCATCAATCCGGATTGCTCCGCCATTAACATCGTAAAGACGCTGGATCAGTTTCACAAAAGTCGATTTTCCAGAGCCAGATGGCCCAACCAAGCCAACGACCTCACCCGCAGCAATCGTCAAAGAAAAGTCTTGATAAAGCTGAGAAGCGCCATCTTCATAGCCAAAGCTGACTCTTTCAAACTCGATCCGTCCCAAATCGGCCTTGAGCGGCTGAGCGCCTGAAATATCGGCAATCTGAAGCGGGCTCTGAACGATATCGACGATATCTGCGATCTCGCTAAAGCTTTGCTGCAGCATCCGAATGTGATCGCCAATCGCGCGGAGATAGGAACCGACCAAAATGTTCGCCGTCAGAATGAAGGTGACATCGCCGGGGGTTGCGCGTCCGGATCGCACCATCTCAACAAAGGCAAGCACCATAAAAAACTGAAGCACGGCCCAGATGATCTTCTGAATGAAGAACATATCGGCGCCGCGGTTCCAGGCGATCCGGCAAAAGTCACGCCAACGCTCTGTCAGACCAAAGAACCTTTGATCCTCACGGTCCGCTGCACCAAATGCGCTGACCGCTGGATTGTTCATGATCGTGTCGGCCATCGATGCGCCGATCGCGCTGTCCGATGTCGCCGCCTTGATGTTCATGGGGCGCACATAATACGTCGCGATGATCGCGGCCGTAATCGTATAGAAAACAACGACGGCCGCGAACATCAGGCCGATCAGGGGAAACCGATAAGCGATGAGGGCGGTCAGCCCGACAATGCTCAGGAAGATGGGGAAGAAATTGTTCCACAAAATGGTCGTCATAGAATCGAACGCCCATTTTCCACGCGTGAGCTTGCGAACGGTCGCGCCCGCAAATGTCGTGGCATGCCAATCCGCCGAGAACCGCTGAACCTGACCGAAGCCATCGCGCAGCAAGTGATCCATGGATTTGGTCAAAAACTGATGCAGCAGATGAAACCGGATCCAACGAAACAGATGAAAGGCAACCGTCGCGCCCGACAACAAAAACAGAGCCTGATAGGCAGGTCCAAAGGTTGCTGTCTCATTCAGCGCGGCAATCACGCGGTCCACAAGCAAGCCAGAACTGATCGGAATGGTGAGGTCGATCAATATCTGAATCACAATCACACCCAGAACCGTGCCCAGCAGCGCCTTTTGCTGCCCCCAATAATGTGCGCACAGTCCGATCACTTCGCGCCAGTTCACCGGGCGTTTTCGCGTAGCGCGATTTTGCAGGTTGGTTGCGATGCCTGTTCCGTCTGCCATCACGCGGCCTCCACCGATATGTCAGCGACCAGCGCAGCATGATCGCTCGGATACTCGCCATGCGGGCCACAAGGTGAAAGGAGAGCAGGAAACCGCCTCTTTAGCTTGGCCTTTAGATGTTTGCCCGACTTGACCTGTATGTGATCAATGCGCCGCGGGTCTGGAATCGCGCCGACGCGCTCGCCGATGAACGTGCCGCCTGGATCCTCTTCCATCGGCTCTGCCCAATCAAGCTCAACCAGCGCTTCTAAGTCCTCAGAATCCCAAACCGCATTGAGATCGCCGCAAAATATGATTGGATCTGTTTCACCGCGAAGGCGATCGGCAAGTTGCCTAGCCTGAGCTCGCCGGCCAAGTATCCCTGATGTGCCACGAATATGCGTGAAGTGAGTATTGACCACGCTTACCGAAACACCTGGGTCAAAATCCAAATTGAGACGGAGCGCCCAACGATCCGGGTCTAAAGCTTGCGATACGAGCTTTACATCTCGCCGCTCTTTCAGGGTGGCATTCGATAGGATGGCAAGGTTGGACCATGACCGATGCTCTTTGCCTTGAAAAGATCTGATCTTTTCTCGCGACCGAAGCACATGCACGCGCAAGCCGAGGCGTTTGGCGAGTGTCGCTACAGTATCGACATTTGCCTCAAGACACTCAAAGGCCTCTTGCAAACATACAATATCGGGCGCAAGGGCGCTCAGCCCCTGTGCCATCCACTCTAAACGATCACGGTATAGTCCATCGCACTTCCACGTATTGTAAGTGACGATGCGCCATGAT